>NZ_JAAALB010000099.1 GCF_009905545.1 Cellulophaga sp. BC115SP | reverse complement strand
AAATAGGATTTTTCCGGGAATTGAAATTTTTCAAAAAAAGCCACGAAAAGAGGACGAAAAAAAAGCAAAAAAAAAAAAGGGGGGAAAAAGGGCGGTCAACTAAAATTTTAGTTATTGCAATTATATCATTGGAATAAAGTTGTAAAATCAAAATAAATCCATTTTTTAGGCATTTTTTTTGATTTTAAGGCACTTTTATGTGTAGTTGCTATAGATTGGATGTTTTGTACAAAAATCGTGTCTTAAAATCAAAATATGAGGATTGTAAAGTCTTTGGAATGCCTTCAATTTGTGGGCTGAAAAAATCCTCTCGAAAACTCCTTTTTTGAATGAATTTTGCCAGGGAAAATGAGTCAAAAAAATACCTCAGTTTTAGAGTCCAGAATCGCTCTTTTTTACAGGTGAAATATGATGTGTTGGAAGGACAGTAAAAAGGCGACTCAAAATGTTTTGAGTCGCCTTTTTACTGTGGATAGACACCTTATTTTTTTATTATGAATGAAATGAAAGACTGAATGCAAAAAAAAGAATTGCAAGAGGAAGACTGAACTTTCTCAAAGTGTCTCCAAAGGAGTGTTATGAAAGGTTAAATCACCAATGAACCTGCAATGGCATAGTTTACATTTTATAATATCTCGAAAACATTATTCTGTATTTGCTAAAAAAAATGAAATAGGTATTTGATAGAATTCAGATAATGATTTAAGAAGTTGAACCTTAGGTGGAGATCTATCACTTTCTATGCGTGAATAGGTAGATTGGGAAATCTTGAGTTTGTCTGCAACATACTCTTGAGAAAGTGAGTTTTGATGCCTCAATAAAAGTAGTATCGAACCTATTTTCATAACTAAAAAATTGTTAAGGTAGAATATAAACATTACATAAATATATGTAAAAGCCTGTAAATAAAATGATAAGTGTGGTTTTTTTTATTCAAAGTTTGCAATCCGTTAAAGATATGATAGTGTACCTATGGGATATAAATATTTTTTAGTATAACTCTATTTTATTCATTTTTGAATAAAACAAATGATATAGACTAACGTATATTTAGTCTAATAATATTGGTTAATTACTAACTTTTAAACTCTAATAATTATGAAAAGAAATTATCAATTATTATTTGTATTTTCATTTATTTGTTGCTCCTTTTTTACAGGTTGTAAGGGTGTAGAACAACCATTAGATGAAACATCTTATATTCAAAAAGTATCATTAAAAGAAATTACACAAATAGACAGAAGTAATGAAGCATTCCAGACATTTCTTCAATCTGAAACATTCTCTCTTTTAAAAGAGTCCCTTGGTCAGATTAACATTAACACTGTTCAATCTGTAACATTTGACAATCCTCAGTTAAATGGATATATAATTAATATTACAGACCAAAATGATTTCAAAAGAGATATTATGACTGTATATAAGGCCGAAAGTCCTAATACATTCACTTCTCTGATCAGAGAAAGTAATATCATCAATAATAATGGGAAATATAATGGAGATGTTAAATGGTATAATGCTGCCTATGAGAAAATAAACGAAATGACAATCAAAGATAATCGTATTTCACATTTCCAACTTTATACATCAGGTAATAGATTTTCAATAAAAGGAGCGAAATTTGCTTCTATAAAACGTTGTGTATGGCAATGTACAAGTGAAGATTTTAACTGTGAGTATCAGAACGCAAAAAATACATGTGAAAGTGATGCTTTATGTGATTTTGCATGCTCTTTTAACCCTTGTGCTGTAACATATGTGGCTGCTGCTGTTATTGCATGTACTGTTTGTGGTGTACAATAATCTCTAATATAACTTTTATATAATCATGAAAAAATTTATTGCCCTTTTTCTAATTGGAAGTTTATTTATATTAGTAGGATGTTTTTTATTTATAACATCTAAAGCTGTTATGTTAGGGAAAAGTCTATTAGTACTAGGTACTCTAATAGAATTTTCATGTCTTTTTATATTCTTGTTACAAAAGGGTTTTAAGCAAAAAACATAATGTTTATGATTTAGCTGTGGTCTCACAGTGAGACCACAGCTAAATATATAGCGTCTAGTAAAAATATTTTTTAGCAGTTTTAGGATTATTACTTCTTAAAATCTCGACTCTTTTTTGAAATTCAGAGACTTTTGTTTGCGCTTCAATCAATCTTTCATCATCTGAGTTTTTAAACCAAGAATATCCAACAAAGCTTAATGCCAGGCTAAGAGCTCCAATGTAAATTACAAAGGGTCTCCAGCCAGTGAACCCGTAGAAGTCTTTTTGAAGGCTTAAACGAACATTCACCTCCTGGAGCTTTTCACTTCTTACTGCTCGAATAGATTCATGAGCCATACTACTCAAGTTGGTAATTTCATCTTTCGTACTGCTAAGTACTCTATCATGCTTTTTTAATTCTTCCCTTAAGGCTGAAATTAATACTGAGTCATCAACTCTAATTGACATAGATTCTAAATGACCCTTAATTTCGTGCGATATTTGACTTGTATTGAATTTATTTGGCTCAGGAGTATTTGTCCCTTGTTTTTTAATTTCTGATTGAATCTCGGCAAATTTTGAGTTAAGGAGATTGGTTAAATCTGTTTTCAAATCTTCAATTACTTGCATAATGCTAATTTTTAACGTCTAAATCCTTGATTTTTCTTTTGAGATAATTCTTTGTTGAGTTCGGTATATTGTTGTACTAACTGATTGTACTTATTTAGTAAATCTTCCTTATCTTCCTGTAAAAGAGCTAGTTCTTTTTCTGATTTAGACTTTATATAGTCTAAGTTAATTTGTTGAAGTTGAGTCTCATCTTTGAGATTTTTTTGTTGATTCTTTAATTCCTGAAGGTCTAAGCCATAAATCTGTTTGAGTCTTTTAGCTTCAGCTTCAATTTTATACGCAATAGCAGTCAAATGCTTAACTTCACTACTTTGTCCTCGCTCAAGTCCTAAAGTGTCAGCCACTAGGGTTTGAAGTGCAGCCATGTCTTGCTTGTTGAGTTTAAGGCTTTTTCCAGTAGCATGGTCTGTCCAGTCAAATACCATGTGGGCGTGATAATTAGGTTTCCACTGGTCGCCATCCCAATGCCCTTCATCTTTGTGAGTATAGGCCTGAATAGTTTTTATACCAAAGTTTTTCTCAAGTTCATGAGCTAACGTTTTTAGTTGCTCAATTCCAGTTGTCTCTTCAATGATCAAGACACCTTCTCTAATTGGAGTAGCCTTGTCTTGCATAGCTCTTCTTGTTAATTTCTTACAATTCTCTTTTAAGAACTTTGTACGTTCATGGATAGACGTTAGAGAAAAAGACTCATTCAAATGGCTCAAGTCTTTGCGAACATAGCTGAGCTCTTGTTGTCGATTATTGTGTCTTTCAGAACCTGATTTTACAGGTAGAATATGAATTGAACTCTTTGTCATAAGCATTAAAAATTTGTTTTAAAAAAGCTCCGCAGGACACACGAAACTAGGAATGATAAAACGCAACAAAGTGAGTATTTATTGTTCCTAGTTATAGTGTGCTATAATTACTCGAAAAAATATCAACAAAAACACCTATTTTAGCATTGGAAATGTTAAAATAGGTGTTTTTCATATTTATAAATAAAAATGAGTAAAGAAGAATTCAATAAAACAGGTTTTCATAAAGGAGATTTTGTTATCCTAACACATAAAAATGTGAACATAGGAATCACTATTCATGAAATTATTGACAGAGGCAACGATGTTGTTTTGCAAACTTCTAGTCAAGGATATTTAATGAATTTTAAGGTTAGTGAGATAACAAAAATTTGGAGGTAAGTATTAGGGATTCATAACCTCCTTAAAATCAAAAAAACGTGCGACGTAGTCGACGTAAGCCGAAGATGTGCGTGGGTAAAAAGTTTGTCATGGGATTAAGATTTGATTGAGAAAATTAGTGTCCTTCGGATAGTGTGTAACAAAGTAGATTTGGGATGTTCATAAGGAAACATCTCAAATCTACTTTGTGTACGAGTGTGAGAATTGCTATCAATCATCGTCCTCATCCATCCCATATTCGTTTTGTAGAATACTCCTTATGTATCCGGCTTTATTGTTAATGGTTGACCATCGAGGTGAGCTACTGAGCTTATCAATTCTGTTAGCAAAGTCTTTAAGGTTTTCATGGTTAGCCAAAGCTTCAATAGCTTTATCAACCGTTGTCGAATTGTTAAAGATGTTACTTAGGAAATTAAAGACAAAAATGAGGTCAGTATTTTGAGCTTTCTCTTTTTCCTTTTCTTTCTTCTTTGTGTGAATAGTGAACAACCATTTTTTTACAGAACCGCCTCTACCTCTTCCACCTCTTTCCTCAGTGTATGTAAAGAAGAGGTCTGAAATCCCTTGCTCATACATCATTTTAAGCTCGGCTTGAGCTGTTTCAATAACTTTTTCTTTTAAACTTCCTATTTGTAATTTGAGTAATAAAATCTCTTTTAGTTTCTCGGGTGTAAATTCGAATTTTCCGACCGACCTCCATTGGCAACAAAATTCATAGAACCTTTGAGAAAACTTACTTTGCAGAGTCATCAATACAGTAGCTTCCAAAATAGAATACTGTTTAGAAAGCTCATAGAGATATGGTAATACATCCCTTGATATTGAAATTTCCAGCCCTTTATTTTTATGATATTTTCCTCTTGTGAGAAATCCAGTTTCAATCCATCCATCGTCAGGTAAATCGATAGAAAAGTCCTTTTTTCTAAGTGAAATTACAGCCTTTCTGTAGTCTCTAAATCTGTTGTCAGATTTGTCAAATTTGGATAGTAAAGCTTCCGGAATAAAGAGGTCTAATTCTCTTGAAAAGAACTCCTCTGTAACCCCATTTTTTACGATTTTTTCGACTTCCATGAGAGCATGATAAATTAGACGTTTTTCAGTAACGGAATAATCGTATCTAGCTTTGGTAATTGCATTACTTTGTAAGAATTTATAAGGCTCCATATATTACTTTTTTATTTAACACCAAATAAAAACAAAGATTTTAAAAAGGGGAAATTAAATGCCCTTTTTTCCGTCAAAAAGTGTTAAAATACCCCCTTTTTTTCCGTCAAAAGGTGTTAAAATCCCGTCAAAAGGTGTTAAAATAGTGGTGTAACTTGTTGATTTTCAATGCGTTGTGAGGGCCTAAATTATGCAAAATATTTTTTTGAAAAATTGCAAATGCGTTTTTTTGGCGGTTTAGGGTTGAAAAAAAAATAGGATTTTTCCGGGAATTGAAATTTTTCAAAAAAAGCCACGAAAAGAGGACGAAAAAAAAGCAAAAAAAAAAA
>NZ_JAAALB010000098.1 GCF_009905545.1 Cellulophaga sp. BC115SP | reverse complement strand
CAACGTGTCGAACTTGGTTCTACTAACATCGAAATACTCGTTGATCATTGGGACACAGCCACTAAAACAGTAAAGTCTCAAGACCCACATCATTCTTTTAAAAACGAACAACTTCTTGCTAAACGAACAGAGCTACTCGCTATTTACAATGAATTTCTACGAAAGAAAAAGCCCTTCACAGCCCAACAAATCAAGCAAGCTTACGAGAATCAAGACGACCTGACAATTATGCAGGTTTTTGATCGCTACATGATCGACATTAAGCGTGACCCGAACCTATCTGAAGGAACGATTAAAACCTATCGAAACCACAGAGAGAAGTTCTTAGAGTTCTTGATTTCGAAAAAACAACACATGATGTATTTGGAAAGCTTCGAGCTGGCGGATTTTATAGAATATCGTAGGTATTTGGCCAATGTGGCAAAATTTGAAGAAGCTACTATTAGAAAGTACTCCCAGTCTATCAAAAGGCTTTTAAACTGGGCCGTTTTACACAAAATGTTACCTACAAACCCGCTACATTATTATCGAATACCTATGGATAAACAAAAGCCTCACGTGTATTTGACCGACGAGCAATTTGAAAAGCTCAAGGCTCACAAGTTTAAAAACAAGTCTGCTCAGGAAGTGGCCGACGTCTTTATTGTGTATTGTCGTACAGGGTTTCACTATCAGGATTTGAGGAATATCCAGACAGATTACAAAAAGGCTATCGTGGAAGGATTAGACGGTAAAGACTGGATTTTTTGGGAAAGAGTAAAGACCAACGTAAAAGCGAAAGTTCCGTTTTTTAAAGAGGTTAACGATATAATTGAAAAATACGGCGGTTGGGAAAATCTCCCAATCAAATCGAATCAGAAAATGAATACCTGGTTAAAAATCATTGCTGCCGAGCTTGATTTTCATGAGGAGCTGTCGGTAAAGGCTGGTAGAAAAACCTTAACAGACTGGTTACTCAATGTAAAAGGCTGGAGTAAAGAGGCTGTCAAGGTTTTACTAGGTCTCAAATCCGACAGATCACTGGAGGCATACGGTAAAGCCGACGAGCGCCGAGTGATTTTGGAGATGGAGAGGTAGTTTATATCAAGGAATATCTTCAATAAGGTATTCCTTGAATAGAAAATACATGTTATTCATCAAAAGTTTGTGTAAATCATATTTTAAAAATTTCAAGAAGTCTACATCATCAGTTGGTACGGGCACTTCTAGGATTATTTGATTATGAATAGAGCTTTTACTTTCAGTAATATGAATTACATCGCAACAATTAGTACTTATTGCAATGTCTCCAACAACAAAAGTTGATGGATGTCCATAACTGTTGTTTGTCCCATAAGAAATTATAGCTGTTCTTAAGTTCTTATTAAACACTTTATTTGAATGATTATGAATAGAACCATGATGAGCAACCTGCACTGTTCCTATATGAACATTACTATAATAGCTAAGTTTACTTATGACTTCATCAACTCGTTCATTACTGTGCCCTATTTTATCATCTAAATCAATGTCACCGAGATACAAACATCCTCCTAAACCTATAACTGAGAGAGAACTTTTATTGCTATAGACAATTTTTGCATCAGAAAGAAAATACTCCATTTTAATTGATGTGGAAATCAGTACCATAGTATTGGCATTTAAGTCTCCTTGTAGTTTCTTGTAGGCTTTTATTAGAAGCTTTTTTTGATTCAATATTTCTTGAACATCATTAAATATGTCAATATTGGAAATACCTAAATTTGCAAGTTCTGAAACAAAGAGTGAGCTTCTTTGCTTATGAGAAATATTATATGGTATATAATTCCAGTAAGGGGTTTTATTTGTTAATCTTAATGGTGTACCGCTTGGAATAGAGTTATTTAAATCAGGATTTAACAAGGTCTCTATATCAATAAAATTATCACTAGCATTCGCGGAAAGTAAAGTGTCATCAAAGGGAATAACCTCTATTACTTTTACATCATCTCCAAAGAATCCCCTAGGATCATCAATTATTCTTGTATCTAAATAATTATCTCCTAAAGCATTGTTGATTTTACAAAGCGTTTTCGCTTCATTATTAAGTTGGGGAATGATGACTGTCTTGATTTTAGTATGCTTATGCAAATACTCTATACCATTGATATGGTCAGCATGAAAGTGAGATATAAACAAAATTTCAATCTCAGTATCTTTAAGAAATGAAGTCTCTACAAATTGCTTCATTTTTTTATTTGATAATGTTGTAGAACCACAATCATAAACAAAATTAATATTTCGGGACTCATCAATACTATGTGTTTCTGTATAATAAGCGCCCTGACCAACAGGATGAAAAACTCTAGCTATTTTCATTATTTCAATATATTTATAGTTAAATATTCTTGTGAAAGTGTTCAATGTAAAAAAAATGCACCAGAATTTCAACAAAAAAATATCCATAAACCTATTAATCAAACAATTAACTCAGTATATATCAATAAAACATCTATCATTTCACAATCCAAAGCCCGCCCTTTGCCGTGGTGGAAATTTCCACTTTTGGTTGTGGCGAATATCTGAAAGCTACATGAAGTCAATCTCAAAGCCCATTGGCAGGTGACCCATACCTTGGTTGCGCTTGTACGTTATGTAGTAGTCAACGGTATCCGATAGGTGCGTGGCTTGCTCCTGTGGTACGCTGGACTTGGTCTCACTGTCCTTGTTCTTGCTGTAGTCCTCATTGATAGGAGTCATCTCTATAGATCGTATCGTAGACTTAGCCCCACGTGGATTAATTCTAAGCTTATATTCATCAGGCTTTTTCTCAGAAAGAATTTCATGTATCAGAAAATGTTTTTCTTTACCCTCTAAATTAAAAGTTAGGGGATGCAAATACACTTCCCAACCAGCCTCTGAAAACACTTCAGAAAAGAGCTCAAATAAAGTAAGCCATTTCCCATCACGCATTTTGGTACCTGCTGATTTACTACCCCCATTTCTATCCCCTGTAATATACACGACCTTTTTAGGGTGCTTCTCGTACAGCTCTACCACCTTAAGAGCTAAGGTCTCGGCCATGGTCATGTTGTTCTTTGGGGTCTTTACGAAGGCATCGGCTATTTCTCGTAGCTCCCACCCTTCTGGCTGCCATATAGTGCAGCTCGTAAAGTGGGCATTGAAATCGACCGACAATTCCAAGGGTCTATTGGACTGATAATACTCCAGCTCCTCCGGGCAATGGGTGTGTAAATTGAAGGCTGGGTAAAAAGTCTTTGGTGTTTTGCCCAGTCTGTTTCCTTCTACCTCAACATCAAACTCAATATCCGTGAGAGTCTCTTTTAGGTTATCTATAAAATCGGGTGGTAAAAACGCCTGGTTATCCTTGGTCTTGATATGGCAGAAATAATATTTCTCAGGAAATTTTTTTGCCAATTCCTCATAGTCAAACATCCAATCCCCACTTGTACCATAAGGAGGTGACGAAAAGAAATAAAATCCCCAATGTAAATTGGAGTGGTATTTTCCTTTATTGGCTCTGATTCTACCCTGAAGGATTTTGAGCCATTCACGTTTGAATAATAGACCCTCATCCAACAAAACAAAATCGTCGTTTCTACCACGGTGTATATCAGGTGTCAATTTGTAGGCACAAAGCTCTACGACAAAACCATTCGGAAAACTTATGCAGTTACTCCAGTCGTCTGGTTCCTGGTAAGGTCTATCAAACGATTTGGGAGGTTCACGCCAAAGCACGTATTCGCCGTGACCCGTTTCCCAGTTGTAAGCTTTACAATTCCATCTATTTTCGTCGCCCCAAGTTGCTTTTAAGCCTGGCATCAAAGAACGTTTTGCTTGAGTAATGGTAATACAGGCAAATTGCCCTTTTGCCCTAGGCAACTCTTCTTTCATAACCATTAACAAATCCGCCAAAGTAACAGACTTTCCAGAACCAATCCCTCCTACTATACCAGCGACTTTTACGCCATCACTAGATAGATTAAACATGACTGTTTCCAAAAAGTCCGCTTGCTTATCATTCACTTGGATGTTCTGTATTTGTTCCAATGAGCTCATAATTGGTATCTTCAACTTTTGGTGTAGTACTGTAATTATTATTTACCTCAACTCTTTTGATCACAATTTTGGTTGGGCGCTTTTTCTCTTCCATATTGGATTTGATTTCGTCATAAGCACCATCAATTTTAGCGGCTTCCTTCATGAGCTTCATGTATGCGTCCCAGTCAAGTTCTTGTTTAGCTTTATACGCCGCTTCACGAAATAGCTCAGCATACATAAACTTTATACCTTCCTTGTTTCGCAATTGACGGAGCTCTGCAAAAGTCTCGTAGGCCATCGCCAAAATTTCCCTTGCTCTACGGTCTTGGACTTTTACAATCGGGTCATTTTTCAAGCATTGGATTACTTCCGTATCGGAGTATCCGTCTTTGAGCCACCCACGGGCTACGCTAATCTTTTCAAAGGTTTCTTGTTGAGTTGGGGTCAGCTCTCGACCAGTGAGCAAATGTTCCCGGAACACGCTCATTTCTTCGTAGACTTTGTCCAGGTATTTATTATGCTGTCTCATATTTAAGGCGTAGGAGTTCTTCTGTAATTTCTTTTTTTCTCAAGTTGCTTTTTGCTAGTTTTTCAGTCCATTCATTAAATCGGCTACTTTCGGGTTTTTCTTTCATTTTTTGCTCAAACTTCCAAATAGCAGTATTTAACAAACTCAATTCATAGCGGAGCTCTGCCTCCTTTTGAGGATTGAGCTTTTGTTGTTCTTTTCGTTCTTCACTTGGTAGTTTACCAAAACGTTCGAAGTAGGCAATTTGCAATCTGCATTCTTTCCAGGCTGCACGTTTTTCTCGGATCTGGTCAATGATAGGCTTTACACCTTCTACGTCTTTATCGTCGAAGGTGTGAAGCTTGTTAGACAAAAAAGCGGCTTCACGATGCAAACTTTCCGCCTGCATCATGAGCCGCTCTAGCTTTTCACTGCTATGATCAGTCTCGTTTGACTCTACTCCGTTTTTTTTTCTTCTTCAGTTTCACCTTTAGCCTCCTGAGTTTCTTTTTCTTCAGTTGGTGGTGTTTGTACTGGAGCTGGTGGCGTCACCACGGGTGCTTCAGTTTTGGGAGTGTTGTTCGCTGGAGCTGCTGTCTTGGTATTGGCAGGAGCTGGCTTTTCTGTCTGCTTTTTGGGTGCTGGCTCTTTTGATTTTTCAACTGCACGTTCATAAGCAAATTTGGCTGTTTCGTATTTCTCAAGCGACACTTCGGTTTTTTGAGCGTTATGCTCCATTTCTGCCAATTGAAAATCAGCAAATAGTCTTTCTATGTTCATTTTAGTGTTTCGGGGTTAAAAGTTCTAATAAAGTCGGAGTGCCTTTTACTTCAGGCTCAACGTAGTTTTCGTTAAGCGCAATAAAAGGGTTTCCGTTTTCAAACAAAACAGCCGCTTCCTCATCGCTGAGGTTGTCGTTGATGTATTTGGTTTGACCCAGTACAAAAACGTGATTGGTGGCAGCGCTTTGTTTATCGGTAATTTTATATTTCTGGAGTGCCATAGATAGGAAAAGAAAAGAGTGACAAAGTAGAGTTTGTCACTCCAGATTTTGAAATTAAGATAGCGCTTGTACTGCGAAAGTAACCGTATTGGCTAATGGTACAATCGGGTGAGAGTATCCATCATTTTTGGCAGTAAAGGTTACACGCTTACGCTCTGTTCCTTTTGGTGGGTTGGTAATTTTGGCATCGAACATAAAAGGAATGTATTTGTCACCAAAATAATACAAACTATTGTCGTTACCCTGGACAATCAAGTTTACAGGTGTTTCATACAAAAGCGCCATTGCTTTAGCGATGTCCTT
>NZ_JAAALB010000097.1 GCF_009905545.1 Cellulophaga sp. BC115SP | reverse complement strand
ATATAAACATAGTCGTCAGATACAATCATTGGATCTGATGTTTCGTTGAGACATACGTCCTTGACCACTAATACGTCGTTAGGCTTTAAGAAGCCAAACTCTATGGCAGCGCTGTAAAAACCACCCCGAGTACCACCCCCAACGTAAAAAAACGAGTTAGCATAACCAGCGCCCATAAAGTAATCTTGTCCCTCTATGAGCTTTATCCCATTTTTGTAAAATTCGTAGCAATTTCTGTCAGTGGACAACATTTGTCTCACTACGATACTTCGGTCCGTAAATTTTTTTAAATCCAATACTGGTTTGTTTACTTGAGACAAACCAGTCTTTACTAATGTTAAACCAAACATTAATAGGAGTAGTAATTTTTTCATTGATATAATAGCAAGATATTATTAGGAAATTATTCTATAATTAAAATAAACCTTGTATTGATTTGATATAGTATATTAGGTTCATTACTAAGAACTAAATTGATACTATATCTACCTTTTGTTTGAGGAGTAGTGAAGGTTAATCGGTTATTAGCAGCGCTATAAAGTGCATTTTGCATAAAACTACCATTATTGCTTTCTAATTGAATTTGGTAAAATCTCGCAGGTGTTTTCTCAAAATTTGTGGTAGTAAATACAACATTGCTACTCGGTTTCAATCTCAATTCTGTTATTTTTTCAGAATATATTAGATAAGGCATATCTTTTCGATATACGGTTATAGATTTAGCAACAATCTTACTTTCCTTTTTTAATGATGTATTGATAATTTTTACACTATATACACCTTCCTTTACTGAAACTGGAATTTTACACATTAGCATACTATCATTAAAAAACATTGGCAATATGGTAGAATAGCCTTCTTTATCAATCAAAACTATATTGTAGTCATAGTTTTTTGATAAGTATTTCCCAAAGATTTGTATATTTTCCTCTTGAATAACATTCCAATAATCAAGGGAGTCAACCAAAGGTGTAGGATACTCTATGACGATAGACTTACTGTAATTGCTAGATTTGTTTCTAACTTTTAATAGTAAGGTATAATTTCCTGGCATTACATTATCAAGCGAGGAGGCATATACATGTGAAGAATCGATCAACACTGTTTTCAATAATATTTCTTTGCTAGAATTGACTATTGATGCTTGAACTTCTACCGGGTTCAAGCCAAAATCACGTCCTATAATCATGAAACTTTTACCTGCTTCAAGGGTATCTTTACTTACTCCAGTAATTACTGGAGTAGGCTGCTCCATGGCATTTATACTAACTTCATATATTATTTTTTGTCCAAACTTCGACACTAATGTATAATATACAGGTACAGAAAAGTTTTGTGCTTGAGTACTAGAAGGGATTATTGTAATTGCATTTTTTGTTAGGATTGTAGGAACTATTGAACTTAAATCTGTCTGGTATGGAACCCAAAGAAGTACCTTTCTTTCAGCCTCTAGAATTTCTGTTTTAAGAATAAGAGTTCTTCCTAATGATACGGAGCTAATGGAAGGTAAAATATCAATCTTATCTTCAACGGATTTGCAGGAGTGTAGGAAGAATACAATTACAAATAAATGTAGTTTAATTTTCATAAAATATTATTAAGTTCAATTTTAATAAGCAAAACTATAAAAACAAAAATAACCACTTCTCTATTATGATTGCATATTAATGAGACTTTAATATTGTAGTAATGTCTCAAATCTATTATATAATTGAGTAAACGGTCATATATTTAACATTTAAGTAGGTTTATATACGTTCGTTAATTTTCTAGTGAAGATGAATTATCTGTTTTTGTAAGAAAAATTTGCCATGTAGTCTTATTGATCACTCTTAAAATGATAAAGAATAACTTTAAGATCCTCTCTAAAACAGTGGAGTTCTGAGGAAATATCCCCTATCTAGACACCTAAACAAGGGTGTATCACAACTCTTTCAGGAAAGTAATTTAGCAAAATGGAGATTGATGGAAAGAATTTTATTACTGGAACAACACCCGAAAAAAGAAGAATAACAGTTGTGTAACAATATGAAGTTTTATACAGATGTTGTATTGGGATTACATTAATAGGAAGTAGAAGTGACAGGTAAATAAGCAAAATAGAAATTATTCATACAACAGTATCTATCCTTCTGTAAGCATCTGACTTTCAATATCAATATTTAAGAAGACACCATTGTATGAACACTCTCCAAGTTTACAAATATGAGACAGTAGCTAAGCAACGAGGATTTACAGTTTATTACCTACCTTAATTGGTAATAGTAACTTTACTTATCTACCTCTTCGCCTTTCTTAGAGATAAATAAACTTTTGAATCCAAATCTTTACTATATAATAACATCACTTGATTCATGGTTCGATTGCCATTGGATGTCCAAAAAGCAACACTTCTTTCGGTCATGTATTTAATAGTACTATCCGAATAGGGCGTAACCACTTGAATAAATCTATCTCCATAATTACGATATACTTTGTCGCCTTGCGAATAGCCCCAAAGTCCATCTTTGGGTACCTCCTTACGACTTTTATCACGCATAACCAATGTAAGGTTCTTATTAAATATCCCCCCATTTCTAATCGACTTCAACGAAGCTAAGGTATCTCCTTGCTGGGTTTTGAATTGAGTACTTTTATAGTATAACACATACGGATTAACATCTCGTTGACAGGCGCTAAACATCAGTCCTATGAGCACGATACATAAGTAAGCAAGTATTTTCATTTGTATCCATATTTAGTTTGAAAAACTCATTATTTGAAAGCCGAAATACTCCCCTCGGCTTCTCTACTAATTTATCACATTTTGAATAAAATACAACAAAAACCTTTAATTATTACATTATTGAGTTTTCTGATTCTCATCCAACCGTGTCATTCATTTTTATTTTCGAAAAAGTAAAAAAATATTTGCAAAATAATACCGAACGGTATATTTTTGTTTCAAAATTATTAATAAGCCTTTTCTTAAACTCAATAATTCATTAGTTAACAAGTATTTGAAGTACCTTATCATGGGAAAAGCCGAACGTACCAAACAGTTTATCATAGAAAAAACCGCAACTCTGTTCAATACCAAAGGTATTGCGGCTACTTCTTTACTGGATATGACCGAGGCTACAGGGCTAACCAAAGGAAGTATTTACGGCAACTTTAAAAACAAAGATGAAGTGGCGCTTGAGGTCTTTCGCTATAATCTCAAAAAAGTCACCGGACTTGTTTCGGAAGAAATGGCACGAGAATCAACTTTTAGGGGTAAAATTCTTTGCTATCCACGTATTTATACTTTATTTGATGACCCTAGATTTCCAGTGGGCGGCTGCGTGATTCTCAATACTGCTGTTGAGGTAGACGACACCCATCCATTAATGTGCGAAGAGGTTAGCAAAGCGATTAATTCATGGAAAAATACACTTGTTTTTTTGATTAATGAAGGTATACAAGCTGGTGAATTTAGTACTGAAAACAATGCAGAGGATTTAGCACTACAAATTATTGCCACCATTGAAGGAGCGGTTATGCTTACCAAAGTCAGTGGTAAAATAGCCTACATGCAAAGTCTCATGAAAACCGTTGAAAACTTAATAAACTCATTTTAATATTTTTTTACACAAAAATATACCGTTCGGTATATTTTAAAACAAGCAATCAAATGAAAACGACTGAAAATACTATATTAATTACAGGAGGAGGCTCTGGCATCGGGTTAGCATTCGCTAAAAAATTGGCACAAGAAGGAAACCAAATCATCTTGGTAGGACGTACGGAAAATAAACTCATAGAGGCTAGTAAACAAATTCCTAATGCTCAATATATCGTAGCTGATTTAACAAAGGCTTCTGATGTAGAGGAACTTACTACAAAAGTTAAATCAGACTTTCCTACCTTAAACTTACTCATTAATAATGCGGGTACCGCTTATGCCTATTCTTTACTCAATGAAAACAGTAAAGCAGTTGACAAAGCTAGTGTTGAATTTGAGACTAATTTTTTAAGTGTTGTACGCTTGACAGAAGCATTATTGCCTGTGCTGAAGCAAAACGCCAACGCTGCTATTGTCAATGTAAGTTCGTTGGTTTCATTCATTCCATCTATCAGTTTACCAACTTATTCAGCAAGTAAGGCTGCGCTTCACTCCTACACACAAGTACTGAGAGCAGAGTTAAAAAATCAAGGGATTCAAGTATATGAGGTGATGCCACCCCTCGTCAATACCGAGCTCTCACATGAAATAGGAGGTGCAGACAATGGTATTCCACCAGAAGTAGTTGCCGAAGATTTATTAAAAGCATTGACAGAAGAACAGTTTGAGGTACGTGTTGGATTAACCAATTCTTTATACCAACTTTATCTTCAATCACCAGAACAGGCATTTTCAGCCTTAAATTCATCTTTATGAAACGTGTAGTTATTACAGGACTCGGTGTTATTTCTCCTTTAGGAAATGATATTGAGAGTTTTTGGGAAAATAGTCTCAAAGGTATTTCGGGTATTGGTCCCATTACCAAATTTGATGCAAGCAAATTTAAAACTCAGATAGCAGGAGAAGTTAAAAGCTTTAATCCGCTCGATTATTTTGAGAAAAAAGAAATCCGCAAATACGATTTATTTACTCAATATGCCGTAGCGGCAAGTGAACAAGCTATTCAACAATCTCAATTGCAATTTGCCACAATGTCAGAAGCACAAAGAGCCGAAATAGGAGTAATTTGGGCAACTGGTCAAGGTGGTATGCAAACTTTTGAGGATCAATTACAAGAATTCTTTACTGGCGATGGCACGCCAAGATTCAATCCATATTTTGTTCCAAAAATGATTGTGGATATTGCAGCAGGGGTTATTTCTATCAGAAATGGTTTGTTAGGACCCAATTACTGTACGGTTTCCGCTTGTGCATCTTCCAATACTGCTATTATCAACGCACTAGATAATATCAGACTGGGTCGTGCCAAAGTGATGATTGTTGGAGGATCAGAAGCGGCTATTACGCCTGGTACGATCGGTGGCTTTGGAGCAGCTCAAGCCCTATCTAAAAACAATGTAAGCTCTGCTTCGCAACCTTTTGATGTTAATCGTACAGGGTTTGTAGCAGGTGAAGGCGCAGGGGCTTTAATCTTGGAAGATTATGAATATGCTGTGCAAAGAGGAGCAACAATCTTGGCGGAAATTGCTGGAGGTGGCATGGCCGCTGACGCCTATCACCTGACTGGCACATCGCCCGACGGCTTGGGGGCAAAATTGGGAATGCTCAACGCACTCAAAGATGCAGGACTCAACCCTGAAGATATTGACTATATCAATGCGCATGCGACCTCAACAGGTGTGGGTGATTTGAGTGAAATAAAAGCCATATCTTCTATTTTCGGAAATAGTAAGACAGCCATTTCTGCAACAAAATCTATGACAGGGCACCTATTGGGTGCTGCCGGAGCCATTGAAAGTATTTACTGTGTATTGGCAGTTCAACATGATACGATTCCTCCAACGATGAATGTGACGGAGCTAGATCCAGAGATTCCTCAAAATCTCCATATTGTATTAGGAGAAAAGTTAGAGAAGCCAATCCGTTATGCCCTGAACAATTCTTTTGGTTTTGGAGGACATACTGCCTCTTCTATTTTTAAGAAATTTGAGGCATAATGAGCGTTACTAGCGAGTTTTTGAGTCCTCGCTAGTAACTATTTCAAAAATATTTTCACTTTTTTTCAGGGTTTATGATTGCTCGTAATATTCTGATTACGAAAATACTACTATAACTTTAGGTGATTTCTTAGGAAATATTTCAATTGAAGTTTCAAAAAAAGTTTGCATTGTATTGTCCAAAAGACTAATTTTGCATCATCAAAAAACACAGAGAGCTGGCAGAGTGGTCGATTGCGGCAGTCTTGAAAACTGTTGACTGTAACAGGTCCGGGGGTTCGA
>NZ_JAAALB010000096.1 GCF_009905545.1 Cellulophaga sp. BC115SP | reverse complement strand
TCAAGACTCTCTCATTTACTTCTTCATAAACTTGATCTTTATCTTTCAGATGTCCAATTATCCTTAGATTCTGTTCTGGATAAGCGTTTAGTTCGTACTTTTTACAATTTAATAGTTGCCATTTTATTACATCGACATAATTCTATGGGATTATTGCTTAGTGAGTTAGGTGGATATATCTGTGGTTTTGCACATGCTCCCGCTGGGACAAAGCGCATCAATAATCTGTTACGTTCCCCAAAATGGACATCTACTATTATTGATAATTTTCTCTTTAATCAAACTCGAAAAAGGCTTGAATCATTAGTAAAACAAGGAAAACGCCCGCTGATACTTTGGGATGATAGTTGGCTAGAAAAGGCTGAAACTTGGTTTTTAGAGGGACTTTATAGTGTAGAAAGCTCAAAAGTAAAACGACTAACACGGATTAAAAAAGGATACTATTCTCCTCCTAGTAAACGTATTTGTGTTCCTGGTTATCATTGGACAAGTACGTTGCTCTCAGCTTTGGGTGAGTCTGTAAGTGTATGTCAAATGAGTTGGTGGACTACCCGTGGCAAATACAAGGAATGTGGTCGAAACATTATTTTTCGGATGCTAGGAAAACTACAAAAACAAGTAGGAAAAGGCATCCTACATGTGCTTGACCGTGGTTATGCTAATGAGTGGCTCATCGAGTGGCGGCCGCCGCTGTGGTTTCGCACTTTGAGCAAGATTTCCTGGTTCGATGGAAGAAGAATCATTTACTTATCCACTCAACTAAAGGTAAAAAGCAAACCCATCTTCTAGCGCGCTCTTTTAAAGCCAGAAGTAAAAAAATGCTCTTGATTCTCAGTGAAAGATTCTTAAGAGCATTTCTATTGCTTGGGCTACCTCCCCACCGCAATAGGAAAGTCTGCTGTTCCTCCTTTGGGGTATAGCGTAACAGGAGCCTGCTGACCTTTTGTGAGCTCCTTAACGCGCTCTGAGATATAGGCATCTAGCGATTTAACCGAAATATAACCTCTTTGACTTTTATCAGCACTTCCCTTAATTCCTTCTACTAGTGCTTTGGTGAAAGCTCCATTATTCCAAGTACTGCTTTCAAGAGAAGATTGTTTGGCTGTGGATGAAGTAAAAACAATAGCTCCATTTTCGGCACTACTAAGTTCATTGATTAAAATATCTACATTAGGACTTCGTTTCAAGCCAAACACATTTCCTGAATGACAAGCGTCCGTAAAGACAAGTATTTTTCCAGCAATAGCCTGAACTGTACTACCAATGTCAGCACCAGAAACACAGGTTCGCTTGAGAGACTGCTCTTCGGCATTGTATGGCATGAAATAGAAATTGTTGGTATTATCATTGGTTCCATGTCCAGCCAAAAACAGCATGGCTATATCTTTACTGGTAGTTTGTTTTTGCAACCACTCAAGACCCTCTAGAATATTATCTTTGGTAGCGGCTTGGTTGGTGAGTAGTTTTACTTCTACCACATCATATAACTTCTCTTGCTGTTCTTTTAGGGCATTTACAAAGTCAGTGGCATCCTTGGCAGGATAATCTAGTTTAAATTCCTTCTTAACATACTCACTCACTCCAATAGATAAGATATACAACCTTGGCTTGGGAACAGAACTTTCGGTTTTTCCATTCCAGCGAAGTGTAATAATAGAAGGTTCGCTGTAACCAAAGCGGTTTTCAGCTATGATAGATACCTTGCAGTCTCTTGGAGGTATAGTTATATTGATACTGAAAGTCGGTTTCATTCCTCTCTCTACCGCAACAGGTCTACCATCTATATATGCTTGTACACCAATGATAGGTTCGGCATTAGGCGAGTTGAGGGTATATCTGAGGGTTAGATTAGTGGTGTTTACAGCTTGATTGTTGGCATGACTCACAATAGTTACTGTTGGGGGTAACATTTGTACTACATCAGTACTGACTTTTTTACGATTATTGAGGCTATTTGCCTGCTCCACCGCCTGAGCCTCATCGTAGGTGACAAGGATTCTATCTATCACATCGGGGCGATAGAAGGTATTACGGAATTTGCTGATGGGATAAAACATAGGGCTTTGGTCTTGGCCTTGGTTGAGGTGCCAGCCCAAGAAATCCTCAGCCCCAGCACTGGCATCATAGTAGCCAGAGGGGGTCCATAGCACCCATTGCTGGGTAGTGGCGTGTACATAGAGCGTTAGCAACAACTGCCCATCCGATAGCCTGTACCAACGGATAGTACCATCGCCCATGGCAGCTACCACCGCTTGCTGATTGTTTGTGATATTGACAGCACAAACTGTAGCTTGCGTAGGGGTTTCCCAAAGCTTTTTGCCTTGGGCATCGGCGACATATAGGTTCCATCCAGTTCCTAAGACGAAACTTGTTTGAGCAATGTCCACACAATAGCTTTTTTCATATTGTGCTAAGAAATTAAGTTTTTGACCATTGAGCAGGGGGCTGTAGGAGACATTCCAATTGCTAAGGCTTATGCCTGCTTTGTTTTCAACGAAACTTTGTCCCCTAAGCGACTGCATGCTTAAACGACGCTCGGCAACTGAGAAGCTTAGGGCATTTTGCCCCAAAGGCGTAAAGCCTATGTCTTGCCCCGTAGTGGTAACTTGTAAATGAGTATTGTCCTTGGCTCTAAAATTCAAGTTATCATGTTTTTGATAAAAAAGCTTTTTGCCATCGGGGGCAAAGCGAGCAAGGTCTGGGGCAGAGCCAGCCACCCAAAGCTCGCCATTCGGCAATGTTTTAAGGTCTAAAATTGTGGTTTCCGTGGCATCAAAGTCTTGATAAGAGCCTTTGCCTGCCCTAGCCCAACGACGGATTTGAAACCACCAATGCTCCTCATGGTATTGACTGTAAAAACCACCTGCCCATAGCTCATTGCCATCGGGTGAGAAGGCGACCATCTCCAAATGATTCCCTACCGTATTAGCCCCTGTTACGTCTGGCTGGTAAAGCAAGGCTAAGGAATGGGCATCTAATACCTGTATGTTGGGGGAGTCCTCAAAGCCTACGGCGAGCTTAGTTCCATCGGGAGAGAAAGCCAAGGAATAAGATTGGTTGCCCAGTTTTTGCTCTTGTTGTAGTTGAAACTGGGTATCATAGAGCCGTAAATAACCATCAAAGCAGACAGAAGCGAATTGTCCCGTAGGTGCAAAGGCGATATTATAGCTGGCATCTCCATAACTCGTAAGACTGGCTTGGACTTGCCAGTTTTGGGTGCTATACACCCGCAGCCCATTGCTTCCCCCCAAAGCTGCTACTAAATACCGTCCATCTGGCGAAAACTCAAGGTCGAGGATTACCCCCGACAAGCCCGTAATTCTATGCAAAAGTTGGCCTGTTTGGCGGTTGAGTAAATAAATAGAATGATTGCCAGACACGTTATTATTTGTCCAGCCGCCCAGTGCTACCACACGGGCATCGGGGGCAAGAGCGGCGGCATAAAGCTGTCCATCGTTGCCTTGGCTCATGGGCACTCGGTAGGTTTGTAGCAAGGAGCCTGTATGGGCATCCCAGAGCTTGGCAGTTTTGTCGTTTGAACCTGAGAGCAAATACTGCCCTTGGGCATCGGTACTAATACGTCTTATAGTGGTACTGTGCATGGGCAAGTTCCGCCGTAAGAAGGTTTCTTGCGCAAAGGCATTTTGCACAAGAAATACGAGCAAAAAGATAAGTATGATGGGTTGGTATTGTTTGTACATGTCGGAGGTAGTTTATGATATCTTTTATTCTATTAATAAGACCTTATGCGTGAATCGTCAATCCGTTAGCTTGATGATACTCACCATCAGAAAAATACTGACAAAGTATGCCACAGATATAGTAAATCATTCTTTTAGGGTGATTAAAGTGCTATCAAGTAACAGTTACTTCTTATTATATAAATACCACTTTGTGATAAAACCTTAACAAGAGTCTATTATAAAATTTTGAAACTTCACAAAGTTGATATTCAATGATCAATTTTTATCAAAAATTTATTATACGGTAAAAGTGCTTCTGGTTGATATAAAATTTTCAGTTTTCATTCAACAGAACTGTTAAGGTATCGAATGATTTGTGAATAAATGGATGTAAAGCAACTGAGATGTTCACTTGACCAAACTAGTTCTTTACTACGATAACAGGTTATCTATTAGGATACATTCCAAGTAATTTTTATTCCTCAAAAATCCAAACATATTTACTTAATCATTTTATACTATGTTACTTACACGAACTTTCCTATTTCTTTCTATTTGTCTAGCCTTTTTTAGCTGCAAACATGATGTAATTGAAAATACACCTACCCCAAGGGCTTGTGAGCAGGCAAAATCTTTCACAGTAGGTAATCCATCTACTTTGTCCCAATCCCTTATTTCACTATCGCTATCAGCTACTACTGACATAGTTCAAGTAGATTGGAGTATTTCACAAAATGGAGTCAAGATTAGAGAAATATCCAGTACCAGCGCACCTTTTAGTGTTTCAGAAATTAGCTTGAATGTAGATGGTAAATTTGATATAAAAGCCAATATTACAAGTTCTTGTGGAACCTACACCTTATCAGGCGAATATTACTATGCTAAACCAGTAGAGAGTGTACTCGTGAACGGAGGAACATTTACGATGGGCAGAAGTAATGGCTCTCCAGACGAAGGACCAGCACATCTTGTTTCTGTTACTAGTTTTTATGCAGGAAAATATGAAGTAACAGTATCAGAATTTAACAAATTTATTGAAGCAACTAGTTATCTAACCGATGCCGAACGAGCCAAACAAAGCTATATTTATACTCAGACTGGTCAAATACCAATTGCAAAATCAGGTGTCAATTGGCGTTATGACTCAGAAGGAATTGTTTATACTAATCTAAAAGATAACCCTAATCCAGTATTATACCTCAGCCACGCTGACGCAATAGCTTTTTGTGAATGGATGACAAAGATGACTAAAAAGACTTATCGTTTACCAACAGAGGCAGAATGGGAATATATGGCAAAGGGTGGTCGTACATCTACAGGTAAAGCCTATGCTGGCAGCAATGATCCAAGTGAAGTAGCTTGGTACAATGGCAACAGCTCTATGAGAGTGCATCCTGTAGGCCTGAAAAAATCTAATGAGTTAGGTATATACGACATGTCAGGAAATGTATATGAAATGTGCTCAGATTGGTATGGCTCTTACCCTAACCCTCCATCATCAGGTTTGAACAAGGTACTTAGAGGCGGTTGTTGGCTTGATCCATATCTCAATTCTGGTGTTTATAGTAGAAGTTATGGGACCCCTAATGGGAATAGTAATATTACTGGATTCAGAGTTGTAATTCAATAGAGTAAGCACACTCAAGTAAAGTCCCCATCTGAGAATTAGACACTCTGTGGGGATTTTATTTTGTATATTTTCATATAATAGTTCTTTTTGTTATTAAACGCTCGTTTTTGGGTACAAGCAAATAAAGAATTTGGAATCATATCTACTCTGATAAAAAATATAAATTATACTTGTACCGTTTATTAATGTTTATTTTGAATAATAGTATTAAGTAAATGGTATTAATTTGTTTTTTGGGAGTTAGTCGATATGTTTTTTCAATAGCTACACAGACTTAAATCATACATTTATCACATATACAGAGAAAAGTTGATTTACCTATTCTGATACCAAAAGCACAAGATCTCCATTTGTATAAGCTAACCCAACAGGTTCTGTTCATAGATAATGTAAGTGTCAACTGGGTAAAAAACAGTAGAAGTATCAGGTAAACTTATTAATGCAAGCTTTTCATCATATTCAATAGGAATCGCCATTTTCTATATTAGACTTTTCAGACTATCAACATTATCAATGGTTATAATTTTTAGTTACGAAAATAGTAGTATAGTTGTATAATCCAACATACTCTACCCTACTAAAAAATGGGACAAATTAGGTAAAAAGAAAGGGAAGCAAGAGTTTTGTAGTTACCAAGCTCCA
>NZ_JAAALB010000095.1 GCF_009905545.1 Cellulophaga sp. BC115SP | reverse complement strand
TAATAAAATGAGTTGACGAAAATGACTCTGTTACCATCGAGCGTCAGGTAACCAGACGGAGCGCTTGACTTGGCATAGGTAGGTGTACTATTTAAGCGAAGGTCATTTACTGAAATACCACTAGAAGAAATCACCTCCGAATTGATATGACCAATGTAATTCATTCCATCAAGAGTGCTACCATTGGGAGAATAGAACCTAAGGTTGCTCACCAATATAGAACCATTGATATAAAGTGGTTTCCCATCGATATTATCCCAATGATGATTATGCCCTGTCGGATTAAAGGAAGAGGGTTTTCCTGAAATACTATCCCAACTGTGTCCATGTCCCCAGTCAGCTTTTCCATCAAGTTTGGATTTGATAAGGTTGGTAGCTATAGGATTGGGACACCAATCTGCCCAACGGGAATTGTCTGTGACGACATCACAATGATAGCGAATGGTATTCCCATCTACCTGAACAATGTTATAGGCTCCATTAGAAAAGTTAATGGCAGAATCAACACTTCTGTCTCCTCCATTTTCTCTTAGAAGGACATTGAAAGCACCAGGCTTTCCATAAATGCTGTCCCAACTATGACCATGTCCCCAATCAGCCTTACCATCTAACTTGGATTTGACAAAACTGGTTGAAATAGGAGATGTTGTAGTGCCGTTATATCGTGAGTCGTCATTAACTACGTCGACGTTAAAACGCACTTGATTTCCAAATACAGAAGCACCAATAAAGCTACCATTACAAAAGTTGATATTTGTGTTATTGCCAGATTTAACTGTACCGTTTTCTTCTAAGTTAATCCCTGATATTTTGGCATTCCAACTTGAAATTTGACTATCTGTCACAAAGCGTTTATCGCTTGATTCTGTCACAAAAGCTGCACTAATAGCTTTCTTTGCCAGTGTCCCATCAGCTGCCGCAACAACGGGAGAATCTACAACTCCATTGTTAAAATCTGTTATCTGAACTTTTTTGGTCTGGATTTTTCCAGCTCTGGTATCGAATACGATATTGATCGTGTTATAGCAAGTGTCTTTAAAGGCAATTCCCCACCATGAGGCAATTTCGAAGTTGTATGTGGTACTATTTGCACCATCACCTGTTCCTTTGCTAATCGAATTGTTCCCATAGGTATTAAATCGAACAGCTCCACTCATAGAGCCACCTGCCAGTGGAAGATAGTTGTTTAAATCTGCCGCATTGGCTTTGGCGTTCCATGCCGATACCTGAGAGTCAGTTACGAATCTGTTGTTACTATCTTGAGCAATCAAAGAAGGTGAAAGTGAACCTACGGTTAAAGCTCCAGTTATCATTGTCGTGGTAAGTGCTTGCCATATCCCATCAAAATCTGTAGCCGAATTCTTCACAAAGAGCATATTGGCAGCACCTCCTGTAGGAAGTGTGCCAATAACCTTCTCAGTAGAAATCCCACTCGTTGATTTAAAAAGGACTTTTTCTTTCATTAGAGTGCAGTGGTTATAATCGACTGACCGAACTCTAAATGAATAGAGGTCGATGACAGTGCTTTCCCAATGAACTGGCTGATTTTGTTAGCAACGTTGTCTGGTGGTGTAGCAATAGCTGCTCCTGCCGAACCTAAATAATAGCGAGTTCCTTTGGCAAAGGTTGAACCCGAAATCGTTAATCGTCCTGCAATGGCTACCATCATTTGTTGTCCAACGGTTCCTGCTGTCAGGGCAACGCCTATTGCTTCTCTGTCAATAGAACCATTGTCGGCTAAAACAAAGCCCGTTGATGTTAACGCAACGAGCTTTCCTACCGTAATACCAGCTTCAGCACAGTTGTCTTTGAGTACAAAGTTTGAAATCTCATTGGGCAAAACAGATTCATCGAGTACCCCAACACCATTCAGCAGAACATATTCACCAGCATCAACTGCACCTACAGAGGTGTCGGTTGCCACGTTTGCATAAAGTTTACCACCCCCACTTTTTGAGATAACTTGTTTTTTTGCCATGATTTTAAATAGGTTAAGAACCTAGGTGAAACCTAAGCCAATGATGAGGTAATAATAGGCTCTGAGATTTCAAGAACCAGTTGAGTCGTAGCTAATGCTTTACCCACTCTTTGGGATAGCTTGTTGGCTACGTTGTCTGGAGGTGTTACTGTTACATCTCCAGTTGCACCCAAAAAGTAAGTTGACCCTTTGGTAAAAGTTGCGCCTGTGATGGTAAACTTACCACCTGTCAAAACGGACATTTGAGCACCGTTAACACCCACTGATACGGCAATACCAATGGCATCCTTTGTCAATGTGCCATTATCAGCAAGGACAAAGCCCGTTGAGGTCAGGGCTACCATTTTCCCTACAGCAATACCGCCTGTTTCGACACAGTTATCTTTGATAAGGAATCCTTTCATCCAATCTGGAATCACGGAATCATCAACGATACCTAAGTCGTTGAGCAACAAAAATCGACCAGCGTTAGCAGCAGTACCGTCAGACGTATCCGTTGCGACATTTACCTGCATTTTACCGTCAGTGGTCTTGATAATGGCTTGTTTTTTAGTTGGCATTTTAAATTAAGGTTTAGTTTTAAGTGAGAATTTGATTGATAATAGAAACTGAGAAATCTAGGTTGAGCTTTTCGGGAGTAAGTGACAAGCCAACACTTTGGGTTACACCTTGGGTTGTACTTCCATCAGGTGCGGATGGCATTAATTGTCCAGCAGGACCAGCATAGTAATTCGTATTAACAGCAAGTCCCCAATTAGCAATTTCAACGACCCCTTCCACTTGGATATGGAGTGTTTCTCCCACTGGAGCATTGTCTAAACTAATTCCTGTTGCTTTGAGATAATTTTCCTCTAATAGTGAATTGAAGTGATAGGCAAGCCCGTTTTTAATCGTGATTAAGCGACCTTTGACAATATATTCACCTGCCAAAACTTCCTGAAAATCGACTCCTTTGTAGACGGTTGTACTGTAGTGATTATTGACCTCACCATCGGGTTGAGTGTCATTATCTTTGTCATCTTTTAAAGCTTCGATTTTCTGAGAGAGATTTTGCATCGCCAATCTATCCTGAGCTAATACTTCAAGTAATAAATCGGTATCCTTGTCAATCTTAGCATTGGAGGCAGCCAATTCCTTTTGTGCTTTTTGGGTAAAAAACAACATTATCTTATCCCAGAAAAACCATATTGCTGCTAGTATTATCAGAAAGATGCTCCAAAGAGGATATTTGTGTTGTTTCATGATTCAACAAGCCTTGACTAAAAAATCAGTCAAGGCTATTTAGGTTTAGAGGCAATTACTTGTAAACTTTTTTGGAAGCAGCTTTTAGGGATTTACCCCATGTAGGTATTGGTTTTCCTGCTTTGCCAGCTTCGTAGATACTTTTCACAGCTTCCAGATTGACTTGCTTTACTTTCTTTTGAGCTGCTTTTTGTGCAGGAGAAAAGGTTCTTTTAGGCTTCTCCTCTGACTTGTTTTGGGTCTTTTTCATAGGTTATTGAGAGTTTAAGAGGTTTTTTTACGAATAAGGAGGTATGCAACTATACTCAACAAAATAACCGCACTAGGAATAATCCAAGCTAGAGGGTTATTCTTGGTTTCACTGGCTACACTTGAACCTGTGAGCTTACGAATTAAGAGTTTCCCTTTGGTTTTGACCGCTTGCCAGTATTCACCTTGCACACTGAGCCAGCTAATGTAGCCACCTTCATATAACTCACGGGGTCTTTTCAAAAGTCCTAGAAAATCATATTTGATGTTCTCGACATGAACCTTGTTGAACCAGTCGGGTGTGATGAAATTAGATACTTCAATACCATCAATCAAATAACCTTTCCCGTCCGTAGCATCTGCGACTTCCTCTACATAGAGCGGGTCGTCTTCATTTTCTTTAAACCCTGTAGTTTTTCGAAACTTCTTGAGATAAGGATTATGAACTATTTCCAGAATCTCATGTGAAAGAACATAACTGACCTTGGTGGAGAATCTAACTTTACCGAAAGGGACTCCATCGTCATCGACTCCATGAAAACCACCAAGGTCTTCGCCAATGTCATATTCGATGGTTACAAGGAAGTAACCTTTTGGTATTGAGTCGGTACTACTAAAAACCGTAGCTTGTGCTTCAATTGCCCAATAGGGTGCAAAATGTAGCGCCAATTGCTTGTTGATAGCTGCCACGATTTTTCGTAGTTGCTCACCATCTATTTCCTTTACTTTCGATACTACTCCGATTCTAATCATCCTTCTTTTTGAAATAGATAAAAATGGCAGTGCCTATGCCCACAATCGCCAAACCAACTATCCAAAGGATATTTTGACCTGTTCTTTGCAACTGTTGTTGCTGGACATTCGGGTCAGGTTGTTGGTTGTTGAGGTTAGAATCCTGATTGATGGCATTGGGGAAAATACTCGTAAAAAGTAGTCCCACACCTGCCAAAACTCCGCCCCAATTGGTATTGGTTTCCTTCTGAGCTATGACATTACCTTGGTTGTCTTTTACCTGCAAAGTTGTCCCATTGGCAGAAACAGGATTCTGTGTTTTTCCTGTAAAAATACCTTTAATCCCTCCCCAAATATTGGAGATAGCTTGTCCGACCTTGGTTTTGCCGTTTTTATCCGTATTTGTCTGGTTTGAACTATCCGTTTTGGAAGTATCCAAACCCTGTGAAGTGTCCGTTGGTGTCTTTTTCATTAGTCTTCTTTTTTACGGGTAACAATTGCCCAAATCGTGACACCAATCAACACAACACCAGCAATGATACCAAGTATTAAACCTGTTTTGGAATTTGTCCCAGCACCTGAGCCAGCCGCAGAGGTTGGAGGTGTCAATCCATCCTTTTTCTCTCCTTGATTTTGGGGTGATTCGGGATTATTGAGGTTAGATTCGTTTTCTTTTTTCTCCAATTCTGCATTCTTACTAGCCTTTTCCTTGTAATCTTTGTCGGTCATTACCTCTGAAGCTTTTACCCAATACAGGGCTGTTTTCAGAAAACTATCTTTATTGACATAAGGGTTATAAACCCAAAGTGAACCAGATACTTGATAAAAAAGGATGCCACCTTCAACTTCTGAACGACCTGTAGCAGTACCAACGTCAGAGAAGATTCCTGCCCACAACTTCATAACAGATTGCTGTGGTGGGTTAAGCGCATCTCCAACATAAGCATGAAGTTTATTGTTGGGGTCTGGTCGGGAGTTGCTATCATTCAAAATCCAGATAGGTTCATCTTTGGACATGAAGTCATAGTATTCTCCATTAGAACCTTTAGCTGCGAATGCGTAAACATTCTCTTTGTTGGTTTTTAGCAGCGTACCAGCTTGAATACTCATAATAATAGGTTTAGCGGTTATTCGTATTTATTGATTTTTCGAAGTTCTTTTTCCTTACGAAGCTGGATAAAATTGAGCATCATTCCTGACACATAGAAACCAGCGATACATAAGCCGACAAAGAAACTTCCGAGTTTTAAGAGTTTGTTAAACATCGTTTCAGGGGTATATTCGTGGATAGAGTTTTTGAATCATTAACCGCAAATCATTCGGAGAAACACTCTCAGGGTCGTGGTTGGGAAGTGGTACGCCTGATTTACAAAGTGCAACATAACAGAGGTCAGCACAACAAAAACCGTCTTGACTCAGCCCTATGGGATACAACATACTTCCCAAGACCCCACCCCAATTATAGGGTTTCCCTACCTTTCGTGCTACGTATTTTCGTGTCTCGACTTCGTAGTACCACGGAATTTCGTAGAACTCCCAATAAAACGGGTTTCGGTTTTGGTCTTCAGCAAAGATGTTTACACCTGTAAATTCATTGGAAGAACCGACCTTTCCATCTGAGAAAATTAGCTCGCAATGAATAAATTCACTTCTTAGAAAAGTCCTCATCAATTGATTGTAAAAGTCTTTTCCGTCGTGTTGATAGTGCTTAAAAGCAATCATGAATTTTCTCATCCTGCAACGACTTCTTCTTCCTTAGGTGGTAGTTTGGGATTTACGCCAGCATCAACGGCTTTGTAACCTAGATAGGATTCAAGACCTGCTTTAGTCATCTCTAGTTTTTCGTGCATCTCAGGAATAAACAC
>NZ_JAAALB010000094.1 GCF_009905545.1 Cellulophaga sp. BC115SP | reverse complement strand
TCTGCAATTGTTGCTGGGTTACCATCTGCGCCTGTCGCTTCTGCGTAGTTCGTTACACCATCACCATCACAGTCTGCACTGCGCCAAGTTATACTTGTATTCGCTAACACTTGACCGATTCCCCATACACATGGATTTGTTGGTTGTGGATCCGTGTTGTCTGGATCGCCATCACCATCTTGGTCACCTGCTAATGGTACACTTATCGTTACTGTCGCACTCGCACATACATTTGGAGTTACTCCTGTGTTACATACTTGGTAAACTACTGTTACACTACTGCCGGGCTCACTCACCGTTGGGGTGTAACTCATCACTCCTGTACTTGCATTGAAACTTACTGTGCCACCCGCTGTGCCGCCTGTCTTAGTGATACTCGTATTTGAACCAGCTAAGAAGTCATCATTACTCAATATATTTACCGTACTTGTTGACCCATAATTGGCTGTTAACACATCATTCTGTGCCGTAGCTACCTTTGGATTGGGATCTGTTCCGTTTGGATTACCATCTTTATCACAGTCGCCTGTCAACCAAGATGGACTCACATTCGCTAGCACTTGATCTACCTTGTTGTAACTACAGCCATCGTTTGGATCTGTATTATCTGCAGTCGTCAATGGATTATCATCGATACCATTAATCTCATCTTTGTTCGTTACCCCATCGCCATCACAGTCCCCTGTACTCGTCGCTACTAAGGTCACTTGACTCAAGTTTAAGCTACATGCACTCTTAGGATCTGTATTATCCGCTGTCGTAGCTGGGTTACCATCTGCTCCAGTTGCTTCTGCGTAGTTGGTTACTCCATCACCATCACAGTCCCCTGTTCTCCAAGTCGTGCTTGTATTCGCTAACACTTGACCGATTCCCCATACACATGGATTCGTTGGTTGTGGATCCGTGTTGTCTGGATCACCATCGCCATCTTGGTCACCTGCTAATGGTACACTTATCGTTACTGTTGCACTAGCACATACACTTGGGGTCACTCCTGTATTACATACTTGGTAAACTACCGTTACACTACTGCCGGGCTCACTCACCGTTGGGGTGTAACTCATCACTCCTGTACTTGCATTGAAACTTACTGTGCCACCCGCTGTGCCGCCTGTCTTAGTGATACTCGTATTTGAACCAGCTAAGAAGTCATCATTACTCAATACATTTACCGTACTTGTTGACCCATAATTGGCTGTTAACACATCATTCTGGGCCGTAGCTACCTTTGGATTTGGATCTGTTCCGTTTGGATTGCCATCTTTATCACAGTCACCTGTCAACCAAGATGGACTCACATTCGCTAGCACTTGATCTACCTTGTTGTAACTACAGCCATCGTTTGGATCTGTATTATCTGCAGTCGTCAATGGATTATCATCAGTTCCTGTAGCTTCTTTGTAGTTAGGTACTCCATCGCCATCACAGTCTGCATCACGCCATGCTGTACTGGTATTTGCCAATACTTGACCTGAGCTCCATGAACATGGATTCGTTGGTTGTGGATCTGTTACATCTGGATCTCCATCGCCGTCTGTGTCGCCAGTTATGACCGTGATAGAAGTTGTACTGTTATCATTACCAGGTAAGTTACCCGTTGTTTGAGGGCCATTAAAACCTAATGTTCCTGTCACAGTCAAAGGTCCTCCGAGATTTACCCCTGTATAACCTAATATAATTTGACTACATTCTCCAGGAAGTATAGGGCTCGTATTTTCTAAACGAATCGTTTGTCCATCGTTTGTGAGCACGGTCCAACCTGTCGTCGTGATAGGAACTAAGCTACTCCCTATTAAGTTACTTGGCAAAGTAATCAAGGGACGCAATTTATTCGCCGCAGCGCTACGGCTGCCACCATCATTATTACAAATATCTACCGTTACCTGACCCAAGGTAGAACCTTGAGTCACGGTGGATGGTTGATTGATAATATTGATGCTTACATCTTGAGCCTGAACCTTTACACCAACTAGTGTTAAGCAGACCAGAAGAATTACTATTTTTTTCAAAATGTTCATAAAGCTTGCTTTTATTAGTTAGCTGTGATTTTTGTCTCAACGGTGTTATTATCAACTTTCTCCTCACCTGCTGAACCGTAAATAATCGTTACTGTAATATTTTGGCTTGTATTACTTGGTACTCCTGACTTACGTGTTGCTACAAAACCAACCATTTTCTTTCCATTTGGTGGTATCACTACACCAGGTTTTGCTGTTACTGTAATAAAGTTGGTATTCTCCGTAAAGGTCCAATCGCTATTACTATTTGCTGTTCCGCCAAATACATTTGATGTACCTGAAGTCGATGGATAAGTAATTGTAAAGCCTGAGATTTTAGCAACCCTGAACGCTATTGTACTACCACTTACATTTGGCTTGTCATTAATTTCAAACACATTTACCACAAAGTCTCTAGAAGTACCTGCTGTTAAGAACTCCAAGCTATTGATATCTGTAGTTGGTGTTAAGTCTGGTAATAAAGCATCTTTCCAAACATTTGGTAAACCATCTACTGGTGTCAAAATACCGTCGCCATCTGGATCGCAATTTGTAGAACAATCTACGATACCATCTCCATTTGCATCTAAGTTTGGATTCAACCCTCCTTCTTCTAAATCATAAGCACCATCGTTATCACTATCTAAGTCATAAGGATTGGGTTTGGCGTCATTATCAGTGTCTGGTGGTGTCAATCCTGTTCCTGCTGTTGATGGTATACCTGTCACTGAAACTGCTCCATCTGCCATACCATCACCATTATCATCTGTACCGTTGGCTTCATTAACATCATTAATACCATCATTATCACTATCTAAATCTAAACGATTTGGTATGCCATCACCATCGGTATCTGCACTCAACTGAGCATTTTCAACTGTATCCAAAATACCATCGTTATCATCATCCAAATCATCTACATCTGGTACCCCATCTGCATCAGTATCTACAGGAACAGTAATTGTTACCGTGGCACTTGCACAAACATTTGGTGTAAATGCTGTATTACAGACTTGGTAAATGACCGTTACTACGGTACCTCGCTCTGCTAATGTAGGCGTGTAAGTAAGTACTCCTGTTAGAGGATTTAAGTTTACAGTTCCATTTGCTGTACCACCAGTCTTGGTGAGAGTAATATTTGCGCCTGATAAGAAATCATCATTCGACAAAACATTAAACGTTGTTGAACTTCCATATTTAGCAATAAAGGCATCTGCTACGGCTGTTGGCACTTTAGGATTAGGATCTGTACCATTTGGATTTCCATCTTTATCACAATCCAATAATTTCCAAGCAGGTGTAGTATTAGCTAGAATTTGATCTGCTACATTGTAACTACAACCATCTAATGGATTCGTATTGTCTGCAGTAGTTAATGGGTTATTATCTGTTCCTGTAACCTCTTTGTAGTTGGTCACTCCATCACCATCGCAGTCTGCATTACGCCATGCTGTTGTGGTATTTGCCAACACTTGTCCAGATCCCCATACGCAACCATCAGTTGGTTGTGGGTCTGTGTTATCTGGATCCCCGTCACCATCTTGATCACCCGCAGCTGGAACACTAATATTTACGGTAGCTGTAGCACAAATACTTGGACTTACTACTGTGTTACATACTTCATAAAGTACGGTAATATTCGTTCCTGGTTCGCTTGCAGTAGGAGTATAAGTCATTATACCTGTTAGTGGACTAAATGATACACCACCACTGGCTGTTCCTCCTATTTTTGAGATACTAATCGTAGCTGCTGGACGGAAGTCGTCGTTAGATAAAATGTTAACGGTTGAGGAAACGCCATAAGGAGCATTCAACACATCATTAACCGCTGTTGGCACTTTAGGATTAGGATCTGTACCATTTGGATTTCCATCTTTATCACAATCCAATAATTTCCAAGCAGGTGTAGTATTAGCTAGAATTTGATCTGCTACATTGTAACTACAACCATCTAATGGATTCGTATTGTCTGCAGTAGTTGATGGGTTATTATCTGTTCCTGTAACCTCTTTGTAGTTGGTCACTCCATCACCATCGCAGTCTGTATTTCGCCATGTGGTTGAGGTGTTCGCTAATACCTGATTCGCACTCCATACACATGCATCCGTCGGCTGTGGATCTGTACTATCTGGATCACCATCACCATCACTATCACATGGAACTATTGAAACTGTAATTAGTGCCGTTGGACTATAACAAAGCGTTGTCGCATTGTAGAATGAAGCATGATATTGCCCTGCTCCAGTAGAGGTCGGATCAGCTATTTTATTAATAGCTGTAGCTACTGAACTAGAGTGCCAAGTCACATTCAATCCAACAGGTAGATTGGTCGCCGTTAGATCTGTTAAATCTGCTGTTGGTGAAGGGCAAACATTTGCTAAAGTCGTAACACCAAACGATGGGGTAGTTGATATTGCAGGACTAACCAAATCCTCGCTAACTGAGTTTGAGATACAAGTGGCTTGTGTAACCGTAATATTTGTATATGACCCTGCAACTAAACCATTTATTTTATAGGAAGTTGAAGATGTTGATGCTATCGTGATAGGTGTTTGAGCCACACCATTTTTCATATAATTTAATGTATATGATAATCCCTGTGATAACCCTGTTACAATCAATCCTCCATCATTACCAGGTGAACAAGTAATAGGATTCAGACCTATTACATCAATGGTTGCTCCTCCTGGGTTAGAAATTTGAGTATTTAAACTATTGGAAGTACATCCACCTTGCGTAACATTTATGCCACGATATAGACCAGCTCCTAAACCAGCCATTGTGTAGGAACTACCAGTTGCAGTAAAAGTTACAGGACTTTGAGCTATACCATCTTTAGTATAACGTAAAGTATAAGAAAGTCCCGTTGTTAACCCTGTAAGTGTAATAGCCCCATTAGATGCTCCACAAGATGCAACTTGTGTTACTAATCCTAATGATAATTGCGCTGCGCCAGGATCAGCAAGCACTTGACTAAGTGCATTTGATGTACATCCACCCTGAGTTGCGGTAATATTAGTATAACTACCAGCGCCCAATCCTGAAAGTATGTAGGATGATGAACTAGCTACCACAGTTGAAGATGTTTGCCATATCCCATTTTTCTTATACCTAATTATATAAGTATTACCTACAACTAATCCAGATAAAGTAATTGATCCATCCGCTACTCCACAAGCACTCGGCTGGGTAGGAGTACCTAAACTCAATACAACTGCCCCCGGATCAGCCAAGGTAGTATTAACACTATTAGACACACATCCCGAGTTGGTTACACGAATATTTGTATAATCTCCTCTAATAAGACCTGATAATGTATATGACACTCCAGTGGAAGTAAAATTAAATGGCGTCTGTGGGATTCCATCTTTCGTATAGTTAAGTGTATATGAAGTAGAAGGAGCCAATCCTGTCAGCGTGAATGACCCATCATTGGCTGAACATGCCGTTGGATTTGTTTTAGCTGATAACGAGATCGTTGCGGTAGTTGGATCTGATAATACTTTAATTAATGCATTAGATGTACATCCAGTACTTTCTACTGTAATACCCGTATAGTTTCCTGCTGTTAAGTTGCCAATGGTGTAGGTACTACCTGAGGCAGTAAATGTCACTGGAGTTAACCCAACACTATTCAGCATATAATTTAAAGTATATTGTGTTCCTGAGGTCAGGCCACTAATCTGAATAAAGCCATCATTAAGCCCACAAGCACTTGGGTTTTGACTAGTACCTAGGCTGATTGTTGCTGTCAGAGGATCAGAAAGAGCCATTGAAACACCTGATAGTAATCCTGTCGAACAAGTAGTAGAAACATTACTAATGTTAAAGTTTGTATAAGTACCTGCACTAATATTAGATAAAGTTATACAACCTGAGGCGTCAGCAATTAAAGACACAGGGCTCTGAGAAACACTATTTTTTGAAAATGCTACACTATAAGAAATACCAGCAGTAAGACCACATATTTTAATAGAGCCGTTTGATCCTAAACAGGTACTAGGATCTACTTTTGTGAAATTACTGGAGGTCAATGTTGGCATTGTATTAACTGTTACAGTAATACTACTCGCTGGACTTTTACAAATACCATTTACACAAGCACCATAATACGTAGTCGTTGTCGTTGGACTTACTGTAGAACTTGCTAATGCTGTCCCTGTCAAACCTGAATCGGTGTACCATGATAAAGTACCCGTAGCACAAGTAGCACTTAACACACTACT
>NZ_JAAALB010000093.1 GCF_009905545.1 Cellulophaga sp. BC115SP | reverse complement strand
CCAAATCAAACTATTTTACTATTTTGATTACTTTAACTTGGCTAAAACTCAGGGCAACCTATTTTAGGCAAGGACAAATTGTAAATCTAAATTTTTAATTGTCAACACTTTATATCCGTAATTATTTTTTTGTCTGATTGAGCTTTCAGCAAAATATTCCTATTCTTTTCTCAGGAACACTTTTAAGCATTTGGCTTAGGGCTTAAAGCCTGTAGCGTAGAAATACAATTTTACTAAAAAACAAACCAACGTATGTTAACCGTTATCGCAAAAATTACTGCACAAGCAGGCAAAGAAGAGATTGCTAAACAAGCTTTATTAGGACTTATTCCTCCTACTGTTGCAGAGGAAGGATGTATTGATTATGTATTGCACCAATCTAACGAAGATGCTACGATTTTCTATTTTTACGAAAACTGGGAAAGTCAAGAGCATTTAGATAAACACTTGGCAAATACCCATTTAGTAGAATTTAGCAAAACTTCTGGAGAGTTTTTGGCAGGTCCAGCTGAGCTAATTTTAGCTACAAAATTATAATTTATTGGTCAAAGAGATTTTTCTCTTTGACCTACTTACCTCTCACTAAATCAAACACATAATCTCTCGATACTATAACATGAAAAAACTCTTCTTTTTTTACCTATTTCTCTTTACAATTACTGCTTTTGCTCAAAAACCTCAACAATTTACTTCAGGAATAGCTCCCGAAAAAGTAGGAATGTCTACCGAGCGTTTGAATAGAATAGAGCAATTACTCAATCGAAAAATCGCTGAAAAGCGTATTCCTGGTGCAGTGGTATTAGCTGCTCGTCATGGACAATTGGTATTGCATAAGGCATACGGAATGAATGATATTGAAGCTAAAAAAGCACAAAAAACGGATGATATTTTTCGTATCATGTCTATGACCAAAGCGGCTACTTCGGTGGCGGTCATGATGCTTTATGAAGAAGGTTTATTTAGTTTGGACGACCCTATTTCCAAATATATACCTGCTTTTAAAAATGGGCAAATTGTCGACCAAATCAATCCTCAGGATAGTACTTATACCTCGCATCCTGCTAAAAAAGAAATTACAATTCGACATTTATTGAGCCATACTGCGGGTATTCCTTATCAAAATGCTTTATACGGAAAGGCTAAAATTCCTTATTATTTTTCTACTCAAAACGAAACGATTGCCGAAACAATGAATCGATTGGGGGCTTTACCTAAGTTTCATGAACCAGGCGAAAAATTCACTTATGGACTCAATACCGACGTTTTGGGCTATTTTGTCGAAGTAGTTTCGGGAATGCCTTTTGACCAATTTTTGAAGAAAAAAATATTCGAGCCACTAGGCATGAATGATACAGGTTTTTATATCGACGATGCCAAGAAAAATCGACTAGTGACAGTTTATGAAGAAATAGGAAAAGAAAAAGGCATTACACCAAAGCCTCGTTCACAATGGACTGATTATCCTATTTCGGGCGAAAGAAAGTACTTTTCTGGGGGTGCTGGTTTGACCTCTACCGCTTTAGATTATGCCAAACTTTGCCAAATGCTCTTGAATGGTGGGACTTTTAACAAGACTCGTTTGTTGAGTCGTAAAACTGTCGAGCTGATGACTACCAATCAAATTGGTGAACTCAATATTAGAGATAACACCAATAAATTTGGCTTAGGATTTGAAATTTATACCCAAAAAGGAAAAGCATCTTTACCAAGTTCAGAAGGAGCCTTCGAATGGGGCGGTATGTATTACACGCATTATACCATCGACCCAAAAGAGGATTTATTACTGGTAGTAATGTTCCAAGTTTGGCCGAAAAAAGACGGAGGAATTGAAAAACAGGTACAACAAATGATCTATCAGTCGATTATTGACTAAACTATTTTGTCAAAATATCAGTTCTAAAAGGGTTATCACACAAGGTTATTGGGTAGTGATTTTTTACGAAAAGCTACCCAATAACCTATATCCCAACAAAAATTATGTCTGAAATCAAAACTGCATTTATTACAGGAGGTTCGAAAGGTATTGGCTACGGAATCGCCGAGGTATTAATCAAAGAAGGCATCAAAGTTGCTATCACCAGTCGTTCGTTGTCTGGTGCTGAGGAAGCTGCCGCAAAACTAAACGAAATCAAAGAAGGATATGCACTGGGCTTGGAATCAGATGTAAGAAGTCTTGCATCACAAGAGGCCGCAGTAGCGAAAGTATTAGCTACTTGGGGAAGAATCGACTATGTAGTTGCCAATGCTGGTGTAGGTCACTTTGCTCCCGTTCAGGACTTAACCGAAGAACAATGGCAAGAAACAATTGACATCAACTTGACAGGTGTATTCTTTACCACAAAAGCTACACTTGAGGCTTTAAAAGCTACACAAGGGTATTTTATTTCTATTTCGAGCTTAGCAGGAACTAATTTCTTTGCCAAAGGAACCGCTTATAATGCCAGCAAATTTGGTTTGGTAGGATTTACACAGGCGCTTATGATGGACGTGCGTAGCGAGGGTATCAAAGTGACAACGATTATGCCAGGGTCGGTAGCAACGTATTTCAATGGTCATACACCAAATGAACAAGATGCTTGGAAAATCCAACCAGAGGATATCGGTCAAATCGTTGCGGACCTAATCAAACTTCCTGCACGTACCTTACCAAGTAAAATCGAAGTAAGACCAACGTCACCGAAGTAATTGTGAGTTGTGAATGATGAATTGTGAATTGTGAATTTTGAGAAATCAAGAAAATGAACAAAATATCCTCGTCGAAAATCAAATACCCTAAGTTTTAGGCAAGGACGATTCACAATTAGTCATTCACAATTCACCATTCACCAATTCGTCTCCACGGCTTTTCTATTATCTGCCTCTATAGTAATGCTCTGCTGAGTGTTCAAAATACGTTTTTGAGTATCTTCAACTGCCAAAATAGCTAGTTTGTAAGTACCTGCATCAAATTCGAAGGTTGGAATTTGGTTTTCAAAATAAGGTCCAAAAACAGCATGCTCTCCTATCAATAACCGTACGCCTGCTTTCACCGAACGAAGAGGAAAAACATATACTCGTTTTTCTGATTTAGCAATCAAATAGACTCCATTATCAGGGTCGAGCCAAGGAAAATGAAAATCACCAACACCACGAATCACGACATTACCATCTTGCACTTTGGCTTCTTCTAATTTGATTTGTGGATCATGACTAAAATCATTGGTCAACAAAATGGGCGTCAAACTCCCAAATACTGTCGAAGGATTATAGTATCTAAACTGTGTTGGACTATTAGTTTTTCCCGACAAATCTTCATACGTCCAATTGAACATATTACAAATCAACCCTTTGTAGTGATAATCTATCTGTGAAATGCTTTGCCAAAACCCGTTGACATAAGTCAGTATTGAAAACGGTAAAGCAAACAAAAACATACGCCAACGATGCTTTTCTTCTAGCACTCGCAACAGCCAAACATACATCGTAATCACAAATAAAAGGCTGTAAATCTTGTAACGGCTCGTCAAGATCGTTGGCATTCCGTACCCTACCACCCTCGTCCATGCGACCATAAAAGATGATAAAACAATTAATAATATGGTTGCTAAAATAAAAACAGGCCAGTTTTTAGGAGTGGAATATTTTTTCAATCTAAAATCAAAAGGAATATTTCTAACAACACAAATCAATGCTAATATTAACAATATACCTCCCAACAAAATCGCCTTAATAGTTCGTGCCGAAATCGCTGAATCGAGTGATACATCGGCGGCACTTCCAGCAAAAGAGACAAAAGCTAAAAGAACTTTTTTCAAGTCTGCCAAAGTTGCAGAAGGCGTTGCTGGAGGTTTTTGGTAAGTTGCAAAATAGAGATAGGCAAGCAAGACTCCCAACAAAACCAAAATACCCAAGTTTTTCCACTGCTGTTTCAACAATAAAAAACCACCCATAATTGCTAAGGTAACAAAACCATTTCCACTAGTAAACACTGCAATGGATACCAAAACTAGCGCACTGATGAGTCTTTCCTCCTCTAATTCCCAAAATGCCCAAAGACTTAGGAAAACGATTCCAAAATTTTGGATAGAAGCCATTCCCCAATAGGTATTTTCCTGATTAATCGAGGTTAATAGTATCCAAGGAAGCGGCAAAAAGTACAAAAATGATATTTTATTTTTCTTGAAATAGGCAACATATATCCCCACCACACCTACTAACAGGATATTGCCAAACCACATTAACCATTTGTAATTAATACTTCCATAAATCCCATAAACCAACAAAAACCAAATACGAGTAAGTCCAATTCGGTGTTCGTTATGTTGGGCAAAAATGGCTGCAATTTTTTCTGTCCAAGTTTTACTATCTTGAAATTTTACTAAAAAACCTTTCAAGCCGTGGTCGTCCACGTAAGGAATATTCATACCATAAAGCTCAATCAATAGGAAATACAGTAGAATGGGTAAGATTAGTAAACCCCAAAACCAAAATTTCGACAGGACTTTTTGTTCTTTCACTATCTATAAATTTTAATATTTTGAAAATGCTTTCTAAGTATGAGTGATGAATTGTGAATGATGAATTGTGGATTTTTAAATATTCACAATTCAATAATTACATCTAGTATCGGTATTTCATACCCTCAAAATTGAACAATACTATGGTTTGTCCATTTCTTTTCAATAAAACCCTATCTGTTTCTTCAAAGGCAATTCGCTGAGTATAGGTTGCATCTTTGGGGAGATATAAGTTTATCAACTGTGCATCATGATTATCAAACTCACCTTTTGGACGGTCGATTGCTTTACTAAAACCTGTGGCGTAGAAAGAAGGATAAACAATGGTATCGCCAGGCATATACATCGACTTGATTTTATCTGCTACCATGATATATGGATTCGCCACACGATTACGTGAACTCGTGTACTTTTGCTGTCCGTCGGCATAAAAATGCTTGATAATTTTGGCAAATGAATAGAACTGAATAAGCAACATCACAGCAAAGCCTGCCAAAAGTATTTTATGGTTTTCAAACATTTTGACTAAAAACCAAGCCATCAAAATTGATACAAATGGTAAACCAAAGCTGGTGTATCTAAAGTAAAATCCTGTCATTAAACCCGCTTTGTAGGCAGAAACTACAGAGAAAACAAAAGGAATAAATACAATTAGCATCACAAAAGTAAACAACTGATATTCAGATTTTTTTGCTTTTTGTAGAACAACTAACGTAACTACTAACAAAAAGCCTACAACCAGCATGATTGCTATTTTATTGCCAAATTTTTCATACCAGCCATTTGTAAAAATAAAATAATCTGACACGATGGATGTTCCGCGAACAAATAGATTTTTGGCTGAAGCCAAATCAATAAATCCTTGATAAGAAGCAGCAAGCTTAGGGTTCTTCAAAATAGAATTGTACAAATTGGTGGCATCCTTAATATACAACAGTGCATATTGTCCAGGTCCTTTGGTCATCCAAAGCCCAAAAGGAATAGCCATAATCCCATAACAAATCATAAAACTACGAAGCTTTACCCATGTGCGATCGGCTATGAGCCAATACAAGCCATGTGCTAAAAACACTGTGAAGGTGAGGTAGTTAGAAAATATAGTTAGGATAATCGAGACAGTATAGGCAACATAATATTTTAGCGAACTTTTACCATTTACCATAATTTGTAAAAAGTAATAAGACGCCATTGTTCCGAAGAAAATACAAGTGGTATAAAAGCGAGCTTGCTGACTAAAAATAATATAAAACGGTTCGATAGCCGCCAAAAATGCTGCAATCAACGCAATTTTATCATTCTTAAAAATATTGCGTCCAATCAAAAAGATAAACAGAATGGTGAGTAGGTTATAGATAGCCGAAACGCTTCTTAAAGCACCATCCGAATGACCAAACAAATGCCCAAAGATATTCATCGTGATTAAATGAACGGTTGCGTTTCCGCTGGTATCGCCACGTGCGTTGGCATCCAATAATTCAGCAATGGTTTTAGGTTGCCAGAAATCTCTAGGCGTAAATGTTTTGTCTGGAGCCATCAAGGCCTTTTTTCCGCCAATGTTCACATTTCCGACGGCCACCATGATTCCTTGCTTTTCATCGCCAAAAATTCCATAGTTATTAATATGGTAAAAGCGTAGGACTGTTGCAAAAACAAAAATGAATAGGAAGGCGATATTTGCAGTATTCTTAGACATTTATTTCTATTTTGAGGTCAATGGATTTTAATTGTATGGGTAATATATTTAATAACACAGGAATGCTGTAGGCTAAAAGTTGAAAAGTATTTCTCATGAAATAATTTAAGCTACTATACCCAGCTTTTTTAAGTAGACATATTTTTTTGATAATGAGACATTTGCATTTTTATCCATCTTAAAAAG
>NZ_JAAALB010000092.1 GCF_009905545.1 Cellulophaga sp. BC115SP | reverse complement strand
GTGTTTATTCCTGAGATGCACGAAAAACTAGAGATGACTAAAGCAGGTCTTGAATCCTATCTAGGTTACAAAGCCGTAGATGCCAGTGTCAAGCCCAAACTACCACCTAAGGAAGAAGAAGTCGTTGCAGGATGAGAAAATTCATGATTGCTTTTAAGCACTATCAACACGACGGGAAAGACTTTTACAACCAATTGATGAAGACTTTTCTAAGGAGTGAATTCATTCATTGTGAGCTGGTTTTCTCAGATGGTAAGGTCGGTTCATCGAATCAGTTTACAGGTGTAAACATCTTTGCAGAAGACCAGAGACGAAACCCGTTTTATTGGGAGTTCTACGAAATTCCGTGGTACTACGAAGTCGAGACACGAAAATACGTAGCACGAAAGGTAGGTAAACCCTATAATTGGGGTGGGGTCTTGGGAAGTATGTTGTATCCCATAGGGCTGAGTCAAGACGGTTTTTGTTGTGCTGACCTCTGTTATGTTGCACTTTGTAAATCAGGTGTACCGCTAGCAAGTCATGACCCTGAGAGTGTTTCTCCGAATGATTTGCGGTTAATGATTCAAAAACTCTATCCACGAATATACCCTTGAAACGATGTTTAACAAACTCTTAAAACTCGGAAGCTTCTTTGTAGGCTTATGTATCGCTGGTTTCTATGTGTCAGGAATGATGCTCAATTTTATCCAGCTTCGTAAGGAAAAAGAACTTCGAAAAATCAATAAATACGAATAACCGCTAAACCTATACGAAATGAAACAAGGTGATATTCTTTATGCCAAAAGCTTGCGATTCACAGCCTTTGCAGGAAAGAAGGAAGAACGAAAATACAACCCTTGGGTAGACACCACGAGCAACCGAAGCTTTCTGACCTACTTAATACCAGGCGTTGGGCAAGTCATCGGTTTGGTTGATTTTGCGACAGGCTATCAGCAGTATGATGACAGCCCCATTGGAAACGAGCTAAAGTTCTTGGCGGAAAGTGACCCCGATACCGTTCCCATGCAATTATTCATTGGGGGCTCAACCTATCCACCACAACGCAAGCTCTTAGTGGAGTTTGAATTTGGGGATGTAGTAGGAGTGTTTGCTGGTAAGACCAAGTATTTAGGTGGTGTCGCCTACGTCCAAGTAGCCGTTGAGATTCGTGGTTATACGGGAACTGGCGATGACTTTCCTGTTCCAGCGTTGGTTTGGGTCAGACTTTCTGATGTCTCCAATGACCAAGACGAACTTACCCAACTAGCGGAACAAGGACAATCAGGCAATGTGGATACCAAAACCCTAAAAGAAAAGCTCTCTAAAGCTCCCGCCAGTGCTACAGGAAGTGGATCTGGTTCAGGCTCTAATAATAGTAGTTCCAAAACAGGTTTAATACTTGGTATCATTGCTGGTGTAGTATTGATTGGTGTCACGATTTGGGCAATTGTTACCCGTAAAAAAGAAGACTAATGAAAAAGACACCAACGGACACTTCGCAAGGTCTGGATACTTCCAAAACGGATAGTTCAAACCAGACAAATACGGATAAAAACGGCAAAACCAAGGTCGGACAAGCTATCTCCAATATTTGGGGAGGGATTAAAGGTATTTTTACAGGAAAAACACAGAATCCTGTTTCAGCCAATGGCACAACTTTGCAGGTAAAAGACAACCAAGGCAATGTCATAGCTCAGAAGGAAACTAGTACCAATTGGGGCGGAGTTCTGGCGGGTGTGGGACTACTTTTTACCAGTATTTTTCCTAATGCCATCAATCAGGATTCCAACCTCAACAACCAACAACCTGACCCGAATGTCCAGCAACAACAGTTGCAAAGAACAGGTCAGAATATCCTTTGGATAGTTGGTTTGGCGATTGTGGGCATAGGTACTGCCATTATTATCTATTTCAAAAAGAAGGATGATTAGAATCGGAGTAGTATCGAAAGTAAAGGAAATAGAGTTAGACCAACTACGAAAAATCGTAGCAGCCATCAACAAGCAATTGTCGCTACATTTTGCACCGTATTGGGCAATTGAAGCACAAGCTACGATTTTTAGTAGCAGCTCTCTGATTCCAACAAGCTATTTCCCTGTAACCATCGAATATGACATTGGTGAAGACCTTGGTGGTTTTCATGGAGTCGATGACGATGGTGTTCCATTTGGGAAGGTCAGATATTCGAGCAAAGTTAGCTATGTTCTTTCACATGAGATTCTGGAAATGGTTCATAATCCTTATCTCAAGAAGTTTCGAAAAACTACAGGATTCAAGGAAAATGAAGATGACCCACTCTACGTAGAGGAAGTCGCTGATGCTACGGACGGGAAAGGTTATCTGATTGATGGCATTGAAGTTTCCAACTTTATTACACCTGACTGGTTCAACAAGGTTCATGTCGAGAACATCAAGTATGATTTTCTCGGACTTTTGAAAAGACCCCGTGAGTTGTACGAAGGTGGCTACATTAGCTGGCTCAGTGTTCAAGGGGAATACTGGCAAGCGGTCAAAACCAAAGGGAAACTTATAATTCGAAAGCTCACAGGTTCAAGTGTAGCCAGTGAAACAAAAGATAATCCTTGGGTCTACTTTTTTACCTTTTTAGGCTTGTGTGTCATCTTTTTAATTTATCGCATTTTCAACACTAAATCTATTTAACATGGCAAAGCAAAACGCAAAAATCATCGAATTTAAGCCTGACAAAAAGAAAACCAAACCCAAATTAACCGCCAATCAAAAGAAGGCTCAGGACAACGTGAGAAAGGTCAATAAACTAGCCGTTCAAGAGATCTACAATGCTGGCAAAACAGGCAAAGACATTCCCGCTTGGGGAGATGCTCTACGTAAAGCAGCCAAAAAAGTTTACAAGTAATTGCCTCTAAACCTAAATAGCCTTGACTGATTTGTATAGTCAAGGCTTGTTTACTCATGAAACAACACAAATATCCTCTTTGGAGCATCTTTCTGATCATACTAACAGTAATATGGTTTTTCTGGGATAAGATAATGTTGTTTTTTACCCAAAAAGCGCAAAAGGAATTGGCTGCCTCCAATGCCAAAATAGACAAGGATACCGATTTATTACTCGAAGTATTAGCTCAGGATAGATTGGCGATGCAGAATCTCTCTCAGAAAATCGAAGATTTGAAAGATAACAAAGATGATGATACTAAAGCTGATGGTGAAGTCAACAATCATTACAATACAACTGTCTACAAAGGAGTCGATTTTCAGGAAGTTTTAGCAGATGAATATATCGTCAAAGGTCGCTTAATCACGATTAAAAACGGTCTTGCCTATCACTTCAATCCTTTATTGGAGGAAAACTATCTCAAAGCAACAGGAATTAGTTTAGACAATGCTCCAGTAGGTGAAACGCTCCATATCCAAGTCGAAGGCGTCGTTGAAATTACCAATTGGGGACTCACCGTCAATACGAATTACTATGCTGGTCCAGCTGGACAATTGATGCCATCCGCACCTGATGGAAGTACTACCCAAGGTGTAACGCAAAGTGTTGGCTTGTCACTTACTCCCGAAAAGCTCAACATTGATTTCTCTGTATCCATTATCAATCAAATTATCACTTAAAACTAAACCTTAATTTAAAATGCCAACTAAAAAACAAGCCATTATCAAGACTACTGACGGTAAAATGCAAGTAAACGTTGCAACGGATACGTCGGACGGAACTGTTGCCAATGCTGGTCGATTTTTGTTACTCAACGACTCAGGTATCGTTGATGATTCCGTGATTCCAGATTGGATGAAAGGATTTCTAATCAAAGATAACTGTGTCGAAACAGGTGGTATTGCCGTAGGAAAAATGGTTGCCTTGACCTCAACAGGTTTTGTACTGGCTGATAATGCCACTTTGACCAAAGATGTTATCGGTATCGCTGTAACTGTTGGTGTTAACGGGGCTCAAATGTCCGTTTTGACGGGCGGTAAGTTTACCATCACAGGTGCAACCTTTACCAAAGGTTCAAACTACTTTTTAGGAGCAGCAGGAGATGTAACTGTAACACCACCAGACAATGTTGCGAACAAGCTCTCACAAAGAGTGGGTAAAGCTCTAGCTTCGACTCAATTGGTTCTTGAGATTTCGGAACCCATTATTACCTCATCATTAGCTTAGGTTTTCCCTAAGCCCTAAACCTATTTTTCATCATGGCAAAAAAACAAGTAATCTCAAAAAGTGGGGGTGGTAAACTTTACGCAGCTGTAGCAACTGATACCTCAGTAGGTGCAGTTGATGCTGGTGAATATGTTATGCTGAATGGTGTTGGGGTACTTGATGAATCTGTTTTGCCCAATGAGATTTCAAACTTTGTACTCAAAGACAACTGTGCTGAGGCTGGTATTACCGCTGGAAAGCTTGTTGCCTTGACTTCCACAGGCTTTGTACTGGCTGATAACGGAGATATTACCAAAGAAGCAATGGGTGTGGCTTTAACAGCAGGAACCGTTGGACAACAAATGATGGTAGCCATTGCAGGTCGTTTAACGATTGCTGGTTCATCGTTTGCCAAGGGAACTCGCTATTACTTGGGAACAGGTGGTGCAGCCATTGCCACGCCACCAGATAACGTTGCTGGCAAAATCAGCCAGTTCATTGGGAAAGCATTGTCAACTACCTCCATTCACATCGAGTTTGGTGAGACAATTATAACCACTGCACTCTAATGAAAGAAAAAGTCCTTTTTAAATCAACGAGTGGGGTTTCTACAGAAAAGGTGATTGGCACACTTCCTACGGGAGGTGCTGCCAATATGCTCTTTGTCAAAGGCTCTGCGACAGATTATGATGGGATATGGCAAGCACTTACCTCGGCAATGATAACTGGAGCTTTAACCGTAGGTTCACTTTCACCTTCTTTGATTGCTCAAGATAGTAACAACAGATTCGTAACAGATTCGCAAATATCGGCATGGAATGCCAAAGCCAATGCGACAGATTTAAACAACTATCTTCCCACTGCTGGAGGTATTATGAGTGGATTAGTTCGATTTAATACTTACGGGGTCAACTCTATTGGTAAAGGAACAGGTGATGGTGCAACTAGTACCACATACAACTTCGAAATTGCCTCTTGGTGGGGAATTGCCTTTAAAGACACTTGCTATAACACGATCAATATCGTATTCGATACCAGAGCTGGAAAAATCCAGACCAAAAAAGTTCAGATAACAGATTTTAACAACGGAGTTGTAGATGCTCCCGTTGTTGCGGCAGCTGATGGGACACTGGCAAAGAAAGCCATAAGTGCAGCTTTTGTGACAGAATCAAGCGATAAGCGATTTGTAACGGACTCTCAAATATCAGCTTGGAACGCCAAAGTGAACACCAGCGATTTGAGTAACTACCTACCTCTAACAGGAGGAGTTATGACTGGAGCTTTAAGTTGGAATACCTATGTTGTCGAGGGGAATCCTAGTTACGGAAAAAACTCTATTGGGAAAGGTACTGGTGATGGTCCTACAACAACTACCTACAATCTTGAAATTGCCTCATGGTGGGGTATTGCTTTTAAAGATTCCTGTTTTAATACGGTTAGTATTGTTTTTGACACAAGAACTGGTCAGATGCAGTCCAAAAAGTTGAAGCTAACAGATTTTTCCAATGGCGTGGTAGATGCACCCGTTGTTGCGGCTGCCGATGGTACATTAGCCAAGAAAGCTATTGGCGCTGCCTTTGTAACCGAATCAACCGATAAGCGCTTTGTCACAGATAGCCAGATTTCAACATGGAACACCAAAATATCAGGTATTACTTTAGAAGAAGATGGTACATCAAAATCAACAGGAAATACCGCTATTAATTTCAGTCATGGAGCGTATGCCATCGTCTCAGTCGTCGGAAAAGTGGTACGATACAATGTGGATGTAGTCACCGATAATTCCCGTTGGTTAGACAATGTCACGAATCCAGTAGCTACAAATCTTGTCAAAGGAAAACTCGATGGTAAAGCCGATTGGGGGCATGGACATAGTTGGGACAGTATTTCAGGAAAACCAACAGAGTTTAATCCAACTGGGCACAGTCACCATTGGGACAGCATTTATGGAAAGCCCGGTGCTTTCAATGTGCTCATCAAAGAAAATGGTGCGGACAAAAGTGTCAATTCTGCTCTCAATTTCTCAGCAGGAGCTTATAACATTGTTCAAGTAGATGGAAATACCATTCGCTATCATTGTGACGTCGTAACAGACAATTCTCGATGGGCTGATTGGTGTACCAATCCTATTGCTACCAACCTTATCAAATCCAAAATTGATGGTAAAGCTGACTGGGGACACGGACACAGTTGGGATAGTATTTCGGGGAAACCCACAGAGTTTAATCCGACGGGGCATAATCACCACTGGAATAACATTGATGGTAAACCCTTTGAATTCTCGATAAACAGTAATGGTTCATCCGTTGTTTCAACCAACTATTGGTTCAATTCCAAACATGGATGCGTGATGGAAGGGATGAGCTATATTCACAATATCAGTTCTGAAATTATAGGCTCAAATGGAATATCAACCAATGACCTTCGTCTTAACATGACGCCTTCGTATGCCAAGTCAAGCGCTCCGTCTGGTTACCTGACGCTCGATGGTAACAGAGTCATTTTCGTCAACTCATTTTATTA
>NZ_JAAALB010000091.1 GCF_009905545.1 Cellulophaga sp. BC115SP | reverse complement strand
AAGGACATCGCTAAAGCAATGGCGCTTTTGTATGAAACACCTGTAAACTTGATTGTCCAGGGTAACGACAATAGTTTATATTATTTTGGTGACAAATACATTCCTTTTATGTTCGATGCCAAAATTACGAACCCACCAAAAGGAACAGAGCGTAAGCGTGTAACCTTTACGGCCAAAAATGATGGATACTCACACCCGATTGTACCACTAGCCAATACGGTTACTTTCGCAGTACAGGCGCTATCCTAATATCTCAATCTGGAGTGACAAACTCTACTTTGTCACTCTTTTCTTTTCCTATCTATGGCACTCCAGAAATATAAAATTACCGATAAACAAAGCGCTGCTACCAATCACGTTTTTGTACTGGGCCAAACCAAATACATCAACGACAACCTCAGCGATGAGGAAGCTGCTGTTTTGTTTGAAAACGGGAACCCTTTTATTGCGCTTAACGAAAACTACGTTGAGCCTGAAGTAAAAGGCACTCCGTCTTTATTAGAACTTTTAACCCCGAAACACTAAAATGAACATAGAAAGACTATTTGCTGATTTTCAATTGGCAGAAATGGAGCATAACGCTCAAAAAACGGAAGTATCGCTTGAGAAATACGAAACGGCCAAATTTGCTTATGAACGTGCAGTTGAAAAAGCAAAAGAGCCAGCACCCAAAAAGCAAACAGAAAAGCCAGCTCCTGCCAATACCAAGACAGCAGCTCCAGCGAACAACACTCCCAAAACTGAAGCACCCATGGTGACGCCACCAGCACCAACACCACCGACTGAAGAAAAAGAAACTCAGGAGACTAAAGGTGAAACAGAAGAAGAAAAAAAAACGGAGTAGAGTCAAACGAGACTGATCATAGCAGTGAAAAGCTAGAGCGGCTCATGATGCAGGCGGAAAGTTTGCATCGTGAAGCCGCTTTTTTGTCTAACAAGCTTCATACCTTCGATGATAAAGACGTAGAAGGAGTAAAGCCCATCATTGACCAGATCCGAGAAAAGCGTGCAGCCTGGAAAGAATGCAGATTGCAAATTGCCTACTTCGAACGATTTGGTAAACTACCAAGTGAAGAACGAAAAGAACAACAAAAGCTCAATCCTCAAAAGGAGGCAGAGCTCCGTTATGAATTGAGTCTATTGAATACTGCTATTTGGAAGTTTGAGCAAAAAATGAAGGAAAAACCCGAAAGTAGTCGATTTAATGAATGGACTGAAAAACTAGCAAAAAGCAACTTGAGAAAAAAAGAAATCACAGAAGAACTTCTACGCCTTAAATATGAGACAGCATAATAAATACCTGGACAAAGTCTACGAAGAAATGAGCGTGTTTCGGGAACATTTGCTCACTGGTCGAGAGCTGACCCCAACTCAACAAGAAACCTTTGAAAAGATTAGTGTAGCCCGTGGGTGGCTCAAAGATGGATACTCCGATACGGAAGTAATCCAATGCCTAAAAAATGACCCGATTGTAAAAGTCCAAGACCGTAGAGCTAGGGAAATTTTGGCAATGGCCTACGAGACTTTTGCAGAGCTCCGTCAATTGCGAAACAAGGAAGGTATAAAGTTTATGTATGCCGAGCTATTTCGTGAAGCGGCGTATAAAGCTAAACAAGAACTTGATTGGGACTCATACATGAAGCTCATGAAGGAAGCCGCTAAAATTGACGGAGCCTATGACGAAATCAAATCCAATATGGAGGAGAAAAAGCGACCAACCAAAATTGTTATCAAAAGAGTTGAGGTAAATAATAATTACAGTACTACACCAAAAGTTGAAGACACCAATTATGAGCTCATTGGAACAAATACAGAACATCCAAGTGAATGATAAGCAAGCGGACTTTTTGGAAACAGTCATGTTTAACTTATCCAGTGATGGCGTAAAAGTCGCTGGTATAGTAGGAGGGATTGGCTCTGGAAAGTCTGTTACTTTGGCGGATTTGTTAATGGTTATGAAAGAAGAGTTGCCGAGGGCAAAAGGGCAATTTGCTTGTATTACCATTACTCAAGCAAAACGTTCTTTGATGCCAGGATTAAAGGCAACTTGGGGTGACGAAAATAGATGGAATTGTAAAGCTTACAACTGGGAAACAGGTCACGGCGAATACGTGCTTTGGCGTGAACCTCCCAAATCGTTTGATAGACCTTACCAGGAACCAGACGACTGGAGCAACTGCATAAGTTTTCCGAATGGTTTTGTCGTAGAGCTTTGTGCTTACAAATTGACACCCGATATACACCGTGGTAGAAACGACGATTTTGTTTTGTTGGATGAGGGCCTATTATTCAAACGTGAATGGCTTAAAATCCTTCAGGGTAGAATCAGGGCCAATAAAGGAAAATACCACTCCAATTTACATTGGGGATTTTATTTCTTTTCGTCACCTCCTTATGGTACAAGTGGGGATTGGATGTTTGACTATGAGGAATTGGCTAAAAAATTTCCTGAGAAATATTATTTCTGCCATATCAAGACCAAGGATAACCAGGCGTTTTTACCACCCGATTTTATAGACAACCTAAAAGAGACTCTCACGGATATTGAGTTTGATGTAGAGGTAGAAGGAAACAGGCTAGGCAAAACCCCAAAGACGTTTTATCCTGCCTTCAATTTGCACACTCATTGCCCGGAGGAGCTGGAGTATTATCAAGCCAATAAACCCTTGGAATTGTCGGTCGATTTCAATGCCCACTTTACGAGCTGCACTATATGGCAGCCAGAAGGGTGGGAGCTACGAGAAATAGCCGATGCCTTCGTAAAGACACCAAAGAACAACATGACCATGGCCGAGACCTTGGCTAATAAGGTGGTGGAGCTGTACGAGAAGCACCCTAAAAAGGTCGTGTATATTACAGGGGATAGAAACGGGGGGAGTAAATCAGCCGGTACCAAAATGCGTGACGGGAAATGGCTTACTTTATTTGAGCTTTTTTCTGAAGTGTTTTCTGATGCTGGTTGGGAAGTGTATTTGCATCCCCTAACTTTTAACCTTGAGGGGAAGGAAAAACATTTTCTGATACATGAAATTCTTTCTGAGAAAAAGCCTGATGAATATAAGGTTAGAATTAATCCACGTGGGGCTAAGTCTACGATACGTTCTATAGAGATGACTCCTATCAATGAGGACTACAGCAAGAACAAGGACAGTGAGACCAAGACCAGCGTGCCACAGGAGCAGGCCACGCACCTATCGGATACCGTTGACTACTACATAACTTACAAGCGCAACCAAGGCATGGGTCACTTACCAATGGGCTTTGAGATTGACTTCATGTAGCTTTCAGATATTCGCCACAACCCAAAGTGGAAATTTCCACCACGGCAAAGGGCGGGCTTTGGATTGTGATGTTTAAAGTAGAAATATAGTTTTATGATTTTAATTTGTTGATTTTTAATTGTTTAATATGAATTTGTGATTTGAAATAGTGCAAATTTTTCTATACGTTAAAAATTACGTTAATATTGCCAAAATGAAAATAAAAAATTATGGAAGCAACAAAAAGACAGCATTATGTTTGGAGGGAATATCTACGAGCATGGTCACATGAGGAAAGCATTTGGGCATATTATAAACCAGATAAAAAGTTAATACAAACATCTCTAATGAACGTAGCCCAAGGAAGGTATTTTTATAAAGTCTCTTCTTTAACACAAATTGAAAAAGATTGGTTGGTGAAACTGACATACTTCAACAATCCAATTTCGCAGGATTTGAATTCACAAATTATTTATGAATTCATTAAGGCAGGATATTTAATTGATGGTCTAACTATTTCTGATCCAAAGGAAATAAAAGATCGCATCAATTTAATTGAAAAAAATAGCTTTGAAATTGTAATGGGTATTTTTGAAAATTTAGGAAAGGATATTATTAAAATTCGTACGAAAGAAGAGCTGGTCAGTTTAGTAGATTCTGATAATATTTTACAATCAATTATTTTTGTATTTGTTCAATTTACCCGAACGAAAGGGGCAAAAGACCGAATGATGGAGTCTTTTAGTGATGAAGATAACCCTGTGGTTTTGTCTCTACTTGATAAGGCATGGTTCATCATATCATTAACATATTCAATTATTTCAGGAATAACCCTTGCCGCTAATGCTGGTCTTAGAATAACACTGTTACATAATTTGACTGAAATAAACTTCATTACAGGAGATCAACCTATTATTAATACTGAGGCAAAAAATTCAGAAGAGGGTAATGAGGTAAAAGAGCTTAAGTTATATTATCCAATTTCACCTAAACATGCACTATTTATTGAAAGTGATTCTTTAATATCTGAGAAATGTTCTTTTGAGGAGATAACTGAAATAGATACCGTAAAGACGTACAACCAAGCAATTATTCAAAGTTCGGATAATTTTATTTTTGATAATTCGAATTCTTTGCTTACAAAAATTTTATAGCCAGGTGAGAAATCCAACTTTTATATGAAGAAAAAACATGTATCTGTAGTTATATGGACGCTAATTGTCATTTTAATAGTCTATATTCTTTTAGTATTATTTGGGTTAAATATTCTTGAATCTAACGAACCTAAGTGTACGATATCTGTATCGAATAATTACTCTAATTTTGGTACCTTGGGTGATACAATTGGTGGAGTATTGGGTCCATTAATTTCAATCATCGCATCTATACTTACATATTGGGCATTGATGGAGCAAGTTAAGGCAAATAAAAAGCAGGCAAAACAGTTTCGAAAACAGTTTAATGATACTCAAAAAGATAAGTTTAGAGAGCAGTTTTTTATGTTGTTAAATGTATTAAATGGAAAGAGGGCAGATATTCAAAGAGATGATTTCATAAGAAAATTTTTGAATGATGTAAACTTTGCATATAGAGCTTATCATGCACTTGATCCCATACATTTAAAATACAGTGAAAGTAGTTACCTTAACTATATTAATCCTAAAGAATCTAGAACTCCGGAACTTGAACAGCTAAGTTTAAAGATTGCTTGTAGAGTATCTGTGTTAGGAGTGAAATTTTTTAGAGTTGACGAGTACCAACCACGAGAAAAAGCATTGCTGGAGAAACTCTTTGATTTAAAGCCTGTGGAACGGTATGATGATGGAACTGATGGGTATCCTGACGAATTCGGAAATTTACCTGAGCCTTATTTCTATTACGAGTTTTGTATCAATGACGAATTGACTAATGATAAAAAAATATTTTATTCTCTTAGAGCTAAAAGCGAAACAGAACGGTTATTTTTAGAAAAATCACAAATAATGGAATTTCTAAATAGCTTGAAATTCTTACTGCAAATCATCCATAATTCAACTGTTTTAAATGAAGGAGAAAAAGAGTTCTACTACTCGTTATTGCTAGTTCAGTTATCTCAAAGTGAATTAAATGCAATTTATTTGATTTATGTGAGTGGCTATGATAAAGTATTTACTGATGAAATACTTTTAAGTTCAAAATTTTTTAGAAGAATGAATCATAGAAGATTCAATCTATATATTAATCCAAGAGATTATTTCACTAATAAGTTTGGTGATAAAATAAATATTGATGAGTTTTTAGAGTTTGATAGTTTATATAATTAAACATGAGATTAAATGAAAAATATCCCTTATTGAGTTTTCTTCAATAAGGGATATTTTCTACCTCTCCATCTCCAAAATCACCCGGCGCTCGTCGGCTTTACCGTAAGCTTCCAGTGATCGGTCGGATTTGAGACCTAGTAAAACCTTGACAGCTTCTTTACTCCAGCCTTTTACATTGAGTAACCAGTCTGTTAAGGTTTTTCTACCAGCTTTTACCGACAGCTCCTCATGAAAATCAAGCTCGGCGGCAATGATTTTTAACCAGGTATTCATTTTCTGATTCGATTTGATTGGGAGATTTTCCCAACCGCCGTATTTTTCAATTATATCGTTAACCTCTTTAAAAAACGGAACTTTTGCTTTTACATTGGTCTTTACTCTTTCCCAAAAAATCCAGTCTCTACCGTCTAATCCTTCCACGATAGCCTTTTTGTAATCAGTCTGGATATTCCTCAAATCCTGATAGTGAAACCCTGTACGACAATACACAATAAAGACGTCGGCCACTTCTTGAGCAGACTTGTTTTTAAACTTGTGAGCCTTGAGCTTTTCAAATTGCTCGTCGGTCAAATACACGTGGGGCTTTTGTTTATCCATAGGTATTCGATAATAATGTAGCGGGTTTGTAGGTAACATTTTGTGTAAAACGGCCCAGTTCAAAAGCCTTTTGATAGACTGGGAGTACTTTCTAATAGTAGCTTCTTCAAATTTTGCCACATTGGCCAAATACCTACGATATTCTATAAAATCCGCCAGCTCGAAGCTTTCCAAGTACATCATGTGTTGTTTTTTCGAAATCAAGAACTCTAAAAACTTCTCTCTGTGGTTTCGATAGGTTTTAATCGTTCCTTCAGATAGGTTCGGGTCACGCTTGATGTCGATCATGTAGCGATCGAAAACCTGCATAATTGTCAGGTCGTCTTGATTCTCGTAAGCTTGCTTGATTTGTTGGGCTGTGAAGGGCTTTTTCTTTCGTAGAAATTCGTTGTAAATAGCGAGTAGCTCTGTTCGTTTAGCAAGAAGTTGTTCGTTTTTAAAAGTGTGATGTGGGTCTTGGGACTTTACTGTTTTAGTGGCTGTGTCCCAATGATCAACGAGTATTTCGATGTTAGTAGAACCAAGTTCGACACGTTG
>NZ_JAAALB010000090.1 GCF_009905545.1 Cellulophaga sp. BC115SP | reverse complement strand
AACTAAAGGTACTTTAGGCTCAAAACCCCGACTTCCAATTGATAAATTTGGGATAATCCACTTCTCTATTGTATTTTTACTCAACATTCCCTGTAAGTGAGATTTTATGATTAGACACCACAAAATTCTCACTTATTTGGAAATGTTTTGCATTTGTTTAAACAGCTTCAATATTTCCCCTTTTTACAAAATGCGTTAGCCCTGATGTAACAAAAACATTTTCTTTACCTTCAAAAATTGACTTGATTGGATTAAGTGTAATCGGAAATCCTTTTAGATTTGGAATGATAAACTTTCTATCTGTAGAATTAAATATAAAAAGTTCGCCTCCCCATTCACCATATCCAAACCCTATCCAAATATTATCGTTTTTGTCTGTCAAAAGTACAGGATCCTGAAACCAATCTGTTCCTTTCTTCCTTTAACAGTTTAGGGAGCTGTCTGGATAAAAATAATTTTTAGTTGAGTTGTCAAATACTCCTTTGTTTGTAATTAAGTAATAATTATTCTTACTGTCAAAGGCGATTGCCTACCCTACCCAGCTTTTTTAGGAGCTGATAATGAGTGACTTGTAATTTTATCCACCTAAGCAATTTAATTAGGGTATATTCCATTGCCAAATCTGGAGTTTTACTCTTTCGAAAATGCTGGCGAATTAAGTCTATGCCTTTTCTAACAAAACTTATAGCTTTATAGCCATGCTTTTTGATTTTTATATTTTGAACTTTTTGGTGATAATGAATTTCTAAACTTCTACATAATCCGTATGCTATGCTTACGCACGCAATTTATTTTTTGAGCTTAGCAATTGATTGTAAATGTGTGCTTTCCAAGTTAAATTCTCGTCCTTTAAACGACTGAAAAACAGTTTCTATCGACCAGCGTTTTCGATAAAGTTGTCCCATAAATTCAGCATTTTAAAAACAATAAATCCCAAAGTAGTCGCTACTTTGGGATTCGTTCTTTCTAACTATTACAATTCTTTTATTTTGATATTTTTGAAAGCTATTCCTTTGGACCAATCCTGAAGAGCAATACGTCCTTTTACTGTTTTGCCGAAAGTAGCGAAATATTTAAAATTACTTTTGGCTACAAGGTCTTTCCATTCTTTAGACGTCAAATCTTGTTCTGCTGTCAAAACGCCATTGAGATAAAACTCTATTTTCCCGTTGACTTGTTTAATTCTAGACTCGTTCCATTCGTCAGCGGGTTTGGTTACTGCGGCATTTTTCTGAGGGAAAAACCCATATAAACATCCTGCTCTTTTTTTGACATTAGCTTCATAATCATCATGCTTAGTGTCGAGCAATTGGTATTCTGGTCCTGTAGACCATGCCGTTGGGTTACTTTCTTTTTCGACTACATTAAAAAAAACGCCACTGTTTCCGCCTACGGTAATTTTCCATTCAAAGCGCAAATCAAAATTCTGATATTCTTTGTCAGTGACCAAATCGCCATGTTCTACTGTAAAAGTATCGGGCTTACAATACAACTCATTGTTTTGGATAATCCATGCTGTAGGAATTTTGCCTTTGTTGTACAAATGCCACCCGTTGGTGGTTTTGCCATCAAACAGCAAAGTCCATCCTTCTTTCTTTTCTTGTTCCGAAAGTTGATTTGGCTCGTTGCTTGTTCCTACAAACGCCGAAAGCCCTAACGTAGCGATACCCAAAGTAGCTACGGACTTAATAAATAGATTTTTCATAGTATATAATTAAAATTGGATAGCAATAAATAGGAAGACATTATTAGTTAATAGTATATTGGTTATTTGAAAATATTCATAATCAAAAGGTTATAACCAAATTACACCTCAGATATACTATTAATTTAATTTTTCCCGCAAAAGGCATTAAACTATACGCCGTAAACTAAAAGCTAAACGTTTTTTTTCATCAAAGAATTTAAGCTTTTGCCTAGTGCCTATAGCTTACAACCTAAAGCGTATTAATGTAATTCACTAAAAGTCAACTTGATCTGGGTCTAACCCTGAACCACCGCAATAGGGCATTTGATTGATGGTTTGCATATCGGCAGCACTGATTTCGAAATCAAAAACCAGTTTATTCTCATCGATACGACTTGGAGTTACTGATTTTGGTAATGGTAAGGTACCATTTTGTAAACACCAACGCACGCAGAGTTGAGCAACTGATTTGTTATATTTTGCAGCAATTTGTACCAACGTTGAGTTAGTCAGCATTTTGCCTGTACCAAGCGGACTCCAAGCTTGCACCAAAATATTGTTTTGTTGACAAAGCTCCACCACTTCGGCTTGACGATGACCTGGGTGAAACTCGATTTGGTTGACCATTGGCGCTATTTCAGCTGTTTTCAGCAAGGCTTGTAAGTGATTTACCATAAAGTTACTCACACCAATTGCCTTAATGTATCCTTCCTTGTATAAGTCTTCCAACGCACGCCAAGTTTCGGCATTGATACTTTGCCAGTTTGTAAACTGTTTGCTATTGGCTGGCCAGTGAATCAAATACAAATCAAGATAGTCGAGTTGCAAATCGTTCAAGGTTTTGGCAAAAGCTTTTTTGGTTGACTCATAACCACGGTCGGAGTTCCATACTTTGCTGGTAATGAACAACTTTTCGCGAGCTACACCACTTTCTTTAATGGCTTGTCCGATACTTTTCTCATTACCATAAATTGCCGCCGTGTCAATATGTGTATAGCCAGATTCAATGGCATACTTTACTGAACTGATCGCTACATCTCCATTAGGAGTTTGCCAAGTGCCAAATCCGATACTTGGGATAGATAATTGATTGGATAAAATGAATTGTTCTTGCATAAATTAGATGGGGAAAACATAAGTTTGAGTTTTGTCAATGACCAAATTTATAACTAGGAGAATTATAAATAAGGTTTCATTGGGATAAAATAAACTTTTAACAAAGTTCCTATAATTATCCAAAACACTAAGATTTTTTAGTATTAAATTGAAAAATAATAGGATTTTTTCAAAAAAGCTTTTATTATTGTCACATAGTGAGACAATAGAACATTTATCCAATTCATGAAAAAACATCTTACCATCCTCGCAAGCGTAGTTTGCTTAGCAACAAGCACGATGATTGCTCAAACTAATTTCAATTTTCCTGTTCAAACTTCCATCGATAATGGGGTTATTGAAGGAAACTTTGATACTCAAACGGGTATCCAAACGTACTTTGGCGTACCCTTTGCCAAGCCTCCAGTAGGTCAGCTACGTTGGAAAGCACCACAACCCATCGATAATTGGACAGGTGTAAAAGAGACAAAAAAGTTTGGTCCAAGACCCGTTCAAGCGATTGTTTTCGGTGATATGGCTTCACGCTCAAATGGTCTAAGCGAGGACTGTTTGTATCTCAATGTTTGGACACCAGCCAAGCGCAATACTAAAGATTTGCCTGTGTTGGTGTATTTCTATGGCGGTGGTAATGTGGCAGGTGATGGTTCAGAGCCTCGCTATGATGGTGGTACAATGGCAAAAAAAGGCATTGTCGTAGTGACGTGCAATTACCGTTTGAATATCTTCGGTAATTTTGCCCATCCAGAATTGAGTGCCGAATCTCCATATAAAGGTTCAGGAAATTATGGATATTTGGATCAAGTAGCGGCGTTGCAATGGGTAAAACGCAATATTGCGAAATTTGGAGGAAATCCTAACCAAGTGACTATTGCAGGAGAGTCAGCGGGCTCTATTGCAGTGAGTTATCAAATGGGTTCTCCTTTATCAAAAGGTTTATTTCATGGAGCTATCGGCGAAAGTGGTGCTGGAATTAACCCAACGATGGCACCAGTAACTTTGGTAGAGGCTGAAAAACAAGGGGCTGATTTTGCTAAAAATGCTGGTGTACCAAGTTTGAAGCAATTGCGTGCCATGAGTACACGCGAGTTGTATGAAATCTATAACGAATCTAAGCGATTTGGATTCCCTGTGGTATTAGACGGTCATTTTTTACCGAAAACTTTACCACAAATTTTTGAAGCTAAACAACAAGCGCAAGTACCGCTTCTATTGGGTTGGAACTCAGCCGAAATCCCTGGGATGGCATTCATGATGGGACAGCCTTATACTACTGAGAAGTTTATCGAACGTGTGAAAAAGGAATATCCAAACGATGCTGATAAAGTATTGGCGTTGTATCCTCATGCTACAGAAAAAGAAGTAGAGTTATCAGCGACACAATTGGCGTCTGACCGTTTTATTTCTTATAGCACTTGGAAATGGTTTGATTTGCATAGAAACAACTCTTCGCAACCAGTGTATCGTTATTTGTATAGCAAAGTTCGTCCGCAATTGGTTGATCAATCTTTAGCTTCAGGTTTGGCTGGTGGTACTGTCAAAAAAGAAGGTGCACCCAAAGCTCCTGAACCAGTTGGAGCACCGCATGCTTGTGAAATCGAATACTGTATGGGCAACCTCCATTTGATTAAAGATTACGCTTGGACTTCCGACGACTACAAGGTATCGGATACTATGTGTAATTTCTTTGCCAACTTTATCAAAGCGGGTAATCCAAACGGGGATAAATTGCCAGAGTGGCCAGCAGCCAAAGCAGGTGACAAACAACCTCCAGTAATGATTATTGATGTAAACTCAAGAGCCGAAAAATCGACTATTGAGCCTCGTTATGATTTCTTGGATGCTAGTTATATGAAGAAATAAGAGTAAACATGCGTCGTCCCGAATTTAGCGATTTAGTGATTGAGCGAGGGAGTGATTATGTAAAAAATTGTATTCTCGCAGTAGAGACGCAATGATTGCGTCTTAAGCCAAGTCATATCTAGCATAGTAGCATCAAAAAAGCGGTCGAAAAATAGTTTTCGACCGCTTTTTTGATAAAAACTTGGAGAATAATCCCAATCCTAAAAACTCGGGATGACTCATGGCTTAGAGTCTATTTTGATATTTTTTATGTAAATACCCAATAGATAGCCCTACCAACAAAATATAAATAGCTGAAATAGCGTAGGATAGGGAGATAAAGAAGTCAAGGTAATTGATACTTTTCTGAAAAAAGTTTTTGTAAAAAAGCACCAAAATACTTCCCAAATACGCATAGTAATCGGCTAATGTGATAAGAAAACCTATGGTTCCTGAACGCTGAAAAGATGCAATCATCCTCTCAAAATACAAACTATTACACATCGAGTACGCTACATAAACGCCAAACCCCAAGAGCGTTAACCACATTACAGGACCAATCAAATGAGCTTGAAATAAAAACGTACTCAAGCCGATGAGTATTCCTCCCAACAACATCAAAATCTCAATTAAGAAAAAAGCCTGATAATTATTTTTTATCCATCGCATCGATGCCATCAATAACAAAACAGCAATGGCAATGGGCGTTTCGGTTTGGGTAAAAATGGCAGAATTATTGGCGTATCCTAGCAGTTTCCAGATTTCAGGAGTAAAATTATCCCTAAATTCACGGAAGGTTGTGAGTACAATATAAGAAACAACGAAGATACTGAGGCTGAAAAAGAACTCCTTCACAAAAGCTTTTCTATCCTCTTTTTGCATTGGTTTTCTAATAGTCCGACTAGCAATATCCTCGGCATTAGGAGCGGGAATTTGCCCCATCAAAGTAACACAAATGACAAAAGGAATGAACATAATCGCACAAGCGACAAAGGGCATCCAAAATTCAGTAACTCCCCACGTATTCATCACCCATTTACCAATACTTTTTGCAAAACCTGAGCCCATAATAAACGAAGCGGTGAGTACTGCTACCAGCAAATCTGTACTGCGACGCCCTTCCAAAAATCCCAATATAGTTCCATAAACCATCCCTAACGGCAAACTTGCCAGAAAGATGAAAATCAGGTTGTAAGGCGCAGGCGTTAACGCAAAAAGTAGATAGGCAAACCATGATAGCGCCAGCATCAGAATCAGACTTTTCGAACGATTTTCGGGAAGCATCTCAGAAACGTATTTTACCCCTAATCCTTTCGAAACGGCAAAGCCCAATACCTGAGCCGTAATCATCAATATCTTGAATTGAACTCCCCAAAAAATCCAGTCTTCATAAGTTGCAGCGGTGTATGCTCGTCGAAAGGGGTAAAAGCATAAATAGGTAAAAAATGCCGTCAGGGAAGCAAATACCTGAAAAGCAAGCGAGTTTCGTTGAAGTGTAATTTGTAGTTTTTGAAGCATCATTAGTTAAGATAAAAATATGAGGTTTGTTGATGGTCAATAACTAAAGATAAGATTTTGCCTCATAACACCAAAATTATCTGTAGGCTTTAGAGGTCTCCAAATACCCGTAAACTGTCCTGAACTATCCTTTCAATAGCCTCATGAAGCAGGACGGCAATATGAAAATATATCTTGAAAATTGTGTTGCAATACTTTAGGCAAAAGCTATAGGTAGTAGGCAGGTAAAATCGTGTAAATGTTGCTTACTTGCTTAAATAATCATGTAAAATAAGCTTTTAAAAACTAGTATTATATAATTATCATTTTTAAAAGCTCCGTAGGAGCGACAGTTTGGTAGTGTCATTAATGAGAACACATTTTTTGAGCACCGTAGGTGCGACAGAAAGCCAAAATCTTGAAATCTTTCGCACCTACGGCGCTCTTTTAACCGTTTAGAGAAATGATTTTTACTACCAAACTGTCGCTCCTACGGAGCTGATGACAAGATTGGTTTCTGAAAAAGCCCTGTAAACAGACATATTTATGCGGTATCATTGATTAAATATTGAGAATTAGTGCTGTACGAAGGATTAGTGTTGTCTTTAAAATAAAATTGATGTAGTGGCAACTCTTGCAGTTGCCATTTTGAATGCGGCAACTGCAAGAGTTGCCACTACATCAAAAAACACTAATCATAAGAACTCTTTTGAACAAAATAAAATCCTTCGTACAACCCTAATTGATGAAGCTGTTTAAACTTTCCCAAAATATATTTTATTGATTAATTCTTAGCCTTACTTTTTGTCTTGATACAAAAAGTAACAAAAAAATCAAGAATTTATAAACTCGCTGCGCTCAAACAGTATAAATTCATTGCTTACGCAAG
>NZ_JAAALB010000009.1 GCF_009905545.1 Cellulophaga sp. BC115SP | reverse complement strand
ACTGTTGTGTCAATGGCTCTGATTTTATTGGATATTTTGGTCAAAGCATTCGATTTACTTGATTTGTTTGTTGAAGGGTTTGTGGAGCTAGAAAATAAATTCCACCATCCCTTCGATTTTCCAATGAAGTAGGTAATTACTGCTAATACAATAGTTGCGATAATGAGTAGTGTCTTTTTCATTTTAGTGGTTTTGGTAGCAATAGTTAGTTTTATAATTCCTGATATCGTCCTGCTCAGGCAAAGCTTGAGAAGTTTTTGGTAGCAAAAGCAACTGGTTCTGTTATCAGCAGACTGACTGGCCATTATATTTTTGCTACCAAAAAATAAAAATTTGTTAGTGGTAGAACATTAATCGACGGTTGTATGAATTAATGGAATACTCTGCTCATTACAAATTTGATATGCTTCCTATATTCTAATATTTAAATTCTGTAATTAGGCGTATTATGATTTTATAGGATTACCTTGATACTATGCCAACGAGTTTGACAATCCAGTTATCTAGTTATTTTAACTGTTAATGAAAAGTGTCAGTCTTTTCTGAGTATTTCTACATTCATTAATCTAAATATCCGTACAAAATAATTTAAGTTTTTCCCTAAGCATTAAGATAAGTATCAGAGCTATATTCTCCATAGATTTGACTTTAAAATAATGAGAGAACCATCAAATTCGAGCTCTTAATTATTGTGAAAAAGTAATATGACCTACGATTTGAAAAACACATATTTGTTTATTTAATTATCAAATGTCAATATTTTCATCGTTTGTGTTGAAAAATCTTCAAATAATTTGTTTTCATGAATATGATGAATATATTTGCTATCGTAAGTTCGTCATCTCAATAAGTCAAAACCTATAGTTATGAAAATACATCTACAGACCAGAATTTTAGGGATATACCTTCTCTTCTTTTGCTTCATGTTATTACCATTAAAATCAAATCACAACTTCGGTTTCAGTTAGAAAAAATGTCTCCTACACTTTACAAAGAATGCGCAGTTTCTGAAAAGGAATAATATCTGCCATTTAGTATAATTGTATAAGCGCAGGTGACACTAAAAATGAGTTTTGACTCAGAATTTAATGTCGAAAAAATTAAATCAGATATTTTTTCAAACGTTTGGGAAATTGCACCAGAGGTGATCGATTTCGAAAAAGCACTAAATTATTACTCCATAAATGTTTCTAATAAGGGGGAATCTCCCCCAGAAATACTTGTAGTGAATGCATTGAACTTTTCCAGATTAATACCGAGAAGTTTATTGGGAAAGAATTCGAATTTACATTTTTTGATGAAGATGATCCTTTAGTACTAAATAAACTTAAAACCAGAAAAGAATATATCAAATCAAATAAATGTAATAGGATATAAAGAGGGTAATGAAAATGTCTATTTGGGAAATCTTCCAATCAAAGAAAATCAAGGTACCCCAATAGAAATATCGAATATCTATCTTAATCCAACAGCAAGTTTTTTAACAATGAGCTGGAGTTATAATCTAGATGATTTAGTTCATGAATCAATAGTTATCCATATTGTTGAGTTTGCTTCTTGCCTAATTAAAAAAGATATTTCCACAGATTTTCATCTCCGAAGTAGAAATACCATTGACATCATATTTGGCTTAGATGGAATCAATTAATTTGGTGCTAGATATTATGATGAAATTGAGTTTTGCTAGTGAATTGTTGACATGCACTCGCCCAAATATCCAAGCATTTCATATTACTATTTTGTTACAAATTATCCTTGGATTTATGCTGACCCTTACAGTTCGAATATAATATTTGCATAAAGTGTAAGTACAGATTTTAATGATGGAATATATGAGCCTATAGAATGGAGTTCTATTTTTGATGAAATCCAAGGAGATACCTTTGATAGAGAGGTGTACCTAGGATTTTCAAATAATAAACCTAAAGTACGCTTACATTTACAAAAAATGCCATCAGATATTGCTCAAAAACGTCTCAAAAAGTATGAAATTAAAGAGAAAAACCAGTTCAAAAATAAACTAGTTCTTTATGGAAATTCTGATTTCAAGAAAGAATTAGCTCATTACAATATTTTTATTACCAATGAACCAGAAGTACTGCTTAAAACAAGTCAAATTTATCCATTTTATAGACTTAGATGACAAATTGAACCGGGCGGGCTCCTCCGTTCTTTTTAAAATTTGGAAGAGTGTTTTGAAATTAATAAAAGAGGTAAAAAGAGTATTGCTCGGTTTGAGTTTTATCTCTACGCGAAGCTAATTGACATTCTATTAAGTGGCTATATTCAAAGCCTTTTCAATGATTTTGTCGGAGAATAACAAGATTATGAACTTAGTCAATGGAAAGCTTATAAAATTGTAAAAAAACTTAAAAGTATTTTGGCATCATCTCCATAAACAAATGAAAGGCTAATAAAGTGGTTGAAATGTATTTTGAAGAAGTATGGATGAGAGCTAAAAAAGAGAAAAAAAAGGAGTAGAACTGTACAAATCTTACTCCAAAGATATTATTTTTTCCATAGCCGTAAGGCTATGGAGATAGCTCTAACGATAGCATAATTGTTGGTACTTTTCCCTGCTCATGGTAACAAATTTGATGCCATTTTGTCTTATTGGGTTCAAGACTAATATACTTTTGTATCAAAACGATGTTAATTTAAAAATCCTCTAATTTGTATTATTTTAAACTATAAAGTTGAATCTAAATGAAAACAACGTTTCTTATCTATCTTCATTTTTTAGTATTTTTTTTAGTAACCCAAGCACAGGCTCAGTCGTTGAGAGAGCCTTATGAGTATCCGATTAAGCCAGGAATGGAGGTGTGGAAAAGCTTTAAAAGCCATAGTCAAATGGTAGAAGCATGTAAAATACCAACGGATCTATTGAAAAATATGGCAACTTCGACCTTGATTTCAGCTTATTTGGATTATCCGTTACTTATGGACATGACAGCTTTTAATAGTTTGCAAGAAGGTTTTGAACAAGTGCAACAAAATTCTAATGCTCTTTCCGAACTGTTAACCCGCTCTGATACGCCAAGTGAGTGTTTAATCTATTACAAGAATCAATCTATTGATTCGGTTAAGTTGGCACAAAGTCCTTCAATTCAAGGAACGCTTGCATTTAAGATGATGGCATTAGAGTTATTGTTAGCCGAAAAAAGCATTTTGCAAAAAATTACGAAGAATGATAAAGATTTATTAATTAAAAATACATTATTGAAACTTTCTGAGAAAAAAAGTAATCCAGATATCTATGGACTATTTGGTTGTTCAACAACACTTTTACTCTTAGCTAGATTGCTTGATAATATTAACTATGCACCATTTGAAAGAGAAATTGTAGAAAACAAAAAATTGAAATTCTTTTTAGAGAAGGCAATGTTTTTAGATACTTCATCCCCAACAATAATTGAGGAAAATTCGAAAGTTTACCTGTTAAAACATAACTAAACATAGTCATGAAAATTAGAAGATTATTAATATTCACTCTATTCATATTGATATCATTTGCTTGTTCAAAGCAAGATATTGTAAATGAGACTGTGTGTGGGGTTATAAACCCTGTGTCAAACCTTCCTTGGTTAAAGGATTTTACTGAGAAAATGCAGAAAGGTGATTATGGAGATTGTAGTAGGTGTGTGATGTATTTGGAAAAATATAAATCACGTGATATTCTCGTTGTAGAGAATTTTCCTGACAATTGTGTTTTGTGTGAAGTTAGGGAATGTGATGGCACTTATGTGAAATTTAAGGACTTTGAGGAAAATCAAAGTTTTATAAATAGCTTAAGAAAAGATATAATTATTTGGAAATATAAGATATAAAAAGATTTTTCAGCCTTTGGTAGAGTTATCTCCACCAAACTGGCGACAGCCACAAACCTGCTAACTTATGCTCTCAATACTTGGCTAATTTAGCCTTTGTTGGAGTTTTAGCCTTTGTTGGAGTTGTCTCCAACAACTGTGCGTCAGCAACAGACTAACTAATTTATACCCTCATTACTTGGCTTGTTGCTAACGTCAGACTCGTTGGAGATAACTCCAACGATGGCAAAAAACTGCTAATTTATGCCCTCATTTAGCCTTTGTTGGAGTTGTCTCCAACAAACTGGCGACAGCCACAAACCTGCTAACCTATTCTCTCAATACTTGGCTAATTACTTTAGCCTTTGTTGGAGTTGTCTCCAACAACTGTGCGTCAGCAACAGACTAACTAACTTATACCCTCATTACTCGGCTTGTTGCTAACGCCAGACTCGTTGGAGATAACTCCAACGATGGCAAAAAAAAACAGAGGTATTTCAGCCTTTGGTGGAGTTATCTCCACCAAACTGGCGACAGCCACAAACCTGCTAACCTATTCTCTCAATACTTGGCTAATTACTTACGCTAGACTCGTTGAATAAAACTCTAGCGATGGTAGAAACTGTCTATTTCGGATAGCGGATGTTGGATTTAGGAAGTGTAAACTATTATGTTTTGTAAAAAATAAAGGTATTTTACTTTATTTCCGAAATCAGAAATCCCAAATCCGCAATTATTGGAAATCCTTCGTGCAGCACTAACTCATCATTCTGCATTAACATGGTAGTTGTAATATTTGAATTTATTTTTGAATAATACCTTCAATTTGTAGATATTCTTAAATTTTTTTAAGAAAAGATTTGGGTGTAAATAATTCATACAACATATTTGCATATAAAATCTATAGTTTTTATAGATTAATTGATTTATCCAAAAAACAAAGCCATCAATTATATAAAATAAATAGGTTTACAGGCTGTTGCGCAAAGTCTGTAAACAGGATAACTATGCTCTAATTTTTTGAATTACATTGTTTACAAATCAACAAAAGACCATTATGCGAAATAAATTTTTACTATTAATACTCTTTTTTAGTATCACTTGGCAGGTCTGGGCACAGACTGAGCCCATCACAGGTGTTGTTAAAGAGCGTTCTACTGGACAGGCTTTGCCAGGTGTTTCGGTAAGTATCAAAGGCACTACCATAGGTGCTGTAACAGATGCTAATGGGCGTTTTAAAATTAATGCCAAAAAAGACCAGACTTTGGTTTTCTCATTTATTGGATTTGGGATTATTGAAAAAAAATTAACCAATAACTCTATATTGTCTGTAGAATTAATAGAAGAAAACAAAGAACTTACTGAAGTACGAGTAATTGGTTATGGTACACAAACTAAAGCGGAGTTTACGGGTTCTGCGGTACGTGTCGGTGGCGAAGTCATTAAAGAACAACCCGTTCAAAGCTTTGATCAAGCCTTGCAAGGTCGTGCTGCTGGGGTAAATATTGCTCAGCCCAATGGCGTTTTGAATAACCCTCCAGTTATTCGTATCCGTGGAGTCAACTCTATCTCTTTGAGTTCGTATCCCTTGGTAGTGGTCGATGGAATACCAATTAATACGGGTAATGTCTCTACTTCAACCGCTGTGCCAAACAACCCCCTTGGAGATATTAACCCTGCTGATATTGAGTCGATTGACGTGTTGAAAGATGCAGCATCTACCTCTATTTATGGCTCCAGAGCTGCCGCAGGGGTATTGTTGATTACTACCAAAAGAGGAAAATCTGGCAAAGCCAAAATCAACTATGAAGTATGGACAGGCTTCTCAGACGTAGTTCGTTTACCTGAAGTTTTGAATGCAGAACAATATATTTCTATCAAAAATGAAGCAGTATTAAATGCAAAAATATTGGGAGGAAATCAGAATAATAGCTCTGTCGCATCGGCTTTATTCTTTCCAAATTATGATGCCAACAATCGTGCGATTGATACACGTTGGTATGACTATATCTATCAAAGAGGTACTTCTCAAAGCCATAACTTAAGTGTGTCGGGTGGAAATAATGGTACTACTTACTATTTCTCTGCCAATTTTACAGACCAAAAAGGCTTTTTGGTAACCAACGAATTTAAGCGTAAAGCACTTCGTTTTAACATTGATCAAGAGGTAAATTCTTGGTTAAAGCTCAAGGGTGGTATTTCCTATAATACAAGTTTCAACCAATCGCCTTATGCTGGTTCACTAGCAAACTCTAGCTTTTTCTTAGTAGGAGCAGCTCGTTTGGCAGTTGCTTTACCTCCAAACGTTCCAGCGTTTAATGCGGATGGCTCATACAATATCAATCCTTCGAGTCCAAATACCATTGGAATGGGCAACAACCAAGTGGTAAGTAACTGGGGAAATCCAGTAGCCTTGTTGAATGAGAATAATTATACTTCTACCAATGACCGTGTGATTGCTAATATTTCGGCAGTGGCGAAGTTATACAAGAACTTAGATTTTACAACGACGTATGCAGTAGACCGTTTACGTACAGATACTTATAGCTATGATAGCCCAATCCAAGGAAATGGGTATTCGAGTAAAGGAAATGCTGCCAATGTTACGGCTATTCGAGATAACTGGAACTGGACAAATACCCTTAATTATTCAACGACTTTGTTTGATAAACATAGCTTGTCGGCTTTGGCGGGTTACGATATTCAAAAACTGACCTATAATTCTTGGGGAGCTTCACGTACGCAAAGTGCAGATCCTTATTTTGAAAATTACCAAGGAAACTGGGGTGCTATTTCGGCTACAGGAAATGATATTAGTGAAAAAACATTCTTGTCATTCTTCTCTCGTTTGAGTTATGATTATAACAAAAAGTATTTCCTAACTTTCAATTTCCGTCGTGATGGAAACTCTGCCTTGGGTGCAGGTAAAAAATATGGCAATTTTGGTGGTGTATCTGGTGGATGGGCTTTGTCAGAAGAAGATTTCTTCAAAAACACAAGTCTCGCTTCTGTATTATCAAATATCAAAATTCGTGCAAGCTGGGGGCGTGTAGGTAATGGTAACTTGAGTGATGCTTTTAGTTCACTAGAATTATACAGTGGCTCATTGTATGGAAGTGTACCAACATGGTCGCTGTCGCAAGCGGGTAACCCGAATTTAGGTTGGGAAACTAGTAACCAAACCAATATTGGAGCAGACTTCGGCTTGTGGAACAACCGTGTTCAAGTAGAGCTAACCTATTTCAACAACGATGTTAATGGCTTGATTTTGAGTGCTCCACAAGCAGTTTCAAAAGGTATTCCTGGCAATGCTATCTTAGGAAACGTTGGTTCGATGTATAACCGTGGTGTGGAATTGGGAATCAATGCGACTGTTTTGCAAAAAGGTAATTTCTCATGGAACACTTCTTTAAACTTGACGACTATCCAAAACAAAGTAACGGCTTTGGCAGAAGGTAATACCGATATTGTTGGAACAACTCACGTATCTTACGAAACTACCAACGTAACTAGAGTTGGCTATTCGGTAGGTAGTTTATATGGTGCAAAAACTGCAGGAGTAAATCCAGCCAATGGTCGAAGAATATTTATTAATGCTAAAGGAGAACAGGTACAATACAGTCAGGTCGTTGCTTCAGGTGAAAGTCAATGGACGTACTTGAATGGTGAAAAAGCGCCAGCTATTACAGGTGCTGACTATTATTTACTAGGAAATACATTGCCGACATGGTATGGTGGCTGGTCTAATAATTTCAAATACGGAAACTTTGATCTAGGCTTCAACCTTTCGTTTTCGGGTGGTAACTATATTCAGAATGGTACACGTGCTACTTTGCTAGACCAACGTGCTTACAACAACTCTACAGAAATCTTGACTCGCTGGCAAAAACCTGGAGATATTACCGATGTACCACGATTGGTGTACAATGACCAAACGTCGAGCGGTTCTTCTTTCCCAATTTCTGGAAATGTTCAAAAAGCAGATTTTTTACGTCTACAAAACCTCTCATTGGGTTATCGTGTACCAAGTGCTTGGTTGGGTAAAACAGGTATCGCTTCGGTGCGACTATTTGCACAAGGCTCAAACCTTTTCCTGATCACAGGCTATAAAGGAACAGACCCAGAATCATCGGTAAATGGTAATTCAAATACGACGCCAGGCGTAGAGAAAAACTCTGTAGGTCAGGCACGTACATTTACTTTCGGTATCAATGTTGGATTTTAAGAAATAGAGAAAAGATGAAAATTTTGAAAAATAATCATATATCAAAATGGGGACTTGCCCTTGGTTTAGGAACCCTATTAGTAAGCACCAGCGCCTGCGACGACCAAAAATATTTGAACCCAACGCCTGCAACAGCTATCAGTGGAACCAATGCTTTTGATACACCCGATAGAGTTCTAGGACTTGTAAATGGTATTTATAAAGCGATAAAGAGTGTCAACTTTTATGGTGGAAACTATTATATCTATACCGAAGCTCGTGGCGAGGAATTTATCAATCGTACGAGTAATACCTTTACCGCTTATGAAGCTTGGAATCAGACACTTAATGCAGGGTCAAACTTTGTAGCGGGTTTTTGGGCGGCAGGTTATACGGCTATCAATAATGCCAATATTGTCATTCAAGGTTTAGCAGATCACCCAAACGTAGTAAATTCTACCTTAACTAAACAATATATTGCCGAGGCGAAGTTCTTGAGAGCTTTGAGTTATTATTCATTGGTTACGTTGTATGCTCGTCCATACAACGAAAATCAAGGAGCTTCGCCTGGTTTGCCCTTGCGCTTGAAGGCTGAAACTAATACTGCTAATAATGACCTCAAACGTAGCTCTGTAGCAGAAGTCTATGCTCAGATTATCAAGGATTTAGATGAAGCTGAGTCAGATTTACCTCTCAACTATTCAACTAGTTTGTTGAATACCACACGTGCGCATCGCAACACAGCGATTGCGCTCAAAACTCGTGTGTATCTCAACGCTGGGAACTACGCGAAGGTGATTGAGGAAGCCAAGAAAATTGTCTCTACTTCAAGTCCTTTTGCAGCGACTACAGGTGTGGCGCACAAATTGCAAAACATCGTCGAAATCTTCACAACGAATTACACTTCAACTGAATCTATACTGTCAGTACCAATGACAGAATTGGACAACGTGACTGGTCAATCATCGTTTCCTTATGTGTTTAATGCCAATGCCGAGTACAACTTAAATCCCAACGGCATTTGGGGAAATACCGACTGGCGCTCTAGCGATTTGCGTAGAACTTTTGCCCGTACGTCATCTGGTTTATATTTTATCACCAAGTACAGCAAACCTTCTCCATTTCTGGACTACTTACCTATTATTCGTTATGCCGAAGTCTTGTTAAACTACGCCGAAGCTGAGGCTCGTGTGGGTGATATTACTAAAGCTACCGAATTGTTGAAAGCAGTACGCAATCGCTCAGACGCGACTTACTCTTTTGCCGAAAGTGCCGTATCAAGTCGCACGGCTTTGCTAAGTACAATTTTGAAAGAACGTCGTATCGAACTTATTGGAGAAGGATTCCGTTCGAATGATCTACTTCGCAATCTGTTGCCATTACCAGCCAAAGCTAGTAGTGTATTGACGGCGCCTGAGGTGCTACCTTCTCAGAGTAATTATATTTTTCCATTACCAAACGTAGAAATTATCACAAATAAATTATTACTTCAATAAATTTATAGTGAGATATAGTGGGCTGTGAATGAATGATTTATGACTATTGTAGATATGGGATTTCTGATTTCGGAATTAAAGTAAAATACCTTTATTTTTATAAAATATCATGTAAAAATTAGGATATACTTCCGTAATCAGAAATCTCCAATAGTTAGAGAACTTTTATAATGAACTAACTTGATGTTCAAGAATCACAGCTCATTTTATCGCCATTAAAAAATCCATTTATGAAAAAAATACTTTTAGCCGCAAGTACCCTATTGAGCTTAGGGTTTTTGAGTTCGTTTGTTGAAACAAATGATAATAATTATGAAGCCGAGGTAAAACAATGGCAACAAAAGCGTATTGAAGGTCTGAAAAGAGAAGATGGCTGGCTAAATTTAGCTGGTCTTTTTTGGTTGAAAGAAGGGGAGAATACTATTGGAGGAAGCGATAAAAATGCTATTAACTTCCCCAAAGAACATAGTGCAGATTTTGTAGGAAAAGTAATCTTGAAAGAAGGAAAAATTTCTTTTGTGGCTGCCAAAGGAGCAAAAGTTACCCTTGATAATCAGGAGGTAAACAATGCAGAGGTATTTCCCTATCAAGGTAAACCCATTGTGTTGGCGCATCAGTCACTTCGTTGGTTTATCATACAGCGAGGAGATAAATATGCTATTCGCTTAAGAGATCTAGAAAGTCCATTTTTGAAAAGCTTTACAGGAATTCCTACGTTTCCAATTGATGCTGCTTGGAGAGTAAAGGCCAAATTTGTACCGACGGAAGGACGCAAACTCAAAATTATTGATATTACAGGACGCGCCTACGAACAGGATTCTCCAGGAAAGTTAATTTTTTCGGTAAACGGCAAAGAATATACGCTAGAGCCAACAGGAACGCCCAAACACCTAAGTTTAGTGTTCGGAGACTTGAGTAATAAACATGAAACTTACGGTGCTGGTAGATTTTTGGAGGTAGAAGGTCCTGATGCTGAGGGATATACTTACATCGATTTTAATAAATCCTATAACCCTCCATGTGCCTTTACGCCATTTGCCACTTGCCCTTTACCTACCAAAGAAAATAAATTAGAAGTAGCTATTTTAGCTGGTGAAAAGAGAGTAGGGGAGCATTGATTTTTTAGAGGGGATAGGGTATAGGCAAAGAGGCAATAGTAAATAGAATACTGTTGCCTCTTTGCCTATACCCTATCCCCTTATTCTAAGCTACCTCCAACAATTTTGATTTTGCGATCCCTTCATCTTCTTGATAAATCTGATTGAGAACTTTTACTACATGTCTGATATCTTGTGGCGTATTGTGTTTACTAAATGAAAATCTTACGTTATCTCGATCCAAATGGACTTTCAAATTTTTCAATACGTGGGAACCCGATTGAGTAAGATTTGAGCAAGCGCTTCCACCAGAGACATATATTTCGAGTTGAGCTAGTTTATCTAATAGCGACCCACCATGTTTGAGATGCGGAAATGCCACATTTACAATCGAATAGCTGCTTTTGTCCTCAGCGAAACTTTCGCCATTAAAACGAATATTTTTGATAGGACCATTTGTAAGTAGTTCAATGAAAAAAGATTTTAGGTAGGAGATGTGATTGTGATTTTTCTCTAAATCACGATACGAAATTTCGAGTGCCTTTGCCAAACCTACAATCCCAGCGACATTTTCAGTACCCCCACGAGTACCTCGTTCTTGTGCGCCACCATAAATCAAGGGGCGTACCTTTTTATATTTGTTGATATAAATAAAACCTACGCCTTTAGGACCATGAAATTTGTGTGATGAACCTACCAAATAATCTATGTCAAATTCTTGTAAATCAATGCGATACTTTCCGATACTTTGTGTGGTATCACTATGGAAGATACCGTCATAATATTTTACTAATGCACTGAGTGCTTTTAAGTCCGTCAAATTTCCAATCTCATTATTCACGTGCATCAAACTGACAATCGACTGCGCATTAAACTTGAGTAAGTTTTCTAGGTATTCAAAATCAATGTTGCCTTTGCTGTCAATTTTAACAAAACTTACATCCAATTCACCTTCTTGACTATATTGTCCAAGTGTTTGCAAAACCGCCTTATGTTCGAGCCGAGAGGTGATAGCATGCGATATATCATAGGTACGAATTGCGCCTGAAAGGGCAATATTATTGGCTTCGGTAGCTCCAGAAGTAAAGAAAATATCACTTGGCGAAGCATTTAGTAAGCTCGCTACTGTATGACGAGATTCCTCAACAGCCTCCCTTGCTTTTTGCCCTAAAGCATGGCTTGAAGAAGGATTACCATACTGATTGGTAAGATAGGGAATCATAGCGTTTAGAACTTCAGGGTCTAGAGCAGTGGTGGCGGCGTTATCAAAATAAATTTCCATGTTGTGTATCTATTTTAAGGTTTTAAGTATTGTTGATTTATGTTTCTTCTAATTGTTTATGTCAGTAATTGCGGCTTGAGCCTTATTGTCCACAGAGTTTTTGTATTCATGTTTTTTATAAGAAAGTGCTTTTTCGAACCATGAGAGTGCTTTTTTAGTATCCTTTTTCTTTTGATATATATATCCCAATTGCAAAGAAGAGCTTGCGCCAAAGTGCGTATCTAAGTTTTGGGCAAGGGTAATGCTTTTTTCAAAAGCTTGAATAGCCAAGTCAGTATCACCCAAATTTTGGTAAATTCTCCCTTTTCGAAAGTTGAACTCAGCTTTGTCTAAACTGCTATTAAGGGTATTTTCATTGATATCTTTGATATTTTCCAGTGCTTCTTTATAGTATCCTCCATCAATTGCCAAACGGGCTTGAAGTAAGTATTTGTTTGGTAACTGCTTGGTTTTGTTGTAATTATCATAAAACTTTTGAGCCGCTTTGTCAGACTCCGACAGCTTTTTCCCGTATTGATTGATGTTTTGAAGAAACGCCATGGCTTGTTGATTTTCGCCATTTAAAAAATTGGTAATGAATAACTTGTAAAAACTATCTTTGATAAAACTATGTCCTTTGAATTTCTTTAAATAGGCTTGATAATAGCTTTCAGCTTTGGCATAATTTCCTTTTTGTAGATAAATATCGGCAGTATAAAAATCGAAAATTGGTAAAGACAAATACCCCGAACCGTTGGGTACTTTTTGTAAAATCTTCCAAGCTTGATCGCTTTTGTTATCCTTTTCAGAAATAGCAATGCCAAGGAATAGAGCTAGTTCGCTATCCGTGTTTTTTTGCACAAAATCATTGACTTCTGTGCGTACTCTATCGTTGATGGGAAGAATATAACTTTGGATAAATAACTTAAAAAATTTTGCTTCAAAACCCGTTAATTTATCATTTGAAGCTACTTCTAACTCACGAATCCCCTGATCGATATTACCTTTCAAGCCCAACATTTTGGTAATCCAGCGATAATTTTCTGGCACCGAGCCAATGAGCACATGAATGACCCCAAGTATCTTATTATTGGCGCTATAATTTGGGAAAAGCTTTTTATTTTCCTCCAACAATTTATAAGCACTCATGACGGTCATACCCGCCTTGGTCTCGTGTCCGAGTTTCATTTGAACCAAAGCCAAGTAAAATTTGATTTCGGCTCGTAGTTGACGCTGTTGAGGAGCTTTGGTATCGAGGTCTTCAATCACATCGAGTGCATCGTCTACTTTGTCGACCAACTTTTCATACTCAGCCTCATTCTCGCTAGCATATACATTGACGGCATCAGCCAGACAGTCAACCCAAACTTTGTAGGCATTATTTGGCGACTCTTTACTAGTCAATTGCTTGGCATGAGTCAAGCGCAATTTGGTAACCTCGTTATAGGCATTTTGAAGATTAGCATTAAAATCAAAATCTTGTGCCAAAATGTGCATCGACTGCAAAACACTAAAAAGTACTGTTAGGAGCAAACCCTGATATAAATTGTTTTTAGACATAATCTATAAATTCGTAGCGAACGGCTACTCTATTTAATTTTTGAGAAATATGCTTTATGACTACGTGCGATACTCTGCTGTTTTTTCTTGTGAAGATTAGGGTTACTAACCAAAGTCACTAAAGCAATAACCAATGGGGGGAGTAAACCAATAAACCTAGGAGCCAATGAAAAAATGAGTGCTTTCATAGTATTTTAAATTATTTTTTACAAATATATATAATCTATAGATATTATAGATTAATATTTGAGCTTTTTTCTGAAGTATTTTAACCAAAAAAAATTATATGCTATAGATTAAGTCATTTTTGTACCTAAAACAAATCAAATTTTAATAAACGGTATATTGAAAAAGATATAATAAACTGGTACAAGAAAATTCTTTTGAATGCTCACAAAATCTTTATGAAAATACTGTACCCGAAAACGGAGATTTTTTATTGTTGACCAATGGAACTCAAATTCCTATTTCTCGTGGTAAGAAACAGTTAGTGAAAGAGGCATTGAAGATGTAACAAACTTGTAAAACATATGCCTGTTTATCAAGAAAATCAATCTTAATAAACAGGCTTTTGGGTTATTTTACCCTTTTAAAGTACATTTTGCCTTCAACAGCTGTAAACATATTTTGACTCAATTTAAGTGCGTAACTATCATCAGGATTTTTACTGTTCTTATACCATTTGATTAGTTTAACTTTATCGAAAGATAAAATTAGGGCATCTTTATCAAGTACATAATCAAAGTAAAAGTTTGAATTAAATTTGTCTTCTTCCCCCAAATAAATAAGCTTAAGTTCATTGTTCTGAATAAGGTATGTTCCTTTTATTTTATTATGATTGAGACCACCACGGAATGGGTTTGGCCAACCATCAGCTGTGAAGGTTTTATCTTCTTTAAACTCATAAAAAAATTCTTCTTTGGAAAGAGTGTCTATCTTCTCACTTTTCCAGAAAATGTAGCTCCTATGATATATCTTGATATTTGCCACTTTCCATGAATACTTGTCTGAGCTTTTAGATTGATAGTAATAGATAACAATAGGAGTAATAAGGTAAAGACTCTTTTACTTGTTTGGGTCGTTTGTTCTACAGAAAACATTGTTCGGGGTTTTGTTTAAAATACTTTTAGAGCTGTAAATATATTACATTGTTATAAAATAAAAGCAAAATTAAAATAGATTACATTTTCGTAAAATACCAAGCATTGTCAAATATTTTAAAGTTAGATAATTACTATATATTTCCATTACCCCACAGACACCTACACAACTATTTTTGATAGAGATACCCAAATAGTATTTGTACTTTAGCGTTGTAAAAAACAACTTATCCCAAAAGGACTATAAAAACTATACACATGAAAAAACTATCATTCATTATTTGTTTGTTGATGTCGGTACAAATTGCTTTTTCTCAGAAGAAAGAAAAAGGCTGGGTATCACTTTTTGACGGAAAATCTTTTGCTGGCTGGCGTGTCAATGAGGAGAATCCTAAAACCTTCTCTATCGAAGATGGTACTATAAAAGTGGCTGGCGAACGTACTCACTTGTTTTACGAAGGACCTGTTGGTAATCATGATTTCAAGAACTTTGAACTAAAAATCAAGGCAAAAACATTGCCTGGCTCTAATTCAGGGATTTTTATCCATACGGGTTACCAGGCTTCTGGATGGCCTGAAAAAGGTTATGAAGTACAGGTAAATCAAACTCATACTGACTGGCGCAAAACGGGTAGCTTGTATGGCGTAAATGATGTAAAGGAAAACTTAGCGAAGGACGATGAGTGGTATGAGTACCACATTATTGTGAAAGATAAGAGAGTCATTATCAAAATCAATGACAAACTGGCGGTGGATTATACAGAACCTGAAACACTTCCAGAAGATCGTGGTAAGAAAAGACTTAGCTCTGGTACTATTGCTTTACAAGGTCATGATCCTAAAAGTGTAGCTTATTTTAAAGATATTAGAATTAAACTTTTAAAGTAATTAATGATTTACACAGGTAATTTTATTATTCCAAGCTGGCGAATCAGTTCGCCAGCTTGGAATAATACTTATTGCATCACTAAAGTATTGGGTTGAAAAGTTTTCCAAGAATGCCAAAACTCTTGATAGGCTTCAATTTTAGGTAATGATGAACCTTCGTATTTGCCAGCAATACATTTTCCATCCATATTCCACACTGCATCAGATTGACTGTCAATTAATTGATTATTCTTCAATACTAATTTTAATGGACCAAACGGACTTTCACTTTTGAATACATGGAAGCTTTTTTTATCATTTTCTAATACCACTACTATATTTGACTTCTCTAACGTATCATAAATTATTTGGTCTTTTACTAATTGATTCCAATCATAAGCTTTAGCTGTTTTTCCCATAAGAACGCCAATCACCCAAGATTTTGGCTTCCAAGAAAGAGAGTCACGAGTGGTTAGATTACTTTTACCCTTACCAGAATCATAATTTTTCAAACCTGCATATTGTTCCTTAAATTCTGGGTCAGGTTGCATCACAAGGGAATTTGGATGTATCTGTAACCAAGCTGAAAGACTCATTTGCTCGGAGGATACACTAGGTAAATTAAGCCCTTTGAGTTTTCCCGTAATTGCTTCTCCTGTAGCTTGTTGCCACCACGAACCCGTTGTTTGGTCTTCGAACATAGCATTGAAATGATCCATTCCCACTAATCTAAACTGTTCGAATTTTCCATTGACAAAAGGCAGATACACTCTACCTGTGCGACATACTGTACAATAAGTAATCATCATAGGAGTACCTCCAACTGTATCAATAACTTGGTGATGATAGCCAATGAGTTGGATAGGATAGGCTTTTGCTTGTCCATTATGCACAACCCCTATCACCAATTTATCCTTAGTGATTTTACTATCTTTTCCATTAGTAAAGGTCTTATTTTTAGGTTGATAAAACATGTGGTCAGCAGTGAGCTGAAAATTAAACATATATATTACCCCTAGCCAAAGTAAGGTAAAGCCTCCCAAAACGAACTTTGTTAGTTTTGAACCATTGCTAAAGCTTTTCCATAAAGGATAAATCAAAATGAGTAATCCAATAGCACGAAAAAATCCTATATATTGATGAATAAAATAGGCAAGGTCAATCGTATCAGCCTGTTGACTCCCAGGGAATGGCATGATAAAGTAAACCTTTAGTATTTCGCTGAGAAATAAAATGAGGAATCCAATGATAAGTGATAATCTCATAATGGTCTGGAGTATAGATGGTTAATGTATTGTAATGTAGGGTTTTTCTGTAAAATAATAATGTACTCAGTGTTTAAAATTTACTAACTATAAATCTCAATAGATAAAAGGCCTTAATCAACTTGAAGTCAGCTATATAATAGTTAAATGAGGAGTTATCTCTTAACTTTTTTGAATATAGGACATAGGATTAAAGTTGGCGTATCCTTCATCTCGAATTCTTGGTCCTCTGTCGAGATAGGCACCTGCTTCTTGTGGAGCCCATGTTCCTAAACCGTCCACATATCGATTAAATAGACAAAAGGCTGCTGCAATGAGTACGGTATCATGAATTTCTTTATCAGTTGTCCCTAATGCTTTGGCTGAATCAATGTGTTCTTTCGTTACATTTTTTCCACCTTTTTGAACGGCTCCTGCAATCGTCAAAAGAGATTTCATTTTATCCGAAATAGGAGCATTAAGCATATCTTTTTTTACCTGATTAATCAAACTGCCATCGTCTTCAAGGTAGCATTGTGCCGCTGAACCATGTACCATTTGACAAAATGTACAGTTATTTAGGTAGGAAACGTAAGTTGCAATTAGTTCTCGCTCTCCTTGAGAAAGCGTATTATTGGGATTTCTGAGTAAAATTTCTGCTAGCGCATTGAGGGGCTTTGCTGTTTCAGGACTAAATGCCATGAGACCTCTTATGCCCGGTAATTGTTCTTCAGAAGGTATGTTGATATATGCCATTTTTCTTTGAGTTAAATGATTTTGAAAAGAAGCGAGTCTATAACGCATGATAGACTCGCTCTAGGTTCACATCCAGTCCATTATTACAATATTTTCGAATCACTCACCAAGCTTTTGGTTCTTAAAAGCATGATAAATGCTAATACAAACGCAAGGGAAAATGTCATAAGAGATTGCCCTAAGCCTCCTAAAACCGATACCAAACTTCCTACAAAAAATACGGCTGTAGCGGTAAAAAATCTTCCGATATTAAAGCATAGCCCCGTTGCGAACCCTCTGACTTGCGCGGGGAAAAGCGCAGGAATAAAGCTCGAAAGCGCTCCTTGACTAATACCAAAAAAGAGAGATAATAGCGCCGTTTCGATATAAACCAAGCCACTGAAGGTATGATTCGTCAAAAACAATAACATACACACACTGCTACATCCTAAGAAAGTTGCTAGTAGCGTTTTCTTGAATCCAAATGACTTTATCAGAAAACCAGAAAGTGTACCACCGATAATTCCGCCAACACCCAAAAGCATCATGACAATACCTCTTTCTTGTTGACCTTTTTGACCATTGCTCAATAAACCTTGTACCCATGTAGGCAACCAAGAGAAAATTCCCCAAAGTCCAATAAGTACCGCACCGAAAATAAGAATTCCAGTCCAGAGGTTTTTATGGTAATCGATGGATTCTATTGGAGTAGTGCTCTTGGCTTTTCCTTGCGACTTTTGCCATTCTGGTGATTCTGGTAAAAAAACAAACATCAAAATAGCGATACCAATTGGGATAAGACCAATCCAAAAAGCTTGATGCCAATAAGGAAATAAAATGGTGATTCCGCCTGAGAGTACGATTCCCAAAGGAAACGAAACCGCCAAAATGCCCAAAATGACAGGTCGATTTTTTTCTGGCCAAATTTCAGAGATATAGACCGTGGTCAATAGTAAGATTCCCCCAACACCTACGCCTGAGATAAAGCGTAAGGCAAGAAGAACGTACCAGTCTTTAACAAAAACAATAAATACGGTTCCCAAACCACAAAGTGCTGTTACGATACTTAAACTAGGAATTCGACCAATTTTATCGCTGGTAAAACCCATGCTTAAGCCACCGCACATCCAACCGTATAGAAATATTGCATTGATATAAGCGCCATATTCGGAGAGCTTTTGCTCGTTGAGTAATCTATTAAGTAAATCTGGCAACGCAACAGGCAAATAGGACGACATCATGGTAGAAATACAGCCCCCTAATAAATAACTCAGCATACAAAGTGTAAATGCCAACTTAACCTTGGTTGTGTGAATAGTTGATTGCATAAAATTATAAGGTTGTTTTAGCACTTATTATCTTAAAAATTCATCAAAATTGAGGCTGATATAATACATTCCTCCAACGGCTGGTGAGCCGTAAGCTTGCACTACATATTGATTGGTCAAGTTGGCAGCACCCAGTTTGATTTTTGTTTTAAGTGAAGGAACGGTATAGCTTACCTGCGCATCTAATAAATTGTAAGCTCCTATTCTTCCAGGTCTCAATTCTGTAAATGTTCCGTACCAATCGAATGCAGTTTGCCAGTGCCATGCCACACTAAAACCTAGTTTGTCTGTAAGTTTAGGATTAGAAAAAGTTACGTTGCTTTTCCAAGTCGGTGTATTGAAAGCAGGAATATTGTTTGGATTGGCATCCATTATATTAAAATCTATCCAAGTTGCATTGCCATGTAATTGGTAGTTTTTAGGTAAAGCCCAAGTCAAGCCAGCTGTAACTCCTTGAATAGATACTTTATCTGCGGCGTTAGTGTACAATTGAAACGCTTTGATATTTCCATTCAAAATATCTGCCGCAGCTGCTGGGTTTACACTTCCGTCTGGTAATGTTACTGGGCTATTTGGTCTAATTACTACAGAGTTGATGATGAAATCTTTGTATTGACTGTAATAGTAGTTAATGTCAAAAAGTAATTTTGAAGTCAATAATCCTTTATAGCCTACTTCAATACTTTGAACACGTTCTGGTTTGATATATGGCACATTTGATTTTACCAGTTTGTCCTTATTGTTGGCTAAAGCTGTAGGGAAAGGAACGCCTTTTTGCATATCAGCACCAAATCCACTACCAAACGCTCCTACAGAAGCAGCTGTATAAGAATTTTCGTAAACATTCATTCCTTGCGAGTTGATAGGAGCACCTCCCAAAATCAAAATTGGACCTACGTCAAGCTTAATATATTGGTCGCTAATAGTTGGGTTTCTGAAACCAGTTTGATACGAAGCTCTAAAATTATGTCTTTCAGTTGGGGAAAATACCGCTGATGCTCTTGGCGTAAATTGACCATCAAAGTTTTGGTTTTTGTCATATCTTCCTGATAATGTTACTTTTAACTTATCTTGGAAAAGACTTTTTGAAGCTTGAGTAAATAAACCAAATTCATCATTTGTGAGGTTTTTGCCTTTGTCGTCAAATAAAGTACCTTCTGTATCGAGATAGTATTTTCTGTAGTTTCCTCCAACTTGCAAATTGAAAACTTTTACCACGGAGCTAAAATCATAAAGTCCTTCTATGTGTTTTAAGCTACAGTTACTTTTGATACCTGCGCCAGATAATCCAACAGTATGAATTAATCTATCTCTAACTTCATCGAAAGCCGTTGTGCCAGGTACTAATCTACCTTGGTCAGCAAAAGCTCTTGCCTGTGTTTGATTTTGAGCTGTTACACCACTGATTGTACCATTGAAAGCAGCCGCATAACGCTGAAACCAAGTGGCATCTGCTTTGTCGGGCGTCACAATATTGCCATTCAAGTCGCGCACCCAAGTACGGTTGATTTGTTGACCAAGCGAACGTGTATTGTAGGAGTTATTCGAAATTTCTTGGTTGGAATACGCTCTTATGTAAAACTGACTTCCTTTTAGTTCGAGACGATGCTGTATGAACTGGAAATCATTGATAACGAATCTGTTACTTCCTGTGTACTGAGCCGTTCCTTGATTAAAATTCATTTGGTAAATGGCCTCAAGGTTATCATTAATACGATAATGCAAAGCACCATTCAGTTTAAGGCTATACACACCATAAGTCGCCAAATCTTTTTCTTCATAACCTGTTCTTGAAACTCTACCAATATTAGGTAAGGTTTGAGCCACTTCATCACCATAAATATTCAAGGCATTACGACCTGGGTTGTTTGCCCCACGGCTCGCCGCTGGCGTATTTGGGTCAATATCTGTATAATCGTTGGCATACCAATCGGTACCTCTGAGATAAGAAGCATTGATTTTGAAAGCAAATTTGTTGTTAAAAACTTTTGCATATCTCAAAGCCAAATCGCTCATGGGTTTTGCGCCTAATCCTGTTCCGTCACCCACGTGATTGAGACCAAATTTCGTTTGAATGCTGAGCCCTTGGAAATCAAAAGGGTTCTTGGTGCGAGTATTCAACAAGCCATTAAAAGCAATTGGACCATAAAGCGCGGATGCCGCACCAGCAATTAATTCAGCACTTTCTACGTCCAAATCATGTGGACCAAATAGATTTCCCATCGCAAAACCTAACCCTGCTGGTTGGTTGTCGATACCGTCGACTAATTGCAAAAATCTTCCATTTCCTGTACTATTAAATCCTCTTGTATTGATTTGTTTGTAAGTAAGACTACTCGTAACCATATCCAAGGATTTGATATTTTGTAGACCATCGTAGTAATTGGCTGATGGTGTTTGCTGAACTTGTCGAATATCCATTTTTTCGATACTGACAGGCGAACGCAAAATGCGTTCTTCAACACGTGAAGCTGTTACTACAACGGGATCTAACTCTGAATTAGCTGGAGAAAGTGAAATATCAATAGCCTGATTATTAGTAACATCAACAGTTTTGGCTTCGTAACCAATCATTGTAACCACAATAGAGGCAGGAGTTTTTAGCGATATACTAAAGCTACCATTAGCGTTGGTTTGCGTACCTGCAAGTTTTCCTTTAACTCTGATAGCAACTCCTTGAATAGGTTTTTGCGTTTGTGCGTCTGTGATTTTTCCTGTTACTGTAGCTACTTGTGCTATTGTTTGAGTAATAATGCTGATAAAAATGAATATAGATAATATATGTTTTTTCATGTCGATTCAATTTAAGATTTTTTTAAATGGTCATAACCTTGAGGTAAACGTTGGTAGCCATGATTGACAATTCGTTCGCCTAATTGCTGATAAAAACCACTTTGTGGGTCGGGAGTAAAAGTTGCCATACCGTCTACATATCGGTTGTAGAGACAGAATAATGCTGCAATCAATACGGTATCATGAATTTCTGCATCAGTAGCGCCGAAAGACTTCGCTAGTTCAACTGACTCTGGGGTAACGGCTTTTCCATTGATTTGTACAAGAGAGGCTATTTTTAATAAAGCCTTCATTTTATCACTAACAGCCATCTGATCGATGTCTTGTTTCATGATTTCACAGGTTTCTGTCTCGCCAAGTAGTAAATCTGTAGCAGCAGTATGTGCATTGGTACAAAATATACATCCGTTGCGATAAGACACAATGGTAGCAATAAGCTCTCTTTCGCCTTGCGATAAGGTATTGTCGCCTCGAAGTAACAGTTGTGTTAAATCACGAATGGGTTGAGCCGTTTCTTGGCTATATTCTAATAGGCCAGTAATGCCTGGCAAATGTTCTGGTAAAGATATATGGGGCATAATCGTAATTTCTGTTGGGGATAGACAAAAAAATAACTCGTTGATAAATAGGTATTTAATCAACAAATCTTAAGTTGAGACAATGTGCTTCTATTCACAGGGTTTTATGCTGTAAATAGAAAATGAATACAATCATAGGACATTGACCCACTAATCAACTATCTATTTTTATGAATGATTTAAACTCTCAAATAGATCTTTACAGCAGATTATCGTGGTCGGTTATATCCTAGGAATGCCATTTTTTGACCCATTTCCAAATAATCCTCATTAGCTTGTGGAGCCCAAGTTCCTAACCCATCTACATAACGGTTGAACATACAAAAGGCTGCCGCAATTAAGACTGTATCGTGCAGTTCACGGTCGCTTGCACCTGCTTCACGAGCTATAGCGATATCCTCTGGTAAAACGTGCTTACCACCTTTTTGCACTTTTCCTGCAATGTCTAATAATGCTCTTAATTTTGGAGAAATGGGCGTTTCAACGAAGTTTTTCTTGATATCGTCCATGACACTAATGTCACAACCTAAGTGAGCAACTGCTGCTGCTGCGTGTGAAGTATGACAAAAATGACAGTTGTTGAGATAAGATACATGTGCCGCAATAAGCTCCCTTTCGCCACTTGTAAGAGTCGACTCACTTCTTAGTAAGATCTCTGCAAGATTGAGTAAAGGCTGTGCGGTTGTTTTGTTATAATCCAAAAGACCTGAAATTCCTGGGAGATTTGGATTTGGTAAAGTGATATGTGACATAACTTTGCTTCAGTTAATAAATATTTGGGCAATACAATATCAGCCTAACGTAAATAACAATACGTAAGGAAGATCATTACATTAAACTGAAGCTAACTCGGGAGGCATAAAAACTCCTGAAGAATATAGATGAGCGTATAGATAAGAGTAGTAGAACAGACTTGGCTTTTTGCTTTCGATGAAATGAAGGTATTTGTTTTCCAGACTTACTTGTTGAGGTAAGTAGTTAGATGATAAATGTTTACATAAGTCTAAAGCCTTTTTCAAAGGCGAACTTTTCTCTGAGTGATTATCAGAAAATTGTTGGCTAAGCTCTTCAGATATAGATTGATATTTTTGTTTGGCTTTATGGTTGGTCTTGATTTTGGTATAAAGCGTATCGTTTGAATAGTGTTGTTCAATAATATTGTAAAACTCACCCTGATATTCAATTAAACCCTCATGAGAAGTAATATTGGAAAAATCGCTACTGTAGGGTAGGGCAATAGGCATTTTGATTTCTAGCCATTCATCATTTTGAGTAACTGGAGTAGCTTTTTGAATTGATTTGTCAAAACATAACAAAACAATGCCAGTGCTAAACATATTGTATAGCAACAGACAGAGAAATGAAATGCTGACGATTTTTTTCAAAGGATATAGTTGAGGTTTTTTCTTCTTAAAACAAAAATAAATATTTATTTCATACAATATACTAATAAACAAGCGAAACTTTCATGATTTTCCATCAGCAGACAAATTAATTCGCCCACTGATGGAAAAGTGCTAGTCAAAGAAGCTATTTTGACCAGATATTATATGTTGTGTATAAATATAGATTTCAAAAATCAACTATTTCGGATTACGGACATGGGATTAGTAGTGTACGAAAGTTTGGCTTTTTCATTAAAATATAATTGGTGTAGCTGTAACCCTTGCGATTGCCACATTCAACATGACAACCGCAAGGGTTGTAGCTACATTAAAAATTCTAATGATCATAAAGCTTCTCAACAAAATAGAATCCTTCGTACAGCCTTAATACGGGATTGGTGATTTAGGATATATAGTAAATGAATGTATTTTTCAATATATCCCAAATCAGCAATCCCATATCCGCAATAATTTCTAAAGACTCATTTTAGTATTACAAATAGGAATCTCTGTAGACTGGCTTGGGAATAGAGTCGTTTTGAGATATACTTTGGTAATGGTATTGTCTCCTTCTTTGATTTTGATAAACTGATTAGGCTTTAGGTTTTTGAAAACTTGCTTTTTGCCTGTTTGAGCCCATGTAATTTCAAGCTCATCAATTAAATCACTTTGTCCAATACCGATTTCTCTTCTCAAAGCGGATGCACCAAAACTTCCTCCTGAATTTACATCACGATAAGCAACCCTTTTTACTCCTTTTTCTCTGAAGGTAACTTTTACATGCGAACCAATAGCCGAACGATTGGTTGTGGTACCTTCTAATTGAATATTAATCCATCGGTTATTATTCTGCCCAGGATTCAAATACAGCGAATTGTTGTAAGAATCACCAACATAGGCGCCACCCACTTCAATGAAAATATCACTATCTCCGTCATTATCAAGGTCATTGATTGCTACACCATGTCCTTTTTGTAAATTACCTACTCTGCCCGAAACGGTAACATCGGCAAATTTTCCATTACCCATATTTCTGAAAAGTCGGTTGGGCACTAGAGATTTATAATCAGGATTGCCTGTACCTAAGTACATATCCAAATAACCGTCGTTGTCAATATCTCCAAAATTGGAGCCCATCGTAAAGACAGATTTATTGAGATTAGCTTCTTTGGTTACATTTTTGAACGTTCCATCATGGTTATTGTGATACAAATTCATGGTACTGGCTTGATTAGGAATCCCTAAAGCTTCAGTTGCTGCAGTGTATGGAATCGAGGTATCGAACTGATAACCACATACAAAAATATCTTGCCAGCCATCGTTGTCATAATCCCAGAACCAAATCGGAAAGGTATTAATCTGAATATCATTTAATCCTGACTTTTCAGTAACATCCTCAAACTGTGGAATATTATTTTTGGTGCCTGTATTTTTGAGTAAAGTTCTTCGTCCTCCGATGCCCGAAATAACAATATCCTGAAGCCCATCATGATCATAATCTGCAGCACTAACTCCTTTGACAAAGTCGATAATTTGACATTTTGCAATAGCAGCCACTTCAGTAAAAGTACCGTTTTTATTACTGATGAATAGCTCACAAGGGTTATACTCATTCATTCCCCCTGTTTCGTTACCGATAAACAAATCTAACCAACCATCATTATTAAAATCACGCCAAACTCCCGCCTGAGTAGGATGTTCTGAGAAAAGTCCGCTTTCTACGGTTACGTCTGTAAAGGTATTATCACCGTTATTTCTGAGTAAAGAATTGGCTTGTCGACCATAATTACCCATCCATGCGCCTCTAAGTACGAAAATATCCAAGAATCCATCGTTATTATAATCAGCCTGAATCATGTTTAGACCACCTTTAAAACGTCCTAAATCAGATATGACCGAACAGTCCATAAAACCGCCTTTGGTATCATTACGAAAATAATGCATAGCACCTTTCAGTCCCCAATCAGAAGTAACAATATCCAGATAACCATCATTATTAAAATCATCAATGAGGGTTCCTCCAGCCATATTTCTTTTATTGAGTCCCAAATTTGGAGCAATATCAGTGAACGGTTTTACAGAATAGCCTGAATTATCTTTATCCAAATTAGGTATCAACCATTGTTGGGGCACTTTTGCAGGATATTCACCAAGTGTCATATAGGCAATGTTTAACAACCACATAGATTCATAATCCTTTGGGTTTTGCTGAAGAAGCTTTTGATAAACCTCAATGGCTTTTTGTGAACCTGTTTTGTTTTGATGAACTCCCGCGTTTTTAATAGGTAAAATACATGATTCTGCAGAGTGATTACTGATACAATTTTGACGTTCTCCCATTCGCAAATAGGCCACCGCATAGCTTTTCAATATCTCAGAATAATGTCGATGGTCTTCAGTTACAGCATATAAGATTTTCTCTAGCGCATTTACTGCTTCTTTTTCTTGACCCATTTTTAGAAAACCATTTGCTTTAAAAAAGCTTGCTTGTAGCCTCATCCCTGAGTCGGGGTGCTTGGTCGAAAGCGAATCAAAGAAGACAAACTCAGCCTCTGGGCAAAAAGAATTTTCTTTGACAAAATTTCTATCATAAGTGTCTGATAAATACTGCACCATTTGGTCATTTGAGCTTGACACCAAGTAGCATGATTCACTAATAAAAATAGTAAAGCATAGATATAGGTAAAATTTGAATTTCATGTTGATAGGGATTTGAAAGGTAACCTTCAACCCACTTGTATCAAGAAAAATCGTTGTTTTGTTTCATAGAAGACAATACTTTTCCCATCGACTGTCGGACAACGACACTCAAAGTTGATATTTCAGTTATATGAGTTGACAAATACTATTTTTTATTCAGCGAACTACAAGTTTTTGGAGTTGAAAGTTTGAATAGATAAAATAAAATTCCCCACAATCATTGTACGCTATACCTTTCAAAAAGTATAGACACAATAATTTAAGCCTAATGTAAAATCATACATCAGAAGAATAATTACCTTAAACAGAAGCCATTTCGGGAGGATTGAAAATACTTGAAGTATAGTTGTTTTTATAAATGTAGCAACTGTAAAATTGATGTTTAATTTTCAGGTGTAGGCCATCAGAGATGGTTGTAAACGTAGGTGTAATGCTTTGTAAATAGCTTGAAAATAAAGACTTACATAATTCTAAAGCCTTTTTGAGTGGCGTACTTTTGCTAGAATGATTATCTGAAAACTGTAAACTGAAGTCGTCGGAGAGAGACTGATACTTTTGTTTGGCCTTATTGTTGGTCTTGATTTTGGTATAAAGCGTATCGTTTGAATAGTGTTGCTCAATGATGTTATAAAACTCGCCTTGATACTCGATTAAGCCTTCATGTTTCGTCAAGTTGGCAAAATCTCCACTGTAGGGGAGTGCAATGGGCATCTTAATTTCAATCCACCCGTCGTTTTTGGATATAGGACTTGCCTGTTGAATATTCTTCTTGAAAAAAGCAACACCAAGCTAGTGCTAAACATATTGTATAGCAACAAACACAAGAATGTTATGCTGATAGCTTTTTTCAATAGATAGGTTTTAGAGGGATTCTTTCTATAACAAAAGTAAATATTTATTTCTTACAATTTTGAGATGATTATAATTAAATTAAGCCATTGAGTAGAGATTTACGGTTTTCAAAAGGGCGTTTTCCTTAAAATTGAATTTATTTTATATTTTCTCCATATAATAATATTCATAATTTCTTAATCTAAACTTGTTTTTCACTTGACAGACTTGGACTGAACCTGCTATTACTTTTGCCCTCGAATTACACTTGATGCCTTTGAGCAAAGAGGTTATCCGTTTTCTATAAATGCTACCGACAATTTGAGGTGTTCGGTTCAAAATCATGAAAAAAACTATATTCACAATCCTTTGTCTGTGTGGATTGCTTTCAGCAACTTTTGCACAACAAACGATAACTCCTGTAAGTAGCCAAACGAAAGAAACCAATTGGGTTCAGCGCAAAAACTACTTATTCTTGACTTTGTTGGAGGAATCCAAATCGCTACGTTTACAGTTGGAAGCAGATGAAGTCCTGCAAAAACTGGCTACTCAAAAAAACTCACAACTTTCGGATGCACTCAAAAATTGCGCTTCTAAGCCCGCTTGTTTAGTCGAATCGCTTCGATTTTCAGAAGAAGAAATCAAAACTGTATCGCTTCGCTTGTCGCAATTATGCACCAAAGGAAGTTTGTTAGAAAATTTGGTAAAACAATCTTTAGTACCATCATTAGCTTATGGGAAGCTTGAAAATCAAGATGTTAATGCTTTATTGCAAAAAGCTTGGACGCAAGATGCTCGTGGTGTAAACTGGACAATTGGGGTATATTTGGGCGGTCAAAAACCGAATTATCCGTTGATAGATTCTATTGCTTTTGATATTACCAAAAAAGGCTATTATCAATTGGTGGGCGACTTAACTCGTGCAGTTCAGGCAACGGTGAGTGGCTCAAAACTATTCTTTTTACCGTCACTTTCTTCAGCTTTGTTTGCCCTAGAGATCAACGAAAGAGAGCAAATCGCAGACTACGAACCTATGGCGAGTGGTGTCAACAAACCTGTTGTTGACCGACTAAAAACGATTGCTTGGAACAAATATCCTTATTCACTGATTTTGGTGCCAGGCGCTGGTCCTGACGTAAAAGATATGCCCATGAGTGCCGAAGGAATGATGCGTTGTCGTGTGGCGGCTGTTAGATATTTCGAAGGAAAAGCTCCTCTAATTGTTGTTTCTGGTGGCAAAGTTCATCCTTACAAAACGCCTTATAATGAGGCTATTGAGATGAAAAAGTATATGGTCGAAAAGCTTCATGTACCTGCCAATGCCATTTTGGTAGAACCACATGCTCGTCATACCACGACCAATATGCGTAATACCGCTCGATTGATTTTTCAATACGGAATACCTGCTGATAAACCTTGTATTACTTCAACCTCGGTTTCTCAAAGTCAATATATCCACGAGTTGAATTTGGATAAACGCTGTGAAAAAGAATTGGGATATGTGCCGTATCGTAAAGGAAAGCGTATTTCTGAAACCGAAGCTGAGTTTTATCCATTAATTGAGTCCATGATGTTGAATTCATTGGAGCCAATGGACCCGTAATAGGTCGTAACACTTCATTCATCTCTATTTTATGCAAGTTTCTTTATTGATCAAATACCCATTGATGATGGGATTGTTGGCTATGTCTTTTTTGTGGAGAGCAAGCCAATTACCTGAGATTAATCTTCAGGCAGAAAAAACATTTAACCTTGATTCTTTGGGCGCTGGACAAGGAATCAGTCGTATTGGTAATCAGTATTTTGCTTATGGCGACCGTGAAATTGGGGTGATTCGTGAGTATAAGCGTGTTGGCGATTCGTTAACTTATCAGCATAAAGAAATAGCCTTGAGTATTGATGGGAAAGACATTATCGGACACCCAACAGGAATAGCCTATCATAAAGGATTACCTACTTTTATTGGCAATAGCGTGCGCCTAAATCCTGAAGGTTCTCAATGGAAAGCTGTTATTTACCAAGTTGATTGGAAAGGTTTACAGACTACTAGAAAGCTTGACAATAATCTTATCTCGACTATCGACGACGATGCTTGTATTCAAGGTACTCGCCCCGAATATGTACAATACAAAAAACAGTGGTATGTCGCTACCGCTGATTATGGTAATCGCAAAAACGAAGTACGTTTATACAATCCGTTAGCGCTGGCAAAAGCGCAAAAGACCTCCGAAAAAGGAGTTTTATACAAAAAGTTCTCGTGTGGCGCTTTTGTGCAAAATCTTTTATGGATACCCGAAAAGAAAATACTGGTTTTGATTCAAAATCAAATTGAAGGACGACGCTGGCGCTTTAGTTTTTTGGATTTTGAAAAGTCCATCGAAACTGGTGAACAAGTCGTGCTAAAAACAATAGATATTGACAAAGCTGATGAATTAGAAGGCTTTACCCTTTCAGATAACCCTCTTGAAGGCTTTGCAGTGACCTCTTCACGCCGTATGAATACTACATTTATCCGCTTACAATGGTAATGTATCACAACAAAATTTAATCTCATTTTTATGCAAAACATTTTACAAAAACAGCTTGTCCTGAAGGCATTATTATGTTTGTGTCTTTCGGGTTCAATGGCTGTTATGCCAACCCAAACCGTGATGTCGGCATCGTTGGGCAAAATGGCAAATCCTGTCACAGGAACCGTAACTACGTCCAAAGGTGAGCCATTGGCTGGCGTAAACGTGTATGACAAAACCTCAAAAAAAGGAACTGTTACCGATGCCAAAGGTAGATTTACCATCCAAGCTACAGAAGGTTCAGTATTAGTTTTTTCATTTGTAGGATTTGATAGTCAGTTAGTTACTGTTGGAAAAGCGTCTAACTTGACGATTCAGTTAGTAGAAAACTCACAAGAGTTACAAGAAGTAGTTGCGATTGGTTACTCGACTGTTCGCAAGAGTGATGTAACGGGTGCTATTTCGAGTGTGAAAGCCAAAGAATTAAATCTTACTACGCCTACCGTTGGTCAGGCTTTGGTAGGTAAAGTAGCTGGTGTACAAATTTCACAAGTGAGTGGCGCACCTTATGTTAGCACAAAAATTCGTGTGCGTGGCGTAGGTTCTATCAATGCCAGCTCAGACCCATTGTATGTGGTAGATGGTTATCCAGTAGGAAATGACCTGTTTATCAACCCTAATGATATCGAAAGTATTGATATTTTGAAAGATGCAGCTTCGGCAGCAATTTATGGTTCAAGAGCTGCTGGTGGGGTAGTATTGATTACAACCAAACGTGGAAAAGAGGGTAAAGGACAATTCCAATATGATGTGCAATATGGGCTTAATCAATTAAGCAATAAAGTAAAATTGCTAAATGCCGAGCAGTTTACGCAATTATTGATTGATGGGCACAATAATACTTACAAAGATTTAATCTTAAATTCTGGAAAAACATGGACAGATGCCATGTATTCTGACGACAACGCAACTCGTGTCGCAAAAGTTGGAAATGCTTCCTCTGTGAGTTTACCACCAGATTTGTATGATTTTGCTAATCAGAAAATGATTACGCCAAAGTACAATACCGATTGGCAAGATGAGCTTTACCAAACTTCTATGGTACAGCGTCATAACTTGTCGTTCACCGGCGGAAATGGTTCTACTCGTTATGCCATTAGCGGTGGATATTTGAGTCAGCCCGGTATTATCAAAAGCACTAAGCAAGACCGTATCAATTTCCGTGCAAATTTAGATGGACAAGTAAGTTCGAAATTGCGCGTAGCTGCCAACTTGGCTATTACGACCAATGAAAACCGTGAAGTGCAAGAAGGTCGTTTCAACCAAGGACCAATCATGGGAGCGCTTATCTATATGCCAATTTTCCGTGCGTATAATGATGATGGTTCATTGAGAAAAAATGAAGCTGCTGGTCTTTCAGCCAATTACGCCTACCAATCCGTTGAGAACCCTGTGGCGCTAGCGACTGAAACGAAGATTTCGAGAAAAGGCGTAAGAGGTACATTTAGTAGTAATGCTTCGTACCAGATTTTACCAAGTTTGTTGGCTAAAATTAACCTTGGTTTACAGACTTACAATGAGAAATATGAGTTTTATCAACCAACAACTTTAAGTAATGGTGCTAACCCTCCAGGTTCTGCACAAGCAATTGCAGCGGCCAATGCAGTGGCACAAACTCGTTCAGAAATGGATAAGTTGGTAGAATATACCTTGAATTTTAACAAGCAATTTGACGGACATTCGATTGGTGCATTGGCAGGTTATTCGGCACAGCAGTTAGATATTGATGTGATTAGTGTAACAGCAAAAGGTTTCCAAGATGACCGTATTCCAGAAATTACAGGTAAAGGTGCTGATGCTACCAATTTTACCTTAAATGGTGCAACTGGTAAATCAACCACTACTTTACTTTCTTACTTAGCTCGTTTGTCTTATAACTACAAAGAAAAGTACTTCTTAACAGCTTCTTATCGTCGTGATGCTTCTTCTCGTTTTGGTCCACTAAACCGTTGGGGTAATTTCCCTTCAGTATCTGCAAGTTGGGCACTTTCGAGTGAACCATTTTTTACTGAAAAATTTGGTCCTGAAACAAGTCTAAAACTTCGTGCTAGCTGGGGATTAAGTGGTAATAATAATATTGGTAATTATGGTTTTGCTCAAACGATGTCAAGCCCAACAGGGGTTGTTTTTGGGAATGGAACGGTAGCGTCGGCGGTATATCCTAATGCCTTGCGTGACCAAAGTTTGGGTTGGGAATCTACTTCACAATACAATATCGGGGCAGACTTGGGCTTATTCAACAATCGTATTTTCTTGATGGCTAACTATTATTTGAGTCAGTCAACAGATTTATTGTTTAACCAACCAGTTTCGGCGGTATCAGGAACATCAACGATTTTAACAAACTTACGTAATTCTAAAGTTCAAAATCAAGGTATTGATTTACAGTTAGATGCAAGAGTTGTTCAAACGTCAGATTTCCGTTTAAATCTTTCAGGAAACTTCTCGCTTAACCGTAATAAAGTACTAGACCTAGGCGGCGCTAATACCATTTTGACTAACGGAGCAGAACGTTCATACTTGACACATATTACTCAAGAAGGTCAGCCAATCGGGATGTTCTACGGATTCAAAGTAAAAGGTATGGTTCGTGAGGCAGATATGGCCAATATTGCAGAAGATAACGCCAATTATAACGCGGCAACTCAGACTTATACTGCTGGTTATAAAATCAAAGGACCAGCTCGTTCTACTGCTTCAAGTAATCCTTTAAAACCAGGAGATTTGTATTTTGAAGATACCAATGGCGATGGCGTTGTGAATGATTTGGATAAAACAGTCATTGGTTCTCCTTATGCTAAATTTACTTACGGTTTTGCGATTACTGCTTCTTACAAAAACTTCGACTTTACTTCATCTTTCAACGGGGTTTATGGAAATCAAGTGCTTGATGGTCAGTATTATTATACTTTCAACATGGAAGGTTCGGGTAACCAATATGCAGATGCCGTAAATCGCTACCGTTCAGAAGCTGAACCTGGCAATGGTATGATTTATCGTGCTTCTCGTGGTGGTACACAAAGTAACAGTACTCGTTTGTCGACCTTCTATTTACAAGATGGTTCATTTTTGAGATGTACCAATATGACCTTAGGATTTACAATTCCTGACAATTGGTTGAAAGGACAAAAAGGCTTGAGTGGTGCACGTATTTATCTGGCAGTAGACAACGCCTTTACGTTGACCAATTACAGAGGTTATAATCCAGAAGTAGACTACAACAACGGCGCAAACCTTACTCCAGGCGTTGATTATGGAAAGTATCCGCTTGTAAGAGCCTATACTTTAGGAGCTAAGTTGACTTTCTAGTCTTTTGTAGAAAACTATTTTAAAAAGAGAAAAATGATTAAGAAAATATCAATTTTGGCACTTGTAGCGCTCAGCTTAAGTGCTTGTTCGGACGATTTTGTAATGCAAAACGACCCGAATGCCGTAAATGCTACAGACTTTTTTAAAACCGAAAACGACGTTTTACAAGCGGTCAACGGCGTATATCAGTCTTTGAGAAGTTCAAATAACATTGGTGAAAATAGTGGTTTATATACCGACGAACGCTCAGACGATGCTGGTCGTAATGATAACCAATCAAATGCAGGAGAGCCATTTCAGTTTAATGACTTTTCAATTTTACCAAGTAATACTTACTTGAAAAGTCACTGGTTAGCACTTTATCAGACTGTTTCTCGTGCCAATCAGGTGATTTCTAATATTGACAAGGTAACATACACTACAGCAGCTAATAGAGATATCTACAATGCTGAGGCGAAGTTTCTTCGTGCTTTAATCTATTTTCATTTGGTTCGCAAATGGGGTGATGTACCTTTGGTTACTCAGCAATTAAACACGACAACTGACGTCAAAAACAGCACTTTCCGTGAAAAGAAAGAAAAAGTATATGATCAAATCGTAGCTGATTTGAAAGAAGCTGTCAATTCTAACCTACCTAACCACCAGCCTGCATCTGACAAGGGTCGTGTGTCAAAAGCTGCTGCTAATGCCTTGCTTGGTCAGGTGTATTTGACTATGGCAACGACCTTAGATCAGGCGAACCGTGGAACAAACCTAGGAAATGCTAAAACTTATTTGTTGGCAGCCTACAATATGAAGGCATTTACTTCATTGAAGGATATTCCTTATGCAGATGTGTTTGATGTAGCCAAGAAAACTACAAACCCTGAAATCATTTTCCAGATTGTTAGCAAACAAGGTGATCCAACGTATTCGTCTTCAATCGCAGCCAATAACCAAGCAAAAGGCGAAACACTAATTTCTCTTAAGCCAAGTAGTGGTGTAGGAGGTAACGTAAAGGCGGATTTAGTAAAAGAATACGAATCGACTGATTTGCGTAAAGATTTTTCTATCAAATATGCCAACGATGCCACAGTGAAAGATTGGTATATCACCAAATTTAGAGATGTAAGTTCAGCCGCAGGTGCAAATGGTTATGGTGGAAACGACTGGCCTTTAATTCGTTACGCCGATGTGATTTTGATGTTGTCGGAAGTAAGTTTGTATTTGGGCGAAGAGGCTAACGCGATTATGTATCTCAACCAAGTACGTGAGCGTGCTAAATTACCGACCTACGAGGTTTCGAAATTAGACCCAACATACAGTCAGAAATTCCCAACCTTGAAGTTGGCTATCTTGCATGAGCGTCGTGTCGAGTTGGCATTCGAACACCACCGTTGGTTCGATTTATTGAGATTCTTCAATGCTACAGAGTTAGTTAACTACATGAAATCCAAATCGCAATCAGATTATGGAACAGCCAAAGTTTCTAACTTTGGTACAAAGGACTATTACTTCCCAATTCCATTTGATGAATACAAATTAGATCCTGTAAAAATGTACCAAAACGCAGGATACTAGTTGTTAATTGTGAGTGGTGAATTGTGAATTATATTTTGTCCTTGTCTAATCATGAGTCATCCTAAATTTAGTGATTGAGCGCATGAGTGATTATTTTTAATCTAGATGTTACTAGTAGAGACGCAATGCTTTGCGTCTAAAGAGATGTCATGTTGGAATATAGTATGCAAAAAGGCGGTCGAAATGAGTTTTTCGACCGCCTTTTTGCATAAACAGTACAATCGTTCACCTTGTTGAATCCCAATAAACACAAACAAGAGGTCTCTATTTTAAGTTATTCCAAAATTCGGGATGACTCATATAGCTAAAGTATTTAAACTGATTGAAAAAATAATCACTCAAACACTCAATTACTAAATCACTAAATTTAGGATTTAGACCAACTCCATTACACGCTGACGGTGTTTGACACCCCATTGGTGCATGGACATAACTACTTCTGAAAGCGTTTCGCTGTATTCTGTCAAGGCGTATTCTACTGTGACGGGTTTGGTATTACACACTGTTCTGGATACCAATCCATGACTTTCTAGTTCCTGTAATTCTTTCGATAAAATTCTAGGGCTAATATGTATTTCCCGAGAGAGCTCATTAAACTTTCGAGGACCATGTCTCAAGACTGAAATCAAGACTAATTTCCATTTTCCTCCAACAACATCTAGGGTATCTTGAATAGCTAGTCTTGCTTGTTTGCAAGATTTAGCGGTACGAATCTCTTCCATCTAATACTATTGTTTTTGATACTACTATCCTTTATGTAACTAATAACAAAAGTATAGCATCTAGTCATAATTTTGTAAAAAAATAAACAAAATTATGAACTCGACGATGAATAAAATTATTATTTGGGGCTTAACTATTTTAGTAGCATTTGTATTTACTGGAAGTGGATTATTCAAACTTTTGGGTGGTGAAGGAACTGCCGAAATGGCCAAAACTTTGGGAGGACAAGCGCATCTAACCTTTCTTGGAATTTTAGAGTTAGTCATTGTTGTTCTTTGGTTTATTCCAAGAACTAGCGTTGTAGGCGCATTATTAGCCATGACTTACATGAGCGGAGCCATTGCAGTTCACTTTGTGAGTAATCAGCCTGTTGCTATTCCTGTAGCTATTGAGGTATTGATTTGGATTGCAACTGCGGTAAGATTTCCAGAAGTAAAAGACCGTCTATTTAATACTGCTGCTTAAGGGTTGGTGGAGAAACATTCTCCACCATAATTTTTATCACTATTGTACTTCATGTTCCATAAAAACCCGATAATCATAAGTTTTATCTTGAATTAAATCTTCGTAATGAATAGTAAATTCATTTCTGGTAATGGTATATTGAGTTATAGAAACGGTTTTTAATTGGTTTTCAAAATTGACCTTTAGATTACTTTTAGCATGACCCTTTCCTCCAAAATGGTGAAAGTCTAATAAAGATTCTTTATTGGGTATTTCTTGTAAAAAATCCTTAAACCAATTCTCTCGTTGCTGAATTATTGCTGGCGAGTAAAGGGTAACAGATGACCATATATGTGCAAGGTTGGCTTCTTTTTCTTGATACAAAATTTCCTCACCAGTCCATTTGATTTCATGCAAAATTCGTTCTTTTTGACTTTCGATAATTACTAAAGTAAAAGGTTCTATTCCATTGAAGTAGTAGGATTGAAGGAAAAATTGAACTGAATAATATTCAAAAAAATCTAAGATTACTTTGCCACGACTTTGCCGATAAGGAGGTTGGGGGGTATGTTTTTCAACGCCCCCATTCAGCAAACAAAGTGTGAAGTTTCCACAACTTCCAATCCAAGTTCCGTCTCCTTGGGGATCTTTTGGGAAAAACACATATTGCCCTCCAAGCTGATATTTTTTGGGTGGTATAGCCAAAACTCTTGAGACGGCTTCGTCTCTATTGGATGTCAATATAAATCCTTGATTTTCAGTTGGAATATAAGTCAGTACGCACATGTGTATTAATGCAGAATGTGAATGTAAAAAAATGCTACTTACATCGAAACACTTTTTGCCATCGTTGGAGTTATCTCCAACGATTCTAGCGTAAGCAACAAATTAAGTGCCGAGGATCATGATTTAGCTGGTTTGTTGCTGTCGCCAGTTTGTTGGAGAAAACTCCAACAAAGGCTAATGAATGAAAAAAAATGCTACTTACACCGAAACACTTTCTCGGTATTTAATAGTAGAATACGCTATGCCAAAACTAAATGGAAGAGAAATCTCTGGGAAATTTTCTTGAACTCCAATGCGAACCAATGCAAAATGGTGGATAGAGTGCTCTATCAAATACACCAACTCTCGTTGCACATTAGAAACGACCATTTCTGGAATGGCGTCATCATAATAAGTGGCGATAAATAATGGCTTCTCTGTATTTGAAATTTCAAGAATCCTTGCTGAGATATTTCTCAAACAGTCGAGCGTATAGGCTAAATCGTTTTCAATTTGTATATCTCTTTTTCGAGCATCGTAGTCAATAACATCATTTTCAAGACCCTCTATAAAGCATTGGAAAAACTCGATTGTATGACGTACATGTTGTCCCAAACTACTACCATTAAAAACAGCTAAAGGTTGGGTGTACTGTGTTACATCTATGCTAGACAGCACATTCTCTAACTGTCTGATAATCTGTAGTGAAACGCCTTTGCTTCTCATAATGGAACAGTATTTATGGTAACAAAAATTGTAACTATATCACCAAGTAATGCACTTGATTCACCGATGTCAAAATCTAGCCTATTAATTTGAAAACTGGCTTTAAATTGCCCTGAGTTTGTGGTTTTAATGAAATTAAATGGAATTTTGATATTTTTTGTCTTGCTTTTAAGTGTCAAATCAAAACTTCCTATGTACTCATTTTCCTTAGCTCCATGCTCGATTTTAGTGCTGGTAATTGATATTTTGGGGAATTTTTCTATCTCAAAATACTTGCTTCCCTTGAGTGTTTTGTCCCGTAAGCCCAAACCTGTGTCTATTGTTCGGGCTTCAAGACTGGCATTCATATTTGTCTTAGATAATTGATTGGTGTCAAAATATATCGAACCACTAAAGCCTCCAATATTTCCTTCGGCTGTGGCGCCAAAAGCATGTTTGATTTTAAAAGTAATTGAATTAGAAACAACTTTCCAGTTTTGAGAAAAGGCTAGATGACTAAAAATCATTAGTCTTCCTGTAAAAATACTTTTGTAATATAGCTTATTTTTTATGACCAATTTGGTAAGATATTGCCAAAAATGGTTGCAAGATTTTGTGTCTAAAACGGTCATTTTCAAAGGTTAATAAACGGTCTGTTTTATATTCTAAAAACTGAAAACTTACTCCTGAACGTAAACTCCATTTGGTGTTGAGGTGATAGGAGGCATAAAGTTCAGAATTCAGACTTCCTAAATCGCTATCGCTAATCAGTAGTAGATTGAATATACTAGGTTTAGCTACTTGCGTGGTATTGTTGAGAGAGGCAGATTCAGCAGAGACAAATTTTCCAGTTTGATTCCCTCCAAAACTTACCCCAATCGCATCGATATTAAAGCCAATATCAAATTTCCTGAAACTATATTGTAACACTATTTTGGCGTTAAATGAACCCAATGCCGTTTTTGATAAACGTAGAGTATCGATATTACTCACGATGTCGTCGGAGAACAAGGCAAAAATGCTATATTGTCCTGAGGTTAATCTTGCGGGAGCGGTTCGATAGGTTTTTTCTCCACTAAAGAGCCCATTGGCTCGTAAGCCCCATCCAATTTTAAATCGCTTGTTTTTCCCCAATCCATAGAGTTTTTGATAGGAAAGAGAGGGTGCAAATGACTGACCAAAGGCAATTGACAAATCGATATCTTCTTGAGTTTTGGCATATTGACCGAAGGTTGTTATTGAGCATAGCATCAACAACAGCAAAAGTACTTTTTTCATAAGTTATCTTATTTGAGTTCAGCAGCTCCGAATAGCACCGAAAAGCTTTTGCACCAGATTAAAACGTGGTTTCTTTTCTTCAAATCTATATCACTCGGAATGTCATATACGACATTTCCATTCTGAACTTTATCAGAGATTTGAATAAAGTTCGTCACAGCTCGATCTTCTGCTAGATAAACTCTTAGGTCTGGTCCTGCATCAGTTTTAAAATTTTCGAGTACTAATGTGTAACTCCTCTGTACTGAGTCAGCATAAACTTTAGCAATTCCTGTAGTCTGATGAACAGCATTTTGAAAACTACCCATCGCAATTAATTTCTTGCCTGTAGTATAGTTTTTTGTGCTCATGCTATCGAGTGTTTTAGGTACTGAAACAGGAGTATTTACCGCAGGGGTAATTTCTTGGGTACACGCAGTCAACCCACCTCCAACGCATAGCCAGAGGACTAAATATCTTATCATAAAAAAATCAATAGAGAAAGAAGATTAAGTTAGATACTAGCTTTTTACACCTATATAATTAGCGGTTATGGTTGTCTTTTTGAGAATAATTTCAGTTCGAGAATAGTCTAGAACTCCCTTTTCTTTAAACTCATTGAATAGCTGAGTAACAGTTTGGCGAGTGCTACAAATCAAGCTTGCTATGTCTTGATGTGTAAGATAATTATGAAGAACGATATCTTCATTTTGTTGTGTACCTTCTTTAGAGGCCCATTCGTTCATAAAACTCATAAATCTAGTACGAACATCCTTGAACATCAAATTGGTATATCTATTTTGTAACCTTTTAAATCTAAAACCTATCCATTTTGTATAAGATAGCCCTAATTGAGGGTTTTGCTCAAGGAGCTTTTCGAAATCCTCCATTTTAAAGCTACAACAAATCACATTATCTGATACCGCTACTGCATATTCATCGGTGTCAGATTCGGTGAGGGTAAACTCTCCAAAAATATCACCTTTTTGAATAATATCTTTAACGATTTCGTTGCCTCTATCATCTACTTCCACAATTTTCAGTGTACCTTTTTTCAAGAAATATACTCTTACAGCTTCATCATGCGAGAACAAAATAATTTCACCTTTCTTCGCCGTTTTGAAGTTGGTAATCATACAAATTGATTTTAACTCGGAAGAAGAAAGCACACTAAAAAGTCTGTGGTCTCTTAAATACCAATATTTTGTGTCTAAATTCATAGGTATTTGGGGGATTGATGATTCCCAAATATACAAAAATGCTTAAATTGTTTTGAGAGCTGTATTCAGAATTACTCTCAACTGCTCTCTTCGCTGATATACTAACCATGTACAGCAAATTAAGGTGGCAAGTGCCATGAAGAATAACTGCCCACCATCGCCCATAATCTCGATTCCGAGCAAGAAGAGATGAGTAACAACAGCCCCAAACATCAATCCTATGCCTAATAGAGCACCCCAAAGCGTCTGACGATCAAGCAACAAAAGAAGAGAGGCAACTAATTCTAAAATACCTGTGCCAATTCTACCCCAAGGTTCAATACCAATACTACTAAAAATATACACGCTTTCGGCTGCTCCTGAAAACTTAAAGAATAAGGTCTGAAGCATAATAATGGCTGGAATTAGTCTTACCAGAAGGTTGAAGGTTTTCATAAGGTCTATTTAAAAATTTTGTTCCAATTTGTATCTGCTTGTTTCTTTAGCTTCACTTCCTCTTTTTTCCAGTCGTCTAAAGTATTTGAGAAAAAATTCTTGTAGAACAAGTATAATTTTCCTTCATAAATACGATAGTTTTCTGGGTCTACTTCAACTTTTTCGCCTTTAGCTCCCATTGCATAAGCGCACCATCCTCCGTAAGCAGGCTCATATTTTTCAGGTGTTTTTTTGAAGGTTTCCAAATTATTGGGATTAGCAAATCGGTAATTAATACCTTCATAGTTGTACGTCAAATTTATTTTTCCTTTTAGAGGCTTATTTGAAAAATAGCTAACAGGATCATAGCCACTGATTGCTGTATTTTTTTCAAGTAAAAAATGTTTTTGTCTGGTATTCTGTGCATTAACTACGATTGAGAATAGTAGCAATGCTATGCATAATATGTTTTTCATTTGTGTTCTCTGTTTGTTTATGATACAAAGTTGAATAAAAACCCAGAAGCCATTTGTCGGCTAGGTGACAAAGAGGGAAGGAATTTGAGAATAGTTAAAATAAAAAAGGAGATGATTGCGATAATCATCTCCTTGCATAAATTATAATTTAATCTTTTAAAAATTCAGCACATAAGTTTTACCTGCCTGCGTACTTAAATCCCATAATTGTGTTGCCTTCAAAACAGGCGGATTTATCTTAGCATTAGGGTTTACTAACGGCGTTGCCACTTTTTCCACCTGATAAAATGGATTTTGATTTTCGCCTTGTGCTTGTATCAGAGCGGTATTGTTTGGTTTTGTCTCTGATGCTAGTCTCAAACGACAATTGCCTCCCAATTGAGAGTGAATGACTAATTTCGTTACTTTTTGGTTTTTCCAAGAAATATCAACGGTGAATCCCCCTCTTGCTTTTAAGCCTTTGATACTACCATCTTTCCATTCACTTGGTAAAGCTGGTAATACTTCAATACTACCATCATGGTTTTGTAAAAGCATTTCGGCTACGCCAGCAGTACAACCAAAATTTCCATCAATTTGGAAGGGTGGGTGTGCGTCAAATAAATTCGGATAGGTACCACCACCTTGTCCGCTTTGTACTTTTGGAGAAACAAGCGTCAACTGATTTTTAATCAAAGTATAAGCATGATTTCCATCTTTCATTCTTGCCCAAAAATTCACTTTCCAACCCATACTCCAGCCTGTCGAAATATCGCCACGAGAAATAAGGGTCTGATTTGCTGCCGAAAACAACTCTGGATTGCGATAAGGAGAAATTTGATTGGCAGGATATAAACCATACAAATGTGAGATATGACGATGTTTGTCGTCAGGTCTATCCCAGTCTTTAATCCACTCTTGTAACTGACCAAATTGTCCAATTTGCATTGGCGGAATTTGCTTACGTATATTATCTAAGGTATCCGCAAACATTTGATCTTGTTTCAAAGCCTTACTAGCCTGTATGGTATGCGTCAATAGCTCAAAAACAATCTGATTGTCCATTGTTGTGCCATAGCTCAAACCTGCACTACCACCGATAGGGTCTTTGTACGTATTTTCAGGACTCATCGACGGACTGACTACCAACCAACCATGTTCTGGCTCTTTTTGCATGGCATCTACATAAAAGGTTGATGCACCTTTGAGGATAGGATATATTTCTTGCAAAAATTTTTTGTCACCTGTATACAAATAATGCTCCCACAAATGACGACTCAGCCAAGCACCACCCATTGGCCACATGCCATAAAAACCTCCATCGACTGGTCCTGTAATACGCCAAATATCCGTATTATGATGTGCCATCCAGCCACGAGCATTGTAAAGCTTTTTTGCACTTTCCTGACCAGTCACGGCTAACTCCTTTAACATCTTGAACAAGGGATCACCCAATTCGGATAAATTGGTTGGTTCGCTTGGCCAATAATTCATTTCGGTATTGATATTAATAGTGTATTTGCTGTCCCAAGCGGGTTTTACTCGGTCATTCCATTTGCCTTGTAAGTTGGTAGGCTGCCCATTGGGTTGTGAACCAGCAATCATCAAATATCTGCCAAATTGGAAATAAAGGGCAATAAATTCAGGGTCAAACTGCGAATTGAATTGCTGTAAACGCTCATCGGTAGGTAAATTGACTGAACTGCTTTTTCCTAAATCTAGAGAAACACGATTAAAATATTGCTGATAATTTTTAATATGCTCTTGGAGTAATTGAGAAAAGCTCTTCTTCAAACCTTTATTCAAAAGGCTCATTGCATTTGCGTGAGCATCAGCAGAAAGGTCTCTATAGTTTTTAAAATTAGTACCAATGCTAATATAAATGGTAGCTTCGGTAGCGTCGTTGATGACAATACTTGAATCGTTGGTACTTACCTTACCATCTTTTGAGAGGACTTTTACATCCACTTCATAATTGATTTTGGAGGCTAAATTTTCTTGCGCAGCTGGTGTGCCTGTTAGGGTTAATAGTCCATTTTTTACATAAATATGTTTTTCTTGGTGAGCAGAATTGATGCCAACCGAAAAATTAAGCGCTTTTGCTTTGCTCGCTTCACATTTTACCGCAATCACATTGTCTCCTAATGTGGCTATTGCTGTTCTCTTATATTTAACGCCATCGATCTCATAGCTTACTGTAGAGGTAGCCTTACTGATATTGAGGTCACGATAATAATTTTGTGGATTATCATGCCCTTTGAAACGAAGATATACATCACCAGAAGGCTGATAACTCATACCGTTTTGAGGTGCAACCATCTTCTGTTTGGATAGCTCCTGTGCCTCAGCGTACTTTTTCTCAAAAAGAAGTTTTCTCAATAAAGGGATTGTTGCTCCTTGACTTTCAACCACATTATTATGAGGCTGTCCAGACCAAACCGTTTCTTCATTGAGCTGGAGGTGTTCTATCGCAGGGTTTCCGAAAACCATGGCAGCAAGTCTCCCATTCCCAATTGGTAGCGCTTCATTCCACGAAGAGGCAGGTTTTTTGTACCAAAGTTTGTAATCTTGTTGAGGACTTTGTGAAAAAGCTAATAAGCTAGATGTACTTAAAAAAAGAGCTTTGACGGCTATTGTTTTTAAATTCATAATTGGATTGTTTAGAAGTAAATGATAGTACTAGATGCTAGATTTTGTTGTTTAAAAAAGTCATTAATACCATCTTACACATAAGTAATATTTTACGTAATTGTACTCATAGAAAAGTATGAGTCATCTCGAATTTAGCGATTTAGAGATTGAGTGAGCGAGCGATTAATTAATTTAAAATTTGTATTCCATCAGTAGAGACGCAATGATTGCGTCTTAAACCAAGTCATATCTAGCATAATAGCATCAAAAAAGTGGTCGAAAAATATTTTTCGACCACTTTTTTGATAAAAACTTAGAGCATAATCCCAATCCCGAAAAATTCAGGATAACTCATGTTTAATCTTTATCAGGGTAAATGTACCATACAAGCACTTGAATTTTTTAGCGTACCCATTGATTACAATCGTAACTCACAATTCTACCTTATTCCTTAATTATACCCTGGGTTTTGCAAAAACTCATTTTTGTTCTGCAATACATCTATTTCCACACGAGGAATAGGGCGTAAAGTATGGTACGCTTTGATGTTTGGTGCAGCAAAAGGATTGTATTTGGTCGCACGTTCGATTAGTTTGCCTGTACGTTTTAGGTCAAACCAACGAAGTTGTTCTCCAACAAATTCTCTGGCTCTTTCATCAAGAATAAAATCTAAAGTCATATCACTTGCTTTTACTTGCATAGCGGATGCTTGTCCCGGAAGTGCTGCTCTTGAACGAACAACATTGACATAACTGGCAGCTTTTGTATTATCACCAAGTTTCATACTTGCTTCTGCTGCAATTAAATACATTTCGGATAACCTAAATACAAAAGCATCACGCTTACTGTTAATTACATCTCTTGCCGAACGAGTTGGGTCTGCAAATTTGATAAGTGCAGGGAAGTGCCAGCGGGGAATCGTGGGTAAGCCATCTGCTTGGTAAATATCGTTTACATCATAAATCACATAAGGTTTTGATTTACGGTATTCGGCACTTACTGGCGTTTTTGATATTACTACAGATGTGTCGCCAAGTTTCATTCCCGAAGCAAGAGAAGTAGGGTCATTGGCATACCACACCATACGGAATGAGCCTGCCCAGCGAGCATCTTTTGTTTCATCAAATATATTTAATAGATACTTTGAAGGCATATATTGCACTAATGGGCGCCCTGTTTCTACATCATAAGTCCAACCTTTATCTCCACCAAAATACGGCAAGTACAATACGTGAGCATGATTTCCGCCTTCCCATAACCAATAATATCCTAGGTCATCATAACGACCATAGTCATTGAGGTTGTTGTTTTCGGAATAATTTACAAACCATACTACTTCAGAGTTTTTGCTACCGTCGCTGTTGTTGATATTCCAAAGGGCTTTGTAGTCGCTCATGAGCTTATAACTATAATTGTTAATCACTCGGTCGGCCATTGTTAAGGCTTCGGTGTTTTTGTCACGCGTCAAATACAAACGTGCCAAAAGTGCCGCTACTGCTGGTTCGGTAATACGCCCTCCCTGTGGAGTTACTACACCTTTTAACTGAGTTAGAGCAGTTTCTAAATCGCTGAAAATCAATTTATAAATGTCATCTTTGGAGTTTCTGAGTGCCGTTGTTTCTGGCGCTATCGTCGATTTAGTCCGAAGCGGAATGTCTCCAAATGTCTCTGTCAAATGATAGTAATAAAAAGCTCTAAGAAAGCGGATTTCTCCCTCACGAACGGCTTTCTGACTAGCTGAAAGAGGCGATGTCGGAAGATATTCCAGCGCTGTATTACAAGCATTGATACCTCTATAAAAGCTTTTCCAAACAAATAAAAAGCCCGTTTCTGTTGCTTGTAAAGTGGAGCTATAATCATGGAAATAGGTATAACCTGTAAATCCACCTGGAAGCATTTCGTCTGTTCCTGCTTCGGTCAAAAGATGACCAATTACTTTTCCATACCAAATACGTGTTGGGGCATAGCATGAATTAACGAGCCCTTCCATTCCTTCGGCAGTTTTGTAAAATTGGTCTGAAGTAACCGTATTTTTATTGGTTTCTTCCAAAAAATCAGAGCAGGAATTGAGCCCTAATGTTCCTGTCAAACCGATTGAAGCAATTATATATCTAAAAATCTTTTTCATAATGAATCATGTTTGAAGTTTTACCAAGTACTTTCTTAAAAACTAGCATTTAAACCAAATACCAATTGTTTGGTAAGCGGAAAGTCGACCGAACCGCCACGCTCAGGGTCATAGTTTGCTATCTTGCTGAAAGTGAAGAAGTTTTTGGCTGTCGAATAAATGGTGACATTACTCAAAGGAGTCTTTTTCAATAATGATTTTGGTAAATTATAGCTCAAACGAATATCCTTGATTTTCCAGAATGACCCATCAATGTATTTGAGCGTAGAGATATACTGGTCTGTGCGATTCAAATATGGTTGTGGATATGAGTTAGTTGGATTGCTTGGTGTCCAATAGTCCACTACAGCAGTCGTTCCCCCTGGATAGTAATAACCCAAGTAATCACTGGCAATGGTTTGTCCTACACGTGCATATACCAATACTGACAAGGATAAATCTCCATAAGTAAAATAGTTAGTAATACCACCCGACCATTTTGGTGAAGCTTGCCCCAATACCACACGGTCATCACTAGCAGTAATTTTACCATCTCCATTTTGATCTTTTACCTTGATTTCACCTGGGGTTTTACCATATTTGGCTGCTTCATCTTTTTCTGAAGTTTGCCAAATACCTGCTTTTTCATAATCATAAAATACTCTCAATGGCTTACCAACAAACCATGCTTTGGCTACGTCATCTCCACCTACACTTAATTGAACAATCTCTTCTTTGAAAGTGGCGAAATTGAGGTCTGTTGACCAGCTAAACTTCTTTGTATGAACATTATGCGTTGAAATAACTACATCCAAACCACGAGTTTTAGTTTTACCCACGTTTGCAACTGTTGTGCTGTATCCTGTCAAACTTGGTAGAATTCTATCCATCAACAAATCACTGGTGTTGGTGGTATAGTAGTCGATGGTACCTGTAATTCTGTTTTTCAAAATACCAAAGTCTAATCCAAAGTTAAGGGTAGCTGTTTTTTCCCATCCCAAATCTTGATTTGCTAGTAATTTCGGCCAGTATCCAAAGGCAGGATTTTCATCAAATGAAAAAGCTACTCGACTCAAGCCTCCTTGTGTTTGATATGGTGAAATAGCGCTATTGCCCGAAACTCCATAACTTGCTCTTACTTTGAATTCGGAAAGTGTATTCTGAATATTACTATTAGCCAAGAAAGACTCAGCCAATGGACGCCATGCTAAAGCTAAAGAAGGGAAAGATGCCCACTTTTTGCCGGGAGCCAATACCGAAGCACCATCAAAACGAACTGAACCAGTTACAAAATAACGATCTTTGTACTTGTAATTGATACGTCCAAAAAATGAAGCTAATGAGCTTTCTGTCAAGCTACTGTTGGTAATGATGTCGCGAGTATTGGTACCTAAATTATAAAATAGAGCAGATGAGAATGGTTGGTCTTTACCTTCGGCAGAAAAGTTTACGGTACGATAACTAATCATACTCGTTCCAACCATGGTATTGAGCGTATGGTCTTTGAAAGTTTTGTTATAGTTCAATACATTTTCCCAAGTCCAATTACGATTGCGTTGGTCTATTAATGCCGAACGAGAGTAGCCACTATTGACACCAGCCAAGGTGGTATTTTTTCCTTCAAAAATACCTTGTTGACTATTAAACATATCAACGTTGAAACTAGAACGCAACGATAAATCCTTCAAAATATTCCAATCAGCGTAACCCAACATAAATATTCGGCTGCTACTGGTTTCGTTATTATAGTTGGCAGGATCTTCGTCTAGTAAAGGATTATAAGTCAGATTACCCGGGAAAGGATATGTTTTGATAGACCCGTCTGCTTCGTAGGGCTCGCCCAGTGGAGAGTTTTTGATTAGATTCCAAAAACTGGTATTTCTACGTTGTTGCGTTGAGCTATTGAAGTTTAACACCATTCCTACTTTCAGGTTGCTAAAAATCTGATGGTCAAGGTTTAAGTGTTGTACAAAACGCTTGAGTTCATCATATTTTAATAAACCTCTTTCGTCAAAAAACTCAGAAGATAATCTGAATTTGGTCTTTTCATTACCTCCTGAAATAGCCAAATGGTTGTTTTGAACACTACCATTATGTAACATCAAATCTGCCCAATTGGTATTAACGCCTTTTTGAATATTGGGTAATAACACATTGAAAATCTTGGCATCATCTGCTGTACTACTCCACTGACCTGCGGCACGATAGGCTTCACGCTGCATTGCTACAAATTGCTGTGAATTAGTTACTTGCTGATAATCTGATAACAAATTAAGACCATAGTAGTTGTTAAACTCGACTTTAGTTTTGCCAGCTTTTCCATTTTTTGTAGTAATCAAAATAACACCATTGGCACCTCTCGAACCATAAATAGCTGTTGAAGAGGCATCTTTTAGCACTTCGATTGATGCTACGTCGTTCGGGTTGATGTCAATATAAGAACCATATTGGACACCATCTACCAAAATCAAAGGTTGGTTCGAAGCATTCAAAGAGCGGTTACCACGAATCGAAAAGTTCAAAGATGCCCCACTTTCGCCACTGCTACGAGTCAGATCCATCCCAGCAACTTTTCCTTGAAGGGTCTCAAGAACGTTAGTAACGGGAGTTGAGGTAATTTGTGTTTCTTTGATTGAAACAACCGAACCCGTCAAATCACGCTTTTGTACTTGACCATAACCAACCACTACAACTTCGTCGAGGGCATTATTTTCTGGCTGAAGCTGTACATTGATAATAGTCTGTTCGCCTACAAGTTTTTCCGCAGATTTATATCCTACAAAACTATAAACCAATGAATTAGTTTTTTTAGGAACGGCAATTTTATAAAAACCTTTATCGTCAGAAGTTGTACCTGTTCGAGTACCTTTAATAATGATGTTTACGCCTGCTAAGGCGCTACCACTTTCGTCGGTAATCTTCCCCGAAACAGAAATATCAGCGGGTATCATCTCCTCAACTACTTGCGTTGTTTCTTCAATGGGTTCGGCGACATCCAACACGATTTGTCTGCCCGAAATCTCATACTTGATTTGCAAAGGCAGCAATAATTTATTCAATACTTGTCCTAAAGTAGTATTGTTGAGTGTCACAGAAACTTTGCGTTCGCTGTTGATTATACGTGAGCTATATACAAAGCGGACATCACTATTTTTTTCAATGGTATGCAAGATTTCTTTTATGCTTTGATTACTAGCCTTGATAGATAAAGGCTGACGCAGCACCTCTTGTCCCTTGCTAGGTAAAGCAAGCGAAAGGTTGAAAAATGCTGCCATCAAGCAAAGCTGGTAAAAGGTTAGTTTCATGATTTGCCAAACAAAATGATAATTCTGTTGAATTTTTTTCATAACTTTAGATTGTTAAAATTTGGACGATTTTGACAAAAGAATAGCTGCAATCCCTGCAAGGATTGGTGGCTAAAGGGTCGATAAATTGCACTTTATCGGCTCTTTTTTTTGAGATAAAAAACAGGACGTAATCGACTGTATTACATAGGCACTAAGGATTTTGAGTTAAATAGATTTTCTTTCATAGCATTTGTTTTATTCACATCCAGCACCAGATACTACCACTTTCCCCTCCGACAGGACATAGTTAGCTCTTACTGCTTTACAAATAAGGTGTAGCTTTTGATTCAAAGGCTCGTCGGTCAATGACGCTGTGACAGGGCAATTGCCCATCAAATGCTCATTGTACTCAACTTTTAAGTGATAAACCTGTTCGATTCGAGCAAAAACGTCTTTTAAAGGAGTTTCATTAAATTCAAATGAAATATGCTCGATCGACTGAGAGGTATTTGGACTAACAGTCTCTGAAAACGGCTTTGGAGCTTGGACGGCGCCAATATTATTTTCTTCGACGACGACCCTTTCGCCTGGTGAAAGTACCAATCCTTCTAACTTTTTGGTTTGAGCTTGTTGGGTTTCCTCTTGACTATTGGCTAGAAAGACAGCAACTCGCCCAGTTTTGACATTTACTGTTACGGTCGGAGCATCTGCAACGGCTCGTATCGTAAAGCTTGTGCCTAATACTTTGGTAATAACTTGATTGGCGTGAACAAAAAATGGCTTAGTAGCATCTTTTGCTACTTCAAAAAAGGCTTCGCCCGTCAAATACACTTCACGTTTATCTCCTTCAAAGGATTCAGGATACGAAATACGTGCTCCTTTTTTTAACATAATTGAACTACCATCAGGAAGACTTACTACTTTTTGTTCTTCGTTTAGGTTCAATGATTCAATAATTTCGTATTTCTTTTTGGCCATATTTACTTGTGCCAAATAGGTATTGTCAGAAACCAATTGCGATTTTTGCCACCACAAACCTATTCCCAGAGCTAATGAGGCTGCCACCGCTACCCATGCCCAGTTTTGACGGAAACGACCCCAAATAGAAGGAGTTTCATATTGCGCAATTTGTACGAAAATAGCACTTTTCAACTCCACCATCTCATCATCTGAAAAGTCAGAATCAGCCATTTGGTTTGTTAAAAGCACAATTTGTCGAGCTATTTCAATATCTTTTCTTTTAAAGGGATAGGTTTCGAGCCAATTTTGCCAAAAGTTTTCTGCTGCCAAATCGGTAGCATTAACCCACTGGATAAAATACTGATCCTGAGCTAATTCTTCGGGCGTATATGATACATAATTGTTCACATCAACGTTAGTTTGGTTGTTAATAGGGAAATTTAAACGTGGCAAAGGCATAAAGTGATTGAAGAAATAGTATCAAAACACTTTGTGAATTTATGTCATTATCACGGCTCACTGTTTGAAAGTATTATCCCTTTACAAATACAGAGAAGCGTTTTGAATTTTACTACCACAAGAAATGTAATTTTTTTTTGATTTTTTTTAACCAAAGATGAAAAATAGCACTATCGAGATTAAATAGGACAATTGTTGACGTAGTTTGGTTAAGGCTTTTTGAAGGATATTAGCTACAGTTTGCTCCTTGATTTCTAATAAGTTAGCAATTTCTCTGAGCTTAAGATTAGAGTAGTATTTGAGCGTAATGATCTCTCTTTCTCGTTCTGAAAGAATTTTTAAAGATTTTTCAATTTGTGCTTCTTGAAAACTTTCCGATTCGATTCTACACAACAACATTTCTGGGGATAATTCATCAGCTTCAAAGTCCATAGGATACCATTGTACTTCAGTATTTTCCTGATTATCTCTTTTAAGAAGTTTGGTCGTGGCTCTCCGTACACAACGATAGAGGTAAAATTTTACCTGAACGTCTTCATTCAAATTGCTTCGATACAACCACAAATCTACAAAGACATCTTGCACCGCATCTTTTGCCAAAGCTCGGTCTAGCGAAATTTTATAAGCATAGCTAACTAACTCTTTACCAAGGGCATCAAACAGCTTCTCAAAGGCTTTTCTATCTCCTTTGATAATCTTTTGCCAAAGCTGCAAGTATGCGGATTCATCGAGCATGAATGAAAAATTTGAATTAGAAAGGTACAAAATTAACTTAGATTTATCTTAAAAGTAAGGCAATTTAAAAATATACTTATAGAAAAACATACATTTTGATAAAAATTAAACCGATTGCATTTTCAAATCAATAGGTCAAACGTTTGGCAACGTTGCCGGCAACGATTGCGTAAAAAAATCAAAAATATTATTTGTGTGCACCAAACTTATATCTGAATTTCGAACCGTAAACCTATTTATAATTACAAAAAAACTTGTAATTCTTCCATAGCATTTTCTATTTCTCCGAAAAAATAGAGGTACGCATTAGGTCAATTTGTATTCCTCAAAATTCTACTTAATCAGATGATTATGTGTGGGTTATTTATAGCCTATTCAAAGAATAAAATATCATTTCCAGCTAGTTGAGATGGAATTATGTATTTAATATTTTCCTAAAAAATGAAAAAAAGTCTTATTTCAATGTTATTGTTTTTTTTGAGTTTATCGGTGGCGATAGCTCAAAAGACTACGACTTATCCGACCAAATTTACGGTTGCCTTAGACGGCTCGGGGGACTTCAAAAGTATCCAAGAGGCGATTATGGCTTTTCGAGATCATTCACAACAACGAGTTACTTTGTTTATTAAAAATGGTAATTATCACGAAAAAGTGACCATTCCAGCCAATAAACCCAACCTACATCTTATCGGTGAAAGTCGCGAAGGTGTGGTAATTACCAATGGTGACTATTCTGGCAAAACCTATTCCAACGGGCAAAAAGATGCTGTAGGCAAAACGCAGTTTAGCACCTATAATTCGTACACACTTTTGGTTGATGCGCCAGATATAATTCTCGAAAACCTCACGATTGTTAACAGTGCTGGAAGAGTAGGGCAAGCAGTAGCATTGCATGTGGAAGGAGATAGGTTTGTTTGTAAAAATTGCACTCTCTTGGGAAATCAAGACACGCTTTATGCTGCCAGAGAGGGCACTCGCCAGTATTATGTCAATTGTCAAATTGAAGGGACTACTGATTATTTGTTTGGCAAAGCTATCGTTGTTTTTCAGTCATGTACCCTAAAAAGTCTTTCAGATTCTTACATCACGGCAGCAGCGACGCCTGATTACCAGCCTTATGGATTTGTATTTTTTGACTGTAAACTCACAGCTGACTCCACTGCCAAAAAAGTATTTTTAGGTCGTCCGTGGCGACCAGCTTGTAAAACAGTTTTTATACGTACCGAAATGGGTAGTCATATTTTGTCTATTGGTTGGAATAATTGGGGTAATCCAGCAAATGAAAAAACAGTATTATATGCTGAATATCAATCTACGGGCGAAGGTGCAAACCCTACCAAAAGAGCTACTTGGAGTCGTCAGTTGAGTAAAAAAGAACTACGTAATTATACATTGGAAAAGATTTTTGGTACAAAAGAACAAATTACAAACTGGTGGAACGGAGGTGAGTGATGAGTTTGGAGTGATGAATGCGGAGTGTTTAATGGAATATATTCAAAATCGTATGCTGTTAAATAAATGTAATCGCCTCTCATTACTGGACAAAATTGAAGTTCCTAGTTCAAGACTTAGTCTTGGACTAGCTTTTTTAGGCAGTCTAAAACTGTTTTGCAAAAATCAGTTACAAAGTCCAGACATCTTAATCACTTTTTCATGATACTTAAGACTTTACATTTTCCTCATAATTAGACATTTATGAAATCATTTGGCAAATTATTAACTCTCTGTGCATTAGGGTTTTCATTAGGTACATTGGCACAAAATAGCCCAACAATTTCTAAAGTTTGGGTTTCAGATTTAGGTAATGGACAGTACAAAAATCCTGTCCTCGATGCCGACTATTCTGATCCAGATGCTTGTCGTGTGGGTAATGATTTTTATATGATAGCATCCAGTTTCGATGCAGTTCCAGGTTTACCTATTCTACATTCAAAAGACTTGGTCAACTGGACTATCATTGGTCATGCGCTAAAGCGTCAACCTCCTTTTGAGCATTTTTCAAAAACTCAACATGGCAATGGCGTTTGGGCTCCTGCGATTCGCTATCATGCTGGGGAGTTTTGGATTTATTATCCTGATCCTGATTTTGGTATTTATTTGACCAAAGCTAAAAATCCTACTGGTCCTTGGTCTGAACCTATTTTGGTGGAAGAAGGAAAAGGGTTAATAGACCCATGTCCTCTTTGGGATACAGACGGACAAGTTTATCTGGTTCATGGTTGGGCTGGCAGTCGTGCTGGAATTAAAAGCGTGCTGACTATCAAGAAGATGAATACCGAAGGAACCAAAGTTGTTGACGAAGGCAAAATAATTTTTGACGGTCATGAAACTGACCCGACGGTGGAAGGCCCCAAGTTTTATAAGCGTAATGGTTACTACTATATTTTTGCTCCTGCTGGTGGAGTTTCTACGGGTTGGCAATTGGTGCTTCGTTCCAAAAATGTATATGGTCCTTACGAAAGAAAAGTAGTCATGAATCAAGGAAATAGCCCTGTCAATGGTCCTCACCAAGGAGCGTGGGTAGATACTCCAACGGGAGAAGATTGGTTTTTACATTTTCAAGACAAAGATGTATATGGTCGTGTGGTACATTTGCAACCCATGAAATGGGTAAAAGATTGGCCAGTCATTGGCAATGACCCCGATGGTGATGGCATCGGCGAACCTGTGATGACTTATCTTAAACCGAATGTAGGTAAAACGTATCCAATTGTTACACCAGCCGAATCGGATGAGTTTGAGGGCAATACTCTTGGTTTGCAGTGGCAATGGCAGGCAAATCCGAAAGGAATTTGGCATAGTCTGACCAACAAAGGAAGCTTACGTTTGTACTCTCAAAAAGTCCCTGATAATGCCAAAAACAACTGGGAAGTACCTAATATTTTATTACAGAAATTCCCAACTGAGAAATTTACGGCTACAACGAAGTTAATCTTTACACCTAATCAAAAGCTTGAAAATGAGAAGGTAGGATTAATTATTTTAGGGAAAAGCTACGCACATATTGGACTGAAAAGTAAAGGTAAAGAGGGAATCTTTTTAATTTATGGAGAATCTCAAAAGGCATCTGAAGGTAAGCCCGAAGTTGAAACTATAACAGAGACTCCTATCCCTGCTAATACGCCAGTTTATTTAAGAGTTAAGGTTTTAGATAAAGCCCGTTGTCAATTTAGCTATAGTCTTGATGGACAAACTTTTAAAAATATGGGAGAACCATTTCAAGCAATTGTTGGACATTGGATTGGCGCTAAAATCGGCTTATTCTGCACAAGAACCACGCAAATCAACGACTCAGGTTACGCCGATGTAGATTGGTTTAGAATTGAAAAATAGGCACTAGTTGTCAGGGATAAGGCATTAGTAAAAAACTGATGCCTCATCCCTCCTTGCCTCAACCCTATATTTCCTATGCAACGAAGAACACTTTTACAGATGGCCTTGGCGTATTCTGGTACATCGGTATTGTACCCAGCCATGGCACGAGATAAATCAAAAACAGCTTGGTCGGTTCGTATGGCCGATTCAGATATAAAACGGAATCCTGAGGCTTGGATGTTAGACTTTGCCAAAAAGCCTTTTTGGGGCTATTGTCAAGGATTAGTTTGTCTTTCACTACAAAAACTTTGGGAATACAATGGCGACATCAAATACTATGAATATGTCAAAAAATATGCTGATGATTTGATTTTGGCAGATGGCACAATTACCACTTATGATAAAGAAAAGTATAATATTGATGCTGTAAACTCAGGAAAAATCCTATTTGCCATTTATGAAAAGACAAAGGAAGCGAAGTATAAAAAAGCATTAGACACTTTACGAGATCAAATGCGTTCGCATCCTCGAACCACTGAAGGAGGTTTTTGGCACAAAAAACACTATCAACATCAAATGTGGCTTGATGGACTTTATATGGCAACACCTTTTCTGGCTCAATATGCCAAAGTTTTTCAAGAACCTACGCTTTTTGATGATGTTGCCAAGCAAATTCTACTGATTGATCGACACAATAAGAATCAAGTCACAGGTTTGTATAGCCATGGTTGGGATGAAAGTAAACAAGAAAAATGGGCTGATAAAGAAACAGGCAAATCTGCTCATACATGGGGGCGTGGTATGGGATGGTATGCCATGACCTTGGTAGATACATTAGAATTTTTCCCCAAAAACCACCCTCAGTATAAAGCTATTTTAGCCATAACTCATCAAGTAGCTAAGACTTTACAAAAATATCAAGACACTTCAACGGGACTTTGGTATCAGGTGATGGACGTAGGAGCAAAGGAGGGTAATTACGTAGAAGCATCGGCTTCGACGATGTTTGTCTATACTCTCATGAAAGGAATACGTTTGGGAGTGATTGACAAAAAGTATTTATCCATAGCTCAAAAAGGCTACCAAGGTATTCTGAAACATTTTATTAAAGAACAACCCGATGGAGGAATTACCATTGCCGAGACTTGCGCAGGAGCAGGTTTGGGAGGCAATCCCTATCGCGATGGAACTTATGAATATTATTGTAAAGAAGCCAAAAGAGACAACGATCCTAAAGCCGTTGGTCCATTTATTCTATTAGCTATTGAGTTTGAGAAAAGAAGTTAGTACGAATTGACTATAAAACATAATGAAATGAAAATCAAATTATTACTCATATTTCTATTGTCATTTTCTGGTAAAATATCAATAGCACAATACAAGCCAATTCCAAGAGATACTACTTATAATATCAGGAAAGTGCATAGCCAAATCAAGAGAGATTACCCCTATGCAATTCCAGTACCCGATCAGACACCAGCAAATGTGACTGAGGCAAGGGACTTGATTTATGCACATTTACCACAAACTCCTTTTGGTCCAAGAGATTTACATCTGGATATTTTTAGACCCAAAAAGAAAGGAAAATACCCTGCGCTATTGATGATTCATGGTGGGGGATGGCGTTCTGGAGAAAAATCCATGCAAGTTCCTTTGGCACAATTAATTGCCAATAAAGGATTTGTGACCATTCCTGTTGAATACCAATTATCGCTCGAAGCACCTTACCCTGCGGCTGTCCACAATATCAAAGCCGCTATTCGTTGGGTAAAAGCTCATGCGCAAGAATTTGATATCGACACTACCAAGATGGCGATTTCAGGTTGTTCGGCTGGTGGACATTTGGCATCATTGGTAGGATTAACAGGTGGTGTACCTCAATTTGAAGGTACAATGGGAAATCATTTGGGCATATCCACCAAGCTTCAGGCAATCGTAGATATTGATGGTGTAATTAATTTTTTGGCGCCATCGTCCCTCAATCTTGAGCGCAAAAGTGATTCTCCAGACGCAGCTTGGCTGGGCGGTGTATTTTCAGAAAAACCTTTAGTTTGGAAAGAGGCATCACCTGCATACTGGATTACCGAAAAGTCTGTTCCGATGCTGTTCTTGAATAGTGGCTATTCTCGTTTTCATGCAGGACAAGATGAACTAATTGGTCAATATAAGGAGTGGGGTATTTACCAAGAAGTTCATCAGTTCAATGTGAAGGTACATCCATTTTGGCTATTTCATCCTTGGGCCGACGAGTCAGCTCAATATATGGCTGATTTCTTGAAAAAAGTACTTTAACATTTCTAATTTTTGTTCTGATGAAAATCTTAAAAGCGTTACTATGTTCATTTCTCTGTTGGGCATCGAGCCAAACGTTATTAGCTCAAGAGTTTATTCCTTTATGGGAAAAAGGTAAAATGCCCAATTCCAAAGGCTTAAGTATCAAAGACAGCATCGCTAATGAACGGGTATATCGTGTTGGTACTCCAGGGATGTATGCCTTTTTTCCATCAAATCAAGAAAATAAAGGCGCCGCTGTCGTGATTTGTCCCGGCGGTGGATATGAGCGTTTGGCTTATGTTATCTCAGGGTTTCAGTTGGCGAAATGGTTTAATACCATGGGAGTTTCGGCTTTTGTGCTCAATTACCGCTTACCTAATAGTCCTGATTTAATCAACCGAGAGATTGGTCCTTTGCAAGATGCCCAGCGAGCCCTCAAATATATTCGTAGAAACGCTAGCAAATGGGGAATCAAACCCGATAAAGTAGGTATTCAGGGCTCTTCGGCAGGCGGACATTTGGCTAGTTTGGCAGGAGTAACTACAAAAGATATTGCTTCGGTTGGCGATTCGCTCGACAAATTTTCAGCACATCCCGACTTTATGATTTTGGTTTCACCCGTCGTGGATTTGGACAAATATGCTCATAAAGGCAGTAGAAAAAACCTTTTAGGCGAAAATCCCTCTCAGGAATTAGTAAAACAATACTCAATTCAGCATCAGGTAACGCCAAAAGCTTGTCCGGCTTTCATTGTTTGTGCTTTTAATGACAACGCCGTTGATGCACATAATAGCTTGATGCTGTATCAGTCTCTTTTAGAAAACAAAGTAAGTAGCGCGTTACATATTTTTCCACAAGGCGCGCACGCTATTGCACTAAGAAATAACCCTGGTTCGGCAGAAATATGGACAGAGATTTGTGAGAAATGGCTTTCTGAAATAGGAATTCTAGTTCGATAATTCTTAATTTAAGTAAGCTACAAAATTCTTTTATGCGTTTTTAGGCGGATTTATCCGCCTTTTTTTATTTCAAAAGTCATTAAGATGTATTTTTGTGTATTACTTAACTTATCTCTTCAAGCCATATTGATCCAAAACTTTTATGAAAGATATATTTAAAGAATACTTACAAAAGTATATTCCCACTACCGATGAACAATTCGACCAGCTTTCTTCAGAATTGACTATCAAACACGTTAAGAAAAATACGATTCTCATAGAGCAAGATACCATTGATGATTCTACTTTTTTTGTCTGTAATGGCTTGATTCGTGCTTATACCATCGACCATCAGGGCAAAGAGCACGCGATATTTTTTGCGCCAGAACATTGGTGGGTCAACGATAAAAATAGCTTTTACTTTTGTGAACCTTCCCTATTCTATGTAGAAACCTTAGAAGACACAGACTTGGTACAGATTTCTCGAAAATTCTATGATAAAGCTGCCATTTTGATTCCAGAGTTTGCTCCTTGGCAAACTAAGATTTTACATAATTCCATCAGATTTATGCAAAAGCGCATCAATCTACTACTAGCAGCACAAGCCGAAACTCGCTATTTGGATTTTATCAAAATGTATCCTAATCTCGTTCACCGTATTCCACAAACGATGATAGCATCTTATCTTGGCATCACGCCCGAGTCCCTCAGCCGTGTCCGAAAAGTATTGGCAACTAAGGGAATTTGAAAATTTGGTGATTTGAAGATTTAAAAATAAAATTGATGTAGTGGCAACCCTTGCGGTTGCCACTACATCAAAAAATACTAATCAGTAAGAATACTTTTGAACAAAATAGAAAGCCTTCTTCGTACAGTCTTAACTCATAACTATATTTTATACTTAAACTTTCACTAATCCCTCAACCCTGACCCCTCTCCTATCATTACTTATCATACATCAATGCACAGCCCTGAATAAGCTAGTAATTTTGACTCATCAAACAACAACAATTACTAAACGACTTATTCATTATGGAATCATACATCAAAGGCATGCACCATGTAACAGCTATCGCGGGTGATGCAAAACGCAATCTTCATTTTTATACAGAAGTATTAGGATTACGTCTTATCAAAAAGACTGTCAACTTCGATGACCCTCATACTTATCATTTTTACTTTGCCAATGCAAATGCAGATTTAGGCTCAGTATTGACATTCTTCCCTTGGGGAGATCGAGTAAAAAGAGGTCTTAAAGGAGCAGGTATGGCGACAGAAGTAAGCTATTCTGTACCAAAAGGAAGCTTAGATTTTTGGGTAAAAAGATTGGACGACAACAATGTCTTTTACAGCAAACCTACTTTGAAATTTGGTGAAAGATATATCGCTTTTCTTGACCCAGATGGTTTGAAAATAGAATTGATTGAAACAGATACTCCTCAGGATACTTTGCCAGAAGTGTATGGTGTAAAACCTGAATATGCGCTTAATAGCATTTATGCTGTGACGCTTACACTCAACAACATAGCCCCAACCGCTTCTATTTTGACAGATGTTTTTGGTTATGAATTGGAGAAAAAAGAAGGTAATCGTACTCGTTACACCATGACAAAAGATGGCTTGACTTCTAAAGTTGACTTAGTTGAATTACCAAACGAATCGAGAGGTATAGTGGCTGGCGGTATCATTCACCACGTAGCTTTCAGAGTAAGTAACGATACTGATTTAATGAAAATGCGTGAAAAAATCGTAGCCTTAAGCTTGAATATCACCGAGCAAATAGATCGCCAATATTTCCACTCTTTGTATTTCAGAGAACCAGGAGGTGTTTTATTCGAAATAGCAACTGATAACCCAGGTTTTGACATCGATGAGGATGAATCAGAATTAGGACAGCATTTGATGTTGCCTTCAAGATATGAAGCTCAACGTGAACGTATCGAAAAAGCCTTGCCAGTATTAGCGTAAGGATTTGGACTATGGGCTTTTGAGCAAAGGGTTTCGCAGAAGAGCCCATAGTTTATTCTAACATTTAAACACGATTTATCATGGACTTTCAACCCTTAAAATATATTCTTGAGTTGTCAAAAAAACCTAATGCTCCCGTGCTTGTCCTCTTGCACGGAACGGGTGGCGACGAACAAGATTTAATACCTTTGGCAAAGGATATAACCAAAGATTTTCATTTATTAAGTTTAAGAGGAAATGTAAATGAAGGTGGTATGCCCCGTTTTTTCAGAAGAATCAGAATGGGCGTTTTTGATGAAAAAGATTTGGCTTTTCGTACTGATGAAATGAAGGTGTTTATAGAAAAAGTCTTACAAGAAAACCATTTAGAAAATGCCAAAATTGTCGCTTTAGGCTATTCAAATGGTGCCAATATTGCAGGAGCAACACTCCTAAAATATCCAAACTTTTTGGCTGGAGCTATCTTGTTTAGACCTATGTTGCCTTTTCAAGCACCAGAGTTAAACGAAAAAGCACAGCAAGTCCCAGTATTTTTCTCGAATGGAAAAAACGACCCAACTGTTCCGCCCAAGGATACCACAACTTATTTGGAAATCTTAAAAGAACAAGGGTTTGAAGTGGAACATCATGCTTTGCCAACTAGCCATAATTTGACATACAATGATGTTGAACTAGCTAAAATATGGTTGGAAAAGTATTTCCCCATCAACTAGATAGCAAAATTTTAGGCGTTGCAATGCAACGCCTAAATCTAACTATCCCCAAATTAATTTAATGAATTTTTTGTCTATTTGAATCTCTTTTTATTTCTCTGAAAGAATTACAACAGGACCTAGAAGTCCAGCTTTTTCTAAAGGTCTACCCTCTAATCTGAATGGCGCTGTGGTAAAAGTTACACGTTGATTTTGTGGTAAACGATTATCGCCAATCAGTCGGTTATGCCACGTATTGCTTACCTCAATTTCAACTGTATTTTTCCCCTTCACCAATGCCTTCGATATATCAACTCTAAATGGTGCTGTCCAAGCGACTCCACAATCTTTTCCGTTGAGTTTTACAGAAGCAATGTTAGCTACCTCACCTAAATCTAACCAATAGGTGGCGGAATTGTTTCCATTCCAGTCAAAGCTTTTGGTATAAGTGGCTGTCCCTGAGTAATATTTAATAAGTGAATCGCCATTTACACTCCAATCTGTCAACGTATTAAATAGCTGAGTCGTACTCGGGCCTCCTTTTTCTTTTTCAAAATTTACCTGCCACGAACCTTCAAGACTTTGTATTTTTTGTACATCTCCAACAGGTTTTGTTGTTGTCAACGATTCTTTGCTACCAATCACAAAAATAGAACCATTGGCAGGTAACGTAAAAGTCAAGGTGCTAATTCCATTTTGCTTTTTCGCTTCTAAAGTATTCCAAGTATCTGTCACAGGATTATAGCTTTGAACAAATGGCATTTCCATACGCAAGTGATAAGTCAGCGTTCGTGCTTTATTGTGCTGATTGGCAATGAAATAGATTTCTTTATCAACCTCTTTGCGATGTATCCAAGCAATATCTGTCGCATATTTCCCTGAAGATTCCACTACTTCTACATCTCGTTTAATACCTAATCCTTGCAAATCCTCTGGAATTATGGGCGAAAGAATGATTTTCCCTTTTCCTAATTTTTTTACCTGAAAACCATCATTTTCTTGAAAGCTACCTCCCCAAATCTGTTCGATTAATGAAGGTAAATTGGGAGAATTACTTTTACTCAAACTCACTGCTGGTCTTTCGCTGATTACTACATTTGCGCCTGCTTGAATCAATTGAAGCAATTTTTGTAAAGTAGCCTCTGAAGTAGCATTCGTATTTGGACTCAATTTTAACGCTCTTGGCAATACCAATAAAGCATAGCTATTCCCATCAGAGAAACTCACTTTCCTGTCGACTACCTTTGCAGTTTTTAAAGCATCAGGGCTAAATGAGTCGTAAGCATACCCTCGCAATGGATTGACCCACTGATCGGCATCGGCCATGTTAGCAGAATTACCCACTCCCGCAGGCATCTGACGCATAGGTTGACCCTCATTGGCAAGACGTTTTTGTTCTTGAGTGACTTTTTCCGAACCGAATAAGCCAGTCAAAGTACCCACTAATCTATCTGGTAATACTGAGCGTCTTGGTAAATCATCACCAGTAAATACGGCTATATCTGCTACGGGTTTACCTTGTTGCAATAATTCCTGACAACGAGTGGCATAATCTACCCAAGCTTTTGCGGGCTTCCACCAGGTTTGATTTCGTTGAAAATACAAGCCAACACCATCTAAAGTCATCCCTGGCTGTTTGTCAATCCATGGATTATGAGAAAAGACATGATACACTAATTTGTTGATTCCTAGCGCATAATTTCTATCCTGTAGCGTTTTCAACATGGCAGGGTGTTCATTCCAAGCCATACGAACTGTCGTAAAACCCTCTGCCTGAATGATGTTTTTTCCGTAAATATGGGCTGCTGAAATAGCATCCAACATATCGTTGGGCTTATCGTGAGTAGGGCTATTGAGCCAAAATTCGCCCATCGGAATATCTACCAACTTGTAATGTGCCAGTCCGTCGCTCATCATGGTTGGTGCAATACTTTCTGCGGTGAAAATCAAGCCTTTTTCGGCAGTGATTTTACGTAAGGTTCCATAGAATTTTTCCAAAACCAAATCCACAATCGTTTGACGAATGTCAAATAAAACTTGCTCGGATATACGACGACTTTGTACGGGAGTTCCAGTATAAACCAACAAATAAGGCATTAAAGAATAGCCACGACGCTTTGAGAATTCTTGAGCAAAATTCTTTGACCAATTTTGACTCCCGCATTCCCAACTATCTACGTGGAAATATCGTAAAACCTCCTTGCTCAACACTGGTCCAATTTGCTTTTGAGCTTCTCCAAACCAGTTATCAAACTGAATTTTTACGGCTTCTTCACTAAATTTATCACATTCAAGTCCCTTTCCCGCCCCAGCAGTTGCATTGGTATGTCCCGTAGAAGTATGTCCAATTCTTACAATCGCCCAAAGACCTTTAGGTGCCTTCCATGTGAGATTCCCTTCCTTGTCAACAAAGCGACTGATATCAATAATCTTATTACTCGGAACACACAGATTATCTGCCAACTGTTCAGAAGAACTTTGTTTACTCATTCTCCAAATTTCACCTGTTTTACTTTCGTATTGATGAATTTGAGGTTTTGCAAAAAGTTGAAGTTCCAATAATTTCAAAGAAGGTTTCCATTTGGCAGCATCCAAGTCCTCAGCGCCAGGTTCTGAGCCATTTTTATCATAAACAAAACGAAAATATTTTGCTGTGGTAGTGGGTATCGCATGTGTTACATCCGAGTCGGTATCTTGCCAACCATGTCGAGGGGGCTCTAATTGGGTAACTTTTCTAAAATTAATCCCATCATTGCTTACCTCAACAGCCAAACGATGCGCCTGATAAGTATTACCACCTGTTCGAATATAGATAGAGCGACAAGTGAAAGGCTTGTCAAAGGCATATTGAAACCACGCTTTTGTATCTGTTTTAAAACTCTCTTTATTGCCAACTTTAATTAATTGCTGTCCAGAAATATTAGGCAAACTACTTGTTATTGAGGGCTTAACAGATAATGTAGAAAGTGTATCTTCTGCCAAACGTGGATACGCCAACACAGCAATATCTTCATAATAGTTTTCTTTGGTAGGAGGTAATGGCAATTTTTGTTGAATCGTTTTTCCCCCTGATACATGCACAGAGGCAGATACCACTTTTTGCATAGATTGCTCAGGACGAATCCATGGACCACCTGCCAAAGCAAATCCATCGCTAACGTGCATACCCATTTGCAAGCCTAATCGCTTGGCTTCGGACATCGAAAAACGAACCATTTCCCACCATTCAGGCGTGAGCTGTTGTACCGCAGGTGTATATACAGGTGGATTCGCAGGACCTTTGATGGGCATGAGATAGGCTCCGCCAATACCAACCTCCTTCATCGCTTCAAGATCGGCAGTTATACCAGCTTTCGAAACGCCACCTTGCATCCAATACCAAAATACCCATGGTTTGGCATTTTGTGAAGGAATGACTTGATAAGAGCTTTGTGCCGTAGTTTTGAAAAAAACAAAACCTAATACTATCAGAATAAGCCTTTTAAACATATATTTTTTGATGATAATCTAAAAGTTAGTGGGCAAAATTGAATTCGTTTTACCCGCTTTAAGCCTAATGCCTACGACTTATTGCCTAAAGCATTTTATTTGGTAACAATCTCAATTTCAGAAGACTCCAAACCTTCTGCACTGGCTTTCAATTTGATTTTGCCTACTTCCTTAGTAGCTTGAAGTATAGCCAAACATTTGCCATGGTACGCACTGCGATAAGGAGCTTTGAACGACTCAAGACTTGCTTGATAACCATTGTCTACGCCTACCAAATTGCCTTTTCCTTCTACAGAAAATTGTACTAAATGATTGGCATCTGGTACGATATTTCCTTTTTCATCAGTGATTTCTACGGTTACAAAAGATAAGTCCAAACCGTCTGCTGAAATAGCTTTTCGGTCAGTTATCAAACGAATTCTTTGTGCTTTTCCTGCTGTAAATACTTCTTTACTAAGAACTTCCTTACCCGCTTTTCTAGAAATAATTTTCAGTACGCCTTCTTCAAAAGGTACTTTCCATGAAACATGAAACTCATCTTTCCCTTTTTTACGGATTCCTTGAGATTTATTATTTACAAATAACTCAACCTCATCTGCTTGGTTGTAATACGCCCATACTTCTACGGTTTGTCCAGCCTTCCAATTCCAATGAGGCAAAAGATGAAGCACAGGCTTTTGAGTCCACTCGCTTTGATACATATAGTACACGTCCTTCGGAAAACCAGCCAAATCGATAATTCCGAAGTATGAACTTCGGGCTGGATAGCTGTAAGGATGTGGTTCGCCAAGATAGTCAAATCCTGTCCACACATATAAACCTGCTACGTGAGGCGCATTTTTTACGGCTTTCCAAGACTCCTCGTGTGTCGTGCCCCAATAGGCAGCCGCAAAGTCATAGGCTGGGGCTGTCCAGTCGGCATTACCTTCTACTAATGGACTTTTACTATCTTTTGGCCAAAGTTGAACTGCAGCTTTTGGTGTATCGTATTGTCCTCTGGTCTCTAATGCCGATGCCGTTTCGGTAGCGATGATGCTGTGGTTCGGAAAACGTTTCGGAAATTCCGTATAGGCTTCATGTTTATAATTAAAACCAAGAACATCCAAAGCTCCTGATTGGAAAATATGGTTCTTATCTGGTTCATTTTCGGTAAGCGCTGAAGTAATGGGTCTGGTCGTATCAAATTTTTTAACAATTCCTGCTAATTCCTTTGCGTAAGTTCTGCCAGTGCTATCAAACTGTTCTCTAATTTCGTTGCCAATACTCCATACAAAAATCGAAGGGTGATTACGGTCACGCTTAACCATCGCTTCCAAATCACGAGCGTGCCATTCTTCAAAATATTGTCCGTAATCTTTTTTAGATTTCTTCTTTTTCCACATGTCAAAAGCCTCATCCATAACAATAAAGCCCAATTTATCACATAAATCTAAAAGTTCAGACGCAGGAGGGTTATGAGACATACGAATGCCATTACAGCCCATCGCTTTTAGAATTTCAAGCTGACGCTCCATCGCACGCACATTGACAGCCGCACCCAAAGCACCTAAATCATGATGCTGGCAAACGCCCAGTATTTTGGTAGGAACGCCATTTAAGTAAAATCCTGTAGCTGGATCAAACTTAAAAGTACGTATCCCTAAAGGACTAAGTTGCTTGTCAACCACTTGATTTTTTTGAAGAACCTCTGTTTTAACTTGGTATAAATAAGGCTTATCGAGCGTCCAAAGTCGTGGTTGGTTTAAGGTCAGATTTTGAGTAAAATTTTGTAATGAATCTTTTAAAAGAGAAATGCTCTCTTGTTTCGAAATCAGTATTTTTCCAGTATTATCAACAATACTCTGACGAATAGCCAAATCAGATTGTTGATATGTTGTATTACGAAGCGTCGTCTGTACTTTTACTTCCGCCAAGTTTTCTGTCACCTTGGGCGTACTCACAAAAACACCGTGATAATCTATCGCCACCGTCCCAGTGATGACCAATCTAACATTTCGATAAATGCCTGACCCTGAATACCAACGAGTATTAGGCTGTTCGCTATTATCTACTTTTACCGCAATGATATTATTCTTCGTCCATAAAAAGGGCGTTAACTCATACCGAAAAGCATTATAGCCAAATGGTCTTTTACCTAAATAATGCCCATTAATCCATACTTGGCTATTTCTATAAATACCATCAAATTCTATATATACTTTTTTGTCTTTGGTAGCCGATGGAAGATTAAAAGTTTTGCGATACCAACCGATACCAGTGGGTAATGCTCCTCCTTGGTTGGTCGTTAGATGATTAGCCCCAAAAGGACCTTCAATACTCCAATCGTGTGGTAGCTGTAATACTCTCCACGTTCGGTCATCGAAAGAAATGCTTTGAGCATCTTTTAAGTCAGCCTGTACAAACTTCCAGTTATCGTTAAAGTTAAAAACAGTTCGACCTGTATTTTGAGAAAAACAGTTTGCATAGAGGTTAACTATGAAAAAGCAAACAGAAAAAATTTTGTACATGTCAGTCAATTTGCTGAATTAAAATGGGGATTCCTTATAGGATATTACTATCCAATACAAAGGTATTGGCATATATCTCCATTTTTATGTACCATTTTTCCCAACTTTTATACCATTTTATCTGGGTATATATCGACAAATATTGAGCTTTCGTTAGTTATTTCTCTAATAGAGGCAATAGGCTATTTATATAGGTTTTTATCTTAGGTAATGAATTTCTAGTTTGAATTGTAGATTCTTTGAATGTAGCTACTACGTAATAAAATTGAACCAAAACAGTATTACATTGCCGATTTATTCCTAGTTTTTTCTTAAAATTCATATAAATAACTTTTCATCAGAAATCCTTCAAATGAGTCTGTGAGGGTCTGTAGGGTAATAGTCGCTGTCAAAATGATACAATATAAATTTGGATATAGCGTAAAAAGTATTCAAATTATTGTATAAACTTAGGTTTAAATCTGCATAAACATTCTTGAAAAAGTACAAAGATAAAATCCTATAATTTATTGAGAAAATTGTATATCATGACCCTAGGGAATCCTTGTAATTTTGGCTCATCGAGTAGGGTTTTATTTAGTTAGAGAAGGACTAAAGAAAGACCTCAGGTTTTGGGAGGTACTTATTTCTTGAAATGAAACAACCAAAATCTACCAACAATAAGCATAATAAAAACTGATACATGAAAAAACTGCTGTTAAACGCACTAATTGCGCTAGGTCTTGTGGTATTGCAACAAGAAACATCGATGGCTCAATATCCATCGATTCCTGACGATATTAAAAAGGAGAGTGATGAGTTGATGAAAGAGACAACACGTTTGTCTGATATTGCTTGGCAAAAAGCATTGCCTATTATTCAGAAAGAAGCAAAAGCTGGTAAACCCTACATTCCGTGGGCTGCACGCCCGATTGACTTACCACAAGCTGATATTCCTGCCTTTCCTGGCGCTGAAGGTGGTGGTGCTTATTCATTTGGTGGTCGTGGCGGAAAAGTATATGTAGTGACAAGTCTTGAAGATGATGGTGTTGGTTCATTGCGTTGGGCGTGTGAGCAAGGTGGTGCCAGAATGGTTGTTTTCAACGTTTCGGGTATTATTCGCTTGAAAAGACCTTTGATTATCCGTGCTCCTTATATCACGATTGCGGGTCAAACTGCACCTGGCGACGGGGTTTGTGTAGCAGGCGAGTCGGTTTGGATTAATACACACGATGTGGTGATTCGTTATATGCGTTTCCGTCGTGGCGAAACAAATGTGGGTCGTCGTGATGACTCTATCGGAGGTAACCCGATTGGTAACATTATGATTGACCACGTATCAGCGAGTTGGGGCTTGGACGAAAATATGTCGATGTACCGTCACATGTATAACGATAGTACAGGTAAAATTGAAGATAAATTACCTACGGTAAATATCACAATCCAAAACTCTATTTTCTCTGAGGCACTAGATACTTGGAATCATGCTTTTGGTAGTACTCTTGGTGGCGAAAACTGTACTTTCATGCGTAACCTTTGGGCAGATAATGCAGGACGTAACCCTTCGATTGGTTGGTTTGGTATTTTTAACTTTGTGAACAATGTAGTATTCAACTGGGTACACCGTTCGATTGATGGTGGTGATTATCGTGCTATGTACAATATTATCAACAACTATTTCAAACCTGGTCCTGAAACACCTAAAAACACCTCTATTGGATATCGTATCTTAAAACCAGAATCGGGTAGAAGTAAGTTGAAATACCTTACGTTTGGTCGTGCGTATGTAGACGGCAACATCATGGAAGGTAATGAGCGAGTAACTAAAAATAACTGGGATGGTGGGGTACAAGTAGAAGATTTACCAAATGCAGGTAAATACACAGATTCTATTCGTTGGAATAAGCCTTTACCAATGCCAAAATTGACGATTTTGCCAACCAAAACTGCTCATGATTATGTCTTAGCCAATGCAGGTGCGACGCTTCCAAAGCGTGATGCTGTAGATGCTCGTGTAATCGAACAAGTAAGAACTGGTAAGATTACCGTTGTGCCAAATGTAAAATTGCCAGAAACACAATTCAAACACCGTCGTTTGCCAATTGATTCTTACAAAAATGGTATCATCACAGATATTAGTCAAGTAGGTGGTTATCCAGAATACAAAGGTACTCCTTACAAAGATTCAGACAATGACGGTATGCCTGACGCGTGGGAAATCAAAAATGGTTTGAACCCTAAAGATGCCAACGACGCAAGCAAAGACCGCAACAAAGATGGCTATACCAACATCGAAGAGTATTTGAACAGTGTTGTGAGCGTGAAGAACGTGAAACCATAAATATTTTTGATTGAGTCAATGAGTGATTTAGTGATTTTTTCTTTAATCATTAAATCGCTCATTGACCCAATTATATTTCATTTAAAAAATCACCAATCACTCAATCACCGAATCACTCAATTTATCGTATGTCTCGTTTCTCCATAATCTTATCTCTTTCCTTGGGTCTGAGTGTTTTTTCAGTATTAGGGCAAAAGCCAAAAGTTGCTCCACCCAAACCTCCTGTATATCTGGATGATGCAGGAAAGCTGGCATATACCCCTGAAAGTAAAGGAGATAGAATTCCTGATTTTTCTTTTTGTGGCTACAAAGCAAGCGAAGAAGTAATTCCATTTATAGCAGGAAAAGTGAAAGTAGAGGCAGCAAATGGCGATGCAACGACTCGTATTCAGGCTGCCATCGACTATGTGGCAGGATTACCAGTAGACGCCAAAGGCTTTAGAGGTGCAGTCGTATTAGGAAAAGGTATTTTCGAAATAAAAGGAAATCTGCTTATCAAAGCTTCAGGCATTGTGATTCGTGGTGCTGGTCGTGGACAAACCATTCTAAAAGGAATAGGCATTTCAAGAGAGACTTTGATTAGTATTCGAGGAAAAGATGATAAAAAAATTGAGAGTTCCGAGAAAGTATTGGACACTTATGTCCCTGTTGGACAAGCTTGTTTAAGTGTAAATAGTCCTGAGAAATATAAAGTTGGTGAGCGTATTTTGATACAACGTCCTTCTACCAAAGAATGGATTCAAACTTTGAAAACTGACCATTTTGGTGGGGGAGTTACTGCTCTTGGCTGGAAACCCAATCAAAGAGATATTACTTGGGAAAGAACGATTACTCAAATTACAGCCAAAGGGATTTGTTTAGATATTCCTCTGACTACTGCGCTTGATTCTAGTTATGGAGCGGGAACTGTGGTTAAATTTCAATGGAATGGACGTGTCAATCAAATAGGTATCGAAAACCTTTCGCTAGAATCGAGTTATGATACCAAAAATCCCAAAGACGAAAACCATCTTTGGATGGCAATTGGATTAGAAAACGTAAGTGACGCATGGGTTCGTCAGGTTGATTTCAAGCATTTTGCAGGTTCTGCCGTATATGTACAAGCTTCCGCTCGCTGTGTGACCGTCGAAGATTGTATTTCTACCCAGCCTATTTCTGAAATCGGCGGACAACGACGCTATACGTTTTTTACCAATGGTCAACAAACGCTTTTTCAAAGAATTTATGCCGAAGAGGGCTATCACGATTTTGCAGTAGGCTATTGCGCCGCTGGTCCAAACGCTTTTGTTCAATGTGAATCCAAACTTCCGTATAGTTTTAGCGGTACAGTAGATTCTTGGGCTTCGGGTGTTTTATTTGATATTGTCAATGTGGATGGTAATGCACTACGCTTTTCAAATTTGGGTCAGGATGGACAAGGAGCTGGTTGGTCGGCTGCCAATAGTGTTTTTTGGCAATGTTCTGCCTCTCGTGTCGAATGTCAAAAACCACCTACCGCACAAAACTGGGCATTTGGTACTTGGGCTCAATTCGATGGAGACGGCTATTGGGATATGTCCAACGAGCATATCAAACCAAGAAGTTTGTTTTATGCACAACTTCAAAATCGCTTAGGCACAGAAGTTCAAGCAAGAACTTTCTTGATGCCGACAGAAACAGAGGCATCAAGTAGTCCAAAAGTAGAAGTGGCTATGGCATTGACCAAAGCTTCTGTTGAACCTGCCCGAACACTCAAAGAGTTTATCGAAAAGGCTTCCCAGAGATTATCTCTAAACATAGCAGAAAAACTTCAAAGTATAGAGCAAATCGGCATTCCTAAAATTATTACCCCAAATAAAGCACCTGATTTGCAAGTGCAAAATGGCTGGTTAGTACGTGGGAAATCTTTACAAACAGGCAAAAGACAAGAAGTTCCTTGGTGGTCAGGCGTATCCCGACCGCATGGATTAGCGACTAGCAAACCACATATTACTCGATTTGTCCCTGGACAAACGGGTAAAGGACTAACTGACGATTTAGTTGAATTAAGCGACTGGATGCAAGAAAGTCATGTAAAAGTGATGGATCATAATTATGGGCTTTGGTACGAGCGTCGTCGTGACGACCATGAACGTATTCGTCGTATGGATGGCGAAGTTTGGCCTCCATTCTATGAATTACCATTCGCCCGAAGCGGTAAAGAAACTGCGTGGGATGGTTTGAGTAAATATGATTTAACACAATACAACCAATGGTATTGGAGTCGCTTGAAACAGTTTGCTGATTTGGCTGACCAGAAATCCTTGGTACTTTTTCATCAAAATTATTTTCAACATAATATCATAGAAGCAGGCGCTCATTATGCTGATTTTCCATGGCGTCCAGCCAATAATATCAATCAAACAGGATTCCCTGAACCAGTGCCTTATGCTGGCGATAAGCGCATTTTTATGGCAGAACAGTTTTATGACATTAACCATCCAGTTCGTCGCAAATTGCATCGCGCCTATATCCGTCAATGTCTAGATAATTTTACGGGAAACACAGGAGTCGTACAATTGATTAGTGCCGAATACACAGGTCCACTTCATTTTGTTGAATTTTGGTTGGATGTCATCGACGAATGGCAAAAGGAAAAACACAAAGACGTCTTAGTGGCATTAAGCACAACCAAAGACGTTCAAGATGCGATATTAGCAGACAAAAAACGTTCGGCGGTGGTCGATATCATAGATATTCGTTATTGGCATTATCAATTCAACGGACAAACGTATGAACCTAAAGGTGGACAAAACTTAGCTCCACGCCAACATGCTCGTTTGTTGAACCCGAAACGTTCTTCGTCTGAGCAGGTATATCGTGCCGTGAACGAATATCGCATGAAGTACCCTACAAAAGCAGTAGTTTATAATGGCGATAGTTTTGATGCAAATGGCTGGGCAGCTTTAATGGCAGGAGGCTCAATTCCTAGCCTGAGCTTTGATTTACCTCAAGAGATTTCCACTCAACTCATTGGTATGCAACCGATTCAGTGGGCGAGCCAAGCAACTACGCAATGGGTTTTGGGTCAGCTAGGACAAGGATATTTTATTTACAGCGAAAGTTCAACAGAAATTACCGCAGATTTAAGTAAAGAAAAAGGAACATTTGAAGTAAAATTTCTTTCTCCTAAAGACGGCAATTTCTTATCTAATACTGAAATCTTAGAGAGCGGGAAAAGCTACCAACTAAAAAATCCCACCAATGGTAGTATAGCGATTTGGATAAAGAAAAAGTAAGGTTTTAACCTGAAAAACTCTCATAGTCCACGAAAATGTTGCCACATAAACCTAATTAAAACAATCTGACATCCATGAAAAAAGGATTTTTAGCCTTTCTAATAGGCTTACTTCTCATCACAGGAAATATCACTAAGGCACAAGTGCCCGCTTTAAAAGTCTCTGATAACAAAAGATATCTTTCTACCAAAGATGGGAAACCGTTCTTTTGGCTTGGCGATACGGGATGGCTATTGTTTTCAAAACTTACACGTGAAGAAGTAGAAACTTACTTGGAAGATCGTCGCCAAAAGGGATTCAATGTGATTCAAGCAATGGGATTACACACGCTCAATGTGGTCAACATATATGGTGATTCGGCATTAGTGGGAGGCAATATTGCAAAACCAAAAGTAACCAAAGGTTTGGATGTAGCTGATAATGAAGCTTATGACTTTTGGGATCATGTCGACTTTGTAGTACGTACCGCCGAGAAAAAGGGCATTTATATTGGCTTTGTACCTTTATGGGGAGGCAATGTGAAAGACAAAAAAGTAACGCCAGAACGTGCTATTATCTATGCAACATTTTTAGCCAATCGTTACAAAAATTATTCTAATATCATTTGGTTAAATGGTGGCGATATTCAAGGTAGTACAGGTAAAAAAGTATGGGATGTTTTCGGGAAAACCATTCGTGCCATCGATAAAAATCATTTGATTACCTATCATCCACGTGGACGTACTTCGTCTTCAGAATGGTTTCATAAGGATACATGGTTGGATTTCAACATGGTGCAATCAGGTCACCGCACGTATGCACAGGATACTTCAGCTAAAGAAAAGTGGCATTATGGCGAAGACAATTGGCGCTATATCCAAGCGGATTATCAACTCAAACCAACCAAACCCGTTATCGACGGTGAGCCTTCTTATGAGGGTATCCCTTACGGCTTGCATGATGTAAACCAACCACGCTGGACAGATGCTGATGTGCGTCGTTATGGATATTGGTCTGTTTTTGCAGGGGCTTTTGGTTATACTTATGGACAAAATTCGGTCATGCAAATGCACCGTCCCAAATACAATGATACTTCATTCGGTCCTCAAGAATATTGGTATGAGGGAATGGCAAAACCTGGTTCTTTTCAGATGAAACACTTGAAGGCTCTGTTACTATCTAAGCCATTTTTTGAAAGAATTCCAGATCAAAGTTTGATAGTAGATAATGGACAAAAATATGAGTATGTAGTAGCTACTCGTGGCAAAAACTATGCGTTTTTGTACACTTATACAGGACGTACTTTCAAAGTGAATATGGGTAAAATTGCAGGAAAAACAGTAAAAGCTCAATGGTTTGACCCTCGTACTGGTAACTATCAAGCAATTGGAGAGATAGAAAACTCAGGAATTAAAACATTCGATGCTCCACTTGAGCCTAAAGATGGAAATGATTGGGTATTAGTATTAGAAAGTAAATAAGTATGCAAATACCACAGTTGTCTATTGCCTATTATGGCGATGATTTTACGGGTTCGACCGATGCCTTGGAGTTTTTATCAAGAGCTGGACTAAATACCATTTTGTTTTTTGAGGTTCCCTCAGTTGAAAAACTACAGCAATATCCTCAATTACAAGCCATTGGTATTGCAGGGCGAACTCGTGCTTTGGGTGTAGAGGCTATGCAAAAGGAGTTAGCACCTGCTTTTGAGGCGCTTGCTCAACTACCTCTTAAGCATGTGCATTATAAGGTTTGTTCAACATTCGATTCTTCTCCAGCAATAGGAAACATCGGCTTGGTGCTTGAATTGGGCTTGGCTCAATTCAAAAATCAATGGACACCTATTTTGGTAGCAGCACCATCTTTGGGTCGGTACTCTGTTTTTGGAAATCTCTTTGCTCGTATGGGAATCGGTAGCGATGGACAAATCTATCGTCTCGATCGCCATCCATCTATGAGCAAGCATCCCGTAACACCCGCCGACGAAGCCGATTTACGTTTGCATTTGGGTAGACAAACTTCTGTAGAAATTGGTTTACTCGATATTTTGCAGGTAGAAGCTAACAACTTAGCAAAAGCACATAACGAACAAGTTTCATCAGGCAAAAAGGCGTTGTTTATGGATGCCATCAATGAAGATCATTTACTAACAATTGGAGAATTTTTAGAGGAAAAAGCGCAAGAACAGCCTAACATCTTATTTTCAATTGGCTCATCAGGTATCGAAATGGCATTGGGTTCCTACTGGAACCAGCAAGGTGTTTTTTCACCTAAAAATACTTGGCAACCACTCGCAAAAGTAGATGCTTTGTTGGTGATTTCAGGAAGTTGCTCGCCTGTAACAAGCGCTCAAATTGATTGGGCAAAGCAACATGATTTTATCGAAATCATCATTGATGCGCCACTAATTGCACAGGAAGAGTTATCTGAGAATATCTTACAATCCTATATTAATCAAGCTATTAGTTATATCGAAAACGGGAAATCTGTTATGATTCATACCCAAGGAGGCTCACAAGAAAGTATTCCTCTGTCATCCGAAAAACTGGGAACTGCCTTGGGATTGATTGCTAAAAAAGTCATCGAATCAACGCATCTTACCCGTTTGCTGATTGCAGGAGGCGATACGTCGAGTTATGCAGCGCGTGCACTTGAAATAGAGGCATTAGAGATGATTGCACCTGTGGTAAAAGGGGCACCACTTTGTCGGGTATATTCTTCCAACAAAACCATCAATGGCCTGGAAGTTAATGTCAAAGGTGGTCAAGTGGGCGCTGCAAATTATTTTGGATTAGTTAGAGGGGATTTAGCTTAAGTAATAAGGTAATTTCCCTAGTTCGAAACTTAGTCTCGGACTAGCTTTTGTTTCAATTTATAAACTGTATAAAAAGATAAGTCCAAGACTAAGTCTTGAACTAGTGAGCTCAAGTGGGCGCAGCAAACTATTTTGGATTAGTTAGAGGGGATTTAGCTTAAAACTATTGAAGTTTTTATGAAAAAAATCAAATCATATATTCTGTTAATACTTAGTTTTTGCTCGATTTTTTCGGTAAAAGCACAAATTGTCTTACCTCGAATTTTGGGGCATAATATGGTTTTTCAACAAAAAAAACCTATTCATATTTGGGGAAAAGCCTCTGTTGGGGAGCAAATCAATGTCCAATTTTCAGGACAATCCGCCAAAACAACAGCAGATTCTGAAGGAAATTGGCAAGTATGGCTCAAGGCACTACCAGCCACAAGCATTCCTCAAGAGTTAAGAATTGAAGGAAAGGAAGTTATTACGCTTAAAAATATCCTAATAGGAGAAGTATGGCTATGCTCTGGTCAGTCGAATATGGAATATACCATGCGAAAAAACAGTAAGGTAAAACGTCCCAATCTCCCAGATCCCAATCCTGTTGATGAGTTGGAAGTGGCCAAAAATCCACTGATTCGTATTTTTTTAGTCAACAGAAAAGAATTAATAAAACCTGATCCACAACACAAAGGGTGGAGTATAGCACAAGACTCCGCCTTGCGTTCTTTTTCGGCTGTTGCTTACTTTTTTGCTAAAGAAGTTCACCAGCAGACAGGCGTGCCCATCGGTATGATTTCGTCGGCTATCCCAGGCAGTAGAATAGAACCTTGGATTTCGGAAGAAGCTTTTGCTGGTTCTCCTTATTTCAAAGGACAAAAAGTAGAAGGTGAGCCTGCAAAGTTTTATAATCCTATGATTCGTCCTTTAGAGTCATTTGTCATGAAAGGATTTTTGTGGTATCAGGGCGAAAGTAATTGTTTCTTGAAAGATTCGGTACAATATACCAACAAGATGGAAACGCTGATTAGTAGTTGGAGAAAAGCTTGGAAAGACAATAAAATGCCTTTTTACTATGTGCAATTAGTCCCTTATCTCTACTCAAAAAGTACAGGTAAGGTAGTTTTGGAAAAGGAAACTCTTCCTACTTTTTGGCAAGCGCAAGCCAATGTAACTCAAAGAGTAAAGTACACTGACTTCGTAACTACGACCGATTTGGCAGATACTTTGACCAATATTCATCCTTGGTACAAATGGGAAATCGGGAAACGTTTGGCACTTTTAGCTCTGAAGCATGATTACGGGAAAAAAGGTTTAGTTGCCTCTGGACCCATTTTCAAAAAAATGAAAATCAGAAATGATAAAGCTATTTTATCCTTTGATTCTATGGGTGGGGGTTTGATGAGTAAAGATGGAAAAGACCTCAACTATTTTAGTCTAGCAGGTGCTGACGGAAAATTTCACGAAGCAAAAGCCATTGTTGTAGGCACCCAAGTGGAAGTTTTTTCCGAAAAAGTTCCAGAACCCAAAACAATCCGATTTGCATGGCAAGAGGATGCAGAACCTAATTTTTTCAACAAAGAGGGACTCCCTGCACGACCATTTACCAGTAAAAAGTAATATCAATGAACAGGTATAGGGCATAACGGGAGCAAAAATTTGAAACGTTATCTCATTTTTCTATGTGCCTTTGTCCCTTATCCCTCATCAAAAACAATCATGAATAAAAGAATTTTACTTTTTCTCTTCTTAGTACTGAGTTTTAAGGCTCTCTATGCGCAAGAAACCCAAAAAGTTTATCTTTCTGGAAAAGGGCATGACCAAACCGTTCCATGGGATTTTTTCTGTACTGAAGGTCGTAATGCTGGCAAATGGACAAGCATTCCTGTTCCATCCAACTGGGAATTGCAGGGATTTGGCAAATACAACTATGGCTTCGCCAAAGATAGCTCAAGAGGTAAGGAAAAAGGACTTTACAAATATCATTTTCAAGCTCCCAAGTCATGGCAAGGCAAAGCATTAAATCTTGTTTTTGAAGGAGTTATGACCGATGCTGAAGTAAAAATCAATGGAAAGTCTGCTGGTGAAATTCATCAAGGAGCCTATTATGCTTTCAAATATCCTATTGCACAATTACTCAACTACGGCGCTGAAAATCTATTGGAAGTAACAGTAAGTAAGCACTCTGCAAATCAGTCGGTTAATGAGGCTGAGCGTAAAGGGGATTTTTGGATTTTTGGTGGAATTTTCCGTCCAGTTTATTTAGAGGTTTTGCCTACTCAGCATATTACTCGTGTTTCTATTGATGCCAAGGCTAATGGGAATCTAAAGGCAGTGATTCGTACTACTTCAAGTAATACAAATCTTACTTTATCAGCACAATTACATACCTTAAATGGTCAAAAGGTTGGTACTCCTATTCAAGCAAATCTCAAAGCTGGTCAGTCTGAACTAACCCTTGAAAAGCTTTATCAAAACATTCAACTTTGGACATCCGAAACACCTAATCGCTACAAATTGATGGTAAGTTTATTACAGAATGGGAAAGCGGTTCACGTGGTTGAAAAGAAAATTGGTTTCCGTACCGTCGAAGTAAAATTGCGTGATGGCGTATATGTCAATGGGACTAAAATAAAGTTCAAAGGGGTAAATCGTCACTCGTTTTGGCCAACTTCAGGACGTACTACTTCAAAGGCAGTAAGCTTACTCGACGTGCAATTAATGAAAGATATGAACATGAACGCCGTTCGTATGTCGCATTACCCTCCCGATGATCATTTTCTGGATACTTGTGACTCTTTGGGTTTGTTTGTAATGGATGAATTGGCGGGTTGGCATGGCAATTATGATACGCCTACAGGTACCAAACGTCTTGAAGAGTTGATGGAACACGATGAAAATCACCCTTCTGTAATTTTTTGGATTAACGGAAATGAAGGTGGTCACAATTACGAATTAGACCCTATTTTTCCTCAAAAAGATTTACAAAGACGTCCTGTGATTCACGCATGGGAAGATTTTGCAGGGTTCGACACACAGCATTATCGCGATTATAACTACGGTATTGGTAATTATGACCACGGACATAGCATTGTCATGCCAACCGAGTTTTTGCATGGAATGTATGATGGCGGCCATGGAGCTGGTCTGGAAGATTACTGGGAGCATATATGGACAACACCACTTTGCGCAGGTGGCTTCCTTTGGGATTTTGTTGACCAAGGTATAGTTAGAACCGATAAAAATGGCATCCTAGATACTGATGGCAATCGTGCCGCGGACGGCATCGTAGGTCCTTATCGTGAAAAAGAAGGAAGCTATTTTACCATCAAAGAAGTGTGGAGTCCAATCAAGTTTGAGGCAAAAGAAATTACTTCCGATTTTGATGGAAAATTTACTATCGAAAACCGCTATCATTTTACCAATACCAATCAATGTCGTTTTACTTGGAAACTCAAATCTTTAGGGTTACATCAGTTGCCCGAACTTTCAGGTAAAGCCCTTTCGCCCAATTTGAAACCCTTGGAAAAGGGAACAGTGTCATGCCAGCAACTACCACAAAATTGGCAAGAATATGACGGTTTGTATCTAAGCGCTTTTGACCCTTTTGGGAAAGAAATTTTTACTTGGAGTTTTAAAATTACCTTGCCAAAAACGATGGCACAGGCAATGGTGAAAACTTCGGGAAGTACCAAACCTACGCTTCAAGAACAAGATTCGTTGTATGTAGTCAAGGCGAATGGTTTGACGATTAGTTTTTCTAAAAAATCAGGTTTGCTAAAATCAGTACAAACGGAAAAAGGAAGTATTCCATTCAACAACGGCCCAATAGTACAAGAAGGAAGTACCAATTTTAAAAATATTACTACCCGTTTTGATGGTGAAAATGTAGTGATTGAATCAACTTACGACAAAAAAGAGGCATTCAACACACTGCAATGGATCATTTATCCATCGGGTTGGGTAAAATTGAAAGTTAAATATTTCCCAGCGGCTTATTTAACGAATTATTTTGGACTTAACTTTTCTTTTCCAGAATCTGAAATTAAAGGTGTAGAGTATTTAGGAAATGGTCCATACCGAGTATGGAAAAATCGTTTGAAAGGAAATCAATTTGGTATTTGGCAGAAAGATTATAATACTACCGAAACAGGTGAAATACCATTTGTTTATCCAGAATTCAAAGGATACCATGCCAATATGTATTGGTGTAAGTTTATAACCAAAGGTCAGTCTTTTACCGTAGTCACTGAGACAGAAGATGTATTTTTCAGGTTGTTTAGTCCAGCCTTCAAAACAGATTCATATCAAAACTATGTGATTAATTTCCCAAGTGGCGATATTTCCTTTATGCAAGGTATTTCGGCCATTGGTTCTAAAACTAACAGAGCTGACAACACAGGTCCTATGAGTATGAAACACGTCTTTTATGACTACGAAAAAGAGCCTAAAAGAGCTGTTGAAATGGTTTTGTATTTTGATTTTTTAAAATAGGAGATAGGCATTAGGGGTTAGGCAAAAAGTAAAAACACTTACCCCTTGTGCCTATTCCCTGACCCCTAAAAACTTATGAAAAATATCCTCATCACTATCACTTTACTAACTTCTTGCTTTTTTATACAAGCACAGACGGCAGATCAGGCGTTTAAAAAACCTTTAAAAGAGGTTATATCGACGATTGAATCTCGTTTTAAGGTGAAAATACGCTATCCTGAAGCCTTGGTGGCTGATAAACAGGTTACTTATGCCGAATGGCGTTTTAGACCTGATTTAGAAACAACGCTCCATCATATCATGGATTCGCAGGATATTACTTTTACCAAAGAAGGAGAGGGAAAATATAAATTACAAGCTTTTCAATATCACCTCAAAACTCCCGAGGAAGGCAAACAGCAATTAAACTATTTGTCTACGCTTTCACCAGATATTACTTCTTGGGAATTGCGTAAAGCCAATTTGAAAAACTGCATTTGGCAAGCACTAGATATGCCAAAAGCGCCAGCTAAACCGCAGTCTCAACCCATCATTACACAAAAACGAATCATGGATGGCTACTCGGTTGAAAATGTAGCTATCGAAACTTTGCCTGGTGTTTATGTGAGTGGGTCTTTATATCGTCCTTTAAAATCGAAAGGTAAAATTCCCGTTATTCTGAATCCAGACGGGCATTTTGGGGAGGGTCGTTATCGTGCCGATTGTCAGTATAGATGTGCGGCTTTAGCCAAAATGGGCGCTATGGCTTTTAGTTACGACCTTTTTGCTTGGGGCGAATCTACCTTACAGTTCAAATCTGAAGACCACCGTCGTAGCCATGCTCAAACGATTCAAATGCTCAATGGAATGCGTATTCTGGATTGGTTACTAAGCCTCAAAGATGCCGATCCTACGCGTGTAGGCATTACGGGCGCTTCTGGCGGGGGTAGTCAAACGATGTTGTTAACTGCTATCGACGACCGTATCAAAGTAAGTGTTCCCGTAGCCATGATGTCCTCGTATCACAGTGGGGGTTGTCCTTGCGAAAGTGGTATGGGTGTGCATTTGTGCGGAGAAGGTACTAACAACGTAGAAATAGCCTCCATGGCAGCTCCAAGAGCACAAATGATTATATCGGATGGAAAAGATTGGACACAGTTTGTCCCACAAACCGAATTTCCATTTGTACAACGAATTTATGATTTATACCATGCTTCTAATAAAGTTCAGAATGCCCACTTTCCAAGCGAAGGACATGACTATGGAGCTAACAAACGTAAAGCCATGTATGGCTTTATGGCAAAAGAATTAGGCTTAGATCTTCAAAAGATTCAGGATACTTCTGGTAATATCACTGAAACAGGTATTACGATTGAGCCTTTCCCAGCCTTATATGTTTTTGGTGAAAAAGGCGAAAAGCTACCTTCCAATGCCATCAAAGATTTTGAAATAATTGAGAAGATGTTTTCGAAATAGTGGCACAGGCAAAGAGGCACAAGGCAAGAGTTTTTTATTTACTCTTGCCTTGTGCCTGACTACTAACCCCTCAAAGAAATGCGTTTTTTATTGATTTTGTTAATGATAGCTAGTCAAGGACTGGCACAAACGACTCGTTACAAAGTAGGTTTGATTGACCTCATGTTGTTGAAACGACAAAAATTGGGAGCCATTACGCTCACTCAACAAATTGGCGCCGACGGACTTGAATTGGATATGGGAGGTTTAGGGAAAAGACCCACTTTTGAAAACCAACTTGCCAATGATTCTATTCGTCAGGTTTTTATGGATATGGCCAAAGAATTAAAACTTGAAATATGTTCCTTAGCAATGACAGGCTATTATGCTCAATCATTTTGCGGTCGAGAGGAGTATCAACAGTCAATTCGAGATTGTATAAAAACCATGAAAGCTATGAATGTAAAAGTGGCTTTTTTACCGCTTGGTGTACAATGCGACTTAAAGAAAGACCCATCCATCCGAGATTCGGTTGTTAGCAGATTAAAAGTTGCTGGAAAAATGGCAGAAGAAGCAGGCGTGGTAATCGGCATCGAAACAGCATTAAGTGCCAAAGAGGAAGTGGCTTTACTCAAAGAAATCGGTTCTCCAGCCATCCAGATTTATTTTAACTTTTCTAACCCTCTCAAAGAAGGTCGTGATTTATATAAAGAATTAAAAATTCTAGGTAAAAACCGTATCTGTATGATTCATGCCACCAATAAAGATGGTGTTTGGCTAGAGAAAGACCCTGAAATAGATATGCTTAAGGTAAAAAAAACTTTAGATAAAATGAAATGGTCAGGCTGGCTAATCATCGAACGTTCGAGGGATGCCAGCAAGCCTAAAGATGTCAAAGGAAATTATAGCGCCAATACAGCCTATTTGAAAAAGATATTTCAATAAAATGACACGAGTTATTTAGTGATTTGTGATTGAGTGGATGAATGATTATTTTTTTTGACAATATTCTGCTTCTCACGAAATTTCAGTCAGGATATTTCGGTTTTTTGGGTAAAAATCATTTTGAAAATAATCACTAAATCACTCAATTGCTCAATCACTAAATAAAGGATAGCTCGTATCCTTTTGCTAATTTAGCAAGAACTCCCCCTATGCAAATATCCTATAGTTTTCAGAGAAAATGGTAGATAGTCTGACCCTCCTAAGCATATACCTTTGTATGTGTTAAATCTGATTTATTCCGAAAAAAATACAAGATTCATTGAGCAGCAGGCCAATATCATATCAAAATACCTTTCGGATTAATCATAAGCTCTCAGATTCAGGACTATAAGTTATGTACAAAATTTCACTCATACTCTGTTACCTCTTCTTAAACATATCTCATTCTTTTGCTAGTATCACGAGCAATGAGGATGGAGCAAAGACGATCTATTTACAAGTTTCCCAACCATCACAACCTCGTATTGCTTACGGTGTTAGTAAACTCAAACTTGCTTTAGAATCTGTTGGATATAAGGTTTCTACCACCTCAAAATCTACGACCTCAACTATTTGGATTGGCACTCAACAATCGCTAAATAATAGCAATACCTTATCCAAAAAGGAAAGTTTTCGTCTATTTAAATCTGCTCAAACTCCTTTGCAGGTCATTGGTTTTGATGAGTCGGGTGTCTTATATGGTTGTTTGGAATTAGCAGAAAGAATCAAACAGCAGAAGACTATCCCGCAGTCTCTGGTCTATCAAGACCAACCCGAAATGGTACTTCGTGGTACTTGTGTAGGTATGCAAAAACCCACACTTTTGCCTGACAGAGAGGTATATGAATATCCTTATACAGAAAAAGATTTCCCTTGGTTTTACGATAAAAAACTCTGGATTAGATACTTAGATATGATGGTCGAAAACCGTTATAACTCACTCTACATCTGGAACGGACACCCTTTTGCATCCTTGGTTCGGGTAAAAGAATACCCTTATGCCGTAGAGGTTGACGATGCCACTTTTAAGAAAAACGAAGAAATGTACCGTTTCTTGACTGAAGAAGCGGATAAAAGAGGTATTTGGGTAATTCAGATGTTTTATAACATCATTGTTTCCAAACCTTTTGCCGAACATCATAAAATCAAAACACAAGACCGTAATCGCCCAATTATTCCAGTCATTGCAGATTATACACGTAAGTCTATTGCGGCATTTGTAGAAAAATATCCTAATGTTGGTTTATTAATCACCTTGGGCGAAGCCATGGAAGGAGCAGGCCAAGATGATGTGGATTGGTTTACCAAAACCATTATTCCAGGGGTACAAGATGGTCTAAAAGCTTTGGGTAAAACAACAGAACCTCCCATTGTGCTTCGTGCGCATGATACAGATGCACCAAGAGTCATGAAAGAGGCTTTACCGTTGTACAAAAATTTGTACACGATGGCAAAATACAATGGAGAGGCTTTAACGACTTATACACCAAGGGGTTCATGGGCAGAATTACATCGCAAATTAAGCCAAATTGGTACGGTACATATCGAAAATGTGCATCTTTTGTCAAATCTCGAACCATTTAGATACAGTTCGCCTGACTTTATCCAGAAGTGTGTACAAGCCATGCACAGCGTTTATGGCGCTAATGGACTGCATTTATACCCTCAAGCTTCTTACTGGGATTGGCCATATACCGCAGACAAAACGTCCGAAAGACTTTTGCAAATCGACCGAGATGCCATGTGGTACAAAACATGGGCAAGATACGCTTGGCGTGCAAACCGCCCTGCTACAGAAGAACAGCAGTTTTGGAAATCCTATCTTGGAAAAGAATATGGACTAGCGTCAAATCAAGCACAAGGAATCTTAGATGCCTACAACGAAACGGGAGAAATTGCACCTAAGCTTTTGCGTAGATACGGTATCACCGACGGTAACCGTCAGACTTTGACCTTGGGGATGTTGATGACACAATTGATTAATCCTTATCGTTATGGGCTGTTCACGATGCTATATGAATCAGAAGCACCTGAAGGTGAGATGATTATTGAATATGCAGAAAAGGCATGGAAAGGACAAAAACACATCGGAGAAACGCCTGTGCAGGTGGCCGATGAAGTAGTAGTTCATGGAAAAAAAGCGCAGGAAGCCATTGACAAAATAGCACTAAGCGTCACTAAAAATACGGCTGAATTTAAGCGTTTACAAAATGATGTTCATTGCTACAATGCAATGGCACAGTTCTTCTCTGAAAAGGTATATGCCGCTCTGGACTTAGTGCGTTACAAATATTCAAATCAAATTAGTGATTTGGAAAAAGCATTACCACACTTAGAACGTAGCGTTGAGCACTATAGCAAACTGGTTGAATTGACAAAAGATACCTATTTGTACGCCAACAGTATGCAAACCAAACAGCGCAAAATCCCGATGCGTGGTGTCGATGCGACTTTCATTCATTGGAAAGAAATGCTACCCGTTTTTCAAAAAGAAGTAACGAGATTACATACTGTTATTGATTCGTTGAAGCAAAGTTCAGGTAAGGGCGTAAAAGCTATTCAATATCTCAAGCCCGCTCAGGTTCAACTTGATGATGCCAGCTTAACAAGCTATCCTTTAGCGAGCAATCAAAAAGTTTTTAGCGATACCAGCATTGTGATTCAAGGCATAGCACCTGAACTAAAAAACCTTTCTGGTATTGTTTTATCTAAAAAAACACAGATTACTAAGGGCACTCAAATAACTTTTAAAACGGACAAACCTGTGAAAGTATTAGTGGGCTATTTCAATGAGAAGATAGGGATTTATGATGCCAAGAAAAGTGATTTTCTGCCAAAACCACAACTTGAAATTGATGCCAGTGCCAATAACTTCGGACAAGCAGAAAGTAAGATTACCAATGCCCTGTTGCTAGGCGACTGGCCTCCTGTGAATATCCATACTTTTTCATTCGAAGCAGGAACGCATACACTAAGTCTTGCCAAAGGAACGTGTTTAGTACTAGGCTTTGTAGATGGCACACAAGAGATAAAAATCTTCGACGCAGGTTTTGCAGGTAATCAAAAAAATATAGACTGGACAGTTGAATAGTGATGAATGATGAGTTGTGAGTCAAGAGTGTACGAAGGATTCTAAAACTGTTTATTTCGGATATCGGATGTTGGATTTCGGAAGTGTAATCTTTTACATTTCTTTAAAAAATAAGTATTTAACCTTATTTCCGAAATCCGCAATCCCAAATCCGAAATTGTTGGAAATCCTTCGTACAGTACTAAACTCCTAACTCATCATTCACAATTAAGAAATCATGTACATTAAAAAAATATTAAGCCTTTGGGGCTGTATTCTTCTGGGGTATGGGAGTGTGGCTCAGAAGACCGATTTTGTTGGAACCAAAACCTTAGCCTCGGCAGTTGAGCGCTACAATGCGCTTGATAAGGAAGAAGCTGTTATTAATTTTATTCCGAATGCACAATCATATAATTGGTTAGCGCAAAATATTCCTTTATTGGATTGCCCCGACTCTCTGATTCAGGAGATATACTATTATCGTTGGTGGGCATTACGCAAGCACCTCAAGCAAACGCCCGATGGCTTTATTTTTACTGAATTTATCACCAAAGTAAATCACGCTGGTAAGCACAATGCCATCAGTAGTGCTTTGGGACATCATATTTATGAAACTCGTTGGCTCCGCAATCAACAGTACACAGACGATTATATTCGCTTTTGGCTTTATGTCGATCCCAAACACAATGTACAACGTTTTCACGCCTTTAGTAGCTGGATTGATGACGCTGTGTATCAACGTTATTTAGTCAATTTGGATAAATCTTTTTTAGAAAAAAACCTTCAGACACTTGTAGCAGATTATAAAAAATGGGAAGAAGAACGCCAATTACCCAACGGGATGTTCTACCAGTTTGACGTAAAAGACGCTATGGAGGAGTCTATTAGTGGGGGCAGAAAAGATAAAAATATTCGTCCGACTATCAATAGTTATATGTATGCCAATGCTAAATCTTTAGCCAGAATGGCAGAATTACTGGGCGATGCAAACACGCAAGAGATTTTTACAGATAAAGCGAACTTCCTTAGAAAAGCCGTTGAAGATACGCTTTGGGATAATAAGGCCTCTTTTTTTAAGGTAAAATTAGAGAAAACAAAAGCTTTCTCAGACGCTCGCGAGGCTATTGGTTTTATTCCTTGGTATTTTAATTTGCCAGAAGATAAGGCTAACTATGCCAAACAATGGAGTCAACTTACCGACACTTTAGGCTTTAAAGCAAAATGGGGTATTACCACTGCCGAGCGTCGCCACCCCTTGTTCCGTACACATGGCTCAGGACATGGTTGCGAATGGGATGGACCACTTTGGCCGTATGCCACCACTCAAACACTTAAGGCTTTGTCCAATTTGCTCAATAATTACAAGCATAAAGGCGATATGACCCCTCAGGTTTTCTATGATGAACTACAAAAATATGCCTTTTCTCATCAAATGAATGGTAAACTTTACTTAGGCGAGTATCAGGATGAGAAAAATGGAGAATGGCTCAAAGGCGACAATCCAAGAAGTAAGTTCTACAATCACTCTGCTTATGCAGACCTGATTATCAGCGATTTAATAGGACTCAAACCTCGTGAAGACCAAGTATTAGAAATTAGTCCTTTGATTTCAAGCAAACAATGGGCTTGGTTTTGTCTAGAAAACATTTCTTATCATGGAAAACTCATTACAATCCTTTGGGACGAAACTGGTAAAAAATACAACAAAGGCAAAGGCCTACAAGTCTTTGCTGACGGCAAACTCATTGGCAAGTCAAAAAAACTCAAAAAAGTAAGATTTAATATCTAGAAGCTGTAGGCTTTAAGCAATAGGCATTAGGCAAAATGCATCCTCGGTCAGTGTCCCATTCGACTCGGATTGCACTTTTAGCCTATGGCATAAAGCTTAAAGCCTAAGGCATGCAAAAATAACTTATTTCCCCTCATTTTATTACAAAATCCTCAACCCTAACTATGCTTTCACCTCTAGCAGAAAAACTCACTTGGCTTGATTATACCATTGTGGGCATATATCTAATTATATTGTTGGTCATTGGCTATCGTGCAAGTCGCAAAAAAAATACTGACGAAACACTATTTCTAGCCAATAAATCACTGGATTGGTATAGTATCGGTTTTAATATGTGGGGAACAAATGTGGGACCTTCGATGCTTTTGGCATTTGCTAGCATTGGCTATAGCACTGGAATTGTGGCGGTTAACTTCGAGTGGTATGCCTTTGTATTCTTGTTTTTGTTAGCCATAGTTTTTGCTCCCAAATACATCGCCTCAAAAGTATCCACCATGCCAGAGTTTATGGGTAAGCGTTATGGCGATTCTACCCAAAATATCTTAGCATGGTATGCGCTCATTAAGATTTTGATTTCTTGGTTATCGCTAGGTCTTTTTTCAGGTGGTTTTTTAGTAAGACAAATCTTAGGCATTCCAATGGCTCCTGCGGTAATTGTCTTGGTGCTTTTTGCAGGGCTATTTGCCTATATGGGCGGACTCAAAGCCATCGCAAAGGTGAATGTTTTTCAAATGATTTTATTGATTGCGGTATCTACTACTCTAACGATTTTGGGCTTACAAAAAGTGGGTGGTATTTCGACGATGTATCATCAAGTCCCAGCAGACTTCTGGACATTAATTCACCCTGCCAACGATACCAAATACCCTTGGCCTGCTATTTTGTTGGGCTATCCTGTATCAGCTATTGCATTTTTCTGTACTGATCAAGCTATGGTACAATCGGTTTTAGGAGCGAGAACTCTTGAACAGGGTCAATTAGGGGTAAACTTTATCGCTTGGTTAAAAATCCTATCTCTGCCGCTATTTATCTTGACAGGTGTCATTTGTCATATTCTTTTCCCTAACCTTACTGACCCATCTATGGCATACATGACGATGGTAACCAACTTATTCCCTGCTGGATTAAATGGTTTGGTCATTGTTGTGTTGATTGCGGTATTAGTCGGAACGATTGGTTCGTCACTCAACTCTCTGAGTACCGTTTTTACGATGGATGTCTATGTCAAAAAAATCAATCCAAGTGCTAGTAACGAACAAATTATCAAAGTCGGTCGCATGACAGTACTGGCAGGTTGCGTATTTGCGGTATTGATGGCATTGGCTATAGATTCTATCAAAGGGCTTAATTTATTTGATGTCTTTCAGTCGGTCTTAGGCTTTATTGCACCACCACTTTCTGTAGTTTTCTTATTAACTGTTTTCTGGAAAGCCATGACACAAAAGGCCGTAAACGCCATTCTATCTTTTGGCTCAGCCTTTAGTCTCGGAGTTGGCATATTGTACTTATGGGTATTTACTCCTGACAAATACAGTTTTTGGCCGCATTATCTCTTGTTATCCTTTTTCATTTTTGCCTTTTTGGCATTTGTCGCAGTGATTATCTCTATTACTGACAAAAACCCAGTTATCTATCTTTCTGAAAAAGAAGAATCTAGTCAAGAATTTAAACCAAGTACCAAAGTAATCACCCTTTGGACAGCCTTAGTGGTTGTGATGGTTTCTTTATATCTGTTTTTTAGTTAAAACAACCATTTCAAAAGCGAGAATTTTCGCCCCAAACCTCAATACATACATGAAACGTTTTTTCTACAAAAGCCTTTTACAGTCCCAGCTCATTTTGGGACTTTGGTTGTTTAGTGCAGGGCTAAGTCTTGCGCAACAAGCTACTTGGATTTGGTATCCAGGAGATTTCGAAATTTGGCTGGGTAACAAAATGCAAAACCGCCGTACCGAACGTGGTGTGTTTTTCCCACCTTTCTGGAAATTGGACAGTCATTATAACTTGATTGATTTTCATAAATCATTCACGCTCAATGCCCCAGAAGAAGTCTCGATTTTTGTAGAAGGACAATACAATGTTAAGATTGATGGAAAAGCCATTATGGGCTATCCTAAAAAAATCACGATGCCCGCAGGAAAACATAAGTTAAGTCTGAAGGTATTTTGCCAAGACCGAGTTCCTGCTATTTTTATTCAAGGAAAAAATGTTGTTTCTGACAACTCTTGGTTAGTGACTTTTGAAGATAAAGAGTGGATTGACGAAACAGGAAAAGCTTCTGACCAATCGGGCACAACTTGGCTCAATGCTGGTTCTTGGAATTTTAATTCGCCAGCACAAGCTCCTTCCAAATTTAGCCTGGCAACCAAATCACAAAAACCTGTAAAAGTGGAAATACTAAAAGAGGGTACAATGATAGATTTTGGGAAAGAAACATTTGGTTTTGTTCAACTCAAAGGATTGAAAGGGAAAGGAAAAGTTGAGATTTTTTATGGTGAATCTAAAGAAGAAGCCATGGATACTGAACACTGCGAAACACTTGATCAACTCACCATCAATCAGTCGATTGCCAAAGATTCGACAATGGAATTGACAAAGGCTTTTCGATATATTTTTATCAAAAAATCTCCTGCCGTATCCTTCAAAGAGGTATCCATGTTGTATGAGTATATGCCTGAGAAAGAGCGTGGTAATTTCCGTTGTTCAGACGAGCAAATCAATCAGATTTATGATGTGGCAAAATACACATTTCAGCTCAATACCCGCGAGTTTTTCATAGATGGTATCAAACGTGACCGTTGGATTTGGTCGGGCGATGCCTACCAAAGTTATTTGATGAACTACTATTCCTTCTTTGATTCGCCTGCTGTTACTCGAACGCTCTTGGCTTTGCGTGGCAAAGATCCTGTTACTAGCCATATCAATACCATTATGGACTATACATTCTATTGGTTTTTAGGAATTTACGACTATTATTTATACACGGGAGATAAGACTTTTATCCAACAATTTTATCCTCGTATGCAAACGCTCATGGAGTATTGCTTGAGTCGTCGTAACAAAGATGGTATGATGGAAGGGCTTTCGGGTGACTGGGTATTTATCGACTGGGCAGAAGGTTTGAGCAAAAAAGGAGCTGTAAGCTTTGAACAACTATTGCTTACTCGTAGTCTCGAAACCATGACCTTATGTGCTAATATCGCCAATGATACCAAAGGGGCTATTCGATACAAACAAATTGGAGAAGAATTGAAATCTAAATTTTTCTCAACTTATTGGAATGACAACAAGCATGCTTTTGTACATAGTCAAGTAGATGGAAAACAGACCGATAACGTAACCAGATACAGCAATATGTTTGCGATTTTCTTCAATTATTTGGATGATGCCAAAAAACAAGGAATCAAAAATCATGTTTTGTTAAATGATAAAATTCAAAAAATCACTACGCCATATATGCGTTTTTACGAATTGGAAGCGTTGTGTGCTTTAGGTGAACAAAAATTCGTTTTAGACGAAATGAAATCCTATTGGGGCGGTATGCTCAAACTTGGAGCGACCTCTTTCTGGGAAGAATATAATCCAACAAAATCAGGAGCTGAGCATTATGCCATGTATGGTCGTCCGTTCGGAAAAAGTCTTTGTCATGCTTGGGGAGCAAGTCCTATTTATTTATTAGGAAAATACTATTTAGGGGTAAAACCAACAAGTCCAGCTTATGAGCAATATGAGATTACTCCTGAGCTTGGTGGTTTGGCTTGGATGGAAGGAAGCGTCCCAACCCCAAAAGGTGATGTCAAATTGTATTGTAGCAAAGAATCTATCAAAATAACTGGTACCAATGATGGTGTTGGAAAACTTAAATTTAAAAGTCAAACCTCTCCAACTTGTACACAAGGAACGATTCAATCTATTGGAAATCAATGGTATGAGCTAAGTATTCCTAAAGGACAAACCATCGAGGTGAAGTATCAGCAGTAGAAAAGTGACAAAGGGAACAGGCACAAAGGCACATAGTATTTTCAGATTCAATTTACACTTTGCGCCTTTGTGCCTGTTCCCTCTATAACTTCAGATTCAATTTTTTATGAAAAACCCTCAATTAAACTACAAAAAACTAAAATTCTTCTTTTTATGCTTACTTCAAATTTTGTGCTTGAGCTTTCTTGGGAATGCACAAAATTTGTCGCTTTATGATTTGCGTTGTGAATATCTCAAAAACCCAATTGGCATAGATATTCGCAAACCACGCTTGAGTTGGAAAATTCAGTCGGGGGGATATAATGTTAAGCAAACTTCCTATCAAATTTTAGTAGCAGATTCACCTGAGTTGCTACAACCTAACAAAGCCAATATTTGGGATTCTGGCAAAATTACCTCTGACCAGTCTATCCAAGTAGAATTTGATGGTAAAACGCTGGAAGCCACTCAAGTTTATTACTGGAAAGTTAAAATCTGGGATAATCAGGGGCGCTCGTCGGCTTGGAGTGAAGTAGCTACTTGGCAAATGGGGCTTTTCTCTGCTGGGGATTGGCGCAATGCCCAATGGATTGCTTACGAACGCTTGGCTGACAGTTTGGTAAATATTTTACCAACCGATGGACAAAAAGATAAGGTTTTCAAGAACAATATTTTACCGATGTTTCGTAAAGATTTTTCGGTAAAGAAAAAAGTGAAACGTGCTACTGTCTTTATCTCAGGCTTAGGGCATTTTGAGTTGAGTTTGAATGGTAAAAAAATTGGCGATAATTTTCTGGATGCAGGATGGACAAAATACGATAAACAAGCACTTTATGTAGGTTTTGACATAACAAAATCCTTGGAAGAAGGTAAAAATACCTTTGGGGTAATGCTTGGAAACGGCTTTTACTATATACCTCCTGTAAAAGGACGCTATCGCAAACTCAAAGGGATGTTTGGTTTACCCAAAATGATTTGTCGACTAAAAGTGGAATTCCAAGATGGTTCTGAACAAAACCTCTACAGTGATAATTCGTGGAAAACTGCCCCTAGCCCAATAACTTTTTCAAGTATTTATGGAGGTGAAGACTACAATGCTAATCTGGAACAAAAAGGCTGGGATATGCCCAACTTCGATGAGAGTTTATGGCGAAATGCCATCGTGGTGGAAGGTCATACTCGTTTGAGTCCTCAGCTGATAGAACCTGTTAAAATCATGGAGTCTTTTCAGCCAATTCAGCAAAAACAAGTTGCCTCAGGCGATTGGGTATTTGATTTAGGACAAAATGCTTCTGGTATTATCGAATTAAAAGTAAAAGGTAATAAAGGCGATACGGTATGGGTTCGCCCTTCGGAATTACTCAATGCCGATGGTACTGTCAACCAAAAGGCTTCTGGAAGTCCCTATATTTTTAGTTATGTACTCAAAGGAGAAGGCGTCGAAACATGGCAACCGCGCTTTAGCTATTATGGTTTTCGATATTTACAAGTAAAAGGAGCCAAGCCAGAGACTAATGCTAAAACACAGTTAATCAGCATAAAAGGATTGCATATTCGTAATTCTGCCTCAACGATTGGGCAGTTTGCTAGCTCAGATACACTTTTTAACCAGACGCATCAGCTTATTGACTGGGCGATTAAAAGCAATATGACCTCGGTGTTCACCGATTGTCCACACCGTGAAAAATTAGGTTGGCTAGAACAAGTTCATTTGATGGGCTCTTCGGTTCGCTATCGTTACGACGTGGCTCCAATGTTCAAAAAGGCAGTTAAAGATATGCAGCTCTCGCAACTTCCAAACGGTTTGGTTCCTGAGATTGCGCCTGAATATGTCAAATTTGAATGGGGTGGCGACATGTTCCGAGACTCGCCAGAGTGGGGCAGTAGCAGCATTATTGTTCCCTACTATATGTACCTCTGGTATGGCGATACCCGCGTACTAGACGAGGCCTATCCCATGATGCAGCGCTATTTGAAATACCTTGCCAGCAAAGCTCAAAACCATATTCTTTCACAAGGTTTGGGAGATTGGTATGATTTAGGACCCAAACCTCCTGGCGTATCACAACTTACCCCTATGGGCGTAACAGGTACAGCGATTTACTATTATGATTTACAAATCGCTGAGAAAATTGCCAAAATCTTAGGGCATGGCGACGATGCGCAGGAATATGCTGATATAGCTGAAGAAGTCAAAAAAGCATTTAATCAGACTTTCTTTAACCCTGACACCAAACAGTATGCTTCGGGTAGTCAAACCGCAAATGCCATGGCACTGTTCATGAATTTGGTTGAGCCAGAAAATCGTAAAGCTGTTTTACAACATTTGATTGATGATATTCAAAATCGTAACTATGCCCTAACAGCAGGGGATATTGGCTATCGATATGTTCTAAGAGTATTAGAATCAGAAGGACGCTCTGACATCATTTTTGCGATGAATAATCGCTCGGATGTGCCAGGTTATGGCTATCAGCTCAAAAAAGGTGCTACTGCCCTTACCGAATCTTGGCAAGCTGGTGGTAATTCTCATAACCATTTTATGCTTGGACATTTAATGGAGTGGTTGTATAGCGGTTTAGCAGGAATCCGTCAAAGTGAAAGAGATGTAGCTTTTAAGGAAATCATCATCGCACCAGAAGTGGTAGGAAACCTTACACAAGCCGAGGGAAATTATGAATCTCCTTACGGAAAAATAAGTACCCTTTGGAAAAAAACAAGCAAACGCTTTACCCTAAACGTAAGCGTTCCTGTCAATACAAATGCCAAGATTCTAATAGATCAGAATTTAGGAAAAACTATTAAGCAAAATGGTAAAATCATTCCAGCCGAAAAGCAGGGCAATAAATATCTGATTCCAGTAGGCTCAGGAAATTACCTTTTCGAATTGTATTAGTCCTTTTTATCCGTAGAGATGCAAGGCATTGGAGTTTTAACAAATATTATATCTACGAATAATAGAAAAGGTTCTTTTAACAATATTTCTGTAGCTTTTTTTGATAGTATCCATCTGATAATGAGTGCAATCTTATAACAGATATACTATTAACAAATAACTTATTTTTGAAAAACATGAGAAAAAATATCAGTCTTACCCTTCTCTTATTGGCGCTAGGTATCAGCGCACAAGCGCAGGTATATTTGAATGTATTGAAATTTGGGGTCAAAAATGATAGTTCTAAACTTGCTACAGAAGGCATCAAAAAAGCAATTGCCACTGCGGTCAAGCAAGGGGGAGGAACTATCTATTTTCCTGCTGGAAAATATAAAACTGGTCCTATCGAACTCAAAAGTAATATTACCATCTTCATCGATGCTGGTGCTGAATTGCATTTTACCGATGATTTTGACGCGTACCTTCCTATGGTTCCTTCTCGATGGGAAGGGACAGATGTCATTAATTTTTCACCACTCTTTTACGCTTACAAAGCCGAAAATATTGCCATCAAGGGTAGAGGGTTGATAGATGGTCATGGCAAAAAATGGTGGGCTTACTCAGAAGTACATGTCAAAAACATTCCCACTTCTAAATGGCAAGAGGAGTTTAAAAGACTTAACAAAGATGTATTGGCGCCAGACCTTCCGGGTTGGATAGAAAAAGGTTTTTTACGTCCTCCTTTCATTCAACCCATGTTTTGCAAAAATATCCAAATTGAAGGTATCACGATACGAAATTCTCCTTTCTGGACAGTCAACCCTGAGTTTTGTGACAATGTAACCATTCATGGTGTGACCATCGAAAACCCACATTCTCCCAATACAGACGGTATAAACCCCGAATCTTGTAGCAATGTACATATTTCCAATTGTCATATTAGTGTTGGGGATGACTGCATTACCATCAAATCTGGAAAAGACCGTTCGGGACGAAAAAGAGATATCCCTGCCGAAAATTATACCATTACTAACTGCACGATGCTGTCGGGACATGGAGGTGTTGTAATTGGTAGTGAAATGTCGGGTGGTGTGAAAAAAATTGTGATTTCTAACTGTATTTTCGATGGTACCGACAGAGGTATTCGTATCAAAACGGCACGCGGTCGTGGGGGCGTGGTCGAGGATATTCGTGTGGACAATATCGTGATGAAAAATATCAAAGAACAAGCTATTGTGCTTGATATGCAATATGCTAAAACGACGGTTGAGTCCATTTCTGAACGTACACCTATTTTCCGCAATATTCATTTTAGCAATATTACCGCACAAGGAAATCAAGCTGGTTATCTAAATGGACTTGAAGAACTACCTATTGAAGACATCAGTTTTCAAGACCTAAATTTTGATACTCAATCAGGTTTTGTCATTAAAAACTCCAAAAATATCCAGTTCGACAATGTGCGTGTCAATACTGAAAGAGGAGCGGTCATTAAAGCCGAAAATAGTCAGCAAATCAGCATCAAACAAGTATTGACGAATAAGCCTCATGTGGGAGTTCCTATCTTGGATTTCAGCAACTTACAACAAGTTTCCATCCAAGGAAATATCCCATTAGTGCCGTCTGATATATATTTAAAGGTCTCAGGAGAAAAGTCAGCTAATTATTTGATGGGAGATAACAATTTCAAAAATGTTAAAATACCCATCCAAACAAGCCCAGAAGTTCCCGTAGGATTTAATCAGTAAAAATTCACATTGTAGAGACGTTACATGTAACGTCTCATTTGCTAGTGCTGGATTCCTATCCAGCACCTATTTTTTCTATGGATTCCAATCCTTGCTGTAGAGACGTAACATGTTACGTCTCCTGATGATTGTCAAAATAGAAATCTGATTACTAGACGTAGCTGTGCTACGTCTCTACGACGCTGGTGCTGGCAGGACTTGAAACTGAATATTAGCCAATCGTTTTTCGATGCTGGGATGCGTCATACTTCCTTCATCTACAATATGTTCTGTCAATTCAGAGAGTTTTAGAAGAGCATTTCCCATCGCCTGATTTGAAGTATGTTCTGCTCCATATTGATCAGCTTGATATTCTGCATAATGACTTATTTTGGAGAATATAATTGCATAAACCAAGCCTATTAAACCTCCGTACCAAAAGACAAGATTTCCATCATTGAATGAAGGATAAAATTGATGCACCAAATCGAAGAAAGGTTGTCTGAAACACACAAAAAGGATAAATTGCAAAACCACCACAAAATAAAACTTGATCAAATCGTAGTGTTTATGATGCCCCACCTCATGATACAAGATTGCTTCTCGTTCTTCTTGTGTTAGCTTTTCCATCAAACCTCGTCCCATGACTATCACTCTATTTTGTGGCAAGAAGCCTGTAGCAAAGGCATTGATAGTATCATTATTGGTGATATATACCGAGACTTTTTTCTGGAGATTCTCAGATAACGTTGCTGAATATTCGGGACTAAATGTTAGCCTACGCTTATCGTATTTAAGAACGAATGGATGTACAAGAAAAAAGTATCCATTCATGATAAGTACAGCAATGATAAATAGAGGAGCATTTTGAATAGTCCAATCTCCCTCAAACCACTCAAATAGTTTTGCTAAATAGGTGAATACAAATAGATAAATTGTTGCAAATAAATAATCTCGAAAAGTAAAAAATAGTAATTTTCGAATAATGTTTAATTGCTTCTTGCGCAGGAAAAGATAGGGCAACAGGGTGACAAACAACTGAATGAGGGCCAAACCAAGTGTGAGCTCTAGGGCAGATAGTAGTGTTTTCATTTTAAATAAGTGTTAAAAATCATTTTGTGAAGAAATGTATAAATTATTTCTGAAAACTCTTCTATTTAATCTCCAATAAATTTTATTTCTCGCTGGTGCTGATTTATTTGCTGGTGCTGGATTCCAATCCTTCCCGTAGAAACGTAACATGTTACGTCTACAAATGATTGTCAAGGTATAAACTTACTTAGTAGACGTAGCGGTGCTACGTCTCTACTGGATAAAGATAATTCTCTTATTTTTAGGCATAAAGAAACTTTTCATTATAGCATAATTGTTGTACATTAGTAACAAATATGTTATAACTATGGAAAAGTCAAGCATAAAAACAGGACGTTTTGACCCAAAACTCAGCATCAAACGTGCTCGTGAACAGAAAAAAGTCACCCTTGGGTCAACATTGGTAACCCCCACGCATACCTACACTTGGAGCTCAAGCATGGAACGCTTAAACATTCTTCGTGAAGGAATTCCTTATGAGTCAATCGAAGTATTGAGTCAGCGCATTAATACGTCTGTGAAAGATATTTTACAGTTGATAGATATGCCCCAAACCACTTATAATAAGAAGAAAAGAGAACAAGCGCTCCTAACAGGTCGCGATAGCGAGATTGTCTTGCTATCTATCGAACTGCTTGATTATGGTATTGAGGTATTTAATCAGGAAGAAGACAAATTTCAGCGTTGGCTCAAAAAAAGCAATATTGCGCTTGGCGGTGTTACCCCCGAAAGTTTACTAGACTCTACCACAGGTATTCAAGAAGTAATGAATTGCCTCAACCGACTTGAATACGGGAATTTAGCTTAATGAAAGTTTATAGAATCGAACGAGAAAAGTATCTGTCCACCACGCTACAGGGGATTGGAGCAGCGCTTAGTAAAGGTTTTCGTTGGAATAGTCAAAATACCTATTTGGTTTATACTGCTGCCACTCGTGCATTGGCAATGCTCGAAGTGGCCGTTCACCTCGATTTGAGTGAAGATTTACCCAATGATCGGTATTATGTAGAAATAGAAATTCCTGACGACATAACTATTTTAGAATTAGCCAATGAAGATTTGCCTGAACAATGGGACGCAAAACCTCCATTGTTAGAAACCCAGTACATAGGCGACGATTTTGTCAGAAGTAATAGCGCAGCCGTACTCAAAGTACCAAGCAGTATAGTGCCACCAGAGTATAATTACCTTATCAATCCCAATCATCCAGAAGCTGCTAAGATAAAAGTTGTCTCAACCCAGAAGCTCACTTTTGATAAACGACTTAGGGGAGAATAGTGACTTAGGAATGTACTATTGCGGATTTTGGATTTCGGATGTGTGACCTACTTCTTTCGAAGCATATTTTATGAAAAATTAAGGTATGTTTCCTTATTCCGAAATCAAAAATCCAAAATCTGAAATAGCTGAAAGTCCCTCATGCCCCCACAGCCTACCATTATCCACTCATCTCACCAGTCATCATTATTTGTGTTATTGCTGGTCAAAAATCAGGCAATTTGCCTGCCTCAATCATTTATTAATCCCTCTTTAGAAATGAAAAAATACCTTTTTTACCTATTCATTCTTGTAAGTAATGCTTCAATTGCACAAGTATCTAAAAGTTCTGAGCTATTTAAAAGCATTATGAAACAAGACAGTCTATTGTTTAATGTAGGCTTTAATACCTGCGATATTTCACAATTTGAGCGTTTGTTAAGTGACAAATTTGAGTTTTTCCATGACGTCGATAGCATTTCGTATAAACCTCAGTTTTTACAAAATATCAAAAATGGATTATGTAAAACTCCAGATACCTATCAATCTCGTCGTGCATTGGTGGAAGAAAGTACAGAGGTTTACCCATTGTACAAAAACAAGGTTCTGTATGGCGCTATTCAACATGGCGTGCATAAGTTTTATGAAAAAATAGCTGGTAAAGCAGAACGATTTGCCAGTACCGCTAAGTTTACTCATGTTTGGCTACTCGAAAATGGCGCATGGAAATTAGCTCGTGGACTCAGCTTTGACCATCAGCAAAAAGATATTCCATTTCAATCTGCCTCTACTTTTGACAATATTCCTGATATAGAAAAATGGTTACAAGAAAACAAAGTTCCCACGCTCGGAATAGGCGTGATAAACGGTGGAAAAATTCAGGATATTAAGGTGTATGGAGAGCTAAAAAAAGGAATTTCTGCGCCATACAATACTATTTTCAATGTAGCTTCTTTGACTAAACCTGTCACTGCAATGGTTACGCTCAAACTAGTAAGTCAAGGAAAATGGAATTTGGACGAACCCATTTATAAATATTGGACAGACCCTGACGTTGCGAAAGACCCCAATAGCAAAATTTTGACCACAAGACATCTACTGAGCCATCAAAGCGGATTCAAAAACTGGCGTTTTATTAATCCAGATAATAAACTTCATTTTGATTTTACCCCAGGTACTAAATATCACTATTCGGGTGAAGGGTTTGAGTATTTGAGAAAAGCCTTGGAACACAAATTTCATAAAAGCTTGGAGCAACTAGCGCAAGAACTCGTTTTTACTCCTTTGCAAATGACCCAAACTCAACTGGTTTGGACCAACAATATAGATATTTCAAGATATGCTATCGGCTACAACAAAGAGGGCGAAGCATATCCTGTAGAAAAATATACCACTGCTAGTGCTGCCGATAATTTACTTACAACGATTGAAGACTATAGTAAATTTATGGTGAGTATCATGAAAGGAGAGGGCTTAAGCAAGGCTGTTTTTGAGGATATGATTAAAAATCAAGTTGTGACCAAAAAAGGAAAACATTTTGGCTTAGGTTTGGAAATCTATGAATTAGACAACGGAGAATATGCCATTTCGCATGGAGGAGCCGATAAAGGTTGTCAAACTATCATGTTTATTCTGCCTAAAACCCAACAAGGCTTAGTCATTTTTACCAATGTCGATGACGGATACAAAGTTTATGAGAAAATCCTTTTCCACTATTTAGGAGAAAAAGGTAGAAAAATATTTGATATCGAAACCAAATAATTTTTGTCATGTAGAGACTCTATTCAATGGGTCTCTACAATTTTACAAGTTGCCCTTCATTTTTAGGATAAATACACCTAGAATCGCAATAAGAAAAACTCCCAAAACTACCTTCCAAGCCTTTTGTACAAAGTTGACCAAACATTTCAAATAAGTAATTAAAACCATCTATATCTACGGCAAAATTGTATAATACATTGAGAAAATGATACAAATAAGACCCTACACTGTAGGCTATCTTTGTGATTCAATCATTCTCATTTTTTCAATTACCTCAGCGTACTAATTGCCAATGAAAAATAGCACTGGTAAGATATTTTTGGTCTTTTGTTGTACTTTTATTGTACTTTGTTCAAATTGTTTTGGACAAATATCCGAAGTATGGGTATCTCCCACAGGTTCGGACAGTAACACTGGTACCAAAGAACAACCTCTTGCTAGCCCTTCTATGGCAGTGAGAAAGGTACGTGAGCTGAGAAGATTACAACAAACAGACCCTTCAAAATCTGTACATATTTATCTTAGCTCGGGTAGATATTTTTTAGAAGAACCTATCCATATTAGACCCGAAGATTCAGGTATATTAAATAACCCCACCATCCTCGAAGCAGCCCCTCATGCACAAGTTTTTATTAGTGGTGGCAAAGCCATTGTTAACTGGAAATTATTAAAAGAAAACCTCCCGTTTTTACTTCAAAAAGCTAAAGGCAAAATTTGGGTTGCCGATTTGCCCGAAGGTATTTCATTGGGAGTTCGTCAGCTGTGGGTCAACGGAAAAAAGGCAACTCGTGCCAAGAATACTGCTGGCATTGAGATGCAACGTATTCTTTCTTGGAACAAAAAAGAACAAACTTGTTGGATTCCTGCTCCCAAAGAAGCGCATTTGGAACAAGCCAAAGGACTTGAGTTTTTTATCCATCAATGGTGGGAAGTTGCACAATTGAGGGTAAAAAGGATAGAAGTGCAAGGAGATAGCGCCAAACTTACTTTCTACCAACCCGAAAGTCGTATTCAATCTGAACACCCTTGGCCAGCGCCTTGGATTTCAAAAGAGACGGGTAATTCTGCCTTTTATTTGTGTAATGCTCTACAGTTTTTGGACGAAGCAGGCGAATATTATTGTGATCCTGTTGCGCAGAAGATTTACTATTTCCCTTTCTCAAACGAGAACATGCTTCAAACAGAAGTAATTGCTTCTCATTTGGAAACCTTAGTTCGCATAGAAGGAACTCTCGAAAAACCTGTACAACATTTTCATATTCAAAACATTAACTTTGAGCATACTGCTTATTGGCGACCAGCTACCCATGGGCACGTGGCGCACCAAACGGGTATGCCTATGACGGACGCCTACAAACTGAAAATTGCAGGTACGCCAGAAAAGCAAACGCTCGAAAATCAGGCTTGGATTATTCGTCCAACAGCTGCGGTTAGTATCAACCATAGTCAAAATATTCATATTCAAAACTGTCAATTTACTCATACAGCCTCTACTGGCTTGGATTTGTACAAAGGTGTCCATCAAAGTTCGGTGACTGGAAATGTTTTCAAAGACATTGGAGGAAACGGTATTTTGGTTGGTAATTTTTCTGATGAAGCTACCGAAATACATTTACCTTACAACCCAACAGACCTTCGTGATGTCAGTCACCATATCCAAATTTCAAATAACCTTATTTCCGATGCTACCAACGAAGACTGGGGAAGTGTGGGAATAGGCGTGGGCTTTGCACATGATATTCAAATTACGCACAATGATATTTCAAACGTACATTACTCTGGTATCAGCGTAGGTTGGGGCTGGACACGTCATATAACTGTTTTGAAAAACAATCTTGTAAAGGCTAATAAAATTCGCCTTTACGGCAAAAATATGTATGATGTCGCAGGTATCTATACGCTTTCGGCACAACCCAATACGCAAATCATTGAAAATGTCATTGATAGCATTTACCGTGCGCCGTATGCGCACATTCCTAGTCACTGGTTTTACCTCTATACCGACGAAGGATCTTCATTTATGACCATTCGTGATAACTGGACAGCTTCGACCAAATATCTACAAAATGCGAATGGACCTGCTAATACGTGGGAAAACAACGGTCCTAGCGTAGCAGATAGTATTTATCAAAAAGCTGGTTTAGCGCCACAATACCAATCTCTTTTACGCTTCGCCAATCCGTATGACGCTCGTTACGCCATCAATATTGAAAAACCAGTAATAGTCGAGTTGGTCACAGCCCAAGGAAAAACGCTTGACAAAGAAAAATTAAAAGTCATTTTAGGGAAAAGTACAATCAGTACTTCATCGGTCTATCAGTGGCAAAATCACACAGTTATTTTCGACAAGGTACAGGATGTGTATTTACTGCAAGATCGCCTCAAAAATGCTTTTCCTGATGTAAAAATTAAAACTTATCATGATTTATTCTATGAATTTAATCGTGAAAAATGTGGCGAAAAGAAAAAGGAAGGCGCTTGGAAACATATTTTGTTAACTGCCAATTTGGTTGCTGATTCCAACAAACAAAAAGCGTATTTAGACGCTCACGCTACTCAATTTGAAAAATGGCCAGAAGTATCAAAAGGCTTTTGCAATGCAGATTTTCAACAACTCTTATTGTTTAGAAATGGGCGACAGCTCATGCTTGTGATTAGCATCCCAGCAGAGGCGGATTTCGAAAAACTGAATCCACGCACCACACTCAACAATCCTCGAGTAAACGACTGGAATAAAGCCATGAAAGATTATCAAGAAGGTTTGGAGGATGCTCCGAAAGGTGATACCTGGGAGTTTTTCAAATCATTCGAATTTTAAGATATACTGTTAACGAATAAAGTTATAAAATAGAAAGTCAAGGTCATGTTAAGAATCGGCATTTTAGGACTAGGAGAAGGACGAAGCACCATGTCTGCTGCATTAGCCAGCTCAAAATTAGAATTAGTAAAAATCTGTGATTTGCGTTTAGAGCTATGTCAGCAGCGCGCCAAAGAATTTGATTTTCATGCTTATACAACCAATTTCCAAGAACTACTCGACGACGCAAGTATCGATATTATCGCCATTTATACCCCTGACAAATGGCATGCAACGCATGTAAAGCAAGCACTCTTACACGGCAAGCATGTAGTATGTACAAAACCATTTATCGACAATTTGGCTGATGCCAAAGAGCTCATCGAGTTGTCTGAGAAAACAGGGAAAAAGGTATTTGTTGGTCAAAGCTCTCGTTTTTTCGAACCTATGAAAAAACAAAGAGCGGATTACGAAAATGGGCTGATTGGCGATCTTATTACAATCGAGGGCTATTATCATGCCGACCACCGTTGGTTTTTGGAAAAAGGCTGGTCATTGGAATCAGCATTCAAATGGTTATATGGCGGATTGAGTCACCCAGTAGACTTTATTCGTTGGTATTTGCCTAACATCGAAGAGGTGATGGGTTATGGAATGTTGAGTGCCAATGGTTTAAAAGGAGGGCTCAAAAATCCTGACACTATGCACTTTATCTTCAAAGCAACCGACGGACGTATTGCTCGTGTAAGTGGCTGTTATACAGGTCCTGTGCAACCAGTAGTACGCGATAGCGAAATGAGTTGTATTCTGCGAGGAACAGAGGGTTGTAGTCAAGCTGATTACATGGATTTGAGATACGCTGTGACAACCAATACAGGCGAAGAAATCGTACAGACTTGGGAACATAAACTAAAACATTACTTCAGATTTGAAGGTAAAAGTCACCACGCTGGCGAATATCAAAATTATCTTGAATACTTTGTTGATTGTCTAGAAAGCGGACAAACTGCTTATCCAGATGTAAGAGAAGGAATTGGAACTGTAGCTTTATTACAAGCAATGGATCGTTCTTTGTCGACTGGTCAGCCTGTAAAAGTTGCTGATCTTTTAGCAGAATTTGACATGTAAATCTTAGTATAGAATCATGAATATAAGTTTTTAATTATCAGAAACTTACATTCATGATTCGCAATTATGCATTATTACCTCCGTTTGACAAAATAGTAAAACCATGAAACACTATTGCTTACTACTGGCTTTGTTGGGATTGCTTTTTTCTAGTTTTAGAAAAGACGAAAAAGCTATTTCTGTAGAAAAAGCTCGTTGTGAATTTTTACAAAATCCTGAAGGCATCGACGTAGTACAACCACGTTTGAGCTGGCAAGTCAGCAGTAAACTAAGAGCTGTAAATCAAACGGCTTATCAAATTTTGGTGGCTTCTAGCAAGGAATTATTGGCACAAAACCAAGGTGATTTATGGGATTCTGGAAAAATAAATTCAGACGAGACCATTCAGGTACGCTATGTAGGAAAAGTGCTTAAAAGTCGTAGCAAGTGTTTTTGGAAGGTAAAAATATGGACAAATAAAGGTGAGTCGGATTGGTCTGAAACAGCTTCTTTTAGTATTGGTTTGCTCAATTATGTAGATTGGAAAGGACGCTGGATTGGTTCAGATCGTTCGTTCCCATGGGATAACGAAGGTCAGTTTTCACGCTTATCTGCTCGCTATTTTAGAAAAGATTTTACCGTAAAGAAAAAACTCAAAAGTGCCACAGCTTATATCATCGGTTTGGGTCTGTATGAGTTATATCTCAATGGTCAAAAAGTTGGGAATCAGGTATTAGCACCTGTTCCTACTGATTATAACAAAGGCGTCAAATACAATACTTTCGATGTAACAGCTCTATTGCAACAAGGAGCCAATGCTGTAGGGTCAATTCTGGGGAATGGTCGTTATTACACGATGCGCCAAGATTATAAACCTTATAAAATCAAAACATTTGGTTATCCTAAAATGCTTTTCAATCTCGAATTGGTTTACGAAGATGGAAGCCACGAGACCGTTGTCAGCGACGACACTTGGAAGGTGACAGCCGATGGACCCATACGTTGCAACAATGAATACGACGGAGAAGAATACGATGCGACCAAAGAATTAGGAAATTGGAGTCAATCGGGTTACGCAGACACTTCTTGGCTGAAGGCTCAATTGGTACAAGAACCAGGTGGAGATTATGAATCGCAAATGACTGCAAACATGAAGGTTATGCAGACTATCAAACCAATTGCTCTTAAAAAACTCAATGCTCAAACCTATATTTTGGATATGGGTCAAAACATGGCAGGCTGGTTACGACTAAGTGTTCAGGGGAAAAAAGGTCAAAAAGTTACCCTTCGCTTTGCCGAAAGTCTACAACCCGATGGGAGTCTGTATGTACGAAATCTGCGTGATGCCAAAGTAACCGATATCTACACGCTCAAAGGAGAAGGCGTAGAAACATGGGAGCCCCGTTTTGTCTATCATGGTTTTAGATATGTAGAAATCACAGGTTTTCCTACCGAGCCAAAGCTTGAGCAATTTGAAGGAAGAGTAGTATATGATGAGATGAGTGATGCGGGCAAATTCCAGAGCTCAAATACTACACTCAATCAAATATTTACCAACGCTTACTGGGGAATTCGTAGCAATTATAAAGGTATGCCTGTAGATTGCCCACAGCGAAACGAGCGTCAGCCATGGTTAGGCGACCGCACTACAGGAGCTTATGGAGAAAGTTATTTATTTGATAATCAAACACTTTATACAAAATGGTTAGATGATATTGAGCAAAGCCAAAAAGCAGATGGAAGCATCCCAGACGTAGCCCCAAGTTTTTGGAGATACTATGGCGACAATGTTACTTGGCCTAGTACCTATATCACGATTGCAGATATGCTTTACCAGCAGTTCGGGGACGCTGAACCCATCAAAAAGCATTATCCTTCTATGAAAAAATGGGTCATGTACATGGCCGAAAAGTACACCGAAAATGGATTAATTACCAAAGATAAATACGGAGATTGGTGTGTGCCACCTGAGTCAAAAGAGCTGATTCATGCGAAGGATGAGAGCCGATTGACTGATGGTAAATTGCTAGCTACAGCAACTTACATTCGAGTGTTGCAGTTAATGCAAAAATTTGCTCAAATCACCGATAATACCAAAGATTTGGAAGTTTTTTCAAAAAAGGAAAGCGACTATAAAAATGCTTTTAACCAAGCTTTTCTAAAATCTTCAAATTATGGCAATGGCACCGTAACTGCCAATCTATTGCCCTTGGTCTATGGCATCATCCCAACGGAAGAACGCAATAAAGTAGCTGAGCAATTGACACAAACAATTATTCAGAAAAATAAAAGTCATATCAGCACAGGCGTAATTGGTACCCAATGGCTCATGAGAGGCTTAAGTAGCATTGGTCAAGGGGATTTAGCTTATACGATTGCGACACAAAAAGATTATCCGAGTTGGGGTTATATGGTCGAAAATGGCGCCACTACAATTTGGGAATTATGGAATGGCAATACCGCCAACCCCGAAATGAACTCAGCCAACCATGTGATGTTGCTTGGCGATTTGTTGATTTGGTATTACCAACATTTGGCAGGAATTAACTCTAGAGAAACCGCATACAAATACATTGAATTAAAATCAGATTTTCCAAAAGGATTGAATCAAGTACAAGCTAGTTATCAGTCTATTCGAGGAACCATTGAATCCCATTGGAAAAAAGAGGGCAACACTACTACTTGGCAAGTGAGCGTACCAGCCAATAGTAAAGCCATTATTTATCTACCAACTTCTGATTATCAAAACATTACAGAAGGAGACAAAAATATTTCTCAGTATAAAGAAATCAAAATTATGGGATTGAGCAGAGAATATACGATACTAGAAATTGGTTCAGGTTCTTACTCATTCGCATTTTAAATATAGGAATAGAGAACAAAAGTAGAGATTCCATTTTTCACTTTGTGCAAAATTAAGTTGAATAAATTAATGAGATAAAATATTAGTAATCAAAAATTACACTCAAAACTCATCACTCACAATTCAGCACTCATACTTAACTGTACCTTAGCAAAAAAGCATTTATGAAAAAATTACTCATAGGATTTATCTCATGCACACTGGCATTGCCCCTGACATCGGAAGCTCAAGCTTGGAAAAAAGGGCTTCTGTTGGATGAATTTGTGGTAGAAAATCCACCTTTTCCCGAAAGTCATGCCTCTACAATTGCTGAAACACCCACAGGGTTAGTTTCAGCGTGGTTTGGAGGTACCAAAGAACGCAATCCAGATGTGTGTATCTGGGTGAGTCGCCAAGAGAATGGCAAATGGCAAGCGCCACAAAACGTTGCCAATGGCATCGTCAACGACACTCTGCGCTATGCTTGCTGGAATCCTGTTTTGTACCAAATTCCCAATGGCGAGCTTTTACTTTTCTACAAAATAGGACCTAGTCCTGCTAAATGGAAAGGCTGGCTAAAAACCTCTGCTGATGGCGGAAAAACTTGGTCAGAGGCAAGAGCTTTACCAGAAGGATATATCGGACCTGTGAAAAACAAACCTGTTTTGCTATCTAATGGAAATCTATTTTGCCCAAGCAGTACCGAAGGCTCACTGGGATGGCGTTTGCATTTTGAGGTGACCAAAGATGGTGGAAAAACGTGGAGACAAGTCGGACCTATCCAAGGAGATAAGGATACACAAGGAATCCAACCAAGCATTTTAGATCATGGAAAAGGTACATTACAAATTTTGGCGCGAAGCAGAAATAGAGCCATTTTGACCTCTTGGTCGTATGACAATGGAGAAACTTGGACTCCTTTAGCAAAAAGTAATTTGCCCAATAACAACTCAGGCACAGATGCTGTAACAGCCTCAAATGGAAAGCATTATTTGATTTATAATCACGTATTACCTCCTGGAGATTTGGCAAAAGGACCAAGAACACCCCTGAATTTATCGGTTTCAAAAGATGGAATCAATTGGTCAGCCGCCTTGATTATCGAAGATTCTCCTATTAGTCAATATTCCTATCCATCTATTATTCAAACCAAAGATGGATTGTTGCATGTGATTTACACATGGCGTAGACAAAAAATTAAACATGCAGTTATAAACCCCAAAAAACTTAAAATCATAAAAATTACTGAGGGCAAGTGGCCCATTGTAAAAGGTTATACCGCTCCGCAAGGAGGCGAAATTACAAAAGACTAATCCTCAGAAATACCTTAATTAATATGAATACGCTTCAACATGTAAGTATTTATTTTCCGAATAAATTGGTATTTGGTAGCGGTGTGATCAACCAAATCGCCGAAGAATTAAGCGGATATAATGCTCAAAAAGTTTTATTAGTAACAATAGAACCTATTCTAAAAGCCTTAGAACCGCTTTTAGCAGATATAAAAGCTCGACAAATCGAAGTACAGATTGATACTAGCATTATTCAAGAACCTACTTTCGAAGACTTTTTTACATTAATGAAAAAAGTAGAGCTATTCAATCCCGACGTAGTACTTGGTATTGGCGGTGGAAGTGTGCTAGATATTGCCAAATTGGTAGCTGCTCAGCTTGACAATCCCCAAGAATTAAGAGAATATGTTGGTATTGGATTGTTAAAACAAAGAGCCAAAAAGTTGATTTGTGCGCCAGCGACCGCAGGAACTGGAAGTGAGGTTTCTCCCAATGCAATTTTGGTAGATAATCTTGATAACCAGAAAAAAGGCATTATTAGCCCTTATCTAGTTCCTGATGCGGTATATGCCGACCCTTTGTTAACTGTAAGTGTACCAGCGGGTATCACAGCAGCCACAGGGCTTGATGCTCTTACGCATTGTTTGGAAGCCTATACCAACAAATTTGCCAATTTATTTATCGATATGTATGCTTACGAAGGAATGAAGTTGATTGGAGCGCATATTGTCGAAGCTGTACAAAATGGCAATAACGAACACGCACGTGTACAGGTTGCCATGGGAAGTTTGCTAGGAGGTTTTTGTTTAGGTCCTGTCAACACGGCTGGAGTACATGCGCTGTCCTATCCATTGGGAAGTTTATATCACTTACCACATGGTTTGTCAAATGCCCTTTTGCTACCCTTTGTAATGGAATATAACCTTGTGGCAGCTCCCGAAAGATATGCTAAAGTGGCAGAAGCTCTTGGATGTGAACCTATTAGCGACACCCTCGAAATGGCGAAATCAGGCGTAGCCAAAGTGCGAGAACTTATCAAGGCTTGTGGGATTCCTGCTACCTTACGTGAGGTTGGTGTGGCACGTGAAGAAATTCCACAAATGGCGAAAGATGCCTTAAAAATTCAACGGTTATTAAAGAATAATCCAAGACCAATAGAAGAGACTGACGCTATTCAAATTTTTGAAGCCGCCTTTTAAACTCCTAATTAGGACTGTACGAAGGAAGATAATACCTATCCATTTCGGATATCGGATGTTGGATTTCGGAAGTGTAATCTACTTTTTTTTGTAAAAAATAAAGGTATTTTACTCTATTTCTGAAATCTGCAATAGCTTGAAAAGCTCCCAATCATAAATCCTTAAATCAACTGTTCTCGATGAACACGATATAAACTACCCCATGAGTATTCAAAAAAAATATAGCGGAATAGTGGTACCAGCGGTAACGCCTCTAACTGAAAATTTTCAGTTGGACCACGGTGCAGTCGAAAGCATGTTCGATAATTTTTATCGCAACCATGTTTTACCTTTTATTCTTGGAACTACTGGCGAGTCTGCATCTTTACCTTTTGAACTAAAGGCAGATTATGTGAGACAAGCTGGAAAAAATAAGCAAAAAGGTACAACATTGTATGCTGGTATTGCCTCTAATTGCCTCGAAGAATCGATAGAGCTTACTAAAATTAGCGAACAAGCAGGAGTAGATGTAGTGGCAGCTACGTTACCCTCTTACTACGCGCTGACCGAAAGTCAGATGAAACGCTATTTTGAGCAATTGGCCGATGCTATTCCTTTGCCATTGATTATTTATAATATTCCTGCCACTACGCATAGCTCTGTTCCTCTAAAAATTATCGATGAATTGAGCTATCATAGCAATATTATTGGCTTAAAAGACTCAGAAAGAAATATAGAACGCCTTCATGAATCTCTTCATTTGTGGAGAGATAGACCAGACTTCAGTCATTTTATGGGATGGGCAGCCAAATCGGCAGAAGCTATGCTCCTAGGAAGTGACGGTATTATTCCAAGTACTGGAAATTTCATTCCTAGCATTTATCACGAAATGCAAGAGGCTGTGCTTCAAAACGATACCAACAAAGCTTTACGAATGCAAGAGCTCTCGGATTTGTATGGTGGTTTGTATCAAAAAGGTCGTACACTCGGCGAATCTCTTTGGGCTTTAAAAGTCCTAATGTCAACGCATCAGCTTTGTCAGCCAATTGTGATGCCTCCATTACAAGGTTCGTCGCAGGAAGATTTATTGCAATTGCAAGAGGCTTATGCACAAACGCTAGAGAGTTTAGCATTGTCAGAATAGATACATGCTTTAGGCTGTAAGCCGTAGGCTTTAGGCAAAAAAGTTTACATTATTTTATGTAAAACACTTTTCAACTTTTAGCTTACTTCATAAGGCTTTGAGCCTGTTACAGGCAAAATTAAAGGTTTAATGAATTGATAATTAATCACTTATTTATGAATAATCAAACATATTTACTCATTAACTCATGTTATTTTGAAAAATAGAATTTGATTAAACTATCATATAAATAATTGATTATAAAACCTTTAATTCATCATTCACTCATTCACAATTCAACATTAAAAATTCTGCATTAGTACTTATGTCAGCATTACCAATTATCGGAATCACCATGGGGGATCCAGCCAGTATTGGACCCGAAATCGCCATAAAAGCCTTATTAGATCAAAATATTTATCAAACTTGTCGCCCACTATTGGTGGGTAGTGCCAAAGTTTTTAGCCATATCATTCATTTATTAGGTCTCGAAGCCACGATTAATCCTATTAAATCAGTAAAAGATGCGCAGTTTCAGTTTGGACAAATTGATGTCTATGACTTGGACAATGTGGATATGGATACTTTACGTTTTGGCGAAATATCAGCCATGTGCGGAGATGCCTCATTCCAAGCTGTAAAAACCGTTATTGAACTAGCCTTAGCCAATGAAATCGACGCGACTGTTACTGGCCCTATCAACAAAAAGTCTATCAACGAAGCTGGTCATCATTTTGCGGGACATACCGAAATTTATGCGCATTACACCAATACAAAAAAATATGCCATGCTTTTAGTTGAAGATAAACTAAAAGTAATACACGTATCCACGCACGTATCATTGCGTCAAGCTTGTGATTTGGTGAAAAAAGAACGCATTCTACAAGTAACAGAATTGCTACATACAGGCATGAAACGCTTGGGCGAAACCAATATGCGTATCGGTATTGCAGGTCTAAATCCTCATGCAGGCGATTCTGGTTTGTTTGGTACCGAAGAAGCAGAGGATATTGCTCCAGCAGTCGAGGAAGCTTTGCGTTTGGGCTATGAAGTAGAAGGTCCCGTTCCTCCAGATACCTTATTTGCCAAAGCAGCAACAGGGTATTACGGTGGTGTAGTAGCGATGTATCACGATCAAGGACATATCCCTTTCAAACTTACTGGGTTTAGATGGAATGCCGAAAAAGGTCAAATGGATAGTGTAAAAGGGGTAAATATTACCTTGGGTTTACCAATTATCCGTACATCTGTTGACCACGGAACAGCTTTTGAAATTGCAGGAAAAGGCATTGCTAGTCCTGACGCTATGACTTTGGCTATCGAAAGTGCTATTCAATTGAGTAAGAATAAGTAAAACATAAGGGACAAAGGCACAAAGTTTTTCCTCTGTCCCTTTACCACTTTTATTCATTTTCTAAGAGTATTGTACAAAAGATTGTAAGAACTATCTATATCGGATGTTGGGTTTAGGAAGTATAAGCTTCTAATTTTTGTAAAAAATAAAGGTATTTTACTTTACTTCCGAAATCAGAAATCCTAAATCTGAAACAGTAAGAAATCCTTCGTACAGTTCTAATTTTCTAATTATGATTCTTGTCATTGCTGACGACCTCACTGGAGCAGCCGAAATAGCTGGGATTGGATTGAGATATGGGCTCAAAGTAAGAGTTTGTACAGAAATTATTCAAGAAGCAACAGAGGATTTGTTAGTCATTTCAGCAGATACTCGTTCGCTAACTGAAAATCAAGCAATTACTAAGATTGAATATTTGATTCAAACTACTCAACAATATAAGCCTAGTTTGATTTATAAAAAAATAGATTCAGTGCTTCGTGGTCATGTTTTGGCTGAAATTAAGGCGATTCAACATTCTCTTGGTCAAAAAAATTGCTTAATTATCCCTACCAATCCATCCATGGGACGGAGAATACAGGACGGAAAATATTATATAGGTGATAAATTAGCGCATGAAACAGCGTTTGCTCATGACCCAGAGTTTCCGATTCAGGATAGCGATGTAATGAATATGCTTCGTGCCAAGCCAAGGGATAAGGTACAAATATTAGCCCAACCTGTATTGCCATTACAAGGTACAATTATTGCTGAGGTTAGTCAAAAAGAAGATTTATTGAAATGGGCAACACACTCAGCACAAATTGACCTGTTGGTCGGCGGAGCTGAGTTTTTCGCCTCAATTCTATCGAATTTAGGGTATAAATCTATTTCGAAGGTCTTTTCAAAGAACAATACTGCCCAGAAATGTCTCTATGTGAGTGGAACGACTTTTAGTGATAGTGTTGAAAAAATACAAAACCATGCCAATCAACAAGGTGGTGTTTGCTATTTACCTAAAGAGCTAACCACACAACCTGTTGACTCAGAAGAATTTAACCAATCGCTAAATCGTTGGACAAGCAATATCATTCAATGCTTTAGTCAACATCAGGTAGTTGTTATGGCTATTCAAAAACAGTTGGATACGACCAAAATATCTCCTGCTGGATTAGCTAAATTAATGGCGAAAGTTGTCAAAAAAGTATTGAATCAAGTACATTTAGCAGAAATACTCATCGAAGGAGGTGCGACGTCAGCCGCAATTTTGGCAGAGATTCCATTACAGAACTTTCTTCCTACCGAAGAATTTGCTCAAGGAGTAATTCGTATGCAAAGCCTCGAACGTCCGAGTACCTATTTAACACTCAAACCAGGAAGTTACGCATGGCCACCAGCTGTGACGTATGCTCAACTGTAGAAAACATTACCACCAACCAATGAACCATACATTACATGCCATTGATTATGGCATTATTTTGTTTTTTTTAGGATTGACGTTATACTTCGGTTTTATTTTCGCCAACAAACAAAAAACAACTCAAAACTATTTTCTTGCGAAAGGTAAAGTACCTTCTTGGGCCATTGGTATGTCCTTGCTGGCTACACTTATCAGTAGTGTAACTTTTTTGGGATACCCAGGCGAAGGTTATTCTTCCAACTGGATTTTATTGGTACAAGGCTTGATGGTTCCCATTGTTTTATTAGGAACAATATGGTTTATCGTGCCTATTTTCAGAAAAGTCATTGGACTCAGTACTTACGAATATTTCGAGAAACGCTTCGGACGTTTTGCACGTTACTATAGCTCCTCTTCATTTATCCTTCGTCAATTTTCGGGCATGGGAACGGTATTGTTCCTGATGGCAATTGCATTGGGTAATCTTACGGGACAATCTCCTTTACTAATCATGCTAGTGATTGGCGGAATTATCATTTTGGTCAATCTCAAAGGTGGTATCGAGGCCGTAATTTGGCTCGATGTATTCCAAGGTTTTATGCTGTTAGCCAGTGGTATCACTTGTTTAGTTGTTCTATTATACTCTATCAAAGGCGGTTTTTCAGAAGCTTGGCAGATTGCCTCTAGCAAAGGTCATACAGGCTTTGGACCTTATGAACTAGATTTAAGCAAATTGACTTTTATCGTGATGGTAATCAATGGAAGTTTTTATGCTATTCAAAAATATGGAACAGACCAAACTGTTGTTCAGCGATATCTAACCGCCAAAACAGACCGTCAAGCTATCAGAGCCTCACTTATGGGTATTTTCTTAACCGTACCTGTTTGGATGATGTTTATGTTTATCGGAACGCTACTTTTCGTATTTTACCAACAAAATCCACTTCCTGAAAAGGTACAAGCCGATGCCGTTTTTCCTTACTTCATGATGACTCAATTACCAACAGGCGTGGTAGGCTTTATTCTTTCTGCCCTAATATCAGCGGCGATTTGTAGCCTAAGTGCTGATCTAAATTCATTGGCTGCGGTAGGCGTGGAAGATTATTATAAAGTATTGCGTCCCAACCAAAGCGATGAAAGTTACCTGAAAGCCAGTAAATGGATTGTTGTTCTTTCAGGAGTCATTACCCTTCTTATTGGCGCTCTATATCTGAGCACTGGTAGCGAAGGCGTGCTTGGAATTGTGTTTACACTTTATGCAATATTTTCAGGAGGAATAGTTGGTATTTTCTTGTTAGGTTTACTCAGTAGTCGTGCCAATACACAAGGAGTAAATATTGGTATTTTTGTCTGTATTCTCTTTACTGCCTATGCTTTTTTGACGTCTACTCAAATTGGATTAGGTGACCAGAAATCATTACTATTAGATTTGGGAGCGTACAATTTCCCACACCATAAACTCATGTTGGGCGTTTATAGTCACCTGATTGTGATTGTAGTAGGATATGTGGCAAGTCTATTTTTTCCAGCACCTAACTGTGATAGAAATTTATTGCTAAAAGGTTGGTTTGAGGATAGAAAGAAAAAATAATACCATAATCAATTCTCTGAACTTAAAGCTTATGAAAAAGCTATCTTTCTTGCTTTTGGGTGTATTTTTTGCCCATATTCTTAGTGCTCAAAATTATCAATTATGGTACGATAAACCTGCTCAGAAATGGACAGATGCTTTGCCATTGGGTAATGGGCGTATTGGAGCAATGGTTTTTGCAAATCCTTCCCAAGAGCGTATTCAATTCAATGAAGAAACGCTTTGGACCGGAGAACCTCGTGAGTATAATCGAAAAGATGCCTATCAATATTTGGGGCAAATTCGGCAGTTATTACAAGAAGGAAAACAAAAAGAAGCAGAGGCTTTAGCAGAAAAGCAGTTCATGGGGCTCAAAAGCAATGAAGGCAAGCGAGAAACTTGGATTGCAGATATGTTGGCTTTGAAAGGAATATCTGGAAATCCTTCACAAATAAACTTTGATGACTCTTCATGGAAAACAATGACTGTGCCATCCTATGAAGGTTGGGAAGCGGTCGGATATGAGGGGCTCGACGGAGGTGTTTGGTTTAGAACAACGATTGATATTCCAGCAGGTTGGGAAAATCAAACGCTCGTATTGGATTTGAATCGCATCCGAGATTATGATTATACCTATATCAACGGAAAGTTGATTGGTAGTTCACAGCATACAGAAGGGCGTAAATATCAGATTCCTGCCAATACTTTACACGTAGGAAAAAACTTGATAGCGATTCAAGTATTGAACTTTTCCGATAAAGGAGGTATAGCAGGCTACAAAGATACTTCTCGCCATATTGGTATATATCCTGTGGGTCAAGAGGCTAAAAAAATCTCGTTGAATGGTCAATGGAAATACTTTATCCAAAGCGATGAAGCGCCAACAGTAGGCAAATATCAAGCAGATTACCAACCATTTGGTGATTTGTATATCAATCTTCTGCATGGAAAAGAATATCAAAATTATCGTCGCTCTCTTAATTTAGCAACTGCCGAATCACAAACTGAATATTCTGTTGACAATGTCGTTTTTAAAAGGGAGTATCTAGTTAGTCAACCTCATCAGGTGCTAGCAGTGAGACTTTCTGCCAACAAAGCTCATCAAATCAACTTAGAGAGTTTTTTAACAAGTCCACACAAAAACTATAGCTTTAAACCTCTCGGTAACAATACGTGGGAGTTATCTGTAAAAGTTCGAAATGGCGCCTTATTTGGAAAAGCCTATTTACAAATCCAGCAAAAAAATGGCTCAGTAGAGGAGCAAGCAGGTAAAATCGTCATTAAAGGAGCAGATGAAGTCGTTTTTTATTTGACCGCTGCCACCAATTTTATCAATTATCAAAATATTTCAGGAAACCCTCAAAAACGTTGCGAGGAAGTTTTTAGCAAACTAAAAGGAATATCTTACGAGCAAATTCGAAAGGCACATCAAGCTGAGTATCAAAAATATTACAAACGTTTTGCCATCGAGTTAGGTCAGGATGCCAAAAGTCATTTACCTACGGATGTTCGTTTGGCGAATTTTGGCAAAGACAATGACCCATCTTTCGCAGCATTATATGTACAATACGGACGCTATTTATTGATTTCGGCTTCTCGTACAGGAACACAACCTTCTAATTTACAAGGTATTTGGAATGATTTGTTGGCTCCACCTTGGGGAAGTAAGTACACTACCAATATCAATGCCGAAATGAACTATTGGCCTACGGGTGTTTTGAATCTTATTCCTACTCAACAGCCTCTTATACAAATGATTACAGATTTGTATAAAGCTGGTCAAACTACCGCAAAAAATTATTATAATGCTCGTGGTTGGGTGGTTCATCACAATACAGATTTATGGCGAGGAACAGCCCCAATCAATGCCTCAAACCACGGTATTTGGGTGAGTGGTGCAGGATGGTTGAGTCAGCATTTGTGGGAACATTATCAGTACACGCAGGATAAAGAGTTTTTAAGAAAAACGGCTTATCCTATCATGAAATCGGCTTCAGAATTTTTTGTGGATTTTTTGGTAAAAGATCCTAAAACAGGTTGGCTTATCAGTACGCCTTCTAATTCACCAGAACAAGGTGGATTGGTAGCTGGACCAAGCATGGATCATCAGATTATCAGAGAGTTATATAAGAATACGATTAAAGCCTCGCAAATTTTAGGGCTAGACAATGCCTTTGCTGATACACTGAGCCAACAATACAAACAAATAGCGCCCAATCAAATCGGTAAGCATGGGCAATTGCAGGAATGGTTACAAGATTTGGATGACCCACAAAATAATCACCGTCATGTTTCGCACCTTTGGGGCGTACACCCAGGACATGATATTGGTTGGGACATCGATTCGACGATGATGAAAGCCGCTCGACAATCACTTATTTATCGTGGTGACGAAGGTACAGGTTGGAGTTTGGCTTGGAAAATTAATTTCTGGGCAAGATTTCATGAGGGCGAGCACGCTTTACAATTAGTCAAAATGTTACTCAGACCGGCCACAAGTGCAGGAGGTTCATACTTAAACCTATTTGACGCCCATCCACCGTTCCAAATAGATGGCAATTTTGGTGGTGCAGCGGGTATTGCCGAAATGCTTATCCAAAGCCAAACAGATATTATTGAGTTATTGCCTGCCTTACCAAAAGACTGGTCAGAAGGGAAAGTAAAAGGCATACAAGCTAGGGGAGGGTATATCTTGAGTTATGCTTGGAAGAATGGTAAAATCAAAGAATTGAGCATTACAAGTAAGGAGTCTACCACCTGCAAAATAAGAATTAATCAGGTTGTACATACCCTCAAGCTTCAGTCTAATAAGCCTTACCTCATCGAATTTTAAACTTTTCTAGTCAATAAGTAAGTAAAGAGATGTTATTAGTTAACAGTATATCTGTCATTGTAATATAATCATAATCAAAAGGTTACACTCAATTTTTTACTTTTGAGATACTATTGATTTAATCTTTCCTGCTACTTAGGGAAACGTTATTAGTTAATAGTCTGATTACTGGACAAAATGAGAAAGTGTGATACAGAAGTATCGACTTTTTCACTGATTTTTTTAAAACAGTTTTAAACTGTTAAAAAAATGAGTCCAAGACTAAGTCTTGAACTAGTAAATGGGCTTTGGAAAAATGTATGTCTGTGGTTTTTAAATACATTTAACACTCTGTGCCTGTTGCCTTGTGCCTAAACACATAACTTAAATCTTATTTTGCTTGATTACTTACTTCTGAAACTTACTGTCAACACGATATATTTTCATAAAAGTATCTCGTGTTAATTTTGTACAATACTTTGAAAAAATCTTACCGAAAACGTCGCTTTTACCTACCTATTTTTGTACAATAATTCTGATAAAATTCATTTTACCGATATTTACCTATGTTCACCAGAAGAAGGTATTGTACAATCTTGATATTCTTTCTAGGATTCTTATTTTCTGCAAAAGCACAAAGACAAGATATTTCCCTCAATGACAACTGGCTAACCACCATTCATGAATCCAACATTCGTGCGTATGATGGATTTGAGAAAAATACGTTTTCAACTCAATCTTGGAAATCCGTACAAGTACCTCATAACTGGGATCAATACGACGGTTATCGCCGTTTGACACATGGCAATAAACATGGATACGCATGGTATCGGAAAAGTTTCACCGTCAATTCTTCTCATAAAAATAAGCGCTATTTTCTTTATTTTGAAGGTGTTGGCTCCTATGCAACTGTTTGGCTCAATGGAAAATTACTAGGCACACATGCTGGTGGGCGTACTACCTTCCAACTCGATGCCACGAATTATATTTTACTCAATAATCAAGAAAATATTCTGGCAGTACGCGCCGATCATCCTGCCGAAATTCAAGATTTACCTTGGGTTTGTGGTGGATGCAGTACCGAACGAGGTTTTTCAGAAGGCTCACAACCGATGGGGATTTTTCGTCCTGTACATTTATTGATTACAGAACCTATTCGAATAGCTCCCTTCGGCATTCATATTTGGAATGACACGACAATCACAACACAAAAAGCGCAACTCTATGGCTCGGTAGAAATACAAAATCTAAGTACTAAAAAATCTTCCATTAAAATTGTTCATGAATTACGAAACCAAGATAATCAACTGATTGTCAGCAGCAATAATATTCATTCTCTTTCAGCCAAAACAACAGAGACCATTCCCATTTCTTTGCCAAGTATTACCAATCCTCAACTTTGGTCACCTGAGCAGCCCCATTTATATCAAATGGTGACGAAAATTTATGAAAATGGAAAACTATTAGATATCCAACAGACCTCTTATGGTATCCGAGTTATCACATGGTTAAAAAAGCCGAATGGACAAAAGCAATTATTAGTAAACGGTAAACCATTCTTTATCAATGGTATAGCAGAATACGAGCATCTTTTGGGCAATAGCCATGCCTTTAGTGCAGAGCAAGTTAAGACTAGAGTTGGCATAGTAAAAGCCGCTGGATTCAATGCTTTTAGAGATGCACATCAACCTCATAATTTGCGTTATCAAGACTATTGGGATAAAGATGGGATATTATGGTGGCCACAAATGGCAGCTCATATTTGGTATGATTCGCCAGCGTTTCGACAAAATTTTAAGGCTCTATTAGAAGATTGGGTTAGAGAACGCAGAAACAGTCCTTCCATTATTCTTTGGGGACTCGAAAATGAAAGTACCCTTCCCGAAGATTTTGCCAAAGAATGTACCCAAATTATTCGTGAACTTGACCCAACAGCTTCTTCCCAACGATTGGTGACAACCTGTAATGGAGGCAAAGGCACCGATTGGGATGTGCCTCAAAACTGGACAGGAACTTATGGTGGAGATCCAGCCAAATATGCAGAAGATCTTGAAAGACAGGTTCTTGTTGGAGAATATGGCGCATGGAGAACGGTAGACTTACACCAAGAAAAACCCGTATCAGGAACATTTAGCGAAGAAGCCATTGGAGAATTAATGCAGCTAAAACTTCGCTTGGCCGAAGCTGCCAAACAAAATTCCGTAGGCCATTTCTTCTGGTTGTTGACCTCTCACGATAACCCAGGGCGTGTTCAAAGTGGCGAAGCATTGCGCGAATTAGACAGAATCGGACCTGTCAATTATAAAGGCTTATTAACCCCATGGGAAGAGCCAGCCGATATATTCTATCTATTCAGAGCCACTTACGCTCCAGCTAAAACCCAACCGATGGTCTATATTGTCTCTCACACTTGGCCTGATCGTTGGACTCAAACAGGCATAAAATCAGGGATAAAAGTGTATTCCAATTGTGACGAAGTCGAATTGTTTAACGACCTAAATATTTCGTTAGGAAAACAAAAAAGAGGTAAAGAGAGCGTGTTTACTTGGAACAATGTTGCGCTTCAATACAATGTGCTAATTGCAAAAGGCTACGTAAATGGGAAAAAAGTGGCAGAAGATGTAGTGCAATTGCATCATTTACCAATAGCTCCTGCTTGGTCTGCTCAAAAGAGTCTAACAAAAAGCATTATTACCCATAACCCACAAAAACACTATCTCTACCGTGTCAATTGTGGGGGCGATTCCTATACAGACAGAAACAAATCCTCATGGCTAGCAGACCAAGCAAAAACACCTCAAAACCAATGGGGATACATTTCTTGGGCGAATGATTTTGAGGGTATTCCTAAAGCTTATGCAAGTCAAAGGAGAACATTTGACCCAATAACAAATACCACAGACGATGAATTATTCCAGAGTTTTAGATATGGGCGAGATAAACTTTCCTATCAATTTACCCTACCAGACGGTCATTATGAAGTAGAATTATATTTTATCGAGCCGTGGCATGGTACAGGTGGTGGTTATGACTATTCAGGTTGGCGTTTGTTCGACGTGGCTTTTAACGGTAAAACTGTTCTCAAAAATTTAGATATTTGGAAAGAAGTAGGGCATGATGCAGTGTTGAAAAAAACAATTCCATTTCAAGTAAAAGGAGGAAAGCTAAACATTTCTTTCCCACAAATCGCCTCAGGACAAGCCATTATTTCGGCTATTGCAATTGCTAGTACTGAGAAGAAAAGTACCTTTTCTACAAGTTCAAATACTTTGATTTCGTCAGCAAAAACTATCAAAACTTGGCTAGATACTGGCAAACCACTTTTTAAAGATTCACAAGAAAGTTATATGGGCTTACCACCAGTTTTATACGGGGCAGAATACCTATTTTCTGAAAAAAGTGAAAAATTGTACAAACTTGCTCTGAATGAGATAGGCGATATTTATGTCGGAATAGATTCTACAAAGGCATTACCAAAGACTTTAGAGGCATTTGAAAATACCCAAAGTTATATCCAAAGCACCCAAAAAGTATATCGAGTTTTTAAGAAAAGAGTTCAAGCCAAAACAGAAGTAGAGTTAAATTTTAACACTATTGATGCTGAACCACTCATTTTTGCCTTGCCAGCAAGTACTTTACAACCACCATTTGACCTAAAAACTACTACAACCTACAAGGCTACCGAAGCCAAAGCAATAGGAGAGGGGATCAAAAAAATAGCTTTCTTGGGCAAAGAACGCATGAGTATTGTCAAAAAAGGTCAAAATTCGATTCAATGGACTATTTCTACTGGCGTTGCTGATACTTATTCATTAACTATCAAATACCATAATCCTACAACTGAAACGATTTATGGAAAACTAAGCATTAGTCTGATTGATGGCACCATGATCAAAAGTAATGAAAGGGTTGCTCTAGTTCCAACCAAAACAGGCAAATGGAATTATGTAAGCACCACAACAGGCACAATGATTAATGCAGGAAAATATCATATTGTTCTAGAATTGGATGACGCAACAGAACTTCATTTGGATGCCTTGGATATCCAGTAAGATATATGCTAATATCGTATAATTTAATATAAAAATACTATAAATTTTACTAGATAAAGTACTATAATTTTGTATCAGCCTCCAAGGGGAGAAAGAGAAAAAGTAGGGCGGAGCGTTAGTGACATAGTGAGACCTTTTAACTTTATGAAAATAATCTCAATACACTATGAACCACCAAAGCTTACCGCTTGTGGATATCTCTCTGATTATCATCTATTTATTGGGAATGATAGCAGTAGGATACCATTTTTCGAAAAAGAACCAAAACGCAGAACAATTTACTAAGGCATCGGGGAGTATCCCTGGCTGGGCAATAGGAGCTTCTATTTATGCCACTTTTTTGAGTAGTAATACCTTTTTAGGCGTACCGGGCAAAGCTTATGCAGGCAATTGGAATGCATTTGTATTCAGTTTGTCTATGCCCTTAGCAGCTTGGGTAGCATCCAAATATTTTATACCATTTTATCGAGGAACAGGTGAAATATCGGCCTATACCAATCTCGAAAAAAGGTTTGGAGCATGGGCAAGAACGTACGCTGTAGTGTGCTTTTTGCTAACACAACTAGCCCGAATGGGTTCTATCTTTTTCGGAATAGCCCTTAGTTTACAAGCACTTACAGGCTATTCGATGGAAACAATTATGTGGGTGATGGGTATTTGCATCATTGTATATACAGTGTTAGGAGGTATCGAGGCTGTGATTTGGACAGAAGTAGCGCAGGCATTTATCAAAACTTTTGGCGCCTTATTGATTCTATACTTAATCATAAAGGATATGCCCGAGGGGACACAACAAGTAATCGAAATCGGCACAACAGAAAATAAATTTAGCTTGGGTTCTTTGAATTGGGATTTTACTAGTTCAACTTTCTGGGTGGTTTTGTTTTATGGTTTTTTAATAAATCTGAACAATTTTGGGATGGACCAAAACTACATTCAGCGTTATCATACTACCACCTCGGAAAGCGAAGCTCGAAAATCCCTCTGGATGTGCGTTTGGATGTATATTCCAGCATCCTTGCTTTTTTTCATTATTGGTTCAAGTTTATATGCCTATTATGAGGTTCATCCTGAATTATTGAATCAACTCAAATTGGAAGTTGTCAAAGCTAAATTTCCCAATCTGAGTGCTTCTGAGTTAATAGCTCAAGCGGCTCAACTCAAAGTAGAAGATTATGGCGATAAGGTAATGCCACATTTTATGGTTCACAAAATCCCTGTTGGATTGATGGGACTCATTATCTCGGCATTGTTGTCTGCTGCTATGAGTACCATTAGCTCTGGTATGAATGCCTCAGCCACGGTGTTTTCAATAGACATTTACCAACGATATTTTGTCAAAGACATAAGCGACAAAAGTAGCTTACGTATATTACATACGTCAACGGTTATTTTTGGCTTTTTAGGACTGGCCTCGGGTATGGCCATGATTGGCGTCAAAAGCATTTTAGATATATGGTGGCAACTATCGGGTCTATTTGCCGCAGGTATGTTAGGTTTATTTTTACTCGGATTATTTAGTAAAAAAGCAACTAATCAGGCAGCCATTATTGCTACACTAATAGGATTAGTGGTTATTTGTTGGGTTACATTCTCTGACCTCTTACCAGCGGAATATGATGGATTAAAAAGTCATTTACATAAAAATATGAGTATTGTACTTGGTACAGTTACCCTATTCATTTCAGGAGTGATTGTCACTAAATTAATGGCTAAAAATGACTCATAATCAATACATTAGCTTTTCAATTCCTCTACAGTTATGATTACTACCAAAAAAGGATTTATTCCAGTAATGTTAACGCCATTCCATGAAAATGGCGAGATAGATTTCGAAGGTCTTGGTCGACTGACAGAGTTTTATGTAGAAGCTGGAGCAAGTGGTCTATTTGCCAATTGTTTGTCTAGTGAAATGTTTGAACTTACTGAAAATGAACGCCTTCAAGTAATCAAACAAACCATAAAAAGTGCTTCAGGATTACCTGTAGTAGCCACAGGAAGTTTTGGCAATAGCTTACAAGAGCAAGCTGATTTTGTCAAAAGAGTATATGATACTGGCGCTGATGGAGTGATTACCTTGGCAAACGCCATTGCCGAAAGTCATGAGACTGACGAGGTTTTTGAAGACAGAATGATGGCTTTATTAGACTTAACTGAAAACATTCCTCTAGGGCTTTACGAATGTCCAGTACCCTACAAGCGATTGGTTTCAGCAGACATTTTGTCGAGATTAAGTCGCACAGGAAGAGTCATTTACCATAAAGATACCTGCTTAGATATTGAGCAAATCAAGGCTAAAATTAAAGCCACAGAGGGGCAAAATTTTGGACTTTATGATGCATACATGGTTCATGCCGTGGATTCTCTAAAAGCAGGAAGTGCAGGTTTGTCTTGTATTCAAGGCAATTATTTCCCTGAATTAATCGTCTGGTTATGTGACAATTATAATAAAGAGGAGCTTTCGGCCGAAATACAAAAAGTACAAGACTTTTTAGTGAAACAAATGGATGTTATGCATCAGGTTTATCCAACTGTTTCTAAACTATTTTTACAAAAAAGAAATTTTCAAATTTCGACATTCACACGACGTAACGTAGGGAAAATCAGCCCCTCAGTCGCAAACGATATTGAGACTTTGTATCTGGCATACAAGGACTTACAAGATACTATACCTTTACAGGAGATAGTTTGTTAATTAATTTGGGATGGAATCCCCCGCAATAGTTTTACTAGCGGGGGATTTTTTTGGGCTATAAGGATTGAATAATTGTGAGTTAGTGCTGTACGAAGGATTCTAAAACTGCCGATTTTGGATATCGGATGTTGGATTTCGGATGTACAATCTTCTATATTTTATGAAAAACAAAGGTATTTTGTTTTATTTCCGAAATCAGAAATCCTAAATCTGAAATAGTTCGATAGATAACTGCTATTTCTTATGATATTTCCGCTTATACTCCAGCGGGGTAATACCCATTACCTTTTTGAAATGTCTATAGAAATTCGATACATTATTGAATCCACAGTCAAAGCAAATCACCTCTGTGGGTAGTTTATCTTCTACCAGAGCCCTACAGGCGTGTGAAATACGGATTTCAATCAAGAAATCATAGTAGGTCTTCTTAGTCATGAGCTTAAAGTATCTACAAAACGATGTGACGCTCAGGTTACTAATTGCAGCAATTTCTTCAAGAGTGATATCCTTTTTATAATTCATCAAAGTATAATTACACACCTTATTCAATCGCAGTGTATCCGACTCGTTCGACTGGTAAAAAGCTTGTCCACCCGCAATGGTTTCGAACTCATCACTTTCTGCCAAAAGATGCAGAATAGAAATAAGCAAAGATATACGCTCTAAGTTTTTGGCCTGCGCAATTTTTACCATCAGCTCAGTCAGGCGTTCTCGGGTTTCGCCAATGATGACCATGCCACTTTTGGCCTTATCATACAATTTTGGGAGCAAATATGCCTCAGGTAATCCAAGCAAATATTTTCCAAGACAATCAGGCAAAAATTGTATAACCACAGCCTCTACGTCGAGGTCATTATCAGGATAAAAATACTCCTCTTTACAACGCCAAGTATGAGGTAAGTTTTCGCCCACCAACACAATCTCTCCGTGCGAAAAGTTGCTGATATTATCACCAATAAAACGAACCCCTTCGCCTCTGATAATATAGTGCAACTCTAGCTCAGGGTGATAATGCCAGATGCCTCCAAAGTTAGGTCGAACGTCGTGTCTGACACTAAAGGAGCTTTCTAGCTTAACAGGAACTTTCTGGAAAAGTGGTTTCATAACTCAATATTATCAAAAAAATAGGACTATTCTTTTATTTCTACTTTCTCTAAAAAACGTTCTACTATCAAAAATTTTGTACAATATATTCAAATATGATGATTCCAATTTATTATATGACAATATTCTACACTAAGTTGGTAAAAAAATGCATAAAAATAGGACTTTATATAGTGAAATTTGAATCGTAGAAACAACACAATTTTACTTGTATAAAAGAATATTACCAAATTATATAACTAACGTAATATAAAAAAAGTATAAAGTTGTCATTACTTGTCTTGATTAAAACTTATAATAAATTAATAATCAATTACTTAACCACTAAAAAATTACAAGTACCAGTAAATCAATGTGTCAAAATAACACTTATCATAGTTCTCAGAAATCAGGTTTTGAACAAGTAGAGAGCAATTCCATGATATTATGATAAAAGACTACAATAGATAGCCTAAAAAAATTAGAAAATAGCAATATTTTATCAAAAAGCACTGCTAATAAATCATAATTATACAGACTATCGAAAAGTGTTAAAAAAAAATTTCAATACCAACATAACAGATAAACGTACCTTATAATGTTCCAATTCAGATTTCTCTCGATTACCTCTTTGCTATTAGGATTTGTATTGTTTGGAAATGCGCAAAACATTCAAGATGCTTCTGCAAAAGAAGCCGCATATACCAAAGCAATTACAGAAAGAGCTGATAAGATTGTACAGAAGCTTGATGTGAAAAAAGAAAAGAAAGCACTCAAGGTAAGAGACTTAATTGCCAATCAATATCGGAATCTCAACGACATCCATGAGCAAAAAAAGAATAGCATCTTAGCGCTCAAAGGCAATACTTCTTTAAGTAAGGAACAGCTAACAGCAGAAATTCAAAAAGTAGAGCAAAAAACAGACGCTGATCAAAACACCTTGCATGAAAAGTATCTTAAATCTCTTTCAAAGGAATTATCAGACACTCAGGTAGAAGCAGTAAAAGACGGTATGACTTACAATGTATTACCCAATACTTACAGAGCGTATCAAGAAATGCTTCCTGATTTGACTAAAGACCAAAAGAAACAAATTTTGGATTATTTAACAGAAGCAAGAGAGCATGCAATGGATGCCGAATCATCAGAAAAAAAACACGCTTGGTTCGGAAAATACAAAGGCAAAATCAATAATTATCTTTCGGCTCAAGGAGTAGATATGAAAAAGGCAGGGCAAGAGTGGGAGAAGAAAATCAAAGCTGCCGAATCAGCTAAAAAGGAAGCAAGTAAAACCTCTGGACAATAATAATTAGGAAAACTCAAAGTAACTCGAACGCAAGTCGAAAACGTACAAACACTATTAGTACTCAATTTAATGTAAGGAAAAATATGACATTTCATTTACAACCACAATTTGGCAAACGTAAAGGCACTAAACTTACCTGTACTTTGCTATTAGCAGCCCAATTCATTGCGGGAGCTCCTTTTTTGGAGGTAGCTCAAGCTTCAAATCCTGCATTGGGTTCTGCCGTTAAGACTAGTAATGCAGACCACACAGTGACAGGTTCTGTAAAGGACAGTGAAGGCGCACCATTGGCAGGTGTAACAATTCGTATCAAAAACAGCAAAACAGGTACAACCACTAAAGCTGATGGTACATTTACACTTAATGCCCCAACTGGCAAAGAAACGCTAATTATTAGCTCGATTGGATATAAAACACAGGAAGTTTCAGTTGCAGATCGTAAAATCGTTAATGTCATTTTAGTTAGCGAAACTTCTTCTTTGGATGAAGTAGTAGTGGTGGGATATGGTCAGCAGAAGAAAATTCACTTGACTGGTGCTGTTGCTCAAATCGACATGAAGGCTATCGAGGATCTTCCTGTAGGTAGCTTGTCAGCTGCTTTAGTAGCTCAACAACCAGGTGTTGGTGTATCAGGAGGCTTTGCTCGTCCAGGGGATCCTGCAACCATTACTATTCGTAATCCATCTATGTTTTCAAAAGACGGTGGGACATTGTCGCCATTAGTCGTGATAGATAACGTAATTCGTTCATTTGACGATTTTAATACGATGGATCAATCTGAAGTAGAAAATATTTCTATTCTGAAAGATGCAGCCGCTGCAATTTATGGTGCTCGTGGTGCCAATGGCGTTATTGTAGTTACTACAAAAAGAGGTAAAACAGGAGCTCCTAGATTTTCCTATAGTACTTCTATAGGTATTTCTGATGCAAAATTACCCAAAATGATGGATGGATACCAATTGGCAACTTATCGTAATGATTATAACGCAGGAACTACAAATACTTCATTGTTATATAGCCAAGATGAGTTAGACTATTTTAAAACCAATAGTCAGTCATGGTTGGAACAAGCATGGAAAGCCTCGTATACCACAAGACATGCATTAAACGTTAGTGGGGGTACCGAAAAAGCTACCTATTTTGCTAGTGTTGCATACAATCAACAAAACGGAAATTTCGATAAAATCAATTTTGATCGTTGGTCATTCCGTGCCAGTGCTGACGTAAAAGTCTCGAAAAATGTAAAAGCTAGTTTAGGTCTATCGGGCGATGTTTCTACAAAAGACCGTTACTTATTGAAACAAGGTGGAACGAGTAATGAAAAAGATTTCCAGTCTCTTCTGTATGCAGCTCCATTCACTCCAGCTTATTACAATGGATTACCAGTAAGTTTATTAAGTAGTGGTGCCAATACAAACGAAAACTTCCATTTTTTTGAAGCACAAAAATCAAACAACTACTTGATGTCGCGCGACAATGGGCTCAATATCAATGCCTCACTCGAATACGACGCACCATTCTTAAAAGGTTTAAAAGCAAGAGTTACCTACAACAGAAATATGGAGAATTCTTTTGGTAAAGAATTTGGTACACGTTACAAGCTATATACCTTTACGATGCTTGGAGCTAACAAACATATTGTTGGAGGAGATGTGAGAAGTATTGCAACGGTATCAAACAGTAACCGTATTTACTACGCACCAAGTTACGGAGATTCCTATCAATTGAATGGCTATTTAACTTATGACAAGACATTCGGAAAGCACTCCATTTCAGTATTGGGACTATTTGAACAAGGCGAGGCTTACTCTGATGGTATCACCTCATACTTAGACAACCTCGTAGATAACGCACTAGATAACGCTGGATATGCTTTAGGAGGAACAGCCTCGGGTGCTGGTGTTGGTACTATTAGTGAATCTGAATCAGAGTCAGGACGTCTTTCTTTTGTAGGTCGTATAAATTACAACTATGCCAATAAGTACCTTGCTGAAGTATCAGTACGTCGTGATGCATCTACCAACTTTGCTCCTGAAAATCGTTGGGGAACCTTTCCTTCACTTTCATTAGGTTGGGTTATTTCAGAAGAACCATTCTTTAAGGACAACGTACACTGGGTAGATCAATTAAAGTTCCGTGCTTCGGTAGGTCTAACTGGTATGGATAATACAAGAGCTTACAACTGGTTACAAAGTTACAACCTAATTCAAACAGGTAACGGTCCAGTATTTGGAGGCAACTTAGACAGAGCAGGTATTTTCAGATTAAAAAATGCCATGCCTAATCGTGACTTACAGTGGGATGATGCTACTAAGTTAAATGGTGGTATCGATGCTTCCTTCTTAAAGAATCGCATGAGTTTGACACTCGATGGTTTTTATGACTATCGTTATAACATGTTAACAACATTGACATCATCTGTTCCACTTACTGTAGGAGCAGCTCTTCCTTCACAAAATTTCGGAACTGTAGCGGCATTTGGTACTGAAATCTCATTAGGATGGACAGACCATATTAATAAGGACTGGTCTTACAAAGTACGTGGTTTCTTCTCATGGAGTGACAACAAGCAAATTAAAGTTGACTATGACCAAGGCTTGAAAGGCACTTATCGTGATCCAAACGGACGTTCTACAGATATGGGCTTCTTAGGTCTAAAATCAATGGGAATCTTGCGTACTCAAGCTGACTTGGATGCTCTTTTGGAAAAAAATCCAGCCTACACCATTTACGGTCAAAAACCTCAGGTTGGTATGGTGTATTATCAAGATGTACGAGGAGCGAAATCTGCAACACCAGATGCAAACGGAAATTACTCTTATGCTGAGGCTGATGGCAAAATTGATGACAACGATTTGCAATACTTGACCAATAAGAAAGATAATCACTTTGGTTTCGGTTTAAATTTTGCCACTACTTACAAAAAACTATCATTCTCTTTCAATCTTGGTGGTTCTTTTGGTGGACAAGATATTATGGAGTCTGGCGCTAGAAGCTGGGGAACTTCTGCGCAATTAGCTGCAATCACAAATCTTCCAATCAACCTTGTTGATCACTGGACTGTAGACAACCCTAACGCAAAATATCCTGCCCCAGCATTCAGAGCACAAAATGGTTTAGACTCAGACTTCTGGTTTGTTAGTTCATTTACTCTAGCAGTAAGAACGCTCAATGTGTCGTATGAACTTCCTCAAACATTAGCTCAAAAACTAAACATCAATAGTGCAAGAGTGTACTTAACTGCCACTAACCCACTAAACCTTTACAATCCGTATAGTTATAAATACTGGGGAAGTACATTTGATGTTTATCCAACACTCAGCACATTCTCTCTTGGTCTTAATTTGAACTTATAATCAGCGGAAATAAAGAACGAGAAAGTAATCTTAAATTTGAAGAAAATGAAAAAGAAATATATCCTATGGTCGGCGTTGGGCGCTATGCTCTCATTAGCAAGCTGTGAAAGTGTTTTAGATAAAACCGATTTGAATGCTGCATCCCCCGAGCTTATTGCAGGAGACTCAGTTTTAGCGAATATTGCCCTAAATTACATTTATAATCAAAACTTACCTGATTGGGGAGGTCCAACCGCTGTTTCGGGTATTGGCGGAAGTGTTTATACTGAAGAATCTTATAATCAAGGTACAGGACAAAATAAATTCCTAGAAGGTGCCGTAGTAGAAAATGACGTAACTGATTTTGGAACGGCTCTCAACGCAACCAACAATTACGGAAAAATCAGAACGATAAATACTTTTATCGCTGATTTAGAAAAGGATAACTTAATGGACAAAGGAGCGAAAAGTCGCCTTATTGCCCAAGCTATATTCTTTAGAGCGTGGAGATACTTTGAACTTGTAAAGTTATATGGTGGCGTTCCAATGATTACTACTCCACAAAATGCTGTAGGTACAGAAGCCATCAATGCGGCATTTGTTCCAAGAAATACTACAACTGAGTGTTTCAAGCAAATGTCAGCAGATCTTGATTCAGCAGTCAAATATCTACCTTCTACTTGGATTACTCCTGCTGCAAACTGGGGAAGGATTACTAAAGGTGCCGCCGCCGCTTTGAAAGGAAAAATCCTATTATACGCTGCCTCACCACAGTTTAACCCTACTAATCAGGCTAGCAAATGGCAAGCAGCCTATGATGCCAATAAAGCAGCTTATGATATTTTGACAGCAAGTGGCGCAAAACTTATCACAGATTATGGAAAAATCTGGTTTACTGAAGTAGGTAACACAGAGGCCGTTTTTGTGACAGGATATAACACTTCGGTAGGCGACCAGCAAAAACGTAATAGCGGCTGGGAAGCAGCCAACCGACCTAGATATTCTACTGTTTCTGGCGGTGGCTCTAATATTCCTTCATGGGATTTGGTGAAAGCTTATCCTATGAAAGATGGTAAGAAACCAGGTGAATCAAAATATACCTATAGCGATTTATTATTCTTTAAAGATCGTGACCCTCGCTTCGAAAAAACTATTGCTTATAACGGTTGTACTTGGCCAATGAGTAATATTCCTAATAATAGACTTTGGACGTATCTAGCTGCAGGTAAAAGTGTAGAAAATGGTGGTGTCAATGTAAGTAATACAGGCTTTTATTGTCGTAAAGCACTCCAAACATCCGATGTTGCGGGTTCAACACTTGACCCTTCTAATACGATTTTCTCAGGAACAGACTGGATTGAAATTCGTTTTGCAGAAGTAATGCTCAATTACGCTGAAGCGGCGGCAGCTGTTGGAAAATTGGATGAAGCATATACACAAGTTATCAATGTTCGTAAACGTGCAGGTATAGAGGCTGGTTCTGATAATTTATATGGATTAAAAGCAAACATGTCAACTACAGAAATGGCAAAGGCTATTCTTGATGAAAGACAAGTGGAGTTTGCTTTTGAAGGAAAACGTTTCTGGGATCTTAGACGTTTGAGATTACTTGAATCTACTCTAAATGGGAAAAGAGGTACAAAAGCCGTTATTTCATTGAAAACAACGGGTGTACCTGCTGACTTTGCAACTACTCGTGATGGAATGAAATTAGAAGATGTTTACACCAATTACTTTACCATTGCATTAACACCAAATGGACTCATGAGCCGTCCAGCTATTAATTACCTTCCAAAGTATTACTTCTTTGCTTTACCAACACAAGCATTGAACAATAATCCTCTTTTGAAGCAAACTAATGATTGGACAAACGGTACCTTTAACCCATTAGAATAAAATTATCAGTGATTTGATCACCAATAATATAAATTATTACTTTAGCATAATCGTCTGAAATTAGTAAAAGCTGTTCTCATTTGAGGACAGCTTTTTTTTAGCGTAAATTAGGACTGGACGAAAGATTCTATTTTGTAAAAAGTGTTCTTATTCACAGTTTTTGAAGTGTAACGTAGCGTCAACCCTTGCGGTTACCCAACTCAGCATGGCAACTGCAAGAGTTGCAACTATATCAGTGCTATTTTATTGATAAAGCTCAATCTGTGTACAATTCTTATGGAATTAACTATCTTCCTAGTCCAAAATATATCCATCCAATTGGGGTGGCAAAGGAACAGGCTCTCCAATCATTTCAGACAATGTTGTTTCAATGGTAAGACACATCGCATTGAGTGGTAAATCATTTGGTTCTGTCCCAAATGGTTCTTCTAACTCATCTGCAATGGTTTCAAAAGCTACGAAAGTGTAAGCAATAAAAACCGTGATAATAGGAGTAAGCCAACCTAAACTATCCACTAACCCAAATGGCAAAAAGAAACAATACAAATAGACGGTTCTATGCAAAAGCACACCATAAGTATAAGGTATTGGAGTGGAATGAATTCTTTCACAACCACCAACTATGGCCGATAACTGATTCAAATTTGCATCTATTGCCATTTGTCCTATCGAATCTATTTTGCCTTCTAATTTGGCTTTTTTGACCCAATTCGCTAATTCATATTGCAGAAAAGTTGGTTTAAAACCAATAGTTTTACTTCTTTCAAAAGCCTCCGAAAATAGCCTTTTTTGCAAATCAGTATCCGAGTTAGTATGGCGAAGTTGATGTTTTAAGGCATACGAAAATGCTATCAAAAGATTAGCAAACTCTTTAATTTGTGGACTTTTATTATCGTAAGTTGTTAAACTCAACGCTTGTCTCAAGAGTGAACGAGAATCAATAACTAGCGCACCCCAGAGCTTTCGACCCTCCCAAAATCTATCATAACTAGCGTTGTTTCTAAAACCCAAAAACAAGGCAATAGCCAATCCAAATAAAGTAAAGGGGGCAGGGTTTAAAGGGACTTTATAATGATATAGGGTACCATTAAAATAAACGATGATCATAGAGAAAACCAGCAATAAGCTCAAGCGAGGAACCAGCTGCGGTAAAACTGAACCATGCCATATAAACAGCATATAGAACCAAGACTTTTTCTTCCGTTGAATCATAACTTTAATTTTTAGAAATCTTCAAAATTCGTGTGTAAATCGCGCCAAAGATAGAATAATTCAAAAAGAGAAGCAATCTCAAAGGAATATACCAATAGTTTTGGAGCATCTGTTAAAGAAAATTCAAATCGTGGTAGAAATAAAATAGTAATATTGTTTTCAAATTCATCAGATGATATGATGAGTAAGAAGCTATTACCAACTTTTTCTGAAAAATAAAACCTACACCAATTCACCAAAGCTTAACACTTTACATATTTAAATCCTAAACAACTATGGGTACTTTTTCAAATACCATCACATCTGCTCACAAAAAATTCGTCGACAAACAGCACATGTTTTTTGTCAGCACAGCCCCGCTAAATTCTGAGGGTCATGTCAACTTATCGCCTAAAGGACTTGACTGTTTCCGATTTCTCTCTGATACAAAGGTAGGATACATGGACTTAATTAGTAGTGGTAATGAGACATCTGCACACATTCTGGAAAACGGAAGAATCACGTTGATGTTTTGTTCTTTTAAAGGTCCTCCAAGCATATTAAGGCTGTACGGAAAAGCTATAACTGTATTACCTGAAACTGAACTTTGGGATAAATATGCACCACATTTTACCATTCACCCGAGCACGCGTCAACTCATTGTGGCAGATATCAGTTTAGTCCAAACGTCTTGCGGTTGGGGTGTACCTTTGTATGACTATGTAGGAGAACGTGATACTCATTTCAAATGGGCAGATAAATTAGGTCAGGAAGGACTACAAGAATATGTTAAAGAAAATAATTTAGTGAGTCTAGATGGTTTGCCCACTAGTTTAGGTTTAAAATAGTCATAGTAATTACGCTTATTATTTTATGAGAAATACTTGCCTACAGCATAAAGCCTAGCGCTTAAAGCGGGTATAATTGCAATAACCTTGACCACTAACTTAAGTTGTATAAATTATCTTATGTTAAATACAAAATGTGAAAACAAAAAGGCATACAAGAATCCTTGTATGCCTTACATATTCAACCTTAAGAAACTAATTTATGGCTTTTTAAGCTCAACGAATTTTACTTTACTTTTTCCAAAATCTTTAGACGTCGCAACAGCAATACCTCTTTGGTCGCCTTTGTTCACTCCACAATAAAAGTGATACACCACACCTTTATACTTTAAAACATAAGATTTATGTGCGTATAATTCATCATACGCTTCAGACGATTGAACAAGGCTTTCACCATCCCAATCCGTCCAATGCAATAAATCTTTGGACACAGCAAAGCGATTGAAAGCACCTTTTCTATCTTTCCAAAATGCCCCAAAATAGAACATTACGTAGTTATCTCCTATCTTTTGAATTTGTGGGTCGCCTGTAATTCCTTGAGAATGATATACTAAGGGCTCTTCTTGTATCCGCTTCCATGAAACCATATCATCAGAAACTGCCATACCAATGCGTTCATACCAACGCGTCTTTTTGTTATTGACCGCCGAGTCACCATTAGCATTGTAGTACATCACAAACTCATGTCCTAAGTGCTTTTGTGGATCTTGAATAACTGTGCTTTTGAATAATTTTCGATTTTCCCACCAACGAGTATCCTTATCTGTTGCGGTCAAAACAGGTTTTTCTAACCTTTGCCATTCATGTGCCTTACTTGGGTCATCGCTTGTGTATGCCATACTAATCGACAAATCGCCAGCTTCATATCCAGCAGCATTTCCGCCAAAATAGGACATCCAGTATTTTCCTTTATATGGCTTTAGTGCATAGCTTCCTCCCCAAGTCATATCCTGAAGCACCATATAACCCGCTTTTTGATTCGCATCCCAAATCTTTGTTTTAGTGGTATCCGAAAAAGACATCAATCTTCCTTTAGAAATCCAATTCAACAAATCTTTACTTTCTGCCAACCAAGTCTCATAGCCTCGACCATTATAAATCAAGTAGGACATATACCATTTTTTTCCCTTTCGAAATACGGTCGGACAGTCCATTTTATGTTCTGTATCTTCGGGAACAAGCACCAAACCATATTTATACGGTGTTTTTACTTCTTCATAAATGGCTTTCATTTCTTGAGAAGAAATCGTTTTTTGCCCAAATGAAGCATAGCAAACGAAAAAAAACAGTAAGACTAACAAACTCTTTTTCATACTATTATACATTAAAATGTTATTGATCGACCGCTCTTTTTCGCCAAAAATTAGCAAGAATAGAACCCGAAATATTCATCCAAGGACTAAATACCGCTGCTGGTAAGCCAACGGTTCCGAGCTTACCCATTGTACCTGCAAGTCCAGAAGCCATGCCTCCATTTTGTAAGCCAACTTCAAAAGCAATCGTGCGAGCATCGGTTTTGCTCATACCAAAAAGGCGAGCCAACCAATACCCAAAAAAATATCCACTAGCATTGTGAATCACCGAAACAACAAAAAGTAAACCACCTACTTTCAACAAGTTATCTCGACCAGCAGCAGTAGTAACAGTAGTAAAATAAATGATTCCCATCATTGAAATATAGGGCATCCACGTATCCAGACGTGGCTCGAATGATGTTGCACCATGATATAAAACTCCCATAACATAGGCACCGAAAACAAAACCAACTATTTCTAATGATTCTTTCAAGGCACCTTCTACAGCTCCATTTTTTATCAACAAAAAAATACCAATCATGATAAAAAGTAAAACGAGTGCAATAATACGTGACTTGTTTACTACAAAAGTATTCGCATTTTTCAAGTAGTCATACAACAACGCCGCACCGATTGGAATCAAAACTATCTTGATAATTTCCATCATCATACCTACAAAAGCCACCTGTATGAGTGTTCCTGCTAGCAACTTCATGAGTAATGGCGTCAAAAATGGCGCTGCCAATGTTGCCATAGCCGTTACTACAACTGATAAAACTAGGTTTCCTTTTGCCAAATAAACCATTACATTCGACGCTAAACCAGAAGAGCACGAGCCAATCAAAATGATGCCAGCGGCAATTTCTGGGTCAAAATGAAAAATTCTTGTCAACAAAAAACCCATCAAAGGCATTACTGAAAAATGGCAAAATAAACCTACTAATACTCCTTTTCCTGTTGAACCAATTCCTGCAAAATCTTTTACCTTGATATGCGTTCCCATGCCAAACATCACAAATTGGATGATAATCAATATGAGAGTTTTGTCTCGTAAATTTACTCCACCCCAAGATTTGAAAGACTCTGGATAAAGCATTCCTAATAATACTGCTGTCATAATCCAAGCAGTATATTGGTAGTTTTTGAGGGCTTCTACCTCTTTGATTCCCAAAGCAAAACACACAATTGTAACTATCGCCAAAGGACGAAGTGCATCATGGCTTCCTGAAAACCAAAGGACTATTCCCGTTATTAACAGTAGGAAAGAAAGAATTAAACAGGTTTTGAAGACAACTTTCATAGTGGTGAGTTAGGATAAAGCTTGTTGAGAAGCCAAATATTCAATCGCAATTTGAGGACTTGAAAGAATAGGTACTTTCTTTTCGCTTGGGTTCAAATTAGCGACTACGCGAGCCATTGATGCCTGCGCCAAAACAATCACATCTACCTTAGAAGCTAGTTGTTTGAGTACCTCCGTCACTTTTTGGTCATGTGTCGCGGCATCGCCACGCATTAGGGCATCAAATGCACCTTCGCACAAAACAGCCTCTAATTGAATTTTCTTACTCGCTACTTCAGCTCGACGAGAAATCAAATCCGCTGTCGGTTCAAGCGTTGAAGACAAAGTCGCAATCACACCTATACGAGTGCCCATAGCGACAGCCTTATCAGCCATTGGCTGATCAACTCTCAATACAGGGATATCCACTAAATGCTCCGACAATTCTACTGCTGGACCAATCGAAGAACAAGTTACTAATACTTGATCAGCACCGCCCATTTGTGCAGACTCCACGTAGCCCACGACTTGTTTGGCAATCGTAGGAGTAAGCGAACCTGAAGCAATGATATTTTTTACTAAAAAGTCATCTACAATATTGAACACTTGTACGCCAGGCAAAAAAGCTTGACATAGCTCCTGAAATACAGGAATTAAAGTCGCCGATGTATGAACTAGGGCTAATTTTTTCATTGAGTAATAAGGTTATTTTGTGAGTTAAAAATCTATAAGTTTAAGAAATGATATTCATCAAGCGCTATCAGGATTTGCATTTACCAATCCGTATAATTCTGTAAATCATTTACTTATATATATTTCACTAGGGTTGCGACAAAAGGTTTTTTAAGACTTTTTTTGACACCTTCAGAATGGTCCCATGTTTATGCCCTTGCGGAACAGATACAATTTTCGAAACATCCTCAAATGTTTTAAAGTCTTTGGTACGCATAGCTTCATAGGTTTTGCTCTGGTACGAATCAAAGTAAATGAGGTACTCCTCTCCTACTCTGACTACCGAAGGTCCTTCCGTAAACTTCTTGGTAAATGGTTCCGAAACATTACTGAATTCGCCCGTAGCACTTTTTCCGAAAGCTACTTTAATGTTACGATTTGGACGAGTATTGTCTTTTAATACCAATACATAATCGTCTTTTTTACGAGGTACGATTACTGCATCAATAACACTAAATTTAGGATCTAGGAATAATCTACTTGGCGAGAATGTCTTGAAATCCTTTGTGGTAGTCACATACATTCGATGGTTGTTTTCCTCATCTTCTATCCCTTTCTCAAAACGTTTGGGAATGCAGGAAGCCCAAATAATAACAAATTGTTTGGTTGCTTTATCATACAAAATCTCAGGTGCCCAAACGTTGACTGTACTTGGCTCATTTGCCATGACTGGAATAAATTGCTGTTCAGACCAATGAATCAAATCTTTGGATGATGCGTATCCAAAGCCCAAATCGCCTTTCCAGCTACTGGTCCAAACCAAGTGAAAAGTGCCATCAGGTCCTTGCGCAATAGACGGGTCACGCATGACTTTTTGCTTGCCAATTGTGGGAGCCAGTAAAACCTTGTTGAGGTCTTTCCAATGATAAGCATCCTCGCTATAAAGCATTCGCAAACCTTCATTAGCAGGTTCATGAAAAGAAGTAAAAATATAGGCTTCTTTTTTACAAGAACTTGATAATAAAGCAATTAACATTAAAAATATTCCAATTCGTTTCATGAGCTAAAAGGCTATCCTTTATTATTTAACAATAAAGTTCTTGATATAAAAAATCGCTTCAGGTGCCTGCTCTCCTGCTTTAGGCACGTCAAAATCTTGGTCGGTTGGCGTATCAGCGTTAGGAAAACGGCGTACCTCTCCCGTACGGAAAACCACACGACGGAAAGATGCCACAGGTGCAAATTGTAGGCGAGTTCCCTTTTTCTGACCGTTGATATAAATGTCATACATACGTTTATATCTATCCAATTCAACACGAATTTCATACGACTTTCCAGTCTCATACGCCTGAACACCTGAGTTACGATACCCTACTTTTGCTTTTAGCGTACTATCTGAATCAAAAATCAAACGAGCGGCAGGCGTTCCTTTTTCATCTTGAAATTCAATATGTAATAGCCCTTTATTGTTTTGAGCAGGAATAACTGTGAAAGTAATCGTAGTCTTAGTTGCTTCAGGAATAACACGTTCCGCTTTGGCAAAGTCGAAAGGATCTTTATCATGTAAAGTCAGAGCTTTGGTACCATCAGGGGCTTTTTCAATACCTACTTTTGCCCAAAGAGGACTATAAATATTCCATAACTCTAGCTCTTTGCCTTCTGGCATTTTATCAAATGTCTCATTGATACTTCCGTAGACTTCACTAGCCACAGGAACAGGCACTTTACTCACCCAAATATCTTCTTTGTTCATGCTGTAGGTTAACCACATATTTCCATCAGGCGGTGTTCCGTTACCTTCAATAATGCCTCGTACATATTGCGGACCATAAGATTTATAATTCCCACCATAGCGCATAGTTGAAATTTCTCCCGTCACTAACAATAAATTCTTGTAATCCAAGCCATTATCCGAAACAGAAATACCCAAAGGCCAACGAAATTCTGATGGATTATAAACAGTAGCATATTGTCCATTAGGCAATTTTTGACCCCAAATTTTCGCATTACTATTAACAAACCCTGGTGCACGCAAAGGACTATATTCCCAAGTTTTACCTTCGTCTTTACTGATGGAAGTTAAAGCATGTTTCCACAGACCAACCACATTTTTGTTTGGTAAATGATAAAAACTAAAAGCTTTTACTTCTTTCTTCAAAGGAATTAATTCGTCATCTCTATCTGCTTCTTCTACCCATTGTTGCATCATCAATGGAGTTGCCAATAATTCGTTACAAGCCTCGATAAAGCCTTTATCTTTACTTTGCGTAAACATCGTATAAGGTGATTGTTTCAAATCCCAAGTGCGATTAGGGCGGATAAAATGAATCGGACCAAAGCTTCCATCTTTATATATTTCGCGCACCACACGACCTATTCCTTTTCCGTCGTTCGGGTCATCTTTGGCATCAAGGGCGATTCCGTAGTACGCCAAAGCCAATAAACGGTTTTTCTTAGATACATAAAAACCCATACGTTGATGCATCACGGCATATAAATCTTTGGCTACACCTTTATATCCCTCCTTCGTCCAGCCATCAGGAATTTTATGGGGAGGAAACAAAACTACAGGGTTTGTCCAGTCCTTTCCATTAGAAGAAGTTTGTAAAAACGTTTGTCCAGGAGGAATATGCTCGCCCACAGGGTCGCTCAAAAACTCCAAGAAAAAGGTATTATTCCAATACGCCAACATTGGGGCATGGTTATAGGTCCATGAACTCCCGCCTGCCCATTCGGGGTGTTCACGGTTGGCTCTAAACGTTTGGTAATTATGAACACCAACTGCCAAAGGCAGCTGCCCGTGATGATAATCGACATTCACTAAAGTTTTGCCAACATATCTTACGGTATCTTGGCAAATAGTTTTTTGAGAAAATAGGCTCAATAAAGCTATTCCCAAAAAATGTATGAAATTCTTTTTGTACATAAACAAAATATTTTTGGTAGAGACGTTGCATGCAACGACTAACGCAAATGTTTTAAATCTAAAAAGATGCCATTAGACATCTATATGGAGACGTTGCATGCAACGTCTCTACGATTTACCAAATTTCTCAACAGATTTTGCAAACTCTGGATATATTTTAGCGGCATCCTCTACAGACAAACCATCAACTGCCGCTTTCCAAGCTTGTTGCAAGGCCGTTACGCCAGCACTCGCGCCCATAGGATGTGCCATAATACCGCCACCTGCCATATACAGCAAATCGAGGGTTTGAGTACAACGATATGTTTCAGGTGCTTGTCCGCCCCATTGTCCCGACGATACGACTGGCAATACCTTATAACCACCCAACATCGGTTTTAAACACTGTTCTATTGAAGTCACGACCGAATCATCTGATTCCCAAAATTTATTTTGAATACCATTTACGTGCAATTGGTCAACCCCAGCCAAACGCCATAATTTTTGATAGGCTGTAAATTCTATGCCTAACAAAGGATGACGTGTCATCATTCCCCAACCATTGCGGTGTGCATGGATAGCTAAAGCACGTTGGTCACAGATTTTTTTGGTACCAGAAATACCCACACTATTGATACTCACCATAGCGCAAGTACCACCCGATGTTACGATTTTTTCATATCGACGGAGCATATCGTCTATATCACCGCTGATATTAAAAGCATACATGACTTTCTTGCCTGTTTTATCAGCATGGCGATTAATTACATCCATGATGGCATCGACTCTTTTCTCGAATGGAGAATTGGCTGTTGAGCCCATCAATTCATCATCCTTTACAAAATCAATACCTGCTTCTACCAGTACTTTTACGGTTGCGGCGGTATCCTCTGGACTTAATCCTACACTTGGTTTGATAATCGTACCAATCAAAGGACGGTCATAGACTTGGGTTAATTTACGACACCCTTCTATGCCAAAAGCTGGTCCTTCAAAATGATCTGCAAAAGAGTCTGGCACTTCAAGAGATAGCAATTTCAAGCCTGTAAACTGTCTAATTTCATACAAGTTTCCTTGCAAAGTAGAAATCATGACAGGTAAGTTATATCCAAAATTCTCGATTGACCAAGACACCTCAACCAGCGCACGATGATATTGCCCTGTCGGACTTTCAGCACCTGGGATCGCTGGGGTATTTACGGTTTCAAGAAAAGTTACCTTTTCTACTCTCGCTGCAAAACGAGCTTTCAACTCTTCTGTCTCGCCAGGTACTGCGACAAAGGTTCCAGAAGATTGTTCACCTGCTAATACCATTGCTGCTTTTTCAGGAGCAAATGGCGTTTCGATATAATATGTTGCAAAAATTCTTTCCATGGATAATACTTCGTAATGCTGTATGCTTTAGGCAATAAGCGCTAAGCAAAATATTTTGTTTTTATCGCCTACAGCCTACGGCTGACAGCTTAAAGCTATTTCTATCTACTCACTGGCAACCACACACTCATTTCGGTATCGCCACGGTTGGCCCAGGCGAAGTATGGTATCAACGAAACTTTGGTTGTTTGGGTATTGGTTGAAACAGGACGGTACAACGAATTTTTCCATTGATTATCTATAACCAATTTCACGGAGCCTTCTAATGCTGTAACTTCGGTATTTACAATTTTTTGTTTTTTAGGAATCCACTGAGTTGTGGTTGGAATTAGGATAGAAGACAGTTTTTGGCTTGAAGGCAAATCTGCTGATTCTAAACAATATACAATTGGGCCACGCTTTACAGCTACCTGATTTCGAGTCTCTTCAACAAGTGGATTGGACTCTAGCAACTGGGTAGGCATAGCTAAACGCAATGTTAGGTTATCGCCTTTTTTCCAATTTTGTTTAATTCCAACATATTCGCCAATCGTAATAGTTTGATTTAGTTTTTTACCATTAACAAAAATTTCAGCACCAGTTGTCCAGCTTGGAATACGTAAATAAATCGTATAATTCTGACTTGGAATTTCTTTCAAATCTAAAGTAATACTGCCTTCCCAAGGGTAATTGGTTTGTTGTTCAATCCACAATTTTTGTCCATTTTCCAAGGAGGTTCTAAGCGTACTTCCACCATATAGGTTGATATACAAACCATCTTTTGCCAAACTATACACATAATTGTTGACCTCAGCTACAGTACGCACCACATTGGGCGGGCAACAGTTTGATTTACTGATATAGGGCGAACGACCGCCATGCCAGCGCATCAAGTAAGGAAAATCTTTGGAGGCACTCAAGGGATTGGTATAGAAGAACTTATTTCCTTCCAAATTAACCCCAGACAGAATACTATTGTACAAAGCCAGTTCCATGATATCGGCATATTTAGCCTCGCCTGTAAGTTGAAGCATACGCCAATTCCAGAGTAAATTTCCAATATTGGCACAAGTTTCGTTGTGAGCGGTATGATTTGGTAGCTGATAAGAACGCCCGTAAGCTTGATGCACTTTTTGTACAGTATCAGGTTTATAGGCTGTTCCATCAGGAGAAACACCATCATACAAGGCTCCACAAGCACCTGTCACATACATTTTATGATTAATTACATCGTCCCAAAGGGCATTGAGAGGCGCTAGTAAAGTAGCATCCCCCGTTTCGGCATACACATCTGCCACCCCTGCGAACAAATAGTTGGCACGCACCGCATGACCAATTACTTTCGTCATTTTACGAAAAGGAACACGGTCAGAATTATCGTCAGTACCTTCTGATTCACCACGAATCGTAATCAGTTTTTCGGCTAATGCCAAATAACGAAGCTCCTTCGTAGTTCGATACATCTCGATGATACCCATATAGTGAGATGGACAAATCGCATTGCGAGCCTGTTCAGGAGAAGCAGTATTGTAAAAACCAATCAAAAAATCTGTCGCTTTTTTGGCAATATTCAATAAGCTTGTTTTTCCGGTGACACGATAATGAATACAAGCAGCCGTCATCAAGTGTCCAAAATTATAAGCCTCAAAACTTAGCTTATCATCAAACATTTGCGTTTTTCCACTAGCTTTTTGTTCGATAATCGATTTGGTGTAGATATATCCATCCGGCTTTTGCGCCTTACCAATTACCTCAATCGCATGGTCGAGCCATCCTTCCAACTGAGGATCTTTGGTAGAGGCATACATCGCTGCCACCGCTTCTAAAGTTTTGTAAAAATCTCCATCATGAAAAGAAGGTCCTCTGAAACGCCCTTTAGCCAGACCTGCCGCTACCTCAAAATTGTGAAAGGCATGACAACTTATGGTATCGTTATAGCGACTCCAGAGTGTAGGGACCATCGTATTTTTGCAAACCTCAAATCTATCTGCCCAAAAACCCTTGGTCCAAGACACCGACCCAATGTCAACACTTTGAAGTTTGGCATACTTACTATTTTGGGTATTAGTCAGCCCTTTGGTCTGTGAAAAAAGCGTTTGAGAAATTAAACCCAAACATCCAATTAGTAAGCCTTTTTGTAGGATATTCAACATAGTTTAGAAGACGTATATTTTTGGAATATATAAAATCTTATCATCGGTCAACAAAGGTACTAGGCTGTCAAAGTGTTTTTTTGTACCATTTTCTCAAAGTTTTATACCATATTGCCTTTCATTTAGTCAATATTTTCTTACTAAGAGCCAATATTGTATCTTGGCATAGTTGTAAGAAAAAATGTGCAAAAATGAGGTGATTTTTTCAAAGGCTATGATAATATCCTATTAATTTAGAATAAAAGGTTTTTCCTCTATAACAATCTGATAGAAATGAAGATGATCAAAAGAATGCTATTTTTAGTTTGCATGTGGAGTATAGGTCTATGCCATCTTTTTGCACAAAATACCCCTTCCAATATCGACCAATACAATGTAGTTTGGAATAGTCCAAGTCAGCATGCAGGAGAGTCTATGCCTTGTGGTGGCAGAGATATTGGCTTGAATGTATGGGTCGAAAAAGGAGATATTTTCTTCTATATCGCTCGTAGTGGTACATTTGATCACAATAATGCAGTCCTAAAACTCGGAAGAATGCGTTTAACCGTATCTCCAAACGTCTTTGAAAACCCTAGCACTTTTACACAAATACTTCGATTATCTTCGGGTGATGTCATCATAGAAGGAAGTAATGGCAAAATCAAAACACAGGTAAAAATTTGGGTTGATGTTTTTCATCCCAATATTTATGTAGAAGTCAATAGTAATCAATCCATTTCGGCAAAAGCACAATATGAAAACTGGCGCTATCAAGACCGTTTGATGAGTAAAGGCAAAGAAAATAATGCAAATTCCTATAAATGGGCACCACCCCATCAGGTCGTTACTCGTAAAGATAGCATCCACTTTGCCCCTAAAGGAATCCTATTTTATCATGATAATGGTGATGAAATCTCAGCTTTTGACGTAGCTATGAAACAACAAGGGTTAGATAGTCTGAAAAAGCAGTTTTACAATCCTATCAAAAATCTAGTTTTTGGTGGTATCATTTCAGGAAATAACTGGCAACAAGACGGTACTGAGCAAGGCAAATATCGTGATACAGATTTTAAAGCTTGGAAAATCAAAACCATAAAATCATCTCGCCAGCAACAATTCATGATCAGTTTGAATACCGAAACGACAAATAGTGTTACGGATTGGGAAAAACACTTATTACATACACAAACAGAGGGAGAAAAGAATATGCTAGTGGCTCAAAAGGCTACACAAAATTGGTGGAAAGAGTTTTGGAACAAAAGCTTTATTCATATTACTCCTGACCCAAAAAATAATAAAAGCTGGGAGCTCTCTCGCAACTATCAGGTTTTTAGATACCAATTAGCTTGTAATAATTTTGGACAATATCCTACAAAATTCAATGGAGGTTTGTTCACAGTTGACCCCTATTATACAGATACAACCATGAAATTCACTCCAGATTTTAGAAACTGGGGTGGTGGTACGCATACTGCTCAAAATCAGCGTTTAGTCTATTGGGGATTATTAAAAACTGGTGACTTTGAAGCGATGAAACCTCAATTTGATTTTTATAAAAGAATTCTTCTCAATGCAGAACTACGAACTAAACATTATTGGGGACATCAGGGAGCTAGTTTTACAGAACAAATTGAAAATTTTGGTTTGCCCAATCCCGCAGAATATGGCTGGAAACGCCCCGCTGGCTATGACAAAGGCATGGAATACAATGCTTGGCTCGAATACGAATGGGATACGGCTTTGGAGTTTTGTTCCATGATTTTAGAAATGGAACGGTTCACGGGAAAAAACATTTCAGAATATATTCCATTAATAGAAAGTTGCCTAAGGTTCTTTAATGAACATTATCAATATTTAGCCCAAAAACGAGGTAGTAAAGCTTTGGACGGCAACAAGCAATTAATCATTTACCCAGGTTCTGGTGCAGAAACTTACAAAATGGCTTATAATCCTAGCTCAACCATTGCAGGATTAAAAACGGTGTTGGAGCAGCTCCTCACCTCTCCTTCTCTAGCGTCTGAAAATAAAAAAACTTGGGAGGAAATGCTCCTGAAAATTCCTCCAATGAGTTTCAGACAATTTGAAAATCATATAACCATCGCTCCTGCCAAAACTTGGGAGCGTATCAATAATGTAGAAAGTCCACAACTTTACCCCGTTTTTCCTTGGAATCGCTATGGGGTCGGAAAGTCGGGCTTGGACACTGCACGCAATACCTATTTATATGATACAGATGTAATCAAGTTTAGAAGCCATATTGGTTGGAAACAAGATGTCATTTTTGCGGCACGCCTTGGGCTAAGAGAAGAAGCCCAAAAGTTGCTATCGCTTAAACTACAAAATGCTCCCCGTCGATTCCCTACTTTTTGGGGACCGGGCTACGACTGGACACCCGATCATAACTGGGGAGGCTCAGGAATGATTGGACTACAAGAAATGTTATTACAAACCACAGATCAAAAGATATATCTACTCCCAGCATGGCCCAAAGAATGGGATGTGCATTTCAAACTTCAAGCACCCTACCAGACGAGCGTAGAAGTAGAATGGAAAAATGGTAAGCTCGAAAAGCTCATCGTCATACCCGAATCCCGAAGAGCAGACATTGTAGAAGCTTGGGATTTGAAATAGATATCTTGATATTTAGTGAACTTTCTAGTCCAAGACTAAGTCTTGGACTTATTTTTTTATACAGTTTACAAACTGTAGCAAATTCTAGTCCGAGACAAAGTCTCGAACTAGAAAAGCGGTCGAAAAACAAATATCGACCACTTTTTATGATTAATGACATGGCTTAAGACGCAAATCATTGCGTCTCTACAGCAAGAATACAATATTGACAATAATCACTCATCCACTCAATCGCAAATCACTAAATTTTAAAAAACGCCTATTTTATTAGAAAAAATAGCAATGCAATAAACCCTTTTAATCCTATTTCGAAGTCAGAATTTATCAAATTTACACCAATGAAGCCGTTCGAAACGACCTAAGACAAAATACTCATTTGTCTCATAGAAATGAACAATTTTATAACACTATAGAACAGTTTTGCCTAAAAATGACTCAAAATAGCCCTTCTAAATTGTTCATTGAATTGATGATTTGAATAAAAAGCGCAAATTTGATACGTTTTGATTAATATTTGAATAGAAACATCAAAGAGAATCCACTTACTTTGTTTCAATAAAATATCAAATAAGTTCAATAAAAATTGAATCGAAAGCTATTAGCGATATTATTCCCGAATTAATTAACTTAAACGTATTAAAAGAAAACATGATGAAGTTCAAAGGAGGTTGGTACAAAGGCATTTCATTGGCAGCTTTAATGATGTGTGCTATATCCAACAACTCAACTGCCCAAGTGCGCAAGGTATGGACAAAAGAGCAGGCAAATGAATGGTATAAAAAACAAAGTTGGCTCGTCGGTGCAAACTACCTTCCAAAATCGGCTATCAACCAACTTGAAATGTGGCAAGCGGATACTTTTGATACAGAGAATATTGATAAGGAGTTAGGATATGCTCAGTCGCTAGGTATGAATACGATGCGTGTATTTTTACATGATTTGGCTTATGAAACAGATTCGCTAGGATTTTACAAACGCATTGATACATTTTTGAATATCGCCCAGAAGCATAAAATTCGTCCTTTGATTGTGATTTTTGATTCATGCTGGGATCCATTTCCGCAAACGGGTAAACAACATGAACCAAAGCCTTATGTGCACAACTCTGGTTGGGTACAAAGTCCAGGACAAAAAGCCTTGCAAGACGAAAGTCAGTATGTACGTTTAGAGAAATACGTTAGAGCTGTCGTAAGTCATTATGCAAAGGATAAAAGAATTTTGGGTTGGGATGTTTGGAACGAACCAGATAATATGACTGGTCCTTCGTATGAAAGATTAGAAATTAAAAATAAGGTAGATATTATCACGAAATTGCTCCCTAAAGTTTTTACTTGGGCGCGTGCTGCCAAGCCTACCCAACCACTCACTTCTGGTGTTTGGGCAGGAGATTGGTCACAAGATGCTAAATTGAAGCCAATAGAAAAAGTACAATTGGAAGAATCAGATGTGATTTCGTTTCACAATTACGATAATCCCACGATTTTTGAAAATAGAATAAAAGAATTGAGTCGTTATGGAAAGCCAATGTTATGTACCGAATACATGGCTCGCCCAAATGGTAGTACCTTCCAAGGTTCATTGCCGATAGCAAAAAAATACAAAGTTGCCATGTTCAACTGGGGCTTTGTTTCAGGAAAATCTCAAACGATTTATCCTTGGGATAGTTGGACTAAACAATACAATGCTGAGCCTCCAGTTTGGTTTCATGACATTTTCAGAGAAGATGGAACTCCATACAAACAAGATGAAGTAGACTTTATTAAGTCTATGACACAGAAAAGATAGACCTTGAATAATTCGTTCCGAGCATATAAATGCTCGGAACAAACCTTAATAAACCTATTTTAAATAACTGATAATCAAACACTAAACAATATAAGGTGAAAAAATTATTAACTATAATCCTTGCTTTGGGACTTTGCTCTTGTGGGCAAATGGATGTTTCGGCGCAAAGTCAAGAAACATTCACGAACCCCTTGTTACCCTCCGGAGCTGATCCTTACAGTTTTTATAAAGATGGGTATTACTATTACACCCATACGACGGGCAACCGTTTGGTTTTGTGGAAAACGAAAAACATAGCAGAACTAGCAACAGCACCCAAGAAAACTATCTGGACACCACCAGTTGGAACGATGTATTCTAAAGAAATCTGGGCGCCAGAAATTCATTTTATCCAAGGAAAATGGTATATGTATTTTGCTGCGGATGATGGCAAAAATGATAACCATAGAATGTATGTATTAGAAAATGCCTCTGCTGACCCTATGGAAGGTGAGTGGATTTTCAAAGGGAAAGTGGCTGACAAAAATGACAAATGGGCAATTGATGGTGATGTTTTTACCCATAATAATCAGCTCTATATGATATGGTCAGGTTGGGAAGCTGATGTAAATGTGCAACAAAACATCTACATAGCTAAAATGAAAAACCCATGGACCATCGATGGTGAGCGAGTTAAAATATCAGGATCTGATTACGATTGGGAAAAGCACGGAGATTTGAATGATGCAACCAATCCACCTCATGTCAACGTAAACGAAGGACCTCAATACTTATCTCACGGGAAAAAAGCATTTATCATTTATTCAGCAAGTGGCTGTTGGACAGACTTTTATGCCTTGGGTATGCTTACTGCAGATGCAAATGCTGATTTATTGAATCCTAACTCATGGAAAAAATCGGCTCAACCTGTTTTCAAACAATCAGCAGAAAACAAGGTATATGCTCCAGGACATAACTCTTTCTTCAAATCTGCCAATGGCAAAGAAGACTGGATACTTTATCACGCTAACCCAGAACCCAATCAAGGTTGTGGAAACCATCGTTCGCCAAGAGCTCAAAAGTTTACTTGGAACTCCGATGGTACTCCCAACTTTGGAAAACCAGTAAGTACACAAACACAGATGCCCTTACCTGCAAAGTAAGCATTTGGCGACTTTGAGTATCACTGAAATTGTGCAATTGACTTATGCACAATTGCGGTTACCCAAATCGTAAATTATTCCAATTTTCTATGAGAACGCCTCGGGGGTGTCATGCCCTCGGGGTTATTTTAAAGTTATCTACTAATCTGTTTTCTTAGCATTACCATCTGCTCGATGGGTAAGAAGTGTAAAATTTAGAAAAGTACAAATCAAGTTTTATAAAACCTTGGTGATTAACATTTTGCATCCAATATATTTACTGGTACTGAAACAAATACTAGATAACTATCAACTATGAATATGATGAAAAACCGTTTACTTCTAACTTTATTTATTTTATGCGCTTGGTCTGGTTTGGCTCAAAAAGCACAATATCAAGGAAATAAAGCGCCTTTGGCTCCTCTCAAATATATCGAATTACCTTTAGGAGCTGTAAAGCCACAAGGTTGGCTTCGTCAACAGCTCGAAGTCATGAAAAAAGGGGCAACAGGTCACCTGGACGAATATTTCCCTAAAGTCCAAAACGACAATGGATGGTTAGGTGGCAAAGGTGATGCTTGGGAAGAAACCCCTTATTGGTTGGATGGCGCTGTGCCACTAGCCTATTTACTCGAAGATAAAACCCTCACTCAAAAGGTTCAAAAATATATAGATTGGACACTTTCCACACAAAGACCCAATGGTTTCTTTGGACCGTTAACCAACGAAGAAAGAGAAGGAAAATCCATAAGTTCTTGCGAACAAGGTGCCGACTGGTGGCCAAGAATGGTAATGCTTAAGGTGTTGCAACAATACTATACAGCAACCAAAGATGCTCGTGTCATTCCGTTCATGACCAAATATTTTCACTATCAATTACAATCCATCAAGGCTTGTCCGCTCAACAAATGGACAGATTGGGCTCGTGCTCGTGGGGGCGACAATATCATGTCTGCCTATTGGCTCTACAATCAAACTGGGGATAAATCTTTACTAGAACTTGCTGATATACTCTACCAACAAACCACTCCATGGACACAGTACATGGCAGAAAGAAACTGGGTTATGCAGGCTTCAGCCAATCAAACGGGTGAAAGTTGGATGGATCGTCATGCGGTAAATGTGGGGATGGGTATCAAATTACCAGCTATTTATTATCAAAGTAAAAAAACCGACTATTATCTCAAAGCGATGAGTCAAGGTTGGAAAGACATCATGACTTTGCATGGTTTACCTCACGGAATGTTTTCAGGAGATGAAGATTTGCATGGAAATGAACCTTCTCAAGGTGTAGAGCTTTGTGCTATTGTCGAAACCATGTTTTCGCTTGAAAATGTCCTAGGTATTACAGGTGACCCAATGTATGCACAAGCACTTGAACGCATGACTTACAATGCTTTACCTACGCAAACAACAGATGACTATATCTCTCGTCAGTATTTCCAGACAGCCAATCAGGTGGAAGTTAGACGTGGTACTTATGATTTCTCATTACCATTTTATCGCGGTATGAATAACGTATTTGGTCCTTACGCTGGATACACGTGTTGTACTTCAAATATGCACCAAGGCTGGACAAAATTTGTAAGTCATCTTTGGTATGCAACGCCAGAAAATGGTCTAGCGAGCTTACTTTATGGACCATCAAGTATAAAAGCTAAAGTGGGAAATAGCGTAGAGGTTACTATAAACGAAAGCACTAACTACCCTTTTGAAGATCAAATTAATTTTGAGTTGCAGTCCGCCAAAACCGTCACTTTCCCTTGGGAGTTCCGCATCCCCGAATGGTGTCAAGAAGCTACCATTAGTATCAACGGTAAGGAATTCAAAAAAGGAAAAGCTGGCGAAATTGTAAAAATTCGACGTCAGTGGCAAAATGGAGACAAAATTACCTTACATTTTCCTAGTGAAGTTCGTACAAGCGTATGGGCACATAATTCAAGAGTTGTCGAAAAAGGCCCACTGGTTTATGCCTTAAAAATCGAAGAAGAATGGAATAAAAAGGAAATTAAAGAAGAAGGTACTTTTTATGAAATTCTCCCAAAAAGTGCTTGGAACTTCGGCATTCCTACTTCAGTAGCTGAAAAACCAAGCAAATTTTTACAAGTAACTACCAAAGGAATGCCGCAAGGTTATGTTTGGAATGCTCAAAATGCTCCGATAGAAATCAAACTTTCGGCCAAACAAATTCCAGCTTGGATCATCAATAACGACGGTGTTGCCCGCATTCCCGTTACCACCCGCGACGGATTCTATCAGGGTGCCGTCGATAACAAAGAACAAACCATCACACTTATTCCGTATGGTTGTAGTAAATTAAGAGTTGTAGCATTTCCTTTAATCAAATAATAGTAGAGAGTTTGAAAGAAATCAAGTGTTTTATCCCAAACATGAGATTTCTTTCCCACCCAATTCTCTATATCATGAATCAATTTTATCACATGAAAAAATCAATTGTTGCACTTCTGAGCCTTTTCAGCATTTCAACGCAAGCTCAACAGTTGCGTCCACCTGCTGTTCCACTCATTGCGAATGACCCTTATTTTAGTATTTGGTCTGTTTCAGACAAAGCTAATGAGTCAGTAACAAGACACTGGACTGGCAAAAATCACTCTCTTCAAGGTATTGTCGAAGTTGATGGCAAAGCTTTTCAATTTTTAGGAATGCCTAAAATCAATTACAAAACTTACGCTACTACAGCCGCAGAAAAAGTATATCAAGCAAAATACACGTTGGATAAGCCTGCTGCTGGTTGGGAAAAAGAATCATTCGACGACAATGCTTGGAAAACAGGTACAGCTCCTTTTGGTGACGGTGCTGGTAGCAATCCAATGCGTCCAAATACCGATTGGAAAACAAAAACAATCTGGTATCGTCGTGCAGTAGAACTTCCTGCAAAATTCAATGCTGAGAAATTAAGACTACAAGTAAGTAATGACGACGATGTTCAAATCTTCATCAATGGCGTTTTAGCATACGAGTGTGGCCCTTGTTATATTGCTGGTTATGAGCAATATAAACTTTCTCCAGCAGCACAAAAAGCTATTAAGCCTGGAAAAAATATTATTGCAGTACATTGTATCAACCCAATTGGGGGTGGTTTTGTCGATGTAGGTATTCAGGAAGAATTACCTCCAGCAACACCAGTAACAGCGGCAACTCAAACAAGTGTTCAGGTAAAAGCTACTAACACAATTTATACATTTGATGCTAACGGTGTACAGATAAAAGCTACTTTTACCTCTCCCCTATTGATGGACGAATTAGAGGTTTTGGCTCGCCCAGCTTCGTATGTAACCTTCGAAACAAGCGCTAAGGACGGTCGTTCTCACAAAGTAAAAGTGAAAATGGATGTTTCGGCAGACTTAGCCGTGAATATGACTTCTCAGGAAGTAGCAACGAAAGTACTACCAAATACCGCTGGTGGCTTGAAATTAATGTCGGCTGGTTCAGTTGAGCAAAAAATCTTAGGAAAACGTGGCGATGACCTCCGTATCGACTGGGGATATGCGTATGTAGCAGCAAAAAATGCTACTTTTACCACAGGAACTCCTCAAGAAAGAGTTTTGAAAAGTACATTTGATTTTGGTACTGTTGGTCAAACTTCAAAATCTAATCACTTGATTTTGGCTTATGATGATATTTACGCAGTTCAATATTTTGGTAAAAACTTGCGTGCGTGGTGGCGTAGAGATGCTTCGATGACAGCAGAAAAAATGTTAGATGAGGCTGAAAAAGATTACACTAGATTGATGGCAAAAACAGCAGCATTCGATCAACAATTGTATCAAGATGCACAAAAAGTAGGTGGTAAAGAATATGCAGACTTGTGTGAACTAGCTTATCGTCAAGCAATTGCAGCGCACAAAACTGTTGACCGTGGAGATGGTACCTTGTTGTTTTTCTCGAAAGAAAACTTTTCAAACGGTTCTATTGGTACAGTTGACGTAACTTATCCGTCAGCACCGATGTTCTTGTTGTACAACAATACTTTGATGAAAGGATTATTAGAATTCATTTTCGAATACTCTGAATCTGGAAAATGGGCAAAACCTTTCGCAGCACACGATGTAGGTACATATCCATTGGCTAATGGTCAGACTTATGGAGAAGATATGCCAGTTGAAGAATGTGGAAACATGATTACCTTAGCTGCCGCAACTTGTATTGTAGATGGAAATGGTGATTACGCCAAAAAACACTGGTCAACATTATCGACATGGGTAAAATACTTGGAAGAATACGGTTTTGACCCAGCTAACCAATTATGTACAGACGATTTTGCTGGTCACTTGGCTCGTAATATCAACTTGTCAGCTAAGGCTATTATGGGCATTGCATCTTATGCAAAAATGGCAGAAATGATTGGCGACAAAGCTACAGCTTCTAAATATCATGCTATTGCAAAAGAAATGGCAAGCAAATGGCAGACAATGGCAGAAGATGGAGATCACTATGCTTTGACTTTCGACAAAAAAGGTACTTGGTCTCAAAAATACAACTTGGTTTGGGATGGGCTTTTGGGCTTAAATGTATTTCCAAAATCAGTAATGCAAAAAGAAATTAAGTATTACTTGAACAAACAAGAAAAATACGGTTTGCCTTTAGATTCTAGAAAAACATATACCAAGTCTGACTGGATTATGTGGACAGCAACGATGGCTGATTCGCAACAAGATTTCCAAGCGTTGATTCATCCAATTTGGAAATTTGCTAACGAAACAACCTCAAGAGTTCCATTATCTGACTGGCATGAAACTACAAATGCCAAGCAAGTTGGCTTCCAAGCTCGCTCGGTAGTAGGTGGATATTTTATCAAAATGCTTGAGGGAAAACTCCATAAATAAAAAACAGACTTCGTGGCTATTTGATCTGCTGACAAATAGCCACGAAGTTTGAGCAAAATGACAATAAATTTGGGATTTTAAATTGTTCATTTTTGTTCAAATTTTATTCAAATCTTCTCAAAATAGCCTCTACACCTAAATTAAGTATATTTACAGTTTTATGCATCTAGGAATTAAATTTATCTTTACAAGACAAAAAACACAGTAAATTGAAACTTAATCTTACAATAGTATTATTTGTTTTATGGTGCCAACAGTTGCTGGCTCAGTCTTTCAGCTTTCGTCATTATGAAGTAGAAGATAATCTTTCTTACAACTCCGTAATGTGCAGTATGCAGGACAGTAAAGGCTTTTTGTGGTTTGGTACCAAAGACGGACTCAATCGTTTTGATGGATACTCTTTTAAGGTTTACAGGAAAATAGAGAACAACCCCAAAAGTTTAGGAAACAATACTGTTTTTTCGGTTTGTGAGGGAGACGAACAAACTATTTGGGTAGGAACTTACGCAGGAATTTATCAGTACAATACCATTACAGAACAATTTAGTGTATTGCCAGATACCAAAGAGCATTTTATTCGCACTATCAAAACAGATGACGAAGGAAATGTCTGGTTTATTAAGGATTACACCTTACAGATTTATAACCCTAAAACACAAAAGACAGAAAAATTAGATACAGGAAAAGAACGAATAGATATTACTTCTTTTATCCTCAATAAACAACAGATTTGGTTAGCGACCACAGACGGCAATTTGTGGGAATATAACGCGTTCAGCAAATCGTTGAAAAAGTATAATATGTTTGAGAAATCTGCTCCTGCAATTTCTCATTGGATAGACAAAATTTATGATACCAAGCAAAACGCAATTCTGATTGGTACCTCAAGTCAAGGAGTAAAATTGTTTAATACCAAGACTAGGACTTATGAAGATATATTGACTTACAATTCCAATAAAACAGCCATCTATGTACGCGATTTTATGCATCGCACCGAAGATGAATATTGGATTGCCACAGAGTCTGGATTGTATATTTATTATTTACAATCTCGAAAATATATCAATCTAAAACACGAATATAGTAATCCTTACTCCATCTCAGACAATGCGCTGTACACACTTTCGAAAGACCGTGAAGGTGGGATTTGGATTGGAACATACTTTGGAGGTATCAATTATTTGCCTACACAACACGTGGCATTTGATAAATATTTTAACCAAGGAGCCAATAATAGTATTACAGGAAATGCCGTAAGAGAAATTTGTGAAGACAAATTTGGAAATCTGTGGATTGGAACTGAAGACAATGGCTTGAATAAACTCAACCTCAAAACTCGTCAGTTTACCCATTTTAAGCCTGACGGAAAACCCAATAGTCTTTCCCACTCTAATATTCATGGGCTAATGACTGTTGGTGATAAGCTATGGGTAGGTGCGTTTGAGTCTGGCTTAGATATTCTAGATATTCCTTCTGGAAAAGTGGTAAAGCATTTTGTAGCAGGAAATGGACCTAGAAGCTTGAAAAGCAATTTTGTGGAAACACTCTACCGAACAAGGTCAAATATGATTTTGGTAGCAACCTCCAACGGACTGTTTCGTTTTCACGAAAAAACACAAGACTTTACGCCTCTTTGTGACCGAACTACCTACGGGCATTTTATTACAGTCACAGAGGACCAAGAAGGAAATATTTGGGCAGGTACAACTCGAGAGGGTCTACGCTGTATAGATTTTAAACACAATCGTGTAGTTAATTTTCGTTCAAGTGAAAAAGATATTACCTCTATCAGTTGTAATGCTATCAATGGCATTTTTATCGACCATGCCAATCGTATGTGGGTTACAACCGAAAATGGGCTGAATTTACTGGATAGAAAAACAGGAAAATTCAGAAGATTTGGAACAAAAGATGGTTTTCCGAGTGATGTTTTTTACAAAATATTGGAAGATCAACATCATAAACTTTGGATAAGTACCTCTAAAGGCTTGTGTGCGTATGATTTTGAACGCAATAAGCTCGCAACTTATACCAAATCAAATGGAATTTTGAGCGACCAGTTTAACTATAGCTCCGCCTTCAAAGACGATGAAGGACGAATGTACTTTGGAAGTGTAAAGGGTCTAAATAGTTTTACACCTGATACTTTTATGCAAAATGCTTTTGTGCCCCCAGTATACCTGACGGGTATTCAAGTAGACAATCAAGAGTTAGAGATTGGAGAGGAAAACTCTCCGCTCGAGCGCTCGATTTCGTTTACTAAAAGCATAAATTTAGACCATACACAATCCACCTTTAGTTTAGACTTTGCCGCCCTAAGCTATACCTCACCACAAACCACCGAGTATATGTATATGCTCGATGGCTTGGACAAAGGCTGGAATTTATTAAAAACTAACCGAAAGGTATATTTTACCAAACTTGCCCCGGGCTCCTATACGTTTAAGGTGAAAGCTTCGAATGGTAGTGGCATCTGGAGTGAAGAGATGGCCGTGCTCGAAATTGAGGTGAGCCCTCCTTTTTGGGCAAGCGGAATTGCGTATATACTTTACAGTATTGTAATTTTGTTGGCTATTTACTTTGGTATTCAAATGTACCATGAGTATATCAATCAGCAAAATCAGCGTAAAATTGATATGCTTGAAATTGAAAAGGAAAAGGAAATTTATGCCGCCAAAATTGAGTTTTTCACCAATGTTACTCATGAAATCCGTACACCACTGACGCTTATTAAAGCGCCACTGGAGGATTTAATGAAAAAAAATGTTGAGAATAATGCGTTGTCGTCAGGCTTGCAAGTGATTGAGAAAAATACAGATAGATTGTTAGAATTAACAAATCAACTCTTGGATTTTCGTAAAACAGAGGCCAACGGTTTTAGTTTGAATTTTGTAAAAATGAATATCAGTCAGTTTTTACAAGAACGCTTTGAGGAGTTTTATCCCATGGCAACATTCAAGCAAATAAGCTTTGAGCTACAACTACCCAATGAAGATTTTTGGGCATCTGTCGACCGTGAGGCATTTCAAAAAATCATCAGTAACCTTATTGACAATGCTGTAAAATACGCTGAACATAAGGCAATTATAAAATTATACTCGATAGATGAAACTCATTTTTCGATTGAGGTTCAAAACGATGGTGTGCTTATTCCAGAGGATTATCGTCAGCGCATTTTTGAGCCATTTTATCGAATGAATAATGTAAAAAATCAAAGAGGAACAGGGATTGGTTTGGCATTGGCTCGTTCTTTAGCAGAACTTCATGAAGGAACATTGAAGGTGGTAGATTCGAGAAACATGAACATTTTTCTGCTAGAATTACCCATTCATCATGCTTATGAATTTGATATTAGGAAAGAAGTTGTTTCGCCATATTCCGAAAATGTTGCTCAAAAAACTGCTCAGGATGAGCGCCCAACCATACTTTTGGTTGAAGACAACTATGAAATTGCCCAGTTTATTGGCGAAAAACTTGAAGAAGATTATCATATATTACGAGCCAACAACGGTCAAGTAGCATTAGAACTCCTAGAGTCTGAGTCTGTTCAGCTAGTACTATCGGATGTCATGATGCCCGTTATGGATGGTTTTGAACTTTGTAAACATCTGAAAAGTAACCAACAATACTCACACATTCCTGTGATTTTGTTGACCGCTAAAAATACACTTCAAGCCAAAATTGTGGGTCTTGAACTTGGTGCAGATGCTTATATCGAAAAGCCATTTTCTTTAGATTATTTACTAATGCAAATTAGTAACTTATTGATTAACAGGTCTAAGGTTAAAGATTACTTTGCTAATTCGCCGCTAGTGCACCTCAAAAATATAGCACATAGCAAATCAGATGAGGCATTTTTAGAAAAGATTACGGAAATCATTTTCCAAAATATAGACAACAATCAGCTAGATGTGGACTTACTGGCCGAAACCATGAATATGAGTCGTCCAACGCTTTATAGAAAAATTAAGGCTGTAGCCAATCTTTCTCCCAACGAATTGATTATTGTTACAAGACTCAAAAAAGCAGCAGAGCTATTAGTTCAAAGTGATTATAAAATACAAACTATCGCAAGCATGACGGGTTTTAATTCGCAAGCGCAATTTGGTAGAAGCTTTTTAAAACAATTTGGAATTCGTCCTTCCGAATATGCCAAGAAAAGATAGTGTGCAGTACAATGCTAAAGAAAATTACCTTTAAATGAATATAAGATAAGTAATAGTGTCGAATAATTGTTGATTGATTTTGAGTGTAAAATATTGATAATTAAAAATTTACGCTATAAGTCACAACTCATCATTCAGCACTAGTACTAAGCAACCCTTAAACTCTGAGGTTATAGAGTATAAACCTACTAAGTCGAGAGAAGTTCACTATTGCATCAATATCTCCCCTAATCAAAGCAAGAATTTCTCTCTACTACATGAAACAACTATGATAAGATAACGTGTATTTCAATCTCAAAAAAAAGTCAAGGATGCTTGTCCCATCCCTGACTGGTCGTTTGTTCATACTCAACTGATTGGCGTCAGTTGTGGATTTTTATTGCTCGAAAACTAAAACAATACGAACAAATCTTTCAAATTTATGAATCAATCTAGACTATTACTATCACCATGGATGAAAAAATCTGTGGTACAAATCCCCGTGGCCTGTTTGCTGCTCAACTTGATTGGCGTCAAGGATGTTACAGCAAAGACAACTGCGGGATTTTTAACCAGTAATTCAAGTAATGTCAGTAGCCTTATCGCCGATCAGACGGTAAAAGGTAAGGTTGTTGATGAAAAAGGCGAACCAATCGCTGGAGTAAACATTCTTGTGAAAGGAACACCCAACAAAGGAGCAAGTACCAATGCTTCAGGGGAGTTTACTATCAACGTAAGTAATCAAAATGTGACCTTGATTTTTTCTTCTATTGGCTTTGTTAGTCAAGAAGTAGCTATCAACAATCGTACATTTCTCGAGGTAAAACTTTTAGCAGATGTAAAAAGTCTCGATGAAGTTGTAGTAGTTGGTTACGGTACTCAAAAGAAAGAATCTTTGACAGGTGCTATCTCGGTAATAACTTCAAAAGATATTGAAAAAGTACACGGGGGATCAACAGTAAGTGCGGGTTTGGCAGGTAAAATCCCAGGGGTAACTTTCCGTATGGCTGATGGTCGTCCAGGTGCGAGTGCCAACATCCAAATTCGTAACATGGGTGATCCACTTTACGTAATCGATGGTATTCAACAAGATGCTGGTCAGTTTAACAACATTGCTCCTAACGACATCGAAAGTATCTCTGTGTTGAAAGATGCTTCTGCGGCTATCTATGGGGTTCGTGCTGCCAACGGGGTTGTTGTTGTAACTACCAAAAGAGGAAAAGCTGGTTCTAAAAATACCATTAATGTAGATACCTACACTGGATGGCAAAACTGGTCGCGATTCCCAAGTGTTGTAAATGACTCTTATCAGTGGTGGTTAGGAAAAGTAGATGCTGATGTAAACCAATTTTTTACAACAGCTATGACAAAAACTGAACTTGAAAAATATAAGGTTGGAACAGAATATGGTTACCAAACTTTTAACTGGAAAGACTTTATCATTCAAGGAAATGCTCCACTTAATTCATTGAATATCAGTGCAACTGGTGGTTCAGACAAAATTACTTATTACTTATCTGCTACACGTTTAGCTCAAAGTTCGGTATTAGGTCGCGAGTTTACTTTCCAAAGAAGTAATATCCAAAGTAACGTAGATGCTCAAATCTCAAATCGTTTGAAAGTGGGCGTACAAATCAATGGTCGTATCGAAACACGTGACCAACCGGGTATCCCTGGGGCAGATGATTACTGGTTACCAAGATTTGCCATTTTGAGAAACCGTCCTTTCGAACGTCCTTATGCAAATGACAATCCAGAGTATTTGAACGATATTAAGCACAACGAAACTAACTGGGCTTATAACAACAAAAAACTAGGAGGATACTGGCGTGAAGACTGGCGTGTAATGCAAGCCAATTTTACAGGAGAATACCAAATTCCGGGCGTGAAAGGTTTGACAGCCAGAGGTATGTATTCTTACTACATTGCTGACCGTGTTATGAATGGACATGAATATACGTATCAAGCGTATACCTATAACCCAACAGACAATAGCTATAAAGTAACTGGTGGTAGTACCAACCCTTGGCGTGAAAGAGGTACTCGCAAAGTAATGCGTAATATCTATCAAGGTCAATTAAGTTATAATAATACTTTCGGAAAACATAACGTAGGAGGAGTATTTGTAACAGAACGTCAAGAGCAAAGATACCAAGACCAGTGGGTTCACTCGGTGCCAAAAACAAACGTGTTGCCACTAGTGTATTTCACAACAATGGATACCTACAACGATACAGACAACGAGGAAGCTAGAATTGGTTATATCGGTCGTTTCAACTACAACTTTGCTAACAAATATTATGTTGAAGTTTCTGCTCGTCGTGATGCCTCTTGGAAATTTACTCCAGACAAACGTGTAGGTGTATTCCCTTCTGCTTCAATTGGTTGGAGAATTACAGATGAACCTTTCATGAAAAATATTTTAGGTTCAAAAAGCATTTTGGATGATTTAAAGTTAAGAGCTTCTTACGGGGTATTGGGTGATGATAACATTGGTATTGGTGCTTATGACTACTTAACTGGTTATAACTACAACGCAGGAACTGTTATTTTGAGTGGTACGCCAGTAGTTACTAGCCGTGACAAGGGTCAACCAATCACAAACATCTCTTGGTTTAAAAGTAAGGTTACCGACATCGGTGCAGACTTTTCTTTGCTAGGCACAAAATTGACAGGTAGCGTAGATTATTTCCATCGTTTAAGAACAGGCTTGAGAGGTCGCAAATATGACATCTTAGTACCAAGCGAACTAGGTTATAGCCTTCCAGACGAAAACGTAAATAGTGACGCCCAATCAGGTGGTGAAATTGCCCTTCAATACAATAACAAAAAAGGAGATTTTAGCTACAGTATCGGTGGAAACCTTTCTTACGCTCGAAGCAAAACGGTTGAAACGTACAAACCAATTTTCAACAACTCTTGGGATAATTACCGTAACTCAATCGAGAATCGTTACACAGGCATTTTCTGGGGCTACGAAACCACTGGTCAGTTCAAAACTATGGAGGAAATCAATGCTTATCCTGTAAACATCGATGGTCAAGGAAACCGTACGCTACTTCCTGGTGATTTGATTTACAAAGACATCAACGATGATGGTAAAATCGACCAATACGATGTTCGCCCAATTGGTTACACCACTACAGGTCAGCCAACGATAAACTTTGGCTTTAACGTATCAGTAGGTTGGAAAGGTTTCTCTCTAACAGCTGACTTCTCTGGTGGTAGCATGTACTCTTGGAACCAAAACTGGGAACAAAGATGGGCATACCAAAACGAAGGTGCACTCAATTCACTTTTGACAGACAGATGGCATCGTGCTGATCCATTCAATATCAACAGCGAATGGATTCCAGGTCGCTTCCCTGCATTCAGATACAACAACGGTGGACATAGCAATTACAACCGTAACTCTACCTTCTGGTTACAAAACGTAACTTACTTACGTGCTCGTACCTTAGAATTAGGCTATCAGTTACCAAAATCAATCTTAGATAAAATCAAAGTTCAAAGAGCACGTGTGTATATCAACGCATACAATATGTTCTCTTTCGACAATCTGAAGGAGTATGGTGTTGACCCAGAAATTGCTGACGATAATGGTTTGCAATATCCTCAAAGCAAGTTTGTTAACATCGGTCTTAACCTTTCTATCTAATTAATTTTGAATCCGAAAATGAAAAAAACGATATATAGTATTCTTTTGGCAAGTCTTGGAATTTGTTGGTCGTGTAATGATGATGCCTTCCTTGACAGAAAACCAACCAATATTTTAACAGAACAACAAGTATGGTCTAGTCCAGACCAAGCGCTGTCTGTTTTAGGCGATTTATATAACAGATATGTTGACCTTGGTACTGTAAAAAACTGGACAGCTATCTCTGACTTCAACGAAGCATTTTGGTCTGAAGCAGGACAGTATGGAAACTTCCAAAACACAGGTTGGGACTACGGTGCTTGGGGAGCATGGGATTACGGTTACATCCGTGACTTAAACCTTTTTATCCAAAAATGTAATAATGCCACTGCCCTTGACGCTGCCACAAAAGACCGCTTTTTGGCAGAGGCTAGATTCTTGAGAGCTTCGTATTACTTTGAATTGGTAAAAAGAATGGGCGGTGTGCCGTTAATTCTTGAACCTCTTACTTATGACTTTAGTGGCGACCCAACGTATTTGCGTAATCCTCGTGCTAAAGAATCGGAAGTCTATGATTTTATCTTGAAAGAATCCGATGATATCAAAGATAAACTTCCATCAAGTACTTCGGAAAAATCAAGAGCAACCAAAGGTGCCGTATTAGCCATGGCTTCTCGTGCTGCCCTTTATGCAGCATCTATTGCTCGCTATGGAACTAATACACCTGTTGTGACACTCTCAGGTGGTGAAGTTGGGATTCCAAGTAGTTTGGCTACTGGTTATTACAACAAAGCCCTAGGTTATGCTCAAGATTTGATTTCTGGAAAAGCTGGTGCTTATAGTTTGTACAACAAAAAACCAGATTTGTCTGAAAACTTTGCTTCTATTTTCTATGATAAAGCAAATAACCCTGAGGTGATTTTTGTAGAAGATTTTAAACTACAATCTGGTAAAACTCACAATTTCACTGTTGTAAACCAACCACGTTATGGAGCTGAGGAAGAAGAAGGCGGACGTATTAACCCTTCTTTGAACTTTGTTCAAGCATTCGAAAAGTTGGACAATACTTATGCGCCACTTCCAACAACCAACAGCGACGGTACTCCTGTGTATTATTCGGGTATTAGCGACATTTTTGCTGACCGTGATGCTCGTTTGGCTGGTACTGTTATTCTTCCTGGAAGTAAATTTAAGGGTAGAGCAGTAGATATTTGGGCTGGTTATCAATTGGCGGATGGTTCTATTATCAGTGGTACAGACCGTGGTGCACAAAAGGTACTACCGGGTAAAACGCTAGCAGAACAAGTAGTAGGATTTGACGGACCTATTGATGGCTTTGAATTTACTGCTCAAACAGGTTTTTATTTAAGAAAATACCTTGACCCAGCAGTTGGTTCGGGTCAGCGTGGGGTGCAATCTGAAATGTGGTTTGTTCGCTATCGTTTTGGAGAGGTATTACTCAATGCAGCAGAAGCAGCATTCGAGTTAGGTCAAAAAGACTTGTCTGCTCAATACATGAACTCGCTTCGTGCTCGTGCTGGTCTAACCAAAGCGCTTACAGCCAACGATATCAACTTCGACCGTATCGCTCACGAACGTCGTGTGGAGTTAGCATTTGAAGGTCATACGCTTTACGATATGAAACGTTGGAGAATTGCTCACCTAATTCAAGATGGGAATAGCATCTCCCCTACTGAGTTAAATTCTGAACTTGATAAAGCGACAAAACGTAATACTCAGCCGTACTCACTTTGGCCGTATCGTATCTATGCGCCAAACACAGCCAACCATGACAAATGGATTTTCAAGGTGGTGAAATTGACACGTGTAACTGGTGCTGATCGTTTCTTGATGGGTAATTACTATTCAAGAATTGGTGACGATATCATCAGTAACAACCCTAAAATTGTGAGAAACCCAAATCAATAGACATTCAATTTAATTCAATATGAAAATTTTAAAATACTTCGTTGTGCTTGCCGGACTACTTTTGGTTGCCTGTTCAAAGGATAACTACGTAGCACCATCAATTACACTCAAAGGTCGCATCGTGTATGGAGGCGAGCCTTTAAATCTCGAATACAGCCAAGTAGGTATGCAGCTTTGGGAACCAGGTTGGGGAAAATTAGCGCCTATCGATGTAACCGTTTCGCAAGAAGGTACGTTTTCTTCTTTATTGTTTGCAGGAAAATACAAATTGATTATTCCTAAAGGTCAAGGACCGTTCATGACCAAAGCACAACAAGGTAGTTCGTCTGATACTTTGTATGTTGATTTGAAGGATAATCAAAACATCGACATAGAAGTAACTCCATATTACTTGATTAAGAATGCCAAATTCGCCAATGAAGCTGGAGTAGTCTCAACTACCTTCGACCTCAGTAAGGTTATAACGGACGCTAACGCCAAAAGTATTGAGCGTGTGAGTCTTTATATCAACAAGACGCAGTTCGTGGCTGGTAGCACAAATATCGCAGCCACAAACCTATCTGGTGCTAATGTGACTAATCTAACAGGTATCAAAATGTCTGTTAACGTTCCAACCATCAATCCAGATCAAAATTATGTGTACGCACGTGTGGGCTTAAAGATTGCTGGTGTCGAGGATATGATCTTCTCTCCTATCCAGAAAATTCAATACAAATAGTAGATACTTTACCAATGTATTGAAGCATTATCCCTTTAGGATAGCGGCTGTTGGATTGCGGAAGTATCATCAACTTTATAAAAAAGTAGGTGTTTTTTAATATTTCCGCAATCAACAGTCCCAAATACACCATTAATCATTCATATTATAGCCCAATTTTTCTGGAATAATCCAAAAAATTGGGCTATTTTTTATCATTTTTATATAACCGATTTCACGAAATTAGGCTTAAAATCTTCGTTATTTCAAAAATTAAGCACTTTTTATATATAACCAAAATCACGATTTAATATAACCATTTTCACGGAATGCCTTTTTTATTTAACAAAATCGAACTAGCTACCTTTCATATTCACACTATTTTTTTATTCATTTAAGAAATCAAAGAAGGACTATTTTTTTTAGAGTCGATTAAAAAAAATAAACAAAAACTTTAATAAAAACAGCAACATCTTCTTTTGTTGTTTTTATTCTTTTTTATTCTTTTTTATGTTTAAAGGCTCTGTAACTACTTGATTTACAGTTTATTGTAGGGGTAACTATAACCAAAATCACGACAACTATAACCAAAATCACGAGTAACTATAACTATAATCACGAGTAACCATAACCAAAATCACGGACAACTATAACCATTTTCACGAGTAACTATAACTATAACTCGACGGAGTTATAGTTATAGTTAATTCTTTGTATATTTGTTATAGAAAGTGATCATTACTCTTGATAATAAGCACTTTCTGGATTTCTCTAGAAGATACTGAAATATCAATGTGTTGTTGATTAAACTCTGAACTGATTAATGACAAAGAAACGAACACCAGCTTTACGTAAAAAGCAAGATTATCAAGACCGATATATCATCCGAATGCAAGGTGGTAAAGCAGGGCTTGTGGAAGCTACCTCTAAAATGGACATCCATGAGTTTCGTGTATTTATGGCCATGCTCACGATGGTATTGCCCGACGACGATGATTTTGCGGAATACGAAATCCGTACACAAGACATTATCAAATTATATTCTTTGAGTGATGATGGTCGATACTACGAGGCTATTCGTGATGCGGCAGAGCGTCTTTTTAATAAACGCTTTGTCATCTATGAAAAAAAAGAAGATGGCGAGATTTATAAAACGACTATTCACCTAATTGATGAAACAAGCGAACCTGTTAAGAAAAGTGAAAAAAATCGTATTCGCCTAAAGTTTAATCCCAAACTAAAACCCTATTTGTTGGAGCTCCAGAGGGAGTACCTAACCATCGATATTCGAAATATTGCAAATGTGCAAAGTCCGACATCGGTAAAGATGTACTTGATATTGAAGCATCAATTTAATTTGGGAAACCGTCGGGCACGATATTCGGTAGCACGCTTGCGAGAAATTTTGGCGATTCAGGATAATGAATATCCGATGTATGGAAATTTCAAACAGAAGATTTTGCAGAAGACGATCAATGATTTTGAGAAATATACTGACTTGGTTGTAACGCAATTGGAGGAAGAAAAAGTCGGTCGTGCAGTGGATGCTGTTATATTTCATTTAGAAGAAAAGAAAGCACCAAAGCAATTAGAGCAAATTTCGAAAAAGCTCACCAGACAAGTCATCAAATCAACGAATGGTAGTATTGTAGTAGCTTCAAGAACACAGGATTTTATTGAAGAAATCACTCCTAGCGAAGTAATTGAATCCACTCTCATTCAAGCAGAAGAACGTACCAGTACATTAGACCAGCTATACGAAAACGTCAGACGCTTCAGAATTGCTAAAAATACCCTCAAAAAGTGGTTAGATGGTTATTCTGAAGAGCAAGTAAAGCGTTCGATTGATTATGTGATAGCAAAAATAGACAAGGGCGAAAAAATAAAAAGTGTCGGAGGCTATATCTTTAATCGTATCAAAGACGCTGATTGGGGAAATGAAGTGGTGACAAAAGAGATAAAAGTCAAACCCAAAGGTCTCTCTCCTATGGAGATTCAAAAAGCGAATCAGTTGCAAAATGAGTTGGAGAGATTGAAAGTTGATTTACAAAAAGATTATTTTCAAGAGCGATTGGGGCTCGTACAAACCTTGGTTCAGGATGAGCAAGCTCTGATTGCGCAATTGATGTTACAGCTTAAAAATGATAATGTAACTGAAAATCCGAATATCTTAGCTGAGCTTGCCCAAGCAAATTATCAGTTGTATCCTGAGTTGGATAATGTGCAAGAGTTTTTGGTGAACTTTGATAAAGGGGGAATTTTTCAAGGATATATGTTCGAGAAAGTGGAGAAATTATATCCAACAAAATTTGCTAAAATAAGAGAAGATTTTCAAGCAAAAGCTTTAGCAAACGGACTTAACGCAAATACTTTTTTTTAAAGTTTGAAGGTCTATAAAATGGTCAAAATGACCATTTTATAGACCTTCATTTTTAGAATACTTTCTTAAAATTATTGAAAGATTTTTGAGCTTCGTCCAAATCTATCTTGCTTCTAGAGGCGAAAGCGATTCTTATTTTTTCCAAAACATCTTCATACAAAATCTCAATGGCTGGCTCTTCTATTGTTGTCTCAGAATTTAATATTTGCGTTTGAGATACAATTGCTTCGAATTGAGAAAGATCTTCAATTGGTTGTTCGACTACTTGCTTGGATAGTTTTTGAACCTTAGCTTTTTCAATTTTTGCTTTTCCAGAAAGAACTTCATTTCTTAATTGAGTACTAAATTTTTCTAGACCAGCAGCAAACTCTGCATCACGACGAATGGTTTTTTCTGAAACATTATATTCTTCCGCAAGCTTTTTAGCTGTAGAACTCTCTTGAGAACTATCAGCTATCAATTGGTCATTTTGACCATTAGATAGCTCCTTTTTGAAGTTCAAACCAACATTAATTTTTTCGGTTTGATAACGGAGTCCTCGAAGATAGGATGCCTGTTGAGGATTCAAATTACGACGACCCAATTGAAGGTCAATCATGTATTCCTTGGCTTCTTTAATAGAGTCGAAAGGCACCAACTGAACATTGAAATTAATTCCCAACTCGCTACAAATATTGTAACGGTTGTGCCCATCTACCAACACATAAGCGGCTTCTTCTGCCGACCCTGTCCCAATGATTTCTTTAGTTGTTTCCCATACTAAAAGAGGGTCTTTACAACCATCCTTGAGTAGGTTTGAACGTAATTGTTCATATTCCTGAGGTAATAGAGGTGGAATAAAGTCTCTTAGTTCGTCGAGAATCGTGATATTGGTTTTGATTTTTTCGACATAACTAAAAGAGTTGGTAATAGCTTCCCTTGCTTTAGATTTCAAGGTGCTTTTAAAATCTTTTGCCATAATTAGAATAAGGTTAAATATTCGGCACAGAAGGTATCATAACATTTTGCAGCTTCCGAATCTTTGTCGTACATCCTGATAGGAATTTGCTCAATTTGGGCTTTTTGAAAAGCAATCAAGTGTCGAATTTCATTACTAAAAATACGAACATGATTAAATTCTTCACGAACTAAATCTTTGATTCCATTGTGAACGGTATTGTTTCGAACCATGGTAAATACAATTCCATCCACCTGCAAAGACGGGTTAAAGATTTGTCTAGCTTCTGAAACACGTTCCAAAAGAGTATTCAAGCCTTTCAAGGCGGACATTTCAGGAAGCAAGGTAATCAAGCAACTATTAGATGCCTGCATGGCACTCATCGTAAGGATATTCAATGACGGAGGGCAGTCAATCAAAATGAAATCGTAGTTTTCACTCAGTCTCGAAATGAGAATTTTAAGACGTTGCTCTCCTCCTACTTTATTGATTAACTCGGTTTCAGCTTTGGACAACTCAATATCTGATGGACAAATATAAAGGTTGTCTGCTACCTGATAACTTGGTAGGTCTTGAAGTTTAACCAAGCTAGTGTACACCTGTTTTTCATCTTGGATATCAACGTCAAAAATCTGACTCAAATTGCCTTGTGGGTCAAGGTCGATAAGTAATACCTTAAAGCCTTTTTTGGCAATGGCTTCACCCAAATAACCAGTAGTTGTAGTTTTGCCTACTCCACCTTTGTGATTGATAACGGATACAACTCTGGCTTTCTCGAATAACTCTGGTGAGTAGCCATAAGCTGTCAAAACTGGCAATAAAGATTCTACGTGTTTATCACTTAGTTTTCTTTCACCTTTAAGTGCTTTTGCTATAGTATCTTTAGGTAAATTTGCTTCACGTTCAAGCGTAGCAATCGACAAGGCATTACGCCTTCTGATAAATCTAAGCAGTTGGTCTTGTATCATTTCTTTTGCATGTAATTATATGCAAATATAATTATTTTGCATGATTTTTTATGCAAAATAATGAAGAAAATTTTCACCTATCTATTGGTCATTTTGACCATTAGGTGATCGTCTCTTTTTTTAGGTGAATCGTAGAAATCTGTCAAAAAACTATTTCTATCTATTGGTCATTTTGACCATTAGATATGCTTCTCTCCTTTCGGGTGAATTGCAGAAGTCTGTCAAAAACTATTTCTATCTAATGGTCATTTTGACCATTAGATGAGCTTCTCTTTTTTTAGGTGAATCGTAGAAACCTACCAAAAAACTATTTCTATCTAATGGTCATTTTGACCATTAGATGAGTGTCTCTTCTTTTATGGGAATCGTAGAAATCTGTCAAAAGACTATTTTCATCTAATGGTCATTTTGACCATTAGATAGAACCGATATTTAACTAGTGAATAAGGTTACTTGAAAAATTATTTAAAATGATTCTAAATAATACTTGACAATTCAATTCTTTTTTACATACCTTTGTATAATTATTTATATTAAGTCTAAATAAAAATAATAAAAGTATTTAAGAATATTACTTATTTGAATTAGCATCAAATCCATGAGATATAAGTGTGTTGTGTTATTGTTGCTATGTTTGGCAGCAAGCTGGCAAGTATTTGCCCAAGAAATAATAGTAGAGGGAAAAATTATCAATACAGAAGGATTGCCTATTGAAGGAGCTACTATCCTATTGCTAAAATCTGGCAAAGGAACTTTGAGTAAATCGGATGGAAGTTTTAGCTTAAAGGTTACTCAAAAACAAATGGAACGGGTTAAAATCAGCTCAGTTGGGTATGAAACTGTCGAGAATGCACTCGATTGGAAGAAGCCTATGAAAATCCAAGTATCCTTAAAACCTTCGGTAAAGAACCTTGACGAAGTAGTTGTAACGGGACAGCCACAGGGTCAAACGCTCCGTAATTCTGTTTATCAAGTAAGAGTTATCGATAGAGCAAGAATAGAACAGCGGGCAGCTACCAATGTGATGGGAGTTTTGAATAATGAAATAGGTTTCAGATTTTCGAATGATATGGCTTTAGGTACAACGGATATTCAGTTGATGGGTATGTCGGGTAGAAATGTCAAGATATTATTAGACGGAGTTCCGATGCTTGACCGTGGAGATACACGAGAAAGCTTGAATCAGATAGATATTAACAGCATCGAAAGAATCGAGATAGTGGAAGGTCCCATGTCGGTCAACTATGGAACAGACGCCTTGGCTGGGGTAATCAATATTATTACGAAAAAAGGAAATACGAATCATTGGAGTCTGTCAGCTAAAGTCCAAGAAGAAACGGTGGCAAATGAATACGGTTTTAGTAAAAATGTGGGAGATGTTTGGAATGGCGTACATCTCCAAAGTATTACTGGAACGTGGCAACATAAGGCTCTATCCTTTTCGGCAGGTTTGACCAACCAAAGTTTTGGTGGCTGGCAAGGTAGTTCAACAGGAAGAAATAAAGAATGGTTGCCTAAAACACAAATGCTAGCGAATGCCAAGTTGGGTTATCGTTTTAAAAATGCTGAATTCTATTATCGATTAGATGGTCTTGACGAAGATATTGTCAATCTTGGAACAGTCAACATCAACACGAATCAAGCACGTGACCAGCGCTTTTTGACGACGCGACTAATGCACCAATTTCAAGGAAATTGGCACTCAAATGAAAAACTGACGGTAAATTTCTTAGCAGCATATACCGACTATCAGCGCAAAACACAAACCTCAATTTTGGATTTGAATACGGGTAAAAGAACGCTTTCGCTTGGGGCAGGAGAACAAGATATTTCAAAATTTAATAACGCTATGATGCGTGCTACCGCATATTATAGATGGTCGAAGTTGTTGAATTTACAAGCTGGTTTTGAAATCAATGCAGACCGAGCTAGCGGAGCCAGAATTGAGGGTTCGCCCAGTATCAATGACTATGCACTATTTGTAGCACCAGAAATTAATCTTGACTCAGTTGTGCTGATTCGCCCTGGTTTTAGACTAATCAAAAATTCGGTATATGCCGCTCCCCCATTGATACCTGCGTTGAATATGAAGATAAAATTGAGTCAACATTGGGATTGGCGTATGGCGTATGCTCAAGGATTTAGAGCTCCTGCCTTGAGAGAACTATATTTTAATTTCTTTGACGCAAGTCATTCAATCAAAGGCAATCCTAATTTGAAAGCAGAAAACTCAGACAGCTTCAATGCCTCACTGACTCGAATAGGCAATATTGGGAAGTTTCAACATAAATCAACGTTGACGGGATTTTATAATGATTTTAGAAATTTGATAAGCTATGGTACTGATCCAACGAATCCAAGTGTTTCGCAAACGATAAATATCGATAGATTTAAAACAACAGGTTTTACAATTGAACAAACGTTGGCAACTCAAAAATTACGCGCCAGCTTGGGGCTTTCATACATTGGCAGATACAATCAACTGTTGAGTGACGAGAGCTTGGCGAATACGGCTATGGAAAGTTTTTTATGGTCGCCAGAAGTAAATACCAATGTAAGCTATACACTAGGCTCAGGTACTACATTGGGTTTGTTTTATAAGTTTACAGGAAAGCAACCTGCCTATCAAGCCAGCACTGATGCACAAGGGAATGCTACTGCAAAGTTGACCGAGATAGGAAGTTTTCACTGGGTAGATTTTACCATTACCCAAAAACTGAAGCATGGCTTTCAGCTTAACGCTGGAGTCAAGAATCTAGCGAATGTTACACGCTTAAACAATACAGGTATGACCTCAGGCTCGGCGCATAGTACGAGCGGACCCGTGCCAATGAGTTATGGACGCTCCTATTTTGCAGGTATAACTTATCAGATTCATCAATAAAATTTTGTAACTCATTCTCATAAATTAAACGAAAACAATGAAGTATTTTTCTCAATTATTAGGAGCATTACTTTTAGGGGGTGCTTTGGTGGTATCGTCATGCAAAGACACAGAGATTGCTCTACCCGATAATTTGGCACAATTTGAAGCAACACAACAAGGAATTGATGCTGCTACAACAGAATCAGTAATCAAAGTAAAGCTTTCGAGAGCTGTAGAATCTGCGACTTCTGTTACTTTACAATTGGCAGCAACAGGGCTTACTTATGGAACTGAGTTTACAACAGAACCTGCCGCAAGTAATAACCAAATTACTTTACAAATCCCAGCGGGAAGTAGCGAGACATCTTTTAAACTAACTAAAAAAGCAGGTATTTTTCTGAGTGGCTCGGAGTCACTTGCTGTAAAAATTGCTTCAACGACCAACTCAATTTTGGTTGGAACTAATGCAGAATTGACCGTGAAATTTACAGCAATTGTGTCTGATGGCTCAACGCTCAAACTCAATGGTGGAACTGGAGGCTCATCGGCAGTCAATTCTGTTTGGGTAGACTTTAGTAACAATAGCCAAACTGCTGTGGCTCGTGCTGCTTGGGATTTGGGGTTTTATACAGGAAATACTTTTTCCGTAAAAATTAATAACCTGACTGCTGCAACAGCTATTGCAACAACCAAGACAGATATAAATCAAGTAAGTGCTGCCGATACCGTTGGCAAAAACTTGACACTCGGTTATGAAACAGCTCATTTTGCCTTGGTAGATGATGTGACAGGAGATATTTCTAAAACGGTGATAGCATCGGTTTCGGCAACTGATGCAGACAATAAAGTCTATATCTTGAATAGAGGCACAGGCGGAGCTACCACAAAGAAAGACTTGATCAAACTACGTGTATTGAGAAATACATCAGGAGGCTATACTTTACAATATGCCAAACTAAATGAAACAAGCTATCAAACTATGACGATTGCTAAAGATGCTTCATTGCAGTTTGTGTACACCTCTTTCGATAGCACAAGTCCTGTTTCGGTAGAGCCAGCCAAAGAAAAATGGGATATTCAATGGACGGGAGCTTTGTATAAAACAGCACTATCAGCAACAGCAGACATTCCTTATTATTTCTCCGATCAAGTCTTTATTAACCATTTGGCGGGCGTGCAAGCCGCAGAGGTGTTGACTAGTACCGTAAGTTATCATGCCTTCGCCGAAAGTAATATTAGCTCGGTTACGTTTAGCAATAACCGTTCGATAATTGGCGCTAATTGGAGAGCCACTACAGGAACAGTTGGTGTAAAAACAGATAGATTCTATGTTGTAAAAGATGCTACAGGAAATGTCTATAAATTGAAATTCTTAAACTTTACTTCCGCTGATGGTGGCGAACGAGGCTACCCAAATATTGAATATAAATTGGTGAAAAAAGCACAGTAGTTTAAGGAAGAAAAGATATCAAGTGTAAAAGAACTTTCACTTAAAAAAGGTTATGAAAAAACTCATTTTAGGGTATTTATTGCTTTGCAATATTTCTCTTTTCGCACAATCAAAAACACCAAGAATCGTATCTATCAGTGGCGCTGTTACAGAGATATTGGTTGGCTTAGGTTTACAAAACCAGATTGTTGGCACAGATGTAACCTCCAATTATCCTGCCTCAATCGAGAAACTCCCAAAGGTAGGACACAACCGTGGTATAGGTGCTGAAGCAACTTTGGCATTACAGCCTACCATTGTAATTGGGACAAAGGATGAAAAGGGAAGTTCTTTCCTGAAACCAGAAGTAGAATCGCAATTCAAATCGGCGGGAGTAAAAGTTCAGATGTTTACCCAAATCTATACCGTAGAAGGTACAAAGAAACTCATAGATGAAGTGGCGTCATATTTTGGAAAAAAAGCCGAAGCACAACGATTAAAGCAGCAAATTGATGTGGCTCTGAAACAAGTTAAAAAACTTAAATCTCCGCCCAAAGTTTTGTTTATCTATGCACGAGGCATGGGAGCGTTGTCGGTGGCAGGTAATAGTACTTCTGTGAAAAGTTTGATAGAATTGGCAGGAGCACAAAATGCTGTCAATGATTTTGAGAATTTCAAACCACTCACTCCCGAAGCGCTAGTAGCAGCTAATCCTGATTATATTTTATTATTTGATTCAGGTTTAGAAAGCATTGATGGCACAGTAGGATTATTAAAAATTCCTGGCGTAGCACAAACTACAGCAGGAAAGAAAAAGCAATTTATCACCATGGACGGAGCAATGCTAACAGGTTTTGGTCCGAGAGTAGGCTTGGCAGTTTTGGAGCTGAATAAAAAAATTAACCTTTAAATCTATGAATAATTCGGCTGAAGTACGGTTTGTAGACACCCTATTGACAAGAAAAACTAGCTCTTTTACCAAAAATGGACTCATTCTTCTTGGTCTGACATTGGTACTAATCACTGTAAGTTTGTGGGCAGCAGGCTTGGGTGCAGTAGCAATTTCATTCCGTGATGTTTGTTATATTTTAGGTCAAAAGTTAGGACTCGTTAGTGGTGCTGTCGACGACCAAGCCAGTGTAATCCTTACTGTAATTCGCTTGCCTAGGGTATTGATGGGGATTTTGATAGGAGCGATATTGGGCATGACAGGAGCTTCCATTCAAGGTCTTTTTCGGAATCCATTAGCCGACCCGGGTCTGATTGGTATTTCGTCGGGGGCTTCGCTATTTGCAGTATCAATGATTGTGTTAGAACTTCATTGGTTGAGTGAATGGCAAATGCTCGGTCTGTTTGGGATGTCTATTATGTCATTTATAGGCGCTTGTTTAACCGCTTTCGGAGTATATCAACTATCCAAAGTCGACGGAAAAGCCTCTGTTTCTAATATGCTTTTAGCAGGAATCGCCATCAATGCTCTTTGTGGAGCTATTACAGGCTTGTTGACTTATCTGGCAAACGATGCTCAGTTACGAAGTATTCAGTTTTGGGGACTAGGAAGTTTGGGTGGTGCGACTTGGGAAACGCTTCAAGTAGGCGCAATAGGGTGTTTCTTGCCTTTGGTTGCTATTCCAAGATTGGGAAAATCGCTTAACGCCTTTGCTTTAGGCGAAGGTCAAGCACAACATTTAGGAATCAATGCCAAACGTTTGAAAATTCAATTGATTTTATTGACAACATTAGGCGTTGGAATTTCCGTGGCGCTTTGTGGTACAATCGGGTTTGTAGGTTTAGTTATTCCTCATATCACCCGAATGCTGGTGGGACCCGACCATCGAATTGTTTTGCCAGCATCGGCGTTGATGGGCGCTATTTTATTGACTTTAGCCGATTTGATTTCAAGGACTATTGTTGCTCCTGCCGAGTTGCCTATTGGCATCGTCACCGCCATTGTTGGAACGCCAAGTTTTATCGCGATACTTATCAAAAATCGTCGATAGGAGAAATTGAGTTATTAGTTAATAGTATATAAGTTATTGGAATACGCTTGTAATCAGCAGAATATCTACAACGTATGTCATAGGAATAATTATTCATGCAGAATTAGATTGTTTAGGCAACAGGCACAAGGCAAAGAGTGTTAGAATGTTTTAATAACCAAAGACATGCTTTTTCCAAAAGCCCACTGCCGAAAGCCGATACCTGTTTGCCCAAACCCTTTACAACATGATTGAAGTTCAAAATATCAATTATAGCATTAACAAAAGACAACTCTTGAGTCAGGTGAGTTTTAACTTTTCTAGTGGAAAACTCTTGGCAATCATGGGTGCTAATGGCGCTGGAAAATCTACTTTACTGAAAGTATTGAGTAAAGAATTGCCTTATCAAGAAGGTAAAGTTAGATTGGCATATCGTAATCTAAATACTTATCGCTCGGATGAACTAGCCCAGATAAGAGCGGTATTAGCACAACAAAATACCCTAGCATTTGAATTCAAAGTGGATGATTTGGTAATGATGGGTCGGTACCCGCATTTTACTTCTCGACCCAACGCCCAAGATCGAGCTATTGTGGAATATTGTTTAAACCAAACAGGTATCGCCCATCTTGCCAATCGTACTGTGCATACATTATCAGGAGGCGAGCAACAACGTGTGTATTTGGCAAAAGTCATGGCGCAATTGCTCGACTACGAATCGTTATTTGATAAAAATTACAGGTCAGAGCAACCCAAATATCTGTTTTTGGACGAGCCTGTAACAGGTTTGGATTTATTTCATCAACAACAATTATTGACAACCGTAAAAGAGTTAACGCATAAAGGTTTTTGCGTAGTGGCGATTCTTCACGATTTGAACTTGGCGATGCAATTTGCAGATTCGGTGCTATTACTCAAAAAAGGAAAAATCGTGGATTACGGCGTCACACAAAAGGTTTTACAACCCGATGCTATACATGAAACCTTTGGGATTCAAGTAAAATTATTTCAGGATAGCCAATTGGATTATCCCTTTATTATTCCATTTCAAGAAAATATTTATCATAAAACAGCAAGGATATGTCAAGTGTAACCCTTTCTCTCAAAGAGATATATCAAAATTTTCAAAACGAAAATCCTAAAGTTAGAATAAGAGATGCCGCCAAACAATTAGGTGTTTCAGAGGCAGAACTGCTAGCCACCTCTATTGGTGAAGGTGTGGTACGACTGAGTGGTGATTTTAGAGAGTTGATGAAACAAATTCCTTCGTTGGGATATGTGATGGCGCTGACTCGTAACGAAAGCTGTGTGCACGAACGCAAAGGAAAATACGAAAAGGTCTCATTCAACAACCACGTTGGGTTGGTACTAGGCGAAGATATCGACCTACGTTTGTTTATGAGCCATTGGAAATTTGGTTTTGCTGTTGAGTCTCAAAATAAAAGTTTTCAGTTTTTTGATGAAAATGGAAATGCTGTTCATAAAATCTTTTTGCAAGAAAGTAGCAATGTAACGGCATACCAAGACATTGTTTCTACTTTTCGGGATACTGAACAATCAGAATTGTTGGAGGTAATTCCTGAAATTGAATTTACGGCTCCGCCAGCTAATCCTGATTTGGATGTTGAGGCATTTCAGGAAGCTTGGTTAAAATTGGAAGATACCCACCAGTTTTTTCCTTTATTACAAAAATTTGGGGTAAATCGTCAGCAAGCTTTGGCTTATGCACCTGAAGGATACGCACAAAAAGTTTCGGTAGAGCAAGTAAAACAGGTGCTAGAAGAAGTATCAAGTACTAATACCGAAATTATGATTTTTGTGTCGAGCAAAGGCTGTATTCAAATTCATACAGGCTTGGTGCAAAAGTTGGTATCTATGGGACCTTGGTTCAATGTACTGGATCCACAATTCAACCTACATTTGCGTGAAGATCATATTGCTGAAGCTTGGCTCGTGAAGAAACCAACCAACGATGGCATAGTTACAAGTTTGGAATTATTTGATGAAAATTTCCAACAAATTGCCTTGATTTTTGGAAAAAGAAAACCAGGCAAACCAGAATTAGAAGCTTGGCGAGTAGCCTTGGAGAAATTTATAAACTAATGATTGATTTTGTAGAATCGGTACCGTTTGTGGTACCGATTTCTTTTTGAGCAAAAAAAGCAGAGAATTGTATAAGCAGTATGAAAGACTAAATTAGTAGTGCCTTTTGATAGTATCCATCTGATTATGAGTTCAATCCAATAACTGATATACTATTAACCAATAACTTCTTGTTACTTAGAGAATTTTATCTCTAGAGAAGCCAATTCTCGAATCCATCTGGCTCGGCGTTTTTCTTTTGGAACAATCAATCTAAAAGTCCCTTCGTTGGGTGCAATTAAAATAGGTGAATCAGTGAACTCAGGGTCAAACTCGGTTAAGGCAAAAACCACTTCATAGCCATCAGAAGCCTTTGCAACGACGTATTTTGATAGACTTTCACCTCGTAATTGATTTCCCAATGTAACGCCAGCGACTTTGAATAGCTCATAAACACCCACGGCGCTATAAGTTTTGCTTTGGTCTTTGTCTTTTGCTTCAAAATTAACAGAAGGGTATTTACTCAACGCTTGTGCATCGAGGTTGATTTCTTGCTGTACTTCCCCGAAAATTCTTAATTTTTGGGCAGAAATAGAGTAGGAGAGTAGTACTGAAAATAGGATAAATAATGATTTTTTCATGGATTTGGTGTTTTATGAGGATTCGCAAAAGCGGGATTTTGAATAAAGCTTGAATCGGTGAGTGTATGTAAAAAGGCAATAATATCTTGTTTTTCCTGAACCGTTAATGCAAGACTTTTTCCGTTATTTTCGTTCGTATTATTTTTCAAAAAAGGACTTAAATTCGGAACATTCTCGATATGCTCATTATAATGGTCGAGCACATTTTCCAGTGTTTTAAATCTGCCATCGTGCATATAGGGTGCTGTGAGGGCAATATTCCTCAAAGTTGGAACTCTGAACCTTGCCTTATCAATGGTGTTTTGTGTAATTTCAAAACGCCCCAAATCTCTTTCATCAATCGGAAGACCATTATTATGGAATAATTCGATATAGGTTTTGGCGCCCCCGTGGCACTGTACACAGCCAGCGCCACGAATGCCATTTTCAGGTTGAGGTAAGCTAGAAAATAGTTTTAATCCATTGGATTCATGAGAGTTAAGTGATGTTGTTCCTGCCAAATATTGGTCATATTTGGCATTGGCTGAAATAAGGGTTCTTTCAAATTGAGCAATAGATTTTGTAATGAGTTCGGGTGTAATCTTTTTTGTATGAAAAACCTCTAAAAATAGTGCTGGATACAACTTAGTCTTTTCAAGTTTTTGGCATGAGACAGCTAGACTTTGAGCCATTTCATCAGGATGCGTAAGTGGTCCCATGGCTTGTTCTTCCAAGCTTGATGATCTACCATCCCAAAATAATTGCCGAACCCAAAGCAAATTGGCGAGTGACATACTATTGCGTTTGGTGGTTTTTCCACTGACGCCAACACTCAGAGTTTTTCCATCAGTAAATGCTAATTTCTGTTGATGACAACTGGCACATGAAATTTGGTTATTGGCAGATAAAAGTGGCTCATAGAACAGCATTCGTCCTAGGTAGACCACTTCTTTTTGCATTGGGTTATCGCTTGGAATAGAAAATCTATTTCCAAAGTTTTTGGGATATTCTAACAGATATTCGCCTCTCGGAATGAGCTCTGTCGAGACAAAAGCCATCAGTATTATAAGTATCGAACTCGCAAATACGAACCATTTAAGCTTTTTCATTCCATATTCGTTATATTTGTACAAATATAACGAACACTTTGAAAATAGAAAAGTTAATGATTTGAATCATTGGTGAAGATTGTTTAAAATGTTATTTTTGTTAAAATTTCTATAAAAATATTGAGAGCACTCACAAGCATATTTCTGTTGGTATTATTACTAAATTCTATTTTTAGTAAAAGTATTGCTTTGTTGATGGTTCATGAAACGCCACAAATTGAACAGGAAGATGTTGTTTCTGAACGAATAGAAGTTGGTATGCCAATGATTTTGCCTTATACTTTTGACTTTCATAATAGGGTAGAAGGAAGAGCCTTGGTAGAGCACGATGGAAAGTTTTATAGTGTAGTGGAAAAAATCTACAGAAATGATAGCTTGATTACTGTATTACAATTGAATGAAAAAGCCACTCAAAAAATTAAACAAATTGTGCAAGAAGTTAAATTGGGAAATGGACAAACACCAACTTCTAGTCCAATCCAAAAAGCATTAGAACTCTGTAAAAACTTAGTAGTAGAATATTTACCTAACATTACCTTTTCTACTGTTTCCTTATCTAAAAGTGCTTCCTTTATTTATACAAAAAAAACCTTTTATTATTCTACTTTGTATCATTTTTTCTACTATTTGAAACTTCTCAAACCTCCGTGTTTTTAGTTATACTTATAATTAATTTGTATTTTTAATATATAAATCATGTTAGTTTAATTATATATAAATCTTATAATTAAGGTTTTGTATAAGATATTTTCAGTATTTATAGATTAATTAAATACAAAATAATTAATATGAAATTTTATTTAATTCTCGACTCATAAATTGAGCCGAGAGTTATGCTTTTATCTAATAAGTGAACTATTACGTTTTGAAGAGAAGAAATGAATTTAAAATATTTTACAACTACATTATTTATATCATGTTGGGCTATAAAAACCAATGCTCAAACGGCTGATTCTACTAAATCTAAAGAGTTACAAACTATTACAGTAGAAGGAAAAAGTCTTCACGAGGACATAGGACGCCTTTCTGGAATTACTGGTACGTATATCATGGAAGGTAAGAAAAACGAAGTCCTAAACGTATCAAAATTGAACGCCAGTATTACCGACAAAACAGGTCGTCAGATTTTTGCCAAAGTCCCTGGTGTATTTGTGTATGATATGGATGGAACGGGGAATCAGGTCAATATTTCGACGCGTGGACTCGACCCACACCGAGGTTGGGAGTTCAATATTCGTAAAGATGGCGTTATTACCAATTCGGATATGTATGCCTATCCTGCAAGCCATTACAGTGTGCCCATGGAAAGTGTAGAACGTATTGAATTGGTTCGTGGAACGGGTGCTTTGCAATATGGCGCACAGTTTGGCGGGATGCTCAACTATGTGAGTAAGCAAGCTAGTGATCATAAAGCCATTGAATTAGAAGCTATTTCGACAGCAGGCTCGTATAATCTTCTGAGCAATTATGTATCGTTGGGAGGAACGCTTAAAAAATGGAAATACTATACTTATTTTCTTCAAAAATCACGAGACGGATATCGTGATTATGAGCATACCAACATGAATGCTCAGGGGGCTGTGGTACAGTTTGCACCAAACGAAAAATGGAATTTTCGTTTGGAATGGGCACGTTCCAGCTATTTATACCGTATTCCAGGGCCATTAACGGATGCAATGTTTGCAACTGATCCGACTCAGGCAACTCGTAGTCGCAACTATTTTAGCCCTACAATTAATGTCCCGTCGTTTAGAGCAACTTATCGTTTGAGTGCTAATACCACTGTAGAGTTTACTTCTTCGGCAGTTATTGGAACGAGAAATAGCGTGATGTTTGATAAACTAGCGACCATTCAGGATACACTAAACCGTGCGACTCTACAATACGCTAATCGTCAGGTAGATATTGACCGTTTTAATAGTTTTACCAATGAGTTGCGTGTATTGAGTCATTACAAAATAGGTCAAATGGAAAGCAATTTGGCAAGTGGTGTTCAGGTAATGACCAACGATTTGCATCGTACGCAATTGGGCAAGGGCACAACTGGCGATGATTATGACTTAACTTTAGTTGATCCCGTTTGGGGAAGAGACTTGCATTTTGCTACCAATAACATAGCTATTTATGCAGAAAATAGTTTTTATGTTCTGAAAAATCTGAAAGTGAATGCAGGGGCACGGGTTGAAATGGGAGAGAGCCGTATGAGTGGTACGATTACCTATTATCCAGAAAATAAAATTCCTGTATCTATCAAGCACCAATATCCTTTGCTGGGAGCAAGCTTTAGCTACAAGCCAAGTTTATTAGGTGAAGTATATGGAGGATTCTCGCAAATGTACAGACCAATGATTTTTAAAGACCTGGTACCAAGTTCTATTTATGAGAAAGTCGATCAAAATATCAAGGATGCCAAAGGGTATAATGTGGAGTTGGGCTATAGAGGTAGAAAAGGCTTTTTGAGATGGGATGTGACAGGATTTTTGTTGAGATATGATAATCGTTTTGGAACGCTAGGAATAACAGATGAGACAGGTACATTTATTACTTATCGAACTAATATTGGAAATTCTGAGACAAAAGGCTTGGAGATTTTTATTCAAGGGGATTGGAATTTGAGTAAAAAATCGTCTCTCTCAATCTTCACTTCGACCTCATTCATGGATGGAAAATATGTTTCGGGAGAGGTGAAAACGGGTAATACAAATATTTCTGTGGTAGGCAATAAGATTGAGAGTGTTCCTACGGTAATTACACGCAATGGTCTAACTTTCAACATAGGGGCTATTAGCTCAACGCTTTTGTATAGCTATACTTCTGAGACATTCGCCGATGCCCTAAATACCCGCACGCCAAATGCAAGTGGAGCTATTGGTTTGGTCCCATCGTATGGAATTCTTGATTTGAATGCAGCTTTGAGACTAAGCGACATGATTCAGTTGAAGATGAATATCAATAATATTACAAACGAGCATTATTTTACTAAAAGACCGCTATTCTATCCTGGTCCAGGCATTTGGCCTTCGGATGGACGTAATGTACAACTGTCTTTGACGGTTAAGATTTAGTGAGTTATGATTGAGTGGATGAGTGGTTTAATATGTATTTTTTCCGTAGAGACGCAATGCTAATACAATCACTTATCCAATCAATCTCAATTTACTCATCTCACTCTAGGAGAGTAAGATATGTGCTGGAATACCAAGATGTTGATGGAGGTATTTCATAAATCGTACACTCATTGGCTTCTTACCATTAAGTATTTCGGATATACTACTTTTACTCATTCCTATTTGCTTTGCTAAGCTGATTTGATTTAACCCTTTTTCCTCCATTTCGAATTTTAGCGCTTCTATAGGAGATAGTGCTTCAATTTTATGATGCTTTAGCTCGTATTCATGCACTAAAATTGATAATAACTCAAGTAAATCCCCCTCCTTTGTATTAGGCTTAGCGTGAAAAATAGTCTCCATTTTTTTTAATGCAGACTCATACTCTTCTTCAGTTTTTATTGGTTTGTTAATTTCCATAATATTGGTAATTCTAAGAGCTATGTTCGATGGTTTTCGAAAATAAAGCTAATCACATTTTCATCTTTCTCCACCACAGCAAAAATCCTGTAATTGACAATAGGGCGGGGCTGAGTCCTAGAATAACATAAAGTATTTTGAGTAAAATACCTCCGTAGTTGCCTACATGGAGTGGATAAAATAGTGCTTCGATTTTGTCCCAAAATTCCATCTCTTCAAACCGTCCCATACTACTAAATTGACCTGTTTGAGCGTCAAATTTTATAAAATTACCACCAGCAAATAAGGCATTTTGCCCAGCGATATTTCCTCTAACATTAAATTTCTTTTCGGGTTGTGTTGGGAAATACACATAATTAGGGACTAAATCTGGCATTTTTAGTCGGGCTTCATGATACATCTTGTCGATTGAAACTTTTACAAGGGTATTTTCGGGAGCTAATTCCTTTTCTACCTTCCACTTTTCTGTTTCAAAAGCAAATAAATTCATCCAAAAGCCTGTGAAAAACACGACTATATTGAAAAGCAAGGCCCAAACGCCCACAATTCGATGTAAATCCGAGGAAATAGTACGCCAGTTTTTGGTTTTGATTTGCACTTTGAAAGTGAGTACTTTCCAAATAAATTTTCGGTAAACAATCAAGCCCGTAATAATCGAAATAAGCATACAAATCCCCATAATGGCTGTTAGCGCTGCTCCTGGCATTCCTAAATGGAAAGAAAAATGAAATTGAAATAGCCAATCCATCAACCCTGTTACAAAAGTATCGCTTCGCCCTGTTCGGATGATTTTTCCCGTGTATTGGTTGATATTCAGTCCTCCCAAATCATAAGTCATCAATTTGGCATCGTTCAGATATAAACGAAACTTATACGATTCATCTGGCGAAGCCACAGGGTTTATCCATGACGCCCCATCTAATCGAGGATATTCTTTGACAATTATCTGATAAAGAGTATCTAAAGAAAGAGGTTTACCTGTAGGAACTACCTTTGTAGATTCATGATCTAGAAAGTGCTCTAGCTCGTCTTTGAAGACTAATAGTGAGCCACTTACGCCTAAGAGTAATAAGAAAATACCAGTTACTAAGCCAAACCATTTGTGAACACTATAAATATTTCGATAAATACGCATGATTGTTGATGTCCATAAAAATCGGCTACCAGTCAACAGATAGCCGATAAATGAAAATTATTTAGTTTTAATAAAAATGGCAAGACCAAAAATACTTACCACCAGTACTCCAAAGGCTGCTAAAGTCATAACGCCATCTCTAATATCTTTTCCTAGGCTTTCTAAACCATTGTATTTGTGTAAGAAAGCAAATGAAAATCCTTCACGGCGGTCAGCATCGGTCACTTTGGCTGCTAAACGATTGGTGGCAGGTTCAATATAATAAGTGGTGTGCTCTGGCGTGTTGTATGCTAATTTTACAACAGGTAATCTTTTGTTGACAAAGCCGTATTCCCCTGCAAATTTAGTGATAATTTTGACCTCCTTCAAACCTGCCTCGCTCAAGGACATAGACGATTTGTTATCCATCATTTCACAGCATTCTTCACCACCTTTTGCCTCACGATTTGAGAATTGATTAGCAAGATATTCGGCATAGACTTTAAAACCATCCTTCAATGGTTTATGCTCATTAACGGTGAGATATTCAAAGCTCGTTTCTTTGGTCTCCCAGTTCTTTTTGATGAGTTGCCAATAAATCTGTTCATTCATTTTTACCAAAGAGATATTACTGACGCCTTTTAAGTTCACTAATGAATCTTGGGCTATCGCTTTTGTCTGCATGATTGGTTCGCTTACGTATTTCAGTCTTTCATCGGGTGTAAATTTCCTTGTTGCATGATAGATTCCTGAAAAGGCGAAAGTAAAAGTGACAAAACTAGTCCAGAGTCCAATAGAACGGTGGTATTTTCTAAATATACTTACCTGATTTTCCTTTTTTGCTGGCTTAAATTTACCCCACATAAAGCCATAAATTACCAAACCACCTACAGCTGACGCAATGATTATTGTTAAAAAAATCATCATCACAATGATTCGAATGGTATTGTTACTAATAGCATTCAGAAAATCCCAGTTGTGGAAAATATCGAAGATTTTGATAAAAACTTTTCTTTTAGCATCGTTAAAAACGATAAAGCGACTTTGTTCCGTTTCTACATAAAGATCCATTTTGTCTGGTCTATCAAAGGATACTTTGTAGGCTGGTAAAATTCGGTTTACGTAAGGGTATTCTTCGGTAAACTCCGTTAGTTTTTCAATACTTTTTATTTTGCTTGTAGAGTCTGCCAACATAAAACGTGCAATCTGCTCTGCAAATAATATATCGCCATTTGGCAATGACTTTCCATTTATTGTATTGAAATACAATAAATTACCTTTTAAATTCTTTACTTGATAATAACTTTTCTGATTAAACTTGACGAAACGAATATTTTTGAAAGAAGTAATTTGGTTTTGTGTGAGAGCTTGTCCAGCGGTTAGTTTTACCTCGTCTTGTTTAGTAGTTTCAGCTTTGTAAAATTCATTGGCAATTTTGGTTTTAAACCAATGAGACATAAACGGATGCATTACGCCCGAAGCTGTCCAAAATATGGTTGGAACAAGCGCTATGATTCCAATAATACGATGCCAACGGTACATATTGCGTTGAATCCATTTTTTGAATCCAGTCTTTTGACTTTTTGAGTTTTTACCCTCAAAATCTGAAGTTATTGATTGTGACATTTTTTCTTAGATTGAGAAAATGTTTGGTTACAAGTTTATCCGCTGTAACCAAACACTTTATGAATTATTTTCCGATAAAACTGTATTGAATTCCCATCACAAAAGTACGTGGTGCCGCAGGAGTGAAGGTAGTACGGTCGGTAGAAGCGTTACCTCTTGTAGCATTGGTGGCATAAAGTGCATCAGTGGCATTCATGATGTTGGTGAATACCTCAAAGCCTTTCCAACGATAACCAACACGGAAGTTGACTAAATCATATCCACCGTAAGTCACGGTATTGATTTGGTTTTGATACCATTGTCCAACATGTTGCCATTCTAAAGCGGTTCTTAAGCCCTTAAACCACGTAGGATAGTAACTAACCTCGGTATTCCACATCCAACGGGGTGCCGAAGGCATATCCATTCCGTTTACATCTTTGATCGCATCTGTAGCTTTTTGGCTCAACGTAAATTCGATAAAGCGGTGCATGGAGTAAGTTCCACCACCACGAATAGATAAGTCTTTGCTAGGGCGGTAGGTGATACCCAATTCTATTCCTTTGTGTTCGGTTTTACCTGCTGCCTGATAGTCAGTTGAATTATCAGGTTGACGAATACTCAACAATTCGTTGCGTCCGTCCATTTGGTAAATCGAGGCGTCGATATATACTTTGTTTTTGAACAACGAAGCCCAACCACCAACTTCAGTATTGGTGAATGTTGCAGGAATAAGGTTGTAGTAAAACAAATCGCCGTTTGCAGCAGGAGTTGGTCTTTTGCGGAAAATAGCCGTTAAGCCAGAAGGTGCAAAGCCTTGCGAGTAGTTGAAATAAACTCCTTTGCTATTGCCAAGGTCATAAGTTAATCCCAATTTAGGCGTTACATTGGTATAGGTTTTACCACCCCCAATGCCTAAGCCAGTGGTTTTATCGATGTCCAAATTGTTTACGTAATCAAAGGTCATATTGTCATAGCGCAATCCTGCCGACACATGCAATTTTTGAATTGGTTCAAAGTCATATTGTAAGTAGGCCGCTGTATTATAGATTTTTGCGTTATAATCTGCAATTTTAATATCTGGACGCTCCTTTGTAATGGTATATTTCTCTACTGATTTTCCATCTGCTCTCAATTTGGCTGCTAAGTCGATTTGATATGACCAGTAGTCATTTGGAGAATAGTCGATACTTGCTCCTGCGATTAGTTTTGAATTAAGAAAATCAAATTTCTGAGTGTGTTGCGTAATCAAGCCCAAACTTCTAAAATTATTAGAGTTGATTTCGCCTCTTGCGGTAGTAGCTCCCGAAGTCCAGCGAATACCATAACTTGGATTTTGACCATGTTCATTGTCTCTCCCAAAAACGGTTATGTATGTTTGAGAACCTTTTGCCCAATCTTTTTCAAAAGTCAATCTAGTGCGTAGTGAGTACGCTTTACGATAGGTAAAATCTGTAGTACTTACATATTGGCGATTATAGAACGCTACACTATCGACACTGCCGCTCGTTTGCGAATTATATTTGGCATACGATAAAGTATAAATCAAGCGAGCTTTCGGATTGATTTGATATTCCAAACGAGCGTATTGGGCATTTTTAGTGTAGTCAGAGCTTGTCATCCAAGAGTTAGTTTGGTCTGATACCAATCCTCCTATGTACACACCCAACTTGCCAATTGTTGCGCCAGCACCGTATTGTACACGTCGGAATCCCCATTGGTCAAACTGAAGGCCAGCACGTGCGGTTGGTACTGCAGTAGGTCTTTGTGAGATAAAATTTACAGCTCCACCAACAGCCTCTGGTCCGTATATAGAAGATACAGGGCCTTTTACGACTTCGATTGAACTTACTGTAAACTGGTTCATTTCCAACAGTGAGTTATGATTAAAGACACCCATTGGACGAATAGGAACACCATCCTCCATGTACAAATAATAGGCGTTAGTAGTCATAGGCTGGCGAATCGACATAGAATGTTGTTCATTACCTAAGTTTACCATCAAAACACCTGGCGTTTTGTTCACCACTTCATAAATCGCCGTAGGTTTTGCTTCCTCTATTTGCTTCGGTGTTAATTTGCTAATGGCAATAGGGGCTTCGGTTCGTAAACTTGCCTCACGGTTTGCAGTAACTATAACTTGTTGTAAGTCATGTATTTCTTGTTCTAGCGAAACTGATATATTCTTTTGATTAGCCGTGGAAATCGTTGTTTTTTTATAACCAACAAAAGATACAGTTACACTAGCTGGACTACTTTTTAAACTAAACTGACCTTGTTGATTAGTAACTGTGCCAGCACCATTTGCTTCAATATTAGCACCGATTAAAGGTTCATGAGTAACGCTGTCAAAAACTTTCCCTGTGATTTGGGCATTAGTGATGAATGCGATTGTGCTGAATAGCATAACCGACAGGATACGTAAAAAATACATAATAATGTTTTAACTTTAAAATTGGAAAAAAGTACTAAAGGCATACTCGTGCCTATTTGCTGGTTTTTCAGCAAATGCAACGAAATGTCTTAGTATGAAAATGGAAAGTTGAATCAGGTAGGATTTTATCTTACCTGATTTTTATTTGGAAAGATCAATAGCACGAGGGGCATATTTTTCCGAAAACAGATACCGTTTATTTCGGATTTCGGAAGTTGGATTTCGGAAGTGTAATCTTTTACATTTCTTAAAAAATAAAGGTAATTAACCTTATTTCCGAAATCCGCAATCCCAAATCTGAAATAGCAGAAAATCCTTCATACAGTACTATCACTCCATAGATTGATGCCATGCAGTACTACCGAAAATCCAATAAAATGAGGAATTAAGCCACGGTCGGTGGTTTGAGGAGAAAATTGAAATAGATAGAAGTGTAATTATTGCTGTAGATAGGAAAAGAGTGTTTCTTTTTTATCTCAATAATATCATTTGTGAGTACTAAATTATGATTAATTATAGGTACAATACATGGAATTTCAAGGAGAATTCTGGCAAAAGCCATTCCTTTTTCTGAAGTCTCTTTTTGGTCAGCAGCTGCCACACGTTTAGCCAAATAACATTTACCATCACAGTGCATGTCGGGTCTAAAACGATTCTCACAAAGATTTTTGATAATGTAGTCTTTACGAAGATTGTAATCAACATACACCAATGGTACTGCCATCATCCTGATAAACAGGAGAATAGCAAGAAGCAAAGCCGCTATGTTGTATTGTTTCTTCAAAATTTTGGTCTAAATTTTCTGGACAAAGATAATCCAGCATTTTTAATCTAGCAAATGGATATACTGATATATCTGGGAATAAACCCTGATTCTTATTAGTTATGTTCAATATTTTTCTTCGAATTTTGTACTTTATTAATATTTATAAATGCTCAAATTATGCTTTATTCCTTTCTTTTGGCTTTTCATTCGTTTTGGAGATGGGTGGTGCTAGTAACTTTAATAACTAGTGTTTTTCGTACGTATATTGGAAAAAAAGACAAACTGGTTTTTTCAAGAAAAGATGATCAACTTCGGCTATTAACTGTAATCTCAGCACATATTCAACTAACAATCGGCGTAGTTTTGTATGCCGTAAGCCCGATTGTTAGTTATTTCTGGAATAATTTTGGAAAGGCAGTGCATGAGCGACAGATTCGCTTTTTTGGAATGGAACACATTACAGTCATGATTTCGGCTGTAATTATACTAACAATTGGTTCGTCGAAAGTCAAAAAGCAAGACGGCGATTATAGAAAACATAGTACTATGTTCTTTTGGTTTGGCATCGCACTTTTACTGATTATTAGCTCGATACCTTGGTCATTTTCACCGCTGACGAGCCGACCAAATTTTCGAGTTTTTTCGTGGTAGGAGATAGAATCCATAAGGCAAAACTAGCATCAATATTATTTGAATACTAAAAATTGCGAGATTATCCGATAATCTCGCAATTTTTAGTTTTTATCTATAGGGAAAATAAAAAATGACTTGCCATGCAATCACTAGTTCAAGACTCAGTCGTGGACTAATTTTTTCCTCAGTTTTCTAACTGCATCAGTTAAATTGTTTGCATTAAAAAACTATCTTCTTTTTTACATTCGTAATACTTTCTTTACCCAAGCTCATTGGTTTTAGATAGAATGAATAGCTATAATTTTTGGATGGAATCTGATGCTGTTCCAGCGGAGCAGCGACGTCACTCCATGAATCGTTGCCTCCTACACCCATTTGCACAAGGTCGATGTTGAGCGTAATATAGCCTGCATCTTGCAATTTGTAGGTATGCTTAGCTGCTTGAATATTGGCTTCGGTGTATGGCCAAGCACTCATACTCAACAGGCTGTCGGCAGTAACCAACAGACCCGTTTGTTGCTTATTTCCCAAAAACATCCATCTTACATCGGTACGATTGCCATTTTCTTGCGGTACCACATAATTTTCCATGAACTCCTGAATAGGTTGAGAATAGATACCCACATCCATCCCTTGGCGCTTATCGGTATAGTTTTCCATAGGGCCACGACCAAACCATGTAATTTGCTCAAACTCACGACGAACCCCCATTTGCATACCAACTTTTGGTAGATTTGGTAATTTGTAACGAGGAGTAAAGTGATAAGTTACTTTTATAACACCTTGTGCGTTAATGAGATATTGAATGTTGACACTCGCACTATCTCCTACAAGACTGTAGTTTGTTGTGACTAAAACGCCTTTATCCGACTTTTCAGTTTTTAGGTCTTTTACCTTCAATTGGACGTTATACCATTCTTTCATTTTACGCTGAGGTTTCCAACCACGACGGTCATTGTCGGTTAATGGACGAGAGAAATGGGGGAGTAGTGGGGCGAAAATTTGCTCTTTCCCATTGAGTAAATAGGAATTTAAGGCACCAGATTCTTTTGAGAAACTGATTTTATAGCTCTTATCTGAAACAATTATTTGTTGGGAATTCTCTTCTATTTTGAGATTGGCTTTTGAGTTGCTCGAAGCAATATTTTTTGTAGTAGCTTTGATTTCTAGTTGATTACTAGCGACTACATAACCCTTAGTAGCCCAAGGCAAGGTTTCTGGCAATAAGAATGAAATCTGAATATGATATTCTGTCTCAGGTTTTAAGGATGGCAAATACGGAGCGATATTCATTTGAGAAGAACTACCTGCTTCTAGATTTAACTTTGACAATGCCACCGTTTTTACTAAATAACCATCTTCAAAAACTTGTAACTGCATATCATAATAGGATGCATTTCGACTGGCGTGTCGATTAAGAATTTGAATTTGCTTTTCCTTCAAATTACGCCAAGTTACTTCTATTCCCTGAAAAACTCTTTTCGCCTCAAACATGGCAGATTTGGGGCTTCCATCGGCATTTACTACACCTTTTATCGTAAAATTATCGAAATATTTTTCTCCAAAATCTCCACCATAAGCATAATAAGGCTTACCTAAAGAATCCGTTTTTACGAGTCCTTGGTCTTTAAACTCCCAGATACAGCCACCAATCACACGAGGGGTTTTACGGAATACATCCCAAAATTCCTGTAAATTACCAGCACTATTTCCCATCGCATGTGCATACTCACAAAAGAAAATTGGTCGTGTATCGCCATTAGGCTGATTTGCCAAAAGTTCTGGTGTGTAGATGCCTGGGTACATTCGACTGACCATATCTACATAATACTGGTCAAGAGGGTTTTGTGTTCGATGCGAGTGATCGTTGGGTTTGAGGTAACGTGGGTCTTTCGGATCCATATAGCCTTCCAATTTGGGACTTCCCATAGCTGGCTCATAGTGCACAGGGCGAGTAATATCAAAATCATGCAACCAAGCTGCCATCGCTGCATGGTTGGGACCACGACCAGCTTCGTTTCCTAAACTCCAGAAAATTATAGAAGGGTGATTTTTGTCGCGCATTGCCATGCGATTACTTCGCTCCAGATACGCACCAGTCCAAGCAGGGTCATTGCTGAGTTTACCACCCAAACCATGTGTTTCTAGATTGGCTTCGTCAATCACAAAAATGCCATATTCGTCACAAAGTTCATACAGATACGGGTCGCTAGGGTAGTGACTAGCACGAATACAATTGAAATTAAATTTCTTAATAGTCTGAATGTCAGCTAGTATGTCTTCTCTTGATAGGGCTTTCCCTTTCGTAGGATGGTGGTCTGGTCGGTTTACACCATATAAATAGGTTTCACGACCATTGATTAATAATTTGCTATTTTTAGGAGAAAAATCAATTGAGCGAAATCCTACTTTACAACTTTTCGCCTCCAAAATCGCACCTGTACTATCCTCCAGCGACATCACTAAAGTATAGAGATAGGGATCTTCGTCACTCCAAAGATGAGGTTGGTTTACTTTACTTTCCAAAATACCAAATTTGGCATTGTCCAAACGTGGATATACTTCATTGACAATACTTTCGACAGTACAAGAAAGTGGATCTGTCCAGACTGGTGCATTTTTTTTATCATAAAGTTGTGCTTTGATGAGCGTCTTTTTCGAAATAGGTTTTCCTGTAAAATTATCAATACGAGGACGAAGACTAAAAAGAGCTTCTTTGGAGTCTTTCCCTAATTTGGTTTGATAAAAGAAATCGGCAGTACGAAGGCTTGGTTCGGCGTGTAAAAAAACTTCACGATGAATACCACTCATACGCCATTGGTCTTGATCTTCCAGGAAAGAGCCATCGCTCCAGCGTATTACCCAAACGGAAAGAATATTTTCCCCTTCTTTCAAGTAGGGAGTAATGTTGAATTCAGAAGAGAGAAATGAATCTTCGGCATATCCTACAAACTTGCCATTGAGCCAAACTTTATAGGCCGAACTTACTCCTCCAAAATGTAGATTGATCGTTTGCCCCTTCCAAGAAGCAGGAACAGTAAAACTTCGCTGGTAACAGCCTACACCATTATAGTCTTTGGGTACAAAAGGTGGGTTGACAGGACGAAATGGATATACGGCACTTTTATAAATAGGTTTGTCATAACCCTGCATTTCCCAAGAAGAAGGTACTGGTATTTTTTTCCAACCTTGTACTTTTTGTTGGTAAAAATCCTGAGGTTCGTCGCCAGGTTTTAGAGCAAAAGCAAAGTCCCAATCACCATTGAGTGACATATAACGACCACTTTGCTCACGAGGTTTTTGGATTGCATCGTCGACCGTAGCATACGAGTAAGCTGTGGCACGTGAGGGCTCTCGATTAATGCCATTTATCAGAGGGTCTTCGTAAGGTTGGGCTTGGTAAACACTAGGAACAACTGGTACAGGAGCAGGAGTTTTATCAACTAGTTGAGCCAAAGAGGTAAATGGTACAAAAGCTAATACCAGCCGAGAAAAGGTAAGATATTTCATGAAAATACAATTAGATTCAAGATAACAATCTTTCCGATGTCTTTGTCGCAAACTAATTTGATACAGAAACATTGGAAGAAAGTCAAAATTAATTCTAATACTCCTTTAAAAAATTCTATATTTTTACAAGAGATTGTATGATGTTATCAGAGTTCATGAACTTTTATACAAGAATTGAAGAATAAAGTGCTAAGGTGATATACAAAATATAGTTATCATATTTAAGCTGTTTAAATTTTAGAAAATTTTCTGTCGAAAATCATTTTTAAAGTAGGTAATATATTCTATTTTGCTTTAGTAGAAAGAAAATTTGCCTGAGTGTATTCAATAATAAATTACCCATCTCTCTAAAATTGAGGCTGGACAATATTGGTTATACTAAAATAGACACAGAATGTTGGATATAATAAAGCATATTTCAAAACCCTACCTACTTTTCAAAGTTGAGCAAAATAACTTTGTGGTTGTAGAGCTAAACATAGCTTATTTGAACTACACAGGAGGATTAACCGAAATACAAATTCGTCAACAGAATTTTGAGGAATTACAGCCTCTATTTTCTCAAAACGAGATGTATTTCAGTGAAACTTTGTACTCTTTGAAAGAGGCAGTCTCTACTAAGGCTACCCATACTGTGTATATAAGTTTGAATAATACTGAGGTCGAAATTCAAAATAGTTACTTCGAAGAAAACCAGACTCAGTACATATTGCATATCATTACTATTGCCGAGAAAAGCAGTATCTATCTTCCTGAGCTTTTTGAGACGGTGGTGGCACATACCACCGATACTATTCTTATCATGGATACCTTCAAAGAAGGCTCCGAACCTAAAATTTTATTTGCTAATAAGGCGTTTTGTGACCTTGTAGGATATTCTTTGAGCGAAATTCTGGGCAATAGCCCAATGATGTTTACTGGAGCAGAAACAGATCGTGAGCAAATCGATCGTTTACGTACCTCATCGGAAAATTGCCAGCCAATACAACTGTCACTTTTAAATTATAGAAAATCTGGTGAAAAGTTTTGGTTAAGTATTTCTGTAACACCAATTTATGACAAATCAGGCAATTTGATTCAATGGCTGTCAATAGGACGTGATATAACAATTTATAAAAATGAAGAACTGAGAAAGGCGTTCAAAGAAAAAGTTCGAACGTTATTTAGACAACCCCAAAATCTCAATTTTATCCTTTCAGAACTGAGTCTTTTGATTACCCATGAGTTAGGCTTGAAAAATGTTGAGATATGGCTCAATAGTTTTACTCATGACATGATACGCTTTGGGAGTCAACAAAACTATATATTCCCCGATGCCAAAGCAGGTGCAGATTTTGCTATGAAAGCATTTGCTTCAAAGGAAGAAATGTGCGAAACCTTTGAACTACCTGATAAAAAAGTCATAGGTATTGTGATGCAAACTCCTAAAGGACTTTGGGGAGTGCTAACATTAGGAATGCCCAAAGGCTTAGTTTCAGAATTTGAGTTAGATTGGTTCAAAAAGCTAGGGGAGCTTTTGATTAATGAAATAGAGCGGAAGCAAGTTGAAGAAGAATTGAAACATATATTCGACTTTGCCCCTGATATGATTTGTGTATTGGGCTTGGATGGGTTTTTCAAGAGAGTTAATCCTGCATTTAGCGAATTGTTGGGTTATACAGAGCAAGAGCTATTGAGCAAAAAATTCTATGAATTTATCTTTCAAGGAGACCAAAATCCCACGCTTGAAGCTTTTAGGTCAGAAAAGGATTTCTCGAAAGTGTACTCTTTTGAAAATCGATATTTGACCAAATCAGGAGCAATTTTGAATATTGCTTGGCGCTCGACCATGCGCATGGATGGAAAACATTTACTAGCCATTGGTCGTGATATTACGGAGGAACGAAAGCTCCAACAATTGTTGAGAAAAACTAGTTTGATGTCTAAGATAGTAAGCTGGGAGATTAACTTACAATCTCAATACATATTTGTATCAGATACGATTCATGATGTGTTTGGCTATTCACAAGATGATTTTAAACTGACCACACTCAACAAACTCGTTGAAGTTTATCAAGAGGGGGAACATCGAGAACGCGCCTTTTTCTGTATCGACAGAGCTATACAAACTGGACAACCATGGGACGGAGAATTTATTATAATATTACCAAATGGCACCGAGCGTTGGGCTAGAATTATTGGCGAAACCGACTTTATCAACGGTAAATGCGAGCGCCTTTATGGAAGTATTCAAGATATAAATCATTCAAAAATCAACGAATTAGCTCTCCAAGAGGTGATTATTCAGAAAAATGATATTCTCGAAACAACAGGGGATACCTTTTTGATGCTCAACCAAGAGTGGGTTGTGACTTATTGGAATGCGCAGGCTACCAAACTTACAGGTATCTCAAAAGAGCAAGTCGTAGGTAAGGTAATATGGGATGTTTTCGCTGGAAGTATCGAAACTGAGATTTTTACCAATCTTGAATATGCTCGCAAAAATCTTACACCTGTGACCTTTGAGTCTTTCTATGAACCTATTAACAAATGGGTGGAGATTCGTTGTTTTCCTACCCAAGACATTATGAGCGTATATGCCCGCGATATTACTGTGCAAAAAAATGCTCATCAGCTCATCAAAGAGGAACGCAAACTATTGCGCACACTAATAGATAATTTGCCCGAGACAGTTTATTTCAAAGATACTAAGGCTCGAAAAGTAATCAGTAATCGCGTAGATTATTTATTCTTGGGAGCAGAAAACGAACAAGAGGTTTTGGGAAAAACTGATTTGGAGTTGTTTGATAACGAACTAGGCAAAATCGGATATGACCATGATTTACATATTCTTCAAACTGGTGAATCACTGTTTAATTATGGACAGTTGCATCAGACCCCAGGGAAACCAGATTTGTGGTTAGAGTCGACCAAAGTGCCCGTTAAGAATGAAAAAGGTGATATTATGGGTGTCTTAGGGATTGGGCGTGATATAACGATTCAAAAGCAACAAGAATTAGAACTAAAAAAACTTAATCTTGAGCTAGAAGAATATATCAAACAGTTGGAAGTGTCTAATACCGAATTAGAACAATTTGCGTATGTGGCTTCGCACGATTTGCAGGAGCCGCTCCGAATGATTACCAATTTCCTTTCTCAGATTGAACATAGATACGAGGCAGTTCTCGACGAGCGAGGAAAGCAATACATTTGGTATGCCATAGACGGCGCTAAGCGTATGCGACAGATTATCTTGGATTTGCTGGACTTTTCGAGGGTTGGGCGAATAGAAGAAAAAAAACAGTTGGTCGACATCAATGAAGTGCTGAACCATACCTTAAGTGTACTTCATCATGAGATTGTACATAATGAAGCACAGATTACGATTGGCTCGATGCCCGTTATTTTTTCGAGTAAATTTCGCATCGAACAAATCTTTCAGAATTTGATTAGCAATGCGCTCAAATACCGAAAACCCGATATCAATCCTGTCATAGAAATAGAAGCCAGCGAAACGCTTACTCATTGGATTTTTTCGGTAAAAGATAATGGCATAGGTATTGAAGAAGAATATTTTCAGACCATTTTTATCATATTTCAACGTCTACACACCCGTGAAGAATACCCTGGCACAGGCATTGGTTTGGCTATCGTCAAAAAAATCATTGAAATGCTGGGCGGAAAAGTCTGGGTAGAATCTATCGAACACCACGGAAGTACATTTTACTTTTCAATAAAAAAATAACCCACACGCAACACTATGAAAAAAGGACACATCCTATTAGTTGAAGATAATGAAGGAGATATTCTTCTTACTAAAGAAGCCTTTGAGCATTCATCCCTCGTCGATAAATTGAGCGTTGTTCGAAACGGAAAAGAAGCGATGGATTTTTTAACAAAAAAAGGAAAATATGTTCATGAAGTTCTACCAGATTTTGTACTATTGGATGTAAATATTCCCAAGAAGAATGGACATGAAGTATTACGATTTATCAAAAATACTGAACATATTAAGCATATTCCCGTAGTGATGTTTACGACTTCGTCGACGCCCAAAGATGTTAGTATGGCTTACGAAAACCATGCTAACTGCTACATTACTAAGCCTGTAGATGTAAAATCGTTTCAAATAACTGTAAACCAAATTGAGAACTTTTGGCTATCCTTAGTCCAATTACCGCCAAGTTATCATGCATAGAGACCCATTTCCCTACAAAGTACTTATCATTGAAGATAATATGGGAGATTTTATCCTTATTAAGGATTATCTCCACGATATGATGCGTGAGCCGCAAATCACGCATTGTCAAACTTTCAGACAGGCACAAGTAGTTTTGCAAAAGCCTGAAGAAAAGTTTGATATGATTCTGCTCGATTTGTATTTGCCCGATAAAAGTGGTCAATCGTTAATTGATGCTGTTTTATTGATTTCCAAAGATTTTCCAGTGATCATCTTATCTGGCAACTCCGATTTAGCATTTAGTGTAAAATCAATCGCTTCGGGTGTTGATGATTATCTCATAAAAGACGATTTACGTCCTACCACCCTATATAAAAGTATCATTTATTGTATTGAGCGCCGTAAAAAGCGCCAAGAATTACTCGATTCAGAACAGCGCTACAACGAGCTTTTTGACTTTAGTCCGCAACCCATGTGGGTTTTTGATTTGGAAACGCTCGATTTTATGGATGTCAATCTAGCCGCTATCAAACATTATGGCTATAATCGTTCAGAATTTTTATCAATGAAAATATCAGATATTCGTCCTTCAGAGGAAATACCTGTTTTGATGGAAGAAGTAAAAGAAACACGCGTCGTAAATCCGTATTTTGCAGTTGGAGTATTTAAGCATCTCAAAAAAAATGGTGAAATTATTTTAGTCGAAATCCGAGCCAACCCAATTAATTATAAAGGTCGAAAAGCACGGGTAGTATTAGCCAACGATATTACCGAAAAAATCAAATACATCGAGTCTATCGAGTTACAGAATAGAAATCTTAGTGAGATAGCATGGATTCAGTCACATTTGGTACGAGCCCCCTTAGCACGAATCATGGGAATTATTCAGATGTTTGAACACAATAAATTGATGCCAGAAATCGAAAAGCGAATGTTTTTTGAACATATCATTACTTCTGCCCATGAACTTGATGAATTAATCATGGAAATAAGTCAGAAGGCTTATTTAGCCAAAACAAAGGTTGAAGAGGAGTAGAGTTCGTATAAAAGACTGGTTAGACAAGATGCTTAAGGTGAACCTAAACACCAATTTAGCGCCATAGTTAACAATAGGATTGTGTCTTAAATAACGGTTTCAATTAGCGGGTGAATTATTTATTCACCCGTGACAAAAAATCTAAAATAGCTTTATGGGCTGCAATAGATAGAAACACGGTATTGTTTACTCTAATTTCCCTTCCCCCTCTTTCCGAGCAACAAGCCATTGTAGCCAAGGTGGAAGGTTTATTAGAAAAGGTAAGTGCTTTAGAAGCTGAAAACAAAGCCCAACAAGCCGAGCTTGAGCGTTTGATGTCGGCAGTATTACAAGAATCATTCAGTAATACAGTTGCTCAAACGGCGTAAGAATCTTACATGCTTTTGCACAAAATAGAAATCATCCCGAAGGTAAGTTTTGGATACTTAAATTCGGGATGATTTCTATTTTTGGTTGTTTTGTCCTACCTACTTTTTACCAAAAAGTTTTTGATATTTTAGGTAAGAAAATATGCTTAAAAGGGTCAGTACTATCACTGTGTAATAGACTGAAGGAGGAATAGGGACAGGGTCACCTGCTGCATAAGAATGAAGGCCAGACAAATAGTAGTTAACACCCAAATACGTCATAATTACTGTACCAAAACCAAACAAAGCCGCAAAATTAAAAGCATATAAACCCTGTAATTTTGGAATAAATCGCATGTGCAAGATGAATGAGTACACCAAAATGGTAACGAGTGCCCAAGTTTCTTTGGCATCCCAACCCCAATAGCGTCCCCACGATTCGTTGGCCCACACACCTCCCAAATAAGTTCCTATGCTAATCATGGCTAATCCACTCAGCAAAATAATTTCGCTGATAACGGTTAATTCTTTGATGGTTTTGAGGATATTTTCTTTATTATTTGAGTTGGCAAAAATCATTAATAGCAAATTGAGCATTCCTACCACAGCACCTAATAACAAGAATCCGTAGCTTCCTGCTTCGAGTGATACGTGGATGGTCAACCAATAGGATTTAAGAACAGGTACCAATGGCGTAATTTCGGGGTCGAGCCAGCTCATGCTTGCTACCAATAAGATGGTGGCAGCTAAAGTGGTTGTGGCGGCCAATCCTCCCAATGATTTTCTGGAAAATAAAATACCTGCCAAAGTCGTAGTCCAACCAATATAAATCATAGATTCGTACCCATTACTCCAAGGTGCTCGTCCAGAGATATACCAGCGTAAACCAAGTCCTAAAGTATGAAAAAATAGCCCAACGAATACAATCCAAAATGAAATAGAAGTGATTTTTGACTGTATTTTAACTTTTTTTACGGTTACAAATAAAAAGGTAAAGGTTAGAACCAAACTTAGAATTCCGTAGAAATTTCGAAGTCGGTTAAAAACATCTAGTTTATTCAGCAATAATTCGGATTCGAGCTTGGTTTCAGAAGGAACCAAGTCGCCACCATTCACTTTTTGAAATTCCCTTATTTTTAACAAAATTCCTGTCGCCTGTCCAAAGTCGTTACGATTAATACCTTCATTGAGCGCTTGAAAATAGGTAGTCAATAGTTGTTGCGCTTCAGTAACTTTATTGGGTGAATTTTGTCCGATATGCATAATATCAGGCAGCGACAACCAAGTATTGGTGCTATCTTGTTTTTGAGGAAAAATTCTGATTAACGTTCCCGAAAAGACCATATTCATGATATTGACCTTTTCATCTAGTTTGATGACCGCTTTTTCAAAAGTTCCTTGATCTTTTGGCATCATAGCCTGTGCCTGTCTTACAGCATCTTCCAGTAAGTATTTTCCATCTGCCGAAAAGAATGATACATAACTAAGTGTGCTGGCATCGGTTTTCAATATTTTTTTAAGTTCTGGATGGTCAGGTACTTGAATGATACTTTCCTTTTCCCATTGTCCAGGAAAAAGCAACATCGATAACAAAACCTGATCAGAGCTTAAATCGCCAATAGATGATTTTTTAGCAACTTTTCGTAAGATTTCACTGCTATGCGTATTCATTGGTTTGATACGACCATTGAAATCTTGCACAAATAGTTTTCCAAATTCTGTAGCATGATCGGCAGGAATTGGCGAAGTAGTATCAGCATAAACGGCTCCAACTGAACTCAAGGAAAGTAAGCAGAATATGATGAGAGATTTCTGATATTCTTGAAGTTTTTTAATCAATTGCGCAAAACGGCTATTCTTCATAAAGAAGGTCATCACCATTCCAATTGTTAGTAAGAAATAACCCAAATAAGAGAATAGCGTGCCCCAATAATCGTGGTTTACGCTTAGATAAGTTCCTAACTTATCATTATCATACGAAGATTGGAAAAAACGATAGCCGTCATAATCCAAAATATGATTCATGTAAATTCTGGTGTCTTGATTCACATGGTTAGCTTGGTCGATAAGCTTTACTTCACTAGCATACGAAGAAGGGTTTTCGGTGCCAGGGTATTTTTCTAGCTCAAAATCTTTACACAATAACGAAAAGGGAAGTACTTCCTGTTTTGAGCCGTAACTAATTGACACATTGGTGTTTCCAAATGTCAAAACCTGTGGCTTACCAGCTTCTCCCTTACGACCAGTAACCATCACTCTTTGGGCTTGTCCGTTGACTTTTACGGTCATATTTAGCCCAACCATGCTTTCGTTTTTGATTTTTTTCGAAGAAGATTCAATAGAAACGATACCTTTTGAGACAAAATCTCCAATCACAAAATTGCTTCCACCCACACTATACAAGGAGCGCAAACGCAAAGGATATTTCCCGCCAGCTTGTAAGGTATCTTGCTTTTGGGTTGCCATAACAGTTTGACTTACTGTTTGATTAACAGAAAAAGATAATGTATCTGCTTCTAAGAAAACATTAAAGGCATTTGGTAAAACCTGATTGGTGAAATTGAAATCAACGCCATTGATTTGCATTTGCTCACCTTGTTTTACAAAATATTCCTCACGACCGCCAGCGCCAGCTACCACTACTTTTATCATGGCTTTACCGTTGGGACTATCTATGGCTTTTTGAACAGGATTTGGAATAAATTTATCAAGATTGACTTCTACCAAATTACTTCCAATTTGATAAGAATTACTAAATGAGTTATTTCCTAAAGAAGAGAAAAAGACAGGCTCGTCAAAAGAATATGATTTGTCATTTTGTTGAACTTTAAAAATCAAGAACGTTTCGGCAGACAAATAGGTATTCGAAGTTTGTCCCTCACGAATATGCATCATGCCCTCCGTGCCAAAATAACGAGTAATACCAGCCCCAATCAAAATCACAATAATGGCCAAGTGAAAAGTAAGCGAGCCCCATTTTTTGAGCTGTATCAGCCTGTAGCGCTGAATGTTGGCAAGAATAGAAGCACTGAACAAGAATAACAAAATTTCAAACCAAAGACTTCTGTAAATAAGTGCTTGAGCAGAACTTGTTCCAAAATCATTTTCTATAAAAGTACCCACACCAATGGCAATCGCAAAAAGTAATAGATATGCACCAGCAGCTCTAGTAGAAGTAAGTGTGTTAAAAATATTTCTAATAATGTTCATTGTAGTTAGGATGTGCTAAAATCTTGACAGCTTTTTTATCATAATTATTTTGTAAATGTACTTAGCGTCTTTGATTTTATCTACAAATTCTGATGAATTCTAATTTCTGTCTATACAACCAATTTGCAAATGAGCCATCGTTATCACAAGTCACAAACCAATACTTTATACCTAGATGGAATAGCGAATAAAATGGTTGGGTGAAGGGATAATTTTTTTTGAAAAAAATTACTCAGTCAATATTAAGTCTTGGACTTATCTGTTAAAAACAGTTTGTTTGGAGCATCTCCAGCAAGCATAATTGAAGACTATTTGCTTTGCGTTTGCATAAACTTATCTTTGTGCTTTGGTATTTTTAGGGTTTTAGCTAGAAAAATGGATACCCAATAGCTATATTTTAGTGACAAGAGTGCGTATAGTACCTGTATATCGGTGATAAATTTTGATAGTATCTTGTTGATTATGAATAAAATATATTAACAGATATACGATTAACTAATAACTTCTTTTACCTAGTTAGTGCCAAACACCACATACAAAAACAAAAATTATGAAACGTATTTTGCTGATTGAAGACGAAATCAGCGTTGTTACATTTATTAAAAAAGGGCTTACAGAAGAAGGATATGAAGTTTCGGTTTCGCTCACTGGCGAAGTAGGATTTCAGATGGCATCGTCATTTCAATACGATTTGATTATTCTTGACATCATGTTGCCCGACAAAAATGGCTTGGAAGTATGTAAATCCATTCGTCAAAATAATGTAAAAACGCCTATACTTTTCCTGACTGCGTTAGGAACAACCGAGAATGTTGTTATTGGGCTCAATGCAGGAGCAGATGATTATTTGGTAAAACCTTTTAAGTTTATAGAACTTCACGCGCGTATCAATGCTTTAATTCGTCGCAACGAACAAAGTGGCTCTGATGATTCGCAAGCGCCTCAACATATCTATCAAATCGACGATTTGGTAATTAATGATGACTCAAAAGTGGTGACTCGAAATAGCGAAAATATTACGCTTACCGCTACTGAGTATCGATTGCTATTGGCGCTAATACGTAACCGAGGAAAAGTGCTATCTCGTTTGGATTTATTGGAAAGTGCATGGGACATAAACTTCGATTTGGGGACAAATCTGGTGGATGTCTATATCAATTATTTAAGGAAAAAGATTGATGCTCAGTCACCAAACAAGCTTATTCATACTGTTGTAGGAATGGGATATGTTCTAAAAATCAAGTCATGAAAACACGTACCAAAATGGCGAGCATCTTCTTTACAAGTTGCTTGCTTATCATCTTATTGTTGGGGACTGCGGTGTACTATTCTTTTGACAAATATTCCCATGTTGATTTTGATAAACGTGTACAAACCCGTGCCATTATTGCCAGCAAATATTATTTAGAAAAAGATACCAATAAGTCGGAGGCTTATAAAATGATTCGAGAGCAGTTTTTTGAAAAACTGCACAAAGAAAAGGAAATGGTGATGCAGCTAGAGTCCAACAAAAGTTTTGACTTTTATGCTTCAAAATACCATTTGCCTGAAGAGCTATTAATTCAGATAAATGTAAAAGGAAAAGCTACGTTAAGGGACGGCGATGTGGTGTACTCTGGTCTAAAATATAGCCAAGGTGATAAAACTTCTATCGTTGTAGTTTCTGCCGAAAATTATTTTACTGCACACCATTTAGCGTATCTACGAAATGTATTGTTGATAGCCATTGGGTTAGGTACGTTGCTGACACTCTATGTGTCCATTTATTTTTCAACACACATTTTTGACCCAGTAAAAAAAATCACTGACAAAGTTCGCCAAATAAGTACCGATAATATTCATTTGCGACTCGAAGAACCTACCAATAACCATGAGATTGGGGAGTTGGCTAGTACTTTTAATCAGTTACTCGATAGATTAGAAACGGCTTTTGAAATCCAAAAAAACTTTATCAGTAATGCTTCACATGAGCTAGGAACGCCCCTCACGGTTATAATTGGCGAGGCTGATTTAGCTTTAAGAAAGGAGCGTTCATCTGAGGTTTATCAAGAAGCAATACAAAATATTTTAGCGCAAGCCGAGCGTTTAGACCATATCACCAAATCGTTATTGTTTTTGGCGCAAAGCGGTTATCAGGGCGATAAACCAACTCGTGAAATCGTTCGTACTGATCAATTGTTGTGGGATGTCAAAGAAACATTTGATAAACTTTCGCCCAAAAATCATATTATCGTTGACCTAAACGAAGTCCCTGACGACCCTAAAAGGCTGAAAATAATGGGTAATAGGCAATTATTATTGGTGGCATTTTCCAATATTATTGGAAACGCCTGCAAATATTCCCATTACAAGCCCGTAACGATTTCTATAAAAGCCACTGATTCGGAGGTGATTATGGTAATAAAAGACCAAGGCATAGGTATTCCTGAAGAAGAAATTTCTCAGATTTTTAACCCTTTCTTCCGAGCTTCAAATACCCAACTTTTTGAAGGATACGGCATTGGTTTACCACTTTCTAAAAACGTTATCAAAATGCATAATGGACAAATAAAGGTCGATTCTCAGGTGGGTGTTGGGACTACGTTTACGATTCGTTTTCCCCATATTTTAGCTAAAAAGACGATAAGTGTTTGATAAAGTTAACAGGTTAAACTTTAGGAATTTTGCCTGCATTAAGCTCGAGGCTTTATGCCGTAGGCCAAAAATTAAATAGCATTTCTCATGAAATAATTGAAAGATTTTTGCTTAATGCCTACGGCTTACAGCCTAAAGCCCATCAATCAAACATCCGAAATCCACAATCGTCCACGTTTCTTTAATCCCTTTCTAATACGACTCTTAACTAGCACTAATACTGTTTGAGGAAGTTTGCATAAACAATCTTGAAGTTTATGCAAAAACATATCAGACTCCTTATTCCTGTAGATTTTACCAATGCTACTCTTCAGACCATTGAGTGGGCGCTATCGGTTTTTGATGAAAATCCTGTAGAAATAGTCTTACTATTGGCTCGTGAAATGGAATATTCGATAACGGAAATGATTTTGTATAGACCCAAACCCTTCCTTGACGAAGTATTTACGACCGATTTCAAAGCTTCTATTTCTGAGCTTCGTCAAACCTATTCAAAGACTTTAGCAAAAATTCATGTAGAAGTATTTCACGGAAACACCGTGCAAGCCATGAAGAATTTTCTGGAAATTTATACGATTAATTGTATTTGTTTACCACCTACTGGCTTGTATAAACCCATAAAAGATAGTTTTGACCCCAGAAAATTGCTGCTGAAGTCTAATATATCGGTTATCGAAATGCCATTATATACATCTGTAGCGGTCTGAAATATTAGTATTACAGCCTTTGTTGGAGTTGTCTCCAACAACTGTGCGCCAGCCACAAGTCAGCTAATTTATGCCCTCATTACTCGGCTTGTTGCTAACGTTAGACTCGTTGGAGATAACTCCAACGATGGCAGAATTTATACTCTCACTACTCTGCTTGTTGCTAACGCTAGACTCGTTGGAGAAACTCCAACGAGTATGGCATAATTATTACAGCCTTTGTTGGAGTTGTCTCCAACAACTGTGCGCCAGCCACAAACTAACTAATTTATGCCCTCATTACTCGGCTTGTTGCTAATACGAGACTTGTTGGAATTTCTCCAACGAGTACGGCATAATTATTGACAGAAATTCGAAGGTTCACCTGTTAAATCATAACCAAACATAGCTATGAAAATTAGAAGATTATTAGTGTTCACTCTATTAATATTGATATCATTTGCTTGTTCAAAGCAAGATATTGTCAACGATACTGTGTGCGGGGTTATAAACCCTGTAACAAACCTTCCTTGGTTAAAGGAGTTTACTGAGAAAATGCAAAAAGGTGATTATGGAGATTGTAGTAGGTGTGTGATGTATTTGGAAAAATATAAATCACGTGATATTCTCGTTGTAGAGAATTTTCCTGATAATTGTGTTTTGTGTGAAGTTAGGGAATGTGATGGCACTTATGTGAAATTTAAGGACTTTGAGGAAAATCAAAACTTTATAAATAGTTTAAGAAAAGATATAATTATTTGGAAATATTAAGATATGAAAAAACATTTTATTTTTACAATTGGAATTTTGTTCGGATGTGCTTTCTGCAATGCACAAGATACACAAACTGTAATATATACACCCAAAGGTTCTTCGGTTACTGCATACAATATGGCACAGGAATCTGATGCTGACAGACAAGCTATTGATGATTATTATGCACTGGCATACCCTAACGCAACACAGATCAAGAGTGGTTCTCCATTACTTAGTTCATCGAGAAAGTATAATTGTCATGGTTATGCTTGGAATATAGTAGAAGGTGGTTCAGAACTCTGGATAGGATATAATTACACCACTGACGAAGATATTTATATGAGTGATGGAAGTTATGTGCAAGTTTGCAATGAGACATATCCTGGTAAAGTTTCTTGGGGTTCTGGAGACCATTCTGCTATCACGACATCCTCTTCAGGGGTGTTCCAATCAAAATGGAACAGATATCCCCTCATGAGGCATGCATGGAATTATACTCCTTACGGAACAAGTAATCTCAAGTATTATGTGTCAACTAATATATCGGGGTCTTTGTCTTTACTATGTTCGGGGTCAAGAACATTTAGTATGCAAAATATTTCTGGAGCCACATATAATTGGATAACCAGTAGTACTCTATCTATCATTGCAGGACAAGGAACTAATCAAATAACGGTACAACAACAAGGAAGTAACTCTGGTATTGGGTGGGTAGAAGTGCAAGTTAGTACACCTTGCTCAAATACTGTTTCAACTAGGCGTACAAACAATTTTGAGGTTGGCTTAGCAAACGCTTCCTTAACAATTATAGGAGTTGCTCCTTATGGAGCTATAGATGCCAATGCAAGTCCCCTAAACGGTTCAATCTACAGATGGTATGTAGATAATAATTTAGTAAAAACGGGAACAACGCCATACGGTACAGGTATTCCGGGAGGTAGTTGTGGACAGTCTCATTATTTGCGTGTCTCTGTCGAAAATGGCTGTGGGGTTTCTCCTCTCTCTCCCGTAGTACCCGGTAATTATCCTTCGGGACCATATTACTCTTATCCTTGCTCTTATTACAAAGTATATCCAAACCCTGCTAGTGATCAGCTTACAATACAATTTGAAAACTCTAAAAATTTGAATGAACAAATTGAAAATATAGATTTATATCAGGAAAGTTCTGGCAAAGTATTAAAGTCAATCTCAAATCAAGAATTATACAATATAGATTCGTCTAGTGATGGTAGCAAATTACAGCTTGATGTCAAAAATCTACCTCGTGGTGTTTATTACCTACATATTAATCCCAAAAAAGAATCTGAACAACATATAGAAAAGATTAGAATATTACTAGAATAACTTCAATCTTATATTAGACTTTATCACGGTTTATACTTAGTAGGTTTAATCAGCCATGATACCTACAGAAAATACAGTCCATTTGGATAGGTAAAATCGCAAATTAGCAAAATTTGAGGTATTTGTATATCTCTAGAAATCGATGATGATTACAATTTTGTCCTATATCAAATAAACCGTGATAAAGTCTATTATATTCTGATTTTCTTACAGCTGAGAATCATCTGTATTATCTTTATTCATTACCAATAATACTCTTTCTTTTCCTCTGGAGTACCTTCATTTATCCATCTTTCATATACGTACGTCCCATCCTCAAGATATCCGAACACCCCATCAGGTCTCGTTCCATTTCCAAATTGATAGATAGGAATACCATTATAATAGTCTAAAATGGTTTTTGTATCAATACCGTGTTGGTTTGGCTGTGGTGTATAAGGGTCAGTGGTGAATGTCCATGTACCATTTTGTTGGTATTGATATACAATTGTTCCATCGTAAAGGTATCCAAACGTAAATTGCCCCGTAGGTCGTTTTGAATCCTTAAGCTTGTACACGTCTTTTCCTTCCCAGTTTATTTGCACTGTTGCTG
>NZ_JAAALB010000089.1 GCF_009905545.1 Cellulophaga sp. BC115SP | reverse complement strand
TCTACCATCGTTTGTGGCCTCTGGCTTGAACCAATTTGTAGAATGCGGTAACAAGTTTACACGCATGATCTGGAGTGCCTCTAACAAATGGTATCGACCAGAAATCAGTGATTGTTTTATGACTCGGATAGGTTCACCGACCAATGGACGAATCATTGATTTTCATGTAAACGATGAGTTTGGAGGTAAACGGATTGTTTCGAGTAAATCCAATAGTGATATTATTCCAGCTTTTGATTTTCGTGACGATAGTTATAACAAAAAGCAGGTAGTCACCATGCTCCATGCTAAGGAGCAAATCCCTGGTAATCCATTTTATGCGTATCCTACGTGGTGGTGCGCCAAAGAGTGGATTGAGCTGGCCAATTTGATTCCTATGTTTCACAAATCTGGTATCCAAAACGGGTACAATATCAAATACTTGATTCGTATGCCTGTGGACTACTTCGATGCACAAGGTGGTAAATCTTTAGATGAAAAAGACCGTTCGAAAAAGTGGGCTGACTTTTCGGATCGTTTGTCGGGTTGGATGGCTGGACAAAAGAACGTCAACAAATCTATGATTGTAAAATACCTACGTGGAGCTGACGGCAAAATGTTGGATAACGTAGACGTGCAGCCACTCAAAAACGAAATGTCAGACGATGCCTACTCTAAGGTTTGGGAAATGTCAAACCAGTCTATTGCCAACGCTATGGGTATTTTGCCAACCTTGGCAGGGGTAAGCCCTGGCAAAGGAAATGACTCAGGTTCACAAATTAGGGTCATGGCCGACTATCAACAGCATTTCCGTACACCTGTACCACGCATGTTGGTCTTAAAGGATATTCAGTATGCTTTGCGAGCTATGGGTTACCGTGATGTTATTCCAGCCTTTAAGGAAGTACAAATTACTACTCTCGATACCAACCCGACAGGTGCTCAAGCCGTCGTAAATCAAGCGTCCTAATGTTGATCAATGAAGTCGTTTTAAAAGCTGAGCTTGGAGGGATTCAAGCAAGTTTGAATTGGAAAACCGTTGAACCATTTGCGAAAATTGCCAACCGTAATTTTCGCAAACAAATAGGGGTAGAGCTGTACAATGAGTTGAGCAAGCCCAATACCAACCTGACTGAGCTGAAGGAAATAGCCGTCGGGGTAGTAGCCTGGCAAAGTTACGATTTAGCTTTTCCGCACCTGAAAATGAAAGTAGGGGATTTGGGTTTGATGAAAAGCTCACCACAAAATACCGTGGCCATTACCAAATGGGAGTACGTAGACTCAAGGGAAGCCAATTTACAAGTGGTGGACAAATTGCTGGAGGACTTTTTTGAATTTTTGGAAATGGAAGCTCCAGAAGTTTGGAAAAACTCCGAAGCCTATAAAACTAGAAATCGACTGTTCTTGAGATCAGCTTCAGAGTTGGGTAAAAAGCTAACCCTGGTAGGTCGAAACAGTCGCTTCTTTGATGTACTGACTACCTATATAGAGCGTGCCGAAAATAACTATATAAAGCCCTTATTAACCCCAACGCTTTTCAGGAGCTTGAAGCAAAAGTGGCAAGAAGCAGCAACGTTGACAGCTCAAGAAAGTGAGTTAATACAGGGAATTCAGTGGGCTTTGGCGTATCTGGCCATGTATGAGGCTTACCCGTATTTACCGATGATTGTCGACATGAACGGTATGCGAGAGGCTCGTTATAAAGACGGGACCAGAGAAGAAGAAACCGCCGACGCTAAGCTGAAAAATGTACAACGTCAGGCGTTGTGGAATGATGGTCAGAAGTTTTTAGGGGATATTCGTGAGTTTTTGGATGCTGAGTCATCACCAACCGTATTTACAGAGTATTATCAAAAAAAACAAATCAATACACTTAGTGAGGATTTGGACTTTACTGACAAGCCTCATGTTATTCTATAACATTCTACACCATGACACTTAGTAAAATGCCCAAGGATGCTACACCCGTTCCACCGCTTAAGGTTGTGAACAATTCGCAGAACCATCATTCGACCATCGAAGACAAAAAGAAAGCACTGGAGGAACAGAAAGCTTTGCTTGAAGCAGAGGAGCAAGCATTGATTGAAGCCGAGCAAAAGGCTCAAGAAAAAGCCAAACAAGAACAGCTTACCAAAATTGACTCACTCTTTCAGAATGCCGAAATGTACGAGAATTGGGCAAAAGAGGAGTTGGCCAAAAAGCCACACGAACGAGACAATGAACAGGCTGAGGCATACATGGCCATTGCTAGAGAACGAAAAGCTGAAGCCCGAAAATTACAATCTGAGTTAGGTATTCAAAGCATGACATCCGAGCCTGTCGAAACCAACGAAACAGATACTCAAAGCCGTCACCCGTGGTGGACACCATTTGCACAAATTGGTGGTTTGTTTTTGCTCCTGTGGGTCTGTGTACAAGGCTTTTTTGATACTCAAAAGAAGATAGCAGCACACAATGCCGTGGTCGAACCATTTGCTCAAGTACGTGCGCACGATTTGGATTCGGTTCAAAAACTCTTTTTTGAGAAAATGACCATCGGGACGGATTTGTTGATTATGCTTGGAATCATTGGTGTAATTTCTCCAGTGATTTTTATATACATAGTTCCAATCATTAAGTCCAAAAGAGATTTTCTAAACGAGTTCAATAACGATTTAACGGCATGGCAAAGAGGCTTAATTACATCTATTATCTTATCGGCGGTATTACTTTATTTGGGCTTGTCTCATTCGGTCAGAATGTAATCAGATCCGAAACCGAAAACCGTAGCTATTACACGCACTGGGCTGAATACACCCAACCCCAAAAGGAAAATCTATTGATGTTGATGACTGAAAGTGAGGTCAGAAAAGCATTGCTAGATATGGCTCGTAAAGAGGTTTATGTGGTAGAAAAGACGAATAGCAACGACCACCCACGAATAAGTTATTATAACAAAATAGCACGTTCCTCAGCTCATGCAGCCTATTGTGCGGCAGGTCAGTTCGCAATGGCTAAAGAGCTAGGGTTACAATACAATCTCAAAAGTCCTGCCGCTGTTCGTGGTTGGTTTACCGACAAACGAACCATTATCTACAACCGTGGCAAATGGACTGGCAACGCTCAACTAATGGATTATATTTGGATTTATGGGTCACATTTGGAAGCATTGGCCCAACCTAATATAGATCCTGATATTGACGATGACGATGAGATTTTGACAATCGGATTCAATACCACGGCTGGCACTCGTAAACATGGCGTTCATCATCCTATTTGGAGACGTTGGGGCGATGTACAGCTAATGACTAATCAGGTTACTCCAGCGTATTTACAACTCAAAAATAAATACCAATGAACAAACAAGATGAACTTGGATTAATAGACCGTATCCAAGCACCTACACCAAAACTATTTAAGTTGATCCGTAACGTGGCCATCGTTGCTTCTGCCATTGCTTTGGCTTTGGTTCAATCCAAACAACAAGGGGTAGAGCTGCCAAGTATCGTGGACTTTTTAGCAAGTAAAATTGTCGTAGTGAGTGGTGCTATTGCTGGGCTTATTGCGCAGCTGACTGTGGACTATTCTAAATTACAAGAAAAGTAAACCTTGAAAAGGAGCGCCTTTGGGTGCTCCTACATTGCTATGTTAGAAATTGAGTTGTCGAAAGAAAAGTTTTACATTCCTGAAAACTGGAGCGAAGTACCTGTAAAACGTTTGCCCAAATTACTAGAGTCGGTTTTTGTTGCTCAAGCTACACCCGAAACCTACCATCAAATTTTACGACTCACGCTAGGTATAAGCGACACAATATGGGGACGCTTTTGCTATCATTATTTTAGAAAAGATTTACCCGAAAATACCAGGAAACAAAACGCCGAAATTCTACACAATTTACTCATGATGGTGAGCTGGATGTGGACGGAAGAAATGACCACAAGGCCGTTTGATACTGTAAAAGTTGGTACTGAAGAATGGGTTTTGTTTGAGGAAAATTTGACCAGTATGAGTTTTGGAGAGCTGTCGGATGCCTATATCCATTTACTAGCCTTTACAAAACAGTTAATCGAAGGAGACGAACGACTCAATCATTTGATTGCTACTATTTGCCGACCACGCAAAGAAGGGGATTATACTCAGGACACCAATTGGAACGGTGATCATAGAATTCCGTACAATGCCCATGCTGTAAAAGAAATGTCCAAAAAAGCTGCCTTACTACCTGAAGGGACTAAAGTGGCGATTATGGTCTATTTTGCTGGATCTGTAAAGCAACTATTCGAGCAATATGATTTAATGGAAACAGGAGTGGAAAGTGTAGGAGAGGACGATTACCCTGGACAGGGACTTATCAAAAATCAACATCTATTAGCAGAAAAAGGAATCTTTGGAAACCTTGATCAAACGAAGCAAGCCAATATACACGATGTGTTTTTGTTTCTGGAAGAACACCGCAAAGACATGAAAGCACAGGCAGAAAATCAAAAAGCAGAATGACACCAACCCAACTACTCTGGAACTTCCTAAAGCCGATTTGTCAACAAAACGGGATAGAATACGTGGCCATGAGCGATGGTGACCGTATGGATAGATTTAGTGCTGCCAGTGTGAGCCAAACGGTTTACCCTGGTGTTTTTGTGATGCGTCCACGCTATCGTGTAAGAGATACCACCAACGGCCTGATTATGCTCAATTACGAGCTAAAAATATACATTTTGGCTAAAGGTGATTTAAACGACTTTGAAAGCCAGGATTCAGCTTTTGACTTTTGTGAAAGTGTGGCCACCAATATTCTGCAAGAACTCAACCGCAAGTATCTGGAAGAAAAAACATGCTGGTTTGACTTAAACGACTCAGGCATGGACCCAGTCATGTATGTGACACTCGACTCAGCTTGGGGCTATGAACTCACGATCCGTTTGGGTTTAGAATCTAATCAACTATTCTACTGATATGAAAAAACTTTTGTTTTACGCCATTACAGGCTTTTCAATGCCACTTGTATTGGTCTATTTCCTTTTCATGGATTTAATAAATCTACGCTTCAGAACTTCCACGGCATGGCTTAAACTACAAATAGTCTATGAGGATGCACAGAAAAAAGCATTTCCTGTGGCTAAATCTGAAACCAATGCTGAGACCATCCGCAAGGAATTTATAAAGCTTCAGAAACGAATGGGGGGAGGCCCCACCCAGCGCAAACAACTTTACAAATGGTAGATTCATTATTGACTGAAATTGGAGGGCGTCCAATTGCCTTTATTCCAATGGAGTTTAGCCGAAACAGGTTGTTTCATACCATTGATGCGGCTAATCCTGATTTGACTTCACGAGCCAACCTTTCATATAGTTTAGAAATACAGGTGCCGACTTTTCCTCAATCCCTGGTATTTGAACCGCTACACCGAAGCATAGGAAAAGAGCCACCCGTAACGGTATTTGGAAATACCAATTCATTTGCTGGAGCAACCTTTGAATACAACCGCAGAAACGGTAAACTTGACGGCTTACTAAGCTATCAAAAACCTAACTGGCAACAAGAAAAAATTACTTCAGTATTTACCCAAACAACACCTTTCAAACTCAGAGAGTTAGTAACTGGAGGTACACCATTGGTCAATACTGATTCCACACTTGCAACTCGGTACTGTATTAAAGCTGGTTTGAACGATGAGGATTTTGCCATGTGGGCCGACACTTTTTGGACTCAGTACCAGTTTGAGCAACGTCGGTTTTTGACATGGCAGCCAAATAATAAACTCATAGGGCGTGATCAAGAGGAGTATCTTTCTTTCTTGATGAATTTTTCGCCAAAGCCTTCAAAAGTATGTCTTCGAGTTCAGAGCTATAAACCGACGGTTACAAATACTTTTACGGCGAAAGAACTGGAGGTGGTTACTCAAAATTCGGTGGTATTGTGTCCAGTAGGTTGCAAGGCTTTGGGTTTAGACAGCGACGTTTATCAATATGATGTTTGGTTGTCAGACGAACAGAATAGAAGATTTACTGAGGTTCGTACTTTTCAAATTGATAGTCGTTACCGAGCAAACGAACGATCTATTTTGTTTTCAAACTCTTTGGGCGGGTTTGATACTATCCGATTAGTAGGCAAAGCCACCGAAACATTAAAAGTATCACAAACCTATGCTCAGCGCGATAAATCCGTTCAGGGGATCGACTGGATGGAAATGGTGGTGATCAATACAGAAGGACAACGAGAATTGGTTATTTCGACGGGTTGGTTTGAACGAAGCGCCAAGGACTATTTAAAGTACCTTGATGAGCTAATGTTGTCGGAGCAGGTTTATTTGGTGACGGACAAAGGTCATATTCCTTTACGTAAAAATACCAACGCCTTGGTTGATGTTGAAGACAACACCGAGTTGATTGCTCGAAGCTTTAGTTTTACATACGATCGAACTATTCAAAATTACAGTGATGCTCCGTCGATTGGCGCCGTACCTGCCAGAGCCACCACGTGGGAAGGTTTAGACTTTACGCATATACTAGATTCCTTTGGACGTCGAACGGGACGAATGCGACCAGCTCGTATCCGCAAAGTGTATGCCGATGACAAAAGCCTATTTAAACCCCTAACCATCAAACCCAACGTAGAGAGTGATCCTGACTATATAGCCTATTTAGTAAATCCAAGTATAGTATCAGGCTCAAGCCCATACCCAAACACGGCTATAGTTCGACAAGGGACTTTTGTACGTTCAAATTGTGGTAATGGTAAAACGGGTGGTTTCGCCACGATCAATATACCCGCTGGTCGTTATGGTTCGGAAACACCAGGAGAGGCTCAGCAATTGGCAGAGTTGGAATACACCACGCTAAATACGCAAGAATACGCCAACGCCTACGGTGAATGTATTTTGAACCCTTACGATTATGCTTTTAACGTACCTGCTAATTATGCACACTTTAGACAAAGCGGTATGAGTGGAGCTGATGCCGTTTCTAAAGATAACGTCAATGGGGTAGGGAAGGGGAATGCTTGGTTTTTACAGGGCCAAACAGGACAAACAGACCTTTACCCGGTAGGAGTTTGGGACATCAACTTGCCAACCAATTACCTAACTGGATTTAGCTGGAGGTTCTTACTCTATGGTAACAA
>NZ_JAAALB010000088.1 GCF_009905545.1 Cellulophaga sp. BC115SP | reverse complement strand
ATCAAACTATTTTACTATTTTGATTACTTTAACTTGGCTAAAACTCAGGGCAACCTATTTTAGGCAAGGACAACTTTCCGACTAAGTGAATGAGTTATTACGCTGAATCATTCGTTAATAATTGCTACTGCGCGTGTCCAACCAGCACTAGCTTTTTCGATTTTGGCAGGAAAACAGACTACTTTGAAACCAAAAGGAGGTAATTGGTCAAGATTAGCGAGTTTTTCGATTTGACAATACTCTTTTTCAATACCAACATAATGTGCTTGCCAAATAATACCCGGACGTGGTTTTTCTCTAAAATCTGCTGCCTGAATGTGCAAAGGAATATCCCAGCCCCAACCGTCGGTACCCATAACTTTGATACCTTGGTCTATCAGCCAGTGAGTCGCTTTGGCTGATGCTCCCACGTGAATTCTGACAAAGTCATCATCATGAATACGCTTGTCGGCATCGCAACGAATCAGCACAATGTCAAAGGGTTTTAGGGTATACCCAATGGCATCGAGTTTTTCTTGTAAATCCTCTGGTTCAAACATATAGCCGTCTGGCTTATCTGTAAAATCCAATACAACACCATCATTAAAAAACCACTCCAAGGGCATCTCGTCGATGGTGCGAGAAGGTTTCCCCTCACAAGTTGGAAAGTAATGATAAGGAGCATCTACGTGTGTACCGCAGTGACTTGTGACGGTCAAAAATTCACCCGCAGGACCATTGCCTTCTATAAAAACGTCGGTTAAGCCTTCAAAAAGTTTACCGCCCATTTTTTTAGCACCTTCTTTATGGTCTTCGTACACAATTTTGGTAGGAAGTGGTTCTTTTATTTTTTCAGAAATAGTTACTGAAAGATCAATGATTTTCATAGTGAAAAATTTAGGAAAGCTACATTCGTAGCTATGACTTGGTCTAAAAATTATTTCAATAGTCTTCCGCCATCTACTGTAATGATACCTCCCGTCGAGAAAGTTAAGGTATCTGCCAGAGCATGCACGGCATTGGCTACATCTGTGCCCGTTGCAAATCGTCCTAGTGGCGTATTAGCCTTTTGGTTTTCTAAAAAAGACGCCTCAAAGTTTTTGGTATATTCACCTTCCACAAAACCTGGGGAAACAGAAAACATACGTATTTGAGGTGCCAAAACTCTAGCCAAAGAGCGAGTCATGGAGTCCAAAGCTGCTTTTGAAGCACAATAGGCGACGTTGCTACCTATACCAAAAATGCCAGCAATTGAAGAAATATTGACTACAACTGATGCTTTCTGTTGCTCTTCGGCAGTTTGTGTCAATAGATTTTTCATACTTCTGACCATGGCAAAACTGCCTCTAAAATTGGTCTGCATGATTTTATCTATCCATTCGTCCGACAATCCTTCCAAGTCATCATGAGCTACTGGTGTAGTAATTCCTGCATTGTTTACCAAAACATTCAAGTTACCATAGCGCTCCGTAACAAAGCTTTTGAGTTTTACTAAAGCCTCAGCGTCTGTAGTGGATGCTTGAAAAATGCTATGATTACCTTCGCCTAGCTTTTCTAATAATTGTTCCGCTTTTGCCTGATTGGACTGATAGGTCGCAATGACAGCATATCCATGCTGAGCAAACTTTTGACAAATGGCAGAACCTATTTCGCCCGACCCGCCTGTTACGAGTACGGTTGGTTGTTTAGACTTCACTTTTGCCGTATTTTCGTACTCTCAAATCAGCTTGTTCTTTATGTCCCCAAAAGTTTTCAATAGCGCAAAGTCTCGAACAATACTCGCCTATCAATGCACTAGCTTCAGGGGTTCTGATTTCTTGATAGGTACACGTTTTCATGAATTTTCCTACCCAAAGTCCACCTGTGTAGCGAGCGGCCTCTTTGGTCGGCAAAGTATGATTTGTGCCGATTACCTTGTCGCCATAGGCTACATTGGTTTTATCTCCGAGAAAAAGCCCTCCATAGTTAGTCATTTTGTCTAGGAAATAGCGAGGGTTTTCGGTCATTACTTGCACGTGCTCGCTGGCAATACGATCGGCCTCAGCCACCAATTCGTCAACTGTATCGCAGAGAATTACCTGCCCGTAATCGCGCCACGATACGCTAGCAATATCGGCGGTTGGCAATACACTCAATTGTCTTTGTATTTCAGTTTCAATACCTTCTGCAATGGCTTTGCTAGACGTTAATAAAATAGCTGGAGAAGTTGGTCCATGCTCTGCTTGTCCCAACAAATCGGTGGCACAAGTTTCTACGTCACAAGTATCATCAGCTATTACTAAAGTTTCGGTTGGTCCTGCAAAAAGATCGATACCTACTTTACCAAACAACTGGCGTTTTGCTTCGGCTACATACGCATTACCAGGCCCCACGAGCATATCTACGCTCTGGACGGTTTCGGTTCCTAATGCCATCATGGCAATAGCCTGAACCCCACCCAATAAGTAAATTTCATCAGCACCTGCCATGTGCATTGCGGCAACAGTAGCGGCAGGAATTTCACCTTTAATCGGTGGTGTACAAGCAATTACACGATTGACTCCTGCTACTTTGGCTGTCAAGACACTCATGTGTGCCGACGCCACCATTGGGTATCTTCCTCCGGGAACATAGCATCCTACCGAATTCATAGGAATATTTTTATGTCCTAGAAAAACACCTGGGAGGGTTTCTACCTCTATATCTTTCAATGCTGCTTTTTGATGCTCAGCAAAGTTTCTAATCTGTTTTTGGGCAAATTGAATATCTTCGATGACTTGCGCAGGAAGAGAAGCTACAATCGATTCAATCTGTTGAGTCGATAATCTAAAACTCTCAGGCGACCAGTTGTCAAGTTTTTGAGAATATTCTCTCACGGCATTATCGCCCTTGGTGGCTACATTCTCAAGCATTTCTTCGACCAATGCCCTCACTTTAGCATCAGCTTCTTTACTCTCAGCGTAGGTAATACCTTTTTTGATTTGGGTTACCATGTGTATATTTTTTTCGAAAATTTGGAGATATGGAATATTGAGGCACTAGTCAAGAAGGCAATAGGCATTAGTAAAATTTAAACTATCCCCTTCTTGCCTAATGCCTTTTTGACTCTTTTAAGCAAACAACTTCTTTGCTACCCAGTCGTACATATTGAAGGTTTTGGTAAAGTCGTCGATTTGGCAATGAGCCGAACCGCTGCTTTCTTTGGGAACTACCTCTAATACGTGCTCACAGGTAAGTGCTTCGTTGAGCTTGTAGGCATTTTCTACAAAATTTTGACGGTCGTCTTCTCCATGCAGAATATACGTTGGCATGGATATTTGTTTTGCTACATCGTCCAAAGCAAATAACTTCAAACGTTCACGAGCATCAGCCATCGTTTCGGCGCCTACAATATGCTTTACAATTTCAGCTAAAGGATGGTTGTCTGGGCGATTTTTCCAAATGTCATAATACGACCATACTGCTCCAAATACCATACAAACCTTGAAACGTGGTTCGAAAGCTGCACAACGAGCTGCCATATAACCACCCATCGACACCGCACCAATACCAATTCGACTAACATCGATATGTTCGGACAGATTTGCAATAGCCCAATCCAACACCGCAGTACCAGCTACATTAAAATCATAGCGAGTATGAATATGGTTGAGGCGCAAAGATGCTCCTTGCCCTGGACCGTCCATTGCTAGTAGAGCAATGCCTCTTTCGTTGAGATGTTGAGAAATTCCAAAGTAAAGTTCTTCTGCCAAACTGTCTAGTCCACCGAACATAATCATCAAAGGAGGGTTTTTGACACCCACAGGTGCAAACAAATATCCCGGAAGAAACGAACCTTCAAAGGGAATTTCAACCTGTAATGGTTTATGTTCAAAACGCTGTACAGCTTTAATGAAAGCTTCTCTACATTTTAAGTAAGAAGGAAGCTTTCGCTCGTCGTTGGGAACTAAGAAAAACTCAGAAGTACGCAGATAGTTGAACGCGCGTAAATAAGTACGACGAGCTGAAACGTCATTGCCATTTTGAGCAAATTCTTCGGCTAAATCAAATACATTATTACCCATTTTGGCCCAAGCTTGATGAAAACTTTCGTTATCGCCTGGGGTAATCTGACTGGCTACTTCTAATACTTCTGCAAATTCGCCCCCACCGTAATGGGCTTGCGTTAAAGCTCTATTGACTTGATAAGAAGGCATATATTGCCCCTGAAAATAATGCCACATCGTGATTCGAGATTTTAGTTTTGTATTAAAAAGGGTAGAAAAAATTGAGGAGTTATTGTGCTTTTATCTTAAATATCAGCAGGTTGTACGACACCGTCGGTGAGTCCTAGTTTTTTCCCTTTGCCCATTTCAGCAAATGGATTGGCAGAACCCCATGCGTCATTGGGATTGTCTTTAAGATAGTGTACGTCCAAATGATCTGGAGCAAATACCAAACGAGCACAAGCATAATATTCAAACAAAATACCACTGCCCGGGTCGATGATATAGATAAAGAATCCTTCATCTGCTTTGTGGCGTGTGGGTGCACCCATAACAGATTTGAAACCTTTTTCGATAAAATAATCCAATGCTAAAAGCACTTCTTCACGACTATCGACATTCCAGCAAATGTGGTTTAAAACAGCTTCGTTTTCGCCAATATTCAGGTCTGTAAAAATGGCAATATCATGCGATAAATTTGCCGTAGTCCAAAGTCCGCCAATTGGTGGAATATCGTCAGCAATACGGATTTCATCTGGATTTCTTAGGCCTAATGCAGACCAAAATGCTTTTTCTTCAATATATTTCCCTTTCGAAACCATATACGTTACATGGTCGATACGACGAGGATTAGCTCCTTTTAGGCGGTTGCTGGCATAGCGATCGGCATAAATACTACCTCTTTCGCCACTTTCTCGCAACCATGCTACATCCCAAAAAATCTCATGGATATGTCCTTCTGGAGACTTAAATCGGTAGGCACGTCCATGTCCCAAATCGCCCTCTGTCCATCCCAAACCAGCACCAATACTTTCAAGAAAAACCGCTGCATCTTCCAATGCCTCAGGACTGTCGGCACGCCAGCCAATATGTCCTAAACCTGATTTTTCACTTTGTGTAAGCTTAAGTGTATGATGATAATAATCGCCCCAAGCACGTAGATACACCGAAGAGCCTTCGTTGCCAGTTTCGTCCATTCCAACAACATCTCTGAAAAACTCAACGGATTTTGCGAGGTCTGTAGTCAACACCTCAACATGTGCTAGGTGCGAAAAATAGTGAGGATTCTTTGCCATATTTCAAATTGTTATAAATCAAGATTATTTATTACAAATTTAATAGCACTATATCCTGATATTTTTAGCAATTAACGGCTAAAAATATGCAATATCAGATATTTTAGACTTTTCATTATAACTGCTCTACTGAATAACAAAAAATGCAGAAGTTTTACCTCTGCATGAATTACCTTTTTTCTTTAGAAATTAAACTTATATTTTATTAGATAAATACTAAAAATAATCAATTTGTCGATATTCATTTAGCTTAAGGTCTATTTGCTACTTGAAAAGCCGAATAAAATCACAGGCTTTACTTTTATTGACCTTGTAAGCAATTTCAGTGACATAGCGGTCTATTGCCTTAGCTCACAAAAATAGAACTTACACATTTTTGTTTAGATGATTGGGCTAAATGGATTGCAATTCGGTAGAATACCTTCAAATAAAGCTTGTATGATAACTACTATCCCGACGGAAACAATAGTTGAGTAATCGCAGTAGGTAATGGTTATCAAGACCAATCCACACAAATTTCATTGTAAAAACACTCATTTTACTGGAAAATGTAATTCAAGATTAATCCTTCTGAATTGAGGCCAATCCAAAGGAAAATCTTTAATCTTCTATTTTTGTATTTATGAAAAAAGCCGTTTTACTATTGCTGACTTCTCTCATTTTGGGAAGTTGTAAAAAAAATGATACCACTTTACCAACAGCATCGTCGTTGAGAGTAGAGGGAACTATGACAGTCGATGCGTTGTCAAGAACATATTTATTGAATCTACCACCCAATTATAATCAAAGTTCAGACGTGCCTTTGGTAATAGCTTTACACGGTGGTGGGGGAAGTGCCACACAAATGGAAACCAACTATTATTTGACTGATAAAGCTAACCAATCTCAATTTGCCATTGTATATCCAGAGGGAGTACGTAGCGACGGTATTTTGGGCGCAAGAACATGGAATGCAGGAACCTGCTGTGATTATGCCGTTGAAAAACAAATAGATGATGTAAAATTTATTAGTAATCTGATCGATGATTTGCACAAAAAATATCCACGACTTTCTACAAAAAAAATCTACGCTACAGGAATGTCCAACGGCGCTATGATGTGCTATAGACTAGCCTGTGAGCTTTCTAGCAAAATTGCGGCTATTGCGCCCGTGGCAGGAACCATGGTAACAACAAGTCCTTGTGTGGCGTCTAGGTCGGTACCAATCTTACATATTCATTCTAAGCTTGATACCAAAGTACCCTACACGGGTGGACGAAGTACATTAGGTTTTGTAGTGCCGCCTGTTGAGACGGGTATCAATACTTGGTTGGGAATAGATGCTTGCAATACCAGTGCCAAGACTGTCAATACTTTGACAAAATATACTCTTACCAAATGGCTTAGCTGTAATAACAGCGCTATTCAAATTTATTTAACAGAAGATGGTGGGCACTCATGGCCTGGCGGTGATAAAGTACGCGCAGGCGCCGATGCCATTTCGGATGCTATCGTCGCCAACGATGTGATTTGGAGTTTCTTTCAACAGTATAAATTGCCGTAGAGAGTACAGAGTATGCTATTAATTTGGCGTTCAAGTTGTCGAGAAGTTCTGTGATTTTTGTTACTTCTGCAATAGAGAATACCCTTTCAGCCGTTGTTGGTCTTTTGACCAATAACGGCTGAAGATATAAATTTAAAAGATTGTAATCCATATTATAACTGTTTGATGATATAATTGTCACTATTCTTTAAAATTTTACAACCCCAGTATGTATACGTACTCTCTTGAATTAAAAAAATAACGTTAACGGCGTTAACGTGACTGTTAACACGTGTAAACGCTTGGTTAACAGCGTTTACACTAATTTATTCAAATGTTGGATAGGGGGTGGGGGTATGTGGATAGAAAATTCTTAGGAATGTGCCAAGATTGTTAGCGCTTCATGACAATCTGCTTCAAATATTGGTAGGCTAGTGATGCAATAATCTCAATAGCTGCTGCTAGCAGTTAAACGAATATTTATTACCAAGTATCAAGGAATTGTTTAGAGGCTCACTTTATCTCGAATCCATTGTTAAGCTCTATGTAAAGTGTAGGTAAGGTTTAGTAAATCTTTATGCAAACTATATTCAATCTACCATCAACATAGCGTCATAACTCAAGTTTGTGTTTTGTACTCTAATTCAACCCAATATTTAGCATAACCTTTTTGAAGCAAGATGGGGTTTCTGGCAGTCAAAAACTACCTAGAACCAGTGTGCAAGCACAGCCATCTTGTTAGGGAATTCA
>NZ_JAAALB010000087.1 GCF_009905545.1 Cellulophaga sp. BC115SP | reverse complement strand
GTGATGTTTGCCGAAATTCACCAAGACACACGGGGCGATGAGGTACACAAATTTTCTATCAAGTATCGTAAAGTAGACGGAGAAATAGGATACAAAGCGAACGTCTCCAAGAGCATTCGAAATTTACCCGGAAAAGGGAAATACAACGGCAATGTTAAAATCAATCACGTTCTGCTCCTCTATGATCACGATACCGATAGGACTTTTGAAATACTAATTGACCTCATGATTGAATACAACGGACTGCTCATAGACCATACAGTGTAATTGAGCTGAAGTTCTACACCTAACAATTTTATGAAAGTACAACAACTATCGGATTCGCTATTTGTACTCAATTCGGCGGTATTGCAATTGACGTCAAGGGATGCCGCTTTTGGCTATCATGACAGTCTATTCGGTTCGGCAGTAACGGATCATATCCGATGGGGACACACCGACAACATGCCCAACATGATGAAAAGCATGATTGTTGGTAACAACCAGGTACCTGCACAGTTGGTCAGTATTCGGGATATGATATATGGTAGTGGGGTGGGGTTCTTCAAAAGAGTGATAGACCCCAAAACGACCAAGCAAAGCCTACAGCCGTACACAGACTCAAGACTTGAGGATTGGGAGTTTGATACTGATCTACCATCGTTTGTGGCCTCTGGCTTGAACCAATTTGTAGAATGCGGTAACAAGTTTACACGCATGATCTGGAGTGTCTCTAACAAATGGTATCGACCAGAAATCAGCGATTGTTTTATGACTCGAATAGGTTCACCGACCAATGGACGAATCATTGATTTTCATGTAAACGATGAGTTCGGAGGTAAACGGATTGTTTCGAGTACATCCAATAGCGATATTATTCCGGCTTTTGATTTTCGTGACGATAGTTATAACAAAAAGCAGGTAGTCACCATGCTCCACGCAAAGGAGCAAATCCCTGGTAATCCTTTTTATGCGTATCCTACGTGGTGGTGTGCCAAAGAGTGGATTGAGCTGGCCAACTTGATTCCTATGTTTCACAAATCGGGTATCCAAAACGGCTATAATATCAAATACTTGATTCGTATGCCTGTGGACTACTTCGATGCTCAAGGTGGTAAATCTTTGGATGAAAAAGACCGTTCGAAAAAGTGGGCTGACTTCTCAGATCGTTTGTCGGGTTGGATGGCTGGACAAAAGAACGTCAACAAATCTATGATTGTAAAATACCTACGTGGAGCTGACGGCAAAATGTTGGATAACGTAGACGTGCAGCCACTCAAAAACGAAATGTCAGACGATGCCTATTCTAAGGTTTGGGAAATGTCAAACCAATCAATTGCCAACGCTATGGGTATTTTGCCAACTTTGGCAGGGGTAAGCCCTGGTAAAGGAAACGACTCAGGTTCACAAATTAGAGTCATGGCCGACTATCAACAGCATTTCCGTACACCTGTACCACGCATGTTGGTCTTAAAGGATATACAGTATGCTTTGCGAGCTATGGGTTACCGTGATGTTATTCCAGCCTTTAAGGAAGTACAAATTACTACTCTCGATACCAACCCGACAGGTGCTCAAGCCGTCGTAAATCAAGCGTCCTAATGTTGATCACTGAAGCCGTTTTAAAAGCTGAGCTTGGAGGGATTCAAGCAAGTTTGAATTGGAAAACCGTTGAACCATTTGCGAAAATTGCTAACCGTAATTTTCGCAAACAAATAGGAGTAGAGCTGTACAATGAGTTGATCAAACCCAATACAAACCTGACTGAGCTGAAGGAAATAGCCGTCGGGGTAGTAGCATGGCAAAGTTACGATTTGGCTTTTCCACACCTGAAAATGAAAGTAGGGGATTTGGGTTTAATGAAAAGTTCACCGCAAAACACTGTAGCCATCACCAAATGGGAGTATGTCGACTCAAGGGAAGCCAATTTGCAAGTGGTGGACAAATTACTGGAGGACTTTTTTGAGTTGCTGGAAATGGAAGCTCCAGAAGTTTGGAAAAACTCCGAAGCCTATAAAACTAGAAATCGACTGTTCTTGAGGTCAGCTTCAGAGTTGGGTAAAAAGCTAACCTTGGTAGGGCGTAACAGTCGTTTCTTTGATGTGCTTACTACTTATATAGAACGTGCCGAAAATAACTATGTCAAGCCCTTATTAACCCCAACGCTGTTCAGGAGTTTGAAGCAAAAGTGGCAAGAGGCAGCAACGTTGACAGCTCAAGAAAGTGAGTTAATACAGGGGATTCAGTGGGCTTTGGCGTATCTGGCCATGTATGAGGCGTACCCGTATTTACCCATGATTGTAGACATGAACGGGATGCGAGAGGCTCGTTATAAAGACGGCACCAGGGAAGAAGAAACCGCCGACGCTAAACTGAAAAACGTACAACGTCAGGCGCTGTGGAATGATGGTCAGAAGTTTTTAGGGGATATTCGTGAGTTTTTGGATGCTGAGTCATCACCAACCGTATTTACGGAGTATTATCAAAAAAATCAAATCAATACACTTAGTGAGGATTTGGACTTTACGGACAAGCCTCATGTTATTCTATAACATTCTACACCATGACACTTAGTAAAATGACCAAGGATGCTACACCCGTTCCACCACTAAAGGTTGTGAACAATTCGCAGAACCATCATTCGACCATCGAAGACAAAAAGAGAGCACTGGAGGAACAGAAAGCTTTGCTTGAGGCTGAGGAGCAGGCATTGATTGAAGCTGAGCAAAAGGCTCAAGAAAAAGCCAAACAAGAACAGCTTACCAAAATTGACTCACTCTTTCAGAATGCCGAAATGTATGAGAACTGGGCAAAAGAGGAGTTGGCCAAAAAGCCACACGAACGAGACAACGAACAGGCTGAGGCATACATGGCCATTGCTAGAGAACGAAAAGCTGAAGCTCGAAAATTACAATCTGAGTTAGGTATTCAAAGCATGACGTCCGAGCCTGTCGAAACCAACGAAACCGATACCCAAAGCCGTCACCCGTGGTGGACACCATTTGCACAAATCGGCGGTTTGTGTTTGCTCTTATGGGTTTGTGTCCAAGGCTTTTTTGATACCCAAAAAAAGATAGCTGCACACAACGCCGTGGTCGAGCCATTTGCTCAGGTGCGTGCGCACGATTTGGATTCAGTTCAAAAACTCTTTTTTGAGAAAATGACCATCGGGACGGATTTGTTGATTATGCTTGGAATCATTGGCGTAATTTCTCCAGTGATTTTTATCTACATAGTTCCAATCATTAAGTCTAAAAGAGATTTTCTAAACGAGTTCAATAACGATTTAACGGCATGGCAAAGAGGCTTACTTACATCTATTATCTTATCGGCGGTATTACTTTATTTGGGCTTGTCTCATTCGGTCAGAATGTAATCAGATCCGAAACCGAAAACCGTAGCTATTACACACACTGGGCTGAATACACCCAACCCCAAAAGGAAAATCTATTGATGTTGATGACTGAAAGTGAGGTCAGAAAAGCATTGCTAGATATGGCCCGGAAAGAGGTCTACGTGGTAGAAAAGACGAATAGCAACGATCACCCACGAATAAGTTATTATAACAAAGTGGCACGTTCGTCAGCTCATGCGGCCTATTGTGCAGCAGGTCAGTTCGCAATGGCTAAAGAGCTAGGGTTACAATACAATCTCAAAAGTCCTGCCGCCGTTCGTGGTTGGTTTACCGACAAACGAACTATAATCTACAACCGTGGCAAATGGACTGGCAACGCTCAACTGATGGACTATATTTGGATTTATGGTTCACATTTAGAAGCATTGGCCCAACCCAATATAGATCCTGATATTGACGATGACGATGAGATTTTGACCATCGGATTCAATACCACGGCTGGCACTCGTAAACATGGCGTTCATCATCCTATTTGGAGACGTTGGGGCGACGTACAGCTGATGACTAATCAGGTTACTCCAGCGTATTTACAACTCAAAAATAAATACCAATGAACAAACAAGATGAACTTGGATTAATAGACCGTATCCAAGCACCTACACCAAAACTATTTAAGTCGATCCGTAACGTGGCCATCGTTGCCTCTGCCATTGCTTTGGCTTTGGTTCAATCCAAACAACAAGGGGTAGAGCTGCCAAGTATCGTGGACTTTTTAGCAAGTAAAATTGTCGTAGTGAGTGGTGCAATTGCTGGGCTTATTGCTCAGCTGACTGTGGACTATTCAAAATTACAAGAAAAGTAAACCTTGAAAAGGAGCGCCTTTGGGTGCTCCTACATTGCTATGTTAGAAATAGAGTTGTCGAAGGAAAAGTTTTACATTCCTGAAAACTGGAGCGAGGTATCAGTAAAACGTTTGCCCAAATTACTGGAGTCGGTTTTTGTTTCACAAGCTACTCCAGAAACTTATCACCAAATTTTACGACTCACACTAGGTATAAGCGACACAACATGGGGACGCTTTTGCTATCATTATTTTAGAAAAGATTTACCCGAAAATACCAGGAAACAAAACGCCGAAATTCTACACAATTTACTCATGATGGTGAGCTGGATGTGGACGGAAGAAATGACTACAAGGCCGTTTGATACTGTGAAAGTTGGTACTGAAGAATGGGTTTTGTTTGAGGAAAATTTGACCAGTATGAGTTTTGGGGAGCTGTCGGATGCCTACATCCATTTACTAGCCTTTACAAAACAGTTAATCGAAGGAGACGAACGACTCAATCATTTGATTGCTACTATTTGCCGACCACGCAAAGAAGGGGATTATACTCAGGACCCCAATTGGAACGGTGATCATAGAATTCCGTACAATGCCCATGCTGTAAAAGAAATGTCCAAAAAAGCTGCCTTGCTACCTGAAGGGACTAAAGTGGCGATTATGGTCTATTTTGCTGGATCTGTAAAGCAACTATTCGAGCAATATGATTTAATGGAAACAGGAGTGGAAAGTGTAGGAGAGGACGATTACCCTGGGCAGGGACTTATCAAAAATCAACATCTATTAGCCGAAAAAGGAATCTTTGGAAACCTTGATCAAACGAAGCAAGCCAATATACACGATGTGTTTTTGTTTCTGGAAGAACACCGCAAAGACATGAAAACACAGGCAGAAAATCAAAAATCAGAATGACACCCACTCAACTACTCTGGAACTTCCTAAAGCCGATTTGTCAACAAAACGGGATAGAATACGTGGCCATGAGCGATGGTGACCGTATGGATAGATTTAGTGCTGCCAGTGTGAGCCAAACGGTTTACCCTGGTGTTTTTGTGATGCGTCCACGTTATCGTGTAAGAGATACTACCAACGGCTTGATTATGCTCAATTACGAGCTAAAAATATACATTTTGGCTAAAGGAGATTTAAACGATTTTGAAAGTCAGGATTCGGCTTTTGACTTTTGTGAGAGCGTGGCAACAAATATTCTGCAAGAACTCAACCGCAAGTATCTGGAGGAAAAAACATGCTGGTTTGACTTAAACGATTCTGGTATGGACCCGGTAATGTATGTGACACTCGACTCAGCGTGGGGCTATGAACTCACAATCCGTTTGGGTTTAGAATCTAATCAACTATTCTACTGATATGAAAAAACTTTTGTTTTACGCTATTACAGGCTTTTCGATGCCACTTGTGTTTGCTTACTTCCTTCTCATGGATTTAATAAACTTACGCTTTAGAAATTCTACCGCATGGCTTAAACTACAAATAGTTTATGAGGATGCACAGAAAAAAGCTTTTCCTGTGGCTAAATCTGAAACCAATGCAGAGACCATCCGCAAAGAATTTATAAAGCTTCAGAAACGAATGGAAAGAAAACAACTTTACAAATGGTAGATTCATTATTGACTGAAATTGGAGGGCGACCAATTGCCTTTATTCCGATGGAGTTTAGCCGAAACAGGTTGTTTCATACCATTGATGCGGCTAATCCTGATTTGACTTCACGAGCCAACCTTTCATATAGTTTAGAAATACAGGTGCCGACTTTTCCTCAATCCCTGGTATTTGAACCACTACACCGAAGCATTGGGAAAGAACCACCCGTAACCGTATTTGGAAATACTAACTCCTTTGCTGGAGCAATGTTTGAATACAACCGCCGAAACGGTAAACTTGACGGCTTACTGAGCTATCAAAAACCTAACTGGCAACAAGAAAAAATTACTTCAGTATTTACCCAAACAACACCTTTCAAACTCAGAGAGCTGGTTACTGGAGGTACACCATTGGTCAATACTGATTCCACGCTTGCAACTCGGTACTGTATTAAAGCTGGTTTGAACGATGAGGATTTTGCTATGTGGGCCGACACTTTTTGGACTAAGTACCAGTTTGAGCAACGTCGGTTTTTGACATGGCAGCCAAATAATAAACTCATAGGGCGTGATCAAGAGGAGTATCTTTCTTTTCTAATGAATTTTTCTCCTAAACCCTCAAAAGTTTGTCTTCGAGTTCAGAGCTATAAACCGACGGGAACAAATACTTTTACAGCAAAAGAACTGGAGGTAGTTACTCAAAATTCGGTAGTGTTGTGTCCAGTAGGTTGCAAAGCTTTGGGTTTAGACAACGACGTTTATCAATATGATGTTTGGTTGTCAGACGAACAGAACAGAAGGTTTACAGAGGTGCGTACTTTTCAAATAGACAGTCGTTACCGAGCAAACGAGCGTTCCATTTTGTTTTCCAACTCTTTGGGCGGTTTTGATACTATCCGATTAGTAGGCAAAGCCACCGAAACATTAAAAGTATCACAAACCTATGCTCAGCGCGATAAATCCGTTCAGGGTATAGACTGGATGGAAATGGTGGTGATCAATACCGAAGGTCAACGTGAATTGGTCATTTCGACGGGTTGGTTTGAACGAAGCGCCAAGGACTATTTAAAGTATCTTGATGAGCTAATGTTGTCGGAGCAGGTTTATTTGGTGACGGACAAAGGTCATATTCCTTTACGTAAAAATACTAATGCCTTGGTTGATGTTGAAGACAACACCGAGTTGATTTCTCGAAGCTTTAGTTTTACATACGATCGAACTATTCAAAATTACAGTGATGCTCCGTCGATTGGGGCCGTACCTGCCAGAGCCACCACGTGGGAAGGTTTAGACTTTACGCATATACTAGATTCCTTTGGACGTCGAACGGGACGAATGCGACCAGCTCGTATCCGCAAAGTTTATGCCGACGATAAAAGCCTATTTAAACCCCTAACCATCAAACCCAACGTGGAGAGTGATCCCGACTATATAGCCTATTTAGTAAATCCAAGTATAGTACCAGGCTCAAGTCCCTATCCAAACACTGCCATAGTTCGACAAGGAACTTTTGTACGCTCAAATTGTGGGAATGGTAAAACGGGTGGTTTTGCCACGATCAATATACCCGCTGGACGTTATGGTTCGGAAACACCAGGAGAAGCTCAGCAATTGGCAGAGTTGGAATACACCACGCTAAATACGCAAGAATACGCCAACGCCTTCGGTGAATGTATTTTGAACCCTTACGATTATGCTTTTAACGTACCTGCTAATTATGCACACTTTAGACAAAGTGGTATGAGTGGAGCTGATGCCGTTTCTAAAGATAACGTTAATGGGGTAGGGAAGGGGAATGCTTGGTTTTTACAAGGCCAAACCGGACAAACAGACCTTTACCCAGTAGGAGTTTGGGACATCAACTTGCCAACCAATTACCTAACTGGATTTAGCTGGAGGTTCTTACTCTATGGTAACAA
>NZ_JAAALB010000086.1 GCF_009905545.1 Cellulophaga sp. BC115SP | reverse complement strand
ATATAGAAGTAGACCCACAAAGCAAACAAAAAGCAAGTACAGGGATAGACTTTTCAGTACCCAACTCAAGCAATATTGTCTTAAGCATCAACGTATTAGATGAAGAAAAGAAAGTAGAGAAAATCGAAGCCGTTTGGAAGTATTTGAGTGGGGGAAATGTAGGACAGGACATAAGTGATAATGGGAAAATGTCGCTTGCGAAGCAAGAGGGTGGTTGTATTCTTCATGTTTATAATGACTATAAAGGAGGGAGGTCTAATTATTGTACAGAACATTTTGATGGTAGCACTGTTAAAGCTGGTCATAAAGATAATGCTCAGTGGACTACTCTTAAATGTGAAGCTCAAAATCACTATGCTGAGATAGAACGGATTAATTTGAAAGGTTATGGGAATCCTACTATTGGAATAGGTTATATGATTCCTAATCATGCTGAATTAACGAATTACTGCATAACTAAAAATAACGGTATTACAGAAGATGAATGTTTATCACTCTTTTCGTTGAAGTTACCAAGTTATGTAAATGATTTAAAAAGTGCATTACCTGAAGGATCTCAACTCACGCAATGTCAATTTGATGCCTTAGTGAGTATTGTGTATAATAGAGGAATTACTGCATTCAAAAAGGATGAACTATATAAAAATTATATTTCAAAGAAGAAATTTAATGATCCAGGCATCAGAGATAAAATAATTAATGATAGTTCGAAACTATCAGGGAGCGACAGGCGAATCGCCGAGGCAAATTTATATCAAAATTGTACTTATTAAATTAAAAACAGATGAAAATAATACTTGTTGTTTCTCTTATACTTTTTAACATATCAGTAACCTTTTCTCAAAAAGCGATAGAGATAGGAGGTGAAAAATACATATATCAAACATTAGATTCTTCAAAGCTAGAATTACGTGGGTGGTGGAGAGTACTCCATGAAGAATATTATTATCCTGAAGATGGAACTACAAACTTAAAAAAATGGGACAAAAGGAGTTTCCACAAAAGAATGTATGTATCCGATTCCTTGTTTTATTTTTTTACTCCATCTGTTTGTTCTTTCATAGAAAAACCTAAGTATATTTTCTCGAAAATAAAATTGTGTAGTTTAGACGAAACAACACGTGGTGTAATTAATCCAGATATTACTGGAAAGGGTACAACTGTTGATATTAGAAAAGAAGATATTACAAGTGCATGTTCTTTTTTTAAAAAATTTCCAGATGATCTGCTTGGATTCAATTTGTTCGAGCTTGAAAGTTTTACAAAGTATAGTAGCGCATCGTACACCTCTTTTTTCTTTTTAAATTACAACTTGCTAGTTTGGGTTGACAATGGTAAAGTGATATATTTTGAAAGAATAAGGAATAAATCTGAGCAATATGGGTGGGATATTGAAGATGGATATAATATCATAAAATACACTGGAAATACAAGCTATATAAAAATTAATACATTTAAAGATAACTATCCTCAAGATAGTTTTTTAGAAATAATTTATAATCCACAAAAAAACTGTAATGATACTTGGTTTGATATAAGTACTTTTCCTGATTATTTTACGATTGGCGAGGGAAAATCTGTATATACTAATAATAAAACTCCTAAAATCAATAATGTAATTAAAATTCCAATTACTGAACTAATTTCTAATTACATAGTGATTAATTAGGGAAATTGTGATAGTTTGGAAGAATGGGTTTTAAAGTGGAAGATTACAAATTCCTCATTTAGAAAAATTAAAATGCTTAAAATGCCTATTTATTCTATTCCCAACAAACCGACCGCCATGTACCTCATCAAAGGCGATGAAGTAGAGATATTAGAAGAGAAAGGAGAGTGGCTCAAAATCCGTTACTATGGTAAAAAGACTATAGAAGGATGGATAAAAAAGAGTGATGTGGAGTAAAGGAATATAATTTTTTAAATAAGAAAGCCCTTAATTTTTTATAAAAGTTGAGGGCTCTCCTATTTGGCATCCAAGACACCGAAGCTAAAGATGTTAAAATAGATGCTGTTTGGAAGTATTTGGGTAGTAAAGCTCAAGAGCATCAAGCCACTTTTCCTATTACTGGAGCACAGTTACATGAGATATTTTCGGGAACTTCACAAGAGAGATGCGACGAAGTAGCAAGTATTATCAATAAATACAGTGATAAATTTGAGATAAATACCCCTCTGAGAATGGCACATTTTTTAGGACAGATAGGCACAGAAACAGTTGGATTAAAAAAACTCCAAGAAAGTACTTGTTATTCCTCAAAAGACAGAATCAAAGAGGTTTTTGGTAAAATTAAATACTGTGATTTATTTGAGGGATATGAATCTGATTTAACTGAATGTGATTCCGATGAAACACCTAAAGCATGCAACCCAGCCTTAAAAAAAATCACTTCTGATTTAGTAGTAAAGGATAAATATGTTTGTTCTAGTAATTTATTTGACTATACTTATTCATATAGAATGGGTAATGGCCCTGCCTCAACAAAAGATGGTTCAACTTTTTTAGGAAAAGGTTTTGTTCATTTGACAGGTAAAGGACAGTATCAAACTATTACATCTTTATGGAATAGTGATTCCGAAAATGCGAATAATAAGATGGAATTTGATGGTAGAGATATAGATTTACTCACAACTAACTTAGATGTAGCTATGAAAGCAAGTATGTATTTTTGGAGAAATAGCAAAAAAGTAATAATTAATAATGTAAAAAAAATAGGAGATGGCAATTCATTTGCTGACTCAGATGATCAAATATACCTAAATCAATTTGTAAATGGAGGTCAAAATGGTGCTGAAAGTCGTCAAGGAATTAAGGAACAAGCTCTTTTAATATTAAATAAATAAAATTATGAAAAAAGTATTCTTTATTTTGTTCTTAACTGCATTATTTTCATTTTGCTCACTAGGACAAAAACTAGACATCACATTGGATGTTTTGAATGGGAAATGGCATAATTTGATTGATACCAATCAATACGTACTAATTAAAGATGGAAAAACTTTAATAATATCATATTCAACGATTAACTTATATAACTTAGATAAGTATTCACCTTTTTATCTAGGAGGTTATAATCAATTACATTTTATATCAAAAAGTGATTCTACATGGGATGTTCCAAAAGTAAAAGGCAATTCCAATGATGATTTAATTCTTTGGGGTAGTGCATATACTTATTATTTTGAAGAAAATGTAGAGTTAGGGGATTTACTTGAGCTTGAAAGTACAAATAGATTTATCTATCGAAGAGTAACTTCTCTTCCAAATATCTATATACTGGAGTTGTATAAACGTGGCAAGAAAGAAGGTAAAAATTATCTTGGTGATTTACTAAGTATCAAGCTTAGAGAGATTGTAGCTTTAAAAGTTTATATCAATTCTTTTCCAAACAAATCTACCAAATTATACCTCATAAAGGGAGACCCTGTTGAAATTTTAGAGCAAAAAGGAGAGTGGCTCAAAATCCGTTATTATGGTAAAAAGACTATCGAAGGTTGGATAAAAAAGAGAGATGTAGAGTAAAAGAATATAATTTTTCAAATAAGGAAGCTCTCAACTTTTAATAAAAGTTGAGAGCTTCCTTATTTGACATCCAAGATACTGAAAATAAAGATGTTAAAATAGATGCCGTTTGGAAATATTTGGGTAGTAAAGTTCAAGAGCATCAAGCCACTTTTCCTATTACTGGAGCACAGTTACATGAGATGTTTTCGGGAACTTCACAAAAGAGATGCGACGAAGTGGCAAGTATTATCAATAAATACAGTGATGAATTTGAGATAAATACTCCCTTGAGAATGGCACATTTTTTAGGGTAGATGGGGGCATAAGACAGGTGAGTTTAGAGGCAATAGTTTTAAAGAAGGTACTTGCTATAGTGAAACAGGTAAATGGTCTATATGATTATGTTAAAATAGCTGAGGATGCTTCTATAAGAGCACAACAATATGCTTATGAGTTTTATAGAGCTGTTTCTGCTAAAACAGAGAGAACAACAACCGTAATCTTAATTGATATAGATTAAATTACATAGAAGTCATCTTGACTTTTGGTAGAATTGCTTAAAAATAAAAAAGGTTGCTGATATTTGTTTTGCGAACCATACCAAGCAACCTTTTATGTACTACGTACTTAGCAAAGATATAATAGAATCAGAAATAATTGGTTATTTACCTGAAAGAAAGCGAGGCTTTAAACCACAAGTACCTCTTAGTGAAATAATTAATTGTATTCTTTATAAATTAAGACTGGTAACCACGTTAAGGGATTCAATGGCATTTATTGTCTGTCGAAAGCTTATTCAGCACTCGTACTCTTCATTACAAAACTGTTTTCGGACATTATCGCCGTTGGTGCAAGAAAGGTATTTGGAAAAAGTGTTGGATAGAACTTTTAAAAAAATACAAGTCTTCTTTCGACCTCTCATTGGTAAATTTAGATGGAAGTCATTCGTCATGTATTCGAGGTGGCGAAGAAGTTGCTTATCAAGGTAGGAAGAAGAGAAAAACTATCAATTCACTTTAATTGACTGATAAACAAGGGTTTATGTTAGCTATGTCAACGCTAGTTTCAGGTAATCATAATGATTTATTTAACATTGAGCAGACATTTGAAGGACTTACTACCATGTTAGAGGATGCTACTATTTCAGTTGAGGTACTATTTTTGAATGCAGATGCAGGACGGTTCGCCGCTGCGATTTGACGCAGAAAAATTACATCAATTATGCCATCAAAAACAAATTATCGCCAACATTGCTCCAAACAAAAGGAACACCATTGACGAAGAACTCTACAAAGAAAGATACTCTATTGAAAGAACTAACGCATGAATAGATAGCTATAGGTCTTTGTTAAATCGCTTCGATACTAGACTTTCAAGTTGGATAGGATTTCACTTTATAGCATTTATTATCATCGCAATGAAGAAAATTAAAAAGTCAAGATGACCTCAAGGTAAAATAAGTTAGTATAGATGTTAAGATTCAGATATTTAGGTCCCAAGATAAGTAAATTAGTTTTATCTATGGGCTAAAAACAAAAAGCCCACCGTAATGGTGGGCTTTTTTTGGTAGAGAGCGAGGGATTCGAACCGTCTACAAAAAATGCTTAAAATGACCTCATTAACCCTTGGTTAATGGCCTGCCACCTAAAGTGCCACCTTTTTTCGTCAAAAAAATTAGGCTTCAGCAGCCATAATTTTTTCTTCTAATAGGTCAGGAAAGAAATAAATCACTTTCCCAGCACCCGGTCTTAAAGGGACAGGTTTAAACTTTCCCAGAAGCTGTTTTTGAATCGAAATGGTGTATTGTAATTCCTCTATTCGATTCTCATAATTTTCCTTTAGTGTTTGCCACAAAGTAGGCTCAGCTACTACTTTTTCTGTTTGTTTGAACATTTCACCTTCGCCTCTTAGTAACCAATCTGAGTTTACATTACCATAAACATCCAGGATAGTTTCTATAAACTCAAAACTTGGTTTGGTGATTCCGTTTATTACATTTCTTACAGTCGTCTGAGAGACTCCTATCGATGTTGCAAAAGTGCTTTGGTTTTTGCCAAGACGAAACATTAGTTCGCTCACTCGCTTACCTATTGCTGTTTGATTTGTTGTTTCCATAATATTTATAGTAAAGATTAATATAATCTCAAAAGCTATTTAAAGTTTTATAAGTTATGCTACTGGTGTGGGGTAATCATAACTTGATAATAGTTCTTTTTGTAATTCAATGATATATCTTAGTTCTTCTATTTTTGAATCTCTTTTTTTAACTTCTTCGTTAGCCCATACACTACCTTTCCCTATGATCAACCATTCTGCACTGATGTTTGGGTATTTTGACAGAATATTGGCAAGCATGTCAAAACTAGGTTTCTCCTTATGATTGATAATTCTTTTTATCTCAATGGGGTTTGCATAAATACTCTTAGCAAATGTGCTACAGTCAAGTTCTAAGGTACTGATAAGATGCTCAAATCTTTGTGCTACAGTATTCGTCATAATTTGTCCTAGTTGTAAGTATGATATTCCTATACATTTGAATTCAAATCAAAAAAACTCAAATTTTACTTCTAGCTTTAGCATTTAGGTGTTTAGCATATAATGAATTGCCATTATGATTGAATTTACAACAGATTACATCGATTATTTTTCAAAAATTGGCAAAATATTAAATGGTGAAAAGATTCGTATTTCAGCCACACATTTTGAGATTCGCAAAATTGTTCAGTCAACAATTTTCTTTGCTTTTCCTTACCAAGACTCCTCTGGAAAAGTGGTTACTAATGTCTGGTTACTAACAGTAAAAAAGCCTTTAATTGGTATCATAGCCGAGTCTAATATTGATTTTGAACAATTTATTGATAGCTACTTATTCAGTGACAAAATGTTAGATTGTTATAAATTAATTTCAAGTTTATCAGATGCAAATAGTAAGAGGTTTGATTCTATTTTACTTGCATGTGATGAAAACCGTAGTTTATACAACCAGTGTCGACCTTTGATTAAACCATTGTTATAATTCAGAATAATTTACTAAATAGTCCCATTACTAAAATTATAACCTCATTTTCTATGTATTCCGTTTTCTTGTCTTGGTGGAATATACCACGCTATCGATATTTTTTTCAAGGGTTCGTAGTTGGAATAAACGTTTTTGGTTTTCTAGTGAATCAGATGCAAGTCGTAATTGAATTTTTGAAAGCTCTTTTTTAGACTTTGTAATTTTTGTATTTTTTACCATAAATCCATTAACTTGGTTATAGCAGCTACTATAGCTCCTATACCCCCAACAATAGCAGATATGTGTTTTATTTTATCCCAGATTTCGCTTGAATTACCCGACTTTTTAATAGGTTGGCTTATAGGGTTTATAGGTGGTTGGTCTTTAAAATCAATACGAGACTGGCTAAAATCACCATGACCAACATTTGAACCATATACACTTCCTGTTATAATTATATTTTGCTCTTGTATGGCTTTGTTATCATTTTCTTGATTGAGTTTTTCAAACTCCAAAAGATATTTTTTCCAGCCACCATTTTCATAAACTTTTATTCCTTTTGTTGTTACTTCGATAGTTTCAATAGGTTGGTCATCACCAGTACAGGGCATCGCAACATCATGCTCGTACATTTTAGAAATAACCTTTTTGACCATTTTTCTATCAATTAAATCATGGTTCGATGGGGTTTCACAAAAGCCCCTTACATCTAAACAACATTGCACAAAGTCAGTATTTAATCTCATTAGAAGATGTTCTATCACATCGTCTTCGGTCATTTTTGGGCTGTATTTGAACATATATATTAAAAATTTCACAGCCTATTTTAGGCTGTGAAATGGATTTATTAGATACTATTTTTGGCAATCATTACCTCTACAGTTTTTTGTGTAAAGTCTTCAGTGATGTTTAAGCCTTTCTGGATGTCCTCAAGTAAAACTTCTTCTTTTTTGTCAACTACACCATCAGATAGTACCAAGTCTACACAGGCAACAAATAGAGCTTTTTTTCTTGATTCGTTAATCATCGGTAATGCTGCTGCTACTATAGCTTCAAGCCCATGTTTTTGTTTTTTAAGAAACAAATCCCTGTATAATTCAGTCAGGGGCAGGTTTCTCAAAAATTGATTTGAGTTTACTGATGCAACAAAATCTTCAATTTCTTCATCATCTACTTCTCCATCGACAGAGATACATGCAAATAAAACTGCGTAGAATGCCTCATTTTCACTTGAAAATTTTACTGTTGCTTGAGAAGGTACAGATGCAAATAATTTACTAAATAGTCCCATTGTTAAAATTTATTAGGTATTGAAAATATGATTATAAGATTAAAGAATACTTGATAATTAGATGCTTAGTTATTTTTTAAAAGTTTTTGAATAATTTTATATTCGAAAACTTTTAAATTAAAATGTTAATTATTAATATTGTGTGACAATAACAACAAAACATACTGTAAATATTACAGAATATTTTACAATTATCAATTATATTTTAGTAAAAGGTTTAAAATAGTAGATGAATGGACG
>NZ_JAAALB010000085.1 GCF_009905545.1 Cellulophaga sp. BC115SP | reverse complement strand
CTTTTTAAGATGGATAAAAATGCAAATGTCTCATTATCAAAAAAATATGCCTACTTAAAAAAGCTGGGTATAGTAGCATCTTCTCTTACATTTAGTAGATTGTCTTTGTCGTTTACAATTGCAAACTGTCCGTAGCAAATGAATGTCAAAAGGAGAAGTAGATATGTTAGTATTTGTTTCATTGTTGGAATTGTATTGGGCAAACTTGACCTATAAAAACCCTCAACTTGGTCTGCAAATTCAAAAACTATTTTTTATAAGCGTCTTTGTCAATAATCGCTTCTTGTACGCTCTTTCTCAAAATAGAATTATATTCCTTTGACCCACTTATTATAAACCATTTTGTGGTAGTATTTATCTATGTGTCAAGCATAAATTACCATAAGTTAGTGAGCAAAATTAAAAGAATTTTACTAAGCTATTTGTGATATGCTGGAAATAAAAAAGTGTTTAAAATAATACCATGAATACATTTTTGCCTACTGCCTATGGCTCATAGCCTAATGCGTATTAATGCATTTTTATTTTGCATTAATGCTTAATTTTTTACTTCAAAAGTTCTTAAAGTTTCGGGGGGATATTGGATAATATTTTTCTTGTTTCTTTGTGGGTTCATAGTCAAAACTTTATTTTAAGCCCAAACTCTTTTTTCATTGTTAGCAATGCTTCAGCATTTCCTTTCGCATCATCCACAGGGTTATGCGTATGTTTGGTTTTACGTAAGTGTTTGAATGTCTTGAAGGTGTCTTTTTCAATTCCTTTATAGAGACTTCCCAAGTTTTGAGAACTAAATCCGAAAGGGTTTGTCCCAATGAAATGATGAAAGTACCAGCAAATAAACATCCAATCAAAACCATTATTGTCGCTTATAAAAATGGGTCTGTCTTTACAAGTTTCCTTAATCCAATTCGCGAAGTTTTCCATTACAATCTTAGGTTCTTCAAAACCTAGGGTTTCTTCTCTTGAATGTCCTGAAACAGTGAGAGCCTCCAAAATATATTTGTCCGAAATAGGTTTTAGCTTTCCGTAAAATGTCTTGTCAAGATGTTCGTCTACCAAAACTGCTCCAAATGAAATCATAGAATAGTCTCCTGGAATTGGTCCATCACTTTCTATGTCTACCATTATATATGCCATTTTTTGTCATCAGTATGTTTAGGGTTTGTGTATATTGTCGCCAACGGGTAGGAGGGCTTATAGCAGTAAGGGGATCCAAATCTCATTTTTTGGGAAAATTATAAGTGTAAAATTCTATTATTGAGTTACTTATAAATGCTAGAAAGATTTCCTTCTGCCGAAACAAAAGTATAGAAAAGTTCTTAGAGTTGAGTTTTTATCTTGTCAAAAACCTACATACTTTGTCCAAAGGTAAGTAAATTGTTATCTGGGTCAAGCATAGAAAACTCTTTTTGTCCCCAAGGTTTAGTTTGTAAATGTCCTGATGGATGAATGTTATGGTTATTGTCCAACATAGATTGGTAAAGCACTTCAATGTCGTTGGTACGAATATAAACCTGCCCATAGTTTTCTTTTGGGTCAAGTTCTTTAAACTCAAAAAAGTGTATTTCAATATGCTCTTTTTTTAATAACATATAGCCATCAAAGTCGGCACTACCAATGTCGGTAAAGCCTAATTGAGTTAAATAGAAGTTCCCATCTTTTTTCGTCGGCTGACGAAAAGCTGGTTAGCGATAGTTCTATTTATTTAATCTGTTATTCCAAGCTCGGGCAATAGTATCAACCTGATTTGGTGTCATTGTATTTGTTCTAATTAATGTTCTTACACCGTATATCATCACCATTGAGGCATTTCCTGTTTCAATAAAATACTTTAATACGTTTCCGCTTGGTAGTTGAATCTGTCCGAATATATAATTATTTTCGTCTTCACCCCCTTTAAAGTTTCCACATAGTTTGTTGGTTGCCCCTAGAATATTTTCCGAGCATAATTGTCCGTCCTGTTTAGTCACTAAGCGTCTTGATGTCAGTATACTAAAGTTGTTATTGTCAATAAACGTTGAACAAATATATAGCTCGTTGTCAGCCAACTCAATTTCAAGTCCAGAATAAGGGAAATCAGCATTGTTTTCGTAAAACTTCGTCCATTTAAAGTCATACGGCTTAATTGTATTTCTCTTGATTGAAGCAATACAAATGTTATGTATAGATTTATCGGTTTTCTCCATTATAAATTACTGTGAAGGGTTGCAGAGCAACGCAATAATTAGGTAATTTTATTCTGTCAGCACTTCCATTGTAAAATCCGTGTTAGTGACAGTAGTTTTGAATAATTCTCTCTGCTTCAATTTTATATTGCCCATATTTTTGTCTAAATTCTTCAATTTTTTCGTCTGCTTTTGGGCTATTACATTTTACACGTCCTGCCTGTTTACCTATGAACTCAAACCACTCTGTATTTGGGTCGTTTATTTCTCTTGTTCCATCATAAACTATCCTAACTTCTGGGTGTTTTTCTTTGATTATTTCTTCTGAAAGTTGAGAACGAAAATCATCATTTGTCATCTTTAAACTACCATATGCGATTCTTCGATAAATTTCATTGTTAGCACCTTGAACATTTGGTAGAGCACGTTCCAAAAATGCAAACTCTTGGGTTGGAAGTGTGTTGCTTACTACGCTAATTTTTTTCAATTTCTTTAAGGTCAGAACGGATGTGAGCGCAGGGAATGGTGACTTGTTAATAATCCAACCAAGAGAGAATGCTTCAAGATTTGGAAGTCCTTTTAAAAACTCAAAATTGTCAATAGGTTGGCTCCAATCAAGCGTCCCGTTGATATATAAATACCGTAAACTGTTCGCTCCTTTTAGTCCATCAAAATTTGAGACTTTGCGAAGATTTTCAAAATGTACCGATTTTAGTTTTGTCAGCTTTGAAAGTGGCGACAAGTCGGTAAATCCTGAAACATATTCAAGAACCAATTCTTCTAAATTATGTAAGTCACCAATAAAGTCAATATTGGTAGCTTTGAAAAAAGTTACTCTTAAACGCTTTATGTTTGTTAGGCTGCGAATTGCTTGAACCTGTTCTTTGCTTGGGTCGTGAAGCGTTAGTTCTTCCAGTTTTGGACAGTCAAATATTTGTCCCCAATGAGTTTTGTTTTGGGTTTTAGTAATCGTTAATATTTTTACTTCTTCCTTGTTCGCAATTTCAAAGTCAGTAATAAATGCAAATCTTTCTCTATTGGGAATGATCGTCCAATAGTCGCCGAAGTGATGTTTCATTGTTTATGTGTAGTGTCACTCACTATGATGGGCTTGTGGCAAGTGGGAATTTTGAAAACCTGCTTTTGATCCTTCGCTGTTAGCTGATTGATGTATGTGTTCAATTTGCTCAACTCAAAAATATAGAAATAAACATTGATTTCCATTTTAGGTAGTGCCTTTAATTTTACTTTGGCAAATTGCCAGAAAATACTTGTTTTAAAAGTATATAAGTGCATAAAAAACTCCAGTATAAAAATCAGTCTGGATAGCTTGGTAAGTTCTGATAATTGATGTTGAAAAGTCGGGAAATAGCTTGAATTAAAGTGCTTTAAGTCTTAAAAAGACCGACCTCCTTTAAATGGTTTTAAGAGAGGTTTGAATGTATGTTTTAGAAAAATAAGCATTTTTAACAGCTACCATATTGGTGGTCGAAGCTTTTGTCTATGTGATGATATATACTCACGCAAAGGGTAACCCAAGTTCACCAATAAATTGTCAACGAGCGAGGAAACATATTTCAGTAGCATTCAAATTGCCTGAAATTAGACCCTATTTAATATGCTATTCAGCTGATAAATAATAGCTTAGTCTATTCGCTCGCTCTCTTAATAATGTGTATGTCATATGAACTTCTGTGACATTAATCTGTGAGCCATACTGATATTTTGAGTAATTTGACCAACTTCTAAATACTTCATTAGTCAAAGTTGTTTCTGCTTGATAAAACTTAATCCACGCTCTTTGGCTTACTTTTAGCTTTTCTTGGTCATCTTTTTTTAACATATTTAAGACTTCTTTATAGACAATATTAAGGACGTTATCCATTTTAGGAATATTATCTAAATAGCATTGTTTCATACCAAGTGTTGTAGAGCCTTCATTAGTGCTCAAACATTTTTTTAATGTTTTATCCACACTAATAATTCTAATATCATTACTTTCAATTCCGTCAAACTTTTCTGTAGACTGGGCGAAAATATTGATTGTCAAAAGTATAAAAATCGGTAGTAGAATTAGTTTCATCTTAAATTTGAAATATTCTTTTGTGATTGTCACCAACGTTAAAGGCTTGGTCATCCGACGACTCAATAGAATACTATTTCAACAGCTTTTCAACGCTAGTTTTAAGTAATTCGTAGTTTAGGTTGAATGTTTTCGTTTCTATATCTAAGATTGAAGATTCAACCCCTTCTTTAGAGTTTTGTGTTTTTACGTTTGCTTCCAGAGCTCCAGTGAAATAGTCAATAATTATTTTATTTTTAATAAGATAGTGGGTGGGGTAGCCTAATGAGTGAGTAAATCCTGCAATATTAAGACCCATCATACCGTCAGAACTTGATTGATTTGGAGAAGGAACAATCATGACTTTGCTAGAATATTTTTTCGCAAGGCCATCAATCTTCTCTTTTGTATCCCAATACAAAACCACAAATTGTATTTTATCACTGTATTCTTCAGCTATTTTGTTTAATGGCTTCACAAGGATACGACAAGGGCCACACCATGAAGCACTTGTAACCAGAAAAATTGGTTTGCTTACGTTTTCTGTTGTTAAAAATTTCCCGTCTATTGTTTTGAATGTATAGGTGTCAATTTTGCTGTTAATAATGTAGTTCCGTATAGAGTCATTATAAGCTCTAGCGTGTATTGAATCGTTTTTATAGCTAGCTTTACTGGCGAGTTGCTGAAAATCTGCTATTTTTTTAGGTGTGTTTCGAAATAGCTTGTCTTGTGAAAACGCATCTCCAACTAGAATAAATGATAAAAGTGCCAAAATGTATTTCATGTTTATTACTTACATTTTTAATTGAAAAGGTGCTATTCCTATAAAGTTGTTAATGCCAGCCCGTTAAAAACTATCTTGATTCAGTTATATATTCGGATAGTTCTCCAAGAGATTTTCAAATATTTTATTCTAAAGATATATGTTTTGAGTAATTACTTCTCACTCCATTTACCACAAATCCATATTGGATGCTATTTTTATTCGTCCGATGAGTTGTAGTCCCAATTGACTTTTAGTCGTTTGTTAATTTTTTCAAAGTCTATGATTGTCTTGGTTGCCACAAAAAGGTCGGTTTGATTATCACTATTGATCAAAGCTATTACTTCGCCCATTGTGTTTTGAAAAAACTCCACTGCCCAAAGCTCAATCTTTAATGCTACCCTTTCCCAATTGTCTCGAACAATATTTTCTATATCTTTTGAAATGTCCACCGCATTTGCATTAAATTGAAAAGCAAAAATAGATTGTAAATATGCCATTGCAGTCAAAAAATCTAAAAGCTTGCCCTCTGATGTCCAATTATCGTTGTTGTAGGTAATATAAACCTGTGGATTCTCAAAATTTAGTTCTTCTCGTTTAATACCCCAAATTGCATTTCCTTGGTTTTCACTATAAAATATCAAATGATCGCCTTTGTCGAAGTATATTTTATTGGGTAAAAGTAAAAAGTACTGCGTTTGATTCAGTTGACTGTTGTTGCCTAACTGCAAATAATATTCTTTCAAAATACTTGGTAAAGTTATGGAAAGTCGAATTTCACAGTCTAATATCTCATGCTCAGAAAGTCCAAAAGAGTTGTCGGAAATATCGTAAAGCTCTCTAATTTTTTCAAAGGTAATTTTCATTTGAGTATCGTTTTAAAGTATTCACCAACGTTTTGCAGATACCCGCAGGTGGCGATTTGGAGTCACTTTACCGTCAATCTAGCAGATATTACATTGTCCAACCCTTCTTTTGTAAATACTTTTGTTGTACGTTCTATTTAGTTCAAAGGGTGAAAATTATTGCCTTTCCAAATAAATAGTTCTGGTTTATCAGAGAGGTTACTATAATATTTTAAACTGTCGTCTTGAAATGAATTTGAGTTTGCGATTAATAAGTAACTGTCTCTTTTATATAAATAACCATAATGCCCATCATAAGGTCTAATGTCTGTATAGATTTTTCCAGTAATTCGATCAACTATAAATATGTGTTCGTACATTGCTCCACAGCTTCTTTGAATTATTGTAAAATGACCACCAAAATTTATAGCGTTTTTATTGCAACCATCAGTTATGAATTTTACATATTCTTTATCACTCGCAAATTCATTATTAGTGAAGTCGGGCGATGCTGTCTTACCTGTAAAAAGTTTTGCTTTGAATGTTTCAAAACTATACTTAGAGTCGAATTTTATCAGTTGTTCTTCTGCTGTAGGTGTGTTGCCATCAACCGTTGAAATTGATTTTATAGCTGTGGCAGCAGAAACAACTTTTGGCTTGTTAGGGTGCTTGTCCTTACAAGAAAAAATTAATGTCAATAGAAAAATTATGAATAGAAAATGTTTCATAGTTTTGGCGCTTGATGAAGAAACGCATGTAGAAGTACTAAACTGTCAACTTACAAATGTGCTGCTAGGTGCAGTTGTTTTCAAGTCAAGTTTTGTGGTGGTCCAGCTTGTCCAATTATTTGTCCTCCAAATTTTAACAAATCAAATAGTCGAGTTACATCCCAACTTAGTTCGTCTTGGTTGCAATAATACCCTTCTATTTGTCCGTGTGTCCTATAGTCAGAAATATTGAAACCATCTTCTATGTCATTGTACCAAATGATTTTTGAGCCGCAAATTGCAACGACCCAAAAACTGCTCCCTTCATTACCATAATCATTCTCTACCCACTTTGTCGGGTCTATTTTGATTAGCTGCCAAAAGTTCCAAAGTTCTCCATTTAGGTCTGTTTCCGTCTTTTGGATTTGGTCATAGAGGTCACTTAATAATATAGGTTTCCATTGTGTCATTGTCGTCTGTTATTAGTGCACATAAAGGTTTTTGGCTTGGCGATGTTGTAGATTTTTAGCACTAAAGTTCAATCAAAGAATAGCTCTTGAAACTGTTATACGAAGGACTTCAGCCTCCATTTTGCCAAACGGCTGTGCCTACTGCTTTTTGTCTTCGCTAAGTTTAGATTATTTCTTTTTATTTCTAATTACCTGTTTGCTTTTTAGTCTTTTGTATAAATTGTCAAACTGTTCAGCTAGTTTTAGGTATTCGTTAGCCCAACCATTTGATAAAGATATTTCTTGGTAAGTTGAAGCCTGTGCAAATTCCATATTCAGTTTGTCCAAAGTTTCAAAATCGCAAAACCTAATTTTTTCAATGTCTGTATTTAAGTCAACTAAAAATTCTTTACCATTATCATAACCTGCCCAAACCGTATCAGTGCCGTCTATTATCAAATTTTTGATAGTTTCTAAAATGCTTTTTACTTTTTGAAAGTCATTATAAAATGGAATTTTGTCGGTAAACAAGTTGTATGTTTCATCATCTGAATTTTCATATAACTCTGTCAAAGTATTTTTCGTATAGTCATACGAAGTTAGTTGTTTCGAAATGAGTTCTATGTCTTGAAGTTTGTTTGCAATTAAAGACCAAGTACTATCAAAGTTGTCTCCAAAGGCAGCTTTTTCGGCTGGTCTGTTATTTCTACAAATTCCGTCAATGTCACCACCATACGAATTGTAAATTTTCAGTTTCTCTATGTTTAAGCGGTCTGTCATAAAATAGGTAGCTAAGGCTTTTGTCATTTTTATTCGGGCGGATTTCGGAGTACAAAGTGTCAATTTATTACTAACGTTCATTAAAAGTGTAAAGCTTCAAGCTTGCGCCTAACCCCGCTATTACGCCAAACCCGTGTGCCTATTGTACAACTCAAATATATCGAAAGAAACATAGACTTCCATCTTGTGTAGAGCCTTTAATTTTACCTTAGAAAATCATCTAAAATGTGTACTTAAAAGGTATGTAAGTGCGTAAAAAACTCCAGTATAAAAATCTGTCTGGATAGCTTAGTAAGTCCTTTAAGTTTGAGATTATTTTCTTTAAAGAACAGACCTCCTTTAAATGGCTTTAAAAGAGGTCTGGAAGTATGTTTTAGAAAATGAGTTGTGCGAGGCCTAACTATGTTGGGTGTAGCATTTTGCTCAGACAATGAAATTGTACACGAGTGAAAAATCGACTGAGGTGTTACCTTTAATTAATTTTGGATAATATTTCAAATGATTTAGTATAACCATTGGCTCTGATAATCAGATTTTTATCGACTAATAAGTCGTAGGGCAACGCATTGAAATTAAGGGTTTTGATGATTTCACTATCAAAGCCCTCTTTGATATTTAGTTGAGTCCA
>NZ_JAAALB010000084.1 GCF_009905545.1 Cellulophaga sp. BC115SP | reverse complement strand
TTTATAATATACTCTAGCTTAATTTTCATTTATCTCTTAAATTTTAATTTGTATAATGTCCTCATTTAAATGAAAATTCTCCATATTTTTAACGAAATAAAGTACTCAGGTGCTGAAATCATGTACGCTAGCGCAGCAGAAATTTTTCAACACGAAGGTGTTGAATTGTATGCATTAGCAATTGGTAATAGTTTAGGCGAATATGCGATTGAATTCGAAAAAAATGGTATTGCTGTTTTTCATAAGCCTATACCATCTAGCTATTTGAATTTTAAGCTTGTATCTTACGTATTAGATATTTTATCATTCATTAAAATTCATAAAATTGATATTATTCATATTCATAGAGCTAATGCAAAATTTATATTTTCTGTAATTGCAAAATTTGCAGGAGTGAAATCACTTTATACTGTTCACAATGTATTTAAAAATAGATTTTTTACTTGGCCTAAAGCTTATTTGGAGCGTAAAATAGCTAAAAAAGTATTTGGCTTGGTCATTCAATCTATTGGTCAAAGTGTATTTGAAAATGAGTTAAAATATTATAAAAATCCTACAATCAGAATCAATAATTGGTATGATAATAAAAAATTTTTCATGCCAAATTCTATTATTGAAAAAATAAAGATGAGAGAAAGTCTATCAATTCCTCAAGATAATTTTGTAATTATATCAACGGGGGGATGTAGCAAAATAAAGAACCATTCTGCAATACTATACGCCATATCTGCAATAAATGAAAAACAAAATATAACATATCTGCATTTAGGATGTGGTGTTGAACTTTCATATGAAAAGGAATTAGCAGAAAAACTTGGCTTGAATTCAAATGTAGTATTTTTAGGAAATAAAACTAATGTTAGGGATTATTTGATAGTTAGCGATGTTTTTGTTATGCCTTCTTTGTATGAGGGGCTTGGTATTGCGGCTCTTGAGTCAATGGCTTGTGGTATTCCATCAATACTATATAACGTTGATGGATTAAGAGATTTACACTTTAAGGATGATTTTATAATTGAATCAAATATAGATTTATTAACGGAAATGTTAGAATGGATTATGAAAAATCCAACTGAAGCTCAAAAAATTGCAATAAGAGGAAATGATTTTGTAAATTCTGAGTATTCTATTGCAAAAAATGTAGCATCAATTTTTAAACTTTATTCCGATATTTTAAATCCCAAAATGTAATATGGCTCCCAAGTTGACATCAATAATTATTTTGTTGATTACCATAGCCTCTATAGTACCAACTACAACCATACCCTTAGGGAATACCTTTCTTTGGTGGGTAGTGTTTATTATCGCATTGCTATTTTTTGTAAGAATGTATTACTACCTTAGAGTTAAAGAACGCTTTGAAAACAACGGTTTTACCTATTTAAAATTACTCCTAATTTGGTATTTAGTGTCAATCATTCGAGGCTTTTTTGTCGCGAGTAATTATTGGGAATGGAAAAACTTAGTTCAAACAAGTTTAACAATGTTTCTACCATTTATAGCAATTCTTACCCAAGACATTTTATTTTTTAGCTTGATTTTTAATAGATGGTGGAGAGTCGCCTTACCCTTATTTTTCCTTTTTATTCCATTTTTAATCGGCGATGGTTACGGAAGATATCTTGCACCCTTAAGTATTTTATCTTTGTTTTTTCCATTGATTGGTTTCAAACAGAAGTATTTCTTGTTTTTTTTATTTATCCTTATAATATTATCCGACTTAGATGCTAGAAGCAATATAATTAAGTTTGTCATACCTATAATTTTATCGTTATTAACCTACGTTAATTTTTATAGATCCAGAGCATTTTTGAGAATTGTTTACTATTCTGCTCTTATTTTACCAGTTGTCTTTTTAGTTCTTGCAAGTGTTAATATTTTTAATATTTTTAAGATGGATGAGTACCTTAATTTATCAAATAAGGGTGTAATTATCCAAAATGGACGAGAGATTAAATTAACAGCAGATACCAGAACATTTCTATATAAAGAGGTTATAGAATCTTCCATAAAGAACAACTATTTTATTTGGGGGCGTACTCCTGCTAGAGGAAATGATTCTGAAAGTTTTGGATGGTATAATAAAGAGTTACTAGGTCTTCAGTCAAAGGAACGGTTTGCTAATGAGGTTTCAATACTTAACATATTTACTTGGACTGGAATAATCGGTGTTACTCTCTATTTTTTGATATTTGCCAAAGGAGCATATTTATCGATTTTTTTAAGTCAAAATCAATACTCAAAACTGGTGGGTATATATATTCTATTTAGATGGTGTTATGCTTGGGTTGAAGATTTTACCAATTTTGATTTGTCTTATCTTTTTTTGTGGTCTGTTATAGGATTATCATACTCAAAAAGTTTTAGAAAGCTTAGTGATTACGAAATAGGTATATGGATTAAATCACTTTTCACAAAAGACATTTTACTATATAAAATAGATTTTTCGAAGCCTAATAAAAAATAGGAAAGTACAATAGTGTATTTATCGCCATTTAAAATTAGTTATCATTATAAATATTCATGAAAAATTAAGTTGAATAAGTTGCTGAAATAAAGTATTAGAATTCAGGAAACTTCATTGATAGTTTATCACAAACAATGAAGCACTAATGCCTAAGTTGGTGGCTAAAATTAAAGAGATTTTTACCACGATAATCATTATGCCATATACGGTAAGCCTAAATAATAAAAGTGTTTTTTATCAAGAATATGTTTTTGCATAATTCCTGCGACATCTGTCTTAATTCGTATTATTGTGATTTTATTTTGCCCGATTGTATAAGGATGAAAATTATTTCAGTAGGAATTATAATATCTCCTTTTCGTAGATACGATAATCATTATTTTCCTTTTTTACAAAATGTAAAATAAATAGTTCTAGTTAGATATACTCTTAGGCAAAGGCTAACCAAAGTTTGTTATAATGTGAAAAGTAATACTTACTTTCTAAGTAAATTATGAAGCTTTCTAGCTCGTTGATGAGGTGCAACTTTATTATTATGAAAAAAATTGCTGTTTTAATAACTGTACATAACAGAAAAGATAAGACAATTAGCTGTTTAAATAACTTATTTAGTCAGGTTCTAATTGATCGATTCCAATTAGATGTTTTTTTGGTTGATGATGGAAGCACAGATGGAACATCTCAATCTATAAGTACATTGTTTCCTTGTGTGAATATAATCAAAGGAGACGGGAGTCTATTTTGGAACAGAGGTATGGCACTTGCTTGGCATACCTCCGCTGTAAATAACTACGATTTTTATATTTGGTTGAATGATGATACACTTTTATACAATGATGCTATATCTGTTCTGTTAGAAGCCTCTAATAAAAAGGAAAATAAAGCTATTATCGTTGGTACAACTTTATCTTGCACTAACGAAACGATTACCTACGGAGGAAGAGATAATTCAAAAAAAATTATTAAACCGGATGGAGAATTAAAAGAATGTATTTTTTTTAATGGTAATTTTGTACTAGTTCCTCATTATGTATTTCGAATCCTAGGGACGAACGATTCTTTCTTTCAACATTCGCTTGGCGATTTTGATTATGGATTGAGAGCTCAAAAAAAGGGGGTTAGAATTTATGTAGCTCCTTCAGTATCAGGTACATGCGATACTCACGATGCATTGCCAATCTGGTGCAATCCGCAAAAAAGCTTCACCACAAGATGGAAGCATTTCAGAACGCCTCTTGGTCACAACCCAGAGGAATATTTTATCTTTGAAAAAAGGCATTTTGGGATTACTAGCGCAATTTTCCATTATATCACGAATCATTTGCGAGTTTTATTTCCCAGAATTTGGACTTAAATGAACAAGTAATATGAATGAATGTTTGAGCTTAATTAAAGCAGATCTGTTAAGAATTAGTGATGTTACAATCTGGGGAGTAATCAGAGCACTTCTATTTAATGCTTTATTTAAAATTACTTTTTGATTTCGAGTTGGAGCCTATTTACGATCAAAGAAGTATTTTCCATTCAATGTTTTATATTTTCTAGTATTTTTCATACATAAATGAAATCAGCTAAGAACTGGAATTCAAATCGATTTTGATTGTAATGTTGGGTCTGGTTTATTCTTTCCACATTTTAGCTGTATTGTGATACGTTCTGGAGCCACAATTGGTAAAAATGCTACTATTTTTCAAGGTGTTACCATAGGTAGTAATCGCTTTGCTGATAATAATAGTCCAGCTATTCTCGGGGATAACGTTATACTTTTTCCAGGGGTTAAAATAATTGGACATGTAATTATAGGAAATAATGTTGTTGTCGGAGCTAATAGTGTAGTGACTAAGGATATTCCTGATGGAGCTGTTTCTGCTGGAATCCCTGCAAAAATTCTTAACTATAATGGTGCTGATTATATAAAGTACTACTGTGTGATTAATAAATTTACTTCTATGAACATTTGTTGCATATTTAATTATCCACCACATTATAGAAAAGCAATTTATCACAAAATGGATAATGAGCTTAATTGTGACTTTTATTTTGGCGATTCTGTACCAGGTACTTTAGCAGATATGAATTGTTCCGATTTGAAGGGTTTTAAGGGACGAATTAAAAATATTATCAAAGGAAGACATATTGTATGGCAGGAAGGGATTATTAGATTACTATTTAGACCCTATAAATATTATATAATGACAGTTGATACTGCAGCATTTTCAAATTGGGTTTTCGTTTATATGGGATGGTTACTTGGTAAAAAAATATATTTTTGGACTCATGGTTGCAGAGGAGGAGAAACTTTTTTCGCAAGGGTAAAAAATAGATTGTTTTTTACTCCTTCAGAAGGGTTGTTTTTGTACAGTGAGTATGCCAAACATCTATTAGTCAATCAAGGCTATTCTACTGAAAAGCTTCATGTTATTGCAAATTCTTTAGATTATGATGTGCATGTACAACTTAGGAAGTTTTTGACAAAGAATGATGTTTATAGAACCCATTTTTGTAATGAGTATCCAACACTTATTTTCACAGGAAGACTCGAACCAGGGAAAAAGTTACATCAAATATTAGAAGCAATGGCTCATTTACGAGAAGATGGATTATACATTAATTTGGTTCTAGTAGGTGAGGGAAACTCTAGAGAATTATTAGTACAGCTTGCTGAGGATTTACAAATATCGAAGAATATTTGGTTTTATGGAGCATGCTACGATGAGAGACAATTGAGTGATTTAATTTATAATGCAGATATTTGTATTTCGCCTGGTAATATAGGGTTAACTGCCATACACGCACTATCCTTTGGAACTCCCATTGCGACTCATTCTAATTTTAGTAATCAGATGCCGGAGTTTGAAGCAATAATTCCAGAAGTTAATGGTACTTTTTTTGTGGAGAATGATACAGAGTCTTTATGCAAAAGTATTAGTGAATGGTTGATTAAACACCCGACTAAGTCAAAAGCTCTGATTGAAAATTGTTTTAGAATTATTGATAAAAAATATAATCCATACTTTCAAATTGAGGTAATGAAAGAAGTTCTTTTAATTGGAGGAATATGATGCGAGTATACCACATTGTAACACATTTTGATTTAGGGGGTGCAGAGAGGGTTGTATTAAATATCACCAGCTCAAAAAAGACAAATATTGAATATCATATCTTTGAAGTTGTAAGGGGAAAGTCTAAGTTTACTAAGCTTGTTCTGCAGGAAATGAAAGCTAATAGTATCAATTACCATAGATCTGTTATATCTAATAATAAACTTGGTATTATTATTTTTCCGATTTATTTCTTTTTGTACAATTTATTTCACAAAAAGCCAAATGTAATACATACTCATACCGAAATCCCTGATTTAGCTGTATATTTCTACCTCAAACTATCCAAATTATTTTGGACTCAGTCTAAGTTAATTCGTACAATTCACAACACACAGTTGTGGAACGATTGGAAATTTATCGGATTAACGATCGAACGCTTCTTTCAAGAAAAATTTATTAATATTGCTATATCTAGTTCTGTAGCAAAGTCCTATGTGGATAGTTATGGGGGAAGGGATTTGGAAGTTATTTATAATGGAATCTCAATTTCGGATCAAAAACCTTTTCCTGCGCTAAAGCTTGGTAAAATAAATATTCTTTTTGCTGGCAGATTTGAGTACCAAAAAGGTATATCTGAATTAATTCAAGTAATATTAAAGTCAAATAACCCATTCTTACATTTTCATATAGTGGGTAAAGGATCTCTTTCTGATATCATCAGCAAAACTCTTAAAAGTAAATCGAATGTTTCGATTTATGAAAGTATTTATAATTTATCTCAGTTTCTTTCTTCTTTTGATTATCTATTTATGCCATCTAACTTCGAGGGATTAGGCTTGATGGCGGTTGAAGCAAGTATGCACAAATTACCTTCAATCATTAATAATTGTACTGGTCTTAATGAGGTTTTTCCAGAGGACTGGACATTTAAAGTAGATAATAACAATGTTGATCATTACGTGAAAATACTTGATAATCTAGATGAAATAGATCGTAATACATTAGGTGAAATAGCATACAACTTTGTCTATAATCAATTTTCAATTCAATCTATGCAAGAAAAATATGAAGAAATATACTTGTCCTGATACTGTCGATAAAGAAAGAATCCTGTTTCTACTTCACTTGCCTCCACCAGTACATGGCTCTTCCCAAGTTGGACAATGGATTAGCGATAGCGTATTAATCAATGCTAGTTTTAATTGTAGGTATATTAATTTACTCGCTTCTAAGTCTGTAGATGATACAGGTAGATTGTCCTTTAGTAAAGTTTACAATGCATTCAGGTTATTTTTTAAGGTATTATGTTGTATTATTTTATTCAGACCTCATAAAGTATATTTTGCTCTCACAACTACAGGCTTCGCTTTTTATCGTGACGTGATAATCGTTAGTATTCTTAAGATCTTTCGACTCAAGATATTTTTTCATTTACATAACAAGGGTATTAAAAGTGCTTCGAAAAGTAAAATAAATTTTATTTTGTATAAGTATATTTTTGAGAATGCAAAAGTTATAATTCTATCAAAGTTTTTGTATGATGATATTCAATGCTTTGTAAATGAGCAAAATGTTGAGATATGTGCAAATGGTATCCCTAATTTAAAACTTCTTAATAGTGATAAAAATTACAAAGATATCAAGCCATTAAGGATACTTTTTTTATCGAATTTGATAGAGTCTAAAGGAGTACTTGTCTTATTAAATGCACTGGTAATACTGCGAAAGAGAGAAGTGAAGTTTGAAGCGGTATTTGTGGGTGGAGGGGGTGATATTTCTTCTACTCAGTTAGAGCAGTTTATTTTGGATATGGATTTATCAGAAAATGTATCATATTTAGGTAAAAGGTATGATGTAGAAAAGCAAGAGATTTTTGAGTCATCAGACCTTTTTGTTTTTCCAACGTATTATAAAAATGAGTGTTTCCCTCTTGTTTTACTGGAAGCTATGCAATTCTCCCTGCCTATAATTACTACCTCTGAAGGAGGTATTAAAAGTATAGTAGAGGAAGGTAAGACAGGGTTTGTCATTCCACAAAAAGACCCACAAAAATTGGCTGATAAAATAGAGTATTTAATACAACATCCGATTCTATTAAAAGATATGAGAGCTAATGCCTATCGACGTTATCTTGAATTATTTACCTTTGAAAGGTTCGAGAATCGAATAATGGAAATATTGAGTAATAAATGAAATCCGAAGTTGATTTTTCTAAATTAGAATGTGCACTAGCGCCTTAAATCTTTCGTGAATGTCATACAATCTTATCTAATACAATGAGAAAGAAACTTATAAACATGGATGTTTCCTGTATATCATTTGATGACGTTTTGGTTTATCTATGCAAGACAGCTTACAGTCGTATGTCATCCTATGTTTGTATTGCAAATGTTCACATGAATATAGAAGCATATCGAGATGCTACTTTTGCAAATGTGGTGAATGGTGCAAATTTGATTACTCCAGATGGTATGCCGATTGTGAAAGCTCTTAAATGGTTATACGGAATACAACAAGAGAAAGTGTCAGGACCAGATTTGATGCCAAGATTATTAGAGGAGGCTTCCTTACAAAACTTGAAAGTGTTTTTCTATGGTTCTACAGAGGAAGTTTTGGAACTACTGAAAATATACTGTCAAGAAAAGTACCCTTCACTTCAAATTGCAGGGATGATTTCACCTCCATTTAGGGCTCTTACAATAGAGGAGGAGCAAGAGTATATAGATACTATCAATAGTACGGGTACAAACATCTTGTTTGTTGCGTTGGGATGTCCTAAGCAAGAGAAATGGATGGCATCGATGAAAGGTCGTATTCATGCAGTGATGTTAGGGGTCGGTGGTGCCTTCCCTATGTTAGTGGGTGTTGAAAAAAGAGCGCCTTTGTGGATGCAACGATATATGTTAGAATGGTTCTATCGATTGATGCAGGATCCGAGGCGTTTGTTTAAACGTTATTTTATTACTAATAATTTATTTATTTACCTTATCTGTAAAGAAAAAATCAAGCAAGTTTTTTTTCAAGCTCGCTAAAAATCTTATTTATGAAAATTGCTGTAATTGGAACGGGCTACGTGGGTCTTGTAACAGGGACTTGCTTCGCCGAGACAGGAAACCAAGTAACCTGTGTGGATATTGACGAAAAGAAAGTCGAAAAAATGAAGAATGGCATCATCCCTATCTATGAGCCAGGATTGGACGTATTGTTCAATCG
>NZ_JAAALB010000083.1 GCF_009905545.1 Cellulophaga sp. BC115SP | reverse complement strand
CAGGAGTGCAAGACATTTATGACCAGTACAAACAAACCAAAGATTTAAGCAAAGTAAACTACAACCAAGCTACCCTACGAGCAGCCACAACGGCCGTTATCGCTGGTTTATTGAACAGTGGCTTATCATTTTCAAAATTTTCTTTGTCATCCTCAGCGTTATTGGGGGCAAAATTGGCTTGGCTTCGACCGAATCTGTTTGCGAATTTGATGACCTTAACTCGTGCCGAACGAACCCAATTGGCTGATGCTCTACAAAACGTTTCAGACGATGTATTGACGAGATTGGAAAATCCAACTTTTTTTGCGGACTTCTCCAAGGCAATATTAGTCTCAGGCAGTACACCAAGTTCGGGCATCTTGAGCAGTGTAAGCCGTGTACAATCATGGGTGAACTCATGGCTAGGTATCAAGGATAAAGCCTTAAAGTGGGTGCGTTCGACCACCCTAACGGGTACATTGGGTATAATGACCCTAACGGGAACACCTCAAGTGGAAGCTCGTATCATAGATAATAGTGGCATCATCGAAACGGTAATGCGAGTACCCAATGTGGCAAGTGATCTAATTAATGGAAACTCATCAGAGATAAGCAGCATCGTGAGCCAAGCCAGCGTAGTAGCCGAGGTAAATGCAAGCCAAATACTCGACCAAACAGGCGAGGCATTAAGCAGTAGTTCAGGAACGTATGAGATATTGCAAAGCACCATCAACTCTGTTCAAAACATTTTGGTAAGGCTAAAGACCTCAAGCACGATATCGACCCAACCAATTGTCTTGATAAAAGATGGTAAAACCTACAAAATAGGCGACGACAGCAAATGTGTTTACTGTGGCAAAACGGTACTAAAGCCAGCAAGTGGGGAAGACAATACCGAATACACCCTATGCCAAGACCTTAACACGCTCGAAGCCCGAGGTGGCACCAACGGCAATGCAGGCGTATCAAAGTTATGTAGTGCATTTCCAACGGTAGCGAGCTTACGACCAATCGTGACTAGGTTATTACAAATTACAAATAACTCAGAAATATCAACTATTTTAAGCGATATTACCCAAGAAGACAATAGCTATGCCGTCACCCACTACATGAATAACTTTGACAGTAATATCATAGATGCTTGGCAATTGTTAAATTTGTACAACCAACCATTTAGACGAAGAAATAACCCATTGTTACAGAAAGTAAAGGTATTACAAGATGATAATTCGTTTGTATCTAAAATAGGCGGAGTGAATGGATTAGCTGAAATAGTAGCCAAAAACAGCCGAGCTCCATACAAAGGTTGTACCAACTGTAATGCCACCTATTTACGTGACATTGATGAGTATTTGGACGATGTGAAGCATTTCTCAACTTTTTCAGGTGTAGCAGGTGGATACAGTACAGCTTTGAACCTACTCAAAAGTACTACAACCATCAGAAAATTAGAACCAGAAGCCTTCATCATTAGAGTATTAAAATCCGAGAACCTGTCTGTGATGGGATTTGAAGTAGCAAAAACAGGCTGTGAACCCGATTTGGTATTGGCAGACAATACCCTTTGTGAGTTTAAAAGCTGGAAAACCACTCTTACAGGCAATGCTGACGAAGATAATGTAGAAGAAGAGGATTACGATTTTGGCAATACCCTACCAAGTTATACTACTTCCAAAACACCATTTGAGAACTTCGTGAGTGGGCATACTGGTGTAAAACAGTTTATCGCCTATTTATCGTTGCCAGAGGTAAGCGACATGGGCAAGCTGCGATATTATTTTGATGCCCGAAAAGGAGCAACCGAACCTTATGCCAAAAGTGCTTTCAAACAAATGCTGTACGATGGTACAAACCTTACAGCAAATGGAACAGCGGCGTTTAATGCTATTTTTGGAAATTTAACACTTCGGACAACTTTATTTGATTTATCAGCAACTGCAACAAAAACGCCACAAGAGCAGTTTAAAGATATTGTTTCAAATACAGGAAATAGTTTTTATCAATTCATAAAAGCAAAATGATGTACAACTTAACTGAAGAAATGACAGAAATTAGTCATTTTATTATAATAAAAAATAAAAAATTGATAGTCTATAAGGGGCTTTTTCATGTAAATTCTCATCTTCATAATATTACCCCAATGCTTTGGCAAACAGATATTACAGATGATAATGTTTGGATTAAAGATATTAATTGGGAAAACTACCGTTTTAAAATATCTGACAATTCAATAGAAAAATTAGACTTTAATATAGGTTTAAATGGATGTATTTCTAATATTATCGTAATTTTTAAAGACAATATTCAAAGCTGTTTTTCTACAATAAAAAATGAAGTTGTAGTAAATTTCCCCAAAGTAGAAAAAATAAATAGTTATCTAAGTAACGAAATTAATATCTTTTTTCAAGTCGAGAGCACTCTCAAATCCCTCTCCCTCCTGACAGGCGAATACGAATGGGAGGTGGATTTGGGAGTCAGAAAATTTATATTCGGTGGTGAAGAGCAAGAAGCCAAAATAAGTCAAATAATTGGTGTAATAGATGGGAACTTATATGTTTGGATGAGTGATGAAAGATTGGTAGAAATAGATGTTCAAACAGGGAAAATCAAAACGGAAACTTTTCCGCTTCAAGCCTTACAAGCACAAGGTATCATTCAAGCGGTATTGTTTCCTCAGTATTACGAAAAAGAGCAATCACTTTTCTTTTTTTATCAAGATTATTTAGTGCAAGTACATCTTCCAACACAAGAAAACACCCTGATTTGGCAAGATAGCCGCTATAATATTGGTCCTAGTTTTATTACCGATAATTTCATTTATTTTATTGGTAATTATCAAAAAGGAACAGTTTTTAGAGACCACGTTGGTGTATTCGACCGCCAAAAGAATGAGGTGGTTTGGTTGCAACAAGTAATAACATTGAGTAAAGAAACCTACAATAACCTCAAAGAAATCCAAGCTACTGATGATAAAATTTATGTTTTAGATACGAGTGGCACGTTATATATTTTTGAGCGTGAAACAGAGGTGTAAAAATGATTCAGCACTTTAACTCTGTAGAAGCGTCAGCTTTTATGTTACGAGTGCTGGGTGCAAGCATAACTTCTTTACCGATAAATAGTTTTGAAGAAAAAATAGAAACAATAAATGACGATGGCGAAACCAATAAAAGTTATGCAGACATTTATCAATTAAACGGCAAAATTATTGAGTGTAAGAGTTGGAAACCTAATGCTTCCACATTTCAAGGTTTTGTTAGTGGTAGTGCCACAAGTAACTCATATAGCCAATTCTTGAATTACTTGCGTTCAATCAATAGTTTGGATGGTTTAGAATATTGGTTTGATGGAGAAAAAGGCATCTGAGACGGAAGTCAAAGCTAAGTTCCAAACGCTGTTTATGAATAAGGCTCAAGATATTTTTGGTGCTAATCCTTCAATATTTACTAACCCAAATATTAATATTCAAAGCGATGTAGAGTTGAAGCAATTAGCAGACAAAGGTGAATTAGTCACTCATCCAATTTTAAATTTTATAAAAATAAAATGACATATTACGAAACTAAAAAGTTATCAGACATTTATTCATTTGAAATACTTAATGGTGAGATAATTTCAATGAATAAGAATAATACTATTTCTTTAAGAAATATCAATGAGAAATTATGGGAGATAAAAGCTGGTGGTGGATTAGGTTTTTTACAAATATTACAAGATATAGTAATATTTCAGAGTAATAATGGCTCATTGAAAATTATATCAATTAAAAATGGAAATCTTTTATATGAAAATTTTGCCAATTTGTTTCGTTTGCCTGTAACTAATAATAAAATTGTTACCTATAAGCTTAATGTAGATACAATTAAGAAAGAATATGGAGTTTTTGATTTGACCTTAAAAACGATTATTTGGAGGAATAAAAATTATGATAATTTGTCATACATTAATCAATGCTTATTTAGTATTGGTATTAAATCTATTTCAAAAGTTAATTCATCAAATGGATATTTAGTTTGGAATATTGAATTTACAAATAGTGACAAATTCTTAAATATTTTAAATGTGTCAGATAATCATTTGTGGTTAATTACCCAAAGAGAGGAGAATTACTGGTTTTACTTCGATTTAATAGCCATTAATGCTCAAACAGGAGAAGTTGAAAAACAACTAGACTACAAGGCATTCTTCGGTTATACAGCTCAGTTTATAGAAGAAAAACAAAGTATCATTAGTTTGAGGGGTAATTTTAGAGAAGATAGAGGTACTCACTTTTTAGAGATAGATGCCCGCAATGGTGAAATAATTAGACAACAAACGCTTGACCAATTAAAGTCTATTGGGTTAAATGTCTTTGAATTTACATTAAATAAAAATTATATTTATTTCACAGCTACGTCGAAAGATGACGCTATTTTTGCTAAATCAATAGGTGTATTAAGCTATGAAACCTTAGAACTATTGTGGTGGGAAGAGGTAAATTTAGAAAACGGAGCTTTTTTTGCTGCTGGGCAAAAACCTGTTATTAGTGATAACAGAATTTTTATTTTAGATACAGGTGGTACACTCCATATTTATGAACGAGAGGCTGAATAAGTTTTGTTAATATTACAAAAGCATTAATACCCTTGATTCGCTAAGAGTCAAGGGTATTTTTTTAAAACTGTTACCTATCAAAAAAGAAGTTAAAACACCACCTCATCGTCGAATACACCCTATGCCAAGACCTCAACACGCTCGAAGCCCGAGGTGGCACCAACGGCAATGCAGGCGTATCAAAGTTATGTAGTGCATTTCCAACGGTAGCGAGCTTACGACCAATCGTGACTAAACTACTGAGCTTCACGAGTGGAGAGGTACAGGCGTTTTTGGGGGATATAGCCCCAAGCACCTGCGGTGGTAGTGCCTATCTTTGTGGTAATGTAGGGAGTTTAACCGTGGGGTTGATAGATGCGTGGGATGTGCTCTATTCATGGAGTAGTTACCGTAAAGAATGGGGGTATTTATCTAAAATTACAAGTTTGCTTGGTAACTCTACTACAATAGAGTCATTGAACAATCAAGGGGTAAGTAATATGAAATTAATTTGCAATGCTTTAAATTCTCCAAAAACAAGTGTGAAATTTAATAATTCTCAAACTTTAATGGTTTATTTAGATGCTTTTGAGATAGCGGTCAATAAGTTTCATGCAAAAACAGGCTTTAAAATAAGGGATGGTGCAGGCACTGGTACAACCAACGGAGCTGTAAAAGAACTAACAATTGCAAATAGCCGTAATTTAGACGGAGGTTGGTTTGGCATTAGAGAAATGAACCAATTGGAAGCCTCTAATGTAAGTCGTATAGATTGGGATTTTGATGATGATGCCTATGATTGTGGCAATAATAGTTGCCAGTTTGATGTAGAGATGGTAGCTGGGCAAACACCTCGTTATTACGAGTATAAAAGTAAATCGATGAATACCGATGCCGATAGCCCAGTAGAAATAAACCCCAAACAATTTAAGGCATATTTGAGTAAAATAGCCAATATGGCAGAGTTGGAGTATGTATTCCAAACCGAAAAGCTGTATAAGGGGGGTGGAACAACTTTCACTCTTGAACAAGGCTTGGCAAACCGCTTTAAAAAACTCATCAGCAATGATATAGATGGTTTCTTTAATGTTATTTGGGCAAATACAGCTTTGAGAGGGAGTTTGTTTCCTGAAACTGTAGGGAAAGACGATGATTGGCTTGATAAAAATGAAATTAGACTAAAAGGAGAATTTGCAATTCGTATATCTGACACTTCTAATATTTTTTACAACTTTATTAAAACTAGGTAATGTTTAAAAAAACTGATACTATCAAAGAGGTCAAATACTATTCAATTAGGAATTCGACATTGAGTTATAAACTAAAAAATGGAACATTATTCAATAATGATGTCGTCATTGCTGATAACTATAACTATTATGGTTATTTAAATGATCATTTCATTCAATATGGAAAAAATGGAAAACATTTTTTAGTTGATAAAAAAAATAATAGAGAAATTGAAGTTCCACAAGTTCTATTTTCACTTGGATTCGACGGAAAAAAAGGCTTCTATACTGAAAATTATATATACGATAAAGAGTTAGAAAGAAGCCGTTGTGATTTATTCATATTTAATATTTCAACTGGAACAAGTACAAAAATTTTATCCAATTCGCCTGATATTCTCAGATTAGTTGAAAATCAAAACTTATTTTTGTTTTTACCCAGAACCACCCTCAAATCCCTCTCCCTCCTGACAGGCGAGTACGAATGGGAGGTGGATTTAGGTGAAAAATTGGGTAATTATGATGGCATTTCCAAAATATACGGATTAGCTAATGAGTGTTTATGGTTGGTAACCCAACGAGGTGTAATTTTAGGCATTAACATAAATGATGGTAAACTTATTCATCATCTTAATTTTGATGGCTATGATACTTTTCAAGAAAGAGGTACTGTACAGATGCAATATTTTCGTTCTCTTTTTGATGAAAAACAACAAATACTTATCGGGGTCTATGAAAACCGCTATTGGGAAATAGACCTCAAAGCTGATAAACCAGCATTGCACATTACAGATATAAAGGCTTTAAATCCCTCTTATTTTAACAACCCCTCTTTTATTTATGAAGTATATCATTTAGCTGCCCCAGAGGGAATAGCATATGATGAGCAATATATTTATTTCAAAGACAATGAGGTTTCTACCGTTGGAGTTTTGAATCGACAAACGAAGCAAATAGAATGGCATGACAAACTTTACGAACTGCCAGGTCGCTCCTATGTAATGATTAGAGATATTCAAGTCGCAGCAAATAAGATGTATGTCCTTGACGAAAAAGGGGTGTTACATATTTTCGAAAAAGAATAAGTTTAGCACAAAGCCCTCTTTTCCACTAAAGGAGGGCTTTTTTGTGGGTGATTGTTTAGAGAGTTACCCTATTGTAACTAAATTATTAACCTTCACGAGTGGAGAGGTACAGGCGTTTTTGGGGGATATAGCCCCAAGCACCTGCGGTGGTAGTGCCTATCTTTGTGGTAATGTAAATAGCTTGACAGTAGGGCTGATAGATGCGTGGAAAGCAATCCGTGAGGCACGTTGTGCCAACCCAACTGGAGCTTGTGCATCGCTCATGCCATTAGACTTTGTTTTACTGCAAAAAGTAGCTTCACTGCTACTAAACAGTACATTTATAACTAATATTGGTAGTATTGAAGGTGGAAATAATGGAAGAAACGCTCTAATCAGTGCTATGAAACAACATTCCACAGCCAAATGCTATACCTGCGATAACGACCCAGCTCCACACATAGATTATATGAGCGACTACTTAGAAAATCTTAGCTATTTTGCCGTAAATTTCAGTAATACTACAGGAGCAGGCGGAACAGGTGGGGTTTGGAATCAAGGTATTACGGGCAGTGCTACGCAAGTAGTTGGGGGTGCATATATGCTTAAACTACTAAAAGAAGAAAACTATACTGCCCAAGATGTACAACAATTTGAGTTAGACCTGAGCGATAGCCCAAACCCTGCCAAACCCCAAAAAGCTGATATTGTAGAAATAGATGGAACAACGACTATTTTGGTGGAGTGTAAGAGTTGGGAATTGGGTGATGCCAATTTCTCTGGTTTAAAAAATGGTACAAGTGCCAGTTATACGCAGTTTATTACTTATCTCAAAAATATTGGTTCAATGACTGAACTAAAATACTTTTTCGATGCACGAAGAAAAAATATGAGTGAAATCTATGTAAAAGGTGTGTTCCAAACCATGCTCTACCAAAACAACGACCTTACTAATCAAGGAGCACAGGTTTTTGAAACCATTTGGTCGAATACTACGCTGAAAGGGAATTTGTTTCCCAATATCTCAGACCCTGTTGCTGGGAAAGATAAATTTGAAGAACTTATCGAAAGCGCATCAAGTATTTTTTACAACTTCATAAAAGTCAAATAGCTATGTTTTTTTTAAATCAAAAAAAAGCCAAAATTACTTCATTTGAAATAAGAGGGGATAAACTACTTTATCTTTCTGATAAAAATCTATACGTTGATAGCATTTTATTAAGAGAGCAAGATGTATGTTGTTTTGTTCGTGGATTAAAAGAACGTATAATTTTTTGTTCTTGGGATTCGGTAATATACACATTTAAAAACAATAAAACCATCTCATTATTAGAATGTTATAGTTTGAGTGAAAAGAAATATAGTGAAGACAAGATAATTATTTCACAAAGGGTATCAAGAGGAGTATTTAATAAGTTCGTCTTTGATTTAAGTACTGGTTCAATTTTAAAAAAAATAGATGCTGAACCTTCATTTATTTCGTTGTCTTCTGAAATTTTTACTATTGCAACCACCCTCAAATCCCTCTCCCTTCTCACAGGCGAATACGAATGGGAGGTGGATTTGGGGGCTTATGGGGAAATAGCTCAAATTATTGGCAACTTCCAAAATCAACTCATAGTAAGTTTATCCAATCAAAATCTAATAGGTATTCAGGTAAAGACAGGCGAAATTCTGTGGGAATTTAGAAAACCCCAAGAAATAAGAGCAGATTTTACTCGTAATGCTCATTTAGATTCTGAAACTGGTAAAATTTATTTCCTTACTTTTTACGATTTTGTCGAGTTTGATATTCAGACCTATAGCATTAGCCAACATAAAAGTTTTTGGACAGGTAATTTTCAAACTACTTGGCAATTTGGGCATAGTTGTCAGCAAGGTGATTATATCTACTTTACGGCAGGTATTGGTACAGCCCAGTTTTATTATTGGTTAGGTGTATTTCACATTCCTAGTATGGAAATTGTTTGGCAATATCAGCGAGAAGACCAAAAAGAAACATTCAATTCATCTCCTCAAGTTTCAGAAAAACAGCTTTTTGCACTCGACAGCGGTGGCACACTCCACATCTTCGAGAAAGAACAACCGTAACAAAATCCCTCTTTTAGCCATGGTTAAAAGAGGGATTTTTGTGGTGGTTGGGAGGCCTGTCAGCAAGGCAAATTACCCAAAGAGGTATTGCCTTCAATTTGGGATAGAATTTCATTGATTAGTGTAGCAGGTTCTT
>NZ_JAAALB010000082.1 GCF_009905545.1 Cellulophaga sp. BC115SP | reverse complement strand
GGAGCTTGGTAACTACAAAACTCTTGCTTCCCTTTCTTTTTACCTAATTTGTCCCATTTTTTAGTAGGGTAGAGTACAATTTCCTCTATCCAATTAATCAAATCGTTTGAATGATTGATATAAGTATTGTACAATCCTTGATTAACAGTAGTGTTCAATAAAACCCTTAGTGCTTCAAGTTTCTCTTTTATTTCTTCACAATGAAATAAAGTATTTGAGTAATCTTCTTTTGTAGGATATGTAATCATTATGACTTAATTTATAAATAGTTCTTTTTAGAGTTAGTTTAAAAAAGTTGGGGTTCTGAACTTGATGTTTAAAAGCTAAACCCTTCAGAATACCTAAAACAATTAAAAGTTTTTTAGGTATCAATCGCAGGCATTAACTATTCATATGAAAATTTATATCTGTCTCCTGCATTTTTGAACATTTCTTTTATGTTTTCTAATGCTTCTGAATGTCTGTCTAAAAGCATTCCACTAACATTTTCAGCAAGAAAAAATTTAGGTTGTTTTGCTTCTAAAATTCTAATGAAATCTTAAAAAAGTTGTCCTCTTTTATCTTCAATTCCTTTCATTGCACCTGCTTCGCTCCAACTTTGACAAGGTGGTCCTCCAATAATTCCATCACATTCTGGAACATCTTTAGCATGGATATTTACCAGACTTCTTCTGTCAAGAATTGTGTGTGGATGGTTTTTCTCGTATGTTTCCCAGATTTCCTTATCGTATTCATTTGCCCAAATAACATTAAATCCTGCTTTTTGGAAACCAAGGTCTAGTCCACCTGCACCTGCGAAAAAAGATACTATGTTCATATTGTTGTATTTTTTTTTGATTTTAAATATTCAACTTTTTGTTCTGCTAAGATCAGCGTTTCGCTATCACAATTATTTTCGTAAATTTTCTTTGCGATGATGTCGCTAAAAAACTCCTTTCTCAATTGTGCTATGCCAAGATTGAAAACACTAGCCAAGAGTTCAAGTCGCTTTTCGTCAAACTCTCTTTTGTTATTTTCAATTTTACTAAGGTTTGCGGAGTCCAAATCAAGTTTGGCAGCGAGTTGAGTTAGTGTCAATTCGTTTTCTGTCCTAAGTCGTTTTATATATTCCCCAAATGTTTCTTTCATTTGACTTGTCATTTTTTGACAAAAATAAAGCAATTTTATTTTCTCACAAATACATTTTTTAAGATTTTTCTCTGTCAGTCGGAAAGCTTGTCGTTTTGTGGTCGGGATGTTAGGCTTATACTCATCTAACCATATCGCCTTTTGGTCGAATATTTCAACAAGACTTAGAACAATTGTAGCCAAATTTTTATTATTAAAGAAGAATTGACGAATGTGCATTTTTGAAACATCGTCCAAATTTAATCATTCATCCAAAACTCATCGTAGAAAATGAACAAACTTTGGCTATCTCTCAATCTCCTTGTTGTTAGCATAATGGGGTATTTTGCTTCAAAACCCATCGAACAACCTGAAAATCAAATTACAGTTTGTCATGCACCAGTATCAGGCGATATGGCACAATTTGCGAATGACCCAAATTTTATTGCATTGCACCCAGCTCCAATAGCAATCAAATTTGTAGCAGCAGGTGAATCTATTACTTACCCAACAGCCGATGGTAGCACGGCCAGTGCATATATCGTCAAAGCCAAAAAGAAATCTGACAAATGGCTATTTGTTTATCAAGAATGGTGGGGACTCAACGACCATATTAAACATCAAGCAGATGTTTTTTATAACGACCTTGGAGGAAATGTCAATGTTATAGCCTTGGATATGTATGACGGGAAATCAACAACTAATCCACAAGAGGCAGGAAAATTGATGCAAAGCGTTGTCGAAACAAGACTAGAAAACATTGTAAAAGGGGCAATTACTTTGGCTGGACCAAAAGCACAAATTGCAAATGTAGGCTGGTGTTTTGGCGGAAGTTGGTCATTAAAATCTGCCTTGTTAGGTGGAAAACAAACCATTGGTTCAGTAATGTATTACGGAATGCCAGTAAAAGATGTTGAAAAATTGAAGACTCTCAACAGTGATGTGTTAGGCTTATTTGCCACAGAACAATATATCTCACAGCAAGTCATCGAAGATTTTGCAGCCAATATGAAAACCGCAAACAAAAAATTGACTTACAAGATTTTCAATGCTGTTCATGGTTTTTCAAACCCAAGTAACCCAAAATATGACGAAGCTGCTAGTAAAGAGGCGTATGGCATGGCGTTGGGCTATTTGAAGGAGAAGTATAAGTTGTAGAAAATTTGTTTTAGTATAAAAAGATGCCTCAATGTTGGGAACATTGAGGCATCTTTTTATACTAAAATCGTCGGTTAATAATCCGCCAATTTACTTTTCCAAATTATGCCATTTTTACTCTCGAATTTGTCGATATATCCTCTCTCATAAAGATCGTCCAAAGTTTTTTCGGTGTCTTCCACAGATTTATCACTGAGAAATGAAAATTCTTTGTTGGTCATTGTCGAAAAACAACTGAACAAGAAAACAGGATCTGTATTCAAACTCCTTTTTTGCGCATTTGGAATCAATTGATGAATAATGTCTTCGAAATATTCATATTCCTGATACCCTTTTGCGATAATCGTTTTATTGTCTTGATTGGTAAAAATTAGCGTTGGAAACACTCCCACTTCCATATTTTGAGCCAAAATCAAATCATTTCGAAATGCTTCTTGTGCCTTTGTTTCGTAATCTTTGATAAATTTGGCTGAATCTAGTCCAACTTCAAAAGCTGCGTTTTCCAAATAATTAAGATCTACAATATTCTTTTTTTCTAAAAATAGCATCTCTTTGATTCTTCTTAAAAACAAAATAGCCAAGTCGCCATCTTGCATTTGCGCTGCCTTGAAAGCAATTGAAGGTGGATAGGAAGAAGGAAGAGGGTCTTCCAGCCAAATATCTCCGTCCAAAGGTATTCCATGAATCATACAAACTTCTTCCCAGTGCGATGCAACATCAGATGGCTGGGTAATTGGTCCACGTTGATAATCTGTCCATGAAGGTAAAAGTCCTCCCATACGATAGTCGATATCAAAATATTCGCCATACTCCAATTTCAATCTACGTAACATCGGTTGAACTACCCAACAAGTCGAGCAAATGGGATCAGTAAAATATTGTACTTTTAAAGGTTTGTCTCCTTTATCATCTGACTCTTTTTTAGAAATCAGTGGTACAACCATTTTATCTCCATCTATTTTTTCAGGGTGCATAAAGAGCTCTTTTAACTCTCTTCCCAAATAGATATGTTTGGAAATCTCATCTTTGCGAGAGGCATAATATTGCTCAAAAGCTAATTCTGAATTTCCAATTTTTAACAACACCTCAGTTAATGCTTTTGCATCGAGAATAGCATTAGTTGTTCCCGCACTAGTAAATGGTAATGCCAAATGACCAGCGTCGCCAATCAATACTACATTGCCTTCATGGAATTTTGGTAGAAGTCCAAAATCTCTTGTATTCCAAATATAGCTCGTTGAGTAATCATTGGTAGTTAGTAATTCATTGACAATTGGTGGAAAATCGCTTAATTGGAAATCACAAAATGCCTTTAGTTGCTCAGGCGTAGACTTATCACAACAATCTGCCTCAATTGAGTTATATTGCATAAACCACACAAAATCAGAAGCTGATACGGGTATCATACCAAAGCTAATTCCTCTGGTATCGCTCTGAAATTTGGTAAATACGTTGGGCAATCTTGACGCCAAAGCTTCATTTTTGCATAAGCCCACGACTTCTTTTACTTCTACTTTTGTAAATTCGACAGGACCCAAAATGGCTTCACGAACAGCAGAATTACTTCCATCTGCTCCTATAAAAATATCACCATATTCGACTTCTCCATTACTGAATTGAGCAGCAACAGCTTTTCCATTTTCATAAATAAAATGAGAAAAAATACGTCCTGTCTTGATGAGTCCTTCGGGAACTAGTTGATTCAAAAATGCAATTAGATCTTTTCTTCTAATGCAACGCCAAAGATTTAACTTTTGTCGTTTTACAGGTTCTCCATTACTTTTATTGAAATTAAACTCACCGATTTCGATACCTGGCAGCGGAATATTTTTGCCCTCACTTAATTCCTCAAGAATAGACCATCCATCTAAATGCATGAGAAAAGCATGACCTCTGGTATGAAATTCAGTCATTTTTTCATTGATGACTACTTCAATATTTTGTTTATTTAACAACAGGCCAAGTGACAACCCTGCCACTCCCCCACCAATTATTACAACTTTCATAAGTAATTAAGTGCGGTTTTTATATGATTAAGAGCGTTAGAAAGAATTTCTTGTGATGTGGCAAAGCTTAGCCTTATATAACCATCGGCACCTGTTCCAAACCATTGTGGTAAGCCTGGCACTACTGCTACTTTGGCTGTTTCAAGCAGATACGTTTGTATTTCGGCACTGGTTTTTCCTGTACCTGTGATATCTGCAAATGCAACATAGCAACCTTGAGGTGCTATGCACGATACGCCTTTACTTGCATTGAGTTCAGATACACACAAATCACGCATCTGTTGGAGATGTTGAATAAAGTCTTCTAGCCATGGTCCACATTCATTTAAGGCAGTGGTTGCAGCAATCTGCCCTAAAACATTTGCTCCGTGAACAGTCGATTGATGTAAGGATGCTTTAAAAATTAAATCTGCGTGGGTTTGATTGAACGCAACGACTGAACCAATACGAAGTCCTGCTAATCCATACGATTTGCTGTATCCTGTAACAATAATGGTTCGTTGTCGGATACTTTCATCGAGACTAGCAATACTGGTATAAGTGTATGGTTGGTAAACAATATCACTCCAGATTTCATCTGATAAAATAATAAGATTATGTTTGATTGCAATCTCTCCTAGAATCTTCAATTCAGCAGGCGTAAATACTTTTCCTGTTGGATTCAAGGGATTACAAAGGCAAATCATTTTTGTTTTGGGAGTAATCAAGGTCTCTAATTCCCAAAAATCTACAAACTCTTGACCTGGAGGAATACCATAAGGAACGGCAACGGCACCAACAGTTTCAATAGAGTATTTAAACAGAAAATCAACAGGGTTAAAAATAATCGCCTCATCTCCTTTTTCAAGAAAGGCTTTACAAATGACATAAATTCCAAAAGCTGCGCTGTCTACGGGAAATGTAAATTCAGGTTTGGCTGGAACGTTTCGTTTGTTGTGAAAAAATTGGGCTACACTTTCTTTAAACTGAGGAAGTCCTTCGGGTGGACCATAGCATAAATAGCGGTCTTTAATAAATTTGGTTAGGGCTTCTGCTATTTGTGGTGCACTCGGGAAGTCAGGATCCGCTGCGGTTAACGGTATCACGCCTTCAGGAACTGTCGCCCAGCGTAAGTTGTAAGCACGCTCTTTGAGGATGCCTACATTTACAGTTGAGTCATCAAACATAGGATAATCTTAAGGATATATTTGTAAGTTTTATGGGTAATTTGCAATGGCAATAGCTATATTTTTTCTTTGTGTGCTAAATATGTACAATAAAAGTAGAAAAAACAATTTTATAAATAAAATTTCTAGCGTAAATATTCCGCTAAATATGTAATCGGTCTTTAGTTATAATGCAAAATAAATTGCATTATTATGTGCTAGGCTGTAAGCCGAAAGCGTTAGGCAAAGAAAAACCCTTATTTCATCAGAAATACTATTTAAATTTTACCTTACAGCATAAATCCTAGAGTTTAAAGCTGGTAAAATGAATTTAATTTTGCCCAACAACCTAAGTATTTCCTTATCAGACAATCATTGAAGACATAATTTGAGAAGTTGTCAAATGGCATATTTTAAAACCTACTTCCAGTATGCTACAGGATGCAGATGTTTTTTTTATTTTCTATCTATGTATCTTGAAAAAATCAAAATAATCATATCAAAAATGAAAATTATATTCTTTGCAAAATCAGGAAATCAAAGATTCGGCAACTTTAAAGAGGTATGCTTGCTGATAACTTTTTTTCTGGTTGGAATGTTCACAACAAATGCACAAAAATATGATACACACAAGCCTTGGGCATATTGGTGGTGGATGGGTAGTGCAGTAGACGAAGCTGGTATTCGCAAAAACTTACAAGATTATGCGCAAGCTGGTTTTGGGGGGGTGCATATCATACCGATATATGGTGTAAAAGGCAATGATGCCAACAACATCGATTTTTTGAGTCCAAAATGGAATCAAATGTTGGCTTTCACGGTAAAAGAAGCTAAAAACCTAGGCTTGGGAATAGATATGACGATGGGCACAGGTTGGCCGTTTGGCGGAAAACAGGTAAGTGAAAAAGATGCTGCTAAAACCTTTGAAGTTATTTCGGAAAATGGAAAAACTAGTGTCAAAGTATTACCGACCAAACAAAAAGTCAAACGTGCTGCGCCAGGAGGTGAAGGATTTGTTCTTGACCACTTCAGCAAGGAGGCATTAGATCATTACATGAAGCCATTTCAAACCTTATTCCAATCATCTGAATATGGAGTACGTGCGCTATACAATGATTCGTATGAGGTATATGGAGCCAACTGGACAGACAATTTTTTAGAAGAATTTCAAAAACGACGTGGGTATGATTTAACACCCTACTTAAATGTTTTGGCAAAAACAGAAACTAAAGACCTTCTTGAAAAAAGAATCTTTGGTGATTACAATGCTACCATTGCTGATTTGTGCAGAGAGGCATTTACCAAAACTTGGGCAGACGGAGTTAAAAAAATGGGTAAAATCTCCCGAAACGAAGCTCATGGCTCGCCTGGGAATATGCTCGACTTATATGCTCTCTCGGATGTGCCAGAAACGGAGTATTTTGGGACAAAATATTTTGACATTCCTTATTTTAGAAGAGACCCCAAATTTGAGGAAGCTAGATATGGGGTACCAGATCCTTTGGTAATCAAATTTGCGAGTTCAGCCGCTAACACTGAAAACAAAAAATTTGTTGGCTCAGAAACTGCGACTTGGCTAGCCGACCATTTCAAGGTATCACTTTCTCAAGTCAAACCTATCATCGATGAATCTTTGACTTCGGGAATCAACCATATTTTTTACCATGGTGTGCCTTATTCACCTCCCCAGGAAGCGTATCCAGGTTGGTTATTTTATGCTTCTACTAATTTTAACCAACAAAGTCATTTCTGGAATGAACTACACTTTTTGAATGAGTACATCGCTCGTTGTCAGGCAAGTTTGCAAGAGTCTAAGGCACAAAATGATGTGTTGCTCTACTTCCCTATCCATGATATTTGGCACCATGCTGGCGGAAAAGATCACGTACATTTGTTATCGGTGCATGCCAATGCTCAGGAACTTTTATTCAACAATTCGTTTGGGCAAGTTGCGAAGCTTTTACAATCAAAAGGCTTCAACTTCGACTATGTATCTGATTTACAATTGACTCAATTAAAATATGTAAATGGGAAACTACAAAGTCATGGAGGTTTGACGTACAAAACGATCGTAATTCCTAAAACACAGTATTTACCAACAGAAACCCTCAAAGCCTTACAAGCACTTCAAAAACAAGGTGCTCCAATTTTGTTTGTAGACCAATTGCCTGCCAATACTGCTGGCTTTAAGAATTGGGAATCGAATGAAGCGTTTTTAGCTAATTTCAATAAAAATCTAAAAGCTACGGAAATTTCAGTGCTTCCGAATGCCTTAGCAAAACTTGGAATAACCTCGGAGGAAATGGCAAGCAAAGGAATATCTTTTATCAAAAAACAAAACGCCAAAGGTACTTTATACTTTATCAGTAATTTCTCCCAACAATTTCAAGAAGGGAAAGTTTTATTAGGCGCCAAAGGGGAAGCTGTGGAAATCTATGACCCACTTCATCAAACCAAACAGTATATCCCTTTTAGTACAAAAGGAGCTTACACAGAAATCAAATTAGCCCTTTTAGCAGGAGAAAGTCGTTTCATACAGTTTTTTGACAAAAAGCCAGCTCAGGCAATTGCCCAAAATACGACTGCTCAACCGACCCACAAAGTTGAAATCAATGGCACATGGAAAGTTGATTTTTTGGAAGGACAACCATTTTTACCTAAATCTTACCAAACTACGAGCATAGGCTCTTGGACGAGCGTTGGAGATTCTACTAATCAATATTTTACAGGAACGGCCAAATATTCGATAGACTTTGACTGGAAATCTGTAAAAGAAAATGTAATTTACTTAAATCTTGGCAATGTTCGTGAATCGGCAAAAGTAACCTTAAACGGTCAAAATTTAGGAACACTCTGGAGCTTACCTTTCCAAGTAGCTATTCCTGCCAAGTTGTTAAAAGAAAAAAATCATTTAGAAATTGAGGTAAAAAACCTTTCAGCCAACAGAATGAGATATATCGACAAACAATCTCATAATTGGAAGAAATTCAAGGATATCAACATCGTAGATATTCAATACAAAGCCTTAGAACCATCAACGTGGGAAGCAGAACCTTCTGGTTTGTTGGGACCCGTTCAAATACTTTACTAAGAATCAGAAAGTATTGCGGATGTAGGATTGGGGATTTCGTTCTTTGTCAAAAAGATTCGAAAACTAGCCTATGCTTCCGAAATCCAATATCCGAAATCCTAAATCGAACAGAATTTTCCACTTTTTGCTATATAATTCAGTTGACAAGCCCTTCTCCTCCGAGAAGGGCTTTGTTTTTGACTGGGCGAAATAGATTTGTTTTTCAGCGTCTAAAAAGCTATTTTAGAGAAAAACTCAATACTAAAATATGCGCAACTTACCTCATCAACGAATTGTAGGAATAGCCTTTGGTCTGGGATTATTTTTCCAAACTCAAGCACAATCTTTTGAAGAAAGAAAACAACAAGTTTCTCAAGCCCTGCCTTTAGTCGATCAATTATTTAAGGAATATTCCGAGAAAAATCATTTCCCTGGCATGAGTTATGGAATTGTTTTGGATGGAAAACTAATACACGCTAAAGGAGTTGGCATGGCAAATCTTGAACAAAACATTCCTGCCACACCCCAATCTGCTTTTAGAATTGCGAGTATGACCAAAAGTTTGACCGCAATGGCAATCGTCAAACTCCGAGATGAAGGAAAACTCCAAATGGACGATCCAGTTTGGAAATATGTACCTGAAATGAGAAATCAGAAATATGCTACCAAAGATTCACCTACGATTACGGTCAGAAATTTACTTACGCATTCGGCTGGTTTTCCTGAGGATAATCCTTGGGGTGATAGACAATTAGGTATTTCAGAAAAAGAATTTACCGATTTCTTGAAAAAAGGCATAAGCTTCTCCACTGCTGTAGATACGGAATATGAATACAGTAATTTGGGCTTTGCGTTATTGGGCGCTATCATCAAAAAAGTATCTGGAACGGCGTATCAGGAATACATCAATCAACAGATTTTAAAGCCATTAGGGATGAATCACACCTATTGGGAGTACACGAAAGTTCCACCAAAAGAACTAGCCTTAGGTTACCGATGGTTGGATGGCAAGTGGATTCCTCAGCCTTTGGAGCACGATGGCGTATATGGCGCGATGGGAGGACTCATTACGACGATGGAAGACTATGGCAAATATGTTGCATTTCATCAAGCAGCTTGGCCAACGAGTGATGCTCCAGATTCTGGTCCAATCAAAAGGAGTTCGGTACGTGAGATGCAAAAGCCTTGGCAATTCAATAATCTCAATGCCAACTACCAATACCAATCAGGTAAAAAATGTGCGATGGTAAGTGCTTATGGATACGGCTTACGTACTTCTGTGGATTGCGAAGGTCGTCGTATGGTCGGACATAGTGGTGGTTTACCAGGCTTTGGGAGCCATTGGTATATCTTACAAGATTATGGCTTAGGTGTGATTTCTTTTGCCAATAATACCTATTCGCCGATGAGCTATATCAATATTCAAATTTTGGATACTCTTTTGGCTACCACCAAACTTGAACGCTACCCTATTAAACCAGCCAAAGTATTGGAAGAGCGATATGTACAATTAGTAGATGCCGTTCAGAATTGGGAAAATGCTAAGGGTATGAAAATATTTGCGGTGAACTTTTTTGATGATTACCCGATGTCAATTTTAGGAAAGGACACCAAGAATTTCCAAGAGAAAGTAGGTAAAGTGGTGAAAATTCATCCTATTAAACCTCAAAACAAATTGAGAGGTAATTTCGTAGTTGAAGGAGAAAAAGGCAAATGCGAAATTAGTTTGACACTTTCACCAGAAACACCAGCATTGATACAGGAATATCATTTTAGGGTATTGTAAGATTTGGGATTTTAAGTAAAAAACTGCATTTTATCTCATTCATTGAGTGAATTGAGTTTGAGTGATTATTTTTAAGAGTATAATATTAAAACGGCGGTCGAAAAATAATTTTCGACCGCCGTTTTGATGAAGCTGTTTAAACTTTTGTAAAATTGCTGGCGTAAGCAATGAATTTATACTGTTTGAGCGAAGCGAGTTTAT
>NZ_JAAALB010000081.1 GCF_009905545.1 Cellulophaga sp. BC115SP | reverse complement strand
CAAGAATGGTTAAAAACATAATCAAAACAACCAGATTATGTATATTTTTAAACTGTACTAAAAATGGGAAGCCGACAGTATCAATGAGCTTGATTTACCAGAAAGCACGATTCAAGCAATGGTTGGTTGGAAAGATAGTAGACAGCTTTCGAGATATGCCAGAGTCAAGGATTCGACTATTAAGAAGCAGTTTTTGAAGTAGTTGAAATAGTTAAATGGCGATATTATTATTAATATCGCCATTTAAATGTGAATTAGAACGGAATTGTTTATTAGATAATTTTAAACATAATATTTGTAGAGTCTTAATTAAGCTTTGATTTTCATTGATAATAATTTATTCTAAAAGAATCAAATTACCTTTTTTAATTTCCGATTCGGCTCTTTTCAATTTCATTCTAAAAATACAGCCATCCCGTTTAATTGCTGTAATCATTCTATTCCTATCATTAACTCCTTTAAAATTGTGACCAAAATCGTAAGTATCATTCAAAGAAAATAAGATATTTAAAGCAATATCCCATATATCATTTATCTCGTTCTCTGTAATACCAAAATTTCCATATTTAGACTTACGGTGTGAGTCAATTAGTTTAAGTATTTGTTTTGCTTTTTCAGTAGAATTTGGCACTATACCTAACTGATTAAAAATAGTAAGTTCAATACTAAAAATTGTTACAACAGTAATTAGTATTTCGTTGTTTAATCTGTCTTTAATGCTATTTACAATAGAAGAATATTCAAGAGCTTTGAAGAAATCTTTACTTTCAGCAAGTGTAAAAATTAAATTATTAAAAATTCTAATATCAAATATATCAATTTTAAAACTAACTTCTTTCTCCAGAAATTTTAAGTAATCTTGTGAAAATTCAAGCTTTTTTTCATATTCAGAGAAGAGTGATATTATTCTTAGAGTTTCATATAGCTGATGATTTTCTAGTCTTAAACCTCCGAACTTATGTTCAAAATAAATATCCTGTAATAAAATTACTCCAGGTTTTAATTTCCTTTTATTTATTGAATGAGCAGCAATCTCAAAAAGAAACTCTCCTCTTGGCTTTAGGCTAATGGAGTTAATTTTATTAGTTGTATAATCAATGAATGTTTGTTTGTCTACATCTAGGAGATTTATTAAAACATCGAGAATGTTAAAGTTTGTAAAGCTGTAAGAATAATCCAGATGATTACTGTTCGGAGCAGTATGTTTTGATGATTTATTATCAAGAAGTTCACAGAGAATATTAACTTTTTCTTCTTTATTGTTTATTACCTCACTCAACAATAGTTTTAGTAACGATTTAGTATAGTGTTCTACTTTAGGTATTATGTTTCTTAGAATCAGTTCTGCCTTTATATTATCACCTCTATCCTTACAAATTGTTGCATAAATAAAGGATGCCATTCCTTTAATTTCATTAAGTACTTTCTCTTTTATTTTAATTGGAGATTCAAACTTGCCATTAATTATTTCATCGAATATTTTAACTGCCTCATCGGTTTTGCCATCTAAATAATTATTAGCGTATATGTAACCGAGTTGCAATTTAGAATTCAAATAATTCGCATCTACAATTCCCTTATCTACAACTAATTGAAAACAGTCCATACTCTCCTGTATTTTCCCTAGTCTCCTATATGCTAATCCTTTAATATAAAAAACTGAACTAAAATAATCTAAAGTTGAATCATCCAAATCAAAACTAATCTTATCTAAGACCTCAATTGCTTTTTCATGTTCACCAATTTCTAAAAAAGAAACGCCCATAGCAAAAGTATAATAGTCTCTTTTCTCCTCTGGAAATTCATCAAAACCAAGAAACTCTTCGAACAGAGAAATAGCTTCCTTGTAGTTAAGGTTTTCATAATTATCCATAGCTAACGATAAAACACCTTTATCTTCCTTTTCTAATAGTTTCAACCATTCAAAGTTTAGGCATTTTTTTATAACTTCATTTTTTATATGGACATCATCATCAGAGTAATTAATTATTCCAGCCAAATAAAGTTTACTTTTTAATCGATCTGCAACTTGCTTTCCTTTGTTATATTCAATTTCGATAATTGCATTTCTAATTTCACGATCATTTAAGACAATCTCCCTTATGTTATCAATTGGTGCTTTGTCATATGATTTTAAATATAAGTCATGAACGATTTTGTCGATTAACTCAGGGGTACAATCATTATTTATCATTCTATCCTCAAGCTCTGAGCACACATCCCATGTAATTCTAGGATTACCATTTGTCCAATCGTAGATTCTTTTAGAAATCTCAGGATTAATGTTCAACTGTGCTGTTTTAATGAAGCTATCAAATTCTACTTTTGTAAAATCATTTAAATAAATTTTTTGACCAATATTAAATGGTGAAACCTTAGGATCTTTGATAATCTCAGTGGGTTCAACCACTCCAGAAAGTAAATATGTTAGATTACAGAATTCATTATAATTGACTCTAGCCCCAAAATAAGTACTTCTAATTTGAGAAAAAATTTGATCGGAATAGTTAGTCTTGGTTAATGCATCTATTTCATCCAATATAATTACCAACTTACCTCCATTCAGCGCTTGAAGTAAGATTCGTAATTCGTTAGTATGTTGTTTGTGAGGTGGAATATCCTTCAAGGTTTTCCTACGCTCCAGAATCAGATCTGAGGCTTTAGAAAATTTTTCAGGGTACGAATCAATTGCATTATCTATAATATTTTCAAAACATCCTTTAGGACTGGGAAATGTATTGGATAGGTCTATGTAGATAAACGCATCTCTGTCAGTCTCAAGTTGCTTCTTTGCATTAATAAGCAAATTAGTCTTTCCCATTTGTCTGGAAACAAGCACATAGCCTGGCCTTCCCATGTCAGCTATTATGTTTTTGACCTGAGTATCTGCCTCCCTCAAAGTATACAGCTCTTTGGGTATGATTGTGTAAGGTTTAAGAATTTTATTCATGATTAGTTTAGATCTCTCTGAGTTTCAATAAGCACTCTTTTTAAAGTATTATCATCAAATTTGTTGATTGTAAATAGTGTCTTAAAGAATTTTTTAACAAAGCGAGGTGAGCCTTTGGCTGAATTGATTAAATCTTCTCTAAAGCTGTGTTTTAATGGAATTTGAAATTCTGTAACGATGATTTCAAGTAATTTTTCAATATCATTTTCTAACCAATACTCTAACTTTACGAATTGTACATGTTGGTGAATCTTTTGTTGATTTTGAATAATATTTGGAGTTGGGTTTTCAATTGAAGAAAGTACAAATTTGATATTATTTAAGCCATTTAGGAAGCTATTCGATATGATAATAGAAAATAGTTTTTGAGTAAATTTCCTATATTCTTCTCCTGAACTAATTGGTATTTCTTCAATAAAAATTACTAGTTCTTTATCCTTATAAAATTTTAGTAAATCGACTAATTCTTTGATTATCTCCGTAAGCTCTGTAGATTGTGTGTGATAATCTACGCCATTAATATACGAACAAACCTCGTGAAGTAATTCTTTGAACAAACATTCCACTCCGTCTCCAATAAACGGAGCTAAATCAACAAGTATAAATTCTTTGTTTGTCTGTCTCAGATTTCGAATAATGAGATTTGTTTTGCCACACCCTGATGGACCGAAAACCCAAATACCATATTGAGTTAGTGCTAAATTAAAACTTTCATCAAAATCTCTTAAAACGTAATAAGGCTCATTCTCAAGATTGTAATAGTTGAATAAAACGTCATTAATCTTTGTGAAATCTAATAATTCAGGAGAGGGTATTTGATTGTAGGGACTAACATTTAAATCTTTAAAAGCTCTTGGTGAATTGAAAAGCATTAAACATACAGATAAGGCTGACTTTATTGCAATTTCTTGATTTTCGTTTTTATTTTTCCCTTTTTCTCCATTTGCAAAATCACAAATGCCTTTTACTAGTATCCAATCTGTCTTGTTTCCACACGCTGCATATACTCCAGCCCCCTCCATTTCTCCACCTTTAGAATCGGGATATTGTTCAAGCAACTTATTTCTGTGATCGTAATTGTCAATAAGCTCTTCTCCAGATAGAATTCTTGTGAATATCAATTCTGAGGTCTTCCCATGAGAAGTAACATGATTCCAATTTTTGATATTTTTAAATCGATTAAGTAACAATTCACTAGCTGTCGCTTCCTTGCCTCGTTGTATATTACTTTCGATACCTATTCTTTTTGAGTCATAAGGAATAATTGATTCAGAAATCAATACATCACCTATGTTCTGCTTGTTGTCGTCTATTCCAAACGCTATCCCAACCATAATAACAACCTTTACTTTCAACTTTTCTAGTGCACTTGTTAATGTTGTGATTGAACTACCTCTTCCAATTGAGCCCATTTCACATTGAACATGAGCAACCTTATACATTCCAAACATGCCAAAGTAATAAGTGAGATTTTTCTCATAAACTTGTAAAATACCATCAAACTTTACAATTGGGGATAAAGCAAGGTGTGTATGCTTTGTTTCAAGGTTTGTAGCAGTAATCAAAAGTATTAAGCTTTCATCTAACAGATATTGTATTTCTTCGAAATCGATTTCTTGGTATTTTACAATGTTCATTTAATAAGTAGAGTTATGAATGTAACTTAAGATATGGTAATTGATAATAAAATTTTAGTATTTTAGATAATTGTTAGTACATTAATTAAAGCATATTATAATTCTTTAACGATGTAGTAAAATTATTTTCAAAATTGGCTTTCAGCTAAACTTCAAGTTATTAAAATTAAAGGGTTCATATTTATAAATTAAATGTATGAGCTAATAATTAGAGTATCTAAATATCAACCTTGAAAAGGTCAATTGGAAAGCCTCAAAACTATTTTCGGAGAATGCAAATTCACATAAAGTCAATATCCTGCCATTCAACTCAACTAATTTAGGGGTTACTACTAGCAAATTAATTTCTTACTATATCCAAATCTTGAAATTTGTGGTTCTAGTTCAAATATTTTAGTAGTAGAGGGAAAAATGGCTTGAACCGTATCAATGAATTCTTGTTTGATTCTACTTGGGAACTTTGCACCCAAAATAAACTCAGCGACACAAGGTATAGGATATTTCATAGCACGATTTTCAATTCCGTTTGGATTCATAGTATAAAATCTAAACTCTTGTTCATATTCCCATTGAGATGACTTTCTTAAAAATAAACTCAACTCTTTATACAAGTCATTATAAATAAAACTATGTTTCATCACTTCATCAGAATAATATACTTGTCCAAAACCTACATCAGGTTGAAGTGCCTCAGCTAGCTCATCCGTTTTAAAACCTATGGCAAAGCCTGTATTATTTGCTCCATAATGTGCCCACATCACCTCACTTAATTCGTTGATAGTACAACTAAAAATACCATATCTATCAAATAAAATACTCTCTCTGAGCTCCATGTAGCTCTTCTCAAAATATGTCTTAGGATTATTCTTTATGAGTTTAAGTTGCTCCCTACAGATATTTTCAATGGTTTCACCTAGAAGTATTATACTTTGGTGTTGATACAAGTAGTCCTTTTTAAGTTTATCATAGAATAATGGGCTATCAACTTCTGAGTAATCAAATTGTAGTGGAATTCTGATATCAAACAGATCATTTAAATCTTTTGGATTTGCAAACCATAAATTTTGATTGGTAACCATCTCCTTATGTAATGGATTGTTCCAATCAGCCCTATATTTATATACAACTTTTGGGGCTAGCTCTTTTACATTTTCCCTTATCTGATCATAGTTATCATATATAATCATATATATTAGGTTTTGTTGGTTTATAGGTATAATGGAAATATTTTTCAGTTTAGAGAGAGTGTGGCTAATATGAAGTTGATACATTCCAGACTTCCATACAGTCAGCCAGCGTAACGTAGGCAAATCCCTTCACTTTTTTGACAGCACATATTTTCTTCTGTGCATAATTTTTAGACCATCCCATTAGTTGAGCAATTACTGAAGAATTGACGATTGTAGAAGCACTCATATAATTTGTATGTTAAAGTTTGACAGTTCACAAAGTTATCATTTTTGAGTAAGGAGAAAAAGGATGAAAACAGGATAAATGAGGATATTTTAGGTTCTATGTTTTCATGACTTGGATTTATGTTTTCATAAGGTGCTAATTTCATCCTATAGAAAGAATAATGGGCTCAACCATTGTATAACGATTATGTTATGAATGAAAACAAAGTAAATAGTTCTCGCACCGTTCAAGTTGGTTGCCGTGTGCGTCCAGAAGTATCCGAATGGCTGAAAACATCTGGCAACGTGAGTGATTTCCTCAATGAAATCATTGAAGACCGTTATGAAAACAAAGTTATTGTGGTCAATGAAAACATGATTGTTCTAAAGCTGAACGATGGTGAAATCATAGACGTGAAAACATTGCTCAATGAAAACCCTGCGTATGAAAACATTGAAAACATCGCCAAAATGGCAATTTCAAAGTATGTTTCTAATGTTTTCATCTATGGATTAGATGAAAACGATGAACGCTTGCTCACCCCTGAGCGTGAAGCTGAGGTAAAAGCACAGTTTCAAACGCTACTGGATGAAAACATGAACTTAATCAAGGATGAAAACATCCAATTGGTTAATGAAAACAAAAAGCTTCAGGATGAAATCAATGTTTTCATGAATCGTGAAAACGTTGAAAACATCTCTGAAAACATTGAAAACAACCCTGTTTTCATCAATCTACAGAATGAAAACAAAAGGCTTCAGGACGAAAACAATGTTTTCAAGAATCATGAAAACATCAGCATTGAGCCTGAAAACATTGAAAACAATCCTGTTTTCATTCAGCTTCAAAATGAAAACAAAGCCCTTCAGCTTGAAAACACCCGTTTGCGTGATGAAAACAACGAAAACACCATGCTGGATAAGTTCAAGACTTTCAAGCTGGCTAATGATGCAGGTCTCAATAACCTGATTGCTGAGGTAGTTCGATTCTCTGAAAAGAAGGCTTTTGTTCGTGTTGGCGCTGGAGTATGGAAAAACCACTATATCAAGGGCTTTGAAGAAATCACTCAACCATGAAACAAATACTCGCTACACTCACCCTAGACACCAACGGACAAATTGTAAGCTATCAGAGTCACGGGGAAATGACACTTGAAGAATTTCAAGCATTTTCGGAAGAGGCTCTGGCATTACTTTCCAAGAAAAAAACTTATGATGCTGCCGTTATCAACAACGAACTCAAACTCGATATGATTGGAAAATACATGACCGCAATGGGATGCTTTCGAGCCGATGGAGCGATTGATTTTGAACCCGCTTTTCGTCCTGTTTTCGAAAAACTGATTATCGAATGGGAAGAACGAAAAACCTTGATGGGAAAGGTCAAAGCCCAACTCAAAGCAGGTAAAAAGAAAGTAGCGTCCTTCTTTGTCAACCTTGGTTTAAAGTACGCTGGCAAGGGTCTAGCAAAGGGAGTTCAATACGTAAAAAAGTAGCACCATGATTTTTTCAGAAAAACTAAAATTAATCACAGAGGGTGCGGAAATAGGCAATTCCATCCTCACGGGGATGAGTTCACCACCTGAACGAGTGGAAGAGCCACCAGCACCCAAACAATTGGAAGGACTATTTGATAATCCTTTCAAACCTCAAGTTGTAGCCCAACAGGTCGTCACACCGCAATATGTACCCAACATCGACCAAGTGATTTTGGAAGGAAATGCAGAACTAGAGACCGAGCTAATTTTCTCCTACGTAAAAACGGGTACGGGCGTGCTACGAAATATCGTGGCAGAGATGTCAACCGAAAATGGTGACGAAAAGCTGGTCGAAGATTTTGAAGCGAATCTTATCCCATTAAGCGACGAAGTCAAAGCTGCTCAAAAACGAGTGGAGCAAAAGAAGAAAATCCAACAAGATGAAGGATTAGAAGATACCGAATCTATCCGAAAGTTTGTCAAGTTGGTGATTCTGGAAGACCTGAAGAAAAAGGCACGTGAAGGCAGATACCGACTCCCAAGTAAATCCGCCATGATTTACGATTTGGTGGTACTGATGGGTTCAAATATCATTGCTCATAATCCTCAGGCGCTTTCAAACTTTACCGTAAAAGTATTCAAGAAAATCAAAGCCAAAATCACCTAGATATGAATCCCAAAGGAAACGTTTGGGGCTTCTTTGGTACTCGAAACACAGGAAAGACCTACGAAGCCTTACAACTCTCACTCGATTTTCGAGTCGGAGCTTTCAAAAATAACCCTAAAAGAATCATTGTATTTGACCATTCGAATAACTCCAGCTACAAGGAAATCACCAAGGTGGTAACATTTGAAGAATTGGAAAGACCCATGCCTAAAAATGCAGTGGTCAAGCTTCAATCGGATGATTACGACAAGTTTTCTTATTACTGTAGCAACTATGTCAAAAATGCGGTGGTCATCTATGACGATGCAGGCTCATTCTTTGGCTCAGGGACGATGACAAAAGCACAAAAGCAGCTTTTGAAAACACCGAAAAATAACGGCTTAGAGCTGCTACTTCAATTTCACTACTTCGGAGGTACAGAGGTTTCACCTGACCTATTGAAAATGATGAATATGTTGGTATTGAAGGAAACAGGCGATGATTTCAATGACCTACCCACGAAGGTTCAACCTAGAAAAGAGATTGCCTATTTGATGTATGACATTGCTGTTCAAAACACAGAGCTTCCTGAGAACAAGAAATGGACAACCAGATACTTTGACAAAGAGGAATATCGTGTAGGCGTGCGAAACACCGAGCAGGTAGAATGGATTGATGGGAAAAAGTACTTTCCTTTTGCACAACAGAAACTAGAATTTAACCCCAAATAGCACCTATGTTAGATTTTGAAGATGAATCAGAAAATGCCAACTACGGATTAATAGCCAAGTTGTTTTTGCTCATTTGCGCCATCGTCGGCATGGTAATATTGGGCATGAGCCTTCTGATGAAAAAAAGAAGTGAAAAGAGCGTAGTAGATAATGCTACTGTCATTGAAGAACCCACCGTAACACAGAATACCACAATAATGCCCATAAAGCTAGACAAATCAGAGCTGAATGAGCTGATAAGTGAGCAATTTGAGTTGGACGAATCAGAATCTATCGGTTTTCAGCAAGTCAATGAAGAATCGGTAGAGCTACGAAAACAGTTTGAAGACACCATCAAGATTGATTCTGTGATTTTGTATGAGTTACTTCAAAAACACTTTGGAAAGCCATTTAAGGCACTCTACAACCACGAAGTAACTGAGCTGGTACAAATTGTCAACCATGATAAGAAAATCTACGAGAGCCTAGATATTGACTCTCAGTTCGCAATTCTCAACTGGAAAACCTTAGAAAATAATGACCCTTCGTGACACCTTAGACCTACTATTCCTATGCGTAATTTTCTTTGTCGGGTTTCAGACCCATCGCAAAAAAGTCAAGCAACAAAAGCTTCAGCTAGAGACAGAGGTACGTAGCTTTAGAAACATGGTGATGATGCAAACCACCTTTTTGAAGTTCCAATACTGTCTGGCTATTCAAGCAAGAAGAGAAGTTTTACCACCACTAGACTATTTCAGAGAGCTGCCAGACTTTCACACCATGCTCAAAAGAAATGAAACTCCAGAACTGGAACAGTATTTCTCAGAGCAAGAAATCAAAGACTTTTTACAACCTCTATGAAAAAACAGATTTTAACCCAACTACAAGCCATTAAGAAGCTATCTCAGAAATTCAATCTCTCAGGTCAGCTACTCATCGAAGTCGAAACTAATGATGTGGCAAAGTTCGATGCAGCCATTGAATCCATCAAAGAGTTCACACGCTACCGTAACAGTTTTACCATTAGCAAAAGACTCTTTGTTCAGGTCATCATGGCATAACCTACAAACCTCTTTAAACCATGTTTACACTAAACCTATTACTCATTCTTTTGGTGGTCTTTTGTCTAGGAGCAATAGTAAGAACCCTAATCCAGAGAAAAGACCGCTATTCACGAACCTACCAAACTCAAACTATGCAAGCACCACAAATGCAAGATATGATGCAAGCCTATTGCGACAAGCAACAATTATCCCTCAATCCAGAACTACAATTAGGTAGAGGTATCACTAGAAAAGAAATCAAAGAATTACCCATTGGATTCACACCAATCTTAAAATCAAGATAAGATGAAAATCTATCCACCTTCAACACTAACCGATATTTGCAAAGAGTTAAGCATCACCAAAGGTCATGAAAAGAAACTCAAAGCTGATGTGAAGTATCTTCTTTCGTGTTTGAAGGTGGATGCTCACAAGGAAAAGTTAAAAACATTGGGTTTTGATCCAGATAAACCTGCTTTACGTAAAAAATTACCCTATCCTGCTATCGACTATATCTACAGGGAGGTATTTAGAGCGATGTAGCTCTGATTAGTCCTCTATTACTCCCTACTACCACCATATTACCTCCAACGCCCTAAAAAGCCATCGTAACTTTGTAGCTGCAAACAAGGAAAAATCAACCTAGCAACAAAACCTATTTATCATGTCAAACATTATTGATTTAAACCCTAGTCAGGAAAGTACTCCTCCATCAAAGAGCGTAAAGTACAACCTCCAAAACGGTGAAGCAGAAGCTAAAGCCTGTCTTATAGCTGGTCTTCGCTCAGGGAGTATCCTAAGTGGTCGCTTTGTCACAGATGGCACTTTCAAAGCCGTGGATAACGAGACTGAAATCACTGCCACTGCTGAGGAGAATGTCATTCTTAAGCACGTGCAGGATTTTGACTTAGCATATCCTCCAACCGTTGAGAGTATCCGTGTGAAGGTCAAGTCTGAATTGAACCAGCTCGCTCAAATGAGCAAAAAATTAGAGGTAAACACTACTTCTCGAAAAGGTGAAACCACTACCCGTGAGATTGAAGCCAAACATGAAGGTGGAGATTCCTTTATCTATCATGTCAATGAGCACATCACTTTGAACAAGCATATTATTTTGCCACTTCTTGAATCTATTTCGGTAGATGTTGAGGTGAACTATGCTGAGTAAGTCTTAGTGCTCTTTGTTTCGTTTTAGGTTCTCATATTATCTCTATTCAACATGAATTTCGCAAAACAGTATCAAAACA
>NZ_JAAALB010000080.1 GCF_009905545.1 Cellulophaga sp. BC115SP | reverse complement strand
TGTGGCTCTACGAAAGAGCCACTGACAAGATTCCTTAAACCTATGAAACGTCCGAATATCCTCAACAAAGTCTATGACATCATGGATGCTAATCAACAAGAATCTTTTAGGCTAAAACTAAAGGAGATAGGGTTGAATCCTAGGGTTTTCCATGAAAATTACAAGCTTGATACTTGTAAAATTAATGTAATGGACTGTTACGATTTGATGGTAATAATTCTAGCACCTGACCGACAATTTGAGCATCCCTATTACGTGCTTGACTCGATTTTGAACCCTAGAAAAAAGCCTGCAAGAATAGCTTCTCCAATAAAGCCTGAGCCACGAAAAAACGTAGTAAAGCAGATTGATTTAGAAGAGATAATTGAGGAGAGAAAAGAGGAACTAAAAGAAGTTGACCTGTCTAGTAAAATCCAGAGGATTGCTTATTCGGGTTATTCTATGCAACAATTGTTATTGACTGACGGCTCGCTCGTGAAAGTTGACCCACGATATGAGTACCATTATAAAAAAGATATTGCGGGCTATCGAATGGTAGCACCCACAATGAAGTAAGTTTAGAGAGAGCATCATAAACACCCGACTCGCTTGGGTTGGGTGTTTATTTCAACATTGTTGGCTTTATCAAGAAAGTATCCTTGGTAAGTGGGTTCGATTCCCTGTGTTGAACTAGGCGTAAGCCTTTTGTAAGTAACCTTTCATCTTTAAAAATTCCGTTTATGGATTCATCCTAGACAATCACGTATATAGCGACTCGTTAATTCTGCCTGCGTAGCTAACAGGGGAATTTATGCACTTTTTTCCAAACATAATTTTGTGTTAGGGTGGGTAAATATTGCCTGTACTTTAGCAGTTTTTTTTCAGAGTCGCGCTCTGTTATTCCATAGTTATTCATTATGTTATTCTAACATTTCTTGTTAATCATAGTAGCATAACATTTTAGTTAGAATAACTCTTAACGTGTTTTTTTTAGATTTTTATTACTGTTCCCTAACAGAATAACAGATAGGACGCCCCTGCCTGAATGGGAATTCTTTGCTCAAAACTAAACTCACAAAACAATGTCAAACTTTCAGATTCCTCAAAGCCAATTCGCTAGTATCGCACCACGCAAACTTTATGGTAACAAACAAGAATCAAGCTTCTATTGGGTGATTCAGTTAGACCCCACTCAGAATTCAGCACAGGAAATGGTTGGATACTCTATGCTGAATAACCACCGTGAGAACGAAGATAAGGTCTATGTACTTTGCCAAAAGCTTACCATGCTATTTACAAAAGGGTACGTGTTTAGATGCCTTAGAATCGACTTTTACAGCGTTTTGAACCCTGACACCACTCCATTCCTAACAATCTCCCCTCAAGGCTTCAATGGCTCTGATAAGATAATGAAGCACCCCATAATCAATAGTATTCTCAATAAGCTTTTTGATACCCATGTCAGATGCGTTGAAGCGAAGCAAAACCCTAACTTTGAAGCGGTATTGTATGCACAGTTTCCAGACAAGCAAACCAGAGGTAAAAAGTACAAAGAAGAACTTGCTAATGTGAAGCTACCACGTAATTATAATTTCTTCAAAAACTACGAACATCTATGCGAGTATATGTTGACCCTTTCTAAATCAAACACAGTCCCACAGGAACGAATTGACGGCTATTTTAAGGATTGTGTTAAGGTTCGATTCCCAAGTTATGATGGAACAAATTTTAACAATAAAATAGCAGATGTTCCACTACCTGCGATAACACCAACCCACGAAGAAGCCAGACAAGCCAAAGAGGCTCGTATTGAGAGACAGCAAAGAACCAGAGAGGAATTTGAAGCGAAAAAACGTCAAATCTACGGCATCAAATAGCTAAACGAAGGAATTGAGCGTCTGCCAATTTCGGACGCTCACAATTTTGATAGCAAATTAAAAGACCAGGGGATTGATGCAGCACGCTTTTTATCAAATTTTGATAGCAAAATTCAAAGCAGCTCACACCGATCTAACACTACTCAGGCAAAAGCCCACTCTAAATTGATAGCAAAATGAAATTTCAAATTAAAAAGACCTCGATTATCGGAGTACTCATTCTACTGGCAGTGGTGGCTTTTTCACAAAGAGAATCACCTCCTATTAAATACAGACATATTCTACCCTATCAACAAATTCAACATGGAATATCTCTGATAGAAGTTGATAGTTGCGAATACATTCTTGTAGTGATTAATTACAACATTCAACTTACGCACAAAGCCAACTGCAAAAACAAAGCTCACAAGCTTCTCTAAAAATGAAAAGAATCAAAGAACACCTAGAAGTTGAACTGCTGGCAGAGACCGTCGCAAACGTATTTACCGCATTTTTAGTCATCATCTTTTTAATCCTATCCAAATGAAACAATTCTCAACAATGACCCTACGTGGGTTAGACAACAATGAAAATGCAGACTTGGTTGAAATCATGAATCAAGTCATGCAGAAAGAAAATATCAAAACGGGGCAATCTGTCTTTGAATTTATCTTACGAGACTACAAAGAGAAAACAGAGGAATTACAAGGGCTTAGGCAGACCTACAACGCACACCGACACATGTCTAACAACGAAATACAAGAACTACAGATTGAAAATAAAAAGCTTAAGAAAGCTATCACGGGATTCTGTCAATTTATTGAAGTAGCAAACGAACTCAACCAATGATTAATCTTATTTATCTCGACATTGACCTGTATGAGTATCAGGTTCTCAGAATTATTAGTTATCGTCAATATCAATTGATTAAAGCACATTTTCGAGTCCAGAAGTCTGTAACAATTGAACCAGCTTTGGTAGTTGCTACACTTTATACCAATTGCTTCTTGGTTAGTCCAGAGCTAATTAAAATAAAGAAGAATGGATTAAAAAGGCTAAAGCTTCATTACTATGAAGCGCAAGCACTATTTAATATTTTGGGTTTAGATAGCAGCAATGCTTCACAAAATATCAGAGATAAACTCGACCAAGAAATAACAAACTGGAAACCATCCTATAGTAAGAACTGTCAAGATTGGTATAACGAATCAGGACTAGAACCAGCATGGGGGAAATTTGAGGAAATGACTGAGGAGATGGCTGAGGCGGTTGAGAGTTTTTATAATAAGAATTATTTGTAACTTTTAGCCCGATATTTTATCGGGCTAGATTCTATGTAATGGTTTCATCATTTGAAGTTGTACTACTAATATCACTCATTAGTGCATCAATAATAAGGTTTTTATAACCATCTAGTACACTTCGTCTGTCTCTAGGATTAGAGCCCTTAGGCTTATTTTCAATAACCCAATCAATCAAGGTATCTGAAATATATTCTGATAATAAACTATCAGTTAAAATATTTTCTACATTCATTCTGTTTGAAATATCTGTTGAATGTTCTATTCTAAACTTGAATGTTTTATATTCATCCAAATCTCTAAATGGAGAAATAATAGATAGGTTTGATAAAAAGGGAAATATTTCAAATCCACTGGCATAGCTATTCTCGACAGATAACTGTTCTTTATATTCATTAACTGCATAATACAATCCTCTTTTCATCAAACCTGAGTTTCCGAATAGATTTTTAAAATAGAGATCTATACCAGATTTAACTTCAATTGACTCGGTCTCCTCTGTCAAAACTAGGACTAAACCTTCTACATAAAAGTAAATTTCTTTGATATTGTATTTGTATAATAAATATTTAGAAAAAAAATCATTATTCCAGACTATTAAGGTTTCGGTGTCACTATAATTAGCTTCATCCTTTAATAGTTTTTTTATTTTGTTCGTTTGAGTCTCTTGAAAATATTTTTTTTCAAATTTTGATACTATAAAATTCTTAGCATTGAAGAAATCAATAATTTTAACAGGATTATCGTCCCAGTTTGTTATTAATTCTCTTGGTAAAGTAAATTCTCCTATAAAATCAGAATCCATATTTTGGCCCTTAATACCATTAATACTTTTCGACAATAAAAGCTTGAAATAATCATAGGCTAGACTGTACCTTTCTTCCTTAAAATGAGACAAAACCTTATCCTTGGATTCAAGTAATGTAGATTCTGCTAATTCAATAGCCTTTGGAACAATCGAATCTAAAAATTTTTTTTCTATCTCTGATTTATTTTTCGTAATGAATTTCTCTCTTGTTAAACTCAAGATTTTATCTGATTCAGGACTCATAAAATTCCAAATCAGTCTAGCATATTTTAGTTTGTAATAACTAATTGTTTTATCTTCTACTGGAATATCTCTTACAAGGAACTTCGTTTGGTATGTTGCCCAATTATTATCAATATCGATTTTTGTATCAGCATGAAAACACAATACAAATTCAGAGCCGATTACTCTTTCATAATATTCAAAATAGAGGTTTTTATCTTTTAATGCTAAACGACATTGAATTTTCTGGTCTTCTGATATCTCAGCTTTCTGGTACTCCAGCTTTTCTTTCTCTTTGATTGTTTTAAATAAATTCTTATCAAAAAAATCAACTTGTAAAGTATTAATGTATTTTAATATTTCATATATATAGTTTTGAATTTTCGGTATATATATACTTTTATGCTCATCTGTAAAATAATCATAATTCATGATAACATCCCAATTAAAAGATCTTCCGAAGACTTGTGGAAACTTTGCTTGTGGAATTTGAACAATCACTTTTGTTCCTCTCCCCATTGTAGGTTTATGATTAGTAATAGAGGAGTATTTGCCTTTCTTCGCAGATCTAAAAATAATTTCTTTAGATTCTTCTCCCTCCGATTTTGTTTGAACTATAAAAGTATCTGAAACTATAAAAACGGATTGTAACCCTAATCCAAAAGCCCCAGTTGGTTTTAGCCAAAAAGGGATTCTACCTAACATATTTGTATAAAGTTTATTTTTTTTCCTACTCTCTCCAACCTTACTCGTCATTCTAAGGAGATCAGAATTAGATATACCCGTTCCATTATCTTCAACTGTAAATACTATAGCAGTTTTGGATTCATCAGTCCAATTAACCGAGAGTTTAACTTCAAAACTTTCAACTAAACTTTCTGGAATATCTGTCGGGAATTTTATTTTTTCGATTATTTGAGCATTCGAAAGCTTTTTTTCTCCAAAATGCGAATGAAATACAAAATCGAAGGTTCCATTTTCAATTTCTGTCCAAAGTTGAATTTTGGAAGCGTCTAGAGCATTTTGCACTAACTCTCTTATGAAAGTGAATTCCGCTTTTTCATATATTGATGAGCCTTCTAAGATTTCAAAAATCTTATTATTTGAAACTTGAAAACGAAGGTTTAACAAATTATCATCTGTAAGGCTATTGTTATAATATACTTTTATTTTCCCTTTACCAATCCTTGGAGCTGACCCACCTAAATCACTGGGTGCTATGTTTGACCATTCCTTGCCTTGTTTTTCAACTTCTTCTTCGAGCCAATCAAACCAATTTCTAGTTAGTCTATAAACCTCTTCATTAGGGCAATCAGCCGTAATTTCAATATTTTCAGGTGTAATCAGTAAATGTCTTATAGATGAATGTTTTTGTTGATGAAATTTTGTTGTTTGAGGGCTTTTAAAAACCTTGTCAGTAAACGAATTGAATCTTTTATCATCTACATCCAATAAATCTCCTAACCTAAGTAGCGATGCAACAAATCGTGGATTGATTTTATCGCTTGAAATACCGTTGGACTCATAATCTAGCTTACTGAAAATTTCATAGAAATCAACTCCATGAAGATATGCAACCTCTCCAAGAATATTCATTAACCTTTGAGGTATTTGATCAGAGTAAAAAGCCTTTGCTACGTCGTAAAATAGCTTATCAGCTCCTCTTAAAATATCCGCACTTCTCTTATGATGGACTCGCCTAATATACTCAGCTACAGCGAGAGTTAAAGCGTTTTTTACTTTAATCGGTGTTAAGTTAGAAAGCCACTTGATTTCATTACTATTGTTTTTTGATAATTCTTGAATCTGTAACAATATGTTTCCACTTTCACTCATGGCTTCATCTTCCCACTCGCTAATTTCTTTAAGAAAGGTTTGAAAGTCGTCAGATTCCCATTCCTTTTCAACTAAATCTTGAAAAACAACCATGCCCAAGTCGTGTGTAAATGAAGCCATCAAGATAAGCCAAGCATTTGTTGGACTTAACTTTTTTATTCTCTCCTCTCCAAGAAATGACTCAATATTGCTAACTATAGTATTTGAATGACTCTTTTCGTGAAGGCTGTAATGTGGATAGTATTGATTGACATTGGCTAATGCTGTCGAAAGATTTCTTTTGTTGAGTTGCCATATTGAGTCAAGCACCTTAAATGTTGGGTTAACTTTAGCTGTCTCTTCAAGATGTTTCTCTATAGTATAGTATGAGTTTAAGTGTTCCATATTTACAATCTTATCTATTAAGTGTTTGAGGTTTTTACCTTAAAGTAGGTAAACAATTCTATATTATAGATTAATTATTTCATCTCAACCTTTTCTTAAATTATTATTTGCTTATTTCTGATTAATAATATTGTTATTCTTAATATTAGCGAATATAGTCAAATTTAGTAGTTCCTATTCTGTCAATATTTATTGCAGGTGAAGATTTTAAATATGTTTCAAACTTTATTATCCAGAATCAATATACATTTTTTACCAATTGTATATGCACGGTTTGGTTTTTTCGAACAAGTACTCAATAACGAACTAATAAAGGATTATATCTGATACTTTGTCAAAGTCTATTGATTTTGATAATAAAGCTTTATAATTATCTAAAATATAGGTACTCCGTTGTTGGTCGATTGAAAAGATACAGTAAATAATTGTGTGTAGTTCTATTTTTAGAACCACACACTAAACTATTTGTAAAATGAAACATTTACGAAATAATCTAACCACAATAGATTTGTTTTATTTGGATAATTGTCCTATATTTATAGACAAATGTCCAAAATGGAAAATTATGATGACTGCAATAGATAAAATTGAAGGGAAACTTGATAGGGAAATCGCTTCCTTTTTCAAAGCAAGTAAAATTGACGTGCATAGCAAACAGAATATCACTTATGAAACATTCTTGGAAGATAAAATGCTTATCATATTTGCTATTAGAACAGGTATTCCCTATTCTCTGTTTGATTTAATTCAGGACTATACTCCATTTTCAGTGAATGATTGGGCAGATGTCCTCGACATATCAACAAAATCTCTACAGAGATACAGAACCTCTCCTGAACATCACTTTAAACCAATTCATTCTGAAAAAATAATAGAAATGGCAGAAGTGACAAAAGTGGGGCTTGACGTATTTGGTAATATCGAAAAACTCAAACTTTGGCTTAATACACCAAGTTATGCCTTAGGAAATTTAAAACCTATAGAATTACTAAAAGACTCTTACGGTAAGGAAATGGTTATCAATGAACTTAACCGAATCAATCACGGAATTTTTGTATAGATGAAGGTATTTAGACTTGCAAGGGAAAAATATGCAACACCATTATCAGGTAAAGGGGCAGCTCTGTACGGGGCACGATGGAATCCTAGAGGCATAGAGTTGATTTATACAGCTCAAAATAGGTCTTTAGCAATGGCGGAAGTTGCTGTTCACCTCACTTTGGCAACTTTACCAGAAGATTACATGATGCTAACCATTGAGATTCCTGACGACATAGAAATTAAGCATCTAACAGAAGATGATTTACCCGTGGACTGGCAAGAATTTCCACATCCTACTTCTACTCAGTACATAGGGAGAGATTTTGTAACAGAAAATGAATACTGCGTGTTAATGATACCGTCCGTAGTTACAAAAGGAGACTATAATGTGCTTATTAATCCGAATCATAGAGACTTCGCTAAAATAACAGTTACAAGTATTGATAAATTTCCATTCGACAAGAGGATATTTAAATAAGACTAATAGCTGTTTTAAAATTCATTTATCTAAAAATGTACTTATCAAACAAGAAATCTAATTATGTTTAAAGCAACCTAAAGAAGTTTTTTGAAAATAAGCTACAAACGATTTTGGAAGTCTATATGATAGAATCAATAATAAAAGGGAGTCTATAATTATCAAATAGACTCCCTTTTATTATAAAATCTAGTAAATAAATAGAGCATTAATAAAGTGTAACAGATTATATCCTCATAAGTTTCTTCATCGAGATAATGGGTGTAAACGATTCTACAATATTTTGAGAAGGGCGCCTATGATATTTTATCATCTTTTCTGAAACCCGCTAATGCTCAATTATTACAAATAAGTTTTCCTTATTTGTTTGTCAAATATCTATCTCATTAAATTCGTTTAAGAAGTTATCATATCCTTTTTTGTAAAGAACTATTTGTGTATAAATTTCTGCAAAACCATTTTCATTTAAGTTTTGCTCCCTTTCTTGTAAATTTGTGTCCATAGCAATGGAGTTAATACCTAACAGATTAAAAATCTTATAAATTAGACTTCTACCGTTTGTAAACTCATTAACAATTTGGATTTGATCTGGTAAATAGTCTACGATAATAATTTTGTTTGTAGGTGATATTACCAAAAAATTCATCAACATTCTGTTGAAATGTGGGTCTGAAAACGAATAGCCCACCACATAAATTTTATTTGCTTTTAAACAATCACTTGCAAATTTTTGATAGTAGGTTGAATATGGATTAACATCAAACGTTGGTTCTTTTTGCTGTCCAGTAGAAATAAACGTATTGAAAGAATAAGAATAAGCATTTTCAGTCAAATATTTTGTTTGTTGCCCATCGTATGCGCCAATTCTATCTAGTCTGCATTCGTTCGCAAGTTGGCTGTTTGTGTGATATAATATACCGTTACTGTCAAACGTTAGCCTTGAATGTCCGTGCGGAAATGAAATAGTTTTTTTAGCTAAAAGAAAAGCGTTAACATTAAAACGACCATTATCATCAAAACCAGTTGTAAAATTTAAATTTTGAATAGCGTCAAGTATTATTTCGTCATAGTTTAGAGTGAAAATATTTATTGATTGATCTTCAGATATTGAAGAAACGAAGTTTGTTTGTGATTCTGTAAGTTGATTATATGTTTCCACTTTATGATTCAAGTGTAGTCGGGCAACTTCTTCCGTTATTATTTGTCTGAATAAAAAAGGAACACAAGACCAAACATGATCTCCTAAATTTGGAGAAGTCGCACCATAATATAGTAAAATGTCGTGCAATATCTTTGAATTAGGTTGAGGATTAAAATTAAAAGAACAAATTTTATCATAAATTTCAATTATTTGTTCAAAATGGTAATTTGGGTGTACTATACTAATTTCGTTCAATACTTCTAGGACAGTTTGGGTATTAACCATATCTGTATCTGGCCCCATTATTCCTGTGTATCTTTCAACAATATTGTTCCACCTGTCCTGATCAGATATAACTGTTGTCAAATATTCTGTTGAAAGTCTTGGGTTATAAAATGGTATTGAAGCACCTGCTCCTAAAATCAGAATACTACTCATGTTTTCTTGTTAAAAGGTTTAAAATACATTGTAACTATTGTCTCGCCTTATCATTATATTTAATGGGCTTCCACAAGCAATATAATTAAATTTCATGGCGTATATACAGTTAATATTGAAAATAAGAGTATACTCTTATTTTATTGACTTAGGTTAATAAAATGCCATACAACTCTAAATCACAATAAAACAAAAACAGGAGCCTACATTACATAGACTCCCTTTTTTTTCAATAAACAAGCAAATACTCTGGAGACAAACTATACTGCATATTCTCTTCAGGAGTCCCTTCGTTGAGATAATGTGTGTAAACTATTCTACCATCCTTTAAGAAACCTACTGCATAGCTTCCTACTACTGTTTTGCCTCCTTTTCTTAGGTAAATGTATTCTCCTTTCTCAGTCCAATAATCATAAAACTTGCTGGTATCTACTATGTCAGGATTTGTGCCTGTACCATTGTTTTGTGTGTTGCTAGAACTACTACTGTTAGAGCTGTTACCAGCATCGTTATTGGTTTGGCTACTGCTTGAGTACTGTTTCGTGTCTGAATCATCTATCTGATTACTTGCCGTTGAGCTGGAGATATTCTTCGGGGTTTTGCTGAGAAAATAAGCAACTATTATTGCTGCTATCATGATGGCAATTGCTATAAACTTTTTCATAGGCTATTGATTGGGTCTAACAAGTTTAAATGTTAGAAAGGCAAGAAAAATAGCACTTATGGAGATAAGTAAGACTCTTATCGTTTTCCCTTGCTGAACTGTTACACTCGATGCGTAAGCGGAATCACTACCGTATTTTTCTGCATCGGTTTCTAATTGAGTCCTATTGGTTTTGCCTGTTTCTGTGACTTGGAAAACGCTTTTGACTGCGCTGCCCAATGATGATATGCCAGAACTAATGATGTTTCCAATATCTGCGATGTTTGCCATATTATTTCCTTTTGAAAAGTGATACGCTTAAAACTGTGATTCCTATGGCAAAAGCAATGAGAAGATATGTTGTAAGCTTTTTGTTATGTTCGACTTCTTTTTGATAGGCTATCCCATCATATTTTGTTCCTTGTATGGATAAATCGGTAGTGTTGTCTTGTGACTGACTACCAAATAGACCTCCCACAAGGTTGCCGACTGTGCCAATTATGTCATTCATATTTATAGGTTTAGTGTTTGAGAAATTTTGATAGCAAAACATACCCTTTTCCCTGTTGTGAAGTTGGCAGCTCTATACCATTTTGCTATCAATTTTATGATGTCGACTTCGTTCTTGGTAACTGATCCAGCGAAAGCGGGTAAAATTTTGCTATCATTTTTTTGAGCTTCAGGAGCTGAGCAATGAGCGCCGATAGAATTTTTGCTATCAAAATTTGATAAAATGTGAGCTGCAGTCATTCCCTGGTCTAAACATTTGCTATCAAAATTTCCATCCCCATGTCACCGACTTGTTTCCTAAGTAGAACAAGGCAGCTCCTAGTAATGGAGTTCTAACTTTGAGCCAAATGATTTGAAACTTCTGATTCTTGATGGTTTTGGTATCTAGCTTAATGATTTTCGAATAGTCTCGTGCGTTCTGGTCTGCTAGGTCGAATGATTGGGTGGCAGCATCTATGGCTGGCTCAATAACTGTTTGATTATTACGAACGAGGGCATTGTATCGAACCAGTAGTGAATCATATCTCATACGGTCAGCCACGATATTTCGTAGCTGTAGTGGCGTTATCAAATAGTACTTATTTATAAACCGTGATTGGCTTAGGCTGTCCGTATTGGTCTGTGAATAGAGCTTCAATGGTAGAATCAGGCAGAGCAAGGAT
>NZ_JAAALB010000008.1 GCF_009905545.1 Cellulophaga sp. BC115SP | reverse complement strand
CAAAGAGGCAAAGAGGCAAAGAGGCAAAGAGGCAAAGAGGCAAAGAGGCAAAGAGGCAAAGAGGCAAAGAGGCAAAGAGGCAAAGTTATTTCACAACAATCTAATGACCAATAAATTAGCTATATTTTTTTATTTTTTTGCCTCTGCTTTATTGAGAAAAATCACTCATTCACAATTCATAGTCAGTACTGTACGAAGGATTTTAAAACTGTCTATTTCGGATATCGGATGTGGGATTTCGGAAGTGAATCTTTTATATTTTGTAAAAAATAGAGGTATTTTACTTTATTTCAGAAATCAGAAATCCCAAATCCGCAATTATTAGAAATCCTTGGTACAGTCCTGATTCACAATTCATCATTCACTCATTCACAATTCACCAAATCACTCAATAAATATGGAGAATATCCTAGTCATCAGTCGTCATCCCGAAATCTTGGGTGTAGTGGTGCGCTTGATTAATCAACAGCCCGATTGGAATGCCATCGGAACATGTGTTGATCAAGACGCTCTACAAATTTTTCAGAAAGAAAATATAGCCTTAGTACTTTTAGGAAATGGCATTTTGCCAGACGAGGAGGAAAAACTAAGAGCTGAATTATTGGCTATCAATCCCGCAGTTTTGATCATCCAACACTATGGAGGAGGAAGTGGTTTATTGGTTTGCGAAATTCGCCAAGCACTTGAACATAAGGCCATTATTGGATAAACTATTCTAAGAATAAAATTTAAAATTCATCTCTTAGAATAGTTTATTTTACTGATTTTACATAAAATGAAAATTGTAAGTCAACGAAGGTATTGGCGAACCAAAAATCGTTAATTGATACGCTTTTATCCCAGCTTCGGTGCGTAAATACACTGAATAGGCATTTTTGCGACCATATAAATTATACACGGTAAAAGTCCAACTTCCCTCCCATCGGCGTTTGCGCATACTTGGATTTCGGATTGTCCATGAAAAATCCAAACGATGATAATCACTAATACGAGCATTGTTGCGATCCTGATAAAAAGGATAGGTCACGCCATCAAAAACTACAATCCCTGTAGGAACAGTAAATGGTCGTCCAGTATTATACACCATCGTAAAGCCAAATTCATGATGCGCTCCTTGCCCAATAATCAAGCTGGCGTTGAAGCTATGCGGTCGATCAAAATTATTAGCATACCATTTTCCACCATTGACTTGCTCCTCATATCGGTCGCTTTGCTTGATTTGATTCAAACTTCTTGAATAAGTATATCCTAGCCAACCCGTCAAATCACCTTTCTTTTTACTTAACATTACCTCCAAACCATAAGCCATACCTTTACCTTGTAATACCTGTGTTTCGAGATTTGGTTTTAAGACAAAATCTGCCCCAGGTTTGTAATCAAGTACATTTTCGTTGCGACGATAATATCCTTCCATCGAAAATTCATAGATATTATCCTTAAAATTTTTGAAGTAACCCAAAGAAAACAAATGACTACTTTGCGGACGAATATAGTCGTTGCTGGTAGCCCAACGCGATGTTGGCAGAGGCGTTGTCGTATTTGAAACCACCTGTAAATACTGGCGAATAAAGTTGTAGCCAAACTTCAGTGAAGATGAATTAGTTAAGGAATATTTTGCCGAAATACGTGGTTCAAGCCCGCCATAAGAAGCTATCACTTGTCCAGACCCATATTTTGTAGAATCAATTACAGTAAAATCTGAAAGTGGAACACCACTTTGGTAACGTCTTACAGTACCTGCTCCCATTGCCCAATATTGAGCATATCTTAAGCCCACAGAAACACTCAACTTAGAATTTACAGTCATTTCATCTTCTCCATAAATACCTGCCTCTATACTATTTTCATCTGGAATGGTAATAGGGTTTACACTTGTTGACGCATTAGGCACCAAATTCCCCGGACTGATTTTATACCAAATAGACGAAATCCCACCTGTCAACTTATGTTTTTCATTGGGATTATAATGTAATTCTGATTTGAGCTGACGATACAAAATTGCCGATGTAATATCTACAGTATTACTCGAATTTAACTGGGGCAACATCGTCTTAGGCTGATAATTTGTATAAATAGCCGACGTCTGCCAATCGAGTTGACTACTAAACAAATGAAACCATTTCAATGACGCATTTAAAGATTTGTAATCATACTGCGTAGACGTTGCGTTGATATTGTTGACTGTACCCAACAAATCCGTCTGGAAAAAATCTTTACTAAAATATCCTGAAAAGGTAAAAGTATTTTTCTGATTAGGTTGAAAGAAAAACTTCGTGGCAATATCATAAAAGTTTGCTCGAATATTTTTAAGACGCTCAGAACCCAACTGAAACAAAAAGTCATTAAATGAGCCTCTGGTAGACACCAACATGCTCAATTTGTTTTTAATCAAAGGAGTTTCGATACTCAAACGATTAGAAACCAAGCTTATTCCTCCACTTAGCTTTGTCTGTGTAAGACTAGGATTTTGTAGTGTCACATCCAACACCGACGCTGTTCTACCGCCAAATCTGGCAGGAATACCGCCTTTGTACAACTCTACACCGCTAACGGCATCGGGTGTAAAAACGGAAAATAATCCAAATAGGTGGGTAGGATTAAAAATGGGTGTATCGTCCAACAAAATCAACGTTTGATCGGTAGTACCTCCTCGGATATTTACCCCATTGGCGGCCTCTCCAACCGATGTCACGCCTGGCAACATTTGAATTCCTCTGAGTACGTCCACCTCTCCCATAATTGCAGGGATTTTTTTAATGGTTTTCATACTCATGGGCGTTACCCCCAAGAGTGTTCTATCTACGTTTTTGGTAGCACCTTGTGTCGATACAACTACTTCATCAAGTTCTTTAGCAATATTTAACAGACTAATGTCTAGTTTCAATTCAGCTTTTTTAAAAGTTATCCTTCTTCGAAAAGTTCTATATCCTACCATACTAATGGTTACCGTGTATTCGCCATAAGGCACCAAAGAAGAATAGCTCCCATCTGCTTGGGTATATACGCCTTGGTTATCAATTTTGACGGCAGCACTTTCTATAGGCTTTCGATCAAGAGAATCTATAATTCTACCTGTAAATGATGTGTACTGCTTTTTATTACCGCTTTGCGAATAACCTCCAAGCGACAAAAGCATAAATATGATGAGTAAAAAATGTTTCATGGTCATTTTGGTAGGGTTCAACAATTATTGTTGCCAACCTTTAGGTTGAATTGGCGTTCGATTTGCACTTGGGACACAGCCAGCAGATGGCGGCCTTGTAGGAGGATTAGAAGGTTCCTCCACAATAGAATGCCCAAAAATCAAAGCCATTGGCCCTACGGCGTCGCTTCGGTCAATCCAAAAACTATATTTTTGCACATTTGCGACACCAAAATATCCTACCACTTTCTCATCTGGATTTGATACATTCTGAATATTTCCAACAATCGCAGAAGGAGGTGTGTCGGCTAAGCCTCCTGTACCTTGAGTAAGCTGACGAACCAATTGGTAAAACTTATACACTTCTAGCGAAACACTAATTTGTTCAAGATTGACCAAGCAGCCATAGTCGTTGTAAAAAGGAATTTGAGCAACCAATTTATCTTTAATCAATTTTCCTTGAGAAGCCCTATCATCTTGAATCATGACTTTCGAATTATGCAAAATAGCATAGCAGGCAAACTCGCATGGATAATCATAATAAGACTTATTCAACCCACGAGGTGCGGTAACGCACGATTGCGTTTTGTAATCCAATACCGAGTTATTACAAGTTTTACAAAATGCCAGCTTTTCGTAATGAGTATATCTCCACAAATAAAAATTGTTTGCAGTTGGGTCGTCCTGAAAATCTACGTACAATTCTGTAGCGGAGGTGTAAGTTTTACCATCATTTGACAATACACTTTGTAAATTAAATTGCTTTTTGACTTTCAAAATCGGCGGGGTGGCATTGATTTTCTCTGGGGTTGACTGGTATTTGTCACCTGTTTTTAATTCAAATGCTAACCGATAGGAATAATTAGGATTTAGTTTGAAGTCAGGGAAAGGAATCAGTCTGCCCGAGGCTAAGATTTTCAGTGGGATTTCTTGTTTAGTTTCTTCCACTATCACAGAGGCTTTTACAACATCTGCATCTAAGATTTGAGCAAACTCATTGGAATAATTAGAATAGTAAATCTGAATGGTATCGGGAGCGGCTTGATTATCACTCAAAAAGCCTTCCACAACCAAATGTTTTCCATCTTTTTCAAAATCATATTCGTAAGGGTCTACGCAGGAACATAGCCCCACGGCGATAAGGACGACCCAAAAGTATAGTCGTAAGTAGTTTTTTTTCATAGAATGATAGTTTCTGAAGGTATTAAATTGGCTTGGGCATACCGAAAAATAGTATTGATCTATCTCTCAACGAGCCCGTTACACCGATATATTTCATTTTGCACTAAAGTGCAATCAATTGGATAGTTGGATACAAATGTACCCGAAAGGCTTATTTTATTTTTATTTTTTATTAAAAAATCACAAAAATCATTTTTCAACGAGTTATCGACCAAGTTTTTCGACAAAGCCTCATTTGTGAGTCTTAAATAATTTCTATTTTTACTCAGAAAAAAATTAAGTGTTATTGGTCTTTCGATATTTAAGACAGCCTGACACGCATGACGCAAAGCATTGCGTATCTACAAGCAGAAACAATTTTACTTTTGCTAAAATCATTCACTCAATTATCAACAGCACTCATCAACAATCCTATGAAAAAAATCTCATTACTACTTTTTTACCTTTTACCATTTGCCCTGTTTGCCCAAAAATTTAATAAAGTCGAGATTGCTCGATGGGAAAAGCAAGCACAACAAGTGCAAATCATTCGTGATAATTGGGGTATTCCGCATATTTATGGCAAAACTGATGCTGATGCGGTTTTTGGTTTGCTTTATGCGCAATGCGAGGACGATTTCAAGCGAGTTGAAATGAATTATATCGAAAAGCTAGGACGCCTCTCTGAAATAAAAGGAGAAAGCCAGCTTTATGAAGATTTACTTATCCGTATGGTTATTGACTCTTCGGAAGCAGTAGCTGATTATCAAAAGGCACCTCTTTGGCTTAAAACCCTACTCAATGCGCACGCCGATGCCATCAATTATTATCTTTACAAACACCCAGAAGTAAAACCTGCCTTGCTGACTCGCTTTCAACCTTGGTATTCGTTGCTATGGACAGATGGCAGTATTGGGGCTATCAATACTGCTGATGTTACAACCAACGATCTAAAAAGCTTATACGAAGGAAAAGACGCTTTAGGCTATTTTTACCAAAAACCTGTAGAAGAAGAAATCTTGACAGGCTCGAATGGCTTTGCTTTTTCACCCAAAATCACTGAATCAGGTAAGGCTATTTTGTATATCAATCCGCACGTAACCTTTTATTTCAGACCCGAAGTACACGTAATTAGCGAGCAAGGACTTAATGCCTACGGTGCAGTTACGTGGGGGCAGCTATTTGTTTATCAAGGCTTTAATGAAAAATGTGGCTGGATGCATACCTCTAGTTATACCGATATTGCGGATACATATCTTGAAAAAATTCAAAAGAAGGGTAACACTTGGGTATATCTTTATGAAGGCAAAGAGCGACCTGTAAAAATCAAAAAAGTAAAAATTGGCGTACTGAAAAATGGCAAAATTGAAGATAAAAACTTTGATGTCATGTACACACATCACGGTCCTGTAATGGCAAAGCGCAATGGACAATGGATTAGTGTGAAAGCCAATAACCGCTCGATGACAGGCTTGATTCAAAGTTGGCAACGTACCAAAGCCAATAGTTTTGCTGAGTATAAAAAAACGATGGATTTGTTGGCAAATACCTCCAATAACACAGTCTATGCCGATGCGGAGGGAAATATTGCTTATTGGCATGGCAACTATTTGCCAATTCGTGACAACAAATACGACTGGTCAAAAGCTGTCGATGGTTCTATTGCAGCTACCGAATGGAAAGGATTACACCCAGTAAAAGAGTCGCTACATGTTTACAATCCAACTAATGGCTGGCTTCAAAACTGTAATGCAACACCTTATACCGTAGCAGGAAGTAATAGTCCCAAACGTGTCGATTATCCGAAATACATGGCTCCAGATGGTGAAAATTTCAGAGGAATAAATGCAGTAAGAGTTTTGAGTAGCATTCCAAAGTACAATTTAGACAAAGTCATTGAAGCGGGTTATGATACCTATTTGGCGGCATTTGAAGTACTTGTACCTGCCTTGATAAAAGCGTACGAAAAAGAAAGTCAAAATAGCAACTATTCGTCTCTAGCCGAACCTATTGAACAATTAAAGCTTTGGGATTTTCGTACTAGCAAAAGTTCTATTCCGACGGCATTGGCAATCGAATGGGCCACAAGACTACAGTCTGCTATAGCCCGAGTACAAGTCAAAGATGAGCTAAAAGCCGATCAAGTAGGTCGTACTGAACAATATGTAGCCACAGCATCTACCAAAGAACTCCTAGACCCAATGCTAGAAACCATCCAAGACCTTCGTAACCGTTTTGGTACTTGGCAAGTTGCATGGGGCGAAATCAACCGCTTCCAACGTATTTCGAACGATATTGAGCAAAAGTATGACGATAGCAAAGCGAGTATTCCAGTACCATTTGCCTCTTCGGCTTGGGGGATGCTTCCTTCTTACACAGGAAGATATTATGGCACCAAAAAACGATATGGTGTCAATGGCAATAGCTTTATCTGTGTCGTAGAATTTGGAGAAAAAGTAAAAGCTAAATCTTTATTGGCAGGTGGTCAAAGTGGTAACCCTAACTCCATTCACTTCTTCGACCAAGCCGAAATGTACACCAACGGTCAATTCAAAGAAGTTCTTTACTACAAAGAAGACGTCATAAAATTTGCCGAAAGAATCTATAATCCAGGGAAATAATTATGAGTGGTGAATTGTGAATGGTGAATTTGGATTTGTCCTAAAGCATCAATTGTGGGTATTGATATTGGATTTCGGAGACATAGTTTTTTGAAAATACACTAAAATCCAAAGTGAGTACCTCAAAATTTTTGGCGCTTCAGCAAGAGTTCAAAATCAACTTACACTTATTCACAATTCTTCATTCACAATTCACAATTAAATAAAAAAGCATCAACAAAATTTGTCGATGCTTTTTGAAATCCCTAATACTTATCTCTCTCTATGAAACTAGAATTGAATAGTAAGGTTTTACACTTCTATCCACTTTCTTAAATATGTGTAATAAATACAGGTACTTTCAGATTTTGTAAAAGCTCTTCTGAAGTACTTTTATGTAATATTCTCGACAATACATTTCTGCCATACGATCCCATCACGACGATTGATGTACGATGTGTATTGATATAATTTGCCAGCATTTCGCCAGGATTACCGTGTGGTAATACTTCAAAATGGACTGTACTTACTTGTTTTTTCAGAAAATTCATAAACGCCTCCTCACGAGGAATTGTCATGGAACCTTCTTTTTCTGCCACAGATACTACTGTAAATTCTTTATAGCGCTTGGCAGGAAACAAGTACAAAAATTGTTTTATCGCAAAAACCGATGACGCTGAGCCATCATACGTCAAGGTAATGTGATGAATCGGGTCTGGGTCTTCTGGCACTACGATAACAGGGCATTCGGCATCTTTCAAAAGCTCTTTTACAAACTGATTATTGGCTTTTTGCTTTTCTTCGGTAAACGAAACCTCTCCTCCTACAATAATCACATCCGCAAAACGACTTTCACGTACCAAATCATAATCAGGAATACCCATGTCTTTTACAACCTCATAATGTGGGTAAAACTCCTTGCAATACCACTCAAACTGCTGAATATTTTTGTTGAGTTCTACTTCTTCTTCCTCTGCCAATTTCAACAAGGGACTTGCATCAAAATAGGGTTGACCTTCCAACACGGTAGCCGAAGCGCCATAGCGATAGTACAAATCGTGTAGAAAAACGCCCGTAATAACCGAGCCACTATCTTTGGCCAACTGAATGGCATAATTTACTGCTCCTTTAGAGAAATGAAGACCATCAAACGCTACGATAACTTTTTTCATGACCAATGCTGTTTAGGTTGAATTTCTATGTCAAAACTACAAAGCATTGTTTTATTACTAAATGACGCTAATCACTTCATTATGAGACAGAAATTAGTCGCATTTCTGAGAAAAATCAGACATGAAAAGATTGGTGAGGGGCGGGTATATATACCTCCACAAATCCTTTTTTGATAAGTCTTCTTTTAAAATGCTCTTGTACCTCGGGCTCGCCATGCACGACAAAAAACTGCTTGACCAACTGTGGATCTTGGCAAGACAAAAACTGTGACAAATCTTCATAATCGGCATGTGCCGAAAGACTTTTTATCTCAGCTATTTCGGCTTTTACCTGATATTCTTCTCCAAAAATAGTGACATTCGAAGGACGTAATTTGAGTCTTCCCCCCAAAGAATTGGGTTCACAATAGCCTGCTAACAAAATGGTATTTCTGGAATTTTGAATAGAATTAGCAATATGGTGTTTTACACGTCCAGCCTCTGCCATTCCTGATGCCGAAATGATAATACAAGGCTCTTTTTTCTGGTTTAAATCTTGAGAAGATTCTTTATCAGTTATATATCTTAAGGTCGAAAAGTCAAATGGATTTTCATCATGTTCCATGTATTTCAACAGTTTTTTGTTAAAACACTCTGGATGATTGTAAGTAATTCGCGTTGCCTCAGTAGATAATGGACTATCAACATATACATTCAATGAAGGGATATTGCCACTTTCAATCAAACGATTTAAGATATACACTAGCTCCTGTGTGCGTCCAACACTAAAGGCAGGAATAATCAATTTACCTTCTCGCTCAAAACAAGTTCTCAGAATAACTTTGATAAATTCTTCTTCCGAAACTTGTGCATCATCATGCAAGGAATCTCCATACGTAGATTCACAAATAATAATGTCTGCTTGTGGAAAAGGAGCTGGTGATTTCAAAATAGAATCGTTGTACCTACCCACATCGCCTGTAAATGTCAAATGCTTAATTTCCTCATCTTCTTTAATTTTGAGATTTACCACCGCTGCCCCAAGGATATGTCCTGCTTCGGTAAATTTGAGTTGAATATCCTCATCGATTTGATGCCATTCGTCTAGTTCTTTGGGCACAAATCGTATCAAACAACGCATGACATCCTGTGTTTCATACAAAGGCTTTAAGGCTGATTTGTTAGCGTCTCGACGTTTTTTGTTGATAAACTTAGCATCAGTTTCTTGAATATGAGCTGAATCTAACAAGAGAATTTGAGCTAAATCTTTGGTAGGATAGGTGCAATAGACTTTCCCTTTATAGCCTTCATTAACCAGCTTAGGAATCAGACCTGAGTGGTCGATATGAGCATGTGAAAGCACCATATAGTCAATTTCGGCAGGGTCAAATCCAAATTCTCTATTAAGCGAATCGGTTTCGTTACCTCTCCCTTGAAACATCCCACAATCCAATAAAAGTTTTTTGCCGTTTTTCAGCGTGATTAAATGCTTGCTACCTGTAACAGTCTGAGCAGCACCGTGAAATGATAGTTTCATAGCTTTAGATAAGTTTGTTTTTGGATGAAAACTCTATATACTAAAGGTAGAACGAAACATCACACATTATTCTTAGCACCGTCAATAAAAAAGATGATATAAATCAAGTGAGGAGTAGGCTTTGAGGTATGGGATTTGGGTTAGAATTAGAGTAGTAAAGCCAAAAATAAAAGCATGGTAAGTGCTTGATTCTACAACACCTACCATGCTTGGTATATATATCATGTTTCAACTTGTCTCTTCTAAAGAGCTATAGATTAAGTGAATATATCATTCTATGTTTTGATTAGAGTCGTCCGTATGTAGTATTGTTTCTATCTCAGTCTGTAATTTTGGAATATATTTAATGACAATACTCCAAATCATCTCATCAGAAACAGAATCATATCCATGAATAATTCTGTTGCGCGTATCAACTACCTTACGTGCATCACTAATCTGAATATTTTCATTAACTTTCAATATTCTGTTGATTGCCTCTCCTATAATCTCTATGTTTCGCTCTACTGCCCTTCGCGTACGTAAATCATTTTGATAAACAGCGTAAGTTTTTGGAATATCGATAAAAAAGCTATCAATCTCATTTATTGCATTGAGTATATCGTAAAGCCAAATTTTCACCTCATTTTCCATAAATTATTTTTTTTTGTTGAGTGATTTTCTCTCTAAAAAAAGGGTTTTTGATTGCTTTTTCTTCAAGCAAATCAACAGGCTTTTGAAGGAGCGTTTGTAATGAATACTTTAAATCGAAATAATTATCGGCATAGTCCTCTAATGCGATGTTCTCAAAATCTACAATTAAGTCTATATCACTATCTGAGCTAAAACGACTTGTCAAAACTGAACCAAATACATATAATGATTTTACCTTATGGGATTTACAAAGGTTTACAATCGAATCTATATGTTTTTCAATTGGAGTCATCTCATTCAAAGATAATAAACTACGGTAAATAAATAGACCAAAAACATCTTATTTCACAACAGCTTTCACCGTATATCCTTCTTTTCTCAATAAATTAATCACTCCATTTTCGCCAGGCAAGTGCCCTGCTCCTACCGCAAAAAAAGTAGATTTTTCATGAATAACTTTTTTGATTCTTGGTACCCAATTTTTATTTCGGTCATTCAATAAGTTCTTTTCAAACTCCACATCCATCGTTGAAGAGGAGGTCATATCTTTGAGTAAACCCTCTAGGTTTTGAGATTTATAATCCTTGATCATTTGGCTAAAAGTATTTTTATCGGTATTCCAGTTTTTTACCATTTTGACCAACATCATATCTGCTTGTTGCTCGTATCCCATTTTATCAATGGCCGACATTTGTTCTTCGACCGTCTCTAACCCCAACACCTCTTTCTTTTGAGCTTTCGCCATTTCTACAAAAGTCATTTCGTAGCTTTTGATAGGACAGTTAAGCATTTTCATCACCGTCATTGAACTCAACGCAAAAGGTTTTAACTTTTGTACCTTATCGACATTTATCCCAATAGAATCTTTAAAAAACTGTGATACCAACTGATAATCTCCCTCCTTCATCAGCGATTTGAGCGTTGTCCCTTCAGGCATAAACATCATTTTTTGCATATCCATCATCATCGAAGGCTCGTCCATATCCAACTCCAAATACACTTGTGATGCTTTTGTTACACTTTGTTCAATACTCTGATTCATGACAAAATCCTTTGGGCAAATAGCGTGTATCGTTCCAAAAAGATAGGAAGGCTTAGAAAGTCCATTTCCAGAAATTTCCCATAACAAAGAATGCTGTTTTTCTTGTGCATACAAGCGCGGAAGCAACAATGCACTAAAACATAAAACGATGAGAAAACATTTAGCTAAATAAGTCATGTTGAGTTATGAATTTTGAGTGAAGAGTTTTGAGATTCTACTTTCTTTTACCATTACCTTAGTTTTTCTTCGCATTATTCAGAGAGGTATAGTAGAAGAAAAAGGCAACAAAAAAGCCGATTGGTAATCCAAGCCAAAAACTTTTAATAATCCATCCTAATACGATTCCAAAAAGTAAACCTACCAATAAATAAACCGTTGCCTTTGCTTCTGGGTCGTATTTGTACTCCATAAAGAGATACTGACGTAATTCTTGATAATTACTCAAAAACTCCTCTGAAGGTTCTGGATTTTTGGTTGAAATAGCCTCAATTGTTTTTTTCAAAAGTCTCAAAGCAGTTTGTTGCTGAGCACTGTTTTTCAAAGACTTATTAAGTTTATTAATGATTTTATAAAGCTCAATTACCTTATATTGCTTTTTTTGCTCAGTTGAAAAACTTTCTACTTTTTGTGCTAATAAATTTTTGAGAATATCTGTTTGCATAATTCATGTTCTATTTGAACCACAAAACTAAAACTATTCATTCAATTCTTGCAAAATGCTTTCTAATCGTGTTAGGTGCTGACCATAAAGACGATTGATATACCAACGCATCAACCACCACATCAAAGGAGCCATGCCAACAGCTATTATCGCCGAAGTTTTTATGCCATCTTCCAAAGGACTCAGAATAAGATATGCCCCTAAAAAATTGGCAAATGGTATCAACAATATATTCAGCCAAGTATAGGCTTTGATATAAAGCTTAAACTGTTTAATCAGTTGTGTCAAAGATTCTTTTAATGAAATATCAGCCATTGAAATAGACTTTAAGCGAAACAAACCCCACAGGTAAAACCCTAAACTAGCTATCATAAAAATACCCATCGTTAGCCCTCCTATTCTCCAATGTTCTTCAGCATAAAACAAGGTATAATAAAACCATGCGATTACCACGAAAATAGAAACCAGCAGTTCATACCAGATATTTCGAACCAAACGTTCAATGATATTTTGAGAGCTTTGCTTGGTTAGCCGCAATAAAGCCTCAGCATCCATTGAAGGCTGAGATTCTTCACCTGCATTTTGCCAAATATGTTTTAAATCATCTAGTTCCATGTTGGATATTGTAATTTGAAATGGAGTGATTTAACGGAATAAATTACTATTTTCGACCTATTTCAGTTCTCAATTTCTCTCTGATCCGAGTCATTTTTACTCTAACATTATTGGCAGTTATCCCCATAATATCAGCAATTTCTTCATTTTCTTTTTCTTCAAAATATAACATCAACAAGGCTTTTTCTACCGAAGAAAGATATTCCATTGCTTTGTACAATAGTTGCAGTTTTTCCTCTTGTGCTGAATCAGATATCCAATCAGGAATATCATGATGAAGTTCGTCAAGTGATTGAGAAATAGGTTTTCGTTTAATTTTCCGTAAGTCTGAAATCGCCACATTGAGTGCTATCTGATATACCCAAGTAGAAACTTTGGATTCATGTCTAAACTTTGGGAATGCCTTCCATAACTGTATTACAATTTCTTGAAAAAGATCTTCTCGACCATCAAGGTCACGGCAATACATCCCACAAATTTTGTGGATGATTGCTTGATGAGCCTGTAATGCCGTAACAAATTGTTTTTCAATGGACACGTATGAGTGCTGAGTTTTGAGTGATGAGTTGTCCTTTGTCCTTGCCTAAAATAGTTTGTACTTAAACTCATTTTAAGGAATTTATGACATTTGTCGTCATAACTATGGAAGAATTACAGGAATGGTCTATTTTCTTGTAAAAAGTATAAAAAAATACCCCCGAAAGACACAAATTCCTTCGTGGGTATATTCTCTATTTATTTTCAACCCTAACTAAAACACTCAATCAACAAAATACGAGTAGTTTTATCCGTTACCTTAAAACGGTCATCTACACGCTGGTTGACCACCCACATAGTTGAGCCATTGGAGGTAAGCAAGTAGGTTTCTTTTTTCAGATTTAAAGGCACTTTTTGGTCTGTCAAGAAATCACTTATCAATTTTTTCTTATTCATTCCCAGTGGACAAAACCAATCTCCTTCTTTGTATTTACGAAGTTGTAGCGGGAAACGTACTTTGTCTGCATCCAAGCATGCGTACTTTTTCGCAGTAGGTACTTTATAATCTTCTGGGCGATCAAAAATCTCAAAATCTAATTGGAAATTATCTGTTCTAACCTTAGTATCATTTGCTTCAATGACGCGACTTTCGAAGCTAGTCAAGTTTTTGAGCGTAATAACCAATTCGGTTCTATCCTTCACCAACTCATGCGTAGGTGATAAGAAAGTGCGACCAGGTTCTTTGTCAAAACTAGCAAAAATCTCTTGACACTGCTGATAAGTAAAGTTGAAAGGCTTCAGCAACTCCGTCAGTTTCACTATCGGTTGAGAAAGCGTCTGAATCGCTTTGTAATTCACAAAAAACACTTTGCCATCACTCCAAACAATTTGCTTACGAAGCATTTCGATTTCTTGATAAAAAATCTCCTCCACTGCCGCAATACGCTCTACCGTCTGTTGAATAGTCTGCTCCAAATTTGGATTGATTTGCTTCAATAAAGGCACTACTTCATTACGAATCAAATTACGTTGGTACTTATTAGACTCATTTGAAGAGTCTTCACGCCAAATAATTTGATTTTCAACTACATAGTCAAATATTTGTTCCTTTTCGGCAAACCAAATTGGGCGAATGATTACGCCATTTTTAATTTGGATACCGTGCATACCTGCAATACCTGTACCTTTTGTAAGATTCAACAAGACTGTTTCTAATACATCGTTTTGATGATGCGCCGTTGCGATGTAGTCAAACTGATGCTGCACACGTAATTTTTCAAACCACTGGTATCTCAAAATTCTTGCAGCCATTTGGATTGAAACCTTCTCATTTTCAGCAAATTCAGCTGTTTGAAAAGTAGTTACAAAGAACGGAACTTTGTATTTTATAGAAAGTTTTTTTACAAAAGTCTCATCTTCGTTTGATTCTTCTCCACGAAGTCCGAAATTACAGTGTGCAATGGCAAAGTCTATTTTGGCTTTGCTAAATAAATCACACATTACTACTGAGTCCATTCCACCACTTACAGCCAAGAGGACTTTATCGGAAGAATTAATCAGATTTTTGTTGTTAATAAACGTTAAAAACTCGTCAAGCATGGTTTTATTGGCTAATTTTGTAGCTCTAATATGATGCGACAAAGTTACTCTAAAATACAGCAAATCGGGACATTTATCGGCTCGATTCCTTCTTTTGAGACAAAGAAATCTTTTTTTGCCTCAAAACCGTATATCCTTTTGTTCATGATTTTCAGTCTTTTGGGCTTTCAATCAACTTCTTTTGGACAAAGTCAGGTAGAAATCATCAAGGCAGATAGCTTGGTGGGACAAAATACCCCTTTCATGCAAATTCGTAAGCTTTTGGGCAATGTAGCGCTACGTCAAGGTACCACTCTGGTGTACTGTACACAAGCTATTTTGAATGAAACAACTAATGTTTTGGAAGCTTACGGAAAAGTAAAAATCATTCAAGCTGATACGGTAACAATCACAGGCGATACAGCCTATTACTTTGGTAACGACCGATTGGCGAAAATGAACGGACGTGTCAAACTCGATGATGGCACTATCATTCTGACAACCAAGCAGATGGATTACAACCTCAATTCTCACGTGGCATACTACAATACCAACGGGAAAATTGTGGATAAAAAAAGTACTCTGACCAGTCGTGAAGGTTATTACAATACAGTTACCAAACTTTTTGATTTTAAGCATAATGTTAAAGTGGTAGACAAAGATGGTTCACTTACTGCCGATTCGCTACGATATAGCACACTATCGAAGGAAGCCTTTTTTATTGCACCCACGACAATTGTGAATAAAAAAGACACCACTTATGCCAATCCAGGGAGTCAGTATAATACCATTACAAAAATTGCCAATCTAAAAGGACGTTCGACGGTCAAGACGGATGACTATGTCATGACTGCCGATACGATGATTTATGACCCTCCTACCGAGATTGGGATTGCCAATGGAAATATCGTTTTTGTTTCGAAAAAAGATAAAGCAATTCTTACAGGAGAGCATGGGCGATACGCCAAGAAAATAGGAGTTACCAGAGTTTTTGGGAGAGCTTTACTGAAAAATGTATTTGAAAATGATACCCTTTTTCTGACAGCCGATACCTTGGTGTCATTGGACAATAAGGAAACCAAAACTCGTAAGCTTTATGCGTACAAAAAGGTACAGGTATATAAATCTGACCTTTCGGCCAAATGTGATTCGCTAAGTTATAATGTATCTGATTCGACAATTTATTTTTATCAGAAACCCATTCTTTGGAATAATAAAAACCAATCAGAAGCTGATTCTATCAACATTTTGTTGAAAAATAACAAAGTGCACGTCATGAATATGAAAGGCAAATCTTTCGTAGTTTCGGTAGATACCCTCAATAATTACAACCAAGTAAAAGGTCGTAAGATTGTAGCCAACTTTACCAAAGATTCGAAGGTAGAAAAGGTAAGCGTCGATGGAAATGGAGAAAGTATTTATTTTGCCATAGATGATAAGAATAAGCTTACTGGGATGAATCGTGTTCAGTGTAGTAAAATGAATATGTATTTTGGAAAAAGTAAAATCTCTAAAATTGCATTTTTAGCCAAACCCGATGGCAAATTCATGCCTCCCAAAGAAATCAAAGAAGATGATAAAGAATTGGATGGTTTTAGGTGGAAAATTGCAGATAAGCCTAGTAAAGAAAGTATTTTGAAAAAAGTAGCTTATATCGCACCTGTCGAGACTAAACCTGTACCAAAAGATTCTGTCTCACAGAAGAAAAGCCCCGTTAAAACGCCTGCAAAGCCGTTAGCTAAAAAAAATATTAAAAAATAGTTAGTGATAGTATAATTGAAATATTTTACTATATTTTTGTGTAATAGTACTTGTACGAATTTATTGTGTAAATCGTAAAAAAAATTTTACTTTAGGAGCAACCTTTTCATACATTTATCAGTCTATAGTATAAAGTTTGTATGATTATTGCTTGAAAATAGAAAAACACCAAGCATTATTAAATTTATCATTACAACCTTCCTTATTTTTTGTTTTAAAATTTATTAATATCAATTAGATGAAATGAAACTTCTACAAAAATACATATTGGGTAGTTTATTAATGCTGACAGCAGTGATGTCGAGCATTGAAGCTAGCGCCCAAACCGAAAATAAATATAAAAGCCGTTTGGATATGAAGCCAAAGCAGAAAACTAGCACTTCAGCATCAACGGTTTCATCTTTGAGAAAATCTACTTTTTCTTATTTTCAACCTTATTCGAATACACTTGATCGTGTTGATCGTGGTATTCATTTACAGCGTTCTACTGCTATTAATCAGTATTTTTCTAACTCGTTATTGTCGCAACAATCAGCTAAGACTGTAGCAAAAAATGAGGTTACGAATAACAATGCTGTAGCCGAGACAGCTCGTACAGAGGAAGCATTGAACGCAGAAGAACATTTGTTCTCTAATGATAAACTTTGGGTATCTAATATTTTCCCAAATCCAGCAGACGACCACGCAGATATTAATTTCAATATCTCTTCGCAAGTAAGTGAAGCAAAAATTACTTTCTATAATATTTTGGGAAGTGAAGTAAAAGAAGAGATTTTGGAAAAAGATCAACGTAAGTCTAGAATATCGACAAAAGACTGGCCAAATGGCATTTATTTATATCAATTGACAGCAGATGGACGCTCATTAGTAACCAAAAAATTGTTAGTGAGACACCAATAAAATATTGTAGTGTTAAAAGGTTTAAAAGAGGCTATCTTTTCGGATAGTCTCTTTTTTTGTGCTTTCGTGAACGCCTCTTATTTAAGCAAGCTTTGATGAATCTGCAAAATCTGAGGAATTACTGGAGTTTGATCATCATTTTGAATAAGCCAATCCGAAAATTTGATTCGCTCAGTATCTGAAAGTTGTCTTTCGATAATTGCTCTTATTTCTTCTTCTGAGCGATTATCTCTCAATTTGACACGTTGTACTCTTAAATCAATCGGAGCAATTACACTAATAATTTTATCACATAGATTACCATCGCCTGCCCCTTTTAATAGGGCTGCCTCATACAATACATAAGAAGCCTCCTGATGTTGTATTACCCAGTCTTGCGCATCTTTGCGCACAGCAGGGTGCACAAGGGCATTGAGCTGTTGTAATAATGCTGGTTGTCCAAAAACTTGCGAAGCTACCCAAGTACGATTATAGCTTCCATCAGCCAAATAAGCCTCAGTACCTAACAACGCAATAATATCATTTTTGAGCTCTTGATTTTGGATAATAATCCATTTTGCTCTCGAGTCAGCTTCGTAAATGGGTACGCCCAATAGCGAAAATACTTTGGCGACAGTACTTTTTCCTGAGCCAATACCTCCTGTAATACCTACAACAACGGGTTTTGTTTTCATGTGATAAAAAGATAAAAAAATAGCCGATAGACAACTATCGGCTACTAATTTATGAATTACTTCAATAATTCTGCAACTTCAAAACTCACCGAAACACGTTCTTTATTGGCTTTGAGATAAGAATTTTTAGGAAGTGGAATTCTTATTTCATCGTCATAATTATCTTGAATTCGGCGGCCTGGTACTTTGACACTAAGCGTCTCTCCTAGTTCGTTTAAGGTACTTTCTGGACCTTCCACTTCAATTGTACTAGGATTAAGATTAATCACGCTAGAAACAATGTAGCGATCCTGCAAAGGAATATTCAAACTATCAACACGCAACCTAATGGTGCGTTTTACTTTTTTGTCAAACTCCAATTCAAAGCGGTCGGTTACAACATAATTTACACGAACATCTTTGATATAATCTGAAAGAGAGTCGGCTAACGAACCTGTATTTAAAAACTTTGTTTTTAAAGGTTTATTAATCGAGTAATATACGGGTGCTACATCCAAAGCCAAGGCTTTTCGTAGCAAACTCCATCCGTTACCTGTTACATGTACTGTAATTTTTTCGGGTAATGGCTGAGTCGGGATATACAGAGAATCGTTGTACGTAAAACGAAGTGGAAACGAAATCTTTTGGGAATAACCGTCTTTATTCAATGCGTTCATTATCCAAAAAACTGTTGCAGCCAAAATGCTTAAAAAAAACGCACGATAGTCTGTTTTAGAAGTATTTGGTTTCATCGAAAATTAAATTTCAGTCAGAAAAGAGAAATGTAAATCTTCACACCCACTCTATTTCCTTAGATGAAGTGCTCTCAACTACTTATTCAGCAGTTAATTGAGAAGAAGCATCTTTAGAAATGGCTGTCTTTAGAAATACAATACGTACGCCTTTGCTAGCATCAACCTCAACAACAACTGTTTTTTCACGAACCGAAACGATTGTTCCGTGAGCACCACCTATTGTAACTACTTTGTCACCAGCTTTAAGTGCATCAACATAAGATTGTTGTTCTTTTTGTTTCTTTTGTTGAGGACGAATCATGAAAAAATACATGATCACGAACATACCAACAATCAAAAACAATGATGACATATTACTACCTGCTACTTGTAAAAGAATTGAATTCAACATAAAATTTTTACCAATTTGAAGATTTAACATTTGAAAATATTCCCAAATATGGGAATTATTGGGATTCTTTTGTGTTCAGAAATTCTTATTTTCTTTTAAACACTTCTACTTTAAAGCTAAATGTATTTTCGGAAGGCACCGTGTTGGCATACGCCGTGATGGTTTTATTCTGTTTACCTTCTTTATTTTTACTGTTAAACTTCACCGTAATAAAGCCTTGTTCACCCGGAGCTACTGGCTGTGTTGAATAAGAAGGTGTAGTACAACCACAAGAAGTACTAACATTACTAATTACCAACGGCATGTTACCAGTATTTTTGAATTTGTAGGTATGAACGACAGAATCGCCTTCGGTAAGTGTGCCAAGATCGACAAATGGAGTGTCAATTTGCATCACAGGGAAGCTGTCGGCTGTAGGGCGAAGACCCGCCAATGAATCGGCTAAAGCTTCGCTAGGTGATTTTTGTTTGTTTTGGCAAGCTGCCAATGCTACAAGTGCTGTAGCAACGATAAGAATTTTTTTCATGATGATAAAGGCAAAAAGAAGAACAGACGATTGGGGTGTGTATTGACCAACCGTCTGTATTTTTGAGTTCTATTAAGCTTTTGCTTTAATTTGATTCATCATATTCTCTACATCTTCGAGTAGTCTTTCCGCTTTTTCACGAGCTTCATTTACTACTTTCTTCCCTTCTGATTTTGCCATTGTTTCAGGAATTTCTTTTCCATCAATCAAATCAGTGATAAGGTTTTGTAGTTGGTCACGATATTTTTGCAATTGGAACAACAATTTGCTACGAGTATTTTCTCCTTTATCTGGAGCATACAAGATGCCCAACACCGCACCAACAGCAGCACCTGTCATAAATGCCCAAAAGGTCTTTGATGATTTGCTCATGAGTTGTTTTCGTTAATTAGATTTATAACTGAACCAAGTGTTAAGACGTTAGTAGAGCGGTAAGCTATGGCAAAATAGGTTTGATGTCAGCTAACACGTTTTATCATCTAATTTTCAAACATATATCGTAAACATTGCTGTTTACAATCCATTTCGCACCATAACCAGGCTACTAATCGCCTACTTTTATTATTCAATGAGTTGCGAATATATACATCAACATCCACAACTCATCAATCAAAATTATTTATTATCAATCAAACCACGACCAGACTTACGAACGATACCGTCCTCAGCAAGTTTTTGAGAAAGTACATCTAACAAACCGTTCACAAATTGTCCCGATTTTGGCGTCGAGTAATTTTTAGCAAGCTCGATGTATTCGTTGATAGACACTTTTACTGGGATACTTGAGAAATGAATCATTTCGGCCAAGCCCATTTTCAAGATAATCATGTCGGTCATTGCCAAACGGTCAGCTTCCCAGTTTTTGGTTTGCTCAATGATGATTTTTTCATATTCATCGTCATTGTTAAGCGTTTGGTCAAATAGGTCGGTAAAGTAAAATTTATCGTCGTCCCAATTCAAGGCTAATGGCTGTAACACCAATTCAGCGATGTTTTGGATTTTGAAAGTCTTCGTTGTTAAGCTTTTCAAAACATCTTTATTCTCGCCCCAATTTAAGTCTTTTTCTTCAAAATACGCCACCACAGAGTGATGTTTCAAAATGAAAGTCTTAAGAATATGTACAACAATGGCTAAATCTTCTTCAAAATTATGCTTTGATGTACGAAGGTACGATTGGAATTCGGTATCTGGCAAAACAGCATCCAAGAAAAGTTTACGGATAAAGTTTTGGTCATCTTCTGTCCAACGAAGGTCACGTCTGATAATTTCGTTTTCGAAGTTAGGAAGATTACGAAGGGCAAGAATTACTTGGTTTTCGCCAAAACGAGAAGTTTTATGTTCACTTTCCAAAAGGCGACGTTGTTCGTCCCAAACGGCAACATCTGCCAATTCGACCAACAACAAAAGTAATTTCAAATAATTATCATAGATTTTTTCTACTTCTTCAATCATAGCGTGCTTGATACGCACACGGTCGCGTTTTACCGCATCGCGATAAATTGCTAATGCTTGTCTTCCTGCATTTTTCGAGTCAGCAGGAATATCCTCAGCTTTAACCTCACCCTTGAACAATTCTTCGAAATAGAGTTCAGCCAGCTTGCGTAAACCTTCAAGTTTAGGCATCTGTTCTTCTTTCGGAATCATTAAATCAAGATTTGGTAAAAATTGCTCGGCAATATAATCGAAGGCTAATTGATAATTGGCACGTTCCACTGTGCGGAAGGCATAGATAGTTTGGAATGCTTTTGTACGGAGTAAGCGTCGGTTGACCATTGGATATGCAAAGAACGTTTTTTGTAAATTTTTAACTGCACCATACCTTGGCGCTGAAATTCAGTGTGCAAAATTAGTATTTTTTTTAGAAACATACATTAGTAAAAAGAAAAAAAGCTTCGATTTTGAATAGTGATTTTCGCATTTGGAAGATTAACTCTCAAAATTGTCCATTCTTTTCGCAATTCTTTCTAAATCAACTCAAAACCTCAGGGAGTACCCATTCAATTATGAGGGATAAGCAAAAAAACAAAATCAAATATCCGAAATCCACAATCATCTAATTATGTTTGTAGAAGATTGTACAATAGACCCAAAAACATATCAATGTATCGACATCGCTGGAAACTATTGCGAATGGACATTGGTTAATTATACATGAAAGCATTAAAACATCTCAATAAGTATTTCTTCCAATATAAGTGGTATTTGATTCTGGGTACGCTTTTTACATTTATCTCCAATTTGTTTGGAGTAGTGCCTGCCCAAATTGTTCGCTACGCTTTAGATTTAGTAAAAGAAACAATCTCTCTTTATTTTCTGTATGATGGATTTGGCGCACAAACCGTCGTATATGAAATATTTGCTTTCTCGATTTTGCTCTATGGTTCTTTGATTCTCATCATGGCATTACTCAAAGGGATTTTCTTATTTTTTGTAAGACAAACCCTCATCGTGATGTCGCGCCATATTGAGTATGACCTCAAAAATGAAATTTATCATCATTATCAAACTTTGCCTTTGAGTTTTTATCGTAAAAACAATACGGGTGATTTAATGGCTCGTATTTCGGAGGATGTCGGCAAAGTAAGAATGTACGTAGGGCCAAGTTTGATGTACGGACTCAACCTAATTTCGGTATTTATTTTGGTGGTTGGATATATGCTTTCAGTGAATGCCAAGCTAACTTGGTATGTACTATTACCTGTGCCATTTTTGTCGGGGAGTATCTATTTTGTCAATACTATTATCATTCGTAAATCAGAAGAGATACAAGCCAATCTTTCCAAAATATCCACTTTTGTACAGGAAGCTTTTTCGGGGATTAGAGTGTTAAAAGCTTTTGTTCAGGAAGAGCCGTCTACAGTAGCCTTTACGAAACAATCGAATATTTATCGTGAAAAATCATTGGATTTGGTAAAAGTTGATTCTCTATTTACGCCATTGGTTTCTATTTTGGCAGGTTTGAGTTCTGTATTGGTTGTGTATATTGGTGGACAAGAAGTAATGGCTGGTCGCCTTACTCCCGGCAGTATCACAGAGTTTATCATGTATGTGTATATGCTCACATGGCCGATGATTGCTTTGGGTTGGACAACTTCTCAAATCCAACGTGCGGCAGCTTCACAGCAACGTATCAATGAATTTTTGAATATCAAAACTGATATTGTTTCAACAAAAGATATTTCGCAGCCCATCGAAGGAGCGATTGACATAAACCATGTAAGATTTGTATATCCAGATTCAGGAATTGAAGCGCTACATGATTTTAGTATGCATGTAAAGGCTGGAGAATCAGTGGCTATTTTAGGTACTACAGGATCAGGTAAAAGTACCGTTGCAAACTTGCTTTGTAGAATGTACGATACCACGGAAGGTCAAATCAAAGTAGATGGTTTTGAATTAAAAGAATGGAATGTACAGAGTCTCCGTGGTCAAATCGGTTATGTACCTCAAGATGTATTCTTGTTTTCTGATTCTATCAAAAACAATGTACGTTTTGGTAGCCTAGATATGTCTGATGAGCAAGTCATTCAAGCAACCAAAGATGCCGATTTATACAATAATATCATGGACTTCCCCGAACAATTTGATACTGTGTTGGGCGAAAGAGGTGTTACATTATCGGGTGGTCAAAAACAGCGTTTGTCTATAGCCAGAGCCATTGCCAAAAGTCCAAAAATTCTCATTTTGGACGACTGTCTTTCAGCGGTAGATACCAAAACAGAGCATCAGATTTTGAACAACTTACAAGAAATTATGAAAGGCAGAACATCAGTAGTAATTTCTCACAGAGTATCTTCCGCTAAGTTGGCCGACAAGATTATCATGCTTGATGGCGGTCATGTTATCGAGCAAGGCACGCATGAGGAACTTATGGCAAAAGAAGGGGCGTATAAAGAACTTTTTGAGAAACAACTTCAAACAGAAGAAACTAATTCGTAAATTGGAGCTAACCTTTATAAAATTTTGGAGTGACGATTTAGCTTTAAGATATTCAGCAAAAACGCTCTGCTTGTAAAGGCAGGGCATTTTTTGCTTTAGTATTACTAAATTTGCTCAAACAGATTCCTAATCAGTCATTATATTCTTGAAAACGATAAGTGCTTATGCAGCATACATTCAAACACAAAGTATATCACGTCTTAGAGGTAGCAAGAGGGAAGAAAAATGGGGTCAACTGGCTGGTCAACATTCTAATAATGAGCATTATTGCACTTAATACCCTAGCCATTATTCTCCATTCTGTCCGAAGCATTCGTCGAGAGTTTGATGAAGTTTTTGTTGATTTTGAATATTTTTCAGCTGTATTTTTCACTGTTGAATACTGCTTACGATTATGGGTTTGTACCGAAAATGAAAAATATAAACATCCTATTTGGGGGCGTTTGCGATATATGACTTCGACAGGTGGTATCATTGACTTACTGGCTATTCTACCTTTTTACGTATCTCACTTTACTTCTGACACTGGATTGATTCGTATTTTGAGATTATTTAGGGTATTTAGGTTATTTAAATTTTCACGATATGTCCATGCCTTGAGAGTCATTGAAGGTGTAATTAAGGAAAAAAGAGAAGAATTGGTATTGAGTTTAGTTTTCTTAATTTTTCTACTACTTATAGCCTCCTCGGTGATGTACTATCTCGAAAGTCCAGCACAGCCTAGAGTTTTCTCGAGTATTCCTGCAACTTTATGGTGGGGCATAACTACCATAACATCAATTGGTTATGGAGACATTTACCCCGTAACGATTTTAGGAAAAGTATTCGGCGGGATAATAGCAATTTCAGGAATTGCTATCATTGCATTACCTACGGGTATTTTAGCTTCAGGATTTGCTGAGCATATCAATATTCATAAAAAAGAGAGAGAAAAACATCGCTTTTGTCCACATTGTGGCAAAGAGCTACCATAAACTCTTAACAATAATCAATTTTTTGAGTTCAAATACCTGAAAACTACGTATAGTATGTATCTTTCTGGAAGATTTATGGAAAAATAGTCACTTTCAAAAGTCATTGAACTCAAAGATATTCAAACCCTTTGAATGCCCTGGGCGAAAGAATAGTCTTCATACTAAAAAAGACGAGCAGTTATATAATTTTTACTTTGATAAACCATAATTAATGGCGGCTGTGTAGGTATATTTTTGTTAGAAAGTTAATAAAACTTCATATTATCGAGGTATTTTAGTCTAAAAGCTTCAAAATTTGTGTATTTTTGACAATTACTAATATTGAATATCCAACCCTAATCCAAACGAACCAGTTCGCCAGAAAATTTTAAATCTGCCTATGGCAAAACTATTAATAATCGACGATGAAAAAGCCATCCGTGGCGCCTTACGTGATATTCTTGAATATGAAGGATATAGCGTAGAGGAAGCAAGTGATGGAGAACAAGGGCTAGAAATGGTCAAAAACCATGACTATGATGTAGTTCTTTGTGACATACGAATGCCCAAAATCGAAGGTTTGGATTTGTTGCTACGTGCCACAGAAATGGGCAAAGGGACTCAATTCATTATGATTTCGGCTTTTGGCAATGTGGAAACAGCCGTAGAAGCAACCAAACGTGGAGCCTTTGATTTTATTTCGAAGCCACCAGATTTGAACCGCCTATTGGTGACAGTACGCAATGCCTTGGAAAGAGGTAAAATGATTACTGAAACTAAAGTGCTCAAAAAGAGAGTATATAAACTCAATGAAATTGTTGGAGATTCGGATGCTATTCGCCGAGTAATTGATACTTCTGATCGTGTAGGACCTACCGAAGCTCGTGTGTTGATCACAGGACCGAATGGTTCGGGAAAAGAAATGGTAGCCAAGCGTCTTCACGAAAGAAGTAATCGTGCTCACATGCCTTTAATCGAGGTAAACTGTGCGGCGATTCCTTCCGAATTAATTGAATCAGAACTTTTTGGCCATGAAAAAGGAGCCTTTACCTCTGCCATCAAACAACGAATCGGTAAGTTTGAGCAAGCGGATGGTGGAACTTTGTTTTTGGACGAAATTGGAGATATGAGTTTGTCGGCTCAGGCAAAAGTACTTCGTGCTTTGCAAGAAAATAAAATTACACGTGTAGGTGGCGATAAAGAAATCAAAATCAATGTGCGTGTTTTTGCCGCTACTAACAAAAACTTACAGTTAGAAATTGCAGAAGGACGTTTCCGTGAAGACTTATTTCATCGTCTAAACGTGATTCCTATCCACGTTCCTGCCTTGAATCAGCGTCCTACAGATGTTCCTTTGTTGGTTGATAAATTTTTACAAGATATTGCCGACGAGTACGGTCAGCCAACCAAAGAAGTAACTGATGATGCCATGAAGTATCTTCAAGCACTTCCATGGACAGGTAATGTACGCGAGCTTCGCAACGTAGTGGAACGCTTAGTGATCATGTGCGGCGATGTTATCAACCTCGATGACGTAAAACTCTTCGCTATGCCAGTCATTTAGATTGAGGATTGTTGATTTTGGAATTTTTATATACAAAAGAGAGATGGTCGTAAGACCATCTCTCTTTTGTGTTACATTCTATCTTATTTAAGTTTCTTTATATACTCTTCAATATTAAAATCTGTAAATCCTGAAGCATAGGATGCGTAAAGAGGATGACGAGGATGCCCTGTCTTTGTTAACTCTCCTATTTTAGTCCAACTTATATTATAATCTTTTGATAGTATATAAATAGCTTTAATACAATCAGTAAAGTATTTGCGTAGTTTTATCTTTTCACTCCAACTTGCTAAAATCACAAATGACTCTCTACTATTTAATAATTTTGAAATTTCTTCAATATTCCGAGAAAATAAATTTTCATCCATCTCTGAATGTAAATCATTAGGATATGTAGCTCTTTGTGGATAAAGATTTAGCATAATAAAGCTATCAAATCCATTACCCTCTGCAAAACCCATTACTCTATTAATAGTACGGTCAGGAGTTTTTTCATCAGCAGTATTTGGATTTAACCCAATAACTATTAGAGGTTTCTTTAACATACTTCCCAATATGAAGCGTGCTGTATTATCACTAGTCTTTTCATAAATTTCAATATTATATTTCATTTTTTGCCTTTTAAAATGTTCGAACTTTTTGACAAAATACGATTAAATATTGTAATCACTAGATGACTAATAAGTTAGAAGTTCTCTTAAGGATTTTTTGAAATCCCGCTGTTTGAGCCGAAGGCGAGTTTCGGGATTTCTTGACTTTCTTTTGTTACTTTTCTTGCGTCAAGGCAAGAAAAGTAAGGAGTGGCGAATAGAAATATAGTTACTATTACACAACCCTATTCACTTTAACATTTGCTCAACTTTAACTCTATTTATACTCTCATTTACATTCTCTTCGACCATAAATACGTTATCGCTCCAATTAGCAAAATCCCTAAGCCAATAAAGCTTTCTTGCGGTTTGTCATAAATGATAAATAACAGAACGATTATACTAAAGCCTACATACAAATACTGAATATAAGGGCTCAAGGGACTTCTGAAGCGGTCACCCTCGTGGGGAATCTTCAAGAAACTTGCTACGGCGATTGTTCCCATAAGTTGCAATACAAAAGACGAATAGAGTAATATCTGTTGTAAACTTCCAGATAGCAATAAAATCAAAATCACTGCACATAATAACCATATCGCTCGAATTGGTACATCGTGTTTATTAGTTGGACGAATCCACTTCCATAAAGTATAATGCTGCCCCATTGAGTGTACAATTCTAGAACCTATCCAGATATAAGAACTCATCGTGGCAATCAATTGAAAGCCAATACCTGCGCTAATCCATTTGTTGGCCGTTGGACCTAAAATATTCTGAGTTGCTAAAATCGCTACTTCAGCTTGACCCTTTAATTGAGTATAGGTACCAAACTTCAGAAATACTAACTGTAAAAGAACATATACGATAATCACGCCTAAGGTGCCAAAAATCAAAGCCTTGGGTAAGTCTTTACTAGGATTTCGTATTTCTCCTACGATGTACGCAGCCGCATTCCAGCCTGTGTAGGCATAGGTCACATAAAGGAGTGAAACGGCAAAACCTGTCTTGGTAATTTCATTCCAAATTGGCACTTGGACATTAATAGCATTTTGAGGAATCGGTGCATACCAAATACCTATTCCTAATAAAAAACCGATGAAAAGTACCTTTACAACGGTTGTAATATTCTGAAAAACACTACTATGTTTGAGTGAAAATGAGTGCAATAAACTGATTAAAATAATCAGCAAAACGATATACCAACGCAAATTCGGGATGTCAAACGGGCTCAAATAGGCTTCCATTGCAAGGGCTGCAATAGCTACAGGAGACGAAAAGCCTACAATCAAAGAAGCCCAAGCGGTGAGATAACCCCAGAAAGGATGAAAACCTTTACTGACAAAAATATAATCGCCACCAGATTCATTATAGTGCGTCCCTAGTTCGGCGAATGTAAATGCGCCAATCAATGCTAAAACACCTCCTAACACCCACAGCAATACAATACTCCAAACATTTTGTACATCGACTAATTGATATCCCAAACTGGTAAAAACACCCGTTCCAACCATATTGGAAATAACTAACATAGTGGCGGTCTTCCATCCTATTTTGTGCGACATAGGGCTTTTCTTTAAATAATGTCAAATATTTATTCAAATATAAAGGCACAAAGCATTTTACAGCTTTGTGCCTTTATTCCTTTTTAAATACTTTTTACAAAGTAAAATTCAATCTTGCAAAAATGGATGCTCATTTGAGGTGCAAGCAATTACTGTTTCTTTTCAGACTTAACAGAGGACTTTTTATCTTTTTCTGAAACTATAGTTTCTTCTTTGACAGTACTTGTTGAGGCTGGCATACTTGTATGATTTACCATTTTCCATTCACCTTTGATTAACTCTACAATTCTTAACTCTTGAGAAGTTTCTTTCTTACCATCCAGAGTTTTTACTTGTTTATAAGTTACCCAGACATAGGTAGGGTTTACCTTTCTAAAGTTTGTTTTTTCTCTTGCGAAAGTAGGCTTTGCTCCTTTTTTACCTTCATTAAACCAAGTGGTTGCCCAAGAGCTCAAGGCATCCCAACCATCCTTCACAATCAATTGACCTTTTTCATATTGGGCAAAGTATGTCTGTGGAGTTTGACGATAAAGTGTCATCCATGTTTCGTAATCTTTGGCGTAAAAAGCTTTAGTCTCGTCGGCTATTAGTTGTTTAATTTTACTTTGGTCCTCGGGACTAAGAGTATTTTGAGCCTGAGAAAGGTTCACAAAAAGTAATAAAGCAATGCAAAGAGATCCTAGTATTTTCATAAGTAAGAATGAGTAAAATTAGATTTAAAATTATAAGGCCTTATAATAAAGGTAATAGATTTTGGATGAAAAATATCCGTTCTGTTTCTAAAGATTAGGGAGTTTTGCTTAAAATCAGTATCAACTAAATAGTAACGAATGATTTCATAAAATGTCATTCTTAACATGAATTTTTTCTTGCAAACATGAGTTATACCTAATTTAGTGTTTGAACGATTTGGCGAATGAGTGATTATTCTTGATGAAGAAATTTACCTGTTAAGAGGCAATACTTTGCGTCATAACAGGTATCATTCTGAAATATAATATCAAAAAATAAGCGGTCGAAAATAACTTCCAACCGCTTTCTTAACTTTACTATGCTATATATAACTCAGTTTGAGAAGCAAAGCATTGCATCTCTACCAGTAAAATAATCGCTCAATTGTGGGTGACTTATATTTACTTTCTATAATCCAAAGCTGGTTTTCTATCGCCCAACAAGGCTTCATATTTAAAGTCCGCTCCTCCTCGTTTTTCGAGCCACTCAGCTTTAGCTTTATCGATAGTCGCTTGGTCATTCATCAAGTCAAGCGCTGTGATTGCTAGCGTTTTTGCGGCTACAATCATCCCTTTTTGACCAATAGACATACCACTTGCTGCGGTAGATTGCCAGCTATGTGCCGACGAGCCTGGCACCCAAGTTGCAGTTCCTAAACCAACGGTTGGTACTACCCAACTCACATCGCCTACATCGGTCGAACCTCCTGAAGTTGCACTCTCTGAAGCATCATTAAAATTCTTTATCTTAGCAGCATTGTTAATATCTTGCTTTTGCTCACCAAGAGTTTCAGCTATTTTCTCTGCAAATTTTTTCTCTTCCTCATTGTACACAACTCCACCTACTTTTTGCATATTTTGATGAACAAGCGTTGCTAAAGTTACGTTAGGTAAAAGATTATATACACCTCCCAATACTTCCCATTCAACTTTTGTACCTGTACCTAGTGCTGCACCTTGCGCGGCATTTTCAATTCGTTTCCAGATACTCTGTAAAATTGCTCTGTCTTTGTGGCGAGCATAATAATACACCTCAGCATAAGCTGGCACTACATTTGGCGCCTCTCCACCCTTGGTAATTACATAATGGATACGAGTATCTTGTGGAATATGCTCACGCATCATATTAATCATATAGTTCATCGACTCTACCCCATCAAGTGCCGAACGACCACGCTCGGGTGCGGCCGCTGCGTGCGATGCGATGCCTTTAAAACGGAATTTAGCATTTTTATTCGCCAATGACGTACTTGCATCCGCCGCATTCGCTGAACTTGGGTGCCAGTGCAATACCACGTCTACATCGTTGAAATACCCTTCGCGAACCATATATACTTTACCCGAACCACCCTCTTCGGCTGGACAGCCATAAATTTTGATGGTTCCTGGCTTACCTGATTTTTGCAACCAATTCTTTACTTCAATAGCCGCCGCCACCGACGCGGTACCAAAAAGGTTATGTCCACAACCATGTCCTCCTTTTTGATTAGGAATAGGTTTGATTTCTGGGGTAGCTTCCTGCGCCAAGCCTGGCAATGCATCATATTCACCCAAAATACCTATTACAGGTTTTCCTGCACCATAAGTTGCTACAAAGGCCGTTGGTATCCCTGCAATACCTGCTTGTACCTGAAAGCCCTCTTTTTTCAATTGCTCTTGCAATAAAAGAGAACTTTTTTCTTCCATATAGCCAAGCTCTGCATAATCCCAAATTTGTTTTGAAATCTTGGCATATTCATCGAATCGTTTGTCAAGATTACCAATCATAGCTTGCTTCTCAGCTTCCAAAGGATTCGCTATAGCAGCCTTCTTTTTTTGTGCCATACTTGCGAATGATAACATCGAAAGCACTAACAAAACGCATTTTTTCATAAATAAAGGTAAGTTTTAGTTTTAGTAAAGTGAATGTTGTGGATTTTAGTATTAATGTCAAATTTTCCGAATCACTTGCTCAGATGGCACTCTTGTTCTTGCTGCATAAACGCCATCTTCTGTTCCTTTGCCACAAGCCACAATCATACAAACCTCCGCTCCTGCTGGCGCACCAATCAATTTTTTGACCAAACGACTATCAAAACCTTCCATCGGACAAGTATCATATTCGTGCGAAGCCATACTCAACATAAAAGTTTGGGCTGCCAATGCACATGATTTGTGTACCATCACTCGTTGGTCGGCATGCGATGAGACTCTCAGAAAGGGACGATTAAATCCTTTGACTAGAACAATAAGCTTGCGAAGCAAAGTCATAAAGCCAAACCAGTCATTGCGATAAAACAATGGCATCAGTTTGCCATAATAATCCATCGCTCGTTTATCACGACCTGAAAGTTCTTTTCCTTGAAATTGCTTTTTGAGATTGTCCAAGTTCCATTGTGCCATATTTTTCCAACGGTCTTGGCGAGTCAAGAAAATAATCAAATGAGGGGCTGTTCGAGCGGCAGACTGATTGAAACAGGCCTTGGCTATAGCTTCTTTTTTGTCAGGACTACTAACCCACACAAACTCCCAAAGTTGCATATTACTGCTATTGGGCGAAAGCGTGGCCAACTCCAAACTTTTCTGGATAATCTGCTCGTCTATTTCAGCTTGAGCATCATATACTCGAACCGAACGGCGATAGTCAACAATCTTGGCAAAAAAATCTTGCTGCATGTGTCGTATGTTGATGAATTAAATTGGGCTTGTCTTACAAAGTTAAAATTCTTAGGCAAAAAACAAAGCAAAATCAAGGTATATCTCCATTAAAAAATCATTTTGATACAATTAAAAATAGCGATTAAACTTTTCTTTCTTCTGATTTTTAGACAAATAAGTATTGACAAATATATTTTTTAGCCTATTTTTGCATAAATTTTTAGACTAATCTAAAAATTAAATAAACCAAAACTAAACCATATCTCATCTTATAACTTTCTAAACCCAACAAAACCCTTGTTTCACTCTCATGAAAAAATTATTACTATTACTTGGCATATTGTATTCTATTAGTACTCAAGCACAAGTACGACTCCAAGGCAATGTGATTGCTTCTGACACAAAAGAAGAAATCATTGGCGCCAATCTGTATTTGGTAGAACTTCGTCGTGGCACTCTGAGTCAATCCGCTGGAAAATTCAGCTTTGAGGAAGTCAAAAAAGGGAGTTATATGCTTCAGATAAGTCATATTGGATACAAAACTTTCACTCAAAAAATCAGCATAAAATCAGATACTACTTTTCAAATTGCCCTCACGCCAAGTGCAGTTTCGCTCGAAGAAGTCATTGTCTCTGGCTCGGCAAGCAAAACGGTTGTTAAAGAAAGCCCTATTCCCATTGCCGCACTCTCTAAAACACAATGGCTTCAATCAGGTAGTACCAACCTTGTCGATGCAATTAGTAAACTCCCTGGCATGTCGCAAATTACCACTGGCGCTACATTGTCAAAGCCTATTATTCGTGGACTTGGCTTTAATCGAGTTATTACGATGCACGATGGAGTTCGTCAGGAAGATAATCAATGGGGCGAAGAACACTCATTACACATCGACGAATATTCAATCGATCGATATGAGATTATTCGAGGAGCAGGTTCGTTGATGTACGGCTCAGATGGTATAGGAGGCGTTATGTCAGTCATTTCAATTTTGCCTGCTGAAAATACGCCTTTAGCAGGAAACATTTTGTACAATTATCAGAGTAATCAAGGATTTCATGGAGTATCTGGTACTCTGGTACACAATCAAAATGGCTTACTTTGGCAAGCGAGATTTAGTATGAAAGATGGGCAAAACTATCAAAATAAATATGATGGTCGAGTTTGGGGTTCAAACTTCAATGAGCTCAATTTTTCAGGAATAGTCGGTGTACAAAAGAAATGGGGATACTCCCGTTTGTACTTTTCAAAGTTTGGTCAAAATATCAATATCATCGATGGACAACGTGATTCACAAGGGCATTTTGTCAAAGCTATTTTAGAAAATGGAGAAGAAAAGTTAGTTACTGTATCTTCTCAAGAGCTTGAGGGACGAGCCATTAACCCCAGTAATTCGCAAGCGCTGAGCAATTATAAGTGGACAAGTAGCTCCTTATTTCAGTTGGGTGCTTCCTCTTTGAGCTTTGTTTTTTCTTACACTCAAAACCATCGTCGTGAATATGGAAATATTTTCAGACCTTCTGAACCTGATTTATATTTCTTTTTACAAAACTATTACTACGATATTCGCTTACATTTGCCCGAACGCAATCAATGGGAAACCAGCATTGGTAGCAATGGTTTATGGCAAAACATGAATAATAAAGGTAATGAAACGCTATATCCTAATTTCAATTTGGCAGATAAAGGCATTTTTGTTTTTTCGAAAAAGAAATGGAATAATTGGATTATTAGCGGAGGACTTCGCTATGACTATCGCCAATTAAATATCTCACAACTTTATGTAGATGCGAATGGCAAATTTCAGACATCGCCTCAAGGAGCTGTAGAGGAGCGTTTTAGTGGACTCAGTAATTCTTACAGTAATATCACAGGAAGTTTGGGTGTCGTTTATAAACTCAATTCAAACCTAAGTCTGCGCACCAATACCGCCAGAGGCTTCCGTGCACCATCTGTTCCAGAATTATCATCAAATGGCGAACATGCAGGGACCTATCGTTATGAAATTGGGAATGTAAATCAAAAATCGGAAGTTTCTTTACAAACAGATATTGGTTTTACATGGGAAAATCGCCAATGGTATCTTGATGTGAGCTGGTTTAGAAACCAAATTCAACACTATACTTATTCTGAAAGAGTTCAGGCGCCAAATGGAAAAGATTCTTTAATTAATCAAGTGCCTGTGTTTAGATATGTACAGGGCAATGCGCTTTTGCAAGGCTTGGAGGCGACTATCAACTTTACTCCTGTACCATGGCTGAGTTTCAATCAAAGCTATTCAATGGTAAAAGGCATTAATCAACAAGCCATTAACGACTCGTCAAAGTATTTGCCATTTATGCCACCAGCGCGATGGATTAGTCAAGTAAAATGGAGTAAAAAAACTTGGGGAAAATATGTGGAGAATGTGTATTTCTTAGCAGAATTAGAACATCATCAAACCCAAAATCAGGTGCTTTTGGCTTACAATACCGAAACGATTACACCAGCATATACCCTAGTAAATCTAGGCACAGGTATGACTTGGCGGAACAAAGACAAAAAAACAATTGCGTCGCTCTATATCAATGTCAACAACCTCTTTGACTTGGCATATCAAAACCATCAAAGCCGACTAAAGTATCTCGACACAAATCCCATTACTCAAAGACGTGGAGTTTATAATATGGGCAGAAATATCAGTATAAAATTGGTCGTACCGATTAAGTAATTGTGAATTTTGAATGAGTGACTTGTGAGTGTTTTTGTGAACTAGTACAAACCTTCCATCATTTTCTAGTCTTTCTGTAAGAATTTTAAATAGGGCTTTTTAAGAAATTCACAATTCTTCACTCACCATTCACAATTCCACTAATGCCACTGCAAGGTATTAATCAAGCGAATGACGTCTGTTTTGAGATAGTCAATTACAGGAGCTAAAGAATCACTTTTTGTGGCTGTATTGAAATACAAAGCACCTCTTAGATAATGCTTGGTGGAGTCGGTCGTATAGAATTGCACATACGTTGGCACTTCGCCTTCTAATTCTATCAACTTAGCCGTTTTGCCAGACTTAGTTTTCATAACCAAATCTTTGATAGAATAAGCCTTAATATTATGCCTTGCTGCCAAACGGTGAGCATCGTCAATAAGTTTAGCCAGCTTTTGTTGGTCACCATTCAATGACTTATAAGTCAATTGAATCATTGCTTTCATTTCTGGATAATAAATATAAATCCAGTGTGGCTCCGCCCATCGAACAGTATCAGGCTTAATAATCGCATACTTCGAGTACTCAAAGCTATATGGGTGCTTTTCAGTTAGCATTTGATATTCAGCTTTGGGTAAATCAATACGATTATAGCCTTTGGGCTTGGGCGTAAAACCATCATCATCTTTTTTTTGACGACAAGCAGATACGCTCATCAAAAGGATGACTAACAAAGCAGAAAACCTCACAGCCATCAGACCATGAGGTTTTCTTTGAATCGTATATGTATGAATTTTTTTGAGATTCATTACAAAAGTAGTTATTGGTGATTGTGTCCTATTCCCTATAGCTAGAAGCTTTGGATAGGCTGATAATACTTGCAAAACTACATTATTCAAGTATAAAATCTAAGAGGGTGTTTAAATTTTGAAAGTTCCTTAAAATAAACACCTCATAGTTTGTTATATCTTTTTTATGAAATCCTACTGTTTGAGCCGAAGGCGAGTTTAGGATTTCATGACTTTCTTTTGCGGCCGCCGCTGCGGTTACTTTTCTTGTGTCAAGACAAGAAAAGTAAGCAGTTGCGAAGGGATTTTTTATTCCTTTTACAACGAAAAAACTCAAATATGTATAAAGAGGAAACGTTCTTATGTAAACTTTATTGCAAAATTTACACCTACGATTAATCTTCGAATAAATTACCTAATCCACCCAATACCGAACCACCTTCCTTGTTGGTATTTTGACCATACGGTGAAAGTGTACGAATTAATTTAGAAAGAGGCATTGATTGAATCCAAACACGTCCTGTGCCACGCATTGTAGCCAAAAATAGCCCTTCTCCACCAAATACCATTGATTTCAAATTACCTGCACGTTGAATGTCATAACTCAAGGTTGGTTCAAAGGCTACGATACAACCTGTATCAATTCTAAGGGTTTCATTGTTCAAGTACTTTTCGACAATAGTACCACCAGCGTGTACAAACGCTAAGCCATCGCCTTGTAGTTTTTCAAGAATAAATCCTTCGCCACCAAAGAATCCAGAACCAATACGTTGGTTGAATGTAATAGATACCTTCGTACCTAAAGCTGCACACAAGAAACTATCCTTTTGAGCAATTAAAGTATTGCCAGGCATAGTAGCCAAATTAATAGGAACGATTGTACCTGGGTGGGGCGCTGCGAAAGCTACTTTACGTTTACCATAACCACGGTTGGTAAAGTGCGTCATAAACAACGATTCTCCTGTCAACAAGCGACTCCCAGCTTGGAAAATTTTACCCAAAACAGAGTTATCAGCATTTGAGCCGTCGCCCATTTTAGTTTCAAAAGTAATACCATCTTCCATATAAACCATGGCGCCTGCTTCGGCTATCACAGTTTCGTTAGGATCTAATTCAATTTCTACAATTTGGATATCTTCACCAATAATCTTGTAATCAATTTCGTGCGAGTACATAGTTTGTTTTAGTTTTTAGATTCAGTAAAACGTTAATCTTATGATGCAAATTAAGATAAAGAATTAGTTCTAAAAATAACATTTGTGGATAATTGGCAAATTTGTTGAGTAATCGGTGTTTAAAACTGACGACCTTATCTCTGTCAAATATCCGTACTTCAAAAACTAGCAAGTATTAGGAGTTGTATTCCAAAAGCGTACTTTGAATTACTTGAAATACCTCTTCTTTCAAGGTCTCTACATCTTCCTGAGTTTTTCCTATTGTTGAAATAGGCTCATGTACAACCACACGCAAAGGCATACGAGTCAACGAAGGATTGCTATCAAACATAATTTTGTAGTTATTCACAAACGTAACTGGCACAATAGGCACCTGTTGTTGTATTGCCATTACAAAAGCCCCATCTTTTAGAGGTTTGTGCATCAATGGAGGCTTTTTAGACTTGATTCCACCTTCAGGGAAAATCACGATACTTCGTCCATTTTGCAAAGCTCTTACCGAACGAGTCATCGATTTGGCTCGACTACTACGGTCTTCTCTGTCTACCTGAATATGTAGTTTAGAAAACATATATCCAAACAGAGGCACCTTCTTAATAGCACTTTTACCCACAAATGCGTAGTAGTTTTTCAACACAATCCCCATGGCAGCAATATCCAAATACGAAAAGTGGTTGGCACAAAAAACATAAGCTTTTTGTGTATCTGGTTGAAAACGGTATTCAACACGAATAGGAACTCCAATAATTGGAAAATATAGTTTTCCCCACAAACGATTCAGATAATGAGCTTTAGGTTTCCATGATTCTTTTTGAAGAAATAACCAGAAAAAAGGAAACAACAGCAAGAAAATAAATATCAGCCAAAATGCTGCCCAGATATTATAAAGAGTTTTAAAAATACGCATAGAGACAAAATTAGAGAAAAGTCTTCAGTTGAGAGAAGATAATTGTCAGGAAAGAATTGAGGAAACAATAAAAAAGCTTGATAGCTGTTGCTATCAAGCTCCTAAAATATTGTATTGCAAGAATCATATTTAGTCTGTACATATTGCTAAAATCATAGATATGAGTTATCAATATGTAACTTATTTAGATTCCCATCATTTCTTTGAAGGCTACTGAGTTTCTGGTCGAAATCTCTAGTTCGATACCATTATTCAATACCACTTTCATACCACCTTTGTAGTAAGAATCTATATCGTGGATATACTCAGTATTAATGATTTGCTGACGATTTGCTCTGAAGAAAATCGTAGGATCGAGGCGTTCTTGGATTTTATTTAATGAACGGTGAATCATCGGACGATTATTGCCAAAATGGAAACGGCAATAGTTACCAACTGATTCAATCATAAATACTTCAGACAATCTAACGAAATAGCACTTTTCGCCATCTTTCAAGAAAATACGTTTGTCGGGTGACAATCGACCTTCTGAAACGGCTGCTGTAGCTCTTTCTTGCTGAATTTCTGAACGTACTTTCTCAATCGTTTTAGCCAAACGCTCTGTCTTTGTAGGCTTCAGAATATAGTCCATTGCCTCAGACTCAAATGCTTGGATTGCGTATTGATTATAGGCCGTTACAAACACCACTTTTGGAACAAACTCTAATTCCTCTAGTAAATCGAAGCCATTTTTTTCTGGCATTTCAATATCTAGAAAAATCAAATCAGGTTGAAGTCGGTGTATTTTCTCCAAAGCCTCATCTACGTTCTCAGCTTCATCAATGATCTGAATGTCTGAAAACTCCTGTAATAAGTACTTTAGCTCTTGGCGCGCGAGTCTCTCGTCATCTACCAAGATAGTTTTAATTTTCTTACTCATCGGTTGTAAATTTAACAAGTCGTGATAATGGCGGTTACCAGCTCTTGGAGAATAAGGCAGTCTATTAGCCATACCTGAGTAACTGATTTTCAATTAATTAACAACAACAGTTCAACACCTGTGAACTAATCAGGATTGATATTTTAGTAAATACCTCGGATTTATTGCTAATATAGCAAATTCTATTGCATTTTGTTTGTGTCCTCATCGATTATTTCGAAAAACTCAGCCCTATTTTTAGTCAAATAGATTCGAAAAATCGTCTTTGCTCAAAATGTTAATTTTTTCTTCAAATGATTAAAAATTAACATCAAAAACCATGAGGATTGCTAAGGAAGTTTTACCAAGTTGCTTCAGGAATAACTGTGTCAAATCCCATTTCTCACGACTATCATGTATTTTATGGATAAAATTAACAACTTTCTTGACAACTATACCTACCGTCTAATAAGAAATAACGACAGTCTCTTTATTTCCCCTCTTACAACTGATTTTTCACAAAGCTCCATTTTTAATAGTTTATTCCCATAAAAATACAATCATTCCCTTATCATCTCCTAATAAGCTCCATAAATCTCGAGTTTATTGCTCAATTATTACCATTTGGTAACTACCAAATTTATGATTTCAAAAAATATAATAATAAAAAAGACGTACCCGAAGGATACGCCTTTTCTTTTATGGGAAGGTAATATTATTCAACTACACCTAATTGTACAGTGTTAGTTTTCAAATCTTTGTTTGAAGGAACGCTCAGCGTAGTTACATAAGTATCTCCTTTTGCGAGTAATCCTTTTGCTACCAAGATGTCAGTCATACCATTTACAGTAGCTTCTACATCTTTTCCATCAGCTTCGTAATAGAATACTTTAGCACCCCACAACAATCCCATCACAGTCATGATAGCTTTGTTTGATGTGAATACATAAAGGTTTGCTTTTGGACGGTGAGCCGACAAACGGAACGCAGTGTAACCACTGTTTGTGATACAAAGAATCGCTTCTGCTTTAGTATCACGTGCCAAACGACATGCACTAGCAATCATTCGGTCGTTCAATGCGTATTTAGAATCATTGTGTGCCAATGAGTGGTTTTTGAAGTAAATAGCAGCCTCGTCTCCTTTTACGATTTCGATTTTGTTTTGTTGTTCTTCAACCACCTCTTGGATGTGAGCCATTGTTTCTACTGACTTCACAGGGTAAGTACCTGAAGCAGACTCTGCACTCAACATCGTTGCAGAAGCACCTTGCAATACTGCATTAGCAACGTCAGAAGTTTCAGCACGTGTAGGAACTGGATTCGTAATCATTGATTCCAACATTTGTGTTGCAACGATTACTGGCTTACCAGCTTGCGTACACTTCTCAACCATTACGCGTTGCAAATGAGGTACTTCAGCACCATCCATTTCAACACCCAAGTCACCACGAGCTACCATGATAGCATCAGTAGCGGCAATAATTTCGTCTAGGTTATCGATAGCCTCTGGTTTCTCGATTTTAGCGATAACTTTAGTATCTTTTCCGTAAGCAGCGATTTTTTGTTTGATATCATAAATATCATCAGCTTTACGTACGAATGAAAGCGCAACCCAGTCAACACCATTGTCCAAACCGAAGTACAAATCTGCTTCGTCTTTTGGAGTCAAACATGGCAATGACACTTTTGTACCTGGAAGGTTAATACCTTTTTTAGACTTCAAGATACCACCATAAATTACTTCGGTAACTACCTCTTTTTTCTTTTTGTCTACTGCTAATACTTTTACTTCTAAGTTACCATCATCCATCAAGATACGCTCTCCTGGATTTACGTCTAAGTACATTGAAGTGTAAGTAGTACCTACTCTTTCTGATGTACCTACAACGTTTTCGTCCATTACGAAAGTAAGCGTTTTTCCAGCAATCAATTCTACGCCATTGTTTTCAACAAGTTGAGTACGAATTTTCGGACCTTGTAAATCTTGAAGAATTGTTAGGTTTGTACCTAATTCTTCAGAGACAGCTCTGATGTTCTTTACTCTCTGAAGGTGGTCTTCATGAGTACCATGCGAGAAATTAAGTCTGAATATGTTTGCACCTGCTTGGGCAAGTTTGGTCAACATCTCTGGTGATTCTGATGCTGGGCCAATCGTAGCTACAATCTTGGTCTTTCTTTGATAAGACATCTTTCGGTTACAGTTTAAGGGATATGATTGGGGAAAGTTATCGAATTCTTCTACTTTTTACAGCTATTGAGCTCTCGACAACTCGACAAAAAATTCAAATGATGTTGCAATTTACAATTTATGAATCGAAAATAGAATCTTATTTTGAGTATTTATTCCGAACCCTAGCTTTAGGCATCATAAATTGCATCTAAATTAGGCAAATTTGGAATAATATGCACCAAACCGAAGAAAGTTTGCAGTTTATTTCTTTTTAGTTAACATGATTTCGAATGTATTCTTACAAAAAGAATATATTTTGGTTAGATCTATCCTTGTTGCTCTTCTAGCGTTTTTTCGCTCTTCCTTTATCTTGTGGCAATTCAAAACTTTTAAATTTCCGCTATTACTCCTATCTTCGAATCTACTATCCAATTTTTTCTAATCAACTATGTTAAAGTCAACTTACCTCGCTTGCGCTATCGCAGCTATCGGACTTTCTTCTTGTAGTCCCAAAACTTTATTCCAAGCACAAGATTTCACCAAAGAAAATCTTTTTACTCAAAACATAGAAGGTCCTAACTTTGACTCCAAGGGACAACTTTATGTCGTTAACTTCCAAAAAGATGGTACCATTGCCAAGGTTATGCCTGATGGCTCATGTGAGTTATTTCTTACATTGCCACAAGGAAGTACGGCCAATGCTATCCAATTTGATGATAAAGGTGCTATGTACTTAGCGGATTTCTCAGGACACAATGTGCTGAAGGTAGATATGCAAACAAAAGCGGTATCGGTATTTAGCCACAACGACCGTTTTAATCAACCAAATGATATTTGTATTACTCGTAAAAATGTTCTTTTTGCCAGTGATCCCAATTGGAAGCAAAGCACAGGTCAAATCTGGCGAATCGATACAGATGGCTCTTCGCATTTGTTGACATCGGATATGGGGACAACCAATGGTATTTGCTTGAGTCCCGACGAAAAGACGTTATATGTCAATGAAAGTATCCAGCGAAATATCTGGGCATTTGATGTCGATGCTCAAGGAAATATCAGTAACAAACGTCTTTTTACCTCCTTTAAAGATGGAGGTTTAGACGGGATGAAATGTGACAAAGCGGGTAATTTATATACTACACGCTGGGGATTGGGTAAAATTCTAATTTTTAATCCTTCGGGACAATTGATAAAAGAAGTCACTACCAAAGGAAAACAAACTAGTAACCTCGTATTTAGTCCAAACCAAAAAGAAGCATTCGTGACATTACAAGACCGTAAGGGTATGGAAAAATTTAAGATAAAATAACAGGGTATCAGTCTTATGGCTATCAGGCAAAATCAAACATATTGCCTGATAGTCGCAAGATTGATACGCTATAGCCATAACAAAACAAAACCCAAGAATAAGATGATTATTAGAATTGTAAGAATGACTTTTCAGGAAGATAAAGTGGATGATTTTCTTGAAATTTTTAATAACTCCAAAAATAAGATTCGGCATTTTGAAGGCTGCCATCACCTCGAATTACTCAAAGATGCCAACCTACCAAATATATTTATGACTTATAGTTATTGGGAAAGCGAAAACCATTTGAATCAATATCGTGATTCTGAGCTTTTTCAAAAAACTTGGGCAGCAACTAAGGCATTATTTAAAGAAAAGCCTATTACCTTTTCGTCAGAAAGAGTAGAAATCATTGAGTGATTTGCGATTGAGTGAATGAGTGATTTTATATATAATCAATCATTCACTCAATTATTCAATTTTGAATAACTTATGTTATATCGTTACTCGAAACGTTTATTCGAAAATCGATTTTAGTTCGACAGCATCCTGAGCTTTCATACGACCAGCCAATACCAAACGCAATTGACGACGACGTAATGCTCCTTCGTACAATGCAATTTCATCTTCAGTTTCAGGAACAGCCTGAGGCACATCAATAGGGCGCCCTGATTGGTCCACTGCCACAAAAGTAAAAAAGGCTTTATTGGTTGAAACTCGTTCTTTTGCAGGAATATTTTCCGCCCACACATCAATCACCACTTCCATCGAAGAACTAAATGCACGAGTCACTTTAGCTTGTAGTGTTACTACACTTCCAAGTGGAATAGACTCCTTGAACGACACGTTGTCAACAGACGCTGTTACTACGATTCGGTTCGAGTGTTTTTGTGCACAAATAGCTCCTACTACGTCCATCATTCTCATGAGATTTCCACCCATCAAATTTCCAAGCGTATTGGTATCGTTTGGAAAAATCATTTCGGTCATGGTAGTAAGCGATTCTGATACTGGTTTGCTCTTTGCCATTGTTTAAATAAAAGTAATTTCTACCTATTACTAGATTGATGAAGTTATATATATCAGACCTGGGCAGACAGGCTTGAATTCGAAAGAGAGAAGGATAATCGAGAGAATCTATTTCTTCAACTCATTTATCTCGTCAAGATTAACGGTTTTGAAATGTTCATAAACTTTCAAAACAATAGCCAAAGCAATTACTGCCTCACAAGCTGCCACAACGATTACGAATAAAGAAAATATTTGACCTTGAAGACTAGGATCATTTTTACTAAAAGCCACCAAATTCACATTGACAGCATTGAGCATTAATTCGATACCCATCAGTACCACAATAATGTTTCGTTTGACAACCACCAAAGCAAGTCCGATGCTAAACAACAAGGCACTTGTAAGTAAGTAGTAAGGCAAAAAACTGTTATCCATGAATTGATTAATTTTTAGTTTTGGTACTTAAATACGCTGCTCCAATCAGTACTGCCATCAATAATATACCTGAAACTTCAAAAGGCAATACATAGTTGGTCATTAGCTCTACTCCTATCGTTTGAGTAGTAGAAGTAGGTTCTAAAGCCTCAAATAGGCTATCTTGAATGGTCAGAAATCTTGCTCTACCAAAAGTATATAACAAAGTGGCACTAAAACCCAACATCACAAATACCCCAAGAACTCGGTTGGAACTTTCGGTGGTAATATCGTTGCGTCCACGGCTTTTATTTCCTTGTTGATTGGTTAGCATTACGCCAAAAATAAGGAGTACTAATACACCTCCGACATAAACTAAGATTTGGGCTACAGCCAAAAAATCTGCCCCTGCCAATACATACAATGCCGATACTCCTAAAAATGTACCAAGCAAACTAAAGGCTGCATACAAGACATTTTTGGTAAGTAATACGACCAAAGCCGAAGCTAAAGTCAATACCATGAAAGCTATAAATACAAATTGTATCAAAACTCTTGAGATTTATGGTTGGTCAAATATCTATTTCAAAAACCTTATTCTGGTCTTTTAAATTTTGGTCGAAACACAGGACGAGGCTTAGGCGCTTCTTCATTCGTAGCAGTATCTTCCTGTTTGGTCTCTTCTGCTTTTGTTTCCTCTTGTTCCGCTTTAGCAACTGGCTCAGTTATTTCTTCTTCTGTCTTTGCAGGAGCTTTAAACTTAGGTCTAAAAGCTGGACGAGCAGGTTTGGATTCTTCCGCTGGTGCTACAACTTCTGGAGCTACTTCTGCACTGGCCTCTACAACTGGCCCAGATGCCTCCTCTGCTGGCTTTGAGGCTGGCTTAAATTTTGGTCTAAAAGCTGGACGAGCAGGTTTGGATTCTTCCACTGGTATTTCAACTTCTGGAGCTACCTCTGCACTGGCCTCTACAACTGGCTCGGATGCTTCATCTACTGGCTTAGTTGCTGGCTTAAATTTTGGTCTAAAAGCTGGACGGGCAGGTTTGGATTCCTCAGCTGGTGTTGTAACTTCTGGAGCTACCTCTGCACTGGCCTCCACAACTGGCTCAGATGCCTCCTCAGCTGGCTTTGACGCTGGCTTGAATTTTGGTCTAAAGGCAGGAAGAGCTGGCTTGGATTCTTCTGCTGGTGCTCCAACTTCTGGAGCTACCTCTGTACTAGCTTCTACAACTGGTTCGGATGCCTCCTCGACTGGCTTAGTTGCTGGCTTGAATTTTGGTCTAAAAGCTGGACGAGCAGCAGGCTTTATTTCATCGGCAGCAGTTGTAGCATTTTCATCGGTAACTTCTGTCGTATTTCCAACAGAAGTTTCGGTTGAAGGTGCAACCTTCATTTTTGGCTTAAATGCTGGACGAGCTACTGGTTTCGGCGTATCTTCTGTAGAAGTTTCGTCTGTAATAGGCTTCGACTCAGAGCTTTCAACCTTCATTTTGGGTTTAAAAGCAGGTCTTGGTGCTGGTTTTGGAGCTTCGGCAGTAGCTTCAGTTGCAGACTCAGCTGGAGTTTCAGTATTAGCTACAGGACGAGTGGCAGGCTTAAATGCTGGTTTTGGCGCAACTTTCGGTTCTACTTTTTGAGCAGCAGTTTCCTTTTTGAATGCCTCTTTCTCGAGCATATACTGCTCATACAATTTTTTCTTTTCGTCAGCTTGTTCCTCTGTAAGATTTCCAAAAGCAAAATTGTGCTCGGTAATGTCAAATACAGAAAAGTCATACTCTTTTTTCATGGTAAGACATTCGGTAGGACATACCGTCGTACATAAGCCACAGAAACAACATTTTGACATATCAATATCAAACTTGGCAGCATACAAACGAATCGCCGAGCCATCTGAGGCATAACTGACTACACCAGTTGCTTTGATAGGTTCAATTTCTATACAATCGACAGGGCAGATTTTAGCACATTTATCACATACAATACAATCATCCATTTCGTTATGCAACTGATAACGCCCATTATCTGGTACTGGTAATTGCTCATAAGGATATTGAGTTGTGACAATTCCTGTTTTTTGATCGAAATACTGTGGGTCATCTACAAAAATCGGTTTGCGACTTTGACGAGCATCTTTAAAGTGTTTGAAGGACAAAGACAACCCTTTCAAAGAAGTTTTGATACCCTCTTTGATATTTCCCCAATATGTATTGTTAGCTCCTTTTTGCATAATTTGGTACAGAATAATATCATTTGGAGAGTTTTTTGATAAAATTTTATTCTTAAAATTTTACTTCTCCAGACAATTACCACAAAACTACTCTATAAAATACTGATTTTATAGAGTAAACCATTTTTTTTGGAAAATGAATCCGAGAGGATAGTTTTTAGTATCAATTTGTACCTGTAAGATGAGTATTCTTTATAAAAAAATTCGGTAAGAAGATTCTTACCGAATTTTTTTATAAAGAATATTTTTCCCAAAATGTAATCCCTAATATAAATCAGGGAAACGACTTGGTTGAGCCTCTGACATCATTTCATATACAGCATCAAATACCGTATCAGCATTAGGTTTTGAGAAATAATCGCCATCAGAAGTATAGGCAGGACGATGCGGTTGGGCAGCAATACAAACAGGTTTTGAATCGAGCCAACGATACGCATTCTGTTTGTCTAATACCTCTTCCATCATATATCCTGTACCTCCGCCCGGCATATCCTCATCGGCAAAAATCACTCGATTCGTTTTCTTGATTGACTCTACGATTTTGTGTCCTAAATCAAAAGGCAATAAAGTTTGAACATCTATTACCTCTACTTCTATGCCCACTTGTGCCAATTGAACTGCCGCTTCCATTACGATACGACACATAGAGCCATACGTAACAATGGTAACATCACTACCTTCACGAAGTATATCAGGAACTCCCAGAGGCACGCGAGTATCATGCAAATTTGAAGGCAGTTTTTCTTTGAGTCGATAACCATTTAGGCACTCAATCACAACAGCAGGATCGTCGCTATTAAGCAATGTATTGTACATGCCTGCCGCTTGAGTCATGTTGCGTGGCACACACAAATGTACCCCTCTCAAACCATTCAACAATACGCCCATTGGCGAACCTGAGTGCCAGATACCCTCTAAGCGGTGCCCACGAGTACGCACAATCATCGGAGATTTCTGTCCTCCTTTTGTACGATAGTGCAAACAAGCTAAATCATCTGATAGAGTTGCAAATGGGTAAAATATATAATCTAAATATTGAATTTCTACAATTGGACGTAGCCCACGCATAGCAGCTCCAATACCTTGTCCTACTATGGTCATTTCACGGATACCAGTATCGGTTATTCTCCACTCTCCGAACTTGTCTTGTAATCCTGCAAGTGTTTGATTAACATCACCGATTTTCCCTACGTCTTCACCAATAATAAAAACTCGTGGGTCTGTTGCTAACCAATGATCAAAGTTTTTATTTAAAACTTCACGACCGTCTACCATAGGAGCATCTTCATCGTAGATAGCTGGTTGTGCTGAAATATTGAAAGCCGATTTGTCAGAAGTTGAAAATTGAAAGGAGTTAAAGCGATCAAAATTAGCCTCTTTTGACTTTTCAAGCCATTCTATTAATCCACGTTTAGCAGGAAAATTTTCGAATCTTAGCAAACGTAACGCTTTCTTTACCGCCACCACGCTATCACGATGGATAGGATTCATGGTTTTACGAAGTTCTTCTGCTATTTGCTTGATTGTAGCACCATTTTTACTTTCTGCTGCCGCTTGATTCATCAAAGAAAGTGCATCTTCTTTTTCAGGCTTAATCGAGTCCATATAGGCCTGCCAAGCATCTTTCTGTGATTTACGAGCGATTTTTACCGCTTCTTGATCAATTGTTAATAGTTCTTCCTCTGTAGCAAAATCATTATCCAGAATCCATTTTCTGAAATGGGTATTACAGTCAAAGTCTATTTCAAATTGTAAACGTTCGGGAGATTTATAGCGCTCGTGAGAGCCAGAAGCAGAGTGTCCTTGTTGTTGAGTCACCTCTTCCACGTGAATCAAAGAAGGGATATGGTTTTCACGAGCCAGCTGAGCTGCTTTATGAAAAGCCTCCATCAAGCCTACATAATCATAAGCCTTTACGGAAATAATTTCAAGACCTGCCTCATCGTCTGTTCGTTGATAGCCAGCCAGAGCCTTTGAAATAGAATGCTTGGTAGTTTGATATTGAGTTGGCACCGAAATTCCATAACCATCGTCCCAAACTGCCATTACTAGTGGTATCTGTAAAACGCCAGCGGTATTAATGCATTCTAAGAACATACCTTCAGAGGTAGAAGCATCACCAATCGTCGAAAAGCATACTTCATTGCCTTGTTTAGAAAACTTTTCAGCTATTTCGCCCTGAAGTTCTGGAACATTACGATAGAGCTTTGAAGCGTACGCTATACCAATCGCTCTTGGTATTTGTCCAGCAGTAGAAGATATACCAGCAACAGAATTAAATAATTTTGTTTGGTCAACCCAATGCCCATTAGCATCTAGCCATTGTGTAGCATGGTGGTTGTTCATAGTACGCCCGCCAGTGTGGGGGTCATGCGCTTTATCAGGATGACCGTACAGCTGTGCGAAATACTGTTGCCAAGTCAAATCACCTACAGCAGCCACAATCGTTTGGTCACGATAATACCCAGAAATAAAGTCACCTGCCTTCATGGCTCTTGCTAGGGCAATTTGGGCGAGCTCTTTGCCGTCACCATAAATACCAAACTTGGCACGTCCAGCAAACACTTCTTTCCTTACTAGTAAAGAACATTCACGGCTAATACGTGCAAGACGGTAATCCTCGATAACCGACTCTTTTTTAAATAAAATTGTTTCTGACAGTAGTTCGTTTTCCAACACGGCAATTTCGGGCTGATAAAAATAGAATTAAAGATACAGTTGATGGTGTGTTTAAGACTTATAAGTTAGAATCAAACATCTACCCTTTGGCTTAAAGCTGTATCAAAAATAAGATAATTTAATTAGTATAACAAACAGTCGAAATTTTGGAGAGTTGTTAATAATTTGTTAAAGGTTCTCAAAGATTTTGCCAACCTTTTGATGTAGTTTACTTTTGTTTCGGAATAAATCAATTCACTCAAGAAAAACTGAAGTAATATTTTGAATCTGTATTATTTTATACTTTTTTCAAAAAAATATAATTTTTCAGTCTTTTTTTAGAATAAAATCCGCTTAAAGCTCATTAGTTTGGTCCTTTAAATAAGTTTTGCGGAAACAAATTCCTTACTTTTTCGTATATTTATTACGAAAGCTTGTAAAGCTATTTAATAACAACTAAACATTCTGTTCAAATGAAAAAACTATTTTTCTTTTTCGCATTTTTGTTCACTGCAACATTGGCAAATGCACAAGGAGTAATCAAATTCAAAACTGAAAGTCACGATTTTGGTAAAATCGAAGAAGGAACACAGGCTACTTACACATTTGAATTTACTAACACTGGTACTGCACCTGTAGTAATTTCTAATGCTCAACCTTCTTGCGGATGTACAACTCCAGATTGGACTAGAGAACCAGTACTTCCAGGAAAAACAGGGAAAGTAACTGCTTCTTTTAACTCAACTGGTCGTCCTGGTGCTTTCAACAAAACTGTTACAGTTATCAGTAACTCAGAAACTCCAACAATCGCTTTGACAATCAAAGGTGAGGTAGCTCCAAAAGGAACTGCAACTGAAGTAGCTCCTGCAGTGGCTCCAGTACCAACAGTAACTAAAAATGCTGCTCCTGCTGCTCCAGCAAAGCCTGCTAAGAAAAAATCTGGTAAATAATCGGAAGATTCTTTAGCTGAGGCTCCATCGGTTTTCTAAAAAATATTTGATAGAAATCCCTTTTAGCCTCTTAATCATACAAAAAGGTGTCGAAATTTCGACACCTTTTTTGTATTACAGCAGTATATGGTCGTTGAAATGATTTATATTAATGTGTATTTTACCAAACTGTTGCTCTTACGGAGCCGAGGTAAATGATTGACTATCGCTTTTCAATCTTCTGGATAAACAGGTATTTCTTTGTTATATAAAATTCGTTTTGAATATTTATCCAATGAAGCGTAAGCTATTTTAGGCAAGGACAATTCACAATTCCGCACTTGTTAGCTTTGCCCTATTCTTTTGAAGAATTCTTCAGAATAATGCTCGCTTACAGGTATTTGCATATTGCCTATTTTGATTTTGAGATTACGAATAGACTCAATTTTAGGCATTGCTACGATATACGATTTATGAATACGGAAAAAATGTTCCGTAGGAAGTTTCTCTTCAATAGCCTTCATGGTCATGCGAGTCACTATAGGTTTGGTAGAGCCTTCCAAATGAATTTTGATATAATCTTTCAGTCCCTCAATATACGTAATGTCTGATATTTTGACTTTTACCAAAGAATAGTCAGCATTGACAAAAATAGAATCTGTTTCATACACCAATCCTTTTTCTTTTTCCTCGACTTCCGTAACCTGAGCGCTTTTTAATTTCAGGTTATGTAAATCGTAAGCTTTGTTTACAGCTTTTAGAAACCTATCAAAAGAAACAGGCTTAAGTAGGTAGTCTACCACATCCAAATCAAAGCCCTCTAATGCGTATTGTTGATAAGCCGTAATGAAAATTACCATTGGAGGTTCTTTGACACTTTGTAAGAATTGAACTCCTGTAATTCCAGGCATTTGAATATCTAAAAAAACTAAGTCAATCGACTCATTTTGAAGTGTTTCAATAGCATCAAAAGCATTTTTACAACGTTTTACTAAGTTTAGAAAGGGAACTTTGTTGATATTATCTTCCAATAAATCTAGGGCGAGGCTCTCGTCGTCCACCGCTAGACAGTTTAGTTTTATCATATTTTGAGAAGTATTTGAAAATCAAAAAGCAACTAATAAGCTAATGGGCAAAATGACATTAATATTACCCGCATTAGGCATTAAGCGTTATGCTGTAGACCAAAAGGTTAATAATATTTTGAATGAGACAATAAAAACCTTTTTGCCTAATGCTTACAGCTAATTGCCTATAGCATTAAGACTATTAGTTACCGAAAAGAGTTGCCTTAGGCTTCACGAAAGTATGAAAAGTACAGCATTTTACTAACCTTGTGTGACCTAGACGCAATACATTTATAGCCTAACAACAGCTAGATTAGGCTAAAATACAAGAATCCTCCGACTTAAACTTCAATGTGTAGACGAACGTCATACCAATGACTGTCCTGTGTGATGATGAGTTGGTGTTGTTCTGGATATAATAAGGTTAAACGACGTTTTACGTTACTGAGACCTATGCCAGAGGCGTGGTCTTTGGCTTCGGGTTTAGGATTTGTTTTATTTTTTACCGAAAATACCAAGCCTTTATCATCTACCTCCATAGCAATATGAATCTCTGGGCTTAGAATCATACCAATACCATGTTTGAAGGCATTTTCAACGAACGGTATAATGAGCATGGGTTCGAGTAAAATATTCGATTCTTTTTGGGGTTTCTGAAAAGAAACGACAACATCATCTCCAAAGCGAATCATTTGTAAGTCGATATAGCTTTGTAAATATTGAATTTCTTTGCTCAATAATACTTTTGTCCCTTCAGACTCATACAACATATAGCGCATAAGTTCTGAGAGCTTAATGACCACAGGTTCAACCATATCAGGCTTGCGTCTTGATAAAGATACAATGCTGTTGAGCACATTGAACATGAAGTGTGGGCTTATCTGCGAACGCAAAAACGAAAGCTCAGATTTGAGCCTCTCATTTTCTTGTTCTTTGCGAACTTCTTCTTTGTGGATATTATCGGCCATAATGCGGTAGCTGGTGCTAATTGCCAAGACAAACAACGTTTGGAATATAGTACCCAAACGAGGGAACCTTGTTGCATTTGGTCCAAATAATAATACCTTCCCTAAACCATTTAAGTAAAAAAGTGTTGTCATTGCCACAATTAGCGCAATGATATACAACCACACGTTATTACGTTTTGTCCAAATCTTGGTGATCAAAACTTGCGAATTGAGATAGAAGAATGGGATATTGAGCATACTCAACAACGTAAAATACATGGTTGCATTTGCGTTGGGCGGAGGCAGGCTAGGATTGATTTTGGGAGGATCTGGCGTTGTTCCTCTTAGTAAATACGGCAATGACAAGAAGCATATCCACCCAATAATGTGGAAAAGCACTTGTTGTTTGTTGATATTTTTGATAGAAATAGTCACACTCAGTTTTTTCTACAAACATAAGTACTTTACACTTTCCTCCCAAAAGAGAAGTGTAAAGTATTGTATTTCAACGACGAAAATGTTTTTTCTTGAGACAAGGAAGCTGCTAGTTATTCTATTCTAAGAAGTACTGGATTGTTTGTGGAACATTATTCGGATTTCTAATGAATATGCTAAATGGAGACTATTACTTTCCAATATCCGCCGTTGTCGCCTCCAACTCTTTCGATTTTGTTTTCTGTTTTCAAGCTTTTAATAGCTCTTTCAATAGTTCTCTGGCTTTTGTCTAATTCTTTTGCTAAGGTTATTGTAGTAATATGAGGATTGTGATTGATTAGTTTAAGAACCTTCTCCGACATTTTCTCCGACATTTTCTCCGACACAATTATTTCTTTTTGTTTGATTTCGAGGGTTACACTCGCAAAATCATAATTAAATGTGGGAGTAGATAGACCGTAGATGATGCACTCATTGATAATTCTTATAGTACCACGTCTCTACATGTAAAAGCCAATTAATAAGACTGGTGACACTTCCGAAATCCCACATCCCAAATCCGCAATAGTTGTACAGCCCTGACTCACAATTCCGCTAGGGCTATCTAAAACTCAAAATTTATCCGTATTTTCGAAAAAACTCTTATTCAACAAACCTAATTCTTCATCGAAAATGAACAAATCCCTTTCGCTAGTATCAGCCTTGGTACTGGCTCCTATGTTAAGTATGGCGCAGTGGAAATACCCCGAAACAGCAAAAGTAAATCAAGTCGATAATTATCATGGTACACAAGTAGCCGACCCGTATCGTTGGCTCGAAGATGACCGTTCTGCCGAAACAGCACAATGGGTAAAAGCTCAAAATACATTGACTTTTGATTACCTCGAAAAAATTCCTTACCGTAACGCCCTCAAAAAGCGTATCGAGGAGGTGTTCAATTATACAAAGCTTTCGGCTCCTTCTCGCAAAGGCGAATGGTTCTATTTTTACAAAAACAATGGATTACAAAATCAATCAGTGTTGTATCGCCAAAAAGGTTTGAATGGTGCGCCAGAGGTGGTGCTTGATCCTAACCAATTATCGCCCGATGGTACTACTCGTTTGCAAAGTTTTGTGATATCTAAAGATGGCAAATATGCAGCCTATACCCTTTCAAAAGGTGGTTCGGACTGGCAAGATGGCTATGTGATGGACTTGACAACGAAAACCAATTTGTCAGAAAAAATCGAATGGATTAAGGTTTCTACGATTTCTTGGCAGGGCAATGGCTTTTATTACAGCCGTTATCCCAAACCAGAAGGAAGTGCACTGGCAGCCAAAAATGAAAATCACCAAGTTTGGTTCCACCGTGTAGGTACATCACAATCTGATGACCAATTGGTCTATCAAGATTTGAAAAACTTACAACGTTTCCACTATTTGCAGGTAACAGAAGACGAAAAATTTGCTATTTTGATTGTCTCTGACCGTGGTAAAGGCAAAGAAGGAAATGCGCTTTTCTACAAAAAAGCAGGACAAGAGTCTTTCCAACCTATCGTGGCAGAAGTTGATAAATTTAGCTATTCGGTAATCGACAATATCGGCGATGAGTTTTTGATAGAAACCAATGAGAATGCTCAAAACTCGAAAATTCTTCGTTTTAATCCTGCCAATAAATCTTGGAAAGTAGTTATTCCCGAAAAAGCTGAACCGCTTCAAGGTGCTCGTACTGCGGGCGGAAAATTATTCCTTTCTTATCTCAAGGATGTAACGACTCGTGTATATGTACACGCAATGGATGGTAAATTAGAAAACGAAGTGAAATTGCCAGGCTTAGGTACTTGTTCGGGTTTTGGAGGCAATGCCGACGATAAGTTCGTATTTTATACTTTCACGTCGTTCACTTTTCCTCCGACAATATACCGCTATGATATTGCTACCAAGAAAAGTACAGTATTTACTAAACCTGAGTTAAGTTTTGACCCATCTGCGTTTGAAACGAAACAGATTTTTTATACCAGTAAAGACGGAACCAAAGTTCCTATGTTTATTACTTACAAAAAAGGACTTCAGCTCAATAGCCAAAATCCAACTTTATTGTATGCTTATGGAGGTTTCAATGTAAGCTCATTGCCAGCTTTTAGCGCTACTTTGATTCCTTTCTTGGAACAAGGTGGGGTATATGCTTTGGCAAATATTCGTGGTGGAGCTGAATACGGTGAAAAATGGCATGAGGCAGGAATGAAGCTCAAAAAGCAAAATGTATTTGATGATTTCATTGCTGCTGGCGAATACCTAATTGCTCAGAAATATTGTGATAATCAGCATTTGGCACTAAGAGGAGGCTCAAATGGGGGCTTGTTGGTAGGAGCAGTGATTAATCAACGCCCAGACTTATGTAAAGTGGCGTTCCCGCAGGTAGGAGTAATGGATATGTTGCGTTATCATAAATTTACCATCGGTTGGAACTGGTCTCCAGAATATGGTAATTCAGATGATGCTACCGATTTCAAGAATTTGTACCAATATTCTCCATTGCACAATATCAAATCGGTGGCATATCCTGCCACTATGGTAACTACCGCCGACCATGATGACCGTGTTGTACCAGCGCATTCATTCAAATACACAGCCGAGTTACAAGCAAAAGCAGGGTCTGTATCTAGTAACCCTTTGTTGATTCGTGTAGATGTAAACTCTGGTCATGGGGCAAGTAATACTGCCAAAAGCATCGAGCAAACAGCGGATATTTATGCGTTTTTGTTTTATAACATGGGCTTCGTTCCGAAAAAATTGTAAAGAGGGGATAGGGATTAGGCAAAGAGGCACTAGTGAAAAATAAAAATACTCTTTGCCTAGTGCCTCTTGCCTAACCCCTCTCAGAAAACTATGCTACCAAAAATCATTTTTGCTTCTCTATTTTGGGTAATGCTAAGTTTGACAGCTTGTCAGACCACCCAGAAGATTTATGTGGTTCGCCATGCTGAAAAAGATGTGGCTTTTCAAGGAAATGACCGTATGCGTCCACTCAATGCTCAGGGACACCAACGCGCTGGAGCTTTGTATCAACGCTTAGCAAAAGCTGGTATTCAAAAAATCTTTGTAACAGAGTATTTGCGCGTGCAACAGACCGCTGATTCGCTTCGTATCAAAAATCGGATAGACACACTTTGGTATAGTGCCAAAGATGTTGTTTTGTCAGACGATTTGGAAAAAGTAGGTGTTCAAAACAAGACTGTTTTGATTGTTGGGCATAGTAATACGGTTCCTGATATCATTCGAAAATTTGGTGTAAATTTTGAAACCAAGATATTGCCAGATACAGAGTATGATAATCTATATATTATTAGCAGGAAGAAAGGCAAAGTGCTCAAGTTTGAAGCAAGTAAATATTAGTGAATAATAGGATGAGAAGTCCCCTGTATAGCTAGACTATGCAGGGGATTTTTGTTTGGTACAAAAAAATATTGAAATATTTATAAGTAAAAATGCTTATTTCTTTTTTGGAGAAAGTACCCTTAATTATACCGACATTTGTCAATTTTTGTATGAATAATTGCTATAACAATAGTTTTTGTACCTTCTTTTGGAAAAAAGAAATAAAATCCAGTTATAAGCATGCTAAATATCAACTTCCAATAAATTAAAGTACAAAAAAATATTTGAAAAATTTAGTTTTTATGTTTTTTGAAAAGAGGGCTTTCAAAAAATGCTGGTTTTGAAATAAAAAGTGATTTTTGTTGATAAAGGGTATTTTAAAAGTAGTATTCAGTTCGAAAAAAAGCCTAAAATCACTAGAAAAAGGGCTAAAAATCAACTTTTTGTCAAAAAATGAGGTGCTTGACATTGATTTTTTTTATTGTAAACTTTCGGTCGTAATTCTTACTAGAACAACAAACGAAACAAAATAAAACCACAATAAAATAAGAAAAGATATGGAAGCGACGATGAAAGCAAATCAGTTTTTGACTCCTAATTTATATACAAGCATAAACGAGGTAGAGATCTTAGATTGTTTAGTTGACTTTGGATATATGCCAAAAGAATTCAACCAAAATCAAGTTATCTCATTCGTAAAAGATGAGAATTTTTACCTAGTACTATTTATGGTACGCGAAGATGGACAGAAGGGTTTCTTAATGTATGAAATATTAGATTTTACTATGCACGAACAAGAGCTCTATATGATGTCTCATCTTTTCAGAAACTTAGTAGCGTCTAATAAAAATAACTATACTTATCGTAAGGCTCAGTACAAACTAGACGAAATGTTAGGTATGGTTCCTACATTCAGAGCGTTGTACAAAAAACGTTTTGATGTAGATGATTATGGAATGGCTGCATAAGTTTTTCTTGATGTGAATTTTCTGAAACAAATCACATACAATTAAAATTTATTGAATCATGAAAGTATCAGTTTTTGGGGCGGGTTTGTTGTTGATGGCAAGCTTTGGAGCACTCGCCCAAGAAATCCCAGCGGGTGACCCTGGTTACAACACTGGCAACTACAAGCACCCCAACAAGGCGGCTGCGGCTGCCAAAAAAGCAAAGTACATTACACAAACCGAGCAGGTAGTTTCGAACAGGAATTACAAGCAGAGTTTAGGAAGTAAAACGGTAGAAAGTGGTTTAGTAATTGAGAGAACGTCGTCAACGGAGCCTGTTAATTACAAAATGCCATACACCAAGAAAGTCAAAAAATCTACAATTGCCCTTCAAGATACTAGTAAAGGTGTTGCGGGAGAGTAGTGAAGATTAATTTTAGAATGGTGAATTATGAGTTGTGAATGAAAGTAATTATTCACAATTCGTAATTCACCATTCTACATTATTTAGTCGTGATTCTCCAATTTGTTCAAATCTGCTTGAGCCTTCTTCTTGCCAAGCGCATTAATCCACGCTGCAATTTTTAGTACATCAGCCTTTGGCACGTGTGTCATCGATGCCATTTCTGTGGCATAGTCTGGCCAGTTTTCTGGTTTTGGGTGATATACCAATTCCAAAATTTGCTCATTTGTATAATTTCGTTTCGCAACCTCTGTAAACGGAGGTCCTACTACACGTGTAGCTTCTGCATGACAACTGGTACAAGCATGTTTTTTCAATAAAGTCGCTACTTGTTTGCTATCAATTAAACCTGCATCTGCTACCTTTTTAGTACCATTGATAGGAGTCGTCTTTTTCGCTGGCGTGCTTGTACTTGGTGCTGGAGCAGTGCTAGCTTTTACTTTCTGAGATTCTGTTAACTGAGCCGCTTCGCCATCAGGAATATTGTTGAGCGTATAATACCCGACTTCATGCAAAAGAGGTTGTCCTTCCTCGTTTAAGATACCCGATGGGCGAACTTCATGGATATATCCTTTGCGTAAGTTGTCAATTACTAAACGAACCTTCTTGCGGTCTGCTGATACAATAATCCCTTTCAATGGGGTCTTTTCTTGATTAATAATCGGACTACCGTAATTGTGGTGATATTTGTATGTGAAGCTTTTTAGCTCATAATTTGCTGCATCAGCGGCAGTTTTAGCATCCACAGGTTGTGTAAATTCAATCTCAAAACCATCTGGTCTTGCGCTAATTGTTTTCATTTCGAAAGGCAAACGACCATTCCAAACCAAGCGCTGTAAACCATATAAATCTTTTCCAGTAGAACCCCAACCACGTGAAGTCATCCCTACGAAAATAGAACCATCGTTACCCCAACGTGCACGTACTGTACCTGATTGAAAACCTTCGCGGAATGGATAACAAGCACCTTGATATTTGCCATTTACTTTCTCCAAACTCATACGCATGGCTTTTGATTGTCCTTGGTCAAATACGATGTATTGCCCTTGGAATGGACCAAATTTGCCATTGGTTTCATCTTCAATCATGTCAGCTGTCGAAATACCCATGATAGCATGAGGGAACCACACTGCTGGTAATTTCAAAGCCTTTACTTTCTTGGCAGCTTCGTACATAGGCTCGCCAGTATCAGGAAGGTCCTCTCTCGTTAATTTTAAAGGAGAATCTGGTTCTTTTGTCCAATACAAACCACCTGCGTTTCCTGCAAAATCCCCTTTTTCAAGATGTGTCACACGTCCTGAACCAACCCAGTCACCTTGGTTTTCGCCAAATAAAACATCTCCATTAGAGTTTACTGTAAAGCCTGCTGGTGAGCGCAATCCTGTAGCAACTGGCTCTAGTTTACCATCTTTGGTTACTTTTACCAACCATCCACGCCATTTGGCCAATTTACCTTCTCCATAACCTACCCATGCCACGTTGAAAGTAAGATACATATCGCCGTTTTTATCAAAAACTGGACCATAAGAATACTCGTGGTAGTTACCAGATAAGTCCCAATTGGCTACATTTTCGTATAAATCAGCTTTGTCGTCGCCGTCGGTATCTGTTAATTTAGTCAATTCACCACGTTGTGTACAGTAAAAAGAACCATCACGGTATGCCAAACCTAATGATTCGTGTAAACCGCTCGCAAAGAGTTTGTAACTAGGTTTTGTACCATTAGTTTGGTAAGGGTTTTCGATAATCCAAACTTCACCACGACGTGTACAAACACCCAAACGACCGTCAGGCATAGGAGCAAGACCACCTGCCTCTAAGCGAATACCATCAGGGATGGCAACGGTTTTTATTTCATAAAAATCTTCTTCTGTTAAAGGCTTTGGTTTATTTTGTGCTATTCCCGAAGATGCTCCAAGTCCCAAGAGTCCTAGGGTGAGGAGTAATTGATAATATCTTTTCATAAATCTTGAATGCTTAAATAGAAATGTTGAAAAATCTGTGAATACAATGATTTCTTAGAAAGTCACTTGATAACTTACCTCTTTTAATCCACTCACAGGAATCAATAATTGGGTTTTGCCGTTTGACTGACGAACCACAGCTTGCTGATTGGCAGTATCGCCCAATAGCTCTATATAATACGTTTGGTTATTAATGGCATACAAATTTTTACCAACATTCTTAATAACTTCCCCTTCTGCCACAAGTGCGTACAATGGCTGTGAACTGATTGCATTGCCTCCGATTTGTAAACGACGAACCAAGCCTTCGTTTTTCGTAGAAGAAATCGTTTGGTCTTTGATAGACAAACCATTGTATTCATAAGTAAATACAGGATATGCCACGCCATTTTCTTGCTTAATGAGCTGGTAACCTTTGTATTTCAACTCAGTTTTATTCAAAGAATCTGGAAAAGAAGCATTGGCACTAGCAATAAAAGCCAACGGGAATTTACCATTTGACTGTACCGTAACACCCATTGGTGCGGCAGTTTGAGGCTCGCCACGGTCATGCCACATTTGTGTCACATCCAAAAATTTACCTCTCCAACATTCCAAGAAACCTCCTTGGTTAAGGTCATAAGAGAAGTTTAACCCTCCTGGCAAACCTACACTAATAGCATGTGTTTTTTTACGGTCATTATATACAACAAAAGAGCGTTGTAGTTTTGGCTCTTGGTCGATTGTGATTTCTACTAATGGAGTAGCTTCTGGTTCTGGCAGTGACGTACGCTCAGTGATAGACTGACGATGTGTACCTACACGTTCAACAAAACATCCTAAAGCTCTAGGACCCCAACCGAAGTCTTTAGCATAATATAAGGTATATTTATGAGCCCCAGCTGATAAGGTTCTCTTACCTTGTACGTCTTCATTGTACCAGTGACTACCTGTAGTAATTGTGTCTCCATCAATCAATAATGCTCCTGTTCCTGTCCAGTTGGTAGTGAAGGTATAAGTATCCTTTTCTGGAATAGTAATTGTTCCATCAAATCTCAGCAAAAAGTCAGATTTTGCTTGAGCTAGTTTCATAGAAGGTTCTTTCGTAGTTCCAGTAGCTTCAGGCTTTTGATCTTTTACCTTGAGGTCAGCCAATTTGCCTTTGTAGTAAGCATAATCGGCAGTTCCCATTTGAACTAGTGGTTTGTCAAAAACTTCATAACGAATATTTTTGAAAGCAACTTGACCGTGGTCTCCTTGAATCATCAATGGCGCTTTGCTGGTTTCTTGAGTCGAAACTGCGCCACGAGTTACACCCAAAAGCTCTACGTTTTCGTGAAGCAAAACGCCATTTAACATGATTTTGACAAATTTCGCATTGGCAATTTTTTTGCCGTTAGCGTCAAATCTTGGTGCTTGAAAATCAATTTCGATATGATTCCAAAGCCCTGGTGCTTTGATAGCATTTTGGCGTGGAGGATGTCCTTCATAACCTTCTTTTCCTGCACCACGTGATTCGTCCCAACGGTGGTAAATAGCACCAGCATCGCCATCACTTGGGCGAAGTTTTAACCAGCTATCTAAAATTTGAACTTCATAACGGCTTTGTAAATAAATACCCGAATTAGAACCCTTGGGAATCATGTAGTCGAGCGACAAACGAATGTCACCATGTTCCAAAGCAAATACCAAATCGTCAGTACGTTGATATTTGGCTGCTTTTAAGGTATTGACCAAAATACCTTTTCCTGGACTTGTTACAAGTGCTTCGCCTTGCGGTGTTCCTACAATTTGCCCTTCGATAGACCAGTTGGCACTAGGTTTTTGGAATTGGCTCAAATCATTGAGCGGTATTTCGGTTTGTGCATACACCGAAACTGGAAATAGGAGAAAAAATAGTCGCTTCAACATTAGGATGAATAGTAGTTTTACTAGTTAGTACAAGGCACAAAGCACGCATTCCAATGAGCCTTTTGACGGTTGAGGATTGTTGGTTTTGTGTTTAAGATTTTCTAATAATCAAATATATCAGTGAATTTATAGAGTTCTACACTGTTCTATATTGGTAAAGATAAAAGACGTTTTCTTAAAATTTGAATATTTTTAGAAAAAATGTACTTAAAGTGACAGAGATACAAATCGAAAAATGAATTACCTATTGAGTTTTTAACCTTTCAAAGCAGTATAACTCTATTCTTTACAATTTTGCCAATACAATTTCTCTGCACGTTTGAGACCTTTAGATGACAAGAAACTCCAATCCATACAAGCATATTTCATAATTCCTGCTGACTGGTAGCATTCGGCACGTTTATAAAGTGCATCAATAGAATCTTCAGTCATCAAAATACATTTGGTGAGTAAGCTCACCGCCTTGTCATACTTTTTACGAGCCATTAGACCCATCGCACGATTGTAGAAATTGTCATAAATCTCAGGATCGTAGGCAATAGCCTTAGGATCTTCTTTTTCTGTTTGAAAAGCATATTGGATTCTTGACTTATAGTTTTTCTCTTTCCATCTGGCGGGAAGCCATTTTCTACTAGTGTTTTGTATTGCTGCTATTAGATAAGGATTATATTCAGGATTTGTACTTGAGGTAATGACAATATTTTCAACTAATCCTCTGGTCGTCACATCAAATGAAACCTCAAAACGAGTATTGATATCTTTGGGCAAATGTGATACAAACTCATCTTCGATGAAGTTGTACGAAACGCCATAGGTGTCGTCAAATGCCTGTTCAAAGTCTGGTACATTACGTAGCCATTCGGAGTTGCCTCTGAATTTGGGATAGACTTCTTGGTTAAATAAAAATATAGTATCCTTTTTAGGAGTATCTACAACAATATTGGGTTTGATTAGTTTTCGCAAGTAAATGTCGCCAGGCGTATCCTTCGTAGCCAAATAGTGAAATCTAAATTTCTCGCCTTCATCCATATTTTTGGCATAAACACTAAATGTCATTTCATAATCATTGATTTTATCGATTTTGTAAATGGCTTCATTAATTGTAACCAACGAATCGATAATACGATAGCGAAATGAAGCAGCTTGTTCACCTTGCACAAATGAGCCAGTTCCATTTTTTCGAAATATTAAGCACATCACTGTTTTTCGTTCGGCAGCAGGGTCTTGCAAAATGCTACCATCTTGCATATCTACATAGTTTTTCTCCCAATTGTATTTGGTTAATAATTGAAAGACTCGAACAGGATAACTTAAAGAATCAATTTGAGATTGAGCAATGATGACGGTCTGGACAAGGCATACTAATAGAAAGGACAAAACATTTTTTTTCATAGGACTATCGTGTTTGTAAGCGGGTCATAAAAGTTGATATATAAGGTATTTGAAAAGAGGTGAAGTTGATTTAAGGATAAGGTCAAAAGTTTGATTGTAAAATAAATGTAAAAAATAGTAGTTTCAAACAATCCAAACCTAAACCATTCTCGTAAGTCTGTTTAAAGACATCAATCAATAATAATTATTTATGAAACAGCTTATGTTCTCCACAGTTTTGCCAGGAACAAATGCTGTATTTTCTGCTCAGACTCAAAATACTGCAGCTTTTGGCCAAACGAAAACCCTGCTATCAGGAAATGGAAGCAGGCAACCAGTCCCGAAACGGCAAGCTACCTAATCGGTCGTAATTCTGAAATGAACGTATTAATGAGAAACTTCATTTGAGTAGTTGAGCAATCAAATTGAACATTTGCAATAGTATAATTTTTCGAACAACCTTGATTCTAAGTAATTGTAAAATATATAGGCCTGCTTGCCAGTGTCCACAAATATTTGTGAGATTTGGAGAGATGGAATAATCCAATGACGATCAGAATACTACATTTTGAAAAAATTGTAAGATTCCATCTCACCAAATAAATAGGTGTGGTTTAATAATGGGTAATGTGCAAAGGGCTTTCAAATCTGAAAGTCCTTTGTTTTTAGATAGTTAATTCAAAACATTTTTCTATCTTTGTTTTTACCCTATCATACTCTATTAGACTAATTCATTGACAGCCTCACTAAATATTTACGTCCCATTATTAATTTAGAGACCATTAAACACACCCCTATGTCAAAGCGAAAAACAGTCATATCTGAAGACTCATTGGTGGCTTTATTGCGAAATAAAGACCAGCGTGGTTTTTCGATTCTGTATGATAATTATTCTACTGCTTTGTTTGGAGTCATACACAAAATTGTACACTCCGAAGAAGTAGCTGCAGATGTTATGCAGGATTCCTTTGTGAAAATTTGGAAAAATATCGATGGTTACAATCAGTCGAAGGGTACACTATTTACTTGGATTCTGAATGTAGCGCGCAATACTGCCATTGATAGGATTCGCTCTCAAGAGTATCAAAACTCTCAGCGAAACCAAGACTTAGATTCAACTATAAATTTGATCGACAGTCAAGGCTCTAGTCAGTTTGATGTAGATGCCATTGGCTTAGGTAAAGTTGTCGAAAAATTAAAACCAGAGCATCGTCTAGTAATTGATTTGTTGTATTTCAAAGGCTATACACAAGAAGAGGTTTCAAAAGAGTACGGAATTCCATTAGGAACAGTGAAAACGCGTGTTAAGTCAGCTATCAATCATTTGAGAGAGTACTTTGTCAGTTTTTCATTGATGCTTCTGACATGGCTTATTTAGAGGAAATCAAATAGCCATTCCAGTTAGTATTAAAAGTTGGATCTTTCCCACTATAAAATTTTTTTAAAAATGAATATTCAAGAATATATAGCATCAGGTGTTTTGGAAAGCTATGTGCTCGGAAATACCACTGCCGATGAAACAGCAGAGGTAGAGAGCCTAGCCCAAGCCTATCCAATCATTCAGCTAGAAATAGACACTATCCGAGATAGTATTGAAGAATATGCCTTAAAATTTGCAAAAACGCCTCCTCCCGAGCTGAAATCAAGAGTGATGAATGCACTACTGGAGTTGGAGGAAGCCGAAAAGGCAAATATACAGGCAGTTGCTCCAGAGACCAAAGTAGTAAACTTTACTCCTGAAAGTAAAGGTGCTTCTTTCTCATTCAAGTACGCAGCTTCATGGGTACTACTTGCATTGAGTATAGCAGCCAACTGGTTTTTGTATAGCAACTGGCAAAAATCAGAGGATAAAGTGGTAGCCTTAGAGTCGCAAACACAAATTTTGGCAAGCAACGAACGTGCTCTCAAGGCTAGTTACCAAGAAAACATCAATACCTTGTTGAATCCCGAAACGAAACGAGTGCAATTGGGTGGGCAAAAACCTGCGCCAGATGCCCAAGCGATTGTTTATTGGAACTCTGCTACGCAAGAAGTGTATTTGTCTTCGGTAAAATTGCCTGTTGCTCCTGAAGGAAAACAATATCAGCTTTGGGCAATTGTGGATGGAAAACCTGTAGATGCAGGTTTGTTAGATAATCCAGAGACTTTTGAAAAAATGAAGTCGTTGGGCAATGCTCAGGCATTTGCGATTTCGCTAGAAGCCAAAGGTGGTAGCACCACTGAGGCAGGACCGAAAGGCGAGATTTTTGTACTTGGAAATGTATAGGTTTAAAGTTGAAAATAAATTGAGTGTAAAAACCTCGCAGGAAAATTCTTGCGAGGTTTTTGTTTGAATAGCGAATAAATCGCAACTTCACAAAATACTTGATTCCTATATTTGACTATGAAAAACCTTAATGCCCAAAGGATACTGATACTCTTTGGTATCATATCTGCTCTTGAATTGTTCTTCTTAATTTTTCCATCTGAAAACTTTCCCATTCGGTATTTTACCAAACCTCTACTTTTACCCTTGTTGATATTATATGATTATCAAAATCAACAGGATAGAAAGCCATTTTTCTCTACATTCCGAATTGCCCTTGCCTTTGCGTGGCTGGGCGATGTACTTCTGATGTTGCCCAATGCTTTTGTGCCAGGCTTATTGGCTTTTTTGATGATGCAGATACTATATATCAGGATTTTCTGGCAAGATTGTGCCACACCTCGAAAGGGTTTTGTTTTCTGTCATTTGTGGATTATGTTACTATTAGTGGGCTATCACCTGATGATTATGTTGCCTGTTTGGCCATATTTGGGCACTATGCAGATTCCAGTATTGGTATATTCAATCGTCATAAGTATTATGGTTTTAGCAGCTATTAATCGCATAGGAGAGATGCCAAATGCGCTAAAAGTTGCTGTTGGGGCGGTGTTGTTTATGGTATCTGATAGTTTGATTGCTATTACCAAATTCGGTTCAGATTTTGCTTATAGCGGCTTTTGCGTTATGTTAACTTATATCGTTGCCCAATATTTGATAGTAAAAGGTAGAGAAATACCGAAATAGTAGATACAAATCGTAGCAAAAAATTGTGATGTATGTTGTATCTAAAATACTTGCAGTACGACAAGGATGAATCAAAAGCTTATTTTTTAAAAAATTGAAAAAAGATAGGGGATATATACTAAATGGTTGTCATAGAAGTAATTAAGGAGAGTTAATGAAAATATTATTTTTATACGTTATTTATAAGCTCAGGAGATTTATTAAAATACCCTATACCTTTTATAACTAATAGATGCCGTTTAAAACTAATTGCTTAAGATTAAAAAGTGAAGCTGTGTAACTTTGTGATGTCTTGATTAAAATTGCTTTTTTTAATCAAATTGATTTTCTTTAAACTTAAATCCATCACAAGCTCTTGGCCTTGCAACTTACTGATACCGACATACTCGAAGCAATTCGACAAGGAAATGAACGTGTTTTTGAAGTAGTCTTCCGAAAATACTATCAAGCCTTGTGTAATTATGCCTTTGGCCTTCTCAAAGATATGGACGATGCCGAGGAGATTGTACAAGGGATGTTTCTGAAAGTATGGGACCAGCGTCAGGACTTAGAAATAACTGTTTCGCTGAAATCATATTTATATCGAGCTGTGCATAATACTTGCTTAAATCGTATTAAGCACCTCAAAATTCAAGATACTTATCGCCAGCATGTGGGAGATTTTATGGAAAATAACCACGTGTCAGCTACCGATGAATTATATAAAGCAGAATTAGAAGCGCGTATTGCCGAGGCCATCGAAAAACTTCCAGAACAATGTAGATTGATTTTTCGGATGAGTCGTTTTGAGGAACTTAAATACCAAGAAATTGCTAACGAACTTCAACTGTCGGTAAAGACGGTCGAAAATCAAATCGGAAAAGCGCTCAAGATATTAAGACAAGAATTAGCAGAGTATTTGCCAAGTATTCTTTGGCTTGGACTTTTGTTATTTCACCACTGATAAAAAGATTCTTACTTGTGCCAAGCGTACACTTGGCGTTGAATAAATATGGCAGAGCATCAAAACATAGACGAACTTTTAGCAAAGTATTTGGCAGAAGAAAGCCCAGAGGAGGATTTTTCCGAAATCCAAGACCATCTGAATGAGCTTCCTGATGGAAATACCGTCTTTGAACATTCCAAAATTATTTGGGATGCCAGCGCTGCATTTCAACAAAAAAAACCTTGTGATATAAATGCTGCTTGGCAAAAAGTCAAAAAGCAAATGTCTTGTCCTTCCAAATTGGAAGATCATACGCCAATTGTTCATCTCAACGAGTCTTCCACCATTATTCGTCCACTCTCCGAAAAACGAGTAATTCCTTTTCAGAGAGTGATAGGTATCGCAGCAAGTGTAATTGTATTGATGGGAGTATTGCTTTTTCTCTTTTGGAAACCAGCACCTGAGTCAGCACCGCTACAAGAATCAATTGCACAAGAAAAAGTACTTAATTATACTTTGCCTGATGGCACTAAAGTGAGCTTGAATCGTGGTTCGAAAATTTCGTATCCTTCTACTTTCGAAGGACAAACACGTGAAATTACTCTGCAAGGGGAAGCCTTTTTTGATGTCGCTCATGATGCCCAACATCCCTTTATTATTCATGCACAAGGAGCAGACATAAAAGTATTAGGAACATCCTTTAATGTAAATGCCTATTCGAAACAGGTAAAAGTCTGGGTAAAAACTGGTAAAGTTCAAGTCAAAAAATCTGCTTCAGTTATACAATTGCTCCCTGGCGAGCAAGCGGAAGTCCAAGGCGACGATGTTGTACGCTCGGCCAATGTAGATGCCAATCAAGCTGCTTATTTTTCTCAAAGTTTTAATTTTGAAAATACCGATTTATCTTCTGTTGTAACGACCTTAAGTCAAGTTTATGGGGTAAAAATAACCTTAGCCAACGAGGCGATGAACCATTGTAAGCTGACTGTAAATTTTGAAAAAGAGTCTTTAGAAAATATTCTTGCCGTAATTGCTACAACTTTTGACATAAATGTACAAAAGCAAGGTCAAAATTTCGTTTTAGAGGGAAAAGGTTGCCAATAATTTCCTAATTTTGGAGCCGCATAAACTCTCTTTAAACAACTTGTATCTATGTCTTTTAGTGTACGAAGCATAATAGCGTTTTGGACTTTGTCTGTATGCTTATTGGTACACTCCAATGCACTTGCACAATCTGCGAATCTTGAACGGGTAGTCACTGCTCGTTTTTCGGACGTTTCCGTAGAGGAAGTTCTGTCCTATTTGTCTGCTCAGGGAAATTTTAAGTTTTCATATAATTCGTCATTAATCGATGAAGACAAATCTGTTGAGTTAATTCTTGTCAACAAAACCATTCGTGAAGCCATCGGTTTGCTATTTAAAGGAACGATTCGGTACAAAGTGCAAGGTCAGTATGTGATTTTGCTCAAGGCCGAGCGCGACCCTCTATATATTAGTGGCGTGGTGTACGATGCTATATCGGGTAAAAAACTTCCCAATGTCAGTATTTACGAACGCAATAGTTTGGCGTCTACGGTTACCAATCAGAATGGTTATTATCGTATAAAGCTCAATCATACAAAAACTATTTTTAAATTGTCAGTATCAGGCCCAGAATATGAATCACAGACTTTGGTTGTCAAGCTTTTACAGTCAGAAACCAAAGATTGGGCACTTCAACCTAAGGTCAAACAGCCAGAATTGCCCTTTGATGATAATTCACCCTATTTCCCCAACTTGATCGACACGGTTGCAATCCCCAAAGAGGTTCCCATCTTAGTGCCTAGAGTGCCAGTGACAGGTTTGCTACTTTCTGAATATAGCGTAGCGGATACCACGGATAATATTTTTCCGATTTATCGAAAAGATTCTAGTCGTTTATTTCGATTTTGGGATGAAATCAAGTCGAGATTTAGCAAAATGATGATTGCTCGAACTCAAAGAATCCACGACAAAAACGTAACAGATACGCTATCTCGTCCTTTTCAACTATCATTATTGCCATTTCTAGGAACAAATAAGCTCCTTTCAGGAAGTATCGAAAACAGAGTTTCGGTCAATATTGTGATGGGCTATTCGGCAGGAGTTCGCAAAATGGAATTCGGAGGTGGTCTGAATGGTGTACGCCGAAATGTCAACGGTTTTCAGTTTGCGGGTGTAGGAAATATTGTAGGGAAAAATGTAACAGGTGTGCAAATGGGTGGGGTTTTCAATACAGTTTTGGGCGAAACCCAAGGTGTTGCGATGACGCTGGGCTGGAACCATACATGGAAAAATATGACGGGTTTACAAGCCGCTGGTCTTATCAATATTACACATAAAGAAACCAGAGGAGCGCAATTGTCAGGTGTGTTAAACGTAACAGGCAAGCTGTCGAAAGGTCTTCAAATGGCGCCAATCTTGAATGTTGTGCTCAAAGAATCAAAAGGATGGCAAGTGGGGCTTCTTAACTTTTCACATAAAATCTCGAAAGGAGGACATCAAATTGGCTTTTTGAACTTTAGTGATTCATCGGCCACCGCACCAATCGGCTTTTTGAGTTTTGTGGGCAAAGGTAACGGCTATAAACGATTTGAAGTAGCTATAGATGAGATACAGTCCGCTAATATCACTTTCAAAACGGGTGTTCCTGCATTTTATAATATCTTGACGCTTGGCTCCAATTTTGTTCGTGCCTACGAACTGGTAAATATTGGCTATGGTTTCGGACGAGCCTATAAACTAGGAGGAAGATGGATGATGAATACCGACGTTACGAGTGGACTGATGGTTGAGTACAATCAGTACGGAGAGGTTAACCAAGGGGTTTTATGGCGCTTTGATTTAGGCTTCGAAAAATTTCTAGCACGTAACTCAACGCTCACCTTTGGACCATCTATCAAAGCGCTGGTAATTGACCCCGCCAATTCATCGTATGCCAATGGTAAACCATTCAAAAATATGCCAACTTATCAGGCGATTCGTTCTACAGAAAGATTTACACTTTGGTATGGTTTTCAGATGGGATTACGCATCAAACAACGATATGGAGACTAATGTGGTGCTGAGTGAGGAGTTGTCCTTTTTACTTGCTCCCAAAAAGCGCCGTAGGAGAGAGAAAATTCAATCTAACCGATATTCTTTCTCACCTACAGCGCTCTTTTTTTAATAACTAGGGGATACACTTTTCTTAATAATCAGACCTCTCTCTACATTTTGGGAAATTGCGGAAGGTAACGCAACTTATGTTGGACAAGTATAACTACTTTTGTCCAAAACATTTCTCACCCCCAAAACACCCTTTGTGCCTTTGCCCCTCTGCCACTTTGTGCCTCCAATAACAATATCGCCGAAATTCCCACTTCCATCTACAAACCTATGCGATAGAGCGATTTCTTATATTGAAATGGCAACGTTTAACGGTTCTTCTTTAGTCCCTGATATTGGGAAAATGCAAAAACTGCATCATAAAAGATTAACCAATTTTATTCGTTACACTATCAAGCATGAGAAAAATACTATTACTGTTCGCATTGATTTGCATTCAATGGTCTTTTCAAGCGTGGGGTCAACAAACACCCATTTCGGTCAATACGACAGGAATTACCATTGCCGATGAATTCTATAATAATGCTCTTCTTTCTGAAATTTGTCAGGATTTAACTAAAAAAACAGGGGTAAAAATAGATGCTGACCCTACCCTTCTGAGCAAATACCGCATTAGTTACTGGTTTCAGAAAATCAAAGCAGAAATTGGCTTTACTAATGCGTTAAAAAATACAGATTTGAAGATATATGTCGACGAAAACAGTATCCTTCATATCGTACCCAAATCTCAAAAAGTTACCGTTGCCAAAGCCATTACCGAACAACAGTACAAAGGCAAATCAGAAAAAACAAATTTTAGTATTTCTGGTAAAATCGTAGATGCGCTCACTGGCGAATCACTAGCTTTTACCACTGTTACTGTAAAAGGTAGAAAAACTGGTGTGCAGACCAATGTTGATGGGCTTTTTACAATACAAAAAATACCTTCCGATACTAGTGCCTTGGTGATTAGCTATATAGGTTACAGAACCTTGACTTATTACCTGAACCCCCAAACACCAACTAGCAACCTTCGTATTGATCTTGTACCTGCCAACGAGGAACTAGACGAAGTAAAAGTAACAGGCGAAAAAACCGAAATCATGAAGGTCAACGAAACCGTTGGAATGTTTATGATGACTCCTAAAAACATTGCGAAGCTTCCCAATGTCGGTGAAAAGGATATTTTTCGAGGTTTCCAGCTAATGCCTGGGATTAGTGCAGCCAATCAATCATCATCGGGCTTGTATGTACGTGGTGGTACGCCAGACCAAAATCTCGTTTTGTACGATGGTTTTACGGTGTACTATGTCGACCACCTTTATGGCTTTTTTAGTGCCTTCAACTCCAATGCCATCAAAGATGTACGTTTGTTCAAAGGAGGTTTTGAGGCAAAATATGGTGGTCGTGTATCCAGTGTAGTTGATATAACTAGTAAAGACGGTAACCAAAAAGAGTTTAACGCCACCGCTGATGTCGGTTTGTTGAGTGCCAATATTTTGGCGGAAGGCCCTATTACAAAAAAAATGACCTTCGTGGTAGCAGCTCGCCACTCATGGGCTGGACCGATTTACAACAAAATCTTCAATACCTTCAAAGCTCAACAAGCTGCTAATAGTAGCAACAATGCAGGCTTTACAGGCGGATTTGCTCGTAGATTCCAGTCTGGACAAACGGTATCATCTTACTTTTATGACCTCAACGGAAAGGTTACCTACCGTCCTACCCAACGAGATAACATTACATTGAGTTTTTATAATGGCGAAGATTTTTTGGATAATTCACAAAATCTTTCACTTCCATTTGGTGGCGGTCGAGGAGGTGGTTTTGCCAATACCGATGTATCAAACTGGGGCAATACAGGTTCAAGTTTGAAATGGTCACGCCAATGGACTGAGCGTTTTTATACCAATACCCTCTTTAGTTTTTCAAACTATTACAGCAACAGAGATAACACCAACCAGAATACGATTACTCGTACCGACGGCACAACTCAAAATGTCAAGTTTGGTTCTTTGGAAAACAATGACTTAAAGGATATTTCTTTTAAATCAGATTTTGAATATCGTCTATCATCTCATCAGTTAATTGAAATGGGCGTGCAAGCTAGTCATTTGCAGATAGATTATGCCTACAGTCAAAATGACACCACTGTAATTTTAGGAAAAAATGATAGAGGAAATTTGATTTCGGCCTACCTCCAAGACCAAATCAAATTTGGTGATAGTAAATTGGTGTTGAAACCAAGTTTAAGAACCACTTATTACGACGTAACCAAAAAGAACTATTTAGAACCTCGACTTTCAGCGACTTTTTCTTTAACCAAAAAATTGATGCTTAAAGGTGCATTGGGACAATACTATCAGTTTGCCAAACAAGTGGAGCGCGAAGATATCACCAATGGTAGCCGTAGTTTCTGGTTGTTGGCCAATGACAGCTACTTACCTGTGACATCTTCTAAGCACTATATTATTGGGGCTAGTTATGAAATAGACGATTATGTATTTGACGTAGAAGCCTATTACAAAGACATCGACAACGATACTCGTTACACCCTGCGCTTTGTACCGACAGTAGGCAGAGGTTTGTCTGCTAGCGAAACCTTCTTTACGGGTACAGGAAAAGTAAGAGGTATTGACTTTTTGATTCAGAAAAAATTTGGAGACTACACAGGTTGGATAGGCTACACCTTAGCCAAGTCAGAAAAAAGTATTGTACAGTTTTCAGCAACGCCGTTTCCTTCTAACTACGACGTTCGCAATGAATTCAAAAGTGTAAATATGTACAAAATGGGACACTGGGATTTTTCTCTTACATGGATATATGCCTCTGGTATGCCATATACCTCTATTACAGGTGGCTATATCATCAAATTGTTGGATGGTACCGAAAAAGACTACACGAGCCCATCAACGACCAACGCCAATCGTCTGCCAGACTCACACCGTATGGATGTGGCGGCTACCTACAACTTCAAACATGGCAGTATTGGCTTGTCTATTTATAATTTATATGGTCGCCAGAATGTTTGGTACAAAAAATTCCAAACCATTACCGACAGCGATACCAACGAAAAGTATTTGTCGGTTACCAATGTGAATTACTTGGGCTTTACGCCAAACATCACCTTTACTTATAAATTGAAATAATCCGTAAAAGCATTTACATATCATGAAAATATATCATTTCATAGTAGCCATTTTGTTGGGAGGCATCTTATCGAGCTGTAGTAATGAAGGCTCAGTAGAAGTTACCGACAATGCAGTAATAGAAGCGTATCTTGTGGCTGGGCAATATATTACCATGCACGTCAAAAAAGAAATCCCATACAGTGACCAAAGTATCAGCTCAGAAGAACCAATAGATGGGCTCAAAATTACAGTAACTGGAGATGGAAACACGTATTCACTTGTATCGCTAGGAAATGGCGACTATCGTTCAGATACTACAGTAAAACTCAAGGTTGGCGTGAGTTATAGCATGAGTTTTGTCTATAATGGAAAAACCATTTCTGCCACCACGATTATTCCCAGCAAACCCGAAAATTACGCCCTTGACCAAAGCTCTATTTATCTATCACAAATTGATTTAAGTAGCGGTGGTAGACCTATGGGCGGCATGGGCGGAACCAACATTCAGGTAACTTGGGACAACACCACGAGCGATTATTATTTTGTAGTGGTAGACAATATCGAGACAGACCCAACACCCATTTACATTTTGGCTGATGATGCTGACTCTACTATGTTCACACGTAGATTTAGAAGTCAGCCCGTACAAGGAACATCCACCAGTGTAAACCCTAACGAGTTTCAATACTTTGGTATGCACAATGTGATATTGATGCACGTAAACCCAGATTACGCCGCTTTATATCGCAGTTCAGGCTCAACCTCACAAAATATTAGCACCCCTCCTACCAGTATTACGAATGGTTTGGGGGTATTTACAGGAGTAAATGCAGATACACTCAAGTTTGAAGTAAAACAACGATAATATAAAGTATTCTACGAAAAAACACTTCATTTAGTAAAGTATTCGTAGAATATTTCTTTTTTTACAAAATCTATATTATAAAAAATATCAATAATAACCATAAATAAACGACTATAACCTATAATCCTCACAAATCAATAAATCAAAGTAAAAGTTATTTAATTTTATTTATTTTGCAAAAAACTCAATTATATAAAGTTTTACGCTATGCAAAATAACTTAAATGCTCTAAAAGACCTACTACACGAGCTCATCATTTTTTTTAGAATAGAAGGCCTTTTCGCTATTATTCATGATGGTAACTGGCGAGCATTCAAAACTGTCGACGGTATCTTTACATTGTTGATGCCATTAGCTCCCATTATTATTGTCGCAGAGATTTTCCTTCTTATCATTACCCATCAATTTAACAGAAAGTTTTATAAAATACCTTTCCTTATTATTATCATTAACCGTATCCTTGAAAAGGTTTTAAAGTTATCTATTACAATTTTCTTTATCGCTTTATTCAAGGATTATGCGTTATTCCATCTTAGTTTAAAATGGTATTTTATACCCTTGGGCTATCTTATTTATGAACTAAATTCATTTATAAGACATTATGCAGCACACAAAATCAGACTACTTTGGTGTAGTCATGCAGTACATCATTCTGCGACAGAGATAACTTCTTCTGTTACTTTAACTACTGCATATCTCGAAAACATCTATACAGATATTTTTGCAGCCAGTTTTTGTACCTTAATGGGATTATCCCCTTCATTATTCTTTTTCGTAATGATTCTGGATAGTATCTGGGGTGCGTTCGTTCATGTCAGTGAAAAAGCCCTCAAAAATGGAAGACTTGGGTTTCTGGAAAAATTAATCCTAACGCCATCGCACCATAGAGTACACCATGCTAGCAACGACCTGTACATGGATACCAATTTTTGCTCAATTATCAACATTTGGGATAGACTTTTTGGTACTTATCAAGAAGAGAAAACCTACGAACCCGTTAAATATGGCATTACAAGACCAATGGATGCCAATAACTTTTGGGACGTTTATTTCGGCGAATATGTGGCATTATGGAACGATGTAAAAAATGCCAATGGTATTAATAAAATCAAATACATCTTTATGCCTCCAGGATGGCATCCTAATGGCGAACAACAAACCGCTGCCATATTGCGACAAAAAGCAATAAATCGAGAATAAAAATAAAGCCTCCATGTCATAGAGAAGACATAGAGGCTTTATTTTTATTCATGTTATTTATTATTTCTTCTGACCTCCAAATTGGTATCCTACTCCCAACCAAGAACGAATAATGCCACTTGTACCTTGAATGTTATTGATGTAAGGCGATATTTCGTAATTAACACTTAATTGTGGTAATTTTTCTAAAGGATAAATTCTTGTTCCTATCGAGCCAAAATATCCTTTGATCAAATCATCTTTATTGACAATAGCTCCAACAAACCCAAAGTTTACCCCACCCCCAACGTAAAAATTAGCTTTCCCTGCCTTTGCTACATTCAGCATCAAAGCTGGTTCAGTATTCAATGATGAAGAAAAGGAATTTAATTGAAAACGGCAGTCTACCCATAACCTTTTGGTTGCATTGCTCGATACCGAAAGTATATTATTCCAAGGGTAATAACTAACGGCTTGCGCCTGAAGCTTTATTGTACTAGTTAAGGTTAATATCAAACCTAAAAACAAGAGGCTTTTCCTCATAATTTTGATTTTTTAGTATAAATAAAAATGATTCCTATAAGTCCACAAACAATGATAGCAGCTCGAAACCGCTGAGCTGATTTATGTCAAAGATAAAAGAAGTCTTACGGCGAACCAACAATAAATCATCAACTCTCTGTAACTTTGCCTCATTGATAAAAAATACACTGAACTCTCTCTGATATGTCAGTTTTAAAAAAATTGGCGGGCGAAACCGCATCTTATGGAATTTCTACCATTTTGGGGCGTTCGCTCAATTTCCTATTAGTATTTATTCATACTGCAGCATTTCTGCCCGAAGATTTGGGTATCAATGTCAAGCTATACAGTTATGTGGCTGTAGCTAATATCCTTTATACTTATGGCATGGAAACGGCTTTCTTTCGCTTTGCCGCCGAAGATAAGACTCGTTACTACAATCTCATACAAACTGCATTATTGGTTACCAGTACCATTTTTTCAGGAGTACTGATTCTTTTTTCGTCTTCAATTATCACGAATTTAGGTTACCCACATCGCGAATTAGACCTAATATGTTTAGCTGTGCTCATTTGGATAGACTCTATTACTGCTATTCCTTTTGCACGCTTACGATTAGAAAAAGCCACTAAAAAATTTGTCGCTGCAAAGATTATCAATATCCTCATCAATGTTGGACTCAATATCTTTTTCTTATTGGGTCTGAAAAAAATCTCAGAGGGCGACTACCTAACATTTTTACAACCATTAGCCCAAACGTTGTATGTTCCTTCGATTGGAGCTGGCTATATCATTATTGCCAACCTGTTGGCGAATATGTCCTATATCTGGTTATTGAGAAAAGAAATCTTCGATTACAAATTTGAGTTTGAATGGCCACTTTTCAAGGAGCTATTGGTATATGCGTATCCTATTATGATTATGGGTTTAGCAGGTATGGTCAATCAGGTTTTTGACAGAATTCTGTTAGAGCAATTTTTACCAGAAAACTTTTACCCAGGTCGTACCTCGCGCCAAGCCTTAGGAATTTATGGCAATGCCTATAAACTTTCTATTTTTATGGCTTTGTCGACACAAGCCTTTAGATATGCAGCCGAGCCTTTTTTCTTATCAAAAAATAAAGAAAAAAACTCTACCGAGACCTTGGCCGAAGCTACCAAATGGTTCACCATCGTTTGTATTTTTATCTGGCTGGGCGTATGTCTTAACCTTGACTGGCTCAAAAAGTTATTCTTACGCAAGGCCATTTATCAAGAAGGCATTACGGTTGTTCCTTTGTTGCTCTTGGCAAATTTATTCTTAGGAGTATATTACAATATTTCTGTTTGGTTTAAGTTAAATAACAAGACTTATTTTGGCACGATTATTACTTTTATAGGTTTGGCAGTAACTGTGATTTTAAACATCGTACTGATTCCTAAACTTGGATACATGGGATGTGCTTGGGCATTTCTAATTTCATGTTTTACGATGACTGTACTTTGTTATTATTGGGGACAAAAGTATTATCCTGTTCCGTATAGAATCAAATCGGCAGTTGGTTACATTGTCAGTGCAGGGGCGCTAATTTATTTTACATTATCGATACCAATCGCAAATCTTTGGATTTCTATTCCATACCATGCCTTGTTATTGGTTCTATACACAATAGGAGTAATTGTAGTAGAGCGTAAAACTATACTTCCTCAAAAATGGCAAAAACGCTTTAAATTGAGTTAAAATGGTCATTTTACCTAGAGATTTTGGGCATTAAGCCCGAAGAAAAACCATTCAATAAAAAAAGGCTGATAATTGCTCAATTATTTAAGAGAAAATTAAGAAATTTGTATTAGTTTTAGTTTTTTGTAATACATAAGACTATTTTCTTCATACAATCCGATTAACACAGTAATTCTTACTTTATTCAAAATCCATTTTGCTCATGACCGAATTTCAGATAAGAACCATTATTGATTCCTTAGAAGTAAAGCTAAGGAAATTGGTCATGGCCTATACTGAACTGAAGGATCAGTTGAAAGAGTCGCAAAAGGAAAAAGAATTACTTAAAAAGAAGATAATCGAGATTGAAAAAGAGAATTTAGATTTACAGAAAAAATTAAACGAACAGTCTAAAAACTTTAAAAAGTCAGATAAATTTACTAAGATTGTAGCGAACAATCTCAAAAACGCAGGTGACCCTGCCGAATTGAAGGAAAAAATCGACGAATATATTTTGGAAATAGATAAGTGTATTAGTCAACTAAGCGTTTAAAAATCTCTAGGTAACTGGATATAGCATATATAAATTTATAGCTCAGACAAAGCCGAGACGGTATGAGTCATTAAAAATCCTAAACCAATGGCAGATAAAATCCCTTGCAATATCAATGTAGGTCTTAAGGAGTTCAACCTGATGGTAGGACGAGAGGAGGAAGAGTACGTTCGCAAGGCAGCAAAGTTGATTAATGAAAGAATGGATTTTGTGAGAGAAAAAGTTGGTCTCTCCGAATCATACGAACTACTCGCTTTTGTAGCATTAGATTACGCCATCGACAATCTAAAGTTTGACAACAAGCACTCTGATCTCCAAAAAACTGTAATGACCAAAATATCAGAAATGGATACTCTTGTTGATTCCATTTTAAAGTAAAGTCTTAAAGTATATTCGTGTGCACTAAATGTTTTGCTTCTCCATACTGAATATTTTAGAAAGTATTTTTAAGCCAAAACATCAAGATAGATTATTTAATTAGAATATTTTGATACAACGCCTTGCTTCACAGCTCGAGCTTCAAGATATATGGTATTCTAGTATCTGTATTTTTATAGATATTGGCTAATCTTCAGCTTTGATATTCCCCCTCTTCGGTAATTGCCTGTTTTAGTATTTTTTTTCACAATCGTTATTTAACTATTGACTTATGCTCGCTACCGAGCTTGATTCACTAATAAAGCGATTCTAAAACGGTATTCTAAAATGTTAACTCCAATCATTGCTGCTGTAGTTTCTCTTGTGGCAGGTATATTTCTTGGCAAAGTGATTTTTGCAAAAAATACACAAAAAATCGAAGATGAGGCTATCGCCAAAGCTTCAGATATTGTAAAAAATGCTGAGTCTCAAGCTGAAAATATTAAAAAAGATCGTATTCTCGAAGCAAAAGAGAAGTTCCTTAAGTTAAGAGCCGAATTTGAAGATGACTCTAACAAAAAGAAACAAATCCTTATCCAAAACGAACAAAAACTCAAAGAAAAGGAACGCAGCATTCAACAATCGATGGAGCAAACTAAGCGCCTCGAATCTGAATTGAATAGCCAACGCCAATCGTTGAACGCGAAGGATGAAAATTTAAAACGTAAGTTAGAGGAAGCAGACCGTAAACGTGACGAAGCTGAAAAAATGTTAGCTTCACAAGTAGCTCAATTAGAAAAAATTGCAGGTCTTTCTGCCGATGAAGCTCGTCAACAATTGATTGACGCATTGCGTGGTGAGGCTGAAACTAAGGCATCTTCTATTATCAAAAATACCATCGAAGAAGCGAAGTTGACAGCTACGAAAGAAGCTAAAAAGGTTGTTATTGAAACGATTCAACGTACAGCTGCCGAAAATGCTATCGAAAACTGTGTGTCTGTATTCAACATCGAATCTGATGATGTAAAAGGTAAAATCATTGGTCGTGAAGGTCGTAACATTCGTGCATTAGAATCAGCTACTGGTGTTGAATTTATTGTAGACGATACTCCAGAGGCGATTATCATTTCAGGTTTTGATCCTGTTCGTCGTGAAATTGCTCGTTTGTCATTACACCGTTTGGTACAAGATGGTCGTATTCACCCAGCTCGTATTGAAGAAGTTGTAGCTAAAACGAAGAAAAATATTGAAGAAGAAATCATCGAAATCGGTGAGCGTACTGTAATCGATTTGGGTATCCACGGTTTGCATCCAGAACTCATCAAGATGGTTGGTCGTATGCGTTTCCGTTCTTCTTATGGTCAGAACTTATTACAACACTCTCGCGAAGTAGCCAAACTTTGTGCTACTATGGCGGCTGAATTAGGCTTGAATGCGAAGTTGGCTAAACGTGCAGGTTTGTTACACGATATTGGTAAAGTATGGCCAGAAGAAGCTGAATTACCACACGCTATCTTGGGTATGCAGCTAGCAGAAAAATACAAAGAGAATGTAGAAGTTTGTAACGCTATTGGTGCTCACCACGATGAAATTGAAATGACATCTATGATTTCTCCAATCGTTCAAGTATGTGATGCAATCTCTGGTTCTCGCCCAGGTGCTCGTCGTGAAATGATGGAATCTTATATGCGCCGTTTGAAAGAACTTGAAGAATTGGCAACAAGCTTCAATGGTGTTCAAAAATGTTACGCTATCCAAGCTGGTCGTGAACTACGAGTATTAGTGGATTCTGAAAATGTATCTGACGAAAAAGCAAGCATGTTGTCGTACGATATTTCTCAAAAAATCGAAAAAGAAATGCAGTATCCTGGTCAAATCAAGGTAACTGTAATTCGTGAAATGCGTGCTGTAAATTACGCGAAATAATTTCACACAATAAATTCACAAAAGCCTCATTAAACTAATATGTTTGATGAGGTTTTTTTATGTCAAACTCTTTCACCCCAAATCCATATAATTGTTATTTCCTATGAAAACACACTTTCAATCATTATTTAAAAACCTAACCATTTTCATTGCTAGTTCGTGGTTGTTCTATTCATGTGTGAGCGTTTACACACCAAACAATACGAATACAAACACGAATACCAATACCAACAAGACTACTAATGTAGTTAAGGTAGTCAGTAATTTTCCAGAGAACTTTGACCAAGTAAGTAAAAACAAATACGAAACAGCAACTATTACCACTAATTCTGGAGATTGGTATTTTGAAAATGCCATGATGGGAAGTACTGACAATGACGTCAAAAATGGAGCAAAAGCGATTCGTATCAAAGAGGATGGCTTAGTTCGTTTTGATACAGACTTGACATCAGGTATTTACCAAATCAAATTGAAGGCGGGGCTATATCAGTCAGATAAAACCGCTGCTTTTGAAGTTCGTATTTCAACCAATAGGGGGAATACTTGGAACAAAATCGGTAACACGATCACATTGACTGATAAGTTTTTAAAAGACTTTACTTTTACGGTAAATACTACTGTTCCAACCCGATTTGAAATAGTAAAAGTGGATGGCACCAACGGACGATTGAACATCGACGACGTAAGTATTTCGGCTTACTCAGGGAGTGTTTCGCCAACACCCAACCCATCTCCTACCCCAACACCTACTCCCAATCCAAGTCCAAAACCTAATCCTAAACCAGCACCCAATAACGTAGCGACAAAGGACAACAATTTGTTGCTGGGCAACCCAAACAATGCCATCAGCAATACCAGCTATTCGAATAATTTCTTGATGTTGAAAAACTCGTATGCTTTATCTTACAACAAATCGAAAGCAACAGCCAATTGGGTAAGCTGGCATGTAAGTGCGGCATGGAAAGGCGATGCTCAAAGACAAAATGATTTCAGACCCGACAGCTCTCTTCCTCAAGGTTGGTCGGCAGTCAATACTAGAGACTATACAGATTCGGGTTTTGATAGAGGACATATTTGTCCGTCAGACGACAGAGATGGAAGTGTCGAAGAAAATCAGGAAACATTTTTGATGACCAATATGATGCCTCAAGCACCAGATAATAATCGTGGTGTTTGGAAAAACTTAGAAGAATATGGACGCAGACTCGTAGAGCAAGGTTATGAATTATATGTCATCGCAGGTCCTTATGGTCAAGGTGGCTCTGGTTCAAATGGTGAAGCTCAAACCATTGGAAACAAAAATACCATTGTAGTACCTAAATCCGTTTGGAAAATCATTGTCGTATTACCTGTTGGACAGAACGACTTATATAGAATTGGCACAGATACTCGTGTGATTGCAGTAAATATTCCAAATACCAACCAAGCTGGAGCTTCCAATTGGCGTGACTATCGTGTATCCGTAGATGCCTTGGAGAAACTCACAGGCTTTGACTTTCTTTCAGATGTACCAAAAGATATTCAAAGTGTAATTGAAGCGAGAGTGGATAATAACTAAGATGGCTTTAGGCTTTTAGTATAACCTACTAGGGTGCGACTTAAGTCGCACCCTAGTAGGAAAATTTTAGAAATACTACACTACAGCAAATGAGTAATTATGTGAAAATTTGTATTCTAGCCGTAGAGACGCAATGATTGCGTCTTAAGATGTATCATAGGTTAAAAGTAATCACCTACTCACTATTAGGAGTGTACTAAGGCTTATAAAAACCACTTATTTCGGATATCGGATGTTGGATTTCGGAAGTGTAACCTTCTATATTTTGTAAAAAATAAAGGTATTTTTCTTTATTTCCGAAATCAGAAATCCAAAATCCGCAATAGTTAGAGTTCCTTCGTACAGTTCTGACTCACTATCCTCTATTACTCAATAACCACGCTCTTCTCTCCTTCTCTTCCAAAAAATACAGGGAAATACATGAGTTCTATTTTGGCAGGATTAAGACTAAATTTGCCTGCAAAAGTACTGGTTAACTCTATTTCATAGCGATACTTTCCTGCACGGATTTTGGTAAAATAATAGTTCTGCTTATTCTTATATTGCTCGGTATAATAGCTGTTGTTAAACCAATAATTTTGCACCTCTTTGGTATACATACAACCAGCAGGGATAGGCACTTCGAGCATGACATAATCAGCATCTTTCTTTACTTCTACCTCCACTATCAACTTGGTTTTTTGAGCCGTTTTTAGCTTGGTTTTATTACCTTCAAAATAGGTATTTACCACAAAATCTGATTCAACCTTTTTAGGATGAGTATTTTGTTTTTGCTCAAATACACTCACAAATACTGGTGCTGACGACAAACTCTTCACTTTGACTTTATCTTTTACCACAATCTCTTTTTGATATGGAAATGTAGTTTCTACCGTCGTTTTTCCATCTATTTCTATTTGTAAACTTGGTTTTGAAACCGTACCATCCACTTTGACATCTTTGCCCAACACTTCGAGTACCAAAGCACTCTCATACGTATTGCGCCAGTAGCCTGTGTTGTTTCGTACCTCATAAAAATACTGGCGAATCTTATTGAGCTTGCTTTCGTATCCGCCTACTTGTTTGAGTATTTGATATACTTTTAAGGTATTCAAAAATTCATTCTCGTAAACAAATACTTCTCTCATACCGTAATAAATACCGCCTAAAATAGTCGTTTTTTCTTCTTTGAAAATATCCGCCAAGTCTACTTTTTGACCTTGTGAAAGTAATAGGAGTTTGTAGTTAATTTTATCGGTCAGTATTTTCACAGAGTCGTATTTAGGTAAAAAGGCATTTACTTTTAGCAAGGTGTCAAGTTTTCGAAGTAAAAGGAGATTCTTTAATTTTTCAGAAATAGACTTGTTATCTACTTGATATAATTCTTTTTGTGCATATAACTTAAAGTCAAATTTGACCTCAAAACCTTGTTTTTGCGCCTGATAAAGTGTTTCTACTACGTGGCCAGAAATCCACGAAGAGGTTGGTGCAATACCCCACCATCCCCATTTTTGTTCGGTATTGACATTGGTTAATAGCTGAGAAATAATCTTCCTCACATCTTTTTCATAAGTAAAAGCCTTTCCTTTTTGTAAATCTATACGATGTTGAAGCAAATAAGCTTTGAGCTTCGAAGCCAGTTGTTCATTACAATAGTATTGATAGTTATGCAAATGCTTGATTTCTTGCTCGTACACTTCCAGCGAAGTTGCCAAAGCCGAAATATTGAGGCTAGCTTGTTTGGCATTATAAGTCAAACTGGAATCCTTTTCCAATACCTTGAAAGTTCCTGTGGTTTCAATCGTTCCTTGTGGATATACGGGAACTTTACGTTCCTCCGCATCTTGGATATTGGTTTGGGTTTTGATACCAAAGTATAATGCAAGGGTATCTTTGGTAGATGCCTTTACAAATACTGAGTCCATTTTTGAGCCTAATACGCTTATTTCGTTCGACTTGAGAGATACTTCTTTTTGTTTAAACTGCGTTTTTACCTTCAAAGAATCCGTTCTGTAGTTTTTTACTTTTCCATAAACCTGCACCGAATCACCCTCTACCAAAAATCTAGGTACAGTAAGATTGGCTGAAACCGCCCTAAAACTTTTAATGACAGTCTGCATCATACCTGTTTGTCGATTGGCACTTGTGGCAGCTATACGTGTATTCCAAGTGGTAAGATCATCGGGAAACTTTACTTTAAAATGAGCCTTTCCTTGGTGGTCGGTGGTTAGTTTAGGTTGCCAAAAAGCATCATCCTTAAAGTTTTTACGAATGGCTGGGGTTGTTTCTACTGCACCTTTTTTCTGTAATACAAAAACACCACCTTGGGCACGTGAGCCATACAAAGCCGTAGCCGTTTGTCCTTTTAATACTTCTGATACTTCATATTCTCGATCATCATATTCATTAACTAGTTTGCCGTTGAGTACATACACAGGCGGAAAAGCTTGCATATCGTCATCAGTTCTAATTTCAGGGGGTAAAAATTTAAGACTTGAAGTACCTCGGATAGCTACTCCCGCCACCCTACCCACGAGTGCTTGTTTTAACTGAGCGCCATACCCCACTACAACAACCTCATCTAAGTGTGTTTCACTCTCGAGAAGAGTAATATTATTCAAAATAGCATTTTTGACAATATATTCGGTAGGACTATAACCAATGGCAGTCACCACTAAAACCGAGTTAGGAGGACATATCAATCGATACTGTCCATGCTGGTCTGTCATTACACCTTTTTTAGTACCTTTTATATTAATCGAAACTCCTGAGATAGGTTGGTTTTCTGAATCTGTTATGGTTCCAAAAATTGAATTTTCTTCTGTGCTAAATCTGTAATTAATGGGTGTCTCTAATTGATATATCTGTTTTAGTTGGTTAAGCTTACTGGTTTCAAATCCGTATAAACTTTGTAATACCAGACCATTCATTCTCTCCGATTTATGGTTAGATTTTTGAATATCGTTATCTGAGATTAGTATAGCGTTCAGACCTCCTAAATACAGTTTTCGTACAGGTATTTCAGAAAAATCATTATTATTCCAAAGTAAGTAAAGTGTATATTCACACTGCTCTAGCTCATGCATCACCGATGTGCTTGCAGGATAAATACGAATAAAATTAGGTTCGTTATCTTTGAAAAGAATAATATGTTTGAGATATCGATTTTCTCTAAACGCTTTGTATAAGAGGTTTAGCTTCGTATGATTTTCAGTCGTTGTGGAGGGAACTTTGTATTGAGCTACAGGTTTAGCCTCTTTTTCCTTCTCTATTTTGTCTTTCAATAAAATTTCTTCTTCGGTCCATGCCACTTCGTCAAAATCTATATGAGTAGGTACGTCTTGAGCTTGATTAATATTTTCAGAAGAGTTAAAATTATAGCTTGTATAACTTTCATTCGGTTTCATTTTGATAATAGGAGCTAATACTTCGTAGCGATATCCTTTTTCAAATTTGAACTCTAGTGAAGAAATGTTAGGTGCTAAAAAGTCAACTTGGGTTTCAAATACGGGACCTATGATTTGTTCCTCAGGTTGTTTCTTATCAATATAAAATACTCTTTCTTTTTGTTTGATATAGCTATTTTTAGGCAGTGAAACCGTTTTTCTGATTGGCATCAACAAATCATTCAGCATAGCTAGCTCAGGTGGCGTGGCCATCGAACTCAAAGGCGTAACTTCTATATTTGGATGACCTTTAGTAGGGTCTATTCCTAAAATCGTTTTATGATTGGGTTTAAAGACCACATTGTTTAGCTCAACAATTTTGGTTGAGGTACGAATCAAAAGGTTGTGAGGCTGGTTGTCTGTCTGAAAGCTATATCTCTGTGACTGGGCAGCTAAACCCAAATACACGGGAACGTGGTCAACTACCAGATACTTGATGTCTTGGTATTCCCCATTTTCTATGATATATGGTGCAAACTCCGTTCGGTTTTCGACAGGAATAGTAGCTGTAAACAAGCCATTTTGGGGAAATAAGAATTGGTAAAACAAGCTATCTCTCACAGCAAAGCGCTCCAGCCAATCTGGCTTTTTGATAATAGTGTTACGATACTGATCTCGAGTATCCTTGGTAAAAAAATTATTAAAGACTTTCCGAGCTTTATATATTTTACTGTAATTCTTCAAGTAGGTATCTGATGACTCCTTAAACTTATTGGTAAAAGCAAAGGCGGTAAGGTCAACATTAGGTTGTGGCTTGTCAAAAGCATCTTTAACCGAAACAGTCATATCCACCTCCTGCCCAGGCGAAATCACAGAGGGGGCGTCTAAGTCAAGTTGGAGTAATTTGTCTGAGAACCTGAAAACATCACTGACTGTTTTGACTTTGTCATCTTCGAGATAATGATAAGCAATAGAGTAATCCCTTTTTCTTTTAGCATGAAAAGAAATACTTTTAGACGTTGTATCAAAGCTTTCTTCCAGCTTTCGATTTTTGTAGTACAAAGCGTACCAAAATGGCGTATGCTCAGGGTTTTGAATAGTTACTTGTAAAGAGTCTACATTTCTAGAGGCAGTAACACTAAAAGGTATTGCTGCTTGCCTTTGTTGTTTACTGCGAAGCTCTTCAGGAGTTCTTTTACGAGAATAATAGTTTAAATAGGCAGTTTTGGAAAAAACTTTATTATCTGTGGTTATAAAATCGACTGTGATTTGAAAACTTCCAGAAAAGTTTTTCTTCAAGGAATCAGGAAAAGTGATAGTTTCTTTGCCCGAAGCAGGCATATTTCCCGATTTTGTCCAATACAACGTAGGGACAAATACCTGTTGGGTATCTATTTTATAGATATGTTGTGTCTGAACTTTTAAGCTGTAGCGGGCGTCACTTATGGCTATACCATTTTCATCAAAGGCCGAAAGAGCCAATTGAATCGTATCGCTTTGATAATAAGCATTTTCATCAATCTTTATCTCAAATAACTCAGCATTAAGAGCATAATCTGCATATTGAAAGGATGTGGAAGCTAACACATCCTCATCCATAAATCGTAAATATTGTCTTTGGTTTAGTTTGAGCTTGAGACTATCTGCCAATACAAAGTATCCTTCAAACAAACCTTTGCGATAGGGTTTGAGCTTAGTAATAACCTTTTTAGAATATGCACCGATTTTTACGTCTAAAAACGGCTTATCCAGATAGCGCCCTTTTCTATCCATCAACACCACCTTAAAGCGAACAGTATCTTTGGGTAGATATTTGGGTTTGTTCAAAAACACTACAGAGTTTTGTTGCCATTCACTGTATTTTTGTTCTAGTTTTTGCTCTTTCTTCTCTTCAAAATAGTTACTAAACCCCTCACGAAACATTGCTTGGATATTTCGAACAAAAGTGGGAGGATTATGATATTTTATCCAATTGACAAGCGGAAAGGTAAGATATTTCAGAGGAAAAGAATAGACTATACGGTTTTTGAGTTTTTTGGCATAAGAAGGATAGTTTGTTGTTATGATTTCATAATAACTTTCACCTTCATAATCTATTTGTAATAATCCTTTATTATGGCGTTTGGGGAGCTGATAAAGCCCTTTTTCAGTTGAAAATTTTACTTTTTTACCTTCCAAAAACACCTGCGCGTTATTAACAAAACGATTATTATCCCCAATCAATACCACATTAAAATCAGTTTGATTGTTGAGTAATTGTAGCTTAAAAGGACGATTTTCTAGGAGTTCCAACCTCAATCGGTCGTGGTCGAGCGAAGCAATGAGGTAGTTCCCTGATTTCTTAAAAGATTCATCCAGAGCAATGGTATCTACACAATTGTTGAAATATGAAGAATCTACAATACTCAAACTATTGAGTGTAATATTCTTGGTTTGCAAGCTATTGAGGGCATAAACCAGCCGATAATGACTTTCTTTTGAAGCTTTGTGAAGGAATTGAGCCAGTCCAATCTGAGAAAATGATAGGATAAGACATAGAACTGTCAGGTGTTTTTTCATAGAGATTTTGGTATATTGTATGTGTTTTTCAAAGATAATGGAGACGAATAAACAGTTTTAAACTGTTTAAAAAAGTAAGTCCAAGACTAAGTCTTGAACTAGGCACTTCAATTTTTTCCAGTAATCAGAGGTTTAAAATCGTCTTTTGATAAATTATTTGAAGTTAAAGGCTTATCGCTGAAATACAAACAATAAAGTTAAACTATTAGGTGTCCAGCTCTGGGTATTCGGCAAAAATATATCTATGGTTATAAAAAAGCATTTTGAAACTTTTGCCTATTGCCTAAAACAGACCAATTAAATTTAAGTTTTCAATAAACATTCATCAACTATGATTGAAATAAATGTGCCACAGAGTGCAGAACAGTGGGAGAAATATTATGATTTACGTTTTAAAATCTTACGTGAACCATGGGGACAGCCCAAAGGTAGTGAAGTGCTCAAGGACGAAGACGAAGCTACGCATGCTATGGCTGTAGATACTGAAAGTGGACAAATTTTGGGCGTGGCTCGTCTACAAAAAAATAGCCCGACCGAAGGACAAGTTCGTTGTGTGGCGGTCTCAAAAGAAGCCCAAGGCAAAGGTGTTGGCAAGCTTTTAATGGCTTATCTCGAAGAGGCAGCTCGTCAACAAGGCATGACGCAGATTGTGCTAGATGCTCGTCAAAATGCCGTTGCTTTCTATAAAGCCATTGGTTATACCATTATTGCAGATTCGTATTTGCTTTTTGGAGAAATCCCTCATTTTAAAATGACGAAGGATATTTAGTATTTTTCATCCATCTGTAGAGGTATCTATTCTGTAATTTTTCAAACTAAACCAAAAACTAGTTAACTGAAAATCAAAACAATAGCGATTACATTTTTAGACTATTTCCAAGAAATAATCTTGATAAAGAATAGCTTTTTACCAAAGATATATCGTAACTTTGTAAAAATTAGTACTTCATAGCTCGGCCAAGGTCGAGCTATCGACTTTTACAACCATGACATTCGAAGATTTAAATATCAATACGTTCTTATTAAATGCCCTCAATGATTTAGGGCTCACAGAACCAACTCCCATTCAAGAGCAGGTTTTCTCGGTAGTAATGTCGGGAAGAGATGTTTGTGGCATTGCCCAAACTGGTACGGGAAAAACCTACGCTTATTTGTTGCCCGCTCTACGACTTTATCAATTCTCCAAAGAAAAACACCCTCAGATTATCATTTTGGTGCCTACTCGTGAGTTGGTTGTGCAAGTAATGGAGTCTGTAAAAGCACTTACCACTTATATGACGGTGCGTACTGTAGGGATTTTTGGCGGGGTAAACACCAAACCACAAACGGCAGAATTACTCCAAGGAGTAGATATCTTGGTAGCAACACCAGGGCGTTTGGTGGACTTTTTGATGAATGGAACCATTAATCCTAAAAACGTAAAACGTTTGATTATTGATGAGTTCGACGAAATGCTTAATTTGGGTTTCCGCGCTCAATTGACAGTGATTTTTGACAAATTACCTTCAAAACGTCAAAACTTACTTTTCTCTGCTACGCTTACCAAAGATGTTGAAACTTTAGTCGAAACCTTCTTTAACTCCCCTGTTCGTATTGAGACAGAGGCAGTTGGTACTCCACACCAAAACATTACCCAATCTTATTACTTTGTTCAAAATTTTTACACGAAAGTAAACCTTTTGAATCTTTTGTTAAAAAATGACGAAAGTATGACGAAGGTATTGGTATTTGTGGCAACCAAAAAGTTAGCAGATACTTTGTATGAGCAATTGCAAAAAACTCTTCAACATAAGGTGGATGTTATTCACTCAAATAAGAATCAAAACCACCGTTTCAATAGCGTTGGCTTATTTGAGTTAGGGTATTGCCAAGTATTGATTGCGACTGATATTATTGCGAGAGGTTTGGATATTGATGAAGTTACGCACGTAATCAACTTTGATATGCCAGATATGCCTGAAAACTATATTCACCGCATCGGACGTACAGGTCGTTATGACAAAAAAGGGATTGCGATTTCTTTTGTTACTAAAAATGAAGTAGAATATTTGAAGCAGGTAGAAACGCTCATGAACATTGAGTTGCCTATTTTGGATTCGCCAGAAGGTTTAATGATTTCAGAAAAATTGCTAGAAGAGGAAATTCCGAAGGCAAAAATGAAGTTTATTACCAAGCTTCCTGATATTTCTGACAATAGTGCATATCATGACAAAACGGATAAAAATAAAAAGGTAAACGTAAGAAGAGATCATAAGGCTGAAATGAAGCGTAAATATGGTAAGTCTTACGAAAACCGTTCTCGCAAATCGTAAGAGAGAGAGCGTTTTATTCTACAAGTTTTTAATCAAAAAAGGGTTCGGAAAATATTTTCCGAACCCTTTTTTGATTAATAGCCAATAAACTTCTATGGTTTGAAATAGATAGCTCTATTTTTGAATTTTCACATCAAAAACTACCTTTCCTTGGGCATAAGCCGCTGTACCTTTGGTAATAGATTTTACACGAATCAAGCCTTTCTTCACTTTGGTTCCTGAGCCTTTTGAGTAAGCATATATTTTACCTTCTTTTACCAAAACTGATTGTTTGGTTGAAGAAATACTTAAAGCTTGTAAGGTAGTGTTATTAGCGGCATCGAAGTCGATACCTACTGGAGCTTCTTGGAAATAAGTAGCATTGCCACCCGCTGTCGAAGAGCCTCCACAATCAGTATTTGATGCAGGTACAGTTGTCGAATATCCCTGTAAAACTCTTTCTGGGTTTGATAAAAATTGTGGTTCGTCAGCCGTACGAGTCGACGCATAAGTGATATCCACAAATTTGATATTTGAATCTATGTCACACACTTTGTACACAACACCTGTTGAAGAAGCAAAACGTGAGCCTAAATCATTGCTTTGTGCACCAAGCTCGATATTATTCCAAGAAGCAATTTGTTCTTCTGCTCCAATAGAAATTTTAAGGGTTTTACGAGAAATTGCACCACTATTATCTTGTACATCAAAATGAATATAGTTTACGCCAGTACTCGCCGAAACGGTATATTCAAACGTTTGAGTTTGTTCGTCTACATTTTTCAATTTCACCTCAAACAAAGGTTGGTCGGTAGTACCACGATAATTTGCTTTGTCTGCTACATAAACACGAGCCACACGAGGCTTGCCACCATCTGGTGATTTTTTGATTAAAAGCGTTACGGTTACGTTGTCGCCCGAACCTGCCAATACCTCTGGATTAGCATTGAGCGTTGGGTCGGTAAAGCTTACATCCAATTTGCCTGTAGCCGCAGGTAGTTCATTGTTTGGGCCAGGAGCCACCACATCAGGAATGGTATTACATGAATAAAGAACAGCAAAAGAGGCTAAGAATAGAATTAAGAAAGCAATTTTTTTCATGATGTTTGAATTGTGTTTTGAATGAGATTGCTGAATAATCACAGCAGTATGGTAAACGGAAAATGTTCAATGTAGACAACCATATAACTGCTAGGTCACGAACAAATGCATAGATAGTTGATTAAACGGTAAAAAAAATAGGACTTTCCTTAAAAAGTCCTATTCATTACTAAGTTTATTTCAATCTTGATTTTGAGTAAATAGGGGCTTTACAATAGAGCGAGGCTATTTCCCAACTTCTTTTACTCTTTATCAATATTAAGAAATTACAACTTCTTCAATGCCCAAAGCTTTGCCTGCTGTTGGGGTTACTTGGAATTCAACTGGAGCTTTACTCTCATCTTTGAATGCTTTGCGAGGCTTGATACTCAAGATTTGGAATAACTCTTTATCTGAATTCACATTAGGGTTTGGCGTTGTCAACAACACGTCTCCAGAGAAAACGGAGTTAGCACCTGCCATAAAGCAAAATGCTTGACCTTCGTAAGAAAGCTCCAAACGACCAGCCGACAAGCGAACCATTGATTTTGGCATGATAATACGAGCCGTTGCGATTGTACGAACCATATCCCAAACCGAAGCAGGGTCTTGTCCTTCAAGTGGTGTACCAGCAACTGGTACAAGGTTGTTGATAGGTACTGAATCTGGATGTTTTGGTAAGTTAGCCAAGGTTTGAAGCATACCAACACGGTCTTTCGACGATTCGCCTAAACCAATGATACCACCCGAACAAACAGAAAGATTTGCTTTACGCACGTTTTCTAGCGTATTCAAACGATCGTCGTAAGTTCTAGTAGAAATAATATCATCATAATGTTCTTCTGAAGTATCTACGTTGTGGTTGTATGCGTACAAGCCTGCATCTTTCAACTTTTGAGCTTGTTCTTCTGACAACATACCCAAGGTACAGCATACTTCCATACCCAAAGCATTTACGCCTTTCACCATTTCCAACACTTTGTCGAAATCACGGTTGTCACGAACCTCACGCCAAGCCGCACCCATACAGAAGCGAGAACTACCTGCATCTTGTGCACGTTCAGCAGCAGCCATAACCTCCTCAACTTCCATCAATTTCTGAACTTTTACGTTCGTGTGGTAGCGAGCCGCTTGCGAGCAGTAAGAACAATCTTCTGGACAACCACCAGTTTTGATTGACAACAATGTACTTACTTGTACTTCTTGTGGGTCATGGTGTTGACGGTGTACAGTAGCTGCACGATATACTAAGTCTAAAAAAGGAAGGTTATAGATTTCTTCAATCTCTTCTCTTGTCCAGTTATTTCTAATCATATCCATATTGTTTGCAAATTGATACGCTGCGACACATCGCAATCGTGTTACACAATACCAAAATTAAAAAGGACTTCCCGTTCCACCAAACGAGAAGCCCTTTTGTGTAGCATATTTAGCAAAATAACTATTTGAATTCAATCGCAAAAGGCATCAAAGCCAAATAGCCCTCTTGTGTCTTAACTTTCTGAACCTGTTTTACATAAGATGCCATTTCACCAAATTGTGCTTTCAAGAATTTAGCTTCCATTTCATCTTCTTTCTTATCCATAAGTTCTTCGAAGAATGATTTTGGTGTTGGATAATATCTTACTTTGTAATCATCTGTTTTCACTTTAGCCATTTTGGCAGCAATTTCGATAGCCTTGTTTAAGTCTCCCAAAACGTCCACCAAACCATTTACCTTGGCCTGCTCACCTGTCCAAACACGACCTCCTGCCAAAGATTTCAATTTGTCGATGTTCATGTGACGACCTTGAGCAGCTTTTGAAGTAAAGGTTTCATAACCTGCATTTACACGAGCTTGGAACCAGTTTTTCTCAAAATCAGTCAACTCTCTTGTTACCGTAGGAAAATCTGAATGGGCATTGGTATTCACACGATCGTGAGTGATTCCTAATTTATTTTTAAAGAAGTTTTCAAAATTGAAGAACTGTGCAAAAATACCGATTGAACCCGTAATCGTAGTTGGCAATGCTACAATGGTATCTGCTCCCATAGCCATATAATATCCACCAGATGCGGCATAGTCACCCATAGACGCCACTACAGGTTTTACTTTTTTGGCTAACTGCACTTCATGCCACATCACATCCGAAGCCAATGAAGAACCACCTGGGCTATCGATACGCAATACAATAGCTTTTACTTTTTTATCGTCACGTGCTTTGCGAAGTTCAGCCACAAAGTCATCTGAACCGATATTTCCTGAACTTGCTTTAGCTCCCTCGATAGTGCCTTCTGATACTATTACGGCAATACGGTTGTCAGAATCATTGAAAGGAATAGCAGATTCAGCTTTCATGAATTTACCTAAACCAACATAAGTCAATTTGTCATCGGCATCGATACTCAACTTCTTTTTCAAGGCTGTTTCATATTCATCCAAATAGCCAACGTTTGTCACTAGCTTAGACTGTAATGCACCTTTAGGTTCGTAAGCGGTCAACTCATCAGCTACTTTTTTCAATGCCTCCGCACTAATTCCTCTTGAAGTAGCAATTTGAGACATGATTTGGTTATTGATCGACCCTAGCAATTCGTTGTATTGAGCACGGTTTTCCTCGCTCATATTTTCACGAATAAAAGGCTCAACCGCCGATTTGAATTGTCCTACACGAAATACCACTGGCTTTATATCCAGTTTATCAAGCGTTCCTTTAAAGAACGAAATCTCTGCACTAATACCATTAAAATCTAGCCCCCCTGCTGGGTTCAAAAAGATTTTGTCTGCCACCGAAGTAAGGTAATAGCCTTTTTCTGTAAAAGACTCTCCGTAAGCATAGATAAACTTCCCTGATTTTTTGAATGCCAACAAGGCATCTCTAATTTCTTGTAATTGAGCATATCCAGCCATAGGATAATGCGCTTGAAGAGAAATCCCTTTGATATGTGTATCGACTGCCGCACGTTTGAGCGCTTCACGAATTTGTACCAAACCGATTTCGTCGCTGTTATCGGCAAAAGGACCACCAAGGTTTTTCAAAGGATTTTCATCCTCTGCCACATTTTCAACAATGGGATGATTAAGATCTAATTTTAAGACAGTGTTCTCTTTCAAGGCTGTTTTATCCTCGCTACCGCCAATGGCTGCTGCGATGCCTATCAAAATAAAAAAGCCAAAAAGGAAGAAGAGAAAAAGACCAACAATGGTCGCAAATACATTTTTGAGGAATCCTAGCATACTTTTAAAAGATGTTAAAGAAATACCTTACAAGTAGTTCTTTGAGAATGTGTTATTACGTTTTGGTTTTGTGTATTAGTAGTCAACTTCAGAGCAAGGCAATTGAAATATCCCTGAAAGTTTTAATGTTACTCAAACTACAAAGTTAAATTTTATACGCATTGTACAAGTATTTTGTTTGAAGTATTGAGTAAATGACAATTTGTAGTTTCAATCACCCAAAAATAAAATAGAGCTAAGGTATCTCTAGCAATTTGTGTTGTGTGGAAAAAGACAGGGATAAAAGGTGTAGGTAAAACATAAAAATAAAAGCCCAAGCAACAAGGTTGCTTAGGCTTTTAACATATTAGTTTTGAGACATAAAGTACTCAATTAATTTCGATGCGCTATTAACGTCTTTTTCAAGCACCTGTAACTCAAACTGAGCATCTTTCGAAACCTCCGCTTTGATACCTGCCAACGACAAGCGTGACTGAATATCTTCGGCAGAACCAAGTGTTTCAAACTCAGCAATTGTTACAAGCTCTAAGCTTCACCCGAACATGTTACGGTAATCTTCACGAGATTTCAAGATTACTTGGTGAGCTACTTCGCTACCATAAACATCGTCGATATCTACAGCTACTTTTTCTTCACCTGGGATATTTTTGTAAGTCAAGAAATAGTGAACCAAACGGTCGATAATGCTTTTTGGACAATCTTTGATGTCTTTCCATTTACCGTACATTGAGTCGTCCTTCAATACAGCAATGATTTTGTCATCAGCTTCACCTTTGTCAATCATACGAATACCACCGATAGGGATAGCTTCACAAATGATGTCACCATGCGTAATAGCGCGTTCAGAAAGAACTAAGATATCAAGTGGGTCACCGTCACCTTTTTCAATGTCTTTACCAGAAGCGTTACGAGCTAAATCTGCCGTTAATTCTCCACAGTAAGTTTGAGGCACAAAGCCGTACAAAGCAGGTACAATGTTAGAGAATTTTTGAGGACGGTCGATTTTCAAATACCCTGTTTCCTTGTCGATTTCGTATTTTACTGTATCAGTTGATACGATTTCGATAAATGAGTTAACAATTTTCGGCATATCCTTTCCGATTTGGATACCATGCCAAGGATGGGCTTTATAAAAATTACGTTGCATAAGTAATAATTGCAGTCTCCACTGCGGGTTGTTGGTGAGATTACCCACGGTCTTTCATCAAGGATAGAGGGCGAGGGTATTCCTCGGCTAGTTACTGATTGATAGCCTTGATGTTAGACTATTAGTTTAAAATTAGCGTATATTTTTTCTTGTAAATATTCAACTTCAACCTCTAATTGCTTAGAAGCAGCCACAAAGATACTTGATATTGTGCAATTCTTATCGTCTGTCTCAAGAAATAACTGCTTAATTGGGATAGATGTGATTAAACGGACAGCATTAGATTTATCTTGTAAAAGTGCTGAACCCAAAGATATATACATTTGATGCTGAACAAGTTGCTTTAAAATTTGCTCATTATTGTTAAAGCCATGAATCAACCAAGGGGACTTAGGTCGTAACAATTTTTTAATTTGGATTATTTCCGAAAAAGCTCGCACGCAATGAATCACTATAGGCTTCTGTAATTCTTCAGCGATTTGGATTTGTGTTTTAAAGACATTTATTTGAAAAGTCCAATCTGTTTGACAGATTTTGTCCAAACCACATTCGCCAACAAACAAGACTTTGGGATGAGCTAAAATCCTTTTTAACAAAGCCAAATCCGCTTCTAGTTGACCTTCTTTCAAATACCAAGGATGTAATCCTGCCGAAAAATATTGATTTGGCAAAGAGCTTTCTATCTGCTTTATCCAAACCTCCATAGGAATAGACGAATCTATAATCAGGTTTTCTACCTGAATAATAGCATCGTCCGCTTCGATATGATGAGTGTGGATATTGAGATACATGCTTTTATTGAGTAATGAGTGATTGGTGATTGAGTGATTTTTCCAAAAATCTATCTTGGTGATTCGCAAAACATTGCGTCTCATCACTTCAAAATTAAAACAATTCTTCCACAAATTGATTTATCATAGACAGGTTACCGTATTCGGCAATGAGCTATGGTTTATGCTTTTCGTTCATTAGCCCATGTTAAAAACGAAACATTATATTCAATGTCATCTATCTCGGTTATTTGGTTCAAAAGAGATTTACGATTGCTCGATCACCTGCCTTTGCAAAAAGCGATTGAATCGGGGAAGTCACTATTGCTTTTGTATATCTTCGAACCAAGCTTAATCCAAGATGTACATTATAATCCACGCCATTGGCAGTTTGTGTGGGAGTCGCTCATTGATTTACAGAAAAGACTTTTCCATATAAATCCCAATGCCAAACTTTGGGTAGTTAGAGATGAAGTTTTGCCCTTTTTCCAAGAACGCCTTTCCTCCTATCCTATTCATTCGTTATACTCTTACCAAGAAACAGGGATTGCAGCAACTTTTGAGAGAGATAAGAAACTTTCAAAGTACCTAAAAACACAAGATATTCCTTGGTGCGAATATCAGTGCAATGGTGTAAGAAGAGGGCTCATGCATCGTGAAGATTGGATGAAATCGTGGTACGCTTTTATGCATGAAGCTCAAGCTATGCCTGACTGGTCGGAGGCTACGTTCTCAGACATAGATTTATCAGGTATTGAAATCACAAATTTTCAAGACATTTGCCCCAATTACTCTCCTGCGCAGCCTATGCAGCCTGGAGGCGAATCTTATGCCCAAAAATATATGCACAGTTTTTGGAAAGAGCGGTGCAGATTTTACTCAAAACATATTTCAAAACCACTCGAAGCTCGCAAATCCTGTAGCAGACTATCTCCTTATATTGCTTGGGGAAACCTTTCCATAAAACAAGTGTATCAGGAGAGTTTACAACAAAGTAAAAAATATCCCTTTCTTAAAAACCCACTAGAAAACTTTCGTTCGAGACTACGCTGGCATTGTCATTTTATCCAAAAATTTGAATCTGAAGAACGTATTGAGTTTGAAAACCTCAATCGTGGATATGATGATTTATTTTTTTCTGATAATCATCAACATTTTGAGGCTTGGACAAAAGGTCAAACAGGCTACCCTCTTGTGGATGCTTGTATGCGCTGTTTGGTAAGTACTGGGTATCTCAACTTTCGAATGCGTGCTATGCTTGTATCATTTTTGACCCATAATCTTGCCTATCATTGGAAGCCAGCGGCTTTATTTTTGGCTCAACAATTTCTAGACTTTGAGCCTGGCATTCATTATCCACAAATTCAAATGCAAGCTGGAGTAACAGGCATCAATACCGTCAGGATTTATAACCCTACCAAGCAAGCCCAAGATCATGACCCTGAGGGAATTTTTATCAAACAATGGGTTCCAGAGCTAGCCAATTGTCCTGTAGCATTGATTCATGAGCCTTGGAAATTGACCCCTATGGAGCAGCATTTATATCAAATAGAAATCGGAAAAACCTATCCTTTTCCTTTGATGGATATAGAAAAAGAGCATCAAAAAGTAAAGGAGCGGATTTGGGGACACAAAGCCAAATCGGAAGTTAAGCAACACAAAAAGGCTATTTTGACAAAACATGCGATACCTTTTCAACAAAAGTCTTGATTTAGGCTCAGCTAGATTGCAAAGAAGTGTAGTGCAAAGCTGGTTTTTTCTGTACCTTTGCATCCAAATTCTGAAATAACAAAGATAGTCCTCATGATAGGACCTATACACAAAGCAAATTAGCACAATGATTTATCCGATTATACCTTACGGCGACCCCGTTCTCAGAAAAGAAGCTGAAGATATTGAAAAAGGCTCGATTGATGTTAAACAATTAGCCGAAGATATGTTCGAAACCATGTATGCGGCTTCTGGCGTAGGTTTGGCTGCTCCACAAATTGGTATGAGCATCCGTATGTTTGTCGTAGATGGTCGCCCATTCAATGAAGGCGAAGATCTTGACGAAAGAGATAAAGATCCTTCGGTAGTTGATTTCAAAAAAGTATTCATCAATGCTGAAATCTTAGAAGAAGATGGCGACGAGTGGGGTTTTGAAGAAGGTTGTTTGTCTATCCCAGGTATTCGTGCAGATGTTTACAGACCAGAATTTGTAAAAATCCATTATTACGATACCGATTGGAACGAACACACAGAAGTTTATGAAGGTCTAGCAGCTCGTATTATCCAACACGAATACGACCATATCGATGGTATTTTGTTTACCGACCACCTTAGTCCTGTCAAAAAACGTATGCTTAAAAATAAGCTCAGTGACATTTCGAAAGGCAAGGTAAAAGTTGACTATAAAATGAAATTCAAATAGCATCTATCCCAAATCTAATAACACAGATTTGGGATTTTTTGTAACTACTCATGAAAAATATACTTGCAGGCTTATTCTTTGCGATGTTGTGGGCTTCGGCATCGGCTGCGACCAAAATTGGATTATTAGATGCCCAGCCATTCGTAATAGGCAACTGTCGATTCTTTATTGCGGGGTTTATCATGTTGAGTGCGAGTTTGATTTTCCAAAAATCTAGACTCCCACAAGGGAAAGAATGGCAACAGCTAGCTATTTACGGCTTTTTGAATGTGACCTTATATTTGGGATGCTTCGTCTTGGCTATGAAAAAAGTTTCTGCTGGTATTGGTTCGCTTTCTACGGCTACCAATCCTTTGATTATTAGTGTCATTTCTGCGATTTGGATGAAACGAGCTATCAAAAAAGGAGAACTAACAGGACTAATTTTAGGGATTGCTGGCGTAGCTATTGCGACTTATCCTTTATTAGTAAAAAGCTACGCAAGCGTAGATGGACTATTGATTTTGGCAACTAGTATGATTTCCTATTCAGTAGGTACGATTTATTATTCGCAACAAAAATGGGATTTACCATTATTGACAATCAATGGTTGGCAAGTGCTTATAGGAGGCGTCATGTTGCTACCTGTTACGTTTTTGATGACAGACTGGGAAAACAATCACTATACAGTACGCTTCTGGAGCTCGGTATTTTGGTTGGTTGTTCCAGTGTCTATTGCAGCAGTACAGCTTTGGTTATATTTGCTTAAAACAGATGCAGTCAAGGCTTCACTTTGGTTATTCTTGTGCCCTATTTTTGGTTTCTTATATGCCTCTGTCCTCCTCGAAGAGCCTATTACCACTTATACTTACATAGGAACGGCATTGGTAATTTTGGGTCTTTATGTAGCACAACGAGAAAAATTTCAGTCTAAATCATCAACCTAGGCTCGAATTGAATTAATTTGGCTAAAGAAATAATGTTGAATGGTGAACTAGTACTGTACCAAGGATTTTAAACAATTTCAGATTGGGGATTTCTGATTTCGGAAATAAGGTAAAATACCTTAATTTTTTACAAAATAGAGGAGCTTACATTTCCAAAATCCCCAAAAGTAGTTAATTCATCCGCAATCTAGTCGTCCCCAAAACAGATATTTTTTGCCGAACACTTACGGCCTAATGCACATAAAAAACCGAAAGCCCATTATAATCCCGATACGCTATTTATGTTAAGAATCCCTAAACTATTATTGCCTTTATTATCTCTTTCTTTGCTTGCCTGTAGTTTTTTAAAAGATTCTGTAGAAGACGCCACATGGCAAGACCTAGGCTGTGATACCACACAAAAAGTAAGCACTTTGGCTATTTATGACATGGTGCATCCTTTTTATGAAACAGATACTTTTTTACAACTCAATATCAAACCCACTGCTATCTACGTAGCCACAGTGGGAGTGCGTCAGGAGGTTGAAATGACTGCTTACAAGCTTGATTCGCTTAATCAAATCACGGCGATACCTAATCCAGCAGGAACTATCGGAGTAACACCTACTTGGGTCGAGCAAGCTTATTTGGGAGCACTCATTCATACGCCTCATTACTTGTACGACCGTTGGACGAGAATTCTTGAAAATGACCGTGCCATTTTCCTAGCCAAACGAGATTCTATCAAAACCATAATGGCCGAAAAGCACAGTAGTATCAAGGTTATTTCTGATTTACGCTCTATTGCCAACCAACGCAAATATCTATCTCGCAAACGTACCGCCTCGCCTGTATCTATGCATAACTTTGGTTTAGCTGCAGATTTTGCCATTTTTAGAGGTCACCGAATCTCGAATACGCTTGCCAACTACAAACCTTTGGATACACTCACTGCTCAATATGGACTCACTTGGGGAGGTAATTTTGTAGGCTTTATGGACCCTGGACATATCCAATATTTTAAGAATGGAGCAACTTTGGTTCAGAAATACCCTGTATTAAGATTTGAATTTGAACCCTATCGCGAGTTTTATCTCAATACTGTAGAAAAAGCAGTAAAAGCGGGAAGAATAAATCGAGTAGTTGATACAGCGGATTTATTAACCTTACTTAATGAACTTCGCAGAAATCAACCTTGTGCTTGTGGAAAAATCAAAAAGCAAATAAATACCAACACCTTAGAAAAAGTCAAGGTATTACTTCAAACAACGCCATACAACTCATTAAACGATATTGTATTGATTGGAGATTTGAGTCATCAAACGCTTTCACTTGTGTCAGCAAAAGGCATTATTACCCTAGAGCTAGGAAAATGGAGATAACGGAATGGCTTTACAACTTTGTCAAAGACTACACTTTGACAAAGTTGAGCCTAGTGTAATTAGGTATTTATCGCTAAAATTAGTGAATTAAGCAGAGGAAAAATCCTCAAAGTTATGCTTGCATAACTTTATGTCTTGCAAATGTAAGACGCTTTATCACCGTAAACAACCTTTTTAAGATAAAACTTTTGTTAACTATTTATATAACAGCACACTTACAACTTATATCCTCTCAAGAAATCTTGAATACCCATACGCTTCTTCATTTCTAATTGAAGCTCCTCAATGGCTAGCCAACCTTCTGCACATTTAAAATAAAGATAGCTTTTATGATCACTTACCCACTGCCCAACTGGAATATCCTCGTTGGATTCAAAATCAGTCACAATACTTGTTTTATAAACTTTACAAGACTTATCACCTAGGAAAGTCCATGCGGCAGGATAAGGCGACAAACCACGTACAAAATCGTACACTACTTTAGCAGGTTTTTCCCAATCAATCTGGCAGGTTTCTTTAAAAATCTTCGGTGCATGATGTAATACTTGATTTTCGTTTTGAGGGTCTTGAGGATAACTCCCCGACTCGATAGCACGTACCGTTTTGAGAACCAGTTCCGCACCTGTATGCATCAATCTCTCATAGACAGTACCAACGTTATCGTCTTCATGAATAGGTTCTTTTTCTTGAAAAATCACAGAACCTGTATCTATTTCATGTTTCAAAAAGAAGGTAGTCACACCCGTTTCTTTTTCTCCGTTAATAATGGCCCAGTTGATTGGAGCAGCGCCACGATACTGAGGCAACAATGAACCATGTAAGTTAAATGTACCCAAAGGTGGCATTTGCCAAACCACTTCTGGTAACATTCGAAAAGCAACTACAATTTGTAAATCTGCCTGATAACTTTTGAGTTCTTCCAAAAATGCAGGTGCTTTCAACTTTTCAGGTTGTAGAATCGGAATGTGTGGTGCATTGTTCAATACATATTCTTTCACAGCCGACATACCCAATTTTTGTCCACGACCAATAGGCTTATCTGGAGCTGTTACCACAGCCACTACCTCACAACCATTGTCTACCAAAATCCTTAAACTTTCTACCGCAAATTCGGGCGTACCCATGAATATAATTCTCATATTTTTTTGATTGTCTATTTTTCTCAAAAATCTAAAACGCTTTTTGATAGCCTCTTTTCACATTTTATAAAACAATTTATCATCAAGTTTCGTTAATGAAAAACAGGGTTAAAAACAGGTAGTTATATTTATTCTTTTAAAAACACAAAATGTATTTCTTTTTTGAAAAAGCGTAAAAATAAGCTATCTTTGTAATCTCAATTCACACAAAATGAAAAGAACACAAGCAATAACGGCACAAATATAACTTCGATTTTCTACAAAGGTCTTAAAATCTTGTAGAACGGTCAGAAGCCGTTCTTTTTTATTTGTCTGAGTTGAAACTTTAATTGGGAATTCCGTCTTTTTGCTGGCAAGAAATTGTCAGTAATTTTTTTTGTATTCACCACCAAATCAGTCTAAAACATTTTAAACATAGCAGAAAAGTATGGCAAAGGTACAGTATTATACGCAGGAAAAACTTGATGAGCTAAGAGCAGAACTTCATTACCTTAAAATTCAGGGGCGTGCAGATATGGCTAAACAAATTGCTGAAGCTCGTGACAAAGGTGATCTCAGTGAAAATGCGGAGTATGATGCGGCCAAAGATGCACAAGGATTATTGGAATTAAAGATTTCTAAAATGGAAGAAATCGTGGCTAATGCACGTGCTTTAGACGAATCTACTATTGATATTTCTAAAGTCTCTATTCTATCGAAGGTAAAAATCAAAAATCGTCGTAATGGAATGGAAGTAACTTACACGATTGTATCGGAAGAAGAAGCTGATTTAAAGGCTTTTAAAATCTCTATTTCTTCGCCATTTGGAAAAGGTTTATTTGGTAAAAAAGTAGGTGATGTTGCCGAAATCACTGCTCCTGCTGGAAAACTAGAATTCGATATTTTGGAAATTTCTCGCTAATATTCTCTGCTTTACTTCCTCTAAGCTTTTAATCTAGCGAAAAGTCCATAAATATTTTGGAATAAATTTTGCAAAAGCCCTCATTGAGATAAATCAATGAGGGCTTTTTTGTAGTTTTATGATAATATTCAAAACATTACCCTTCAAGAATGTAACGAAGTGCTTGCTTAGCAAATTTTTTTGAGCATCTATCGTTGTCAAACTAAAACCCTGAAATAAGACCTATATTTCGTACATGCAATTTTTATATCCTAGTTTTTTGTGGGCTTTGCTAGCGGCAGCCATTCCTGTTATTATTCACTTGTTTAATTTCCGCAGGACCAAAAAGGTTTACTTTACCAATGTCGCTTTTTTAAAAGCCGTTAATACGACCACTTCATCTTTTCGTAGACTCAAGCATTTGCTCATTATGGCGGCTCGAATCCTTGCGATTATTTGCTTGGTATTGGCTTTTGCGCAGCCTATTCTTACACCAAAATCAGGGAATATTGCTAAAAGTGCTGGTTTGACGAGTATTTACATCGATAACTCTTTATCGATGCAAAATGAATTGAACAAGAAAAGTTATCTCGATAAGGCAATCAGTAAAGTAGAAGAACTGTTAACGGCATTTCCACAGGGTTCGAGACTTCAATTGGTTACTAATGATTTTTCAGCACAAGAACACAGTTTGAATAATGCCCAACAAATCAAAGAGCGTACTACAACGATTGATTATACACACACACCTCGCACCGTCGAAAACGTGCTCAAGCGCCAAATCAGTCTTGCAGCCAAACATCAATCTCAAGGTGGCAATCAATTTATTCTTTTTTCTGATTTTCAAAAAAGTACTGCTGGCACTCTTAATCGCTTAAAAGTAGATACTTCGAGTACGGTTTTTTTAGTTCCTGTGCAGGCCAAAGCTATCCAAAACGTTTTTGTAGATTCGGTTTGGTTGAATACTCCTTTTATCAGAGAAATGCAAGTAAATACGTTGACGGTAAAACTCTCCAATACTGGCGAAAGAGCAGTACAAAATCTTCCCGTAAAATTATTTGTCGACGAAGTACAAATTGCCTCTGCCATAGCCAATATAGATGCTCATGGCACTACCACTGCTAATTTTAATTTTACTGTAAAAGATAAAGGCTTCAAAAAAGGAAGAATTTCATTTGATGATACGCCTGTTACCTTTGATAATGACTATTACTTTGTTTTGCACGCTGCTCCCAAAATTCGAGTATTACATTTGTTTGGACAAAGCGCTCCAGAAAAATTTGTACAACACGTTTTTGAAAATGATAGTGTGTTTGTCTTACGCAGTATTTCTGCTAGTAATGTAGATGTGGGCCAAATCAGAACTGCAGATTTGGTGGTACTCGAAGGAGTACAGGTAATAGATGGTAGTTTGAGCGTTAGTTTACAAGATTTTATCAAAGCTGGCGGTTCGGTCATGATTATTCCTCCTAGTGCACCAGATATAGCCAATTATAATTCATTTTTGGGGAAATATGGTATTCGTAATATTCAACTTAAGTCGAACACACCATCAGAGTTAAGTATTTTGGCAGAACCAAGTAAAGCTGGGGGATTCTTTGGAGACATTTTCGATAGTTCAAATCTTCGTGCTATGCTACAAATGCCTTCGCAATCGGCGAATTTGACATGGCAAGTTGCTGGTGAAAAGCTCTTACAGTTTCGCAATGGTATGCCTTATTTGAGCAGTACTAGCGTAGGTCAAGGTGAAATATATTTGGTGGCATCTCCACTCGCCAAAGAATGGGGAGATTTTGCTCGAAATGCTTTATTTGTACCTATTATGTACAAAATCGGTGCGCTTAGTGTGCGTCAAGAACCTTCAGCGTATTCATTCAAAGACAATACTTTTACACTTGAAGTAGACAATGCCAATGCTAACACAAGCTTTAAACTCAAAAAAGGAAAACTTGAGCTAATTCCAATTCAGCAACTCAATGGCAAGCAACTAACGATTGAACTTCCTAAAGCAAACCAACTCAACGAGGGTCAAGAAATTGAATCAGGCTACTATGAGTTGATGAATAATGGAAAAGTTGATCGTATTTTAGCCTTCAATCATGACCATAGCGAATCACAAATGGAATTTTATTCGAGTGAAGAGTTAAAATCTATTTTTGGTACTCAGAAAAACGTACAGGTTTTTGACCAAATTGACGATACAGATTTTGTCAAAACATTTAAAGAACAAAACTTTGGAAAAGCTTTGTGGCGTTATTTCTTGATTGGAGCACTTATCTTTTTGGCAATAGAAATCTTACTAGTGAGATTTTTCAAATAATTTGTGGAAAGAGCTTTTATTAGTGCTAAAAGCTATCCAAAAACATTTTTGCAATCACTTAGTTATTTTATAAAATCAAGGTTTGCTTGATTTCACATCTAAAACAATTATCAAAATGGCATTACAAAAAGGCGATAAAGCTCCAGCATTCACGCTTTATAACACAGAGAAAGCTGAAATTTCATTGGCAGATTATCAAGGCAAAAACGTAGTATTGTTGTTTTTCCCATTTGCATTTACGAGCGTATGCACAGCAGAATTATGTGAAATGCGCGATAATATTCTTACCTACTCAAGCCTTAAAGCTGAAATTTTGGCGGTATCGGTAGATTCTTTATTTACTTTAGGAAAATATAAAGAAGAGCAAAATCTTCCGTTCCATTTGCTTTCAGACTTCAATAAAGAAGTTTCAACAGCTTATGAAAGTATTTACGATACATTTGCTTTCGGTACCAAAGGTGTTTCAAAACGTTCAGCATTCGTGATTGATGGCGAAGGTATTATTCAATACGCTGAAGTATTGGAAAGCGCTGGCGATGTTCCAAATTTTGCCAATGTAAAAGAAACATTAGCATCACTGGCTTAGTTTAAGAGTAATGAATGGTAGTTTATTTTTTACAACTACCATTCATTCACATCCATATCTTTTACTTATGCTAAAATATCTTACCATATTCGTTGGTGTACTTTTAGGGTCTGGTTGTTTTTCACAAACAACAGACCCTAATTTGTTTTATAAAGAGCAAGTTCGAATCAATCAAGACGGTATGAAAGTATTGGGAGGTTGGGCAGCAGCGAATATGATTGCTAGTGGCATAGCCACTGGACAAACACAAGGAAGTGTCAAGTATTTCCATCAAATGAATATTTATTGGAATATCGTGAATGGGGGCTTAGTGGCACTTAGTACGCTGCAAGCAAATAAACAGCTTCAACATCTACCCAACAATTGGGAAGCAAATAGAGTTACACAGAAGAAAATTGAAAAGCTTTTTCTCATCAATACAGGGCTTGACTTAGTGTATATCGGTACAGGAGCATATTTACTGGATAAAAGCTCAGCGAGCTGTAGTTCCTCCGAAATGCTCAAAGGATATGGACAATCACTGATTTTACAGGGAGGATTCTTATTCTTATTCGATGGTGCCATGTACTTACTTCACCATAAACATGGTGTAAAGCACAGCAAGCTCCTCAACCAAATAGCTTTTGATGGACAGAGGATATCCATCACATGGGTGTTTTAGATTTGAGATTGAGAGAATAAGCGATTATTGTTTATTATAGATTCTATTTGATGAGACATCAATATATCTAAATACTCATCTTCTTGATTTCAGTATCAAAAAAGGCGGTCGAAATTAGTTTTCGACCGCCTTTTTTGATACCATATTTTAAAATGCTATTCTTTCCACACAACTATACCTAGCGATTAATTTGTACATGTTTAGTTGCCGTAAAATTATCATTCCTGATTCGTATCAGATACGGACCTTCGGGCAACTGTGTTAAATTAATATCCTTTTTAGTTTCGAAAGTTGCTATATCAGATGCATAAACAAGCGAACCACGGTTGGTGTACACTTCAACTTTAAGATTTGCCCAAGGGTAGCGAGTATCTAAAGTAAAAGCTCCATTACTTGGATTTGGATACACTGAAAAGCCTCCATCTTCATACAACTGTATATTTTTTCTGTCGGAAACGGGAGAAAGACAAAATTTCGTTCCGTAGCTCAGAGTTGAATAAAGCTTTTTGGCTGTTACTTGAACATCGCCTGGGTCACTTAACTTAATTTGGCTAGTCGAGCCGTCTAGCTGCGTACCATTTAATGTCCAAATGTATTGTTCTGTTTGAGGATTAGCCACGCCAATAGAATAAGGACTATAACGCACAATTTCATCTACCGAAACTTTAGCAGGAGTAGGTTTTACTGCTACGTAAATCGGTGAAGATAGAGCCGAATTACAGTTGTTATTATCCGTTTGGAAAGCTTTAAATGTTCCAGATAAAGTCACATTAAGATTCTGTACGAGATATTGAGCTGTTTTGCCACCTTGCACTGCTACCCAAGTAGGATAGTTTCCATTCGCCAAAGCCATTTGTAGCACAGTGTTATCACCATCACAAAAAACAGTATCCTTGCTCCAAGAGGTTATAGGTGTTGCAGGAATTTGATTGACCTTAATCGTTAATGGCGATGAACTCAAAGAGAAACAACCTTTAGCATCTACGGTTTGTACCGTATAATTTCCACTTTGACGAACATTGAGAGTTCTCGTTGTAGTACCAGTATTCCATTTATAACTTACAGCTCCTGTATTTGAAGAAATTAAATCGACACTAGTATCCGAACAAAAGGTAGTTGGACCATTTGGGACAATATTAGGAGTAGTGGGTAAAGGATTGACCTTTACAACAACAGCATTGGAAGCAAAGGACGAGCAACCCTCCGAGTTGATAGTTTGAACGGTATATGCTCCTGACTGATTTACAGAAATCGCTGCAGAAGTGGATCCTGTAGACCAGCGATAGGCTAAATTTTGTCCCGAAGATGTTAAAGTAACCTGTGAGTCTGCGCAAAACTCTAAGGCACTATTAGCACTAACTGTTGGTTGAGCAGGAGAAGCTTTCATGAAAGTTGTTAACGGAGCTGATTGCGTCAAACAGCCAAAATTATCGACAGCTGTAACGGTATAGTTTCCTGCATTATTAAGAGAAATACTTTGTCCTGAGGCTCCAGTACTCCAACGAAATGCAACGCCATTTGAAGCCGAAACGGTCAACCCATCGTTCTGACATACCCCAACAGTTCCTGAAGGGTTTGTTGTAACAGTTTGAGGACTAGTGGTTCTTACTAAAATGGGCGAGAACTGCATCACATTTCCACGGCTGTCAATTGCACGAGCGTAATAGGTACCATTAGAAAGTGTTACTTTTTGTTGAGTAGAGAAAATAGCACTTTCGAAATTCACACTGCGAGACCATTGATATTGATTATAACCAGATGGCATTGTTACATCCAGGGTATTATTTCCACAGGCAAAAGACAATTGAGGCTGTACTGTTGGTGCTTGTGGCACTGAATTCTGGAAAAAACTATCATTAAGAGAGTTACTCCAAGCTTGTCCTAACTGTAATAGCCCATCACCATAAAAGTGTAAACAATCCGAGCGACCGGGATTTTGTATATTATCGGTATAGGGGCCTAGGAATGCATTGGTCATACTAGACGCTACAGTGCGTTGTGCAGCCAATACAGGCTCCCATGACTCAGATGCATTGGAAGGGTTACAATTATTGGGCGCAACACTAGCAGAGGTTTGTGAAATAACCCAAGCAATATTTTTTCCAAGGTGTTCTCTTGTTTTTGAAATGATAACTTGAAGTTTTGCCGTGTAATCAAATTGGGATGTTTTGTATGGGAAGTTATCTGTTTCTCCCTGACACCACAATATTGACCGAGCCCCCAGCAATGGAACAAAATAATGTAAAACTGACTCTAAGCTACTGTAAGGTAATTGGTTAGGATAGTACCCTCCAAGATATATATTATATGCACTACCTCCAATAGAGGTCACAAACCAAGAATCAATAGAAGTACCATTAAATCCAGCATTTAGGAAAAGAATAGGAACATTGAGCCTAGCAGCCAACAAATCCCCAAGTTTTCCCCAACAATAGGCACCTTTCCCTCTAGGAGCAATATAGGTATCGGCACTTAGTTGCGTAAATGGACTCAATGTCGCATAAGAAGTCCCTCCGTTTATTTGGTCATTGGCGTTGCCAAACGTATTTACTCTATCGTCTTGAGCCCCTTGCTGCCCCATATTAAACAGACCTTCAGCATTGGATTGCCCTGCAATAATAAACACCTCACCTACTCCAAATCTATCGACAGAAGTAATATTTCCTACAACATTATTGTTGAGCACACCTCTAATTTCCATTCTATACCATCCTTGATTAATGGTCATCGAACTTGAAAATCCTCCATTCGTTGGAAAGTCCTTCAGCGTTTTCCAATCACTCCATTCCCCAGGATTACCTTGACCTGTATTGATAGCAATTAATCTAGCTTCAATTCGGTCTACTTGCTGTTCGTATGTTCCTGAAACAGTAATTGTGGCAACACCAGCATTATTACGTTGATAAACAGCACGGTTTAGCGGGGAAGTAACAGTAAACTGCCCTAAACTTACACTAACACTTCCCAATAAAATAATAATGACACCTAATAATTTTTTCAAAAAAAGCATAAATCTATATTCAGTTTTTATTCCTTCTAAAATCTACTAAGGCTTTTGCAAAACTTGTTTATTTTAAGTTAATGCACGGTTAATTATATTATTTCTAAATGCAAAAATCTTACAAAGAAATCGCTTATCTGGCATATTACTATCCTAATCATAATCAAACTTAGTAACTGGTAATGAACATTTACAAACAAACATCACTTTATAGATGATTTAAGGTTGTCATCTATAAAATGATGTTTGTTACAGGTAATATATAGTGGATAACTTTATAGGAAATAAATACTTGCCACTTCCTAACGTGTAATAATAAGCTGCTTAGTTAAACGGTAATTTTGAGAATCTACTCTTAGTAAATAATTACCAGTTGGCAGGTTGCTTAAATCTAACGTTCGACGGCTATTAAAATCAAATTTTTCGGTTGCATATACTTCTATGCCAGCCATTGTATATACTTTTATAACGACACCTTCTAGATTATATTTACTATCTACACTAAACACTCCACTTGTTGGATTTGGATAAATAGAAACCCCTTTATCATCAGGAAACTTAAATTCAGTTGTCTCTAATATCGAACTAGATTTAGTATCAAAATAAGTTACCAATGATGTTTCTGAGGATAAACATACCAATGGAGACGTTGATGCTAATATTGGATATCTTCTTTTTGACTGCAATGTATAAACTCCTTCAGTTATAGCACGAATCAAAGTATCCTTTGTAGCAAGCGCTTGCCCACTTAGACTCCACGTGTATTCATCAACAGGTTGTATTGAGCGTGCGGCCAATAAATATGGTCCTACTCTGTAAATAACTGGAGGTACAGGCTTCGCTTTACGAACAGCCCAAATAGCATTAGAAGGTTTAGAGTAACAGCCTTTCGCATCCACTACGTATCCTTTAACCAATGCTGTTGTAGATATATCAATGGATGAAGCATTCTCTCCACTCAAAGCTGCATTTCTCTCCCAATTAAACCCAACATAATTGGCGTTAGCAGGAGTCAACGTAATACGTGTTTTAGAACCTTCACAAAACACAGTATCTGAAGTAGCCCTAATGGTTGGGCTAGTAGGCAAAGGATTCACTACAGTAGGTACACCAATCGATGATGCCGAATAACACCCGTTTGCTCCAAGTGTACGCACACTGAATGTTCCTGCTGTTTTAATATCTACATCTTGTGTTGTTAAACCATTGCTCCAAAGGTACCCTACAGCATTTACATTTGAAGAACTTAACTTAGCACTTTGTCCATCACAAAATTCTGTTGAGCTTTTTAATGCTATCGTTGGTTGTACAGGTCTTGGTTTAGAAACTAGTGTTACACCATTTGATAGTGGTGACAAACAAGCATTTTGATCAATAATACGAACAGAATAGGTGCCATTGATTCCAATGTTCAATGTTTTAGTTCTTGCAATAATAGTATTAGAATTACTTGCAACCCATTCATATAACGCACCATCAGACGAAGTAAGTCCAACCGTTGTACCTTCACAATAATTCAAATCAGCATTGACCGAAACAGTCGGTGCTGCAGGAGAAGTATTGGCCTTTACTGTAAATGATGGGATTTGAATAATGTTACCATTGGGCTTGGTAATTTTGGCAAAATATGTACCCGAACCAACTGTTACATCTTTGGTATTACCCATAATTTCATAATTACTACTTACCCATTGATAAGCAGAATATCCAGCAGGTAAACTTAAGCCAAGCTTTTGATCTGAAATACAGGTCAGATTTACAGCAGGAATTGTATCTGCCATAATTGGTGCATTTAAATCAAAGAAATTCCTAGAGTCATTACTACTCACTGGGCTAGTTAAAGAACTAATCCAAGAATTAGCGGCATCATCTAAACCAGCTCCTGTGAAGTGAACGCATTGATCTCTATCTCCAATTTTATCAACTTGGATATTATCTGTAAAAGGTCCTGGGAAAATAGGAGAAAATGATTGATCAGCAATCGCAAGATTTTGAGCACGAACAATAACAGGAGATGGTTTTGGAGGCAAAGCTCCAGCAACGCCACAATTTAGTACACCTGAATAAGATGTTCTAGCCACCACCCATGTTAAGTTATCGTTTCCTAAATCTTGACGAGTTCTAGTAATCAATCGCTTTAAATTATCTAGATAACTGGCTTCTGTTACAGGCAAAGGTTTTTGTTGAGAAAGTGGCAACGAAGCATTTTGTTGCTCTACCGAAAGATTTAGGAGGTTTTGAGTTTCCCCTTCCATCCACAAAATTGCCCTTATACCCATATTAATCCCATAGTATCCCAATACTGCTTTTAAATTAGCATAAGGGTAACCAGGAGCATATCTATTTATGTTACTTGAATCAAATTGAAAATCACTCGGTACCCCAACAGTAGGGTTTTCAGCACTTTCACGCCAAACTCGTACAGATGCGCCACCCCAAGCCACATTAAAGAATACAATAGGTACATTTAATTTAGCGGCAAGTGCATCTCCTACTTTTCCCCAATAATAGGGACCAATACCCAAAGGTCCAATGGTTACATCTTTAGATAGCTGAGAAAACTCAATAATAGAAAACGAATCTGTAGTAGTAGTAACAAAACTTTTATTTTTAGAGTCAAAGTTCTTAATATAGGAAGAAGGTGTACCGTACCCGGGGTCATTAATAAAGTTTGCGCAATTGACACGATCATCTGAAGAGGCAGTCTCATTTGCCGATCTCAAGCCACTACCGCCAGCATTAGACTGACCTGCGATTACAAAGACCTCTCCAACGCCTACTCGTTCAATACGGCTTACATTACCTACAACAGCACCACGAAGTAAACCTCGTACTTCCATCGAATACCATCCTCCTGTTAAAGTTACGGTCCCTTTAAAAAGTCCTCCTCTTGGGTTTGTTTTAAAAACAGTCCAATCAAGAGCTGTTCCTTGTCCAGTTTTTACAGGAATAAATCTTACTTGAAGTTCGTCTACGGGTTGTGAATAACTTCCTACAATAGTAACAATAGCCTTATTGGCTAAATCTCTTTGAATTACTTGACGTTGTACAGGAGAGGTGATGGTAATCTGGCTTACTACAGCATGGCTTATAAACCAGAAGCATAGTAGTAATGGTAATTTTTTAAGCATATCCACTTTAGATTAAATAATGGAGGGTTTGAGTCGAACGTTTATTAGAATTTCTATAAAGACATCAAGAAAACCGATATTTGTTATATCCATTTTACATAGACGGCATTTTAGTCGATTTGGTTGCTCTAAGAATTCATAAAACTTATCTTTCTTTTGTGATTCAAGAGACAATATTCAAAAAACCAGTGTTTTAGAATAATCCAACAAAAATAAGAAAAGCATCCCAGTATTGGGATGCTTTTCTTATTTTTCTACAAAATTCGAGTAGATGGCATCGTAATGATTAGTCAGCTACTACTGTGAATTTCACTTTATGTTTCACATCTTTGTGAAGGTCAAGTGTTGCAGCGTATTCGCCTACAAACTTAACTTCAGAATCCAAAGAGATTTTCTTACGATCTACTTCAAAACCTTTTTCCTTCAATGCTTCAGAAATTTGAAGAGTCGTAACACGACCAAAGATTTTACCACTTTCACCAACTTTAGCAGCGATTTCAAGTGCTAACTCTCCGATTGAGTCAGACAATGTCTGAGCATCTAACTTGATTTTCTCAAGTTTGTGAGCGATTTGTTTAATGTTCTCAGCAAGAATTTTCTTGTTTGATGGCGTTGCCATTACTGCGAAACCTTGCGGAATGAGATAGTTACGACCATAACCAGGCTTTACCGTAACAACGTCGTTTTTATAGCCAAGACCTGCGATGTCAGTCTTTAAGATGATTTCCATTTTTGTAAAAGATTTTTAGTCAATGATTGCAAAGACAATCCTAAACTTCTAACTCTAATTTTTTGCGTATCGACAACGCGACAATTACTATTTCAAACCGTCTGCTACGAATGGCATTAAAGCCAAGTGACGAGCACGTTTAACAGCTTGAGCTACTTTTCTTTGGTATTTCAAAGAAGTACCTGTGATACGACGAGGAAGAATTTTTCCTTGTTCGTTAACCAACTTCAATAAGAAGTCTGGGTTTTTGTAGTCGATATACTTGATGCCTGATTTTTTGAAACGGCAATATTTTTTGCGTACTACGCTTTTGTCAACTGGTTCGTTTACTAAAGTCATGATTTCTTAAGTTTAAGTTGTGAATCGTGTTTTTTAGAAATGCTAAAACATTTCAATTCAACAGCTTATTCAGCTTTCGCTTCTTGTTTTTTACCTACTAAACCTTTTCTCTTGCGGTCGTTGTATTCAATCGCATGTTTGTCAAGTACTGTTGTCAAGTAACGAATTACTTTTTCATCACGCTTGTATTCAAGTTCCAATTTAGCAACGATTGTTGGTGCTGCAGTGAACTCAAAAATTTGGTAAAATCCAGTGTTTTTGTTCTGAATAGGGTACGCCAGCTTACGAATTCCCCATGCTTCTTCGTTAACGATTTCAGCACCGTTATCGGTCAAAACTTTTTTGAATTTTTCAACGGCGTCCTTTGTCTGCTGTTCTGACAAAACGGGAGTTAAGATGAACACCGTTTCATAATTACGTAATTCCATAAAAATGATATATTTTATAAACTGTTTTTTAAAAGGATTGCAAAGGTAATTATTTTCAAACAATTGTCAAAATTTTCTTACGAAAGTTTTGACAATCAAGCTAATATACCCTAAAATAATAAGCGATAGAAAATAAGTATCGGGCAATTTAGCACCTACAACCTATCTTCTACCGCTTATTATATTGGAATGATGAACCCTTTTTCTACTTCACTTCAAAAGTTCCTTCTCCAATCTTAAAGCCTTCTGCATACAACTCTATGGTGTGTTTGCCCTCTTTATAAGCCTGTCCACGACTGTAGATAAATTCTACTGATTGATGCGAGTCATCATATACAATACGTTGTTTGGCTGTGTAAGTCAAATCACGACCGCGATACCCAAAATTACCTGACCCTGTAGCCATATCAGCAACAGTACTACCTGAAGGATCGATGATTCTTAAGTAAATCACTTTTGCTTCTTTGTTGGTCAACGGATTTTCTTGTAAATAGAAGGTAATTCTAATTTTATCTACCTTTTTCGATTTATACACCCCTCCATCGCTCTCTTTTCCTTTATTAGAAATAGCATAGACGTTGATATTTTCGGCACGAAGCGCTGCGGCTTGTGTAACCTTATCGGATAGTTCTTTATTTTTTGCTTCCATTTCACGCTGACGAGCAGTGAAGTTATTAGCTGAATCAAATAAGGCTTTTTGCGCTGACGAAATACCTTCACGCAACAACTCCGCCTCACGGCTTAATGAATCATTTTGAGCTACCAAAATGCCATTTTCTTTACGTAAACGAGTTATTTCATGTTCTTTTTGGCCTAATAATGCTTCGTACTTTTTAATCTTTGCTTCATATTGCTTCATTGAAAAACCTTTATCCAACTTTTCAAGTGCAAGTTTGTCTTCACTTAGTTGTTTTTTAGCTCGTTCTAACTCTCGTACATCTCCTCCCAAACGCTGTATTTCGGCAATTTTCATATTGAGCTGATTGGCAATCGAGTCTAACTTTGTATTGGCCGTCAATAATTCCTCCGCGTGCTCTAGTTTCAAATCTTCAATATCTTTATTGTGTTGCCTCTCACGCAAATACAAATACCCCAAAGCAACAGTCAGCATGGCGAGTACAGCAACGGCTACTTTTAGTTTTTGTTCACTTTGTCGATTTGGATTATACTCCATTGTTATTTGATATTTATGAGTTTGATAATCTTTAATGAGCAATTACAAAAGCTCTTAAAAGTATAAAAAAAACGTTATATGAGCATATTTAATTTTACAAAGCTAAGATATTACCGCAAAAACTAAAAGAACTTGTAGGGTATTACGACAAAGTAGTCAAATTTTACGCTTTCTGTGCTTTATCTTTGTATCATATTGCAAAACAATCCTACTCAAGATGACTATTGCTCAAAATATAGCTGATATTAATACGCAACTTCAAGGCACCCAAGCACACTTGATTGCTGTGACCAAAACCAAACCCATAAGCGATTTAGAACAAGCTTATCAAGCTGGTTGTAAGGTATTTGGAGAAAATAAAGTTCAAGAAATGGTATCTAAATGGGAAGTGTTACCCAAGGATATTCAATGGCATCTTATTGGGCACTTGCAATCCAATAAGGTAAAATATATAGCTCCGTTCGTTAGTTTGATTCATTCGGTAGATTCTTTTAAGTTGTTACAAGAAATCAACAAGCAAGCTGTTAAAAATGAACGGGTTATCGATTGTTTGCTTCAAATCTATATTGCCCAAGAAGATACCAAATTTGGACTTTCCGAAGAAGAGGCTATTGAACTACTAGAATCTCCAGAATTAAAGGAACTCCAACATATCCGCTTGGTTGGATTGATGGGAATGGCAAGTAATACCGATAATCAAGAACAAATTAGGGTAGAATTTAAAAGCTTAAAACAGCTTTTCGACCGTATTGCAAAGACTTATCAATTACCTAACACGGCTTGGAAAGAGATTTCGATGGGAATGTCAGGAGATTTTTTGATTGCCGCCGAAGAAGGGTCAACTCTTGTGAGAGTGGGCTCTGCTATCTTTGGACATAGATAAAATTGAGTGATTGTGCGATTTAGTGACTGAGTGATTATTTTTAATTTACATACCCGTGAAGACACAAAGTATTACGTTTTTACAGGCAAAATTCATATAAAAATAATCACTCATTTACTCAATCACCACTCACTAAATTCAAGATGACTCCTATTACAACCAATCTGTGTAACCATATTGAGCCGTAATCTTTTTCTTCTTTATTTTCTTACAAGAAATCTTCATCGCAATATCCTTCAAAGGGCGGTTATTGCTATCTCTTTTTTGAGTAGCCACCGAGTCAATTACCCAAAGGTTATCTAACACCTGTCCGAATACTGTATAATTCCCATCCAAATGTGGCGTCCCTCCTATTGTTTTATACACTTGCTGTTGCTCGGGTGTATAAGTACGCAAAGGACTTCTTTTCATTTGTTCTGCTAGTGTTTTGTCATCCCAAACTTTACCCTGTACTACATAAAACTGACATCCTGAAGACGCTTTTTCTGGGTTATTATCTCTAGCAGCCGCGATTACTCCTTTTTTATGAAAGATATTGGGTAAAATTTCAGCTGGAACTCTATATCCTACATCGCCTTCGCCTAGCATGGTTCCTTGTGCTGCTCCTTTTGACTTAGGGTCACCACCTTGAATCATAAATGTGTTGATAACTCGGTGGAAAAGTAGGCCATCATAGAATTTTTTATTGACTAATTTCAAAAAATTCTTTTTGTGCAAAGGTGTTGAGTTATACAAAATCCCATGCATATCTCCCCAGGGAGTACTAATAGTCAATAAATAATCTCTACGTTTTTTGAATAATTGCGCCGATGTGACCTGACTAATTCCAAAACACAATAGACTTAATAACAACAATCGGTTTAGTTTCATATATAGCTCTAGTTTGTTGATGACGAATTAGAGGTATCTAAAAGACGAGATACTTTGCCTAATCGGTTTATAAATTTGCTTTTATCTCTTGCAAAATACGTCCTCCACCCAAATCTAAAATTTTCTCGGCCAAAGCAAAACCAACTTCCTCTGGATTTGAGCCTGAAAGAACCTCTTTGATAATTTCTTTTCCGTCCAAACTAATGATACCTCCTGTCATCGAAATGGTATTTGTTTCGGCATCATATTGAGCCAAACCAAACACAGGAATACTACAACCACCTTGCAAACGCTTCAAAAATGCTCGTTCGGCCAATAATTGTTTTTCAGTATGTGGGTGATTCAATAAACTTCTAATCTTGCCTTTGATGTCTGCATCCAAATTTACCGCACATTCAATCGCTACCGAACCTTGTCCTACAGCAGGCGTAAAAGTATCTGTGGTAATCAGTTGAGCAATATGCTCTTCGTATCCCATGCGATGCACACCTGCAAATGCCAACAATAAAGCATCACAAACACCACTTTCGAGTTTGCCCATACGAGTTTGTAAATTACCACGCATATCTACGGTTTTGATATGCGGATAAAAATGCTTGAGCATTGCCACACGACGAGTAGAGGACGTTCCAACAACAAAAGGCTGTCCGCTTTCCAAGGTCAAGCTTTTGTCAAAACTAATCAAGACATCGTTGACTTTTTCGCGTTCTGAAAACGCAATAATTTCGAAATTTTCACCTAAATCAGACTGCAAATCTTTCGCCGAGTGTTGAGCAATATGGATTTCACCAGAAAGAAGTTTTTCTTCTAACTCTTCTGTGAAAACACCTTTTGAGCCAATTTTTGATAAAGAACGATCCAAAATTTGGTCGCCTTTTGTTTCAATAATCACAATTTCGACTGGTAAACCACCTGCCTCTAATGTTTCTTTAACAAAATAGGCCTGCCACAAAGCTAATTTCGACCCTCTCGTTCCTAGTTTAATCGTTTGCATGCTGATATATAATTAGTATGTTGTGATGAGTGAGATTGTTTTCATCCACCAGAATTTCTTTATTTCTGTTTAAATAATTTGGCAATCTGTAAAGACAAATCTAAGTGCAGGATTTTGGCACGAGCATTTCTTTCAAGGTAATAATGTGTTTGTGAAAACTCACCACTAATCAACTCTAAGGCACGTAAATTAACCGCTTTTGAAAAATTTTGTACAAAAGTTAACTCATCGCCTTCAAGTCTCACGAGACTTTCTGCACCGCTTTTCCACATCAACAAATCTCTAAAGATATTCAGTCCATACTCCATCATACCTTTTTGGTCTTCTTTTGAAAAAGCATCAAACTCATCTGCCAATTTAACCAATGCTGCCACATCGGGCTTGTAAGCCATTCGCATCCAATTGGCAAACCATTGATGTTTTCCTTGTCCTTGATTTTTACTCAAGGCCAAAGCCTTATTGAGATTACCTTCCGACAAATAAGCGACCTGCTTGGCACGAGAACTTTCCACATGAGCCTTCCCGGCTAAATACGAAGTAATATCCTCATCCGAAAATTGTGGGATACTCACACGTTGAGTCCTTGATAAAATAGTAGTCAACAACTTGTTGGCGTCATTGCAAACCAATAAAAAAAGCGTTTTGGCTGGTGGTTCTTCAAGGATTTTGAGCAAAGCATTCGCAGAGCTTTGGTTGAGCATTTCGGGTTGCCAAATCAACAAGATTTTATATTCAGCCTCAAATGCTTTTAAGGATAATTTTTGTATAATTTTTCTGGCTTCCTCTGCCGAAATATTGCCTTGTTTGTTTCCTTCTACTCCTATATGTTCAAGCCAATTGGGCAATGCCCCGTATGGTTGTTCAGCTGTAAACTCACGCCAAAGAGGCAAATAGGCGTCAGATTCTGCTTCTTTTACCTTCTTTGTCGTTGCTGTTGGGAAAATATGGTAAAAATCAGGGTGAACTAACTTGCGCATTTTAGCACAAGAAGCACAACGCCCACAAGCATCATCGGGTTGTTTGTCCTCACAATTGATATAGGTAGCGTACGCCCAAGCCAATGCCAAATTACCCGACCCCACTGGCCCATGAAACAACTGCGCATGCGCAACATGATTGCTCTGCACCGAATGAATAAGGGTCTTTTTAATGGATGATAAACCGGGTATTTCTCTAAATAACATAACTTTTGAACTGGCTTTGAGCTATTGGGAAAACAAATTGCTTTACCCTTTTAGACTTTCTATTTATTTTCCTGAAAATATTTAGGAAGCATTGAATCTTAGAATGCGCTACGATGCGCTTCAGTTTGTTCAAATACTGCTTTTAGAATATTTTCTTCTATTCCTTCAAAAACACGCCCTCGGCGCTCCAATACTGCACGAGCCACTTGGTTGGCTTTGCGCAAATGGTAGGTTTTGAACCCTGCGCTACCACCCCAAGCGAAGGATGGTATATGCTTTGGCTGGAAATCTGCTCCAAAGATATTACAATTTATGCCAACCACCGTACCTGTATTGAACATTGTATTGATACCACACTTAGAATGGTCACCCATAATCAGTCCTGCAAACTGCAACCCTGAGTTTTCGAAACGATTTGTAACGTAACTCCAGAGCTCTACTTTCGAATAGTCATTCTTCAGGTTTGAATTATTGGTATCTGCTCCCCAATTGCACCATTCAGCAATGACCGAATTTCCCATAAAACCTTCATGTCCTTTATTCGAGTTCCCAAATATGACGACATTACTTACCTCTCCGCCCACCTTACAACCTGGACCTATGGTAGTATTAGGTCGCATTTTGCCATCAAGATTTACGACAGAACCTTCCAAAATAGCAAAGGGTCCTTGAATTTTGGCACCTTCCATGATAATGACATCTTTGCCAAGGTAGATAGGTCCTTTCTCGGCATTGAGTGTAGCAGCTTTAATATTGACTCCTTCTTCTACAAAAATTTGCGATTCGTTATATACCGCTGTAAAACGGTCAGTTATTGGCTGAGAAGTTCGTCCACGAGTTATTCGAGCAAAATCGGCTTTGATTTGTTCCCCATTTAAAAGAAATATATCAGTCAATTGGCGAATAATCGTCGCAGTACCATCCCACTCTATCACCTCAATGGTATCGAGCGTGTCAAGCAAAGATGCCGATCGGTACGCCAAAGTAACACCCTCTAAGCTTAAAAGTTGTCCTGAGCTTAACCCTCGAATAGCCTCCAATAAAGCTGCATTAGGGCAAACGGCTCCGTTGATAAAGATATTATCTGATTGAAGTTGGAGTGGATATTTCTCTTGCAGATAATCTTGTGTCGCAAAAGAAACCGAATCGTCGAGATAGTCTTGCCATTTTTCGGTAATGGTATCTATTCCAAAACGGATTTCGCTAACTGGACGCACAAAGGTAAGAGGAAGCAAAATCGCTCTAATTGAGGAGTCATCAAATATGATATAATTCATCGGTATATATAAATTTGAATAGAATGAGTGTGTTGCACCGAATTTTTGCTGTGTTCCAGCAAACCTAAAAGATTCTTGGAGAGAATACTAAATTTTCGAATTAAATTAATGAGCTATCGACGATAACGATGTGTTAAGAATAGCCCAATCTGATTCATAGTACTTTTCTAAGTTTCTCAAAAATTCAGTACTTTTTTTATTGTGTTTGATTTTGCCTCAAAAATACGCAATATATTACTTGTTGTAAACGTCTTTGAATTGATTTTTAAAAACAAAAGCCTCTTAGCACGAAACTAAGAGGCTTTTTGGTACAACATGTAAGCCAAAGAGACTTTGTTGTGAAATTATTTCTTCTGACCGAAACGTTTGTAGAATTTATCAACACGTCCAGCAGTATCAAGCAATACGTTTTTACCAGTATAGAATGGGTGAGATAAAGAAGAAACCTCTAGTTTGAATACTGGGTACGTTTCGCCTTCAAATTCTGTTGTTTCAGTAGTGTTAACGCAAGACTGAGTCAAAAATTTAAAGTCAGCAGACAAGTCATGGAAAACAACTGGTCTGTAATTTGGGTGAATGTCTTTTTTCATTTCTATTTTTTAGTTTTGAGACGATTCCCTGCCGTCTCGGTTAAATTGAAGCGTTTCGACAAGTCGTGGCTGGGAGGTTAGCGTTATCAGTAGGCCAATTATCTGAAGATAAGGCGATAACGTTTCACAAACAAGAGTCTCGAAACGGGACGCAAATTTACATTTTTTTTAGTGCTTTCAAAAACTTTTTTTCATGAAAATATTAATAGACAGCCGTTTACTCGCTAAAGATTTTTTTTTGAAAAAAATATTGTAGTAATATTCCAAGTTGCACTTTGTCTAGTGAACTGATTATCTAAAGTTTGAGTTGTACATTATAAATAATCGCTAGAGATGGCCTTGCGAGAACTATTTTTTTTCATTGCGTTGGGTAGATAAAATTACTAACTTTGAAGAAGAGAGAGCCTCACAGAAAACCAAACATCTCCGCTCAGTTTGAGCTAACTATTGTTTATTATTAAATCATTTTGACTGACAAGTTTCTTGATGCATCAGATTTGTACAGCTCAATAATGAACAATCTCGTTAAAAAACGCCTACTCCAAATTTCCTTAGTTTGGTAAGTAGAGCATCTAGGCCATTTTACTGCTAATACATTAATAATCTGCAAATTGAAAAAAGATTTGCAATTAGTAAAAGCTAATAAATTCGTAGCTTACGTGGACAGCTACGCTAAATTTCAAATGTTCATCGTTTACAAGATATTCGATAGATAATGTTATAATCTTTTAAGTGAAAGTTTAAAATGTGTCTATCACCCAAAAATCCTTTTAGAAGAAAATTAGTGGCTAATGCTTTAACCCCTAAAATCAATAGTTGATATGTACGTTATTAAAAGAGATGGCAGACGTGAGTCTGTAAAGTTTGACAAGATTACCGCTCGAATCGAAAAACTTTGCTACAGCCTCGACCCTTACTTTGTGCAACCGTTGGAAGTAGCCAAAAAAGTAATTACTGGCTTGTACGACGGTGTGACAACGACTGAATTAGATAACTTGGCTGCCGAAACAGCGGCTTCGATGACTACCAAGCACCCTGACTATGCGGTGTTGGCAGCGAGAATCGCTATTTCGAACTTGCACAAGAATACCCAAAAGTCCTTCTCAGCAACGATGAAGAAGTTGTACAACTACGTCGATCCTAAGACTGGTGAAAATGCAGCTCTTTTATCGAAAGAAGTTTATGATGTCATCAAAAAACACGCTGGTGAACTAGACGCTGCTATCATTTATGATCGTGATTTTGGCTATGATTATTTTGGTTTCAAAACTTTAGAAAAATCATATTTGCTCAAACTAGACGGTAAAATCGCTGAACGTCCACAACACATGTTGATGCGTGTAGCTGTAGGTATTCATTTCGATGATATAGAATCAGTACTTGATACTTACAACCTTCTTTCTGAGCGTTGGTTTACTCATGCTACTCCTACCCTTTTCAATGCTGGTACGCCAAAACCTCAAATGTCATCTTGTTTCTTATTAACAATGCAAGACGACTCTATTGAAGGTATTTATGATACATTGAAACAATGTGCTAAAATTTCACAATCAGCGGGTGGAATTGGCTTGAGCATTCATAATATCCGTGCTATGGGTTCTTATATCAAAGGAACCAACGGTACTTCAAATGGTATTATCCCAATGCTTCGTGTATTCAACGATACAGCTCGTTATGTTGACCAAGGAGGTGGAAAACGTAAAGGTTCTTTTGCTATTTATTTGGAACCTTGGCATGCTGATGTATTCGATTTCTTACAACTTCGTAAAAACCACGGTAAAGAAGAAGTTCGTGCACGTGACTTATTCTATGCACTTTGGGTACCAGATTTATTCATGAAGCGTGTGAAAGACAATGATGTTTGGTCGTTGTTCTGTCCTCACGAATGCCCTGGCATGGATGAATCTTACGGTGAAAAATTCGAAGAACTTTACACTAGCTACGAAAAAGCAGGTAAGGCTCGTCGTGTAGTAAAAGCACAAGATTTATGGTTCGAAATTTTGGAAGCACAAACTGAGACAGGTACTCCGTTCATGCTTTTCAAAGACCACGCAAACCGTAAGTCAAACCAAAAGAACCTAGGTACTATCAAGTCTTCAAACTTATGTACTGAGATTATCGAATATACTTCAAAAGACGAAGTAGCGGTATGTAATTTGGCTTCTTTGGCTTTACCAAAATTCATTAAGCAAAATGAAAGAGGGTTCTTAGAATTCGACCACCAACGTTTGTATGAAGTAACAAAAGTGGCGACTAAAAACCTCAATAAAATCATCGACCGCAACTACTATCCAGTAGAAGAGGCTCGTCGCTCAAATATGCGTCACCGTCCGATTGGTTTGGGTGTGCAAGGTTTGGCAGATGCCTTTATCTTGTTGCGTATGCCATTCGAATCTGATGAAGCTCGTCGATTGAATAAAGATATTTTCGAAACGATTTACTATGCTTCGATGGAAGCTTCGATGGAACTTGCCATCAAAGAAGGTTCTTACGAAACATGGGAAGGCTCACCTATCTCACAAGGTATTTTCCAATTTGATATGTGGGATGTAACGCCTGATTCAAATCGTTGGGACTGGGAATCGCTTCGTAAAAAAGTAGTTGAAAATGGCGTTCGTAACTCTTTATTGGTAGCTCCAATGCCAACAGCTTCTACTTCTCAAATTTTGGGTAACAACGAATGTTTCGAACCATATACTTCAAATATTTATGCTCGTCGTGTATTGTCGGGTGAATTTGCGGTGGTAAACAAACACTTGTTGAAAGACTTAGTGAAATTAGGTTTGTGGAGTGATTCTATGAAGAATAAATTGATTTCGGCTAATGGTTCGGTTCAAGGTATTCCAGAAATCCCACAAGACTTAAAAGAGCTTTACAAAACAGTTTGGGAAATCAAACAAAAAGCAATTATCGAAATGGCTGCTGACCGTGGTGCTTATATCTGCCAGTCTCAGTCATTGAATATCCACATTCAAGACCCGAACTTCGGTAAGCTGACTTCTATGCACTTCTATGCATGGGAGAAAGGTCTTAAAACAGGTATGTATTACCTACGTACTAAGGCCGCAGCTGATGCTATCAAATTTACAGTTGAGAAGCAAGCCGATGTAGCCATCGAGCACGCAAACGTTGTACACGAACATGACCTTAATTATGAGGCCTATGCTGCCAATGCGAAAGCTAGTGCCAGCACGTTCAACATTCCAGGACTGAACAACGTAACAGAACAAAACTGGTCTGCGATGCAATGCTCTCTTGACGACCCAGACGGTTGTGAAGCATGCGGGTCTTAATTATTGGCTTGGGGCTTTGTAGCGAGCTATTAGTTTGCTGTACTAGCTAAAGCAATCTAAAATCCCTCAATCTGTCATGGATTGAGGGATTTTGTGTTAAAATTGAAAGGTTACAAAAGAAAAGGCATATATGTTATTGAGGATGTTATGCTAAACTACCCGATAGCTAACTGCCTAAATCCTGAATCACTACTTACACTTACCTACATTTCTATGAATAAAGAAATTCTCAAAAAAGCCGCAGGATTCTGTGCGTATCAGGAAAGAACCCATCGAGAAGTCAAAGAGCGACTCGACGAATGGGGCGTGTGGGGTGATGAAGCCGATGAAATAGTAGTTTGGCTTATTGAGAATAACTATCTCAACGAAGAGCGATTTGCCAAAATTTTCGCAGGGTCTAAATTTAGAGTCAAAAAATGGGGTAGACTCAAAATTCGTCAAGAACTAAAGATGCGTGGCGTATCCGATTATTGCTTACAGGTGGGCATGAAAGAAATCGACCCCGATGAATATATTCAAACGTTGGAAGATGTTCTTCACAAAAAAAGAGGTGAGATTAAAGATACCAATCCATTAGTAGTCAAACAAAAATTGCTTCGTTACGCTCTGAGTAAAGGATACGAGCAGGATTTAATTTGGGATGCCCTAGGTCGAATCGTACTTTAATAACTTGTAGAACCATGTCTTTGGCATTGAGATTTTTAGCTCTTTTCAACAAATTCTCTTTTTTTTTGTCAAATAATTTTTTTCAGACTACCTTTGAAGTCATGAACCAGTCAATCAACACATACCGTGCTTATTATTACTACGCTTTGCAGGCTTAGTCGGTTGTGTTATGACTTTAATTTGAAAAAATCAAAAAACTAATAATACACAAGCCGACTCAGTGAGTCGGCTTTTTTGTTAACCAATTATTCGATAGCCCTGATTATTTAGTAAAGAAAAACTTTTACTAAATAATATGTCCTAGTAAAACAATGAACATAAAACCAGCATCCCGCATGAACTTGGTTCAGGAGTACTACTTCTCTACCAAACTAAAACAAATAGCAGATATGCGTGCATCAGGCATTGATGTGCTCAATTTAGGTATTGGAAGCCCAGATTTGCCACCGTCTGTCGAAACCATCGACGCATTGACAGACAGTGCTGCACATCCCAAACACCACGCCTATCAAAGCTATGTGGGGATTCCTGCTTTGCGTGAAGGTTTTGCTCAGTTTTATCAAAAATTCTATGGCGTAACACTCAATCCTGTTAATGAAGTATTGCCTTTGATTGGTTCGAAAGAAGGTATTATGCACATTGCGATGGCATATCTGGAAGCTGGCGACGAGGTATTGGTACCCAACCCTGGCTACCCAACCTACCGAGCAGCGTCGCTCCTAACAGGTGCTACTGTGGTAGATTATGACTTGGCTGAAGACAATGGCTGGTTGCCTGATTTGGATGCTTTGGCACAGAGAGATTTGTCAAAAGTAAAATTGATGTGGGTCAATTATCCACACATGCCAACGGGTGCACAAGCTAATACTGCATTTTTCGAAAAACTCAGAGATTTTGCGATTGCTCATAACATCCTGATTGTAAACGACAACCCATATAGCTTTATCCTAAATGATTCTCCACAAAGTATTTTGGCGGTTGAAGGCATGAAAGATGTGGCGATTGAGTTGAACTCTCTTTCAAAATCACATAATATGGCTGGCTGGCGTATGGGGGTTTTAGTTGGAAATGCCGAATTAATAAGTCATGTGTTAAGATTCAAATCGAATATGGACTCTGGTATGTTTTTACCATTGCAAATGGCAGCAGTAAAGGCACTCCAAAATCCTCAATCTTGGTATGACTCTTTAAACGAGATTTATAGACAACGTCAAACCAAGGTGTTTGAAATTATGGAGTTGTTGGATTGCAAATATGACCCAAAACAAATAGGAATGTTTGTATGGGCTAAGATTCCTGATTCATATACCAATTGCTATGAGCTTTCAGACGAAATTCTATTGGGCTCGGCAGTATTTATTACCCCAGGAGGTATTTTCGGAACGGCTGGTGAAAGATATATTCGTATCTCGCTATGTGCCGAAATCACTCTGTTTGACCAAGCTATCCAACGCATTCGTCAATCGAAGGGAATCTGTTCTTAGGACAGCGGGCTAAGTTTTTAAATATATTTCAACATTTATCGGAAACGATAATTCCATCATTGAGCATTTACAAAAATGAATATATCAGTAGTCGGACTTGGTCTTATTGGTGGATCAATGGCCTTAAGTCTTAAAGAAAGTGGGTTTGCGGATTCGGTTATTGGCGTAGATAACAAAACCGAACACGTTATCAAAGCCCTCGAACTCCAGTTGGTCGACCGTGTGGCTTTGCTTAATGATGCCATCAAACAATCAGACATTATTATCTTGGCTGTCCCTGTAGATGCTTTGGTAAAGCTTTTACCTGAAGTTTTGAATCATGTTTCTGAAAATCAGGTAGTCATAGAAGTAGGTTCCACCAAAAAACCTGCGGTAGATTCTGTCAGAAATCACCCTAATCGTGGAAATTTCATTGCTACTCACCCCATGGCAGGTACTGAGTTTTCGGGACCAGAAGCGGCGATTCGAAATTTGTTCGATAATAAAACTTGTGTGCTCTGTGATGTACAAGATTCGAAGCCAGAGCTCGTGAAGATGATTGAAAAAATGTACACCGAGGGACTAAAAATGCGATTGACTTATCTTGACTCGGCTGCACATGATGTGCATACTGCCTATATCTCGCATATCTCGCATATTTGTTCATTTGCTTTGGCCTCTACAGTTTTGCAAAAGGAAAAAGATGAAGAAAGTATCTTTAACTTAGCAAGTTCTGGTTTTGAGTCAACAGTACGTTTGGCAAAATCGAACCCTGATACTTGGATTCCGATTTTCAGACAAAATCAAGATAATATCATCGATGTACTGGACGAGTATATCAATACCTTATTAAAATTTAAAGGTTTGATGTTAGCCGACGGTTACGACAAATTCAAAGACTATTTGACTCAAGCTAACGATATTAAACGTATTTTGAATAAATAAGAGAAGAAGAAAGGGGCAATAGAATTATTCTATTGCCCCTTTCTTCTGTTTTGACTTTATTTCAATCTTCTTGGCGTATCCTTCATGGCATATTTAAGGACTACTTTTTTTCCAGAAACTTTTTCGATAAAAGGTTTCAACATCTGCTCAGCGGATTCTTTAGTTTGTTCCAAAATACCCATCGATTGAGCTGATTGTTGCACCTGAACTTCGGCTTTTTGAAAAGCTTCATCTACTAATTTTGCCTCATCCATGAAGGCAAATTGTGTATCATAAACCTTCGATTTGGAATGGTCTATTTTGTAGTTACAAATCTCAGGTTCAGGCAGATGTACAACTACTGTATCCTTTAATTCCTGTAAATCGGCTACTTTGATTTTTGTTAAATCGATACAACCTGTGGCTTCACCTGTCACAATTAGCAAGACTTTGGCATCTGGTAAAAAATTCTTCTTGATTTTAGATTCTACTACATCCCTAAAATTATATTTTACCAGTTCTATTTTACCCATTGAGGTAATCTCTTGAAGTAAAATATTATGACTTACCTCTGGCGCTTCAGCATTGTCATTTTTCAAAAATTTATATTGTTCCCAAAGCCAAATTCCACCAGCAATAAGGAGAAACAGCAATAGCAAACGGATGATTGTTTTGAGCATAGCCTTAAAAATTAATTGTGTATTAGGCTTGTACGAAGGATCATAAAAATCATTTATTTCGGATATCGGATGTTGGATTTCGGAAGTGTAAGCTTCTTTTTTTTGACAAAAAAGGTATTTTAGTTTTTTCCGAAATCTGAAATCCAAAATCTGAAATTGTTTAAAATCCTTCGTACAGTACTAATTGTGTATCGGTAAATGTAAATAGGGTATTCGACATTTTTACATTTATCAAGGTAACAAAAAAAGCCTACAAATAATTGTAGGCTTGAGGAATATTATCTTTATTAAACGCTATCTCTTAATCGCAAAAAATTAATGAGAATAAGACGATTCATTTTGTTTTTCTAAATCAAAAATCTCGTTGATAACATCTACCAATTGGTCAGCTTCGCCACGTTTACATGCAGCTTTAAGTTGTAAAACTGGCATCTTGATAATTTTCTGAACGATACCCATCGTGATTTTATCAAGTTTCTCTGACTCTTCTGGAGAAAGATTTTTCAAATGACGTGCAAGCTCTTCTTTACGGATTTGCTCTAGGGCATTTTTCAATTTATTGATGGTTGGAGAAACCACCATTTCTTTTGACCAATCTTCAAAACCAGCAGTAGCTTCTGAGATAATTTGTTGAACGTGAGGAATAGATTCCAAACGAGTTTGTAAAGCCTCATCCGCTCTTTGGCGTAGCGTATCAATATTGTAAACCAATACACCTGGGATCTCTTCCAGATTTTCCTCCACACTACGAGGTACAGATAAGTCAATAAAATATTTGAAAGTAAGAATTTCCATTGATTGAATCATCTCTTTAGTAATCAATGGTTTATCAATCATGACAGATGAGATAATCACATCAGCACGTTTGATTTCTTCTTCCATATCCACAAAATCAGCAATACGGAAATTATGTCCTTCGGCAATGGCTTCGGCTTTAGCACGAGTACGGTTCATAACCGTAATCTCAGCAAATTCTTTGTCTGCCATATTCTTGCAAACATCGATACCGATTTCACCAAGCCCTAGAATTAATACTTTTGGTAAAGCAATATTTTGAGTCATCTCCTCAGTCAATGCTACGGCTGCATACGACGTAGAAGCTGCTCCATCACGGAAGGCAGTTTCTTGCGCGACACGTTTGTTAGCAAAGAAAATCGTATGCATCAAACGGTGCAAAAATGGACCAGCCATATTTAAGTCAGCCGCAATTTGATACGATTGTTTTACCTGATTCGGAATTTGAAGGTCGCCTACTACTTGTGAGTGTAGACCAGTAGCCACTTCAAACAAATGCTGTACAGCATCTGCTTGAGCATTGTATTGTTGGAAATATGCAAAATATTCGTCAGTCGTAGCAATGCCTTTATCAAGCAACAAAAGCTTTATAATGTCAGTATTGCGGTTTTCCTCTGACACATAGTAAACTTCCGTACGATTGCAAGTCGACACCAAAATAACTTCTTGGATATCGAACATATCTCTGATTCTGAGGGAGAAATTTTTGATTTCATCCTCATTCAAAGCCACTTGCTCACGTACCGCTAAGGGAGCTGACTTATATGATAAACTGATTGATTTGAATTGATTTTGCATAACACTTAACTATTCCAAGCACAAAATTACAACATGAATAGACATTAATAACTCCATTTTTCGCTAATTATTTATACTTAAACATAATTTAGAATGAGTATAAATAATTACAAGATTTTGAAAGATTAAAACTTGGAAATGTACTATTTTAAGGCTTAATCTTCCGTAAAATTTCATACTGCGAGTTAGTAAAATTTATCGCTCACGAATATGACTTTTGTCACATTCAGACATGACAATTTTTGCTAGTACTCCAAAATTAGGTTGATGATAAGAAGGTAGCTATTCAATTTTGATAGAAAAACAGGAAGAAGTTTAAACGCAAGGATGAACTTTTGAGAACGAGCTATTGATAAACCATCTGAACTTTTATCAAAAGCTCATTCTCAAAATCATTAAAAGACATCTTTCACTTTACTCAACTATTGACCAACGATATCGGCACGCATACCACCCAAAGCAGTCAACAATTCGATTTTAGCTTTAGACTGAACGTTGTATTTCACCAAAGAAGCTTGCAAATCTTCTACTAACGCATTGAAATGTGCATCAGTGATTTTCATTCCTTTGTGAGCAGTTTTCATGTCTAAGCCTGTGTACTTTTCAGGACCACCAGAAGCCTGTCCCACTTGGTTGATAAGATTATTGCGTAACTTCATCAAACGAGCTTGATCAGCGGCAGCAGCAGCAAAAAACGAGTTGATACGAGTATCAGCAGCTACTTTACCGATAAAGTCATCAATCACAGCCGAAATACCCGCATTGGCACCTAATCTGTTATACAAAGATACCTGTCCTTCAACGATATCGCCTTTCATACTAGCCAAGGCTGTCAATAATTCAGTTTTTTCGGTTGCTCCTACTTTAAATTTGTCTAAAGAAGACGTTAAATCTTCTACCAAAGCACCAAACTCGCCATCGGTAATACCCATTCCTTTATGAGCTGTTTTCATGTCTAGTCCAGTATATTTTTCTGAACCACCAGTTGCCATACCAACTTGGTTGATAAGGTTGTTACGAAGTTTAGTCAAACGAGTTGGATCAGCAGCAGCATCTGCAAAATAGGCATTGATTCGACTATCACTTGCTACATTGGCAATAAATTGGTCAATTACAGCAGAAATGGCTGTGTTTCCTCCAAGACGCAGATACAATGACTGTGTTGGTTGCATCGTATCATCATCTTTTTTACAAGATGTAAACATGAGCATTCCAGACATGAGGATAGCTCCCCATAGTTGCGCAGATTTTTTCATATTTCTTTGAAATTTGATTGGTGATTACAAAAGTTGTCCACACCCGCAACGGTCAACCTTTGCGAATTAAAATAGAGAGAAAACGGGCTAATTTTACTTAAGTTAGTGGGCAAATAAAAATAATTTTACCCGCTTTAAGCTCTAGGCTTTATGCTGTAGGCTAAAAGTTGAAAAGAATTTCTCATGAAATAATTTAAGTTTTTTTGCCTAATGCTTACTGCCTAAAGTGTATTAAGGCAATTTCATTTTGCATTAATACTCATGTCGATACGCTCAACACTTGAAACAAAGTAGGATTAATACATTACAATGGTGTTGTTTGATATAGAGTAAGGAATTGGGGTTAAAGAAGAAAGTACACAAAACTTAGCAAGGCATTCTATGTACTTTCTTCTTTATCAATTAATAATAACAAGAAGCCACATTTCTGTTAAATGATACAGAAATTTAATGACTATACGTAATCTTTTACGACAAACAAAGGACGGATCTTGTCGCTAAGAATTATCTAAAACATAAAGCTTTCTTGGCATCTAATACAAAGTCAATGTAACCCATCGGAATCGGACATTTGGGTCCCTCCATTTGGCTAAATTCAAGTTTTGTTGCCATGACAGGAAACTTCTCAACTTTCTCTTTGAGTATTTCCTCATTTACTTCATCAGCATGATAAGTCACACTAACTGTCTGATTCTTAGGATTCACAGTTGAGGCTGTTACTCCTGTAGTACTTTCCAACGAAGATGCCAAGGATGTGCTATCGGTCGTTGAAAGGGGCTTTGAGAGATTGAATACCACCAATTGGATGGGTTTCAAGTTCAATTTATCTGCTAACGATGGTTCTTCCCAGTTTGCATATACTACAAAGGCCAAAAAGAGAACGCCTACAGATACCGAAACTGCTTTTACTATTTTTAATAAAGTTTTCATATATATTTCAGGATTTAAATCAATTGTAAGGATTATCTACACGTATTTTCAAGGTAAATGGTACTTGTTGTCAAGGATAGTCAATTACTATTTTTCTTCAATTATTAGTGGAAGTTTTAACAGAGAAATAGGGTTAATAATGATTTAAAGATAATTTATAACTACTGGCTGATTGCGTAAAGGCCACAAACAACCATCGGCAGGTAAACCGATAGTTATTTTCGACTTACAAACATATCTACGGCTTATCTGAAAGTTCGGATTTACATAAATCTATTTTTTTCTATTTTTTTCTATTTTTTTGATTTGTGAATAAAACGGTAATACTCTATCATTGCGGCATGACACATTCTGGGCAAATAACAGATTGATTTGACTTATTTTATATTGGATAAAATGCAAAAAATTTTGATTACAGGAGCCAATGGACTATTAGGGCAAAAACTAGTTCAATTATTGGCAAATAATCCAGAGATTGACCTAATTGCTACGGCAAGAGGTAAAAGTAGACTTAGCATTTCGGAGGGATTTAGCTATCAAGAGATGGACTTAAGCAATCCTGTCCAGATACAAGAGGTAATCGATAAAGTGCGTCCTGATAGTATTATCCACACAGCAGCTATGACCAATGTGGATATATGCCACCAAAATCCTGAAGGTTGTTGGGAGGCCAATGTAACGGCGGTTGAGTATTTGATTGAGCAATGCCAACGCCACAATATCTATTTATGCCATGTATCTACCGACTTTGTTTTTGACGGAGAAAATGGCCCTTACCAAGAAGAAGACCAGCCCGCTCCTATTTCGATTTATGGTAAAAGTAAATACGAAGCCGAATTGCGTGTACAAGCGTCTGGGTTACGGTGGAGTATTATCCGCACGGTTTTGGTCTATGGAATTGTGCCTGATATGAGCCGAAGCAATATTATTCTTTGGGTAAAAAGCTCTTTGGAAAAAGGTCAAGCAATTAAAGTAGTTAGCGACCAGCTTCGGACACCAACTTTGGCTGAAGATTTAGCTATAGGTTGTTGGCTGGCTACCCAAAAGCAAGCTCAAGGTATTTATCATATTTCGGGAAAAGACTTTATGAGTCCTTATGATATGGCTATTGCCACTGCCAATTATTTTGCCTTAGACAAAACCCTCATTACTGAAGTTACCGCAGATACTTTTACACAGGAAGCTAAGCGACCTCCTCGAACAGGCTTTATTTTAGACAAAGCTATTAATCAATTGGGGTATAATCCTGTTAGTTTTGAGGAAGGAATCTCTGTGATGGTCAAACAACTCAAAGAAATTCAGCAGTAATACAAGCATGAGTCATCCTTAGTTTAGTGATTTACAATTGAGTGAATGAGCGATTATTCTAAAATTTGTATTCTAATTGTAGAGACGCAATGCTTTGCGTCTTACATAGTAGTATCAAAGCATGAGTCATCCCTAATTCTAGTGTATTTTGGGAAAGAGATCCTGTTTTTGTTTGTCTGGATTCGACATTTAGATAATTGAATTTTAAAGAAGGCTAAAATTTGCTCAGATATTAGAAGTATCTTGACTATCACTTAAAAAGGCGTTCGAAAAATTGATTTCGAACGCCTTTTTTGATACTATACTTCGAATGATACCTTTAGACGCAAAGCATTGCATCTCTACCAGTAAAATTCATATTAAAAATAATTACTCATGCACTCAATCACAAATCACTCAATGGTATATTGAAAAACCTATCTAATTACAGATACATGTTTTGTTTTTTCGTAACCATCTAGTTTTACGCGAACAATAAATGAATTGAAAGGTATATTACTCAAATCAATTTGTTTACGTGAATCAAATTTTTCGACTACGTAGGAAGAGAGTAAACGACCTACTAAATCATATACCGCAACCTGAGCACCTACCAAATCATCAGCCACTTCAACCGTAAAGATACCAGTAGTGGAAGGGTTTGGATAAATACTTAATCCATCAAGATTAGGGTCAGCTTTGAAAGCCTTCACTACCGAAGTTTTTGAGAAACAAACCAGCTTATTATCAGGCAAAGCTATAGGAGTATAGGTAAAGCTAGAACGAACTTGGTAATTGCCATCCATTCTTACTTTGATATTTTTAGCATTACCTGTAATTACTTTTCCATTCAACAGCCACTCATATCCGTTTGTATCGCCATCACCTGTCGACTCAATAGTATAAGAACCTACTTGTGTAACTACAGGTGTCACAGGAGTTGCTCTGACATCGATAAATCTCTGTGTAGAGGCAGGAGAAAAACATCCGTTAAAGTCCTGAACACGTACTGTATAATTACCCCCACGTTTGGCATACCAAACATTATTGGCACCATATCCTAATGAATCAGCACCAACCCACCAATAAGCTTTGAAGTTACTTATAGTACTAATTTGAACACTATCACCAGAACAAAATATGGTATTACCATTTGCAAAAATATTTGTTGAAGCAGGAAGCGCATTTACCTTAGCTTCGATTGGATTAGAAGGCTTAGACAAACACTTAAAACCATTGATAGTTTGAACCGTATATAAACCTGCTTGATTAATCGTAATACTTCTGGTACTAGCGCCATTACTCCATTTGTAGCCTACATCAGCAGACGAATTGAGCGTAAGACTTTTATCAGCACAGAAAGGATTTTGTCCTACTGCTGTAATAATTGGAACAGTTGGCAATGGATTTACCGTAATTTTTGCAGTATCAGAATACGCAACAGATTGACAACCATTAGCATCTGTAACCTGTACAGCATACCCTCCTGCTCCTTTGGCATACAAATCTCTTGTTACTACTGACAATGCAGCACCATTAAAAGTCCATTTGTAAGATGCTGTATTATTAGGTAATGTATTTGGCAAACTAGAACGTAACAAAGCACTATCGCCATCACATATAATTTTACCATTTACAGCTTGAATAACAGGCTTGGCTGGTAGGGCATTGATTTTAACAACCTGTGCTGTTGAATATGCAGAATTACAAGTTTGTGAGTCCTGTACCTTCACGCTATATTGACCCGATGCTTTTAAAATAACTGTACTTGTTGTCGCTATCTCTTGCTGAGTTTCTTCATTTCTCCAACTAAACTTTTCAACATTACCGTTGGCATAGAGCGCTACTAAAGTAACTGTATTCCCTTCACACACACTCGTAGGAGTCACTGCAAAAATAGTAGGAGCAAGCGGAGCAACTAATACTACAATTCTTGATTTATCAGAATTTGGAGAAATACACCCTTTGGCAGATCTTGTTTGTACACTATACACTCCTGCTTTATTAATAGTAATTGCTCTATCAAAACTTGTACTTTGAGTAGCACTTGTAGAATCCGTCCAGATATATTGAGTTTCAGAAACAGATGAGGTTAGTATAACACTTTTATCAGGACAGAATGTCAATGGACCACTAGCAGTTATCACTGGTTTAACAGGAAGAGGGTTAACAACTACTGGTACATTGGTTGATGCTAAGACCGAACGACATCCTTTATCGTTAATCGCAATGACATTATAATTACCTGTAGTACGAACCGTGATAAATGGTGTTGTTTCACCTGTATTCCAAAGATAGTTATCTGACTGAGAAGACGTAAGCACTACTTGTCCACCATCACAAAACTCCAACGCTGAGGAATATCCAATCACAGGCTGAGCAGGTCTGCCATTAATTGTGACTGCATACACTGATGAAACTATCGATTTACAGCCTAATGTATCTGTATAAACAACAGAATAATTACCTGCATTTTTTATAACAATATTTTTTGTAGTTCTGCTATCTGTCCATAGAAATGTTCCTTTTACATAGTTATTTGTAACACCAAGCTGAACACTATCGCCTGTACAAACCCCTAAGTTAAGGCCATTTTGAAGAATAGGGTTATTAGTAAAAGTTACAAGACTCAAAGCTGGTGTAGCAGGTCGAGCATTCATCTTAGTTGTTACAGGATCAGAAGCAACAGAGTAGCAACCATTTGCATCCAAGGCACGTACGGTAATGATAGAAGATTTTCTAATAATCAACTTTGTTGTCGTATTGGTAACTGTGTCTGCATCTGTGTTTCTATACCAGACATTTTTATTGGCAGTATAAGATGAAGATAGTCCTACAGTAAAGCCTTCACAAAAAATAATCGGAGCATCAACTGTAATGGTAGGTTTAGCAGGAAGTGTATTAACGACAACTACTACAGAGTTAGACACTGGAGACAAACAACCAAACGAATTAGTAAAGGTAAGGTTGTATGTTCCCGCAGTTTTCACATATATAGTCTGGGTAGTTTTGGTATTACTCCATAAATATGAACCCGATCCTTTATTGTCAGAACTTAGCAAAATACTATCTCCTGCACAAATTTTAACAGTTCCATTTGGTGTTATTACTGGTGCCGTTGGTACGGGATTTACAGTAATTACCATTGGGTTTGATGCAGGTGATTTACAACCACTGCTATTTACTGCACGCACTGTAACTGAATTAGAAATTGATACTCGAATAGTATTAGCACCAGTTGTTGTTGTATCTCCACCAATCGAACGACTCCACAAGTTACTACCAGCACTATAAGACGAAGTTAACGTGACATTTCCACCGTTACAAAATGTAGTTACTCCACCCGCTGAAATCGTGGGTTTTGCTGGTAAAGCATTTACAACAACAGTTACTACATTTGATGAAACTGACTCACATCCACTAGCATTTTTAAACTTAACAGAATAGGTACCTGCTGTTTTTGCATAAATACTTTGACCCAACGATGCGTTACTCCATGTATAAGTACCTGTACCTTTATTATCTGAACTAAGTAAGGTACTATCTCCTGCACAAATACTTACGCTTCCGCTTGGCGTTACAACAGGAGCAGATGGATAACTACTCATTGTTGTTGTAACAGCATCTGAAGCAGGTGACACACAACCATTGGCATCCCTTGCAACAACATATACAGAGTTGGCGTCACTCACTGTTAATTTGGCAGAACCAGTTGTAGTTGTCGAACCACCCACAGTTCTTGACCAGATATTGCTTCCAGCTGTATATGATGAACTAAGTCCTACCGAACCGCCAGTACACAAAGACAAACTTCCATCGGGAGTAATGGTAGGTTTTGCTGGTGCAGAAGGATATAGTGATAAGGTAATCACATTAGAGGTTGCAGAGCAATTAGAAGTTGCATCTGTAGTACTAACTGAAAAGGAATAATTACCCCCAGTTACAATAGAGTTACCTGCAATTGATAAGCTTTGTAATGAACCAACCGAAGTGCCATTTCTGCTCCATGAGTAATTGGCAGCGGTTGTAGAGGAAAGTGTTATACTACCAGTCCCACAAAAAACACCAGAAGTAGAGCCATTTGCAGAAATTACAGGAGTGGTAGGTACAATTTGAGCAACCGTATAAGCGCTCACCGAAAGCCATGCTCCTCCAACTGTTTCTTTGTATCTAGCCGAATAGGTACCAGGGCTCACGATAATAGTACTATCAGAACCAATAACAGTCGATGTTTGTGTATTAGTCCATTCATAGGCGGCTTTACTTTTAGGTAGTCTAAGCTTTACCGTGCCGTTTCCAGTACAAATATAAGTTCCTGATACAGGTGTGATGGTAACTTGTGAAATTCCGTATAGTATCGTCAAACAATTCAACAATACGAAAAAGAAGAGTTTGAAAATTTGTTTCATAATTGCTAATATTTTACTCTTTTGGGATGCTTTCTAAATGAGATGTGCATTCTTTATATGGGTCAAAGTACTTTATTATATTTCTTCTTTAAAAAGCAATTAGATGGGGTTGGCAAGATGTACTTATTTTGCAAGAGAATAAGTACATCTTTTCTTAGGTGAGCTATTAATATTATAGATTATTCAGCGAAATCGTGATCGTTGCCTTCTTCGATTTCTTCCTCATTTTGTTCTTCTTCTGGTTGTACGAATGATTCTTGAGCTTTCTGTAATGAGCCCCAAATCATATCTTTCAATTCCATAAGTCCTTGTTGCATTACTGATGAAATCATTACATAAGGAAGATTTTCTGGAATCTGTGTTTTAATTCTTGCTAAATCTTCATCTTCCGTAACTAAGTCCATCTTCGAAATGGCAATCATGCGTTCTTTATCCAACAAAGCTGGATTGTATTCTTTGAGCTCATTCAGCAAAATTCTGTATTCTTCTGTAATGTCTTCGGCCGTAGCTGGAATCAAAAACAATAAGATAGAGTTACGCTCGATATGGCGCAAAAAGCGTGTTCCTAATCCTTTGCCTTCAGCTGCTCCCTCGATAATACCAGGAATATCAGCCATAACAAATGATTTGAAATCACGATAAGAAACTACACCAAGGTTTGGAACCAAAGTGGTAAAGGGATAATCAGCGATTTCTGGTTTTGCAGCTGAAAGCACTGACAATAAAGTTGATTTTCCTGCATTTGGGAAACCAACAAGACCTACATCGGCCAATACTTTTAGTTCAAGAATCACCCACATATCTTCGCCATCTTCACCAGGCTGAGAATGATGTGGTGCTTGATTGGTTGAGCTTTTGAAGTGCACATTACCCAAGCCTCCTCTACCGCCATGCAACAAGATTACTTCTTGCCCATCTTTGGTAACTTCTGCCAAAACTTCTCCTGTCTCAGGGTCTTTTGCAATCGTTCCTAGCGGAACTTCGATATACATATCTTGACCTTGTGCGCCAGTACGTCGGCCACCTTCGCCTCCGTTTCCGTCTTTGGCAAAAATGTGTTTTTGATATTTTAAGTGGAGAAGTGTCCAGTGTTGGGCATTCCCTTTGAGGATAATATGTCCTCCACGACCACCATCGCCACCGTCTGGTCCACCTTTGGGAACGTGCTTTTCACGACGAAAGTGAGTTGAACCTGCACCACCATGTCCAGAGCGAACGTTGATTTTTACGTAGTCAATGAAGTTTGATGTCATAATTACTAATTGAGATTTATAAAGGGCCTATGATTGTGGCCAATTGTAATGATTAAATACTATTTATTGAGATTTTCAAGCAGAGTGGTCAGGAGTTGTCAGTTTTTAGAAAACCCCTTCTGCTATTTGATAGTTCAATAAGGGAATTTGTCATAATAAAGTCTTATTCAACATTTCAACTTTATTGACAGAATATCTCCTATAAAACTTGGGGTTAGGTTTTTGACCTAGCTGAAGACCCATAGCCACGGCTATAGACATATTTTCAGCGAGATTGAATAAGAATTGGCAGCTTCTATTGTATCCTTTTGCAAAAATAAGCAATTATAAGGCATTGACCTATAAGGAAGTAAATAACTAATTAATCGGGATAGCAAATTACGTTATTTCGTAAAGCAGTTCTTCTATTTTACGCTTGGGTCTACTGGGTTATAATAAACTAGGCTTTAGACAAAGGAATCGATGATTTGATTTGTCCAAAGCCTAGCTTTATGAGTGGTAAATGATGCGTGCGTAGTTACAAATAGCTAACTATTTTACTGCATCGATTGCACTACAAATATTTTGAAAAATTTCTTCAATAGCACCAATACCGTCTACTTTACTCACTTTACCTTGTGCTTCGTAGTATGGCAACACGTGGATTGTTTTTGAGAAATATTCGTCAATTCTTTTCAAAAGTTTCTCTGCATCGTCGTCTGCGCGTCCACTTACTTTTTGGCGCTCAGCAATACGAGTTTTGATTTCGTCTTCTGTAACATCCAACTGAACTACTCCGTTGATACTTTGTCCGTTTTTCACTAAGAAAGCATCTAAAGCTTCAGCCTGAGGAACTGTTCTTGGGAATCCGTCAAAAATAAATCCTTCTGCTTGTGGATTATTTTTTACTTCTTCTTCCAACATTTCGATAGTAATCGAATCTGGAACTAAAAGTCCATCTGCAAGAATTTGTTTTACACGCTTACCAAGCTCAGTATCGTTGGCAATATGCCCACGGAACATATCGCCCGTAGAAATGTGTACTAAATTGTATTTTTCAATCAATTTGGCTGACTGTGTTCCTTTACCTGCCCCCGGAGGTCCAAACAAGACGAGATTTAACATTGGTTTAAACGTTGTTTTGTGAATTGAAAATTGTGTTTTGTTATAAGAGTTGCAAATTTACAAGAAGCACTTTGAATTACCGTCCTATCTACTAATTATTTAGCAAAAGGAATTATTTTACATTTCCTAGAATCAGGCATCTTGAAATCTGTCTTTTGATGTTTTTGGGGAATATCTCAAAAACAAAAAGCGGAAAACCTTGTTATACAGGGTTTTCCGCTTTTTATCAATCTATTAACTATCTTAAAAAAATGGGTTCTACTAATATGGAGGTTTTCCCAAAAGTCACCATATTATTTCAAGAATCCTTAATCTTATTCATTCTTTGCTTAATTACTATACCTCAACGGCTTGTACTTTAGCTTCTACTCCGTCCCAAAGTACTTTTCGCATTTGTAAAGCCTTTACCGAATAGGTTAGTGCTTCTTGCCATTTTGTTTCATCTGTTCCGCAAAGTTCTGTTACCATCTGAATCGCCAAATGACTGTGGTGATCGCCATCTACTTCGATATGGCGCTCTAGGTAATATCTAAACTTGGCAATACGCTCAGGCATTTCGGCGTGTAGGTCTTTCACCATGGCAATAAACATGTCTGGAATCAAATCTTCACGACCAAATGTAAACACCGCGGCTTGAATATGTGGCTGGTTGGTAGCAATTACTTCAAAGGTAAAATTGACAAAATCCTTTACACTTTGGCTTACTCCTACAGTATCCAACGCCTCTGAAACACTTGTTTTTTGAGATAATAACGCTAAAAACTGTTCAATTTGAGATAAGTCTGCACCTGATTGTCTCATGGCATCCAAATATAACTCAAAATGGCTCATACGAACGCCTTCTTCGTCAACATCACTTTCTTCGCCATTGACAATTTCGTTAATTAAATAACGGGTTTCGGCACTTCCTACAGGAACCCAAGGTACTTCGACACACGTAAGGTTGCGCTGAAGAGCTTTGAGAATCGACATAAAATCCCATACTGCAAAAATATGGTCTTGCATAAAAAGCTGCAAATGCTCGATTTGATTGATTTGATGATATACTGAGTGATCGGTCAATGCCTCTCTTAAAGGGGCTATTGCTTCTTGGATTTTATTGATTGAATTATTCATGACAAACTTTTGCAATTGTAGATTTGGGATTGCTGATTTTAAATTTTACAATATTATTATTTACGAGAAAGGTATTTACTTAGATTGACGCAATCAAATATAGCAACTTTACCTAAGCTACTATACATTTTTCTGCGCTTAATATAACTTTAACTAATTCTCGACCAGTTACTTTGATTCGTTTTTAGCGAATCTATTTGCTCACGAATCATTGAATGTTCTTCTGCACTCAAATTGGGATCGGCTTCTAAAATGGCTTGAGCACACTCTCTTGCTACTTTCAGTATTTCGCCATCTTTCGCCAAATCTGCAATTTGTAAATCGATAATACCACTTTGCTGTGTACCCGAAATATCACCAGGACCTCGTAACTGTAAGTCTACATCGGCTATTTCGAAACCGTCGGTGGTGCGCACCATTGTTTCGATACGAGTACGACTATCCTTCGACAATTTGAAGTCGGTCATCAAAATACAAAAGCTTTGTTCGGCGCCACGCCCTACCCTTCCTCTAAGCTGATGCAACTGTGCTAATCCAAACTTTTCGGCACTTTCAATCACCATGACTGAAGCATTAGGCACATTCACACCTACTTCAATTACTGTGGTTGCAACCATAATTTGGGTTTCTGCCTTTACGAATCTTTGCATTTCAAAATCCTTATCGGCAGGCTTCATTTTTCCATGCACAATACTTACTTGATATTCTGGAAAAGCTCTCACTATACTTTCATAGCCATCCATCAAGTCTTTATAATCCAACTTTTCGGATTCTTCTATCAAAGGATAAACCACATACACCTGTCGCCCTTTCTGGATTTCATCACGCATAAAACCGAAAACATTGAGACGATGAGAATCATAGCGATGAACAGTTTTAATAGGTTTACGACCTTTGGGTAGTTCATCTATCACCGAAACATCCAAATCACCGTAGAGCGTCATTGCCAAGGTTCTTGGAATAGGCGTGGCCGTCATGACCAAGATATGTGGGTGCATATATTTGTTTTTCTCCCAAAGTTTAGCTCGCTGTGCTACACCAAAACGGTGTTGTTCATCAATTACACAAAGTCCTAAATTTTGGAATTGCACTATATCCTCCAACAAAGCGTGCGTTCCAACGATGATTTTTACAGAGCCATCTAGTAAGCCTTCGTGAATCAAGGCACGAGCTTTTTTCTTAGTCGAACCAGTAAGTTTTTCGATTCTTATTCCTAGCAATTCGGCAAACTCTTTCAACCCTTGATAATGTTGATCGGCCAAAATTTCGGTTGGCGCCATTAAACAAGCCTGTGCTCCATTGTCGATTGCCAACAACATACAGATAAAAGCCACAATAGTTTTCCCCGAACCTACATCTCCTTGCAAAAGGCGGTTCATTTGTCGCCCCATGCGCATATCGGCAAAGATTTCTTTAATGACTCGCTTTTGCGCATTTGTCAACGGAAAGGGAAGATACTCATCGTAAAAAGTTTTTAGTAAAGCTGCACTTTTAAATATCTGACCTTCATAATCAACTCGGCGTAGCACTTTTTGTTTGATTAAGCGAAGTTGATTATAAAATAATTCTTCAAACTTCAAGCGTCGACGAGCCTGATGAAGCCACTGGTCAGAATGTGGCAGGTGAATATTATAAATGGCGTCTCGCTTGGCGACCAAACGATATTTTTGTAGCAAAAACGTAGGTAAATTTTCTCGAATCAGAGGATAGGCTTTTTCCAACAAAGCCCTTTGCATTAATGCAATCTGTTTGGATTCGATGTACTTTTTGCGGAGTTTTTCGGTAACACTATAAACGGGTTGGTAATAGCCTCCTTTTTCATTTGTCCCATTGAGTAACTCCAGTTCGGGATGTTGCATTTGTGGGCGTCCCTGAAAAAAGGATGGTTTACCAAAAAGTACATATTCAGCTCCCATACGAAGGTGCTTTTCGAGCCAAGTAATCCCCTGAAACCAAGTCAATTCCATTGAACCTGTACCATCGGTAAAAGTCCCTGTCAATCTTTGTTTGAAACCCTCTCCTACCTTCTCAAGCGTGCGCAAACGACCTTTGATTTGGGCATATTCCATATCTTCAGTCAAGTCGGATATATAGTGAAACTGCGTTCGGTCTTCATATCGAAATGGATAATACTGAATCAAATCCCCAAAAGTAAAAATCTGCAACTCTGTATTGAGTAATTGTCCACGCTGTGGTCCAACGTTTCGGAGTAACTCAATTCTAGTTTCAAAAAAATCGTTTTGCATGTTGTTATTTTTAAATGACAAGGGCACAGCTTCAAGCCTCTGAACTTTCGTCAATTGGGTCTCAGGTAAATATGATGTAAAATATTTACAAATTTAACTTCTTCTCACATATCTTTCATGCGAAACAGCCATTGAGCGCTTTTTATCTTCCTAAATATTTTGTAAATTTAGTATGATTAGATTTTAACAAGTAACTATCTCAAAAAGTTATAAACACCCTTTTGTATCTGACTATTAATCATTTACAAAAGAGCAATATCAATACCACTGAAGTCGATTTCTGTCATTGAATAGATTATATTTACAAAAACATTCATTTACTAATTTGCTCCATATTTTAAGAGTTTTGTAGTAAATACTCCGTTCTCCCATCTACCCTTTTATCCTCAATTACTTTATAGTTTCTATCGTCAATGAGTATGAATGAGTTGTTCTAGCACAATTATTGCTAGAAATCCCTTAAGGCCCGCCAGCTTTAGTGAATCCGCTTAATGTAACACAACACTATAAGCCCTTATTTCAAATGACCAAGCACATTTTCAGGTGTTTAAGCTTTTGTTTATGTATGATTATCTCAAATTATGTACACGCAGCTTCGGTGCTGGGGGGTAATTTAGAACTAATCAGCAGAAGTAGCACTACAAATGGAAAATTTCGTCTATTACTTCATGTGTATTATGACAAATCTGGTGGCGCGCCAACTAGCAGTGATGATAATCTCAAGGTAGGTATTTTTCAGAAAAGTAATAACACACTCAAGGCTTCGCTTACACTCAAGGCTTCCTCGCTCACAGGAAAAGAGGTGTCTTTCAACAATCAAGATTGTGCTAATAGTCAGCAACTTGGCATTTTGCAAGTAGACTACGAAGGTGACTTTGTGGTGTCCTCGGCAGACTACGCTGATGCGGGCGGTTACTATGTTGTTGTAGAAAAATGCTGTAGAGCCAACGTAACCAATATTAGCAGTCCAACATCGACAGGAGCATTATTTTATTTGGAGTTTCCTGCGCTCAAGCAGTCGGGCAATGAGTTTTATAATTCCTCCCCCGAATTTCATGCTATTACAGGTGCGTATATTTGTAAAGGACAAGCATTTAGCTATGACTTCGGGGCAAACGACCGTGACAACGACCAACTCTCTTATGCCTTGGTAACACCCTACAAAGGCTCATCGACAAGCTCCAATAGCAATCCTACACCAACAGGTTCGGGTAGTTATGCGACCGTAAGCTGGGCAGGTGGAAGCAGTGCCTCCGCACAAATCCCAGGGAGTCCTGCACTGAGTGTTAATGCTTCGGGTATATTGTCGGTTACAGCCAGTACAGTGGGCACATATTTGTTTTGTGTGGAAGTTACAGAAAAAAGGAATGGTGTAACGATTGGCAAAACTCGTAGAGATTTTGTATTGAAAGTGATAGATTGTTCAGCAACAGTATCTGCCACACCTGTCATTAGCGATGCTTCTGGAAGTCCTATCAGTACAGGAACCGTTTGTAAAAATGGTTATATCGACTTGTCGACTACAGCTAGTAGCAATTATACTTATCAATGGCAAAAAGATGGTTTAAATATCGCTGGTGCAACGGATTCTAAGGTGAAGGCTGAAGGTGCAGGAACATATACCGTTTTGGTATCAGCCAAAAATGGTTGCGGACTTCCTAAAGCCTCCTCAAATGTTACCTTGACAGAAAGACCTGGGTTGGATTTATATCTAAGTCATGTATATCGTGATGCTTGTACCAAGTTTCTCCTAAATGTGAAAGAAAACCCTCCTGGTTCTACTTTTCAAGAAACTGATTTTCTTTATACATGGTATATAGATGGTGTAAAGCAAACAAAAACATTTAATGGTATTCAATACGATATTACGAATTTCGCTGTAGATGAATTTCCACTCCCTACTCAGGCTCAAAAAATTGAATATACTGTTACATTGAGAAATGCAGCTACTAATGCAAATAATTGTACCTATATTCTGAAAAAAACAATTGATTACCCTACTCAACCCAATGCCACACTAACTACTAGTAGCGGTCTGACTGATTATTGTGATTCGGATGACTTTGTAATAAGTGCTCTTAATAGCTCAGACTTCGATTACGTTTGGAGTAAGAATAATGCTATTATGCCAAACGAAAAAAGTAATTCTATCAAAGTAAAAGATTTAGGTACAAATACTTTTCAATTAAAGGTCTCAACAGTATCAGGTTGTACCAAAACAAGCGACATCACTGTCACAGGCACAGCCTCAACCCCAGTTACTTTTAGTTTAGATCCTATTTGTTTGCCAACTACTGCAACAATTGATTTAACAAAATTTGTTAATCCATATAACTCTGGAGGAGTTTTTAAGGACTCACGAGGAACAACTTTGACCAGTACAACCATCAATCCTACTACCTACGGAGCTGGTTCGTATGACATTACTTACACCTTTGGCGCTAATGCGGGCTGTCAATCCAAAGCTACAGCTAACCTCAAGATTGGTGCAGCACCTGTATTTACGCTAAGTCCTGATGTAGTTATTCAAGCGGGAGAATCTACAACTTTAACTAGTAGCTTGGCAACCAGTACCAACCTTGCGGATTATACTTTACTATGGTCACCAGCGACGGGACTTAGTGAGGTAAACACGCCTGTGACGGTAGCAACGCCCAACCAATCGACCAATTATGCGTTGAAAGTAACGGATAACGCCACCCAATGTGCCGATGAAAAAATCGTAAAGGTTTTTGTCAGTGGAAAAGTTGTGAATACATTTACGCCAAACGAGGATGGAATCAATGATTTTTGGGATTTGTCAGACATCACAACCTCATTTCCCAATGCTTCGGTAAAGCTATTTAATCGTTGGGGCAACGAAGTATTTAATACCAATGACTACGCAAGTAATCCATTCAAAGGAATTATAGATGATAAAGAAGTCAAATCATCAACCTATTATTATGTTATCGAAATCCGAAAAGATTGGCCTACGCTTACAGGATATTTGACCGTAATAAAGTAACCATTTTCGACAGAAAACAACCCTATAGTTTTCAAAGAAAAGAAGTGTATTCAATAAGATAGAAGGTTTTTATGTATTTTTACAAACACCTTTTATCCAATTGGATACACTTTTTTCGTTTATTAGCTAGATCGTATTTCAAAAGATGTCAAACATGATTTATTCTATCCGTGTCGAGTGTATCACTCGATAACTGGCGGTAGCACAAAAGTTTTTTTTGATTACGAGCATTTTCCAATAACAGATACCCTATTAACTAATAACGTACTATTACTTATAATAAACCCAATTGCTAATGAGGTTACGTTTATTAATCATCCTACTTTGTTTAACAACCGTGCAACAGATGTTTGCTCAAGACCCTTTTGTTGGAGGGTATTTGCAGCTTTCGAAAGTTGCGGGAACAACCAATCAATTTCAACTTACTGTTCATTTATACATCTCTTTACATAATGCTACCAATCAGGCAGACTTAGCATCTGGCGCACTCACTAAAGATTTAAGAGCTAAGGTTTTTCGAAAAAGAGATAATGTAGATGTCACCACCAGTATTGATGCTTCTGGAGTTATTGATTTTTCAGGAGGGTCTTCTACGGGTATCGACTTGACCTATCCCAACAATTGCAATATTGGTACCTTAAAGTCAAAAGATTTAGTATTAGGCAAAAATATCACACTCGACTTTACCCGACTCTCAGACCCAGATGGTTATTATGTCATTGCAGAGCGTTGTTGTCGAAGTAGTCAGTTGATTAATATTGCTAATCCTAGCAGTTCGAGTTTGATACTGTATCTTTTCTTCACTAATGCTATTAACGAAACTCCTGCATTTCAAGAAGCACAAGGAAGTTTTTATTGCTTAAACCAAGCCAACTTTGTTAATCTACCTGTGATTAACTCTGGTGGTACTAGCATAGAATATTCTTTTGAGCCACTCTATAAAGGCTTAAGCTCACCGAGTTCGCCTCTGGTATTACCACAGTTGGCTTCTCCCAAAGAAGTAAGTTGGATGTCGGGATATTCAACTAGTTCTCCGATTGCCTCAAGCATTCCGATTGTGTTATCCAACGCAGGAACAGTGCAGTTTCAGCCTAATAAAGAGGGATTATATGCCATGAAAATTATGGCTACCCAGAAAATGGGCGGAAATATCATTAGTCAAGCTCAGGTTGAATATGATGTTTTGGTAAAAGACTGTAAAGAAGTAGAAAAGCCAAGAATATATGAAGCAGGAAGTACCAGTACTGCTCATAAAAATACGATAACCCTTTGTCAGAAAAGTTACCGAGTACTCGAAACACAGGCAAACCCAAACGCTACCTACCAATGGTATTATAACGGTAACCCTCTATCTGGTGCTACCACCAACAAACTTCGTATCAACGACGATGTTACTGGTGATTATAGGGTTGAAATCAAGGATCCTACTGCTACATGTAAGCCTACAGATACCTCACTGTTAACCAGAGTTATCGGCGATGGAGGTGTTGGACTGTCGTTAACGCCATCTTTAGGTACAACAATATGTGAGGACAAATCGCCAGGGACGATTACCCCGAATATTTCTGGAGCGACATCAGCAAACTTTACCTTCGAATGGACACTTGATGGTCTAACTCTTAATAGCAACAGCACCATCGACTACGACCGTTCAGGTGTTTACAGATTGGTGATTACCCAGAAAAATAGTCCATTCTGTACTTTTGATGCTTCACTCAATATTGCCGTAAATCCACTACCTCAAGTTGATGCTCAAAATGTTTCAAATAAAACTTATATCTGTGAAGGTGACGTGGTAACGCTTAAAGCCGAAGTGAATGCTGGTACAACGTGGCTGTGGCAAAAAGACGGTGCCAATTTTAGTACTGATCAAACCATCAATGTAACTCAATCAGGAAATTATCAGTTGCAGGCTACCTCAGATAAGGGCTGTAAAAAGAACGCTCCCGAGGTTGCGATTACGGTATCCCCTAAACCAACAGTTACCTTTGCTCCTATTCCTTCATTTTGCGAAGCCAAGAATCTTTCAACAGATTTGAGCATCTATGTTACACCTGTTAGCTCCAATGCAGGAGTATTTACTGGAAAAGGGATGACAGGTTCGGTATTTGACCCATCCAAAGCGGGTTCGGGAGTGTGGCCAATTGTATATGAATACACCTCGGCTGATGGCTGTAAAAATTCTGCTACTAGCAATGCTATCGTTGATAGAGTTCCTAGAGTTCAATTAGGAGAAGATATTACGATTTTCAGAGGGCAACAAGTCCAAATTCCCGTAGTGGGTAGTCAAGGTTCGGGATATAGTTTTACTTGGTCGCCTACAACTGGCTTATTGAATCCGACAGATTTTTCTCCTATAGCTGCGCCTATTTCGCATCAAGAATATACCCTTGAAGTCGTAGCCAATACTAGTAGATGTAAGGCAAGTGATAAAATCAATGTTTTTGTTTATCCCAAAATCGACATTCCTAATTCTTTCACCCCTAATGGCGACAGAATGAATGATACTTGGGAATTGGATGGCATCGATGAATATCCTAATATTGAAGTAAAGATTTATAACCGATGGGGCAATGAAATCTTTTATTCAAAAGGATACAATCAACCTTTTGACGGTATCCAAGAGGGCCAACGCATTCCTACAGGAACCTATTACTACGTCATCAAACCCAACGTAAACCTCCCTGCGCTAACAGGATATGTGACGGTGGTGAAGTAGTTTTTTTGAGGGGGCAGGGATTAGGGGTTAGGCAAGGAGTTAGAGTTTAAGTAAAATATTACATAACTGATACTTAAGAATTGACATAGCGTAAAAAATGTTAAATAAACTCCATCACTGGTGCCTAATGCCTCACTACTAATGCCTCCTTAAAACGCCTTTTTTCCCCTTCCTTCATCATAATTGCAGAGGGGTTTGTATCTTTGCAGGCTAGGGAATCAAAAACGATATTGTGCTGTTGATTTAGAATTGGTATTCCTTAACATCAATCACATACCTCAATCTAACATTTTCAGATATGAAGGGATTACTCGACCAGCAATTCGAAGAAAATAATATTGTACTTAGTCAAGTAGAAGACTTGCTCAATTGGGCACGTTTGAGTTCGTTATGGCCCATGGGCTTTGGCTTAGCCTGCTGTGCAATCGAAATGATGCAGACCATGGCTTCGGGCTATGACCTCGACCGTTTTGGGGTATTTCCACGCCCTTCGCCGCGCCAATCAGATGTGATGATTGTAGCGGGTACTGTTACCTTCAAAATGGCTGACCGTATTCGTCGTTTGTACGAACAAATGCCTGAACCTCGCTATGTGATTTCGATGGGTAGTTGCTCTAATTGTGGTGGACCTTACTGGGAACACGGTTACCATGTGGTAAAAGGTGTCGACCGCATTATTCCTGTGGATGTGTATGTGCCAGGCTGTCCTCCTCGTCCAGAAGCTTTGATTGGTGGTTTTTTGAAATTGCAAGAAAAAATCCGTCAAGAAACTATCGTAGCACCTAAAGCCATTTTAGATATGGAACAGGAAGAAGCTCGTAACCAAAAACCAGCGTTTGCTTCAGCTTAATCAATAGCCAAACTTAGCGCCCTCAAACATGACTTTCGACCAAATCAATGACCTAATTATTTCTGAATTAGGTTCAGATATCATTCTAGGAAAAGACCATCAATGTCTACATATTACAACGGATAAAATTGCTGTTGTAGCAAAGTTTTTATTCGAAAATGAAAACTGTTATTTCGATATGTTGTCGTGCATTACAGCCTTAGATAATGGTGTTGAAAAAGCGACAATGGAAGTAATTTATAATTTGTACTCCATTCCTTATGAGCACAAAATGATGCTTAAGGTGATTGTCCCACGCAATGCCAAAGACGAACCTGCTCCAAGCATACCTACGCTAAGCCATATCTGGCGTACAGCAGACTGGCACGAGCGCGAAGCGTTTGATCTAGTAGGTATTCGTTTTGAGGGACATCCAGATTTACGAAGAATCCTATTACCAGAAGATTGGGACGGACACCCACTCCGCAAAGACTATCAAGCACAAGAATATTATCACGGTATTCAGGTGAAGTATTAGTTTAGGGTATGGGCTATTGATATTCGGCTATTGGCAAAGTTTGATATAATATTTAAAACTAGAGACTCCTAACTGCTCAAATTATTCATAACTCAAAACAAACTCAAAATCATCATTCGTTGAAAACATATTTAAGTATCTTACAATATACCACTTCACTCAAAAAGTATATTGCGCCCTATTTTATACTATCTTTATTAGCCAGCATATTTGGAGTACTCAACTTTGCTCTACTTTCACCTTTATTGAAGGTTTTGTTTAATCAGGTCGAAAGCGGAGAAGCAGAAAAAAGAGTTACGCAACTTCCTGATTTTAGCTTGAGTAAAGAGTTTTTCTCTGATACTTTCAACTACTATTTGTACAATATGTTGGATGTATATGGTCGTATGGGCGCGCTCCAGTTTGCCTGTGCTATCATTGTGGTATCCGTTTTCCTTTCAAACGTATTCCGTTACCTTTCTCAAAGAATCCTTAAAACTGTTGAATCCGAAACGATTGCGAGTTTGAGACATGCCGTTTTTCAGAAAACAGTTAGTCTGCATTTGGGCTTTTTCAACAATGAGCGCAAAGGTAATTTGATGTCGCACCTGACAACCGATATTCAAGAAATCGAAAACTCTATTGCTCGTGCATTTACCGCTTCATTAAAAGAGGTGTTTGCCTTGGTGGTATATTTTGTATTCTTGTTTATGATTTCAGCTAAACTAACACTTTTTTCTATTCTTATATTACCTCTTTCAGGAGGAACTATTGCAGCAATTGCACGAAGACTACGTAAAAAGGCTCATGAAGTTCAGGAAAATCTTAGTACGATCATCAGTACAATTGATGAGGTACTTGGTGGAATGAGAGTGGTAAAGGCATTTAATGCGGAAGTTACCATTCTAAAGCAATTTGAGACTTTAAATACAAAATATAAAAAATCTGTCCAAAGGATGTTATATCGACAAGAAATGACCTCACCCACTTCAGAAACATTGGGTGTAATTGTTATTGCAGGGATTTTACTATATGGAGGCTCTTTGGTTATAAACACGGAGGGAGGTCTTACAGCTTCCGCATTTATCAGTTATTTAGCGCTCTTTTCTCAGGTACAGCGCCCAGCAAAAGTAATAGCCGATGCATTTAGTGGTATTCAACGAGGAATAGCTTCAGCAGAGAGGTTGCTCATATTAATGAACACAACGCCACAAGTACAAGACCAACCGAATGCCATTAATTTACCAAGCTTCGAAAAAGGAATTGAATTTAAAAATGTGTCATTTAGCTATAATGGTGAAAATGATGTGTTAAAAAATATTTCATTTACTATTCCAAAAGGTCAAACCGTTGCACTAGTTGGTGAGTCGGGCGGGGGAAAATCTACCCTAGCCGATTTAGTTCCTCGTTTTTATGACCCTACAGGTGGCGAAATTCTCCTCGATGGTATCGACCTAAAAGCTATTTCGGCTGAATCGCTACATCGTCAAATGGGGATTGTGACACAAGAATCTATATTGTTTAACGATACCATTGAAAATAATATCGTATTTGGTGCCAACGCCACAGAAGCGCAAATTATCGAAGCTGCCAAAATTGCGAATGCTCATCAGTTTATTTCTCAGTCTCCAGAAGGTTATCAAACCGTTATTGGTGACCGAGGAAGTCGTTTGTCGGGTGGACAACGTCAACGCTTGAGTATTGCGAGAGCGGTACTGAAAAACCCTCCAATTTTGATTTTGGACGAAGCCACTTCCGCACTAGATACGGAATCAGAAAAATTGGTACAAGAAGCATTGACTAATTTGATGAAAAACCGTACCACCTTGGTCATTGCTCACCGTTTGAGTACTATCCAAAATGCGGATAAAATTATCGTTATTAGTAAAGGACAAATCGTAGAAGAAGGAACACACGAAGAACTTGTGCAAATTCCAAATGGCTATTATGCCAAACTAAGCAGCCTACAAAGCTGATACGATTTCGGATTGGGGATTTTTGATTTTGGAAGTATAAATCTTGTTAAAAATCACTCATTCGCCAAATCACTCAATCACTCAATTGGGTTCCACTACAATATTAAAGCTATCAAAAAAAATGAAGATTGCAGGATTTACTTTTGTCCGAAATGCTATCAAATACGACTATCCCATCATCGAGGCTATTACTTCGATATTGCCAATATGTGACGAACTGGTAGTTGCCGTAGGAGATTCGGAAGATGGTACCTTAGAACTAATACAAAGTATAGATTCACCTAAAATCAAAATCATTGAAACGATTTGGGACGATTCTTTACGTGAAGGTGGACGTGTGCTAGCAGTCGAAACCGATAAGGCTCTGGCAGCTATTTCGCCCGATGCTGACTGGTGTTTTTATATCCAAGGCGATGAAGTGGTACATGAAAAGTACCTTCCTGTCATTAAAAAAGCCATGGAGGATAACCTTCACAAATCTGAAATAGAAGGACTATTATTCAAATACTTGCACTTTTATGGCTCTTACAATTATGTAGCCGATGCACATCGTTGGTATCGTCGCGAGATTCGAGTAGTGCGCAATACAGGCAATGTCTTGTCTTACCGTGATGCGCAAGGCTTTAGAACAAAAGATAACCAGAAGCTCAAAGTCAAACTCATTGATGCCTTTATCTATCATTATGGTTGGGTAAAACCTCCCGAAATCCAAAAAGAAAAGATTAAAAGCTCTAGTCGCTTTTGGCATAGCGAACAAAAAGTGGAAAAGATTTCACAGGAATTAGAGGATTTTGACTATTCCGAAATTGACTCATTAACACATTTCGACGGCTCTCATCCGCAAGTCATGCAGGCCCGTGTAGAGCGAATGAACTGGCTTTTTGATTTTGATATTAAAGAAAAGAAACTCAATTTTAAAAACTCAATAAAAATGTGGATTGAAAAAACAACAGGTTGGAGAATTGGAGAATATAAAAATTATAAAATATTCTAAATACAGAATGAAGTCAAATACTTTTTGAGTATTTCTCAACCATCATCTGGAGGAATCAAATTTTATTTAAACCTTTATGAAGATAATTTCAAGTAAGGTGATACAAAAATTTTACCTAGAGATACTGAACACAAAGTTCATCTCTAGGTAAAATTATAAATTCTAATCTAAATAGAATATTTTATCACTAGTTATGGATGATAATCAAATAATCCACTTCCATTAACTTCGTGAAAAGAATTTGTTTGGTCATTCGTAGTATATGTTGTGAAACGACCTGCTATTGATACGTTGTAACTATCACCAGTTATGCCTGTACCTTTACCTACCGTAACTGGTCCTCCAGAAACAATAATATCATAATCTGAAGATGTCTCAATTTCATTACTTGATCTAGACCCATTTGTGGGTACTCCTACCAGTACAGCTCCATAAACGCCATTCAAAATTGTCGTATATGAAAAATTCCATGAAATTTTTCTAGGTTCGCCTGCTCGTCTCCATTGTGAGCCCTGATACTCATAAATAACTTTCACAAATATTCTATCGAAATAATATACAGCGGCATTATCTTCCCAGTTGTAATCTCTCCAAATATTAAATTGATAAGTAGAACGTCTTCTACTACCCGAGTCGCCCCATTGGTTAAAATATTTTACATATACATTATAGGCATTACCAAAACTCCAGTTTGAAGCATCTGTTTTAATTTCAGGATTTAGTATCTCTGATTTTACAATACCTACAGCACCATGTATCTTACTTAATGAAGGGTTCAATTTAACCTCACTTAATACCTTTTCATCTCTGTTAGGGATAAAATGCTTCTGACCATTATTAAACCAAACAAGGTTTTCACCAATAACGTACTCACCATCAGCATTTAACAGAGTTTCATAATAACTAGGAAAATTAAACAATGATAGCTTTTTACTCTCAGTATCTTGAATAGAGTTATTAATAGAGCGAAGTGAAACAAAAGAGTTTTGCTTTTCCCAAGCATTCAACTCCTCTTGTGTTTTCCCTTCGAGGGAAGCTACAACCTTATTAAAATGCTCGATACTTTTAAAAACCAAACGTCCTTTTTCTACCGTAATTTTATCATTTTGAGTAGAATTAACAGGGTTTTCCTGAGGCTGAATTAAATCATTTGTACATGAGGATAATAACACTACAAATGAGAAAATAAATAGAGACAACTTGTATTTAAACGATTTCATAAATGAAGAATTTAAATTTTAAAAAAAGAAAAAACCACATGCGCATATAGTTATTGATTCAAAATTATTCTCTCTACGAAAAAAAAGCTATCAAAAATTTGATAAAAATTATCAAATTTTTGATAGCTTTTTTGAACAATTATCATTTACTTGGAAACGTTTTCTCTACTTATATACAAATATATTTTATGAATTTATCTACATTATTAATTCGCTCTAGAAAAGCAAAAAGAATGTCTCAAGAAGAAGTTGCTTTTCAGCTAAATATTTCACAAAGTACTTATCACAATTGGGAAACAGGTAACTATACGCCAAATACTAAGTATTTAGCTAAAATTTTAGAAGTTTTTGAATTAGATATTAAAGACATACTTAATACAGCTTAGTCTTTTTATTTTCATTAATAATGCCGTACAAGGTGTAAAATTATTATGAAGATACTTACTACATTCTATAGATCATTATTTGAAAATTTAGAACAGCTCATCTCATAATATCACCTTGTATGATTAAGTGTAATAAGGTAAATATTTTGGAGTATCAAAAGTTGCTTTGGGAGCAACAGGATTAATTTTCTTACCTGATAAAACTAATTCATAATATTTTAGATAATTCAGTGCCATTTTACGAGACGAAAAAGTATCTCTCACATATTCATGGCTTATCTTAGGATTGAAGGATTCAGAATACTTTAATTTTTCAATTAACTCATCCTCTTTATTTGACAAAAAACCAACCTCTGACGTAATTAACTCTGGAAGTGAACCGTAAGGAGTACCTAAAACAAATGCACCCATATATAAACTTTCAATAATTGCAATTCCAAAAGGTTCATGCCACAAAACAGGGAATAGTAAAGCTTTTGAATAATCCATCAAGTGGAATTTAATTTTTCCTCCAACCATACCGAAAAACTTGACATGCAAATCCGGTGTGAAACGAAAGCCCATTCTAAAATTAATACGTGAACCTCCCATTACCATTAATTTTTCATTTGCCTTTTTGGAAATGTTTACAGCTCCATTTAGATTTTTAACTTTCCAAGAAGCATTAGCAAGAAAATGTACATGTTTCCGTTGATTTGAAAATGATGGAGTAGGATATTCATCGAAATCCAAACCATTATATACAAAAGCATTAGAATTATGCCTAAACGCATGGTTTTGTGAAACAAAAACTGTATTCTGGTCTAAAACCTCATCAGATTTTGGATTTCCTTGAACCATAAGAATATAAGGCTTATGAAAATCAGCGGGAGGAGGAATACTCAAATGTACGACATCTATATAGTCAGGAATTTGTTCAGTCAGAGATATATTGGGATTATAGAATAGGACTTCTGCAAAAGGACAAGTAGAGCCTTTTGCTACTAGTAAAGTAACCCTATGTCCTAATCTAACTAAATCATTAGTAAGCCACCAAAGAGCTCTTTCAGTTCCACCATATTCAATGACTGGCAAAACTGCGTTATGAAAAATTAGTATATTCATTTCGCTAAAATATTATTTCAAAGTTTATCTAGTTAATTCTTCATATTAACTTTAATTTTGTGCATTAAACAATAGTCATTTGTTATAGTTACTTATTAGTTTTAAACAATATATTAATGTTCAATTACCTAAAAAAGAAGTACACTAAGTTTGTGGCCAAACGCAAATTTAGTGATTATGGTGACGCGACCTCTGTCATCTCAATCCAAGGAATCGGCAATATCAACTTCACTTGTTGGTTAAATCCTTTAGAACAAGAGAAAACTATCTCACTCAGTCAGGTTAATTTCTATCGTAAATTCCTCAAAACTGGCGATTTTGTCATTGACATTGGCGCGCACATTGGCGACACTACTCTTCCAATGGCTTTGGCAGTTGGTGCACAAGGCACAGTTCTAGCTTTCGACCCCAACCCTCACGTTTTTAAAATTTTACAGAAAAACGCCGACCAAAATCGTCACATTTCCAACATCATTCCTTTACCTTACGCTATTGCAGTGGAAGAAGGCGAGTATTCGTATGCTTCTTCTGAGGCCAGCTTCAACAATGGTGGAATCAGTGGAAAAAATGGAAAATTTGGTTTAGGAGAAAAAGTGAAAGGCGTCAACCTTCAAAACTTTATTCACACTCAATATCCCGAAGTGAGTAAAATCTCCTTAATTAAAGTAGATGCAGAAGGGTATGATATTCAAATTTTGAAATCAATCAGTAAGCTTCTTGACCAGTACAAGCCCACCTTGATTTTTGAATGTTTCAAAGATTTATCTGAGCAAGATCGCCACGATTTGTTTAACTATATTAGTCAAAAAGGCTATAAAATCAACAAAATGGATGATTTTGAAGAAGATGCAGCCATTACGCCTATTCCTCAAAAACAAAATATGTTAGATTGGAAACACTTCGATATTATTGCTTTTGCAGAATAGGTATTAAGTGCTGAGTGAGGAGTATAGAGTTTTGAGTGAAGGCGCAAAGTGGCAAAGGCACAGAGGCACAAAGTGAATTATTACATCCCTAGTTCAAGACTTAGTCTTGGACTCATTTTTTAAAACAGTTTAGAAACTGTAACAATATCTAGTCCGAGACTAAGTCTCGGACTAGATAAGCCTAAATGCAATTATGCCTTCACTCAAAACTCCACATTCCTAACTCAGCACTCAAATCACTTTGTGCCTTTGCTACTTTGTGCCTCCTCTCAAAACTCCTCTTTCTTACTCGCCAACATTTCCCAATGTACTTTTACCCAAACTAGTAACATGGGTAATACCATTAGAGCATATTTTCTTAAAAATTCATTTCTAATATATTTGGGCATCAAGTCAGTAGGACCAAAACTTGTCACCAATAAAGCAAAAATAAACAACGCTTTGTCAGTCGTGGTTTTAGCACTTTGCATATACCAAATCACTGCGCCTACAAACCCAATCAACAAGGTGGATGCTTCGGTGCCTGTACTTGCCAATACGACCAACATCAACGTCGAGCATAAAAGCAATAATTGATAACGGGTATTGAAAAACAAGTTGATTCGTATATATGACAGCGCAAATACCAAAACCGCTGGTAGGATATACCATAAATTTGAAATACTGGCATCTTGCGCCAATCTTCGTACCATACCCATCACCGAAAGGTCTTGATAAGGATTCGTCAAAACTTCGTTGATATCATTCTTTTTCACCAATACTTCAAGCCATTCTTGGTAAGTCTGAAGGATGTAAGCTGGCGAACTAAACGCCATTGGTAATACAAACAATACCGCTATCCAAAACAAGCCATAAGCAATAAGTTTGAGTTTATTTTTGGAGAAAAAGAAAAATGCCAGCCCTACTACTCCATATAGCTTGGTCATAGTACCCAACACAATACAAAAGGCTGCCCAGAAGTCTTTTTCTTTCTTGATAAAAGTATAAGCCAAAATAATCAAAGCGGTCACAATACCATGATACTGCACATTGATAAGGCTGGTAATACAGCTATTGAGACAAAGCCATGACATAATAGCTTTGGTTTTTTCGTCGAAAGAAGGTAATTCATAAATCGCGAAGAGTAGTGCAACGGCATTGGCCACATTCCACAAAATTACCCCAAGCAAAGTCGGCACTAAGGCAAAAGGTGCTATCATTACCGCAAAAGGCGGCCCATACAAAAACAAATCTACGTATTCGTCAGGATGATAGGCATACAAGTGCTCTTGATGAATCAAGTGCCAGAAGCTGGTCTTAAAAATAATGAAGTTGTTGATATGTGCGTGAGGATTATCGCCCGTAAAGTATTGCTTCATGGCTATTGCCACTGCCACTGCAATCCAAATCAACAGGATGTTGCGCTTATTGAGCAAAAAGTCGAATTTCATAAAAATTACTATCTATGTATCTAGCGGTTGGAAAGAGAATTTTATTAGATATTCAATGGCTTTACTTGAGCGTTTTTTACAGAGGTTTATTTCTTCAGCTTCAACTCCTCCACATATTCCTTCATGGTGATGAAGGTTACTCCTTTAGCTTTTAGCCAAGTAATATAGTCATCCAAACGCTGTAAAAGTACTCTGTCTGAGTGCTTACGTACATACGCAGGAATGGTGGTATAAGCCGAAAGGTCGGTAAACTCCCAAGGGTGGAAATACAAATTAATAATCCCATAGCGATTGAGGGCGCTATTCGAAAACATTTTGTAAATACTAAATGGTAAGTTTTTAAAACTCAACCAAAACATCGGAAAACGCAAATTTGGGGTAACCGTCGCAGGAATTTGCCATAATCTATCCTGCACAAAAGGGAGCTTCGGTTTGTCTAAATGGTTGTAACGTCCTGGCAAAAAAGTAGGATTCAACGAAGCATTATACACATAACCAGCATCTGCAATATCCTGATTTTCGACAGGCATCATCCTTGCCATTCTGAATCCTTCAACAGACTGTCCTGTGATTTGGGAAAGTAATTTCTTGGAAGCAGGTAAATCAATCTTTGCATCGAAGCTACTATGATACATTCCATGAGAAGCAATCTCATGTTTCTCGGCCAAAGTTTTCATTAACTCAGGCTGAGAAAGTGCATATTGTCCTGTGCAAAAAATAGTGCTTTTTACTTGATGTTTATCTAATAATGCCTTCAAAAGCAATGTCCCACGAGTCGAAACCTCTATCTGTTCCTCCATCGTGATTTGTTGACCGTATTCCAAAGGCACATCAAACTCTTCTACGTCAAATGTTAAGATTGCTTTTAGCATAATAATAAAAAAAATTAGTAGACTTACGTATTAGTGCTGAATTACGAGTTATGAATTGTGAATATAAATCACTAAAAACCAACAAGTTAATCATCTCGTAATTGCTCAGTAGCTGACGCAAAATACTTGTTGGAGAAAACTCCAACAAGGGCGGTGAAGGGCAGTAAAGGACAACTCATCACTCAAAACTCACAACTCATCACTTCTATTTCTTACTTACTTCGACTAAAAATATTTTGAAAACTCAGTAGTTCTTGTTTTATCGTTTTCCAGCTCATTTGTGAAAAACTAATTCCATCACGCACATGTACTTGTATTTTGGCCAAGCGTAAATCTTTACGACGTGACGCCAATACCACAAACTCCATATCAAATAAAAACGAGTTGATATGAGTTTTGAGAAATACTTCTTTCCCTTTTTGATTAAATCCTTTTAAACCAGATTGAGTGTCTTTTACGAACATCGATGGAAAAAAAATATGATTCATCGTGCGTAAAGACAGGGAAAATATTTTTCTCAAAAACGGTAATTGACTATAATAATGGTCGTCACGAACGCCCAAAACCACATCATAATTTTCGTCGTTCAATAACCTAAACATCTCCCAAGCGTTTTCCATACGATAGGGATAATCGGCATCGGTATAAATAATCAAATCACCTTGCGTTTTAGCAATGGCAGTACGCAAAGCAAATCCTTTTCCCCTATTTTGGGAATACGTAACATACTCGAAAGCAGGGATATTTTCTCGGAGATATTGTAAATGGGCTTCTGTCACGCCTCTTATAGAACCATCATCAACCAAATACAATTTAACCTCCACTTGTGAAGGGAGTTGCGAAACAAATATTTTATAATAATGTAAAAGCTCCTTTTCCCAACCTTCGTGGGGATTGTAGCACGGATGTACGACATCCAATTTAGTAGTTCGGTTCACTGTTTAAAGAGAGCAAAAAAATAAAGGCGCAAGTTATGATTTTTCTTTCTGATTCATTTCATAAAGCTTCATGTATTTGAAAAATGCGCCTTGTGCGTTGCAATACGAAATCAAATAGCCTTCGTAGCCATACAAAAATCCTTTTTTGAGTAAATAGTAATTCCAAAAATGAAAGGTCTTCTTGAAATAGGCAATCACGGGATGTGTACCTTTTTTATGCTGATTCTGCACCGCAAAAAGGGTCGAGTAATAGTTCATTTTTGCCAAAAGCTGATCAGCCGTTTCATAAGAATAATGATGAATAACTCCCTCAATATCTACAACTTGTAAACCTTTAGTATTCAATCCTTCATGAACATCTTTGTCATTAAACTGTGTGCTTTTTTTATGAAAAAGTCGTGTTACTTTGTCGTTTCCCCAACCTGCTCCGTTGATGTATTTGCCATTGTAATATTGTTTTCGTAAAAAACGATATAGATGGTTAGGATTAAGCGAAAGATTCTGAATATTTTGAATCAAAATCGGGTCTAATACCTCATCGGAATCAACCCACAAAATCCAATCATTTTTACAAAAGCTCACAGACAAATTGCGCATCTTACCAAAGCCCAAAAATGGATGCTCATGCACACATACATTGGGATATTGGCGAGCAATTGCCAAAGTCTGGTCGGTCGACCCATTATCGAGCACAATTACTTCATCGAATCCCTTCAAGGCATCCAAACACTGCGCCAATCGCGCCTCACTATTTTTGGTAAGTATTGTTACGGAAATCATATTGAGTATTGCTGATGTCGGATTTTTGATTTTGGATTAATACTCTCAAATTTTAACACCATTTAGTTTTACTATTTAGCAATGAATATCCCTCTATATTCTTTAATCAAATCCGATATCAAAAATCAAAAATCTAAAATCCGATATCACTTAACTTGGCTTCCCATTTCTGGGTGGTTTTCTACGGTGATATAGCTTTCTATTTCTTGCTGTAAATCTTCTACGTGGGAAATAACGCCGACGATGCGGTTTTCTTTTCGTAAAGATTTTAAGGTCTCAAAAACTTCTGTTAGCGAATCTTTATCCAACGACCCAAAACCTTCATCCAAGAAAAAGAAATTATTGGTTGATTGAGTTTGAGCATGGATATTATCTGCCAACGCCAGTGCTAAACATAAGGCAACTTGAAATTTCTGTCCACCAGAAAGCGTTTTTACGGCTCTGGTTCTTCCTTCATTGAGTAAATCTCTCACTCTAAAATCAAATTCTGAAGGACGTGTCTCATAAATTTCGAGTTGCAAAGCCTGTCGGGTCATTTTGCTAAAGCGCTCATTGGCTTGATTACAAAGGTTTTGCAAATACATCCCTGACACAAACCCTACAAACCCCTGACTTTTAAACAATTTCGCCAGCGTATCTATGTCCGCACGACGAATCTCCAAAGCTTCTTTTTCCTTCGATAAATCCGCTTGAGTAGCTAAGTCTTGTTCCAATTGCAGTTGACGTCCTTTGAGTGCGCCAGCCTCCGCTTGCAAGGTATTGATTTCTTGTTGTAAAGAAGCAATATCCGCCAAAAGTTGCTGATGTATATCGACATCATATCGCAAACCTTTCGTTTCTTCCGATAGCGATTTATGATGCTGTTGTGTCGCTTGCCATTGCACTTTGAAAGTTTCAATAGCTTTTTGTTCCGCATCGATTGCCAAGTTCCAAGCTAAAATCTGCTCTACTTCCTGTTGCGATACATAGCCCATTTCGTTCATCGCCGATTGAAGTTGTTTTTCAAAATCCTGCATCACCTTGTGATGTTGTTCGAGATTTTGTTTCAAAGCCACAATTTCACCTTCGAGACGATTATTTTTGTCTTGCAACAATTGAAGGTCTTTTTGTAATTGCTCCACATTTTTGACCAAATCCTGATATTGATTTTGTAATCTTTGAATATGGTTGGCAATACTGTCGGCCGTTTCTTTTTCTAATGTCAACATATCTAGGCGCTGTATTTGCGCCTGAGTAGTATTTACCTCCGAATCTTTTGCCGAGATTTCAACTTCTATTTTTTGTAAAGTTGGCAAAAACGTCTCTTCCAAATCCTTTTGCCAAACTTGCAGTTGTTGCTCTTGAGCACTTCGTCTTTCTTCAAAAGCTTTTATTTCCTTTAGTTGTTGTTCTGAAACAGAAAAAGCTCTTTGAAGGTATTCTTCATCCTCTTTCGAAAACTCTGACCATACAAAAATCTGATCATGCTCCTGTATCTTAGTCTGTATATCCTTGTACAAAATACCCTGTTTGTTGCGTTCAGCATTCCACACAGCTATATTTTGTTCTATCGCATCCCATTGTGCATTGAGTTGCTCGATTCTTTGCAAGCGATTTTGCCACGCTTTTTGGCTTGTCTTTTCTGCTTGTATTTTCTGAGAAAAATCCTCCGAAGATGTCAGTTTATCAGGATGATGAATTGCGCCACACAGCGGACAAGGCTCGTCATCGTTCAAGGCGTTGGCATAAGCCTGCAAAGCCTTCTGCATTTCGAATTGCGCAATATGTTGCTGATGAAAATCTATTTTCTGTTGAAAATCCTGTTTGAGTTGCTCTACTAAAATACTACGTTGCTCTACTTCTGATTTTAGAGAAATTTGTCCTTGAAAAACCTCATCTTGCTCAATTGCCTGAAGTTGTTGTTCAAAACCTTCAGTCTTTTGTTTGGCTTCTTTGCCTGCATCTATAATTTGTTTTCTTTGTTGCAAAAGGTTTCTTTTTTGCCCAAACCACGTAGCCACTTGCGAAAGTTTGTGCAAGTCAACCAGTTGGGATTTGATTTTTTGTAAACCTTCCTCAATTTGTTGACGTTCCGTTTGTCCTGTTTGAATTTTGCTACGCTGTTGTTCTACCGCTAATTTGCCTTTTTCCAAACGCTCTTGCAACTTCAATTTCTCGCTTGTAGCTTGTTTCCATTTCAAAGCCCAGCTCCATTCTTCCGCTTCTTTTAGCAGGTTTTCTTTTTGTTCAAATGCAGGTTTTAGCTCATCGAGCTTCGCTTGTGACTGTTGTATTTGTTGTAAAAAAGTCTGTTGTTCAACGGTTTTATGAGTAAATGCCAGAGAATCTTTTTGTTGTTCTGCCAAGCGTGCCTGCTGCTGCGCCAACAAAGGCTTGAGTTGCATCAAGACCTTTTGGTAGACTTTCAGGCGATTTTCTCTTGTTTCAAAATCTGGTATTTGCGCCTCTAGTATCTGAAGTTGCTTCGCGGTTTCTTCCAAACTCTTAAATAGTTTGGCTATCCAATCCAAGCTTTTTTCATCAGCTACTTTATCGTTGAGTGCTTGATTTTTAAGCCCTAACAAAGTTTGCAATGCCAAAATTTGATCTTTGACTGCCTCTAACTGTTCGGGCGTACTTTGTCCTAATTGGGCAATTTTACCATTCAGATGTTCAAGCTGTTTTTCATTGGTCTCTTTTAATACCTTTACCTTAGCCGCCAAGTCAAAACGCTCCAATTGAAATATCTCGTTCATCATCTGGGTACGTTTCGACAAAGGCAATTCGATAAACTCCTGAAAACGCCCCTGAGGAATGATAATCGTCCTTTTAAAGTTTTCGTAAGAAAGACCTATAATTTTTTCGGAAGCATTTTCGACTTCAATAGGCGCCCAATCTGAAATTTCGGGCATCCATTGATAGGTTTTTCTTTCAAAAGTTTTTACATCGTCAAACTTCTTGCTATTTCTACGACCTTTTACCGTAAAACGATACAAGTGATTGTCTTTGCCCGCACGACACTCAAAATCGATGAGTAGGTCATCTGAGCGAAGATTCATCATATTATAGTTTCGGTCGTCGCCCGACTTGTTCATTCTTTCGGTATCGCCGTACAAGGCAAAGGTAATCGCCTCTAAAATAGAGGATTTACCAGAGCCAACTTTTCCAAAAATCCCGAAAATAGATGCTTCGGTCAACTTGGTAAAATCAACTACCTGCGTTTCGCGATATGAATACAAGCCCTTTATGGACAACTTAATAGGAATCATATAAGTGATGAATTTTGAGTGCTGAGTTAGTAGTGTACATAGGATTATAAAAACCATTTATTTCGGATATCGGATGTTGGATTTCGGAAGTACAAGCTTCTATTTTTTGTAAAAAATAAAGGTGTTTTACTTTATTTCTGAAATCAGAAATCCTAAATCTGCGATGGTTGGAAATCCTTTATACAATTCTAGTGCTGAGTTATGAGATTAAACTCTTTATTGACGCTTTCACACTAGTTTAATCCACAAATCGGATGCAAATTAGTACTTCGTGAGTAATACCACAACAATTCAAGTTTGGGAAGACGTTCTATACAAATGAGTATAAAAGCCCCAATATCATTTTATACCTTTGGAAATGATAGACTACAAGTAGGTTGAAATTTTATAAAATACTAAAAAAGAGAATCTTACAAGTACAAGTATCCATTTTTATGAAATCCTACTGTTTGAGCCGAAGGCGAGTTTAGGATTTCTTGACTTTCTTTTGCGGCCGCCGCTGCGGTTACTTTTCTTGTGTTAAGACAAGAAAAGTAAGGTGTGGCAAATGGGAATTTTGTTTCTTCTCAAAATGCCGAATAAAACTTTCAAGCATACTGTCAGGTCATAATCACCCACCCAATTTCAATTAAAATCAATATGAAAAAACAACTTTTGCTTTTATGGTGTCTGCTTTGTTCGGGTACAATACTAGCGCAAAATCGTTATCCAATTATTCCTCAACCCCAAAAGATTATTCCTCAAAATGGGAGTTTCGAGCTAAACAAGCAGGTAGTTATTGTAGACAAAACCCACAACCCACAAACGTTGGTGGCGCTTCAACCACTGAAAGATAAATGTCGCTTGGCAGCGGGTTTGGCATTGCCTGTCGTGAGTAAAGCGAAGGGCAAAAAGCCTATTGAGGTAATTTTGGATGCTAAAATGACTCAGGCTGAAGGATATAAACTGAGCATCACACCTCAGCAAATCCAACTTAAGGCAAAAACACCCGCAGGGATTTTTTATGGGGTACAAAGTTTATTACAACTCCTGCCAACGGATATAGAACAAAAAATCCGTGCGAATGATACACAATGGACGATTCCTTGCGGAACGATTGAAGATGAACCACGTTTTGGTTATCGCGGGATTATGCTTGATGTGTCTCGTCATTTTATGCCTGTTGATTTCTTGAAAAAGTATATTGATGAATTAGCAGCACTCAAAATCAACCGTTTTCATTGGCACTTGACCGACGGGCAAGCTTTTAGATTTGAAAGCAAGAAATATCCTCTTTTACACACCGCCAAGTCTCCACAATGGCCAACCAATGAAGGTTTTTATACACAGGAACAAATGCGCGAATTGGTCAAATATGCTCAAGACCGTTTTATTACAATTATTCCTGAAGTGGATGTGCCAGGACACTCGCAAGCAGCCTTGGTTGCTTATCCACAGTATGCTTGTCAAGATAGTACAGGCAAGCAGTTATTGTTTCAAGGAGAGTTTTGTCCAAAACCCGAATCAGCACAATTTATTGCTGACATTTTAGATGAGGTAATTAGTATTTTCCCAAGTGAATACATTCATATTGGTGGTGACGAAGCTAGCAAAGTAGCTTGGCATAAATGTCCAGTTTGTCGTAAAACTACCCAAGATTTAGGTTTAAAGAATGTAGATGAATTACAGAGTAATTTTATCAAAACGCTTGAAAAACACCTCAATAGTCGTGGTCGTAAGATGATTGGTTGGGACGAAATTCTAGAAGGAGGATTGGCACCAAATGCAACAGTTATGGCATGGAGAAGCCTAGAAAGTGGTGGTGAAGCTGCCAAAATGAAGCATAATGCCATTATGTCGCCAACCTCGCACTGCTATTTGGATTATTATCAATCAGAAGATCCAAACGAACCTTTGGCATTTGCAGGATTTATTAACCTTCCAAAAATTTATAGCTTTGAACCTATTCCAGAAAACTTAACGGCAGAAGAAGCGAAGTATGTGTTAGGGCCACAAGCAAACCTTTGGACAGAGCAAGTACCTGTTGGTAGTCATGCCGAATATATGACTTTCCCAAGAGGAGTAGCATTGGCGGAAGTAGGTTGGTCGAAAAAGGAAGATCGAAATTATGCTAACTTTCTAGATAGATTATCGAGCTATTTGACTCGCATGGATTATCGTTCAGTTAACTATGCCAAACACTTTTTTGAAATCAAAACACAAACTTCAAGAGATGCCAATCAACGTATTAATTTGTCGTTGCTATGTGATAATAATGGAGCGCCTATCTATTACACAACCGATGGTAGCACGCCGACACAGCAGTCAAATTTGTACACTGGTCCTATTTTGATTTCGCAAACTACCAATATCAAAGCTGCCACCGTAATGAAAGGTAGAATGGTAGACGAAATCACTCGTACCATCAGCATCAACAAGGCTACGGGAGTACAAATGGAATTGACAACACTTCCTAGCAAACGATACTTTAGAGGGGGAATTGGTGCCATAACCAACGGTACTTTTGGCGGTAATGGTCGCTTCAATGACGAAGAATGGCTTGGCTGGAATGACCAAGATTTTGAAGGTGTGATTAAATGGAATCAGGCAACAGACTTTTCAAAAATCACGCTTCGCTTTTTCCATAAACCTTCAAGCTGGGTTTGGATGCCTAAATCGGTGAGTATTTTAGCATCAAATGACGGGATAAACTATACTACTTTATCGACGGTCAATCCAAGCGTACCTGCACAAGAGGGCGTATTGACGATACCAATGTCGTTGGGAAATCAACAATATAAGTTTCTCAAGATCAAAGCTCAAGCCTACGGAACCATTCCTGCCAATATGACTGGTGCTGGAGATAAAGCATGGCTTTTTGTGGATGAGGTTGTAGTGGAGTAGTTTTTTTGAGGGGATAGGGGTTAGGCAAGGAGGCATTAGTAATTAAACTTTACTTTTGCCTTTTTGCCTAACCCCTGTCCCCTTCTAATTCTCTACTTATATTTAATCTCGCTTGTTCCTCATATTTTTGAGTAAAGTAATCTGTTTTGAAAATCTGGTTCATTTCGAGAAAGTGTTTTAAGACCTTCTTTCTCCCAGGATTGTATAATAAATCTGGATAAATTGCATATTCATTTCTCACCTGCTTCGCATATTGTTTATAAACCTCCCAGTCTTTTCCTAAAATAGATAAGTCGGCGTCTGTAAAATAATTAACATCTTGATTTTCAGAGACCACGTGCGTTTTTGTTGCCAAAATCATCTCAATAACTCTGGCTACGATTTCTTCCGAAACCCCTAAGCTTTTCATTCTTTTTTCAGCCAAAGCTGCACTTTTTTCTTCATTATTAGATTTTAACGTGTCATACACTGCATCATGATAGAATAATGCCCACAAGAGAACCTCCCAATCTTGAATTTGAGTCTTTATCGATACTAATTCATGATATAAATTTTCTAAGTGAGTCAAATTATGATAGTGTCGTCTAGGCTGCGAATAGGCATCGCGTAGCTCTGTCCAATATGTTATCATCTTCGAATTATCGCGAGTATACCCTTGAAGTAATTCTGAGAAAAGGTGTTGTAGGTTCATGTTATTAAGTGAACAGGCACAAAATTAGGGTATAGGCATCAGGCAAAGAGGCAAAAGTAAATACTAATGCCTCCTTGCCTAACCCCTCTCCCCTATTATGCCAACGCTTGTTTACAAAACTCTAAACATTTTTTTACTTCTTCTACCGAATTTGAGCCTTTCGGGATTTGATATTCTAATTCGATAGTTGCAGGGAAATTGTACTTATTATCACGTATCAATTTGAGCGCATCAGCGATAGGCGTATCGCCTTGTCCCCATGGCAAATTGCCACGACCATTGGCTTTTGTCTGGCGATCCTTGATGTGCATACTAACAATTCTTTCATGATATTTTTTGACCATCTCCAAAGGCGTTGGGTTTCCTGCTGCCACAAAGTGTCCAAAATCAAAATTTAAAGCATTGGCAGGTGACTGCGCCAAAGCTGTATCCCAGAAAGTATAAGTTTGTTGCTCGTGACCATGGTAACCTACTTTGATACCAACTTTTTCAGCCATTTTACCCAATTTCAAGGTATGAGCATCATTACTTGGATGCTCCAAAGTAACCTGAGTAGCACCCAAAGCCTTTGCAGCACGCATACCATATTCAATTTCAGTATCGGTATTTTGCATACCAAAGGCATCAGGTTTGAAAGCATAAATAGAAACGCCTGCTTTCTTATAGGTTTTGCCTAATTCTTCAAACTTACTAATAGGAGCTGTAGCACGCCATTGTGCCATTTCTGCACGATAAGCTTTCATTTTAGTTTCAGCTTCGTCTAGTTGTTGCTGCTCCTCAGGAGTCAAGGTCTGCTTTTCGTTGCGTTTACGCATCAAGGGAAATACAGTACGGAAATCTACAGGATTTTTAGGTGCGCCAGCAAAGCTTTCTGCTGGACCGCCCATCAATTCAATCGCACTAATACCGCAATCACGGACATATTGTAAGGTTGCCTCCGCACTTTGATCAGGCATTTCACGAAACGAATAGGTAATTACACCGATTTGTACGCCTTTAATCAAAGAGCCAGATTTTCCGAAATTGTCGATAATGGCAGGCATCCCCCAGAGTTTTCCATTGGCCATGAGTGTACCTGTAAGCAAGGCAGCGCCAGCACCTAAAAACTGACGGCGAGAAGAATTGTAATCGTTCATTTTCAAATAGTTAAATTGGTTTATGTAAAAATTGAAGGGAATAGGTACAGCGTGGCGAAAATCAAATATTCAATCAACTCTGTACATCTGATGTAATGTTACGCAATCTGTATTTTTTAGCCAAAAAATTACGACTCTCAATCGACCAAATGCCTAAACTATTAGACAGTTATGGCATATTTGAGGTCTATTTTATCATGAAGATAAAATAAAAATCCACAGCCCAAACAAGAAGTTGTTTAGACTGTGGATGAAATCATAATTAGGGCTTTTTAACCTTAAAATGCGCCTGCAAATTCTTTGGCAAACGCCTGAATTTTGATAGAACCAATTTGTGCTGCACCATTTGCCTCAAAATCCTTTTGTAATTTTCCTTCACGAATTGCCGTGCCCATTTCGGTATACAAATTTGCCATTTCGGCTGGTAGACCTGCTTGTTGCATTCCTTGTAATGATTGTTCGTCGGTAAACTCTACCCAAGGAAGTTGTTTACCCAAAACATCACCAAATGCCTTTGCTACCTCCGCTAAACTTACATAGTCACTTACCACATAGCGAACCTGATGCCCTGTAGTACTTTTTTGTAATTCCTCCGCTACTGCTTCGGCGATATTTTGTGGATGCACCAGTGGAATTTTGGTATCAGCTGGATAGTTTGAACCAATGATTCCCATTCCTTTGATTAATGGAACATCGTTATAGAAATTTGTGTAAAAATACCCCGCACGCATAAAGCTCACATTCACATTTTGGAGTAAAGAGCGATACAAATTTTCGATATGATAAAGTCCTGCGATTGGTCCTGTTCCATTCTCGTATTCCGCCCCAATACTACTGAGCATTACTACTTTTTGAACTCCTGATTTGGCAATAGCTTCAGCATACGATTTACCTGCATTAACAGTATTTTCGATGATGTTTTGACCACCCATGTTTGGAGGAGTCATCACAAATACTGCATCAGAACCTATAAAAGTTTTTACTAAAAAATCAGTATCCGTAATCGAGCCAATAGCAGCTTGAGCACCAAGTGCTTCGATGGCAGACTTTCTATCTTCGTTGCTACTGATCACGGTTACTTCGTTAGTATTTGCTACCAATATTTTCACCAAATGTTTTCCTATGTTTCCTAATGAACCTGTGACTGTAATTTTCATGATCTTATATTTTGTTTTTTGTTGATACAAAGGTATTTTTGTACTTACTTTTTTACAAGTACTTACTCTAAAGTATGTATCCATGACAGCCATCAAAGAATCATCGACAATACAACAAAATAAGAAAACAGCCTTGGAGCTGTGTCCTGTAACTTTTACGATGGAAAAGATTGGAGGATACTGGAAGCCGATCATTATTTATCATTTATCTACTGAAAGTAAACGATACAGTGAACTCAAGAAGGCGATTCCTGCTATTACTGAGAAAGTATTAATTCAGCATTTGAAGCAGTTAGAAGCAGATGGATTGTTAATCAGAGAAGCAAAACCCGTAGTGCCTCCTTTTGTGACTTACCAGTTGAGTGAATCTGGGAAAAAACTTCTTCCTGTCATACACGCCATGGCGACTTGGGCTTTTGAACATCAGGAGAAAAGTACTGATCTGGGAGGCAAATAGTTTGAAAACTATTAAAAATAGGTTCAAGTATTGGACTAGAACCTCGGTAGTGGTTTTAAAAGTATAGTAGCATTCGGAAATTTGGGTATCTATAATAATTTTGCAATAGTAATTTAATTACCTATAACACATCATTATTGAACCTATCATTTTATATCCCTTACTATGCTTAACTCTCATCTAGTCGACGTAGTCCAGACTATGCTCAATTTTAGCGAAGAACCATCCCTATTTGTTTCCCCCAATCATGAGATTATTTCATACAATGCTCATTTCGAAACAATGTTACAATGGTATAACTCACTGCCAGTTAAACAAACAAAACTCATCACCGAATATCAGCTTCCTATTACCCAAGACAATTACTATCAACTCTTTGAAGAAATAATTTCTGGTAAAAAAGTAGACACCAATTTAGCCCACCCAAACGAATCGAATGCTATTCATTCCCGTATCAAAGGCGAACCCATTTATGGCAGCCAAGGTACGATTCAAGGTGTACTTTTATCCTTCAAAAACTTCACTCACAACGCTTTTATCCATAAAGAAATCGGTACGCTTAAGCATTGTTTTGAATCTATCCTTTCAGAAGCTCATGAAGGTGTCTTATTACTCGACGAGAATCTCAGGATTTTGTATTACAACGAAGCCCTCACCAAACAATACGTATATGAAAATAATCACCTACTCCAACAAGGGGTGAAAATTTTAGATATTGTCAACGATGCCGATAAATCACAAACTGAGTTTCTACTCAAATTAGCTTTACGTGGTGAAATAATTGATAGAGAAGTACCTATTAATGCTTCTAATGGACAGACTTATTGGTTTAGGATTAAAGTATTTCCCATCAAGAATCCAACAAACCAAATCATAGGGGTTACCATTTTATCGCTTGATGTATCAGAAAAAAGGAAATTTGAGCTTTCTTTTCAAGAAAGTGAAATCAGGTTTAAAAATATCATCGAAAATACGCCTATCGCACTGGCAGTGCTCGATAAAAACTTCAAAGTGATTCAACTCAATTCTGTAGCAGAGGAGCTGCTAGGCTATACCTCTCAAGAATTAATAGGAACAGACCTCAGAAGTATCATTTATTGCTCCTACTTTGATGACAGAGAAAGTAGTCCATTTTTCGAAAATTCTGATGCTTTCTTTACAAATCTTACCTCAGAAAGATTTATCTCTACAATTAATAAAGCAGGCGAACTTGTTACCGTTGACGTAACCATCAATGCCTATAGGTTTAACACCAATAAAACTATTGTACTAGCAGCAAGAGACGTTCGTGTTTTGCTCAAACAAGAAGAAAAGCTACAATTACATTCGGAGCTATTCAGAAAAATCGCTTGGCAACAATCTCACGAAGTACGAAAACCACTGGCTAATATCATGGGAATTACCAATTTACTACTCGAATCGGGTTCTTCTGCTAGCATGGATATGTATTTGGAGTACTTAAAAGAAGCGACTGTAGAACTAGACACCATTATTAAAAATATCGTTGACCAAACGTATTTGACACAAGGGGAATAATCTATAACCTTAAACGCCAAAATCAGCTAGCTCAAGTCAAAAACTTAAACCTGTGAAATTGTATTAGCACCTAGTTCAAGTCTATGACTTGGACTCACTCTTTCTAAAGTTTGTAAACTTTAGAAAGAGTGAGCTAACACTTAATAAACAGCATTAATCTATTCTCTATTAATAGTCTTTTTTCTTAATAATCTTACCATTCTCCCATAACTCATAAGTCATCAACTTACCATTATCACTGTAGTAAAACCATTCTCCTTTCATTTTATTATCGTCATATACACCCTTTACTGTAAGTAGACCATTATCATTAAAACATTCAAATAATCCATTTAACTTTCCATTCTTACAGTGAATTTTTTTAATGATCCTTCCAAAGTCATTATAAAAAAGACCCTCACCATTTTCAATTCCATTTACATAGGTAACAATATTGTTAATAAATCCAACATCATTATACTCTATCCACAAGCCTTGTTTTAGTCCATTAATTTCTACTCCTTGGGGTAGTACAATTTTTTTATTTATGACTACATATTTAACCTTAACGTCTTTTTTTTCTTGGCATGAGAATAGTGTAAGTGCTATCATACACAGCATTAGTACAATCCAACTGATGTTTTCTGAGTAGGTTTTTCGTGTGATTTTAGGAGTATTTAAACTATTCTTATACATATATTATTTTTGCTAAGTAATAGGTAATATTAAACTAACAATATATCTGTGATACAATTTAACAATATCCTTCTAATGATGAACATATTCCATTAACTAATGTACTATTCTCGAATAACCTCTTTTAATTTATATCACCTAGCTCAAGTCTAAAACTTGGACTAGGTGCTCTTTAAAATTTATAAACTTTTCTTTTTAGTAAACTCTCTTTTGATGATGGTAGTTGGTAATCTCAATTTGTTTTACGCTTGAGTTAAGATACAGATTACGAGCCGATTGAGACAAATAAGTATTGCCATAATAAAACTCTTCTTTTCGTTTTTTACCATTTTTCAACCAAACAATAGCCGATTGGTCTTTGGCTTGTAAAGGAATGATTTTCGTTGGTTTTTGTGATAGAAGCACTTCCCTTAAAGCTCCTCTATTTTGCGAACTCAATAATCCTATTTGCGCCTTCGCTGTCGGAATCATTACCAAAGCTTTGGTATCTCCATCGAGACATAAGCCTGTTTTGACTAATGGTAAAGTACTGAAGTTGCCCTCCCCATCTCCTAGTAATATTTCTCCCATCCCTGCATCTAATCTACCAATACTGATTTCATTGCCATAATCATTGCCACTGAGTAATAAGTCCAAATTACCATCGGCATTCCAGTCGGATACTAACATGGCATTAACACTCGAAAATTGCGCTACATTTGGTAAAGCTTTCAACTTGAAGGATCCATTACCCAAGTTTTCAATGTAACTTGTTTTTGTCCAATTAGCAGTCAATATCGTAGCGGTACTCAATTCGCTCGGGGTAAGTACTTCATGGATAGTAGCTTTGGCGTATTTATGATACTTATCAAAGCGTTTTCGAGTCTGAATCATCTGTTTCACCATATCATCACGTGTATTAAACGGAAACTCTTGACGCTTACCCAAGGTGTCTTTAAGATATACCGTCGGGATGGCATCATAACTTCCATCGGTATTAAAATCGCCATGATATAGCCTTACAGGCATATCGTCGCTAGCGCGATAGAGGGTATTTTCACCTTGATTCCCTAATACATAGTCCATATCACCATCATTGTCAAAGTCGCCTGAAACAATGCTATTCCAAAAGCCTTTATAGCTTGTCAACTCCTTATTTGAGATATTCTGAAGACGTCCTTTATTATTTTTCAAAAAGGTTGGCGACATCCATTCTCCTGCTAGTAGCAAATCTTCCCAACCATCATTATCATAGTCGGTCCACAAGGCGTCACATACCAATCCTATATCTTTCAAAGCAGGCGCCATGGTCGCTGTCACGTCAGAAAATTTCAATAATGGGGCTTCGTTACGAAGGATGTAGCTATTGGTAGCTTTAGGATATTTATTGGGTTCGACACGTCCACCAATAAAGAGGTCGAGGTCGCCATCGTGGTCAAAATCACAAGCTTTAACACAAGAGCCACTTTTCAAGAAACTTGGTAAAATACCATTTCCTAGTACAAACTTTCCTTTACCTTGATTAATATAGATATGGTCTTGATAGCCATTATCACCCACAGGCAATTCATTACTTCCACTTACAACATATAAATCTAAATCGCCATCATTTTCCAAATCGAACAATAAGGCTCCCATTTCTTCCCAATTCTTATCAATCGCTTTTTCGGGTAGTAAGTCTTTTTTCTCGAAACTTCCGTCTGGTCTTTGTAACCCAAACACACCTTTACGACGAAGCGATCCTCCCATATAAAAATCCTCCAAACCATCTTGGTTGACATCGCCAACGGCTATGCATGGTCCCAATTGAGACAATTTATGTGGAATGAGTTTTTGAACATTAAAGTCTATAAAATCCTCCTCTTCATGCACAAAGTCTTTGCCGATTTTTTCTTGGTTTTTCGTAAAAAGAAAGTCAGTATTCGGTTCCGATTTTGTAGCTGGCTTGGCTTGAGACTCATACACCACAAGTTGTTGATTGGCTGGCACATTCGTTATCGTTTGCACTAATCCACTTGACCAAGTCACTATTAATTGATCTATTTTTTTATAAGAACCTAGTCCAAAATGCGCACCAGTTTCTACTGAGGATAAATAACCTCGGTAAGGTGTATTTTCATAGAATTGTTGTTCTCCTTTACCATAAATAGCCTTCACTGTCGCACCTAGTCCATTTTTATTGGAAGCATTGCCTACAAATTTGAGACGCAGGTAGTTACTTTTTTCTGGTAATTGTTGGCGTACATTATTACAAAAAACCGAAGCCGAATCATTGATATTATTAATGATATAATCCAAATCGCCATCGTTATCCAAATCCGCATAGGCGGCGCCATTTGAAAAACTTGGTTCGGTGATTCCCCAAGATTCTGTCACTTCTTCAAACTGTAAATTACCTTTGTTACGATAAGCTTTATTCTTAACTTTTACCGAAGGAATTAAATCCAACAACTGCACAGGAGCGACATAAGCACCCACTTCAGCACGATAGACCATAAAATCTTGATCAGTAATATCTTGCGGGAAACCGTTGGTAATAATTACATCTCGTAAACCATCATTATCAAAATCGGTCACCAGTGGCGTCCAACTCCAATCAGATTCTGCCAAACCAGTCAGCAAGCCTACTTCGCTAAATACTGGTCGGTGGGTATAGGGGTTTATCCCACGGTTGAGCTGAAGGGTATTTCGAGGATATTGGAATACATATCCAAACTTTTCGTTGTTTTGATAGGCTTGGTAATTGTTACCTAGTGTCATCATCTTTTTACGATAATTATCCTCAGGCATCATATCCAAAGCCAAAATATCAACCAAACCGTCGTTGTTAATATCTGTCACATCATTCCCCATCGCAGAGTGTGAGGTATGCTTAAAATACAAAGCGGCCTCATCTTTAAAACCAATGTGTTTACCATTTTCATGCTGGTTGATATACAGCAGGTCATTGGTCAGGTAGTCGTTGGTGATGTAGACATCTTTCCAGCCATCTTGGTTGATATCAGTAATATTGATCCCTAAACCAAAACCTTCAAACAGAATTCCTTCTTTGTGTGAAACATCTGTAAAAACGGCATGCTTCAGCGTTGGATTCCAGTCATTGCGATATAACTTATCTGTCAATGGCGAACTTCCATCTGAAACACGAGGGTGATACATATTAGGAAAACGAACATCCGCCATCTCATTTACAGCGATATACACGTCCAAATCGCCATCATTGTCATAATCAAAAAAAGCGGCTTGGGTAGAATGTGTTGTATCGGCAAGACCATACTCTTGCGCCATTTCCTTAAAATGCGGAATTCCTGCCCTATCTACTCCCTGATTGACATACAGCAAATTAGCTCGCTGACCAGCGGTTTTTCGAGCAGTTGTACAAACATAAATATCCATCAAATTATCTTGATTGATGTCTACAACCGCCACACCAGAACACCAGCGACCTTCGCCTGTCACCTTTGCTTCTTTGGTAATATCTTTAAAATGTAGTTGATTCGTTTTGGAGTCGTTGAGGTATAGCTGGTTAGAAACGTGGTTGCCTGTGAAATACACGTCCACCAAACTATCATTATTAAAATCGGCCATAGCCACTCCTCCCCCATTATTGATATATTCGAAAGTCAGAATGTTCATAGTATCATTTTCAGAGATACGATTCGAAAAATGAATACCAGAGTCTTTGGGGTCAATTTTCTTAAAAAGCCCATCTTTTGATGCACTTCCACAAGCATAAAGCCCTAGTAAGCCTAAGCCTACTAGGGTGATTAAATATAGAAAACGGTATGCAGTTACGGTAGAGGTTTGAGGCATATTATAAGTAAAAAAGTTATTAATTAATAGTATATCAGTTATTGAATTACACTCATAATCAGCATGTGTTTCTAATACAATTATGAATATATTTTTGCCTAATGCCTGCGACTTATAGCCTAAGGCGTATTAATTGTGAATTAGAATATTCATCTCGCAAATTGTACTAGCTTCTTAAATATTTACGTTGAAAATATTCTAATGTTCTTCTTATTTAAAATAACAATTTTATATACAGTAAAAACAGAGATGGCACAGGGTACCATCTCTGTAAAGACACCATTTTTCAGTTATCAATCCAATCTATTTATAAGCTGGGTCTTGAGTAAGGGTCGGTTTACCATCCTTCTCAGAGCGGTCGATTGCTTCTTGAGGAATTGGGAAAAACTCATGTTTACCTTTTACAAATACACCACCTTTTTTGTAAACACGTTTAGTGCTTTCTACGGCATTGTAAGCATTCAATGTTTCGGCAGCAATACCCCAACGCACTAGGTCGAAGAAGCGGTGACCTTCCATCGCAAACTCCAAGCGAGTTTCGAAACGAACTGCCTTACGAGCCGTAGCTTGATTTGACCAAGCAGAAGCATAAGGCTTCACATTGTAGTTGGCAGCAGGAACTGGAGCACCTTTTGAATCAAACACCAATGTGTAGGCATCACGAGTAGCACCTTGGGTAGCCTTCTGAACAAAACCAGCAGGGTTGGCAGCACGAGCACGAATTTGGTTAACCAAGTCTCTTGCTCTTTCAAGGTTGCCTAATTCTACCTCACATTCAGCTAACCACAACAAAATCATACTATAACGCATAATGCGGTAGTTGTTACTTGTAAGGTTTGCCCAACCATTTACACCAGTAAAGGCTTTTGAAGGAATATGTTTTTTCGGAGAATAAGGACCTGCATACGTTTGGTCACGAATAAAATCACGGTTATGGATTTTGTAATCAATAAACAAAATTCCACGACGACCTACAGTATGATCCAAACGAGGGTCTAGCATACCTTCATACGGCGTATAAGCAGCATCCAAATCAACTCCTTGGTCATTTTTTACATCAGAATCATTGAAGCTATCCAATAAAGGAAGACCATTAGCATCTGTTTTATAAGCATTTACCAAGTTTTGAGATGGTTGGTAAAAACCACAACAGCCCCAAGGCGATGTATATGGGTGAGCCAAACCTACACCAGCATCAGCAGCATCGCCACTAGCACTTGAAGACGCATACTGAATTTCGAAGATAGACTCTGCGTTATTACGAGTATTCGCATCATGGTTGTCTCTGAAATTATCCATCAACTTAAATTTACCACTTGCCACAATCTGATCTAACAAGGCCTTAGCAGCTTGTAACTTAGCAGTATTAGCTGCACCAGTCGATATATTCCAACCTTGGTACATGTAAGCTTTTGCCAGGAAAGCCATCGCAGCCCATTTTGTTGGGCGACCAACTTGTGCCTGAGTCGCAGGTAAAGCATCCATCGCAGCCTTGAAATCAGCTTCAATAAATGGCCAAGCGTCTTTATCATTTGGCACTTTGGTACTTTCCAAATCGTTCAAATTATAGATATTCTCGTCGATATATGGGATGTTTTTCCACATTTTTTTTGCTTCAAAATGGAAAAGTCCACGTAAGAAACGAGCCTCTGCTACAATTTGTTTACGACGATCATCGCTAACATCCTTTACATTTTTAAGGGTATTTATCACATCATTTGAGCGTGCAACCCCTTTAAACAAACCTCTCCATTTATTTTTGATGTGGTTGTTAGTAGGTTGAAAATCCCATTTTTCGATAAATGATTGTTCTGGTTGGTCACCCGCGTCAGTACCTTTATAGGCATCATCAGAGGCAATTCCACCAAATACCCAGCTTTGAATATCGTTATTCCAAGCATCTTGTCCATCCAAACCCTGACCATCAATCATGGCATAAGCACCCAAGAGGATACCTTCTACCCCTTTGGCTGTTTGGAGAGACGATGGGCTATATTGACCTTGTGGCTCACGCGTCAAGAATTCATCACTACAAGCCGTAGCAATACCAACAACGAGACCAGCCGACAAGCAAAGTTTTATAATATTTTTACGTTTCATATTTTTTCTCTTTTGGTAAAAAACGAACATTAGTTTTCTTACAAATCAGATACTGTCATCGTGCCTAGAATCCTAGATTAACACCCAAAATGAATGTTCTAGAAACTGGCATATAACCACCATCAAAGCCCAAAGTATTGTCTGAACCTGTTTGGATTTCAGGGTTTAGACCAGAATACTTCGTGAATGTTGCCAAGTTTTGTGCTTGCAAATACACCTGAGCATTGTCAAGACCTAGCTTGCTACCAATTTTACGAGGCAAGTTGTAAGTAAGTTGAACGTTTTTGATACGGAAATACGAACCATCTTCTATAAAGTAGCTTGATGGACGGCTACTGATTTGGTCGTTAGCATCCATGATAGGTACAGTACCCGACTTGTTAGTTGGCTGCCAAGCATCATACAATGCACGTTTCGAACGGTTACCTTGGAAAGTGTTGAAGTCAGAGAAATAACGAGTATAGTTGAATACATCATTACCCTGCGTACCGTTGCAGAAGATAGTCAAATCAAAGCTTTTATAACCAAAATTGAGGTTCAAACCATACGTAAAGTCTGGGTGAGGATTACCAATAATAGTACGGTCATCGTCCGTGATTTTGCCGTCGCCATTAATATCTGCAATCTTGAATTTACCTGCCTTATTGTAGTCACCATAAGCTGGCCAAGCTTTAGCTTCATCATCAGACTGGAAAATACCCAATACTTTATAACCATAGAAAGAAGAAATTGGTAAACCCGCTTGCGTTACTGTAACAGCAGGTACACGCGAACCATAACCGAAGTAACGTGTATTTGGACTAGCATCTAGTTTGTCTACGTTGTTGCGATACGTAGAAAAGTTAGCACCAATTCCATAACGGAAATCACCTACAGAATTTTTGTAGTTCACGCCAAAATCAACCCCTTTGTTAGTCATTCCACCTACGTTGAAAGCTGGCGCCGTTGCATCGCCCGCAGTAAAGGTAATAGGTGTTGTAAATAACATATCGGTAGTTTTACGATTCCAGATATCCAATTCAAAAGTCAATTTGCTACCCAATAATGCGGCATCCAAACCTATGTTTGTTGAGGTTGTTGACTCCCATTTTGCATTCGGGTTACCAAACGCACTAGCGTCATAACCAATCGTTGGTGTAACTTGATTTCCATCGATAGGATAACCAGCGTGGTAAATATCAGAGCGATAGGTAGTGTAGGCATTGTACTTACCAATTTTTTGGTTACCTGTTTTACCCCAACCAAAACGCAATTTCAAGTCATTGAAAAACGGTAGTTGATCTTTGATAAATTTCTCTTCAGATAAACGCCATCCAAAGCTGGCCGCAGGGAAAAACGCATTACGTGAAGCAGATAAGAAACGAGACGAAGCATCGTTACGAACAATCAACTGAAGTAAATATTTACCTTCATAAGAATAGTTAAATTTACCAAATTGTGAAGACAATGTATAGTCATTACCTACTGAGCCATAGTTAGATACCTTTGTTGGGTCTCCAAGGTCAAGATAGCTCATAATAGGCACAACCTCGAAAGCATAACCATTACGACTAGCACCAAAATACTCACCAAATTGCTTGATTGATTCTAAACCAATGTAAGCATCAATTTTGTGAGATTCATTGAAAGTCTTGTTGTACGACAATGTATTTTGCCATACCCATTGGTAATCATAATTGGTACGTGAAGTAGAGCTATTGTTAAAGCTACCTTCAACATATTCTGGGTTGGCACGACCTAATTCTTTCTTATTCTCAGTGGTAATATCTACCCCAAAGCTAGTTTTAGCAGTAAGGTTTGGCAAAATGTCAAACTCCATAAATACGTTACCAAATCCACGCATACGATACAAACGGTCATCTTTTTGACGGTACAATGTAGCATAAGGGTTTGAGTTGTTACCTAAGTTGGCACCACGGCTACCTGCAAAATTGCCTGCAATATCATAAATCGGCAATAATGGATGGTGCTTGTACGAACCCGAAACGGCATTTTGTTCTTCGTTGTTATTGTATCCACCTTTACGGTTATCAATTGAAACCGTGAAGTTTTCACCAACTCTCAAGCGTTTTTTCAAGGCTGAAAATTCGGTATTAGTACGCAACGTATAACGATCATAACCGATGAATTTTACGACACCATCTTGACTAAAGTAACCCAAAGACAAAGCATAGCGGCTATTATCAGTACCGCCAGATGCTGTTAATTGGTAGTTTGAAATTGGAGCTGTTTGTGTTAGCTCGCCCCACCAATAGGTATCCGCTGATTTAGTGATAGCATAAATGTTATCTGGTGTCAGTGAATACAACTTAGGATCTACCCCAGGTGTACCTGCTTTACCTGCACTTGGGAAAACATAGTCTGGGATTGTTACTTCGCCATTTGGTCCAAAGGTATATTGTCCATGCGAAGGCGTTTTACCTGCATACTTATCAGCTAAATACAAATACTGACCTAATTCTTTGGCATTCAAAGATTGTACATCATTCGACACTTTTTGGCTACCATAGTAGGCACTGAACGTAATTTTTGGTACACCTGCTTTTCCTTTTTTCGTAGTAATGATTACTACACCATTGGCAGCACGCGAACCATAGATAGATGCAGAAGATGCATCTTTCAAAATTTGAATAGTTTCAATGTCATTTGGATTAAGGTTACCCTGATTTTCAGTAGGTACACCATCGATAATGAAAAGAGGGTCGTTGTTACCAATCGTACCGAAGCCGCGAATACGAACAGTTGCATTACCTCCTGGTGTAGCATCGTTCACGATACTCAAACCAGAGGCACGACCTTGTAATTGTTGAGCAAACGTAGTTGCAGGAACAGACTGTAAGTCCTTAGCATTCACTGTAGTTACAGCACCTGTAATATCTCGTTTTGACTGTGTACCATAACCTGTCACAACCACCTCTGTTAGGTTGGCCACATCTTCTGATAATCTTACTGTAATATTGGATTGAGATCCAACTCTAACTTCTTGGTTTTGAAAACCCACAGACGTAACAAGTAATACATCGCTAGCTCCTTTAACTGCGATAGTAAACTCTCCGCCTGCACCCGTAGCAACCCCCACCTTAGTGCCCTTTACCATAACTGAAGCTCCAGGTAAACCTTGTCCGTCGGCCGCTGACAAAACTTTACCTGTTACTTTTCTTTCTTGGGCTTGGGCAGTCCAAGTAATCAAAAATAGACAACACAGGGCAATGACCCCCGCTAGTTTTTGTAGTAATTTGTTGTTCATAGAAATAGTGTTTGGAAAAATGTAACAATGATATTGAAGCGATTTTTTGTTGCTTAATATACCTCCTTTCTTTGCTTAAACGTTTAACTGATTATTTATAAAAAAAACTTTTTCAAAAAGCTCTACACTAATGACTCAAAGTGAAACAATAAGTATATACGTAGTCCATCACAGCAAAACAAACGTCTTGCTCAATTATGATAGGGTTGCTGGAAATGTGATTGTATGCTACAGTAGCCTTGGTAACTTTATGATTTAGAATTGGTTTAAATTGTTGGTTTTGAATAAAGCATATAAGTGCCAGCCTGTGTGTATAACACACAGAAACATGAGAGCATTTTATCAATCTCCTATGCTAGAAAGCATACGCAAATAACATAACACCATGACTATCAAGGCATTTGTTACATTCATAAAATAATTTAAAAATTCAGAAGCTAATAGATAAAGACTATTACTCAACGGACATGAGCAAGCCTATGGGAGCTTCACTTTCATATTTGTTTTTTGTGTGGGTATTAGAAGACAGCTTTTGAGCTTTTGTAATGGAAATTATAGAGCAAAAGAGAGCTAATCAATCCAACAACCGATATACATGTTTTTTGGAATAACTGTTTAACATCCACTAAGAGCGGCCCTTCCTAGGAGATTGTTTAAAGTGGGTGATTGTACTTATTTATAGAAAACTGATTTATAATATTCATTTTTTGTGAAAACAACACAGAGATGTGTTAAAGGAGCTTGAGAATTTAACCACGTAAAGTGCAACGACGAGTTAAATAGGTCATATTTCACGGTGTAAATTTTAAAATTATTTCTTAATTAAAAAAATAAAAAATTGTTTTTTTAAGATATTTTTTTGAATCGTACAAAGTTTTTAACAATTGCTAATAAAGCAGGATAGGCTTTATTATGATAAGCCTACTTTGCATTTCTAATATTTGTACTATCGTAGAAATTCTTTTACAAGAAGTGTTCTATAGTGTTATACGTTTCAAAAGTCTGTTATTTTCTTAATAAAAACTTCTAGTTTACGTCTCCACTCTTTCTAAACTTTACGACCATGTCTTTTGAGGAATAGGCGTGTATTGTCTATCCATTTAGCTTTTATCCATTTTTCTAAAATCTCTCAGTGGTATAGCCATATCTATCGTAAAAACTCAACTATAATAGTCAATTTCTTTGCTTTAGAGTTTGCTGTTTTAAGGAATAGGAGGTTACTCATGCAATTAGATTGCTGAATGATGCTGTAGAAGCTTTTTCCAACAAATCTATCTTTTCTCTGCGATAGTTATTTTACCATAATATTATCCATCTTTTTCATTAAAATTGCTATTTAAATAAAATCATACAAACACTAAATTTGCATTGGAACTAATATCTCTTTTTTAAAATACGGGTATAAACGCTAATGAATTTTCAGAGAAGTAAAAGATGTAATACACTTATTTCTCTGGTTCTTAATTCTGCTGTAGTGAGAATCAAAACCTTGTTATCTTAATAAAAGTCTAATCGCTATTTACAAATAATGTTATTGCTCATATTCAAGTTTATACAACCCAGTAATTTATCCATCTTAAAATTATTTTCTACCTTAAAATCATATTAATAAAAGCCTGTTCACAGCGCTATCACTGCACTTACAGACAGTATTTAAAAATTTTATTTTCTACTTAGAGTATAAAAAAATCATTATTCATTACAATTATGTAAGAGCTATGAGATGATATATTTATTTTTCTCTGACCTTACACTTCTACATCTGTATTAAGCCTTTAAACCCAACATTTACTCACACGCTTATTCCATAAATTAACTCATTACGGAATTATAACTCTTATGAATACCAATAAATTACTCTTCATTAGTGGCATCATTTTAATCGGAGGATACTCTGTATACTCTTTTTGGGGAGGAAACAACACCGTTGATTACAGCACAGAAGTAAAACCGATTTTAAATAAACACTGTATTTCCTGCCATGGTGGCGTAAAAAAGCAGGGAGGATTTAGTCTATTATTCAGAGAAGAAGCATTGGGTAAAACTGAATCAGGAAAGCCTGCGATTATCCCAGGAGATGCCAAACATTCTGAGTTTATCATCCGTCTGACGCATAAAGACCCAGAGGAAAGAATGCCATTGAAGAAAGAACCTTTGAAAAAAGAAGAAATAGAAATCCTGACAAAATGGGTGAACCAAGGCGCAAATTGGGGTGAACACTGGGCTTTTGTCAAACCAGAAATGTCTCAAGTTCCTAACAAAAGCTTTTTTGCAGGCTTGTTTAATTGGTTTTCTCAAAAATGGGAAAAAAATGATATTGACTATTTTGTAAAACATAAGCTTTATGAAGAGGGGCTCTCTCCTTCGAAACAAGCCGAAAAATCTATTTTACTTCGCAGAGTTTGCTTAGACTTAACTGGCTTACCTCCTACCGAAAAGCAACTACAAGACTTTTTGAATGACAACTCAGAAAATGCTTATGAAAAAGTCGTGGATTCTTTACTAGCCTCTCCTCAGTACGGCGAGCGTTGGGCTGGTATGTGGCTAGACATGGCAAGGTATTCAGATACCAAAGGCTACGAAAAAGACGAAGCTCGGAATATCTGGCAATATCGTGACTATGTCATCAAGGCTTTTAACAAGGACCTCCCTTACCATCAATTTATCAAGGAACAATTAGCAGGTGATTTACTAAAAAATCCTTCTGAAGAACAATACATCGCAACGGCATTTCATCGCAATACCGTAAATAATGATGAAGGAGGGACTGATGATGAAGAATTTAGAAACGCCTCGATGGTTGACCGCGTCAACACGACTTGGGAGATGTTTCAGGGGACTACTATGGCTTGTGTACAATGTCACTCGCATCCTTATGACCCGATTCGACATGAGGACTATTACAAGTCAATGGCATTTTTTTACAATACTCGTGACGAAGATATTCCTGACGATTCGCCATATCTCCGACAATTTAACCAACCAGAAGATAAGGCAAAGCTTGCTCAGTTGAAAAGCTGGTTGAAAAGCAATTTTGGCACAGCCAAGGAGCAGGAACTATCCCACTATTTGACTTTTCTAGAACCTAAAATTCACCCACACGCAGGAGACCAATTTATCAATGGCGCCTTAGCAGACAATAAGTATTTGGGCGTTCGTAATGGGGGCTCTGTTCGCTTCAAAGCTCTACCTGTAGAAGGCAAACGACAGTTATTAGTAGCCTATGGCAACAAAACTGGCAGCCCAACTTTTATGGAAATACACCTTGGGTCACTGACAGGCAAACTCCTAACAACTATCAAACTAGATACCACCCAAAAAGGCGGATGGACTAATTCATGGGATTATCAACTATATGATTTACCTGCCATGAGTGGTCGTCAGGATTGGTACCTTGTTTTTAAAAATGCCAAAGTAAAACCAGATCAAAGTACCTGTGTCATAGGAAGTTTTACTTTACTACCCGAATTTCCTGGAAAAGATAGAACGGATTTTAGTCAAAGAAAAAAGGATTTTCTAGCCTTAATCAGTGCCAGCACCGAAAACACACCAGTGATGCTAGATTCTCCCAAAGAGTTTACTCGTCAAACTCACGTTTGGGAGCGGGGTAATTGGTTGGCCAAAACACAGGTGGTAGAGCCAGATGTCCCTGCCATATTTGGTGGATTACCTAAAAATGCCCCTAAAAATCGTCTCGGACTAGCCATGTGGTTGGGAAGTGAAGAGAATCCATTAACTGCTAGAGTAGCGGTCAATCGCTTTTGGGAACAAATTTTTGGCATAGGGCTAGTCGAAACCTTAGAAGATTTTGGCACACAAGGATTCACGCCTACGCATCCAGCGTTGTTGGACTATTTAGCAGTGAAATTTATGACCGAGTACGAATGGAAACCAAAGCGGTTATTAAAAGAAATGGTCATGTCGGCTACGTATCAACAAGATTCTAAAGCTACACCAGATTTGTTAGAAAAAGACCCGATGAACCGACTCTTAGCTCGTGGACCAAGAGTTCGTCTGTCTGCTGAACAAATTCGAGACCAAGCCTTGCTAGTAAGTGGTTTATTAAGTCCGAAAATGTATGGAAAAAGCGTAATGCCATATCAACCAGATGGGATTTGGAATTCGCCTTATAGTAGCATGGCTTGGAAAACCAGTGAAAAAGACGACCAATATAGAAGAGCCTTATATACCTATTGGCGACGTTCGACGCCCTATCCTTCGATGATTACTTTTGATGGGGCTAATCGTGATATTTGTTTGGCAAGAAGAATCCGAACCAATACGCCTTTGCAGGCTCTTGTCACGCTCAATGACCCTGTGTATTTAGAATGTGCCAAACATTTAGCCCAGAAGATGGACCTGATTCAAGGCTCGTTTGACTCGCAAATTAGTAATACTTATCAATTTGCTATCGGTAAACCCATCTCTGAGAGAAAATTAGCGGTGTTTAAAAAGCTTTATACAAATTCACTACAGGCATATCGACAGAATAAAAGTGAGGCAGAAAAGCTTCTCAACATTTGCCCTGATGATAACATAAAACCCAAAAACATTCCAGATTTGGCCGCTAAAACCCTTGTAGCTAGCACCCTACTAAATCTGGATGAGTTTATTATGAAAGAATAATATTGATTGGGGATTTGTGATTTCGGAGGTCGGATTTTTTGAAACCTAAAAGCTTTTGTTCATTGAATAAACGTATGAAAAATTTACAGCAAGAACTTCTTTTTGAAAAACTTCGCTACGAAACCCGTCGGCATTTTCTCAAACAATGCACTACGGGCTTGGGTATGATGGCGATGGGCTCTTTTCTGCAAAGTTGTGGAAGTACTCCTCAAAATACTGTGGCGAGTGCTGCCAATCCGCTAGCACCTAAAATGCCTCATTTTGCGGGAAAAGCCAAATCTGTCATTTACTTGCACATGGCAGGCGCACCTTCGCAACTAGAGTTATTTGATTACAAACCCGATTTGATGAAATTGGATGGTAAAGACTGTCCGCCTTCATTTTTGGAAGGAAAAAAGTTTGCCTTTATTCGTGGTGTTCCGCAAATGATGGGACCACAAGCCCAATTCCAACAAGTAGGTCAAAGCGGTGCATGGGTTTCGGATAAAATGCCGTATTTACAATCTGTGGCAGACGACATTTCTTTTATCAAGGCCATGTACACCGACCAATTTAACCATGCGCCTGCTCAATTGCTACTTCATACAGGTTCGGCTCGCTTGGGGCGACCAAGCACTGGCACTTGGGCAACGTATGGCTTGGGCTCTGAGAATCAGAATTTGCCTGGATATATGGTGCTTACTTCTGGCGGAAAAAACCCAGATGGAGGCAAAGCCTTATGGGGTAGCGGATTTTTACCTTCGGTGTACCAAGGTGTTCAATGTCGTAATCAGGGCGAGCCTGTTTTATATATTTCAGATCCAGCAGGTATGAGTCGTGATTTACGCAAAAGCACCATAGATGCCATTACTGAAATCAATAAAGAATCTTACGAAGAATTCCACGACCCTGAAACCTTAGCCCGCATTTCGCAATACGAAATGGCTTTCAGAATGCAGACTACCGTACCCGAAGTAATGGATATTACCAAAGAACCAGCCTATATCCACGAAATGTATGGCACGCAATTAGGCAAAGAATCCTTTGCGAACAACTGCCTATTAGCCCGAAAATTAGTAGAACAAGGCGTACGTTTTGTACAACTTTTTGATTGGGGCTGGGACTCCCACGGTGGAGGTTCGGAAGATTCTGATGTGGCAAATGGTTTGACCAAAAAATGTTCGACCGTCGACAAAGCGATTACAGCTTTAATCCAAGACTTAAAACAAAGGGGGTTACTAGACGAAACACTCATCGTTTGGGGGGCCGAATTTGGGAGAACTCCTATGGCCGAAAACCGAGAAGGCAAAGCAGCAGCCTTCAAGGGAAGAGACCATCATACCGAAGCTTTTACAGTTTGGATGGCAGGCGGAGGCATTAAGGGTGGTTACTCGCATGGCGAAACCGACCCTGTAGGCTATGTGGGCATCAAAGACCGCACCTCGGTTTTTGATTTACAAGCAACTATTATGCATTGCTTGGGCTTCAATCATGAGGAGTTTACCTATCCATTTCAAGGAAGGAATTTTAGATTAACCGACACTAGTGGAAAAGTCATCCGTTCGGTTATAGCTTGATTGGGCTGTAGGTATTAACATTCTGATGCCTAGACAAAATTAGACTAGCCTATATCTATAATTCTCAATTATTACTGTACGAAGAATTTCCAAACTATTTCAGATTTGGGATTTCTGATTTCGGAAATAAAAAAATAGAAGATTACACTTCCGAAATCCGATATCCGCTATCCGAAATCGACAGTTTTAGAAGCCTTCGTACAGTATTGATTCACAATTCGTAATTTACCATTAACATACTATCATTTATGTACGAGCATCAATCAAGAAGAAATTTTCTAAAAACCAGCAGTTTAGCTATGGGTGCAGGTTTAATCACCAATACTAGTTTAGGCAATAAAACATCTCAAAAAATGGAAGAAATCATCATTGGACACAATTCCCACAAATACAAAGTAGTAGCAGGATGGGGCGTATTAGATGCTGCTAAAAACCCTGTTAACGACTGTCACGAAATGGTTGAAGATGCTAAAGGTCGTTTGATTATGTGTACCAACGAAACCAAAAATAACATCTTGGTTTATGATAAATCAGGAAAATTATTGGAGGCTTGGGGCACAAGCTATCCTGGCGCACATGGACTATCTATCTCTAACGAAGGTGCCGAACAGTTTTTATTTATTTGTGATAACAACCGTCACCAAGTCATCAAAACTGACTTGAAAGGGCGTGAAATCATGAAATTGGAATATCCTAAAGAGACAGGGGTTTATGAATCTCCCAACCGTTTTGTGCCTACAGAAACAGCTATTAACCCTGCCAATGGCGATATCTATGTAGCTGATGGTTATGGTTCTCAATACATTATTCAATATGATAGCAAAGGAAGATACATTCGTCATTTTGGAGGGTATTCAAGTGAATATACAGATGATAAATTTGATACTTGTCACGGTGTTTTGGTAGATACACGTGATAAAAAGAATCCAACTTTATTGATTACAGACCGTTCACATACTTGTATCAAAAGATTTACACTCGATGGAAAATTCTTAGCGGTGTATCATTTACCGGGCACTTTCGTATGTAGACCAGTACTACATGGCGACTATATTTTTGCAGCAGCCTACAGAAGCTCCGACCAATCTTGGAATAACTCAGGTTATATTCAGGTTATGGATAAAAATATGAAAGTAATCTCAACCCCTGGTGGGTCTGAGCCAACTTACAAAGATGGTAAGCTACAACGTCAGTACAAAGACGACCCTCACAATGTGTTTATGCACCCACATGACGTATATGTGGACTCTGACGAAAACGTATATGTTCCTCAATGGAATTCTAAAAAAACCTATCCCATCAAACTAGAAAGAATTGCTTAAGTATTATTGCATTAATAGGCGGTAAGCTATAAGCCGTAGGCATTAAGCAAAAAGCTTCAATTATTTCATGAGAAACACTTTTGAACTTTTGGCTCACGGCTCAAAGCTTAGACATTCGTCAAAAGAAACTATAAAAGTATTTTGCCTAACGCATACAGCTTACAGCCTAAAGGCCACGTTTACAGGATTTTCCAAATTAATATATAATGATAGTATTACAAACCAATGCCTCTTCGGATTGGGCCATTTTTTTAGGGCATTTTCACCCTGTTGTGGTTCATTTACCTATTGGAATGTTGGTAATGGCGGCCATTTTAGAATGGTTTTCTCGTAGAAAAAATTTACAGACTCTTCAGCCAGCCGTTGCCCCTATTCTTTTTACGGGCTCACTTACAGCTGTGCTGTCTTGTATTTTTGGCTATTTGCTTTCCTCCTCTGGCGAGTACAATGAAGATACGCTCTTTTGGCATCAGTGGTTAGGTATCGCCGTAGCGGTTATTTCCTTGTTGGTGTGGTATCTAAAAGTATATTGGCAGCATATTGCTACTATGAAAAAAGTCTATCTCCCTACCCTGTATATCATGGTTGCCTTTATTACCATCACGGGGCATCTTGGGGGTAATATGACACATGGTGAAGATTATTTGTATGCCAACACACCTGAGCCTTTTCGCTCGATGTTTGGACTACCCAAACGAACAGCTACTGGATCAGCCACAAGGAAAATAGAGAATATTGATGAGGCGTTAGTCTATCAAGATATTATTGCCCCAGTCATGGAGCAAAAATGCTGGTCTTGCCATAATGCCAATAAAATCAAAGGAGAGTTGCGCATGGATCAGCAAGACTTACTCTTGAAAGGAGGTAAACATGGTGCTATTATCAAAGCAAATGACCCTGCCAATAGCGAGCTTATAAAGCGTTTATTATTGCCAGAGGAAGACGAACATCACATGCCTCCAAAAGGCAAAACGCCACTTACTGAGCAAGAAATTGCACTATTGCATTGGTGGATTCAGCAGGGTGCGCCTTTTGACAAAAAGGTATCCCAATTAAAACCTGATGAAAAAGTAAAACCCTTGCTGACATCACTATCAAGTGGCAACAATGCTCAAGAAAATGGTGAAAGTATTTCAGCAGTTTTTAAAGAAAGTGTATCGGCAGCCAACGAGGAAGATATTCAAAAACTCCGTGCCTTAAATGTGGTTATTATGCCAGTTGCCAACGGACAGCATTTTCTTCAAGCCAACTTTGTGAATGCTCCTAACTTTGATGATGCGCAAATCAATTTACTGAACAACTTATCAGAGCAAATCATTTGGTTAAAATTGGGGCGTACAAAAATAACCGATAGGTCTATGGTGGTGGTTGCAAAGTGTAAACATCTTACGCATTTACACTTAGAGCATACAGCCATTACAGACGCAGGTTTAGCACAATTACAAGAGTTACAATATTTGGAATATCTTAATCTTTTTGACACTAAGGTTACCGATTCAGGCATTCAATCTTTAGCTAAATTAAAGTCCCTAAAAAATATCTATTGCTGGAAAAGCAAAGTCACCAAGACAGGCATTCAAGCATTGAAAAAAGCCTTACCGCATGTTGAAATACATACAGGTTGGGAAGAGACCACGCAAGTTTCGACGAAGGAATAGAGCTGAAATACTATTAATCCCGAATTTAGTGGTTTGCGATGATAGAGAATTTGTCCTCTAAATGTAGAGACGCAATGCTTTGGGTCTTAAGCCAAGTCAGACATAGTATAAGAGTACTAAAAAAGGCGGTCGAAATTAGTTTTTCGAACGCCTTTTTTACTAAACAGTTGTCTTGTTCTGAAATAGCAATACAAGAAAAAGCTACACAAAATCTTCCATCTTAAAATTAGTCACTTTGAAAGGCTTCTTTAGGTTTTTAATAGTTTTCTCATACTTCTCAGGGCTATATTTATCGAAAGAACTCGTTATGATATTCTTTAAATAAAAGCTATTGTTTTCATAAATAAATTGGAAGTTCTTTTGAACATAAAACCTTGAACCATACTCTATTGATATTTCAAAGCCTACACTTGTTTCCTTAATCCAATTTACGGAGAACCCCTGCGCTATATCTGGAGTTAAAAAAAATATTTTACCTTGGGTTACATGATCTTTTTGAATAAGCAATTGTCTTTTACCTGTCTTGTAATCTTTAATATCCAGCAAAGCGTATTTCAATTTTTTCAATACAATTATAGTTGTATCAGCACTCTTCAAACCATTGTCGTTGTTTACTGCTATTGGAGTAATTGCTTTATAATGAGCACTTGACGCGAAAGTTTCGCAATGCATATTCAATTGATTACAAGTTGTGAGAATAAAGCTCAAACAAATGCTTAAACTGACCATGTGATGTTATTGTGTTTTAGATATTTTGTGTTGTAGATTACCTGAGCAAGTTGAACTAATAGGCGAATTATTTTACACTTTATTCAAAGTCTTTTTTATTTATAATCTTACCATTTTCCCATAACTCATAAGTCATCAATTTACCATTATGGCTGTAGTAAAACCAATTCTCCTGAGTAGATTTTTCGTGTGATTCTAGGAGTATTTAAACTATTCTTGTACATATATTATTCTTGTGAAAAAGCAGTTGGCCAAAATGATTCAAAGCTAATACAATGCTATCCTGCAACTTTGAGTACTACAATATCTTGAAAATGGCAGGCATTTCCAAATTCTGTCTGAAGGTATAATTTTGCTTAATCTGCCACTTTAATAATTAGCAACATTGGGTATATACCCCACTTGTTAAAGAATGTTAAATCCAGAAAAGGCTTACAACCATCCTCTGAAGTCATGCCTCATTGAGATAAATTTAAACCTTCTCTTTTATGAAATTTACACACATCTCTTTTGCTCTTGTGGCAGTATTGTCCGTTTCTTGTAAGAAAGTTTACGAGGTAAATCCCAACGTAGAACCCAAACCAGCTAAGCTATCGGTATTCAACGCCTGTACAGATTGTGGAGCAGTAAGTTTTTACCTAGGTACCAAAAAGTTTCTTGACAAGGATATTGACTTTATGACTGAGCTTGGCTACCAAGATTCCCCAACGAATAAAATGGAGTTAAGTTTTAGTGCTAAAGGTTCGACAACTATCATGGCAAAAAAAGAAATTACCTTATCAGAACAAGGTAACTACACCGCGTTTGTGGCTGGCACTAAAGCCAATCCTTCTATTATGGTTTACAATGACGATTTATCCAAACCCAGTCCTAAGTTTGCCCATATTCGCTTTGCCAATTTTATGGCCGAGAACAAGGGTTTACATTTGTATATGAAAGGTCAGAGCACTCCCCTATTCTCTCAAACGGGTTTTGCTGGAGTGCAGACATTTGAAGCTATTACGCCAGGTTCGAACTATACATTTGTAGTGAAAGATGCAAGTAATGACTCTCTATTATTCCAACTTGATAAGATATCGATTGCTACTGGTAAAATTTATACCCTAGTTGCTAAAGGAAGTTTGACAGGTACTGGAAATCAGAAAGCTTCTTTATCATTGATTACCAATAAATAAGCTATTACAATGCGCCGTAGGTATGACACATTCTAGTATTTTCTGTCATATCTACGGCGCTCTAAAAGAATACCAAGGGTTAAAATCATTTACTAAATAGTCCCTTAAATTCGAAACTAATACTGTATGAAGATTGTGGTTTGTGATTGCACAAAAAATGAAATACTGGTAATTCTGTTGAACAACATAAAAGCCTTCATACCATTTAAATTGTCATGATTCATTTATCATTCTAAGAAGCTTCCTATCTCACAATCTGAATAACCTTTACGGGACAAGCTTCCAAGGCTTGTTCATTCTCGGGGAGTTCGTCCTCGTTAAGTTGAACTTGATAAATCCCTTTTTTTTCGATAGCACCCAGCAACACCGCCTTACCATCTTTTTTGGACATGCGCCAACGATTATAGGCTATTTCAACACAGGCATTACAACCAATACAACGATTTCGGTAATGAATCAACTTAAACATGAGCAGGTATAATTTTATAGAGTTTGTCAGATGGACGTATCTTTTCAGCCACTCGTATCGCTATGGTTTCGCCCCTACCCGCCTTTATGACTGGACTTCCCTCATGATTTCGGATTTCTTCTGCTACAGCCTCCACATATCCTGTGGTTGGCCCAGTAATAATTAACTGATCGCCTATATTTATTTCTTGGCTTTCGAGTAAAAACTCACCCACTCCGATTTTTTCAAAATACTTCACTCCTTTTCCTAGATATACCTTTTTCTGAGTAGCGACAGAACCGTATTGGTTACTCCACTCGCCCATTTTACGACCTAGGTAATATCCATCCCAAAAGCCTCGATTATACACTTTGTTAAGTTCAGTTTTCCAATGTTCAATCTTTTCTGGCGTATAAGTACCTTCTGCGATAGCATCCACAGCCTGTCGGTAACACTGCGTAGTAGTAAATACATAATCGGCAGCACGTCCACGACCTTCAATTTTTAGCACTTTCACGCCTGCTTCGATAATTTTATCCAAAAAATCAATGGTACATAAATCCTTAGCCGACATGATATATTCGTTATCGATTTCGAGTTCAATTCCCTCTTCTTTATCAATGACTGTATATTCTCGACGACAATTTTGGATACAAGCCCCACGATTTGCCGAAGCATTATGAGAATGTAAACTCAAATAACATTTTCCAGAAACAGCCATACACAAAGCACCATGCGCAAAAATCTCAACTTGTACCAAGTTACCCGATGGACCAGTAATCTGATTTCGTTGAATCTTTTTTACGATATCACCAACCTGTTTTAAAGTCAACTCACGAGCCATCACCACCACATCGGCATAATCAGCATATAATTCGACCGTTTCGATATTGGTAATATTAGACTGTGTTGAGATATGGAGTTCCATCCCTTTTTTGCGACAGTAATTCATCACAGCCAAGTCAGAAGCAATCACAGCCGTGATTCCAGCCTCTTTAGCTTGATCGATAATTCTTCGCATCAAAGAAATATCATGGTCGTAAATAATGGTATTGAGGGTGATATAACTTTTGACCCCGTGTTCGGCACACACACGAGCCACTTCGGGCAGGTCATCGACAAGAAAGTTGTTGGTTTGGCGGGCGCGCATATTAAGTTGTTCTACCCCAAAATATACCGAATTAGCCCCTGCTTTGATAGCGGCCATCATCGACTCCCAAGAGCCAGCTGGAGCCATGATTTCTATAGATGATTGTGTCATTTTGCAAAATTCTTTGAAAATCTATCTCAAGTGAGATACGATATAGACCTGTCTTTTGAAAAACAAGTCTTCCTGAAAACCCGCAAAATTAGGTGTAGAGTTATTTCTTCTATATAATAAAAGTAGGTGTCACAAACTGATAAATATCAATTTGTGACACCTACTTTTATATATTAACACGGGTGAATAAATTCACCCGCTAAATGGAATAACTGCTTAAGAAATACTCTTAAACGCAAAAAAGTGTTAAACTTCAACCTAAGGGGCTTTTTTCCCTTAGACGAATAGAGTTTAAACAGCTTCATTATAAACTCATTACTCCTTTATCACCTTACGGCTAAAAGTTTTATCTCCGACGGTCATTTGCAGAAAATAAACTCCTGTAGATAATGTACTAATATTCAATTGACCTTCATGCGCTTGGGAACGTGTTGTATTATGCTGAACCTCTAACACTCGTCCTTGGGTATCACTTAAGCGCAAATCATAAGAAGCAGGCTTATCGGTTCTAACTTTCCAGGTTAAATAATCTGAGGCTGGAACGGGATACACCTCCACATGAATACCGCCTTCCTCCTCTATACCTAAAACCAACACGGTTACTTTGGCTGTTCCACTTACTGTACCTGTACCACAGATATTTTTCACTTCTGAAAGCGCATAAGAGGTCGTTGATAAAGGATTTACCGTAATCTCAAATGGCGTTTTCTGAGCGGTAAATTCTCGTCCATCCGACAATTTAAAAGTCCATGGAGCATGAGAACCCAAGTCCACCTTCAACTTAGCTTCCTTGCCATAATCAATCGACTGATCACCTGAGATACTGGCTGTAGCGGGGATGTTGGCGTATAATCCAACAAACACACTTGGAGAATATTCGTAGCACCCATTTTTCTGTACTAATACTCTATAACGACCAGTTTGAGTGGCTTGGTAAGCAAAGGAGGTTGCATTTGGAATTTCTTCATTATTTTTCTCCCATTGATAAGACAGCCCTAATTCATTGTTTGCTTGAAAAAGTACTTTATCTATCCCACAATATGACATAGAGTCTTTAGGCAAAATAGAACTTAGGAACCTAGTTTTGGTAATATTGAGTTTGTCAGATACCCCTTGGCAAACTCCATTGGCAGTTTTTAGTTCAACTTTTAATTGATAGACACCTTCTGATTGAGTAAATAAATTAGGACTGGTACCAATCACCTGATTATTTTTTACCCATGAATAAGAAAGTAGTTTGGAGTCTATCGTGTTATTATTCACATTGGCCCGAAGATTTATTAATTGATCTTGACAAAGCGAAGAATCTATTCCAACAATATCTGTTTTTAACTTATTAAGTTTTATCGTAATTGGCCCAGTAGTCATAACGCACCCTGATTTGTGAGAAATTTTCAAATGGTATATCCCCTCCTGATTAGTCGAAAATCCTTTCACAGAATCTTTATCAAAGGCGGTTTTCACTTTTATTCCATTTCTAAAAACCTCATATTGATAAGGTCTCATTTGAGTATCCAACCCTCCTATTTTAGCAAATGGATGAATTAGACTTGCACAACTCGTCAAAAACGTTTGATTTTTGGGAATACTATAGGTTACTAACGCTTCATCAGAGTCATTAAATTGGAAAGCACTCAATTCATTTACGATACCAATCGTAACGACTTTAGATAACATAGAACAAGTTTTATCATCGGAATATTTAAGTTTTAGTAAAGCTTGATACTTCCCAGGCTCGGCCAAACGTGCTACTCCAAACGTATAATTGGTGCCATCTATCCTACTAGGTGCTACCAAACTGGTCTTCTCCGTAGTTACTCCATTTTCATTTTCGCTACGATAAATTTCTACCCCATCTTTGTACCAGATTTGACTATACCCAATCAACTTTGTCGGTGTTGGACTCCAAAATCCATTTCCACTAATATTAAAGCTTAGCATAGCTACATCTCCCTTACAAAGAGAGTAGTTGTTGGTTGAGTCATTGTTAGTAGTAGCATCATATACGGGGAGTTCAAATGGTTTATTTAGATAAGCCGTTTTTTCAGATATTCCGAAACAATCTCCAAATTTTACGCGTACGTGGTAGTTTCCTGTTTCGTTTAATACTAATGAAGAAGCTGTTGCATTCGTTATAATCTCATCATTTTTATACCACTGGTATGAGTAAAATACGTTTGGGTTGTTTACTCGAAGTGTATGCTCAGGCTTATTACAGTTATAAAAAGCACTTAATTCATTTTGTTCTAATGATGTTAATATGGATAGTTCTTTGGTTGTGTTTTTTTTCACTTCAAAAGTATCAGATATAGACTCACATGAATTCAATTTCATTTTCACTTGATATAAACCACTTTCTTTAGCTTTAAACTCAGATCCACCATTTTCTGAAATAGAATCGCCTACTTTTATCCATTCATATCTGGCAGAAAAAGCACGTCTAACATTACTTTTAATATTGAGAGTGGTATACTCACAAGAGATAATTTGTGAACCTTCAATATAGGGTTTAGATAATGTTTTTAACTTAACCGATACCGATTCTGACTCCCACATGCATCCAGATGGCATTTTTTCTACTACTTTATAAATACCAGCTTTGGTAACTTCATAATTAAGTGAAGTGGCTCCCGTAATCAAAGTATCATTCAAGTACCACTGTACCAGATTAGTCTGTGTGTAAGCGGCTCTTAGATGCAATGTGTCACAACCAATGTAATTATTGTGAGTAACCTCTTCTCCATCGCTTAGTAGATTAATAACTGGGTAAGTATTATATTCTCCAGGACCATACCTTACATTGATGTATTTGGGGGTGGACTTCAAGGTGCCATCTTCAGATTCAATCCATATATGAACTTGCCCTTTGACTTGTGGCACTGTTATCTCAATAGGATTTGTTCCTCGACCTATTACCTTCCCATCATCGTACAAAACTTTGAAGGTAGTACCAGCAGGCACATTACCTAAAATCTTGAAAGGTATTGTAAGCTTTGTTCCATAACACGGTGGAGAACTCGTTAAATTAGACAGAACATCCTGATCTAACACAACCTGACGGCATTCAGAAGGACTAATGGTTACCGTAGTTTTTAAGGTAGTAGTACATATCGTATTGTTTGAAAAACCTGTAATCAAATACTCTCCTTGTTGCGCTGCGGTAAATTTGTTTATGATGATAGGATTTGTATAACTATAACGATTATTTAGGTCAAGGTTATTAGGACCTTTCACTTGGTAATATTCGACATTCTCAAAATTTTGACTGAGTGCTGATTGAGGTTTTGGAAAGATAAATTCACCATTTTCACAAACAGTAAAAGAGGTTGGATAGTGCATATCCAGAGGTTGATTGACGTCGACAGTTACGGTGGCTGATGCCACACAAGTATTTCCATTATTAATTGTAACAGTATAAACTCCTGCATGGGAGTCATTTACATTAGGTATTACAATATCGTTTTGTGTAGCTGTAAATCCATTCGGCCCCACCCATTTAAAATCCTTGAAATTACTAATCTTAGGAATCGACAAGCTACTGCCGTGACAAACACTTAATTTGCTTGGGACATCCAGTCCAATTGCAGTCGGCATTGACATTACAGAGCAATAATCGTTTAGTATCTGCACTTGATACTTGGCAGCATTGGCACCATTTACTGTAATTTTAGGTAAGGATGCCACCTTCATTAAGATGTCATTTTTGTACCACAAATATTGGGAGTTCGGCTGAGTTGGAATCTCAAACGAATATTGCCCTTGTGAAACACAAGCCACTTGAATTGGCACATTTTGAGCCTTATCTATTTCAACAACCAGTGTATCTGTAGCGTATGTGCAAAACATATCAGTATATTCAATCCAATATTTTCCAGCTTCGCTAATCAACAGTTTACAACCAACTATTTTACTGTTATCTATAATTTTGCCATTTTTTTTCCATACTTTCTTCAGATCTGTTGAAGCGCATCGAGGATCTATCATCGGGTAGCTTGTTCCTTTGCATAAATGTATCACTCCTTTGTTCTCAAAGTCGGAGTCTACGCTCTCCATCTTTATATCATTCAGCGTTATGGTATCACTATAAACCACACAGCCATTGATATTATTCATAGCTTTGAAGCGGTAAAGACCTTTTTGGGTTAGGTTTTTAGCCCAATATCCTCCCCATACAAGCGTATCATTTCTATACCACTGTAGAGTCCATTCATTCTCGTTAGGAAAGTACGAATTGATATACATAGTTCTATTGGACCTCTTGTAAAGACAGGCAAATGGATCGATAGTATCCATAACATTGATTGCTGTCACACTTTGCTTTCCTTGCTTTACGATTAGAGTATCTCTTGAAATACATCCACCTTGTTTCACCTCTAAAGTATATGTTCCTACTTCATTGTATTTGATTATATGGGCATTTCCATTTACCTCCAATTTATTCTGTAACACCCCATCTTTAAAAAAGCTAGCATTACCTTGTGCCAAAAAACTGACCCCAACAAAACTAGGGTAGTTGTTACAAATCAAAAACTCTTTGCCATAGTAGTTAGGCCCCCCAGCAAAAGCGTACAAATCACTTAAAACGTTGTCGCTCAAGATTACTTCCTGCTTAGCTGAAGTACCCGAACACAAACCATCACTAAGCGTATATCGATAAACGCCAGGTTCTTTTACTGTTAAATCATACCAATTTTGACCTACCAAAGGCTCGTCATTCTTAAACCATTGTATTTTCCAAGTTTGTGTATCATAAACGTCTTGATTGTAAACACTGGAATATAGAGTAACTTTGCCATCATTTTTGCACAATTTGATTGGAGTACTTGAACGGTCATAATTATATGAAACAGTAAAGGACTCTACTGTTTTCACAGCAAATGAATTTGTTGTGTATTCACAATCTTTTGTTTTAATAATGGCATAATAGGAAGCAGTTTCTGATACATATATTGAAGCAAAAGAGGAAATTTTCTGACCATTTTTATACCAACTCACCTGATCGGAGCTAGCAAAATTGGTTGTATCGACAAAAAGTTGCGGCTTAGAACCTTCACATATATTAATGAGAGTTGTTCCTGATTTATTAATATCCGCATTAATATATCCTCTATCATCGAATGCTTTTTCTCCAAATTTTAATTTTACAATATTTTCATAAAGACAATCGGGTTTTGAAAACTTTACAGATATTGAATCCTGAACGATACAATTATATTTATCTTTAATTTTAAGGCGATACATTCCTTCAGACTTCTTGGTAATACCTTTTACGACAGCAAATACATCATTTGATGTAAAATTATTCGCCCCGGTCCACTCATAACTCAGTCCATCAATGTATCTATTAAAATACGTCTCAAAATACAATCCTCCGCCAACAACCGTCTGACTGATTGGCGTTCGACCAGACAAATCCTCTTGACCGACAATAACATTTAGGTAGGTAATCTTACCATCGATCGTGACATAATATACTCCTGAGCTTGCGAGAGTAGTTTTTTCAATAACTGGATTTTGAAGAGTGGAACTAAACCCATTTGGACCACTCCATTGATACTTTGTACCTCCAGAGGCTGTAAGCGTCAGTGTTTTCCCAAGGCAAACAGGTGAGTTAGATGACGCTTGTTGTCCATAGAGTCCACAAGAAGCATATAAAAATAGAAGAATAAGGTAAAGGTGTTTCATGATGTTTTAACTTTTTGGATAATAATCTATATGTACAGCTACTTTTCGCCCATTACTCCTTTATCACCTTACGGCTAAAAGTTTTATCTCCGACGGTTAGTTGTAAGAAATAAACGCCTGTTGGTAATGTACTAATATTCAATTGACCTTCATGCGCTTGGGAACGAGTGGTATTATGTTGCACTTCTAATACTCTACCTTGAGTGTCGCTTAGGCGTAAATCATAAGAAGCAGGCTTATCTGCTCTAACTTTCCAGGTCAAATAATCTGAGACAGGAACGGGATACACCTCCACATGAATACCGCTTTCTTCTTCTATGCCTAATACCAACACGGTTACTTTGGCTGTTCCAGTTACTGTACCTGTACCGCAGATATTTTTCACCTCTGAAAGCGCATAAGAGGTCGTTGATAGAGGATTTACCGTAATCTCAAATGGCGTTTTCTGAGCGGTAAATTCTCGTCCATCCGACAATTTAAAAGTCCATGGGGCATGAGAACCCAAATCCACCTTCAACTTAGCTTCCTTGCCATAATCAATCGACTGGTCGCCTGAGATAATGGCTGTAGCTGGGATGTTGGGTAGTTGCCCAATTTTAACAGATAGGCTCATATCCCAACATTTTTCATCGTAAACTAAGCTTCGATAAACTCCTGACTTATTTACTGTCAAAGATGCGGTCGTGGCATTTTCGATTTCTTGTTGATTCATTTGCCAATGGTATCGTAATCCTTTTGCTTCTGGCAATTTCAATTCTACCGTTTTACCTTCACAGAAATACGCAGAATCAGCAGGAGTAATGGGCAAGGATAACTTAGGTTTATATACAAGTATTTTTTTTGATTCGCCTGTACAATTTCCTGAAGATACTTTCAACTGATAAATGCCCTCAGAGACTTGTTTCACATGCGCATCTGTATTCTTGATTGGACTATTGTCCTTATACCATACGTACTGATAGTTTTTTGAAAACTGGTCTGAAGCAGCAACATATATCGATGATTCAATGCTATCATCTATTGTGTTACAAATTTTCAGAGAGTCATTCGTAATATAAAAAGGGAAATCAGATCTTAGCTCAACCTTGATTGAATTAGGATAATAATTGATTGGTTGTGTTTTAGCAACACAACCTGTTACATAATTTACAATCAAGCGATAGGTCGCCTTTTCTGAAATCGTAAACTTATTTAGTGTATCTAAGGATGTGGTTGTTTTGACCGTTACATTATTTTTCTGGATCGTGTATTTCGCTACATTAACCCTTCCCGTCGTTGATTTTATATATTCCTCAAATGGTCTTATCTCATTAGAACATGCTCTTAATTCTCTTACGTTAGGATACAAAGCGGTACTTAAGCCTGAATGAATAAATCGAAGACCAACGGTATCTTTTGCCCAGACTAGCGTAAGGTTTTTTGAAGAAAAATCACAACTTGAACCATCTTTAAATTTTGTACTCACCACCACTTTATAGGTACCAACTTCTTGAAGCCCTGCCTGACCCCAATCATAGGAGTAAGTGGAAAAAGTATTAGTTGAAAAAGACGAGGTGGTATTGGTATTATTTTCATATTTATGGACATAAATAACTTGATTGTCTTTATACCATGTTTGGGTACCACTTACCAAGTTTTTCTCTTGCGCCGAAGTAAGATTATTAAACATCGAAAAACTTAGGTTTATACCACTTCCACTACAAATACTGATGGTATCTGGCTGAATACTATTGTAACGGTTTAGATCATCAGCTAATGTAGTAATAGAAAATTCAATAGTGGGTGGTACTAATGGATTATTAATCACGACCTCATTTGATAACCCAAAACAATCTCCTGAGCTTACTTGAAGCCTATATCTCCCCGACTCAGTTACTGGCAAATTATCAGTGTTTACATTAGGAATTTTAACATCATTCTTTAACCAAGAAAACACGATACTTTTGGGTTCTATTATACTCGAATAGAGAACATAATTGGTAGAATTACAAGCAAGAGGTTGTGCTACTGCCATATCTCCCAAATAAATAGAAACAGGTATTAGTTTATCTTTTCGGGTATTAATTTGCAAGGTTTCAGAATTTGAACGACAGGCACCCAGAGACATCGATACCTTATACACACCTTCCTTGTTAATTTCTAAAGTTGGCGATTTTGTAGTGGCAATAAGCGTATCATTCCGACTCCAAGAATAGCTTGCATTATTATATGAGCTGGCTCTAATAGTCATACTCTCTCTGCCACAATACAAATAGTTATCGTTATTATAAGTGTAAACATTAATGGGTGGATAAATATATTGAAAGCTAACATTTACCTCCTCACTTTTTAACGAACAGCCCGAAGCAAATGCTACTTGAACAGCATATTGCCCTCCTTTATTCTGTTTGACAGTATAGTTTAAATCCTTTGTCGTGGTCAAAGTTTGATTATAATACCATTGAGTATTTGATTTGTCCAGCGCTAAAGCAGATATATTAGCAATCTTCAATACCAGCGAGTCACATCCTGAAAAATTAGTTTTACTAATCAGTTCACTCTCTAACGATGGTAATAATTGGGGTACACTATTTTTATCTACTGAATTGATGGTAAGGGTTCTTCTGGAAGAAACAACTCTTCCATCTGATGTTTCAACCCACACATTGGCTACATCAAACCATTGAGGAATCGTAATTTTAATGGGACTACTTGTTCCAGTACCTACTGTAATAATGGCACCATTTTTCTCCATTTTAGCCACAATCTGTTGATTAGAAGGAAAATCTCCTATCAAAGTGAAGGGTAAATCAAATGTTCCGTTAGGACATGGTGGCTTAAGGGAGTTGAGGGTTTGTTGGTCTATCTGGAGGTCTTTGCAAGTAGATACCGTTTTTAATTGAGTGGTAACTTTCACAGGACACGACGAATAAGGGGAGTAACCTACCAGCGTGTAAGTCCCTTCATAGGTCTTGTTATAAACAGGAATAGTAACATCAAAGGTATTTAATGTACCCTTCTGATTGATATTTGGTCCGTATAACTCGTAGGTTTCAGCAGGAAAAGATACATTCTTATTTTCGGGTAAAAACAAAGGATTAGGAAACTTAAAAGTAAATCCTTCACAAGCCTCTAGAGTCGAAACATAAGTCATTGTAGGAACGGCTGATACATACACTGAAACATCTGCTGTAAGAGCACAAGCAATATGGGTATCCCATGCTTTTACTGTGTAAACACCACTGTTGGCAAGTGAAGGATTAGATATTTGTAGTTGTGCATTTGAAGAAGTAAAACTATTTGGTCCACTCCACTGAATATTTTTTAAATTGGTTTGTGCTGACAAAGTGAACGGTGTGCCAGAACAGGCCGTTATCATACTTTTTTCGACTGCAAGTATATTCTTGACATTCAAAAAAGAAGAAATGGAGGGACAGCTTCCTTGTGTGTATGCCACAACTTGATAGCTATTATTACCTCCTTGACCTATTGGTAAATTTGGCGAAGTAGTTGCGCCTAAATAAACTCCCTTTGAGTACCAAAAGAAGGTATTTGCAGTACTAGAACCAGCGTTTAGTTGCAATGAGGTTCCATTACAGCTCATACTTAATATTGGCTGTGCTAGTGTTGGGGTAATTTCAACTGTTACTGTATCTGAGTAATTAGTACAATCTTGTAACTGCCATTCTACCCAGTACTTCCCTCCCTCGCTGACTGTCAAGTTACAAGGATTATCGGTATCTGGCGAAATAGTTTTACCATCTTTTTTCCATGTTTGAGTAATATAAGTGCTCTGACACTCTGGGCTTGAAAGTGTGTATTCATTACCCGTGCAAATTTTTATATTCTTCTTTTCAAAAGTTTTATAGACAAATGGTGTTTTAGCTGGAGAAATAGTTAATAATTGACTTTGAGCCACACAACCAGTCTTGCTATTTTTAGCAATAAACTGGTATACCCCAGGTTCTCTCATGGATGTCCCATATCCAGTTTTAAACTCTTGTACATCTTTATACCAAATACTACTCCAATCACCACCAATATAATCTTTCATATAAAGATAGGACGTAGCCTCATTAGGGTTTTTGCAAATGTCAAAGTTCATTATGCTATTTCTAATGGGTACTGCAGTTGCTTTACTTCCTTTCGTAATCGTTAATGTGTCGTAAGCCTCACAGGCACCATTCTGTACCTTCAGTACAAAAGTTCCAAATTTATCATCAGTTGAAACGAGGGTCTCCCATTCAGAATAACTTCCAATGAGTTTTCCGTCTAGAAATAACTGCTTTGCTCCTGCCCCTTCAACCCACAAATAAGTGTAATCTGACCAGTCGTTACAAACCAAAAAATCTCTGGTGTCATATTTATTAAGAACGCTAGTTCTAATAGATAAATTAGCCTCTATCTTATTAGTCTTTTTTACGACAAAACCTTCCGATATACCTGAGCAAAACGCATCACGTACTACTAATTTGTACGTACCCTCATCTGATACCGTAATACTTGATCGAGATGTGTTGTCGATAGGTTTATCATTTCTTAACCATTGCCAATTCACATAGTTTTGGTCTACAGTTTGCCCATCAGCACTACCATTCAAAGTTATTGAGCCATTTTTATCACAAATAATATTGCTATTTACACTGGTCGTTATTAAAACTGATGTATTGGCTGTTAGCTTGATATTAATGGGAGAAGAAACATACCTACATGCACCTTTGGTCACAATGGCGCTATAAGTTCCATCAGTATCTATACCAATTGTTGGTGTCCCTATTGAAACTTGCTGTTGATTTTTAAACCAAGTAACCTTCACATCACTTCCCCAGTAGGTAGTATCGATGGTTAATTTATCAAATGTATTTTTACAGAAAGTGTAATCACGAGGAGATGATGATGCTATATAAATTTCCTTACTTGTACCAGTCTGACTTGACTGAAGAAATGCTGTTAATGAATAAGGACAATCTGCATTTGTGAGTTTGATATTAATCGAGTCCTTTTGAATACAACCGTAATCATCTGTTATTTTTACTTTATATAGTCCTTGTACATTCTCATTGAAACCCTTAAATACAGGTATCTTGTCATTGCTACTAAATCCATTGGGGCCTGTCCAAGCATAGGTTATATAGTCGGATTCTAACCCGGGAACAGAAATTAACGACAATTTTGCACCTGTAATTTCTTGAAACATATATCTTGGATACTGCGGGCGTTGCCCCACAACTACTTCTTGTGTAAAGCTTTTTTGGTCAATGATTACAGTATATCTTCCAGAGGCTAATGCGGTCGCATTGGGTATCGAAGGATTTTGGAGATTTGAAGAAAAGCCATTGGGTCCTGTCCAACTGTAAGAACTTCCTCCACTGGCAGTCAGCGAAACCGTACTCCCAATACATACAGGTGAATTTGATGAAGCTTTTTGAGCGGAAACTAACTGATAGTTAAATAGTAGCAAAATAATTAGGTAAAGGTGTTTCATAATATGATGTTGAATTTTAGACTACAAAGAAATGAAGTTTTTCACTCGATAAAAAACTTATTCTTCACTCAAAATCAAAAAAGGCTTAGTGATATCAATCACCAAGCCTCTCGGTATAATCGCAGTTAATTTTACGTTACTTTATCGTATTGGAAAATATTATCCCCTACAACGCATCTGCAAATTTTAAACATACGGGCATCGACACTTCTATAGAATAGCCTGTGTATTTAAGCTTACCTGTTTTTTTATCTCTACTAAATACAGTAACATTATCGCTGTCCTGATTAGCAACTAATACATAATTACCTGTTGGGTCTATCGCAAAGTTTCTTGGTGTTTTGCCTTCTACTGGTGTATTATCTACCCAAGTCAGTTTGCCTGTTTTGGCATCAATGGCATATACCGTAATACTTTCGTGTGCGCGATTGGAAGCATACAAAAATTTACCATCAGCCGAAACATGAATATCTGCATCCCACTTGAGTCCTGTGTAGTCAGACGGTACTGTCGAAATCGTCTGTATGGGTTTCAAGGCACCTTTTTCATAACGATATGCTGTAACTGTTGCCGTTAATTCTTCAATAACGTAAGCGTATTTATTGTTAGGAGAAAATACAAAATGGCGCGGCCCTGAACCTGGTGTCGAGCTGGTAAAAGCAGGTTTACCAGGGTTTAAAAGTCCTTTTTGCGTATCTAACTTATAAGTATAAACTTTATCCATCCCCAAATCTGGCACAAAAACATCGGTATTATTTACTGCAACATTCACAGAGTGAACATGTGGTTTTTCTTGACGATTTTTATTTACCGAACTCCCTGTGTGTTGAATAGTCTGTGTGGCTTTCCCTAGCGTTCCATCTGATTCTACAGGGAGAATACTCAAACTTCCTCCTCCGTAATTACCTACCATAACCCATTTGCCTGTACGGTCGGTAGTTACATGACAAGAACCTGGCCCTCCTGCTGATTGTGAATTGAGATACGATAATACCCCTTGTTTTCTGTCAAATCTGAAAGAATTTACTGTGCCATCGCCATCGGTTTCTCCTACCGAATATACCATTTCTTGCGTAGGTGAAACTGCTACAAAGGAAGGATTTTTGACACCACTAACCGAACTAGCATATTGCAGTTTTCCTGTCGCTGGATTAAAACGATACACATAAATGCCTTTACTAGTTTTGGCAGTGTATGTGCCCACAATCATGTAAAATTCTTTAGATGCTGTTTGGGCTAGGACATTGACCATGGTCGTCATGGTAAGTCCGACGAGTAGAAATAGTTTTTTCACGGGATAGCTGAAGGTTTGAAATAAAATACTTTGATAAAACGAAGTTAGTATTCTGAAAGTAAAATATTGTACTTTACCCAATAAAAAACCACGCTCTTACAACAAGAGCGTGGTTATATGCATCATACAAATTACACTTTTAAATTATTTTATCTGCCATAAGCTGTTGGCGTTATGCTGTAAGCAATCATTGAACATTAGGTCATTTTCAAATCTTCAAATTCCCTAATTTTCAAATCAGATAAATCAATGTCCTCTACCTTTGCCTTTGCCACGACCACCATTCATTGGAGGAATATCAGCTACTTTAACAAAAGTACCTGCCGAGTCAAATATCAAGACCACTCTAGTTGTATCATTTGCGATGCCTACAAACAAGTTTCCATCGGCATTAGTCCCTGCTTTTTTGATGGTATAACCTGAATAATTGGTCGTAACATAGCTAGTCACTGAAGCAGGTAGCGTTGTAATATCTACTGCTGTTAGTTTAGCTTTCTTGCCATATTTTTCGATAATTTGAATAAAATTACCGCTTGCATCAAACAATAATCCTGTATGTGTACTATTCAAAGATATTCCTACAACATATTGTCCTAATGAGTCTGTCGCCGCAAATTTCACTTGTGCTCCTGCGTAGTTAGTAGTGATATAAGAAATAACCTTGCTAGGTAGAGCGGTAGAATCAATAGGCGTTAATTTGCCTTTACATTTAGTTTTTGTGGTCGAATCAGCAGCAGTACGTGCAGCTGACACTTGGATTGCCTCTAAATCACCATCACTTGAAGGTGTAGCACCATCTTGTGATTGACAAGCTACCATATAAAGGCCCACGACAGCCATCAACAATAATAACAATTGTTTTTTCATGTGTACTTATTGGTTTAACTTTTATGAGATTAAAAAATATAGTTGAAACGTTTCATAAGTACATGACTGCTGGTCGACAAAAACCGTTGCCTACTCGACAAAATTTATTCAAAAATCTCTACTGATTGTATTTCTTTAAAAAGCTCCATCAATGATTCGCTTGGGGCTTGACCTTTTCCTTCTTTGCTATTTTTAAAATATTCCACAAAAAGCTCTTCCATGCTTTTGTTATCTATACTCACAATTTTGGAAGTCCCATCATTTCCCTTTTGCAGATTTTTTACCTCAGGGATAATAGGCATCATCATCGGATGCGACTCCATTAGCCTTTTCTTATCTGCCGATTCTAAGTAACTTTCTGTTACCATCGTAATCTGAACAATGGCATCTTGGTTGTCTTCCAACCAAGTCATAGCCTCCTCTATTTCGGTAAATTTGTTTCGTAATAATTTTTTACCTTTGGTTAAGGCAATAGGTAACACATTGACAGGCTGACCAGCTTCTGCCTCTACCACAATAATATATTTGGTCTGATTAGCTTCCGAAAAACTATACGCCAAAGGGCTACTCGAATAAATAATCGGACAAGGTTCTGTATCAATCGTTTGGAATCTGTGCAAGTGTCCTAAAGCTACATACTGCGTTTGAGGAGGAATATTTTCAGAGAAAATAGCTGATGCTCCTCCTACATGGAGAATCGGTTTCTCATCATCTGGTTCCTCTGGCTGTTCTCCTCCATTTTTCATCATAAAGAGGTGTGTTACCAAAAAGTTAATCCCTTTTTCGTCGAAATATTGGTCTGCCAACTGCTTCCAATGCTGTGCCAAATGCTGGCGGAGGCTATCTTCTGTATCCTCCACTCCCAAATAGGTTTTCAAGCGCACCTCGTTGGCGTATGGTGTCAAAATCAAACGTAGAGGCGTTTGCTGCTTGGGTAATGCCAACTCAATATATCCATTATCTACATGCAACACCTCAATGCCTCCCTCGGTAGAGAACGGACGCAAATACGCATTAGGATAGCCCACAAACACGATTCCACAAGCACGGGCTAAAGCATCGGGCACTTCGATACGCTCAGGAGAATCATGATTTCCTGCAATGGCGATCACGGCTCGTGTACCATTTTTGGACAATCTGTGTAAAGTTGAATACAACAATTCGGTGGCTTCAGAAGAAGGATTAAAGTTATCGAACAAATCACCCGCTACAATCACGGCATCTACGTCCTCTTTGTCGGCAATCTCCACGATTTCGGCTAGTACCTCTCGTTGTTCTTCCAAACGAGAGAACATATCCAATCTTTTACCCAAATGCCAATCTGCAGTATGTAATATTTTCATTTTAAAATCAATTATGTATAATGGGCTTTGGGCTGTCAACTGTGTACTTTGGTTTAGTACAATACATCGAACTCAAAATTTATCTCCCAGCACTCTTATTTATTTTCCTCCAGTCACAGCGTTTATCAAGGCGGCTTTATCTCCAAAAAGCGAGATAAAGAATCCTCCAAAACCAGAAATCACGGCAATTACGATAGCCGCTGCGAATATAGAAAGTAATGTTTTTCCAATCGCTGACCAAGTGCTTTTCTCCTCGAAAAACTGCTTATACGCCCAAATCATATATACGATGCTAATGAGAGAGGACATGAGAGATTGAATATAGAAGCCAATGATACTTTGTTTTGTAAAAATCAAAAAAGGAAATAAAAACAACTTTATCAACTCAGAATGTGAAATCACAAATAAATGTAAAACAATACCTTCGACCAAATTATAACGCTCTTTTCCCAAAATTTTAACCGAAAAAAAACCATACAAAAGAATACTAATCATAAGTTGATAGGTATAATTTTCAAAGGCAAAATGGAGGGCTTTTTTGACAAAGGGCATTATAGCTTTTTGTTCTTTTGTATTCATATTTTGCATCATAACATTCATATTGAACAAGTCATCCCAATAATGAATGTAAATCCAAGTAGCCACCCCGCCAATCAATAAAAGATAGTTGACAGGATGAAAATGATTCACTCTTTTTCCCTGTACATACTCCCGCACCGAATGCCCTGGACGAGTACTCATCATTTTTAAGGTATATAACAAGCCTCTATTAAAATAGGTAAAGGCATTGAGCAGTTCCGAAAATATATCGTTGAAAACCAACCTTTTGGTAGTAGCTTTTTGTCCACAGTTCGGACAATAGTGCCCGTGGTATTCGTTTTGACAGTTTTTACAATGGATTAAATCGTGCGAATGACTCATACAAATATAGGTTTGGCTAATAATGGAGAGGTTGAAAATGGTGAATTGCAAGTTCGTACTGTACGAAGGATTGAGTTATTGATTTCAGATATCGGATGTTGGATTTCGGAAATATAGCCTACTCTTCACCTGCAAAATACTGAATTCTTTGTCAATGAGCAATCAGAAAAACTTGAACACCCCATTGAAGCTTTTTAAACTTTTTCGTTATGGGTGAATAAATTCACCCGCTAAGTGGAAAACTTGCATATTGTTAGCCATTCACCTAGCGCCTCACCCCTATCCCCTAAAAAAACACTCAAACACTTTGTGCCTTTGTGCCTGTTCACTAAAACTAAAAACTATACCCTAGTGCCTATACCCTATCTCCTAGTGCCTCACCCTATCCCCTGACCCCCAAAAATTACCATTTCAGTAATTTAAGCATCTTTTTTTTGTCAAGTTTACAAAAAATAAAAGCCAATATTAATTAATCAAAAAAAAGTTAGTTTAAGCAATCTCCTTCAAGTAACTTTGTGCAATTTTGGGGGTGACTGTAATTTGCTCAAATCTTCCTCGTTTTTTTCATAATCCGAAACAACAAAAACAATGTCTGTCGAATTATTATCAAGTCGAATCAACGCATTAGAAGAGTCGGCTACGTTGGGAATGACCAAAAAAGCTCGCGAATTGGCAGCTCAAGGTCACAAAGTGATTAGTTTATCTGTAGGTGAACCAGATTTCAAAACACCAAAGCACATTTGTGATGCTGCTAAGGACGCTATCGATGCTGGTTTTCACGGTTACTCACCAGTGGCTGGTTATCCTGACTTGCGTAAAGCAATTGCCGATAAATTAAAACGTGACAACAACCTTGAGTGGGGTCCAGAAAATATCGTAGTTTCTACAGGAGCAAAACACGCATTGGCAAATGCTATTTCGGTATTGGTAAACCCTGGCGAAGAAGTAATCATCTTTGCTCCTTATTGGGTATCATACTCTGAAATGGTAAAATTAGCTGAAGGTACTTCTGTAATTGTAGAAGGTGCTTTTGATAATAACTTCAAAGTAACTCCAGAGCAATTTGAGGCAGCAATCACACCTAAAACGAAATTGGTGATGTTTGCTTCTCCAAACAACCCTACTGGTTCGGTATATACTGAAGAAGAATTGAGAGCTATTGCTGCTATTGTTGAAAAACATCCAAATATCTTCGTTTTAGCTGACGAGATTTATGAATATATCAACTTTACAGCGGGTGGTCACTTCTCAATCGGTTCTATTCCAGCTATCAAAGACCGTGTAATCACTGTAAATGGTGTTGCAAAAGGTCATGCGATGACTGGTTGGAGAATTGGTTTTACAGCATCTGCTAAATGGATTGCTGAAGGTCTTGAGAAATTACAAGGTCAAGTTACTTCTGGTACTTGTTCAATCGCTCAGAAAGCTGCTACTGCTGCTTTCAATGGTCCTTTGGATGAGGCTTACAAAATGAAGGAAGCTTACGACCGTCGTCGTCACCTTGTAGTTGGTTTGTTACGTGAAATCCCAGGTTTCAAAGTAAATATGCCAGACGGTGCATTCTACGCATTCCCTGATATTAGCTACTACTTTGGTAAAACAGATGGCAAAACAACGATCAACAATTCAGATGATTTCTGTATGTGGTTGTTGGCTGAGGCTTTTGTTGCTACTGTAGCTGGTTCGGGCTTTGGTGCGCCAAACTGTATGCGTATTTCAACTGCTGCTGCTGACGAACAATTAGCAGAAGCTTGCGAAAGAATTAAAACTGCTGTTGCTAAATTGAAATAAGTATTGATGTACTAAAAGTGATATTTGACATTGGAGGGAACAAAGATTAGTAAGCCAGATTTGCTTTCATAATTCATCACTCGCCATTCATCACTCATATAAAACCCCTGTTTTGGTTCTTCCAAGCAGGGGTTTTGACTTTATACTGTATTTTGCTACTTTCGAGGCTCTATCGAGTATCATTATCCCTTTTATTATGTTATCGACTATCATCATTGTATTTGTGGTTGGCTATTTGGCCATCGCTCTCGAACATCCTATCAAAGTCAATAAAACAGCAACAGCATTACTTACAGGCGTGGCTTGCTGGACGGTCTATGCACTCGGAAGTGCCCACGAACCAGAAAAGGTAGTCGACGAGCTTTCACACCATTTAGGAAGTGTTGCCGAAATCCTTTTCTTCTTATTAGGTGCTATGACCATTGTGGAGCTCGTTGATGCTCACCAAGGCTTTAAACTTATTACCGACCGTATTACTTCTAAAAATAAAGTAACGCTTCTCTGGATTTTAGGACTGATTACTTTCTTTTTGTCTGCCGCTTTAGACAATCTAACTACTGCCATTGTGATGGTTTCGGTAGTACGTAAGTTAATTAAAGACCCAGAGACGCGTAAGCTTTTTGCAGGTATCGTAATCATTGCCGCCAATGCAGGTGGAGCTTGGTCTCCGATTGGGGATGTTACTACCACCATGTTGTGGATTGGAGGACAAATCACCGCAGGTAATATCATGAAAGGCTTATTTTTACCAAGCTTGATTTCTTTGTTAATTCCACTGTTGTTTATGACCTCTCGACTCAAAGGAAAAGTAAAATCTTTACCTGCCGAAGAGGATATCCATTCGTCCGAAAATGCACATCAACTCATTGTAGAGGCTCAAAACTCAACCATTATGCTTGTTCTGGGGCTAGGAAGTTTATTATTTGTACCAATTTTCAAAACTATAACACATTTACCTCCTTATATGGGAGTTCTATTAGGACTAGGAATCGTTTGGGTTGTTTCCGAAATTTTACATAGTGGAAAAGACGAAGAAGAGCGCAAGCCATTTTCGGTAGCACACGCTCTTAGTAAAATTGATACCTCAAGTATTCTATTCTTCTTGGGGATTCTTATTGCCATTGCGGCCTTGGAATCAACGCATTTACTTACAAATTTGGCTATGTGGATGGATAAAACTATTGGTAATCAAGATATTATTGTCACTACGATTGGATTAGCTTCTGCCGTTATCGACAACGTTCCTTTAGTGGCTGCGTCGATGGGCATGTATGATTTGGCTCAATATCCTGTCGATAGTAAACTTTGGGAATTTATGGCATACTGTGCTGGTACAGGCGGAAGTATCTTAATTATAGGTTCGGCGGCAGGTGTAGCAGTTATGGGTATGGAAAAAATTGATTTTATCTGGTATATGCGTAAAATCAGTCTTCCTGCCCTATTGGGTTATTTTGCGGGCATTGCTGTGTTTTTGTTACTTTATTAGAAAACAAAGCTATACTTCTACATTGCGCTATACATTTTGAATCAAATGTATAGCACAATTTTTATTTAAAACACCTCCTAAATCCAAGGCTACCATAATACAGTTCACGGAAAAGAACTTAGTATTCGCACCATAATATAGTCGCTTCACTCCATTTTCAATATCCAATTTCAAGGAGCTCAAGTTATAAAGTTGAATTAAACATTAATCCTTTATACTTATGAAAAACCTTAGAAAAACCGGACTAGCCTTATTAGGTTTCGTATTACTTGGCTTGAGCGCATGCTCAAAAGACGACGAAAACAACACTGTCATGACAAAAGACATCACAGATGTTGCCATTGCTGATCCACAATTTAGCACCTTAGTTTCTGCCTTAACTAAAGCCAATCTAGTAACTGCGCTAAAAGCGACGGGACCGTTTACGGTATTCGCTCCTAATAATACAGCATTTACAAAAGCTGGTATTACTAGTTTGGATGGTGTTAATAACACCGACCTTACCAATATCCTGACCAACCATGTGGTTTCGGGAGAGGTAATGGCTGCCAATGTGACTTCGGGTACGGTACAAACACTAAACCCTAGTAGCCCAATTTATATTTCGAAAAACGCAGATGGCGTATTTATCAACGGAAATATCAAAGTAATTGCTACGGATGTGGATGCATCAAATGGCGTAATTCACGTAATTGATAATGTGATTGTACCTCCAACCAAAAACTTGGTTACGATTGCGGCAGAAAATAGCAACTTCACTGAGCTTGTAAGTCTAGTGACTGCTGCCGATCCAGCTGTGGCAACAGCCCTTTCTCAGGCATCAGCAAACGGACTAACCGTTTTTGCTCCTACTAATGCTGCTTTTACAGAACTTTATAAAACTGTTCCAAAAGCAACCTTGTTAGACCCAGCCAATCGTACGTTATTGACCAATGTATTGTTGTACCATGTCGTACCAGGACGTGTATTCTCAACAGACCTACCAAATGTTTCGGGTGAGGTTGCAACCGCTAATTCAGCAGCGAAAGTGACATTCAACTTAGCAGGTGGAGCTAAAGTGATTGGCAAATCAAGTGGAAACTCAAATATTACCTCAGCTAATATTTTGGCTACAAATGGCGTAATCCATGTAATCGACAAAGTATTGTTACCATAAATAGTAGATAGTGTCTTTACTTAGCCCTCGTCGACCTTGGACGGGGGTTATTTATTTTCAAACATACCCGCATACAAAACCGTTATCGATATACCACTCTTTCTACTTAATCTATGCAAAGTCTATATGCTCATTCGTTTCGTTTCTTGTGGGTTGCTATTCTCACTGTGTATTCTTTTGCCAATACACTAGTTACCGAAACCCTCAACTACTATCCTATTCCTTTGAAAGAGCCAGAGCTATTGTTCTTGTTCTTCCTATTAATTTTGGGTATTTGGGAAGGGAATAGGCTTATTTTCTTATTTATTTCTCGATTTCATTATCCCAAACTATGGTATAAACTCCTTTTGGGTATGGCTAGCAGCATTTTGCTTACCGCTATTTTGGCTGTTGGCTTGGGATACATCTTTGCAAGCATTTGGGAAGTCAAACACAATGATTCTTTCGGTTTATTAATCAAACTATTTTTGATGTTTGCTTTCAGAATCAACCTTTTTCTCAATATTCTAAATACCATTTATTTGTACGTTCATGAGTTTGAAATGATGGCATTAGAAACCGAAAAGCTCCGTCAAATCAGTACTCAAGCACAACTTCAGGCTATTCGAAATCAAATAAACCCTCATTTTTTATTCAATAACCTGAGTGTTTTAAGTTCTTTGATTAGCACCGATACCACCAGCTCAATCCAGTTTGTTAAACAATTTTCCAATGTTTATCGATATGTTTTAAAACACCACGATAAAGAATTGATTACCATTTCAGAGGAACTAGATTTCACTAAATCCTATCTATTTCTTTTACAAAAGCGTTTTTATGAAGGTATTCTTGTTGAAATCAAGGTAGAAGAACAATACCTCAATTGGCAAATTGTACCGATGGCATTACAAATGTTACTCGAAAATACCATCAAACACAATATTGCTACCAGCGCCAGTCCTTTGAAAATCACACTCTATACCGAACACCCTTATTTAGTTTTATCAAACAACTTACAACCCAAACTGGTTAATACTACAGAATCCACCAATAAAGGCTTGAGTAATATCATTCAACGCTATCAATTCTTGAGTCCTTTGAAGGTAGAAGTGATTAAAACTACACATGAATTTCTGGTAAAAATTCCCATTATTAAATTATCCTCTGAAGATCTATTATGAAAGTATTGATTATTGAAGACGAATATCACTCTGCACAACGAGCCAAAAGTTTGCTCCTTGAGTACGACCAAAACATTAATGTGGTAGACACCGTCGACTCGGTTGAAAAAGCTACCAATTGGCTTGTCAAACATCAAGAACCAGACCTGTTATTGGTAGATATACATTTGGCAGACGGTTCAAGTTTTGATATTTTCAAGAAAATACCTGTCAAAAATCCTGTCATATTTACGACAGCCTATGACCAATATGCGATTCAGGCCTTCAAAATTAATAGCATAGATTATCTTCTAAAACCATTGGATTTTGAAGATTTGAGCCAAGCGCTCAACAAATATCATCAGCTCAGCTACGATAGAAAATCCATCGACTCGCTTGACATTCAGCGAATTATCCAGAGTATAGAAACCAATCAGAAAAAGTATAAATCTAGGTTTTTGGTCAAGTTTGGCGATACGCTACAGTATAAAACACTGGACGAAATTGCCTACTTCTTTGCTGACGACAAAATCGTGTATTTGGTTTGCCACGATGCCAAACGATATATCATTGATTACACTTTAGAGCAACTCGAACAGCTTTTGCAGCCAGACTTTTTCTTTCGTCTCAACCGAAAAGTCATTACCAAAATTGCCTCTATTGCGACTGTCAAAGCCGTCTACAACGGGCGTTTGCTTGTCAAACTTAAGCCAAACTTTGAATCAGAAATTTATGTATCCAAAGAGCGATGTTCAGAATTTAAGACATGGCTAGACCAATAATATTATGAAAAACTATCTCATTAAGACCTTTTATCTAGCATTCATTTTTTTGATAAATCAGACTATTGGTATAGCGCAGCATCGTGTACATCTGAAGAATGGAAGTCAAATTTTAGGAAAAATATTAAATTCGGATGCCTCCTCAGTTGCTATCCAAACCATTGATCAATCTATATGGGTTTTTACTAATTCAGAAATCCAACAAGTAGATACCCTGAGTCAGAATTTTGGAAAAACAACTTATAAAAGAAAAGGATTTGTCAATTATACCGAACTCGGGCCGCTTGCCATGAGTAATCGAGCATCCAATGGTGTTACAACCTCAGCTTTCTCGTTTCAAACAACCAACGGATATAGATTCAATCCGCTCCTCTATCTTGGCGTTGGTGTAGGGGCAGATTTGTATGCCGTTCAGACTTTTGTCCCTGTTGTGCTGAGTGTTCGCGGTGATTTAAGTACGACCTCCGCCAAAATTCCATTTTACTTTGTGGAGGGAGGATATAGTATCAATGCAACATCCAATGATGTTCCGACCATCAAATACCAAGGCGGTGCAACCTTTGCGGTGGGTCTAGGTATCAAACTTCTTTTTCAAGAAAATAACGGATTTTTACTCGGACTCGGCTATCGTTATCAAGAATCCTCCGTGACAGAAAAACTCCAAAAATCTACCGAAGTATTCAATCGATTAAGTATTAGAGTAGGTTTTAGTTTTTAAATAGCCATTTTTTGCCTCTACTAGTTCAAGACTCAGTCTTGAACTTACTTTTTTAAGCAGTTTTAAAACTGAAAATCAATCGTATACAATTCCTGCATTCAATACCTTTTAACACTTCCTAAAACTTCTTCAAACAATTTACCAGTTCCAGAGGTTTTATATATGTTTTTGAACTATTATAAAAAATATAGTACGAAAACATATATAAAATACTAATAATTGTATTACTTTTGACAAAGTAAAATGTTATCGTACTATTTATGGAAATTGTAGCAAGTGTATCTAATGCCTCAAAGCAGTACAAAACTGGCGATACAGTAATTACTGCCCTACAACCTTCTAGCTGTGAATTCCGAAAAAATGAGTTAACACTCATTATAGGCCCTTCGGGTTCTGGAAAAACTACTTTGCTATCACTCCTAGGCTGTGTGATTTTCCCGAGTACGGGCGAGGTTACTATTTGCGACCAAGTAATCAATGGGCTTAATCAGAATCAACTTGCTAAGGTTCGCCTTCAAAATATTGGATTCGTTTTCCAGAGCTTCAATTTATTGGCACCACTCAATGCCCTCGAAAATGTCATGCAACCACTATTATTATTAGGCATTTCTAGAAAAGAAGCACGTCAGCGCGCTACAGAGGCCTTACGCAAGGTAAGTATGGAAGACCGTATGTATAACCTTCCGAAGATGCTGAGTGGTGGACAACAACAAAGAGTTGCCATTGCTCGTGCGCTAGTAACCAACCCTCCATTGATGCTATGCGATGAACCTACAGCAGCCCTCGATACCAAAAGCGTATCCGTAGTCATGGAAGAGCTCAAAACACTCTCGACTTCAGGGAAATCTGTGGCGGTTGTTACCCACGATTTACGATTAAAAAAGTTCGCAGATAGAATTATTTACGTCAACAACGGTATGATTTCCGACCATCAGGAAGAGGAAGATATGCTCCTATAACTGACAACTAAGGTTTGTTACGTATACCAAAAAGAGTTTGATTTTTTAGAAATATGCTTTTGTACTTTCATTCAAAATAACTTTCCAAATGAAGCATTACATACTATTGTGCCTATCAGTAGCTCTACTGATGAGCTGTAATAAAGACCAGTCAAAAGAATCATCTAATCAAAAACAATCCAATCCTAAAGCTCCTACAAAATTGGTAGTAGCCATCGGAAGAGTAGAACCACAAGAAGGTATTATTAAGCTATCGGCACCTGTGGGAGGTATTGTCAAAAAAGTCATGAAAGATGATGGTGACAAGGTACAACTCAATGAAGTTATTTTACAACTCGATGACGATACCGAACAAAATAAAATCAATGAATTGAAAGTCAAAATAGCGACTCAACGTACTCAAATAGACATTTCACAATCGAAAGTAGCAGAGGTTACGGCCAATCTAAAAAACAAAAAACTACTTTTGGAAAGAGCAAAACAGCTGATTGCTAAGGGTGCCGAAACCCAACAAGTCTACGATAATTTAACAACAGACCTAGAGGTTTTGGAAGCCAATCTCAGCGCTGCCAAAACGCAAGTACAATTGGCAAATAGTGAGTTGAATGAACTTCAAACACAATTACAAACCCTTTACCGTGAGGCTAACAAAAAGATATTCAGAGCTCCTTTTTCGGGTATAATCCTTGACAGAACCGTCAATCAAGGCGAATCTGTTAGTCAATTTGCCAGCTATGCAGAGGTGGCTCCTCAAGGAAAGCTTATCATCAGAGCCGAGGTAGATGAAATGTTTAGTAGCAGTATCAAAATTGGTGACGCTGTCGAAATTGTCAATATTGGTAGTAGCAATGTTATTGCAAAAGGGCAAATTTCGTCGATGGCTCCTTACTTGAAAAAGAAATCGCTCTTTTCTGAAAAAGCAGATGACCAAGAAGATCGAAGAGTTCGTGAAATACGCATTTCCGTAGTTGATGATAAGAACCTCGTAATCAATGCCAAAATTGAATGTAACATCAAGCTATGATACAAACGGCCTTTAAATTTATCAAATACGACACCGCCAAAAGTATTGGCGTAATCGTAGGTATTGTGATTAGTATTTTCCTGATTGGTCAACAAATTGGTATCCTTGGCTTCTTGACAGGGCTAATGGGAGGACTCGTAGAAAACTCCCGTAAGGATATTGCCCAAATTTGGGTCATCGACAATATTACCCGCAATGCCAACGAACTTGGCAAGCTAGACGAACGGTACGTTCGAGAAATTAGAAGTGTTGATGGAGTAGCCAATACTTACCCAGTAGTAGTATCAAATGGTCTAGTAAAATTCAAAAACGGAAAAACAGCCTCTGTTTTATTAATTGGAAGTGAAGCACCTGTTTTTGTGGCAGGCCCAAATCCTGTAAAGGTTTTTAAAGGCAAAATCAATGACCTAGCCCAAGACCAAGCTATGTCGGCAGAATTCTTTGACCAAAAAACCTTTGATGCAGAACTAGAAGTAGGCACTAGAGTTGAGATTAATGGAAAGGAAGCCCAAATTAGCCTGCAAACCAAAAACGCCAGAGGCTTTGCAGGAGCGTTCTTTTACACTACACTCAGCAAAGCACGTTACTATGGTGGATTTCCTGAAAATAAAGTCAGCATCGTCGCTATTCAAGTAAAACCAGGCTACGATGTAGCGTCGGTCATCAAAAGCATTAATACCAAGTTTTATGGTATTCGTGCTTGGGATGCCAACGAGCTTCAGGCTTCCACGATTAGCTTTATTACTATTTCCTCCAATATCGGTACAAGTATTGGGTCGTTAGTTGTGTTTGCTATCATCAGCGGCTTCTTTATAATTGGGCTCACACTGTATTCGGCGGCACTCGACCGTATCAAGGATTATGGTACTCTCAAAGCCATTGGTGCAACCAACAGTTATGTGCGAAATTTGATTTTACTCCAGTCCTTCTTTTTTGCCATCATTGGTTTTGTAATAGCCTTTGCACTTTTACTAGGTTTCAAAAAAGGCGTAGAAAATGCTGGGTTAGCGATTAACTATTCGAGCTTGGAGATACTGGGCTTGTTTATCATTACGCTATTTATCTCAATGGGAGGCTCTTTGTTTGCCATCAAAAAAATCAACGGCGTCGAGCCAGCCTCGGTATTTAGAGGATAGCGGTTAGGTTTGAATTGCGGATTTGGGATTTCTGATTTCGGAAATAAAGTAAAATACCTCTATTTTTTACAAAATATAAAAGATTACACTTCCGAAATCCCACATCCAATATCCGAAATAAATGGTTTTTATTATCCTTCGTACACTCCTAATTCATCATTTGATATATCTTGATATTTTATGAAATCAATACTAATCATCATTTGTTTGCTATTGGTACATTCCATGTATGCTCAAATTACAGTCAATGAATGTATCGAAAATGGTTTAAAACATAAACCTAATATCAAAACAGCCCAAGCAGATCTTGCTGTGGCTGCGCTAAAAAGTTTGGATGCTCAATCTAAATTTTTGCCTCAAATTGCCTTAGCGTATGAATACCGCTACAACCCGATTATCTCCACACAGATAGTACCAACGGGGTTATTTAGCAGTACGCCAACTTCGGAAACACAGGCTATTCGTTTTGGTACCAAATGGCAACAAAATGCAGGCGTTACTGTGTATCAGCCCTTGATTGATTTGTCACTAAAAAGTAAGATTAAGGAAAGTAAAATCAATGAGTCTTTGGCAAATTGGGATCTCAAAAAAGCAGAAGAAGATTTTGTCTTTGAAATAATCAATTCCTACAGTCAAATACTTCTTTATCAGCTTCAAAGTCAAGAGTCCGCCTCTGATTCTGTTCGTAGTTATATCTCTATGTCTATGTTAGAGGCAAAGTTTAAAGAAGGAAAAGTATTGAAAACCGAGTTGAATACAGCCAAAATCAATCATAACAATAACCTTTCGGCATTTCAGAAGGCTTTTTCAAACTTGATTAATGAGAAAATTTACTTGAACTATCTTACCAATATCAGTCTCGAAAAGTTGTTATCTGATTCATATATCCCTATCAACGATGTTTTGAACAATACGCCCAACAATACCACATTTGAATCAAGTATTGATTTTCAGAAATTCTTAACAAAAGAACAACTGCTCAATCAGCAGATTCAAACTGAACAAACCCAATATCGACCAACGTTGGGAGTTCAAGGATTTATTGGCGCCAACCAATACACACAAAGCATCAATCCCTTTTTGGCTAATTCATGGTTTGGCAATAGCTACGTAGGATTAGCGGTAAAACTGCCCATTTTTGCACCTGACAAATCCATTAATTTGAGCAAACAACTCCAAAAACAACTTACAGTAGTCGAAAACCAGAAGGAAGAATTTAAGTCTCAAAAAAATAAGGATATTTTACAAAACACCAATACCATCGAAAGGCTACAGAAAGAGATTGTTTTTGCCGAAAAAAACATCGCCCTTTTAAAAGAAAACCTAGATATTTATCAAGCTCGACTTCAAACAGGACAGCTTGAAGCCTCAGAGTTAAATACGCAAGAAAGCGCTTTACAAAAAGCCCTTGTGCAACAGTTACAACTCAAAGAGCAACTCAATAAGACCTTTATGGATAGGCTATATATTAGTGGTAACCTTCTCGAAAAATTCAAAAAATAAATCACATGACTCTCAAACCTGATACCATCAAGCACAGCATTCAAATAACTCATTCATCGATTGAGTCTTTTGGTTACGAGTTAAAAACCTGGAATTTTGATGCTGACAATTTTAGTTTATCATTTTCCAAAAAGAATATTTTTCCAAATGATGATAAAAGCTTTTCGATTGACGCTTTACTGCTTCAATCCCTTGAGCTATACAAACGATTTGTGGAATATGGCGACCATTTCCAGCTCACTAATTTTCACTGTATTAATTTGATTATAAATAAGCAGTCTATCCATGATTTCATTATTGAAATAGATTGGTTATCTACCCCAAACACCCACCAGAAATTTCTTGAGGCTTATTGCTACAATGAATCTGGACAGCTTTTGGGCAAAGGCACTGCCCTGTTGAATAAGTAATAATTACGTACCTTTGAGAAAAAAAATTATCCGTTTTAAGCTCTAGGCTTTATGCTATAAGCAAAAAGAATCAAAATATTTCATACGAAATTACTAGCTCATTGCTTACAGCTTATTGCCTAAAGCTCAATAATGCCAGTTTGCATTATTACGTATCACTTCATAACGGTTTTGAGACCCATGAATAAGCAAGTTTTAATTGAAGTAATAGAACATCTCGACAAATTTCATTCAGAATATAAAGGTGGAGATGATTATACCATGGATGATTTCTTGGGGTATCTCAACACACAACGTCCAAGTAAAGATATTGAGATGCGTAAAGTGGGCGGCGACCAAGCGCAACATTTAGATACTGTACGACAAGAGAGTAACAGCGATGTGGCGATCTTGGTAACATTGTTGTTTCGTTATGCCAAAGGATATATCAAGAAAGCCTTACAAGACAGCATCATTCAAACTGCTGACGAATTTGCCTTTTTGATTACTCTTATCACTTTTGAAAGCCTGACCAAAACCGAATTGATTTCGAAACAGGTAATGGAAAAAACATCTGGAGTGGAAGTAATCAAGCGCTTAGTTGGACAAGGGCTCATTCATGAGTTCTCTGATTTGACAGACAAAAGAAGTGTGAGGGTAAGTATAACAGACAAGGGTAAAATGGAGGTAATGAAAGTGCTTCCAGAAATGAGTAAAGTCTCTCGAATCGTAGTAGGAAATTTAGTGCCATCAGAAATCACGACACTCTCCTATCTCATGAAAAAGCTCGATTTCTATCATAACGACATTTTTATGAATAACAAAAATGCCAGTCTGGATGAGTTACTGAAATAGGGGTTAGGGGTTAGGGGTTAGG
>NZ_JAAALB010000079.1 GCF_009905545.1 Cellulophaga sp. BC115SP | reverse complement strand
ATCCTTGCTCTGCCTGATTCTACCATTGAAGCTCTATTCACAGACCAATACGGACAGCCTAAGCCAATCACGGTTTACAAATAAGTACTATCTGATAACGCCACTACAGCTACGAAATATCGTGGCTGACCGCATGAGGTATGATTCACTACTGGTTCGGTACAATGCACTCATTCGTAACAATCAAACAGTTATTGAACCAGCGATTGATGCTGCTACCCAATCATTCGACCTAGCAGACCAGAACGCTCTTGACTATTCGAAAATCATTAAGCTAGATACCAAAACCATTAAAAACCAAAAGTTTCAGATTATTTGGCTAAAAGTCAGAACTCCGTTACTAGGAGCTGCCTTGTTCTACTTAGGAAACAAGTCAGTGACATGGGGATGGAAGTTTTGATAGCAAATGTATAGACCAGGAATTAAGATATCATCTCTCAAGATGAAAAAATGATAGCAAAATACAAAGCACTGTAGCATATCCACACTATGCTCAGGCGAAAACCCACTAAAAATTGATAGCAAAATGCAAGCAATTACCTCATTACTCAGTTCACTCTTTGGTAGTGGCACTGATACCACCGACGCAGAAATGCAACAAAGAACTACAATTTTGGAACAGAACATAGCCAAACAAAAGGTTACAAATTTTATTCTGTATGGTTTAGTTCTTATTCTAGGAATCGCAACTATTGTCTCTGCGATAAGAAAAAAGTAGATTTTTTTTACTCTTCTTTACTAACCTTGATATGAATGCTTGTGAGTATTTATGTCAAGGTTTTCGTTTACATAAATATTTTTGGTAAAAACGTATATTGATTTGAGTCAATAAATTTGTTATTTCTAATTTCATGGTCTCTTTTCTTATTATTCGGTAGTAAATCGTAATGAAATTTTAATAAATTGCTTAGGAAGCTAGGCTCCTTAAGTAAGCAATAGATAATTGAGAGTTATTATTAGTATGTTATATAAATTAATTACAAGGTGTATTTAGTTTATAACAATACAAAACTTTCGCATACTAGCGAGTTACAGGCAATTAAGTTGATTCATGAACCTCACTCTAAATTTAATTTTAAATGGGAAAAGACCTTAAAGATTCAGAGAAAGCTGACTTAGCCAAAATACATGCAGAAATAAATCAAATACTTAACCAAAGATATAACTTAGTCATATTGACTATTACTGTCTTTGGGCTATTCATGGCATCTCTTACACAAAAAGACAAATTCAATTTAGAAATATATACCATAAAATATGAGTTTTTCCTTGTGCTTTTCTTTTTGGGAGTCTTGACATATTTGAGCATAATAACCAGTGGCCTTACAAAACAATTCTATATTCTTAGGGCTTATTTAATTTCAGCTGAACTTTCTGATTGGGAAATTAACTTCGAGAAATTCAGGAGAAATGAAATGAAAAGAGAACACTTCGGATATTCAAAAACAACGCGATATATTTTTTTTATTATCGGAATAACGATTTTATGTGTGGGCTATTTAAATCAATTTATAAAGCAAAAAATTGATTTCGCAGCTGCCCAAAACTTTTTAGCTCCATTATTATATTTAGTTATTGGAGTTGTTTACGTCTGGTTTATATACATAATTTATTACCCACTTGAACAAAAAGAGAGAGAGAAAAGACTGCTTGATTCTTGGCGAATTATTTTGAATAATGAAAATAATAAGTCAGATTGAGTAAACTGCATGTAACAAAGGTATTGCCAAAAGCAGGGCAGAAGGTATAAAAATCATCAGCAAATCGCTATTGTGCCTCATCAAAGCTTGAAGTAATTCTGTTCAGCATTTAGTTGTTAACTTCAGGTTCTTAAAACATTATTTGGCTGCAGTTCTGGGCGGAGAGAGCATCAATTATCCCGCCTTCGGCAATAATCGGTCGTTACCAGCAAGCATACGACCAAACGACATCAAACTAAAATATGGGATTTAAGCCAATAAAACATAATAGTAAAAGCATTAGACTACAGAAAGCAATTGTAAGTCCTGACTTTAACGACAAAACCGTACTAGTTAGAAATCACTGGGATTACGTAGAAATGTGGTTGCAAAAGGAAAAACAAACAGAAGCTTTGAAATATTGGAAACAAGCGGAAAACTTTTATCACGCTAGTTTAACCATCCCTGACACTGCATCACCTTTGACTATTTATTATGCTTTCTTAAATGCTACTAAGGCATTGTTAACTGTTAAGGGAAAAACATTTGCAGAAATGCACGGTGCGACTGGGAAAATCCAATCAGGTGACACAAATTTAAAAAATGAACTTATTACATTTCATAGAAATGGAATTCTTGCAAGCCTATGTTCCTATTTTGGCGAACTATGTAATGGTGAACAATACTCATTGAAAAATTTACTATATAATTTGCCATTCATTCACAGAAGTTTCAATCTAACTTTCCAATCTGGATATCCAGAAATATTTATCCCAATAGTAAACCCTCATTTTGTGATTAAGGATGGTTCAAAGCAATCTTGACTTTGTGCGGAACTACCTGAAAATTACAGAAATCAACACATTATTAATAAACTAACACCTTTGGGATTTGAGAAGGACAACGGTGTACCAGAAAAGTTTATAATCCGAGTGAAAAAGCGATTTGAATGGTATCGTTCAGGTGCAAAAAAAGGTAACAACGTTTTGAGATTGACTAATTATCATGGAAAACTTAGAAAAAATATACATTATATTTTTGGGGCAAATACACTATGGTACATAAAAAGGACAGGGCAACCTAATTGTATTGACCGACATCCATTGACAATTATGTTTGCTTCAATGCATAGACTAAGCGAACTGGCTCGTTACCAACCTACCGTTTTATACAGACACTTTGAGCTTAAACAGAACTGGCTTTTGTCTGAATTTATCAAAGGTTCAATAATGGAATTTATTGACCAAATTGCCTGTGAAATAACTAACCAAAATTTGATGCAACCTGCTGTAAGATACCCAAACTAATAATGCCAGCTGGTTACAGGCGTTTGACTCAATGGCTGATGAAGTGGTTTATTGAATATTCTACTTCGAATCAACTTATGTGTTGTATTGACAGTTTTGTGCTCCGAAATCCAACACTGCGCCAAGCGCCAAAAAGTTAGCCGCAACCCTATGACGACTGTGCTTACTGAAACATTGGGCTTTGAGCAAACTATGACACAACTAAAAAAATAAACCAAGACAAAAGCAATGCAGTTAAACATCAAACAAAGATTTGCGGTTGTATTTATTTACGTAGCACTTATTCTTGGGCTCGGCTTTTATTTTTCAGGCGATTGGAAATTTTTAATCGATACAAACAATAATCTGAATGCTGTCTTTATTGCAACAGGTCTTGCTCTTATTTTAAGCACCTATATTACAGAACCATACTTTTCAAAGCCCGTAGACGTAATTACAAGATGGGTTGCAATATTTCTTTTTCTAGTCGGACTTAACAGCAAGGAGTGTTTATCACTCTATCAGTATTGGCTAATTTCTTGTGTGCTATTTACAGGTTCAGGATTGCTTTTGATTTTCCTTCATGGGTTTAAAAAATTTGAAAAGCAACAAAGAATTGCGGTTGATTTTATTTGCAAAATTTCAAGACCAGAAATTGTTTTTACTCTCCTCTATTTTGACATAGTAGTTTCTTTTTTTCGCTTCAGGCCTACCGAATATCCAATTCTGATTGGTTTCGGTTTTCTACTTGCAGTGAATAAACCAATAGTGTGGGTGGTTGTATTCATTTATTCATTATGGAGTAACATCACATCGAAGACTGATCCCGCAAAATATTTAGGACAAATAATCGGACACGAAAGCACGGACCTTTACAATGTGGAGTTATCAAGCGACAATCCTTTCAGACAAGAACAACTGGCGGGAAAATTGGTTTACCTTGAAAACGTTAAAAACGGAGTTGCAGGAATTATTCTCAGCGAAAGAATCTTGTTAGGGAAAAAATGGATTCAGGTTTTGTCCCTTCGAGACCAAAACCAAAATCTAATTTCCTTCAACATAAAGTCTCTTCTGCCACTTACAGGCGAGAAAACCATTTTCTCAAAAACAAATGCAGTTTATTTTCTTGACATTGCGGCTTTAGATGATGGTGTCAAAGCGGTAATTGTCACAAATCCATTGAATGCTCAATTCAAACGCATCATTGGCAATGTATGGGAAGGTTCAACAATTAATAAAATCAAATTCAATAAGCTTTTTACAGACGAACTTCAAAAAGAGAGAGGAATCGGAGAGGGAAGTATTATTCAAACCGAAATTGCCGGTGAGGAAGTTATCTATCAAATAATTGATGCAAGAACAGATGAAGAGACTTTAGAGTATAAAGACACACATGGTTTCACAATTGGCACTGCACAAAAATTGGGAAAATATGATGCAGCTAGTCAAGAATTGAACACAGTTAAATGGTTGCCTGAAATCTATACCCCTATTTTTTTGCTCGACCCGTTACAAATAGAATACAATGCAAGTCAGTTTATCGGTAAACTTCCAAACACTAATTACGGTATTCCGATAAAAAACCATCATGAACTCGTAACGCATAACACAGCAATACTTGGAATTCTTGGAATTGGTAAATCATGCCTAACATTTGAAATTCTTCAAAAACTTCTTTCAACAACACAAGTAAAAATCTTTTGTCTTGACCTAACCAATCAGTATTCAAAGGAATTACCGAAATACATTGACCCTACATTAATTCAAACAGATTTTTCTGATGCAAGTCTTACGGCTTTAAAAGCAGGAAATGCCACAGGTGTTCCAGCAAATCCTGCATCATGGGGTAATGAAGCACTTTACAAAACAACGATACAAGATGAGATTGATGCTTTTGTTGCTACTGATAGACGGGTTTTGACAATAAATCCCGACTTACATAATGTTTCAAAAGCAGGAAGTCAGTTCAACATAACTCACAAAATTGATTTGACCCCAGCAGAAAAAGTGAGGTTGATTTCTGAAAGGCTAATAGTTAAAGCCCACACTTTAGGAGAGACAGCCGAGGCTCGTTACTTAATTGTTTTTGAAGAAGCACACTCGCTTGTTCCAGAATGGAATTCAGTTTCAAATGAAGGAGATAAGAATGCAACCAATGGCACTGCTAAAGTTATTCTTCAGGGAAGAAAGTATGGCTTAGGCTCAATGGTAATAACCCAAAGAACGGCAAACATCAGTAAGAGTATTTTGAACCAATGCAACACAATTTTTGCTTTGCGAGTATTTGACGACACAGGAAAGCAATTTTTGGAAAACTACATTGGCTCTGACTATTCTAATTTACTGCCGACACTAGAAGAAAGACATTGTGTAGTAATCGGCAAAGCACTAAAGTTGAAACAACCAGTAATACTTGAATTAAACAACATGAATAATATTATTTTACCGCCAGTTGCAGAACCAATAGTTGTATCATAAATGGAACTTGCCAATTATATTATAGACAGAAGGGCAGCAGCTAACAGCGGTAGCCTTTGTACAACTCTTTTTCTCTAAAAACCCTCTTACCGAATACATATCCAGCCCTCTTTTAAAACGATTTAAGAGAGGGCTGTTTTTTTAGTTTTTGCGAAGCATCCTCAAGGGCTAATATGTCTAGTTTTTTCACAATGAAGCGTAGATATTTCTGCAAGTTGTAAGCTAAACTTGCCAATAATACGTGTTTGTTGGAGGCTTAGATGTCTCGAGGATTCACTCGTTTCTCTAGTGTCTTTCATAAATATCTACCATTGAAGCCCTATTCACAGACCAATGCGAACAGCCTAAGCCAATCAAGGTTTACAAATAAGTATTACCTGATAACGCCATTACAGCTACGAAATATCGTGGCTGACTGTTTGCGATATGATTCTCTACTGGTTCGATATAATGCCCTCATTCGCAACAATCAAACAGTGATCGAACCAGCCATTGAAGCAGCCACCCAATCCTTCGACCTAGCCGACCAGAACGCTCCTGATTACTCGAAAATCATTAAGCTAGATACCAAAATAATCAAGAATCAAAAGTTTCAAATTGTCTGGCTAAAGGTTAGGACTCCATTGCTAGGAGCTGCCTTGTTCTACTTAGGAAACAAGTCGGTGACATGGGGATGGAAATTTTGATAGCAAATTGAAAATCCCAGGAATGAGATATCAGCTCTCTAGATGAGAAATTGATAGCAAAATACAAAGCACTGTAGCATATCCACACTATGCTCAGGCGAAAACCAACTAAAAATTGATAGCAAAATTTCATCAGGTTTTTCAGAAGCAGAACCTAAACACTAAGTCGACATCATAAAATTGATAGCAAAATGGTATAGAGCTGCCAACTTGATACTAGGGAAAAAAGTACATTTTGCTATCAAAATTTCTCAAGTAATAAACCTATAAATATGAATGACATAATTGGCACAGTCAGTAGCATTGTGGGAGGTCTATTTGGTAGTCAGTCATAAGACAATACTACCTATTTATCCGTTCAAGGAACAAAATATGATGGGATTGCCTATCAAAAAGAAGTCGAACAAAACAAAAAGCTTACAACGTATCTCCTGATTGCTTTTGCCACAGGAATCACAGTTTTAAGCGTATCACTTTTCAAGAAGAAATAATATGGCAAACATAGCAGATATTGGAAACATAATAAATTCTAGCATATCATCCCTAGGCAATGCAGTAAAAAACGTCCTCCAAGTCACAGAAACAGGCAAAACCAATAGAACCCAATTAGAAACCGATGAAGAAAAATATGGAAGTGATTCCGCTTACGCATCGAGTGTAACAGTCCAACAAGGGAAAACCATTAGAGTCTTACTTATCTCCATCAGTGCTATTTTTCTTGCCTTTCTAACATTCAAACTTTTTAGACCTAATCAATAATCTATGAAAAAACTCTTAATAGTTGCCGCTACGATAGCAGTAGTAGTATTCGCCTATTTTCTCAATAAATCCCCTAAGAATAGCACCAACACAACGGTAAGTAACCAGATTGACAGTGTAGATACAACTCACGATTAAAACACTAATAATACAAACAGCAACAATACTGGTAACAGCTCCAACAATAGTAGCTCTAGTAACACACAAGGAAATGGACAAGGAACAAACCCCGATGTAATAGATACCAATAAGTTTTATGATTATTGGTCAGAAAAAGGCGAATACATTTATCCCAGAAAAGGAGGCAAAACAGCATTAGGAAGCTATGCAGTGGGATTCTGAAAGGATGGAAGAATAGTTTACACAAAATGCCAAAACGAAGGAACTCCTGAGGAGACTATGAGGTATATTTTGTCACCAGAGTATCTACTTGTTTATTGATATAAATAGGGGTCTATGCTATATAGGTTCCTATTTATATTACGTTGTGATTCAAAGCATTATACTTTGGTTTGTAAATAATAAAAAACTCCATTTCTTATTATTCGGTAGTTTGAAGTTGTAAAATTTAAGTAAATTGCAGCATGAGCAAACGATAATAAACAGAAAGATTAAGACAACTATCATACTATGCTTTTGATCAATTAAAGGTAGATGATTCTTTGTTGAATGCAAAATGAAAAGGGACTGAAGAATAGTTCAAAGAAAAATCGATAGAGTATCAAAAAGTATACGAAATACTACAAAACTTACCTAAAGTTAAAAGTGGATGGCAAGACTAAAATGATAGTTTAATGAAAACTAATTCATAAAAAAGGAATTGTTATAGTTATGAATTATGTAGGATTTTTCGTTGGCTAACGTGCAAGAGAAATTTTAAAATTCACACCTCAACTTTATACAAAAGTCCCCAATACAACAAACATAATTAAGCTTGGCCCAAATTCAAGTGGCGTACTTTTAGCACAATTTTTTTAATTACAGATGGACACGTCTTACACAGAAATAGACCTGAAGATATTGGAATTATGATTGACGACACTTTCTATATACTCAATGGAATAGTGAAATATGTAAATCCCGAAGTAGGTGAATAAGGAGCCAGAATTTATATTGCAGTTTGAAAAATTGATGATAATGTTGTTGAAGACTTAAAATCAAGGTATAATTTTATATCTATTGAAAAAATAGATTTCCAGTATGCAGTCGATTCTGAACCCAAATATTAAATTGTTGGATATCCTTGGCATGAAACTAAGGAAGATAAAGTAAATAAAAAACTTAAGTTTTTCCCTTTAATTTTCTTGACGAAAGAAGCTAATAAAGAATCTTAGAGGCGACCTGCCAACAACATCTATCTGGTTTAGCTTTATAGTCGGGCTACTGTATGCAATTTATCATTTGTTCGCTATTTTACTTTTTCTCCAACTTGAAAGTATACTACTAAGCTTCTTACCCTAACATCAACTTTTAATTATAAATTTCGTAGCAGTTCCAAGGTTTATGTAATATGGAAAACGACCATAAAAGCCAAGCCCTGTCTATTTTGCGAAATCTGGGAACCTGTAAAAAGCCCTCCGTTAGTTAATCAAACTATTATCTATTTTAAAATCTCATTTCTTTAACTACAAATCATCAGTATGAAATATCAATTCTATATTTTAGTCTTGACATGTTCTTTTTCATTAGCTATCAGCAAAGCTCAGGGTCAACAAGACCTTAGCGACTTAATTAGCAGACGTGCCGCAGACAGCATAAGTAAAAGTGCTTTTGGTAAAATGGTTGCAGGCACTGACGATGTTACCAATCTGGCTAATTACGTATCCTTTGTACCCACAGATGGGAAGTTTACCCTTTCTGGAAATTATTTTTTTAGTGTTAATAACTACTTATCAAAAAAGAGAAAGACTGAATATTTTGCAGTTGGGTTTAATAGTAGCGGCTCTATTGTTGGGGGAACGGTTGCAACTTTATTTGAAAGCGGAACCTTAAATACAGGGGTTGACTTAGGGCTTAAGTTCAGCTGGAGAATGAACAAGCCCAATATTGGGTCATTGGGGTCAGAAACTCAAGAAATGATTGAGAAACGGAAAACTTTGGAAATTGAGAGAGATTACAAGATTGACAGTATAAAAAATTCATTAAGGCTAACCTTACTAAAAAGAAAACAAGTAGAACTAAATATCTCAGACGCTAAAGTCAAACTTGATAATGCAAGTAGAGATGTCGTTCTTTTGACAGATCTAATATCTAAATGCTCCTCGGATACATGTCGTTTGCGATTTACCGACTTGCTAATTATCACAAATGCTAGAATATTCAATGAAAGACAAAGAATTAATAAATTAAATAGGGATATTTCAAAATTAGAAGAAATTTACGAGGTGTCCCAAATAGATCCAACTGTAAAATGGGAAGATAGAACTGAAAGAGAACAATATTTGTCAAGAAAATATGGATTAAGCAGGATTAATTTATCTTACGAGGACACAGTTATTAACAAGGTAAAGAAAGTCTATGATGATAAGATTTACGAAGTAGAAATAGCAAGACCAATTGCAGGAATGCGACTAAATTGGCTTAGTGTTATTTTTAATTGGGATAGAGTTGCCTATCGAACTTACTATGATTCATTACGTTATGAAAATGCACTTACTAAACTTAAAACTCCTGGATTAACTTTAGGATTACAAGCCAATTTCTATTCTTTCTACAAACCTGTAAGAAGGGCGAGTCTACTAAATATTGCCTTACTGTTCAAAAGGACAACTAATCTTGAAGATTTAACATCTTCGAAACTAACTGAGGAAAAGATAATTGCAAGTGGTTCTACTACCAGAAAATCAAGCAATGAATATACTGTCTATACAGACCGTGTTGAAATTTATACTACTATTCAACTACCCATCAATTATTATCGTTTCTTCGGCAAGGATCTTAATTTCGGTTGGCACGCTTTTGCATTAGCAGACTGGCGTGATACTAAGGACAATCTATATGATCTTGGTGCTGGATTTATTTTTGGACTAAATAGTACTGGGGGGAAGCGTCTTTATAATGTGGAGATCTTTGCAAAATATAAAGACATTACACGAGAACTAGTTGATGAAGATAAAAAGGGTTGGAAGCAATTTCAATTTGGACTATCAGTAGCTATTCCTTTTATGACATATAAAAATTAAACCATGGCAAATCAAAAAAGAACACAGTTAAAAAAAGATTTTTTTAGTGGAAAAATCAACGCAGTTGAATTTATGAAAGCCTTGGAAGAGGCATTACGTTATAGAGGTTTTCATGTAAAAGCTGGTCAAAGACCCAAGTGGTCAGGTCCCTACAGAGACACAAGAAAAGAGGCCGATGATGATAATGCCCCATACTTCGACGCTGGATATAATGTTGATGTGTACATAGAACAAGTGTAATTTTTATAAAAAACATAGTAGATATACTCTAACTTAAAGCACTAAAAATCTAGTTGTCAATCACCAATTGTACTCCGTTAAGAAAAGAATAGGTTCTTGTTTAAAGTTCCTCAAAACTTTATGATTCAAAAACGAATATTTAATTTCAAATTGTCACTAATCTTTAGCTTTATCGTAAGTAAGCATGACAATAATTGGAAACAAGAAATATTATATTTTGAATGCGTATAAGTCTTTAATTGTATCTTTGAGCTTTATTTAGATACAAAGGATTGAAAGATATGTTTGAAGCGAAATTTAAGTTTATTGATTTATTTGCAGGTATTGGAGGTTTTCATCTAGCTATGCACCGTTTGGGAGGAGAATGTGTTTTTGCATCAGAGATGGATCAGCATGCACGAAAAACTTATGAAACAAACTTTTCTAAAATCTCACCGTTCATTTTTGAAAACGAACTTTTCAATGCTGATATCAGAACTATAACACCTTCTGACATTCCTGACTTCGACGTATTGTGTGCAGGGTTCCCATGTCAACCATTTAGTCAAGCTGGCCATAAGCGTGGATTTGAAGATAATCACAACTCAGAAAGAGGAAATCTTTTTTTTAACATAGTTGACATAATCGAAGCAAAGCAACCAAAAGCCTTTTTCCTTGAAAATGTTCGTGGTATCGTGAATCACGATAATGGTAGAACATTTAAAGTAATTCGCCAAATTTTGCAAAATGAGCTTGGTTACTCTTTCTATTTTAAAATCGTAAATGCTTGTGATTATGGGTTACCCCAGCTTAGACCAAGAGCCTTCATGATTGGATTCAAAAATGATTCATTTCTCAACGGTTTCACATTTCCTGAGCAAACGCCTCTAAAGTTTACTATGAGCGATGTTTGGGAAGGTAAATGCAGTAGAGATATAGGTTTTACACTACGTGTAGGTGGTAGAGGTTCTGATATCAGTGATAAGCGAAATTGGGACTCGTACCTTGTAGATGGAGTAGTAAGAAAACTATCTTATGTACAGGCAAAAAGAATGCAAGGCTTTCCAGAGGACTTCGATTTCCCTGTAAGTCCAACTCAGGCAATTAAGCAACTCGGAAATAGTGTTGCTATTGATGCCGTGGAAGCGGTTGGAAGAAATATGATTAAATACCTAGATAATTTACAACACCAAAATGATTCTATGAAAAAAACAAAAAACAAAGGAGAGTGGACGGAGTTATTAGTCTTTGTGAAACTGCTACTAGAGAAAAAAGTCTTTCTATCTGATTCAGAGCTACAGCCTAAACTTGATGTTATAAACCTTAACAAGGTTACATCATTGAATATTAATTCTGAATTCCATATCCTTGATGAATTCAAGATAGATATAGTTGATAAGCAGAACGGAACCAACAAGACAATAGAACTATCACAGATATTGGATCAGAGTCAAATCAACCTATTAACAAATTCAATTAAGGAAAATTCAAGTACCTTCGAAATACCTGAGTTCAAAATAATTCAAGATGAGCTGGGTTTCACTGTAATTAAAGGAGGTAATAGTAATCAAAAATCTGATATTGTACTTGATGGAAATATCAACCAACAATTTGAAATCACTAATGAAGGTTTTGGTATAAAGTCTTACCTAGGTGCAAAACCTACTCTGCTAAATGCTTCAGGGAATACAAATTTTATTTTCCAAGTTGAGGGTATAGATAGTGCCAGAATAGATGAGGTAAACTCAATTGACACATCAACCAAACTGAGAGATAGGATTATGATTATCGAAGAGTATGGAGGTAGTTTCAAATTTATAGCACCAGAAAAAGATACGCTAAATTATAATTTAAAATTGATAGACTCATTAATGCCTGAAATTGTAGGTGAAATGTTGTTAACCTTCTATAAGGATAGAGTTTCTTCAATTGAAAAAAATATCAATAGTATTCACAAAAAAGGAGAGTTAAAATCAAAAATAGGTTACGAAGATGATATTTTCCTCACCAGAAAAGTAGAAGAGCTATTAGTTGGAGTGTTGCTTGGTTTTTTTGCTGGCACTAAATGGGATGGAAAATACGAATCTAAGGGTACTATAGTTATGAAGAACCAAGGAGATATTGTAGCATTTCATATCATTGATATAGAATCGCTAAAGTCGTACTTATTTAACCATATAAAATTTGATACTCCATCTACCACAAGACATAGGTTTGGTAAGTTATATCTTGAAAAAGATGGAAAGCTTTATTTCAAGCTTAATTTACAGTTAAGGTTCTAGTAGGTTTGTAAGGATCCCAAAAACTTTTTGAGACAAAGTTTTGGTGATCCTTACACGTTTTCTTATTTCAGAAAAAATAAAAAGCTAGCTTTGTCAAAAATCTCTTACTTCAAAAACTGCTTCTTAGGCTTCCCTTTTAGAGTATAAACAATTGATTATCAGGCATTTTTATCAAAAAGCAATCCCCGAAAATGCACAAA
>NZ_JAAALB010000078.1 GCF_009905545.1 Cellulophaga sp. BC115SP | reverse complement strand
TCGTGATTCACAAAATAAACAAGGAGGTTTCGTTTTTAAAAGTTCTCCCGAAAAATTCGGGATGACTCATGTTTGATAAAAACTTGGAGAATAATCCCAATCCTAAAAATTCGGGATGACTCATGTTTATTTAGGACAAAATACCTATTCTAAAATACGAATAGAAAATTTTATAGGATCCACAGGTTTTTCGTTGAAAGCTCTTGCTTCCTTGATTTTATCGACCACTTCCATTCCTTCAGTTACCTCTCCTACTACGGTATATATGCCATCAAATTTGCGAGCCTCCTCTGCATTAGTAATAATAAAAAACTCACTCGCAGAAGTATTGCCCTCGGGGTTCATACTAGGGTCGTATTGTGCCATGGCTACTGCTCCACGTTTGTGTCTAAACTTGGAGGTATCTACTTCGGTAGGCAGATCATAGTCGAGACGATACATCCATTCGGCACCTCCTTGAATAGCTGTTGCATAGACAATTCGATAAAAGAATAAATCGGTATAATAACCACCTTTTACCAGACGAACAAAGTTGGCTCGGTGTAACGGTGTGCCTTCGTATAGCTGTATCGTAAAGTTTCCTAAACGTGTAGTTACTTGTAGCTTTGTTTCAGGATTTTGTTTCCCATACTCTTCTAAGGTTGGGCGTACTTCTTTATCAAATAAACGCATATCTTTTCGGCATGCACTTACACTGATAAGAAGCCCTAACAAAATCCCGTATTGATATAGTTTTCTTTTCATTCTATTGCTATTTAACAAGGCTTAGTAATGCCACAAGAGTCGATATTTTCATTTTCAAGATACCAAATTTACCAATCTTTATGTATGTCTTTCACAAAGATTTAATAAATTTATAGTAACCCTTTTGCCTAAGCCTCTCTAAGTAATTTCTAATTTTTTCTTAACGATTTTTAAAACAAATATGGACTTCTTGCATGCTATGAAGCATTTAGGTATTCTTAAACCAAAACTTAAGGAAATATTTGCTTGTTTTTACACAATGGATTCTAAGTAACAGGAAAGGTCAAATTAATCATATATCTGTGGGTATTACTATGATTATAAGTACCTGCCAATAACAGATATATGATTGACGACTAACGTCTAATTGCCACTTCACTTCACCATTAACCATTTTGCATTTATGAATACGTATGAAATTGTTTTATTGCTTTCGAGCGGTGTAATTATATCGTATATTTTTAATCTTATCGCCAAAAAATTTGCGATTCCCTCAGTGCTATTACTTCTAGGAACGGGTATTCTGGTCGGGCAAGTTTTTGGACAAAACTTACTGCCAGCTACATTTGTCAACAAAACGGTTGAGATTTTGGGCGTAGTGGGGTTAATTATGATTATTTTGGAGGCAAGTCTTGACTTGGAACTGAGCCGAGATAAATCCAAAATGATTGCACAGGCTTTTTTTGCTGCCTTACTCATATTACTGGCATCTTCTTTTTCTATTGCATTGATTATACAGCAAGCCACTGGCGAAACATTTCGTAACTGTCTGGTATATGCCACTCCCATGTCGATTATCAGTAGTGCAATTGTGATTCCGAGTGTTGAAAACTTACTGCCACACAAAAGAGAATTCATCATTTATGAGGCCTCTTTTTCTGACATTTTCGGGATTTTATTTTTCAATTATCTCATTGCCGACGAAGGTATTTCTATAGAGTCAGGTATTCTTTATGGTTTCAATATTGTTTGGTCTTTATTATTGTCGGTAGTAGTAGCACTTGGTTTGATTTATCTTTTATCAAGAATCACCTTGCATTTGAAGTATTTTCTCTTGTTTGCGGTATTGTTAGTACTATATGCGGCGGGTAAATTATTACACTTGCCTTCTTTATTAATTATCTTATTTTTTGGACTATTCATTAATAATAGAAAAATTATTCGTCCCAAAATAATTGTAGAAGGTGTGCCTCAACACATGTTTGATGAGGTAGAAAACAATCTTAAATCAATTACTGCGGAAACAGCTTTTTTGATTAGAACCTTCTTTTTTATGCTTTTTGGATACTCGATGAATGTTGGAATTTTTAGTCAAGAAGAAGTTTGGATAACAGGGTCAATGGTGGTATTGGCTTTACTGGTCATTCGATTTATTTTTCTTCGATTTATTCAGTCTCAAAAAAATACTATGCCAGAGTTGTTACTGATGCCGAGAGGTTTGATTACCATATTATTGTTTTATGGGATTCCTCAACAATTTAAGCTCAATACATTTAATAATGGTATTTTGTTTTTTGTCATTCTGATTACCAGCGTATTGATGATGTTGGGTATTATGACGGCTGAGAAAAAGGGAAGTTCTAGCAGCCTCAATGATGAAGCCATCGGTGAAATTGTATAATTTTGCCTGCATTAGGCATTATACTTTATGCCATAGGCTAAAAGTATAAAAGTATTTCTTATGAAGTGATGGGTACATTTTGGGCAATGGTTACTAGTCTAAAGCGTACTAATACAGACTTAGATTCCACTTGTTTTGAATGCAAAATATTGGTAATTAAAAACTTACATTCAAAACCCATAATTAAGCTCTAATACTTTACTTCTTTTACTTAATGTCAATCAAATTTTAAAACTATGAGAATCTTAGTAGTTGAAGACGAACCAAAAACCTTACACGCTATCCAGCAGGGTCTTGAAGAAAACCTGTATGAGGTAGATATTGCTTATGATGGGCTCATTGCTAGACAATTGGCTATGCGTAATAATTATTCATTGATTATCACCGACATTATCATGCCAGGGCTAAATGGCTTTGTGTTATCGCGCGAGCTTCGTCAATCGGGTATTCAAACGCCTATTTTGATGCTGACCGCTTTGGGCGAAACGGAAGATAAAGTCAATGGGTTCGACTCTGGGGCAGACCAATACTTAGTAAAACCTTTTCAGTTTGTAGAGTTACTAGCACGTGTCCGCTCACTCACAAAACGAGGTTCAAGTACCCTAATGACTCATCAAACCCTTAAATTTGAGGGATTAGAAATGAACCTTGATACCAAAGTGGTGACTCGTGACGAGCAAGTAATTGAACTTACTGCAAGAGAATTCACTTTATTGGAATATATGATGCGCAATCAAGGCAGAGTATTGTCAAAAGTACAATTAGCCGAAAATGTTTGGGACATCGGTTTTGATACAGGCACTAATTTTGTGGAAGTTTATATTAATTATTTACGTAAAAAAATCGATAAAAACTTTGATACAAAGCTTATTCACACCGTATTTGGAATGGGCTATGTTTTGAAAAAGGAATAATATGCAAATAAGGGTTAGTCTTACCATAAGATTTATTTTTATCGTTTCAACAATACTCCTCGCAGTGTTGTTGTCGATATACCTTTATACGCAATATTATCTGAGCGAAAGCTTTTATCGCCGACTTTCAAACCGCACCGAAACTACGGCAGAACTCTACTTTGTGGTAGATGACGTTGACTCTACCCTTTTGAGAACCATTACAGACCGTAACAAAAACGTTCTTCACAGCGAAAACATCACGATTTATAACCAAAACAAAAAAAAGGTCTTTACCACCAACGATCGCAAAGGGCTACCTCTTACAGAAGATTTAATGACGAAGATTCAGTTGGAGAAAAAGTATCGTTTTAAAGACGGTAAATATCATGGAGTAGGTTTATATTATACTCAAACGCCTGAACCTTATTTTATTGTAGCAAGTGCTGTTGACGATTATGGGAGGGCATTTTTGGCACAAATGAGACTTATCATGGTCTTATTATTTTTGATTGTGATTCTTTGGGTTTCGGCAGCAGGCTGGTATTATGCAGGCAAAGCTATTGCTCCAATTGATGATATGGGGCAAAAACTCAATAGTATTGTGCCCAAAAATATGCACCTACGGCTTACCCAGCAAGATAACCAAGATGAAATTGACACCCTAACATATACCATCAATCAACTGCTTGACCGTGTTGAGGATACTTTTAAGCTTCAAAGGATGTTTGTATCGAATGTATCGCATGAGCTTCGGAACCCTCTGACCAAAATGTCTTCGCAATTGGAGGTTAGTCTTATCAAAACACGTACGCCTCAAGAATACCAAAAAACAATGTATTCGGTTTTGGATGATATTCAAGAACTGATTGCTCTTACCCAAAATTTATTGAAACTTACCAAAGTCGATGGTGTTAAGCAAGATTTGCTGGTTGACAAAGTTCGAGTAGATGAACTTCTGTGGGAAGTTCGTGGACTTTTGACCAAAAGCAATGCTCTGTATCAAATCGAACTTCTCTTTGATGAGCTTCCCGAAGACCCAGACGGACTTTGTATGTTGGGTAATTCGGCATTATTAAAAACAGCCATTGTCAATTTGGCGGAAAATGCTTGTAAATTCTCATTTGACAAAAAAGCTATTATTCGTTTACGTTGCCTTCCTGATGAAATTCAGATAGCGATTGAAGACAAAGGCATTGGCATTCAAGAATCTGACTTATCTTATATCTTCCAACCATTTTATCGAAGCAGCCAAACTGCCGACATCAAAGGCTATGGCATTGGACTTTCACTAGTCGAACGTATCGCTCGTATGCACGGTGGTACCGTTGATGTCAAGTCATCCCCTAATATTGGCACCACATTTACACTCGTTTTACCAAGCAATATCACATTCTAAGCATTTTCTAATATCTGTCTAAGAAAGTTTTAACTTTATAGTCACAACTTTGTAGCGGAAAGAGAAATATATGTTGAAGTTTAACGAAGTTGTGGGGCAGGCAGATATGAGGCATTAGCTTACTGACTGGCTCTCGTCTGATATCTCAGTTGCCCCCTTACTTCTTTGTTAAGCTTTTTTATGGTCTTCCCTCAACAAACGTGCTATTGATTCTGTGTCGCCTATGCAATGACTCTACCTATTTGTCTTACTAGGAAATTCTCCTAAAATCAATTTACTTAATTTATTGACTTATGGAAGTAACTGTAAAGAGAACGAAAATTTCTCGCTTAAACTATATTAAGTTAATTCTAAAAAAGGTAAGTTTTTCGCCTCTATTATTTAAAAAAGAATTACAGAAAGGTTTACAAGAATGTACAACCGAACAATTAGTGATTTTGAAGAGATGGTGTTTAAAACACTTTGCATCACTCTATTCTCATATAATTTTACAAGTATTCAGGTCGGTCGAGGCACGATTACTCCCAAGCTAGTCATCTTTAAAGGCATGTTTTAGTTGCTTGCTAAATGTAAATGAAAAAGCGTATCCACAAAGTTTTAGTTGAGCCTATCAAGGATGTGTCAAGCCCAATCGTTGAGATTGAGCAGACAGGTCAACTAAGTGGATTTTTGCTACTCAACGCTTTATTTTTAACCCTTTTACTTGCGAATATTCCTCTTAGTGGAACAGCCTATATTCAATTTTGGTCGTCGCCATTAATGCCAGAACTAGGACATATTACTGCGCTAGATATTATCAATAAAGGATTAATGACGTTGTTTATGTTGGAGATTGGTCTGGATTTGAAGAAAGAGTTTGTTTATGGTGAACTGCAAACTTACAAGCGAGCCAATTTACCATTAATAGCAGCTATTGGAGGGCTAGTAATTCCAATTTTCGTTTTTTGTTTTTTTAACCAGAAGCAAAGTAATTATGCTGGTTGGATTATTCCTACGACTACAGATATTGCATTTTCGTTAGGTATATTAAAGTTATTGGGAAATAAAGTACCCAATTTTATTAAAGTTTTTTTTGTTGCTCTTGTTATTATAGATGATTTACTAGCCATTTCATTATTAGTGGCTTTTTATTTACCAACAGTTGCAAGCCTAAAAATCGTTCTTATCCTACTAAGTGTTCTAGCTTTACTTGGATTAAAATATTTCAAAACCACCCATATTATTCCATACTTTTTGGTAGGAGCTTTTATTTGGTGGAATATGGTACAAGCAGGATTACCTCCCGCTTTATCAGGAATCTTTACAGCCCTTTCTATCCCTATTAATCGAATAGAAGAGCTAAAAAGATGGCTTTACATGCCAGTAAACTATCTGATAGTTCCGCTATTTGTATTTGCCAATGTAGCAGTTACTATCAACGTAGAAAGCTTAGAATTCCTACAGGAATCTCATGTAACAGGTGTTTTGATTGGGCTGCTACTAGGTAAACCACTGGGGATTTTGATGGCTACATGGCTTGCTGTCAGATTGAATATTGCCCAACTTCCAACCAATATTAATTGGGTACATATTTTAGGAATGGGGATTTTGGCTGGTACTGGCGTAACTATGGCGATTTTTGTTACAGAGCATTCATACCTTCGTACAGAGGTAAAAGATTTTATCAAAATTGGGGTCATTATAGCATCGCTTACCTCAGGAATTTTTAGCGCTTTGATTTTTATTAAAACCAGCAGTATTGCGAACTTATTTCATTGGTCTATACCAAGACTTTTTGCTAGAAATGTAAGAAGTTAAAAGGTTTTTCTTGAAAATAGTGATTATTATTTTCAGACTTTATTTGATTATTTAATACCGTTTCGAGTTTGGCTTACTTCTAAACTAGGCATAAAACAAACTACTCTTAAATATTGCGATTGTTAGCACAGATAACCCCACCGATACGATATTGGTGGGGTTTCTTTTTTTATATGGGATATCGGATGTTGGATTGCGGATGTATGGACTATACTTTGACTCAGATTTTAGAAAAAAGGGAGGAATAGTCTTCTACTTCCGAAATCCCAAATTAGGATTGTACGAAGGTTTATAAAACTGGATATTTCGGATATCGGATGTTGGATTTCGGAAGTGTAATCAATTATTTTTCGTAAAAAATAGAGGTATTTGACCTCATTTCCGAAATCCGCAATCCCCAATCCGCAATTGTTTTAAGCTTCTATTTCAAATCCTTTCCAGCAATATCTTCCCAACGATAAAAATGAAACGTTTTGTCATCGCTCATGACTACAAATAATCCTTTTTTGAAGGTTTTATTCAAAGGAATAGCTGTAATGTCTGAGCCATCACTTTGCTTGGCTTCGACTTTTACTACCTTGAGCTCTGGATGCTCGTGAGGATTTTGTGCAGAACCTTCTCTTGGGAAAATATGGAATTGATTGGCTCCTTGGTCAGAAACAAGAATATAGCCTTTACGAGCAGAGGTCTGATAAATCGAAATTCCTTCATGATCTTCTGAGAAACCTTTGGTGGCAAAAAGCGCTAACTCTTGGTCACCTTTTGAAGGCTCAGCATAGTATTTTCGCACACCAATACCTTCGTCCGAATAATAGACATAGCCTAGCGCATCGTCTACAGCGATGGATTCTATTTCTTTTTTACCACTATAAGTACCAAATTTTCGAATAAAAGTAGCTTTTACTTGTCCTTTACCATTATCTGATAATTCATATTGCCAGATATATCCGCCCGTTGTAGGACCGTTTTTACGACCTACCATAGCATAGATTTTCCCTTTAGGATTTTTGTACAAAGCTATCCCCATCAAATCACGGAATTCTGTTCCTGTTTCACCTTCAAACATCGGAATACCGCCATTGTCGATGGGTTTCATGTCGGGCAATGAATAAATACGCAACTGATGGTTCATGCGCTCAGTGGTAACGGCTATATCGACTTTTTTACCTCCAAGGTTTAAGCCATACTCGATATCTACGTTGTTAGGACGTTTGAGTCCTCGTACTACCTTTTCTGACTGGATTTTACCTTGTAAATCAAAAACAAATAGCGCTCCATCTTGATTTTTATCGGTACCAATAATTAGGCTTTTGCTAGGGTTTTTAGGGTTTATCCAAATGGCAGGATCGTCGGTATCGTGTTTAACTGAATCAGTAATAACAACGGGTTTGATAATCGTTTGAGCACAAGCATTTTCAACAGTCGAAACAATCAAGCTCAAGGATAATAATTTAAAGAGAAGTTTCATGAAATAAGTTGGTTTTGGGAATGATAGGGGTGAGGGGTGAGGCACTAGGCATCAGTATTTAGAATAATAAAGCTTTGTTCACATAGCTAATTTTACTGATGCCTCTTGCCTATACCCTATCCCCTCGCAACTACTTCCCTCCAAAAGCACCAATGTAATTAGCTGGTTCTGGGGAAGTGTATGTTTTGCCGTTGGCAGTAATACCTGTTTTGAAATTACGAGTAAATGTGGTAATACCCTTGTTAAGAGCTGCCGAGCCAGATAGTAACGAGAAATCCCATGAGCTATTGTAATCTGCATTCATGACATCTGTTGATAATGGGTAGTTCGCAAACTTTGGATCGTTATCGCCCGCTTTTGTACCACGGATTTCGTTTGTACCTGAAGCAATCTCAGCTGTTGGTTGGAACTGATCTACGGTAGTTTGGTTGTAGCCATAGTACAAGTTGTTTTGAATTACCGAACGAGTATCTTCTGGCTTTTTCACGTCACGTTTGATACCGAAGCGGCAGTTAGCCAAAAGGTTGTTGTACAAATCAGCACGCACACTAGCCTCAATCCAGATAGAACCACCTTTAATGGTTGGACGTCTCCATCCTGTATTCATCAAGGTATTGTTGTATGCTACCACATAAGCTTGTGGTGTACGGTCACCTGCATTGGATAGTTTAAGTGCGTTGGTATTAGTGCTATAAACCAAATTATAGGCTACATCGGCAATACAGCCCGATTTGATGTTGATGGCTTCGCCACCTGTTACACCTGTTGTGTAAAACTTATTATTTGAGAAAATAATATTACCACCTTCTAAATAAGTACAATCTTCGTTGAAATGGCGGAAAATACTATTAAATACCACCAATTTACCCGATACGTTCGAGTACCAAAGCGCTGGTACATTTTCGCCACTTAATGCCTTATAAAGACCTAATTTCACAGACGTGGAAGCTTCCGTTGTAGTCGAGCCACCATATTCCAAAATCACATTGTCCAATACTAACTCAGCACAAGTTTTGCTAGCCAAGATACCACCCCAAAGCTTACCATAGTTGTATTTTGCAGTACGTGCAGTTTCAGGAACGGTAAATTTAATGGGATTACTAGCACTTCCAGAAGCGTATAAATTACCATTAACGATAATTTCTGGTTTTGCCGTTGTGTCCATTACTACAGTTACGCCTTCTTCAATACTCAAGGTTTTTCCAGCGGGAACAATGATATCCCCAGTTACTTGAACGATGCTACCTTTTTTCCAAGTACCCGACACTTCACCTGCTACTGATTGTTCTTCTGGCTTAGGATCTGAGTTGTCTTTTGTACAGCTTGTGCATAGCGATGCCAGCAACAAGACACTTGCTAAAATGCTTGATGTTTTCATGATGTTTTGTAAAAATGAGTGTTAAAGTTTGAAGCGTAGACCAACCAAATAGCTACGTTGATAATAGTCTTGACGAATTAAAGTTTTGTTATTAAGAGCTGATTGTTCAGGAATTGAAGAATTTACAGGGTTGCTATTTTTGATAAAAACGCGCATTGGCGTGTTCAAAAGGTTATTAGCTTTGGCAAAAATCGTCCAATGCTTCCCTATATTCTTTTCGATGGATGCATCCATTTGTATAAATGCTTCTTGCCAAAGGTCATTGTTCAAAAATTGAGATACAGTATTGATACGCTCGCCAGTATACGAGGCTGCCAATTGTGCATCAATGCCTTTTTTCCCATCTTTATAAAAAACAGATAGATTTCCTACGTGTGCAGACTGCCCGTACATCGGGCGAGTTTGGTCAACGCTACGAGGCTCTAAATTTCCTTGCGCATTACGAATACGAATCATTTTTTTGGTCGTAATACTAGAGTTGGTATAGGTGTAGTTGGCTTTGAAACCAAAGTTTTGGAAGTTTTTAATCATATCTAATTCCAAACCATAGTTTTGTGCTGTTCCAAAATTGCCTGGCGTATAAAACACATCTTGTCCACGAGTTTCGTCCACTTGCAAAGTATATTCAATTGGATTCTGAATATTCTTATAAAAAACACCAGCCATTAATTGGTCTGAGGCATTAGGGAAATATTCGTAACGGAAATCAATGTTGTCGGCAACAGCACGTTTTAGGTCAGGGTTCCCACGTTCTTGGTATTCTTCGTTGACAATTTTCCCTGGCACAATTTCAAAAAAACCAGGACGATTAATAGAGCGGAAATAAGAGAAACGAAGGTTTTGATTACTTTCCAAGGCATATTTTGTATGAATACTTGGCAAAATATCCCAATAATCTTGTGTACCCGATGGACGAAGTTCACCCAAAGGATATAGCATATCATATCCCTGCGAAGTATGCTCGGCACGTACACCCGTGATAATTTGCCACTCTTTTGAGGTCCATTTCCCCATAACATACGCTGCTCCTATTTGCTCGGAAGCTTTGTAATTGAGTGCCGAAGCCACCGTCCCACGAGGGTTTTCTAACGACCAAGATAAATCGCTATATTGCTTATAATCTGTTTGATAAAGGGCAAAAGGATTAATAGGTTTAAAGATATAGTTGTTATAAAAATTATCTCGTTGCTTGGTTCTAAACAAACCACCAGCACTCCAATCAATACCTTTAAAAAGGTAATTTACATTGGCATAAAGCGCTATATCTTGGTCGTTATTATGCTCCCAGCGACGAGCACTTTCCGTTGGGTAGGTAAGTGTTTCAACAAATTTTTCTCTTTTTCCTAAAAAATTCACACTAGTATTTTCTGGTACAGCATTGGTTGCCAAGGAATACACAGCCGACCAGTTGACTGAAAGGTTTGTTGCTAACTGGTGTTTGGCTTGTAAAGTTGAATTAAAAATACTCTGGCGAGTATATCTCAAACGAGTCGAAAATCCCAAACCTGCATTTCCAGCCACAGGGTCATATCCTCCCGACGAAAAATCCGTAGTTTTTGTTTGACGAACCTGCCAGTTTTGCAAATTCATAAACGCATTGTACCACTGCAACTTAGTACGTGAATTAAGGGCAAAATCTAGTTTGGCATGTAGTCCCAAACGTTGTTGTTGTTCTGAATAGATACGTTGCGCCAAACTGGTAATACGAGAGGTAGTTTCTGTATCGTAGACCGTCGAGTTGTAGAAATCGCTATTGCTACCACGGAAAGTATTTTGGAAACTTCCTGCCAAAATTACTCCCAAACGATTATGCACATAGCGGTTGCCTACCGACAAACCCGCAATGACATTCGGCATAGGCGAAGCAGACTTCGTATCTAAAAATCCTTTCGCAAAATCCTGTATCGTAGCTGAATACGTTTTTCCATAAGCCTCATAAGGAGACTGGGTATGAATCAAGCTTTTGTTCATCGAATCAAATGAGCGATTCATAAACAACTCGCTATATCCAGTGGCTAAATTAGCTTTTAGTTCTAGTTGCGTTGGAGCTTCTTTCATCACCATATTGATTACACCCCCAACAGCATCGCCTTCTTTGTCGGGCGTAAGTGATTTGCTTACTTCTAAGCGACCTAACAGTTCGGAAGGGAATATATCTAAAGGTACATAACGATATTTATTGTCTGGACTTGGGATTTTGATACCATTGACCAAAGTATAATTATAGCGTTTGTCCATACCACGCATAATAGCATATTGTCCATCTCCATTGCTATTACGTTCTATCGAAATACCCGAAACACGTTGCACCAAGTTGGCAACGGTTAAATCAGGCGAAATTTCAATAGCTTTTCCCGAAACGATATTCATCAACTGTAACGCATTGCGTTCGGCTGAGCGAGCGGTAAGCTCAGAAGATTTATCGCTATGGGCAGATACCACAACTTCTTCAAGGGTCTGATTGGCATGTGGTTTGAGTTGAATTTTTCTGGTGGTGTGTTCTGGAATCTCGATATTTTCTTCAAAAGATTGGTAGCCCACATAACTTACTTTGAGAGTATGTTTTCCCTTCTTTAGTCCCTTGATTCGAAAATTCCCATCCAATCCAACAACATCATACGCACCCTGAGGCATTGCTCTTACAACGGCACCCACAAGTGGTTCGCCTGTTTGCTGGTCTGCGACAGAGCCATGAAATTGGAAGTTTTGTGTAAATCCAAGGTGTGCAATTAAGCAACACCACACTATGATAAAATATTTGCACATAATTGTCATAAAAGGTCTGTGTCTAAGTCGAGCCTAGATGAAATACCTCGTTGTTTTTGCTGTGACAAAGGTGCAATAAGTCTATTTTGATTTGCAAATTCGTGCCGTTACAAAAAGGAAACAGCGTTACAAAGAGCGTTAACAAAAAAGCAACAGCGTGAATTAAAACTTTGCAATTACCTAAAAATCAATGCTTTTTATTTTTAAAAACGTTACATTATCAAATTGTTAACGTTACGTTTCTGAATTATAAAGACTGAATAAAGGATGATAGATTCTCTCCTTGCGCTAAATTGAGCTTCTTTCGAAGACGGTATCTCAATACCCGTAGACTGTCTTGTGATACCCCTAACAAGGAGGCAATTTCAGCGGAGTTTAGATTCATTTTGAGTAAAGCAATCAGACGAATATCGTTGGAAGTAAGCTGTTCGGTGTGAGATTTTAGTTTTTCTAAAAACCTTTGGTGTACTTGTTCGAACACATGACGGAAGTGTTCCCAGTCATGATCATGCGTGAAACTTTGGTTGATTTCTTGCATAATCTGCTTGAGATTTCTAGACACATTTTTTCGGTCATCTTTCAAGGTTTCTTCCAAACGCAGATATAACTTTTGTAAAAGCTGATTTTTTTGAATGACGTGCAAAGTGTGGGCACTCAATTCTTGGGTTTTTATCTCGAGTTGATTTTTAAGATGTTCTTCCTCTAATTGCTGATTACGAAGAGCGACTTGCATCAAAGCCTGCTCGGTTTCTGACACCTTTTGATTTTGTTGATTAAGGCGTAGTTCATTGGCAATTTTCATTCGTTGGCGACTCATAATCACAAAGCCCAAACTCCCTAACAGAACCAATACCACAGCTACGGCAATACCTACAATTTGATTGGTTTTTGTGGCGTGGTCAAGACGTTCGATTTCTGCATTTTTTTTGGCAATATCATACATCACTTGTAGTACAGCCATTTGTTGCATACTTTTTTCGGAATAAATATCCATTGTCATTTTTCGACTCAGTTCAAGATAGTAATAGGCACTATCGTTACGTCCTAAATCGTGCAAGGCTCTCGATATATCTCTGTAGGCACTGGCTTCTTGATATTTTTCTTTGAGTGATTGTGAAAGAGATAAGGCTTTTTTGGAATATTGAAGTCCCTCTTGGGTTTTTCCTGTTTTTCTTAAAACATCTCCCAAATTATTGAGCACTTCTATCTGCGATAGCTCATCTTTGGCTACTTGGTTGACAGATAGGGCTTTGTTGAAATAGAAATAGGCTGAGTCATACCGAGATAAATCTTCAAAAATACTTCCTAAGTTTTCATAAATCTTGGCAATACCACTCTGATTACCAGCTTTTTGATATTCTGAAATAGCTTTGCGCTGAAAGTCAAGCGCCAAAGGGTATTTACCTTGTTTTTCATACAAATGTCCCAAACGACCATAGGTTTTGGCGATACCACTTGGTTCTTTCTGTTTTTGAAAAATCTGTAAAGCTTCCTGATACTGTTGCAGAGCCGCATTGGAATTGCGCAGGTAATAATACAAAAGTCCAAGATCGCAAAGATTGTCGGCCAAGAGAAGAGGTTTTTGCTGGCTTTTCAACACCTTATTGGCTTGTAAATGAAGCTCTAAAGCTTGAGGATAATGCCCAAAATGAAAACATAATTGTCCCATTTGTTGCAAATAAAGCCCAGCCTCAAGCATTTGTTGTTTTTCAACTGCCGAATTGTATTGTGCTTTTAGCTTCAGTAGTTTGGTATCTGGATGAGGGATTTCACTATAAAAAGTATCTTTATCGAGGGTTTGAGCAGAACCATGAAGTACAATACCCAAAGTCCAAAGGACTAGCAGAAATTTGGCGTGCGATTTTATAGACAACATATCAATGAGAAATTTGAAAATCAACACAAAGTTGACCCAAGATTCCCAAAGCGTAACCGTCAGGTAATATTGTTAATGATTATTTAATGAAGAGGGGTGTTTAGGGGCAGCACAGAGGCACAAAGTGGGGTTAGGGGTTAGGG
>NZ_JAAALB010000077.1 GCF_009905545.1 Cellulophaga sp. BC115SP | reverse complement strand
TTGTCGTGATTCACAAAATAAACAAGGAGGTTTCGTTTTTAAAAGTTCTCCCGAAAAATTCGGGATGACTCATGTTTAATTAAAAGAAGGGCTATCGTATATCTTCTTTTAATGTGGTAAAAACTGTTTTAAATAGTTTCTTGCTGTCAAAATAGCTTTTTCAATATCAGTACTTGAACCTTCGTAAGCTTTATCTTCTACTTCAATAACAATTGGTCCACGGTATCTAACATCGTTGAGTGCCGAAATGAATTTTCCCCAATTAATATCTCCAAGACCTGGGAGTTTTGGAGAATGGTATTCTAACGGATTTGCCATGATTCCTACTCTGTCCAGTTTTTCTTTATATACTTTGGCGTCTTTCAAGTGAATATGATGTAAGCGCTCGGTATAATCATAGATTGGGCGACAGTAGTCCATTTGTTGCCATAACAAGTGCGAAGGGTCATAGTTTAACCCTAGTGTTGCCGAAGGAATAATGTTAAACATTTTATCCCAAATGGCAGGAGTTGTTGCAAGATTCTTTCCACCTGGCCATTCGTCGTCCGTAAAAAACATTGGACAGTTTTCGATACCAATTTTTACGCCATTGTCTTCTGCTAGTTTGACAATTTCTGGCCATACTTCTTTGTATTTGTCAAGGTTGTAAGCAACACTTTTTGAAATATCTCTTCCAATGAAAGTATTCACCACAGGAACTCCCAATTGTGCAGCTGCCAAGATGATTTTCTTGATATGATCTTGAAAAAACTTCGCTTGCGTTTCGTTGGCATCTAGTGGATTGGGATAATACCCTAAGCCCGAAATATAGATTCCTTTAGAGGCTACGTATTCTTTGATATATGTAATTTTCTCAGGAGTCAAAGACTCTACGTCGATGTGTGTAACTCCAGCATAACGACGAGCATCGGCGTTTCCTGCTGGCCAACACATAATTTCGATACATTTAAAGCCGTTGGCAGCCACAAAGTCTATGGCCTGCTCGAAGGTATTATCTGCTAAAATGGCACTTACAATTCCTAAATCTAACATGTTTTTGGAGGTTTTATCTTAGTTTTTTATTTGGATGTTTTATAAAAGGGTTTTACAAATTTTTCTTTTTTAATTCATTCACTGCAAAATTCACAGCTCTTGCGGTGAGAGCCATAAAGGTCAACGAAGGGTTTTGATTACCAACCGAAGTCATCGCTGCTCCATCTGTTACAAAAACATTTTTGCAATGATGTAGCTGATTATGAGCATTGAGCATTGATGTTTTGGCATCTTTTCCCATACGTACGCCACCCATTTCATGAATGTCCAGCCCAGGAGATTGTTTGGTATCGTACATGAAAATATCTTTTATACCTGATTTTTCCAATATTTCACTGGCTTGTTGGTGAAAATCTTGAACCATTTTGGTATCGTTAGGCTCGTGGTAATCTATCGATGTTACTAATTGTGGAATTTCCCAAGCATCTTTGAGCTCGGTTGAAAGACGCACATGATTTTGTTCTTGCGGGACAGTTTCGCCTTGCATCATGATAAATACACCCCATGGACCGACTTCTGTTGATTCTCTTTTAAAATCTGACCCAAATGCATCCGAATGAATCTCTCGATTCCAGCCAGCGCGATAAGCCGAAAAAGCAACCATATAGCCACGGAGAAAATCCGTTTCTTGTTTGCGCAAGTTTCTGAAAGAAGGCATAAAGGCTGTAGTCGGGCGTCGGCCTAGATAATATTCTTTTTCGAAACCTTCATACGTGCCACCACCAGCACCACGATAGTTATGGAAGGCTACATATTTTCCAAGCAAACCGCTATCGTTACCTAAGCCATTTGGGAAGCGATTCGAGGTTGAATTTAATAGAATCAGATTTGTATTTAAACAAGCAGCATTGACAAAGATTATTTTAGCATAAAACTCCGTCATTTCTTTGGTTTGAGTATCTATGACTCGCACGCCTGATGCTTTCTGTTTTTTTTCATCATAAATAATTGAATGAACAACAGAGTGAGGTCGTAAGGTGAGATTGCCAGTTTTAGCTGCCCAAGGTAGGGTGGAGGAATTACTGCTAAAATACCCACCATAAGGACAACCTCTGTAACACAAGTGTCTAGCTTGACACTGACCTCTGCCTTGTTTCAAGTGAATTTCTTTAGGCTGTGTCAAGTGGGCACATCGACCAATGATTACCTGACGGTCACTGTAGCTTTGTTTTACTCTTTGTTGAATATGTTTTTCAAGACAATTAAGCTCCCAAGGAGGTAAAAACTCTCCATCGGGAAGGCTATCGATACCGTCTTTATTACCACTGATTCCTACAAATTTTTCGACCTTGCTATACCAAGGGGCTAAATCTTTGTGACGGATAGGCCAATCAACCGCAAAACCGTCACGGGCAGGTCCTTCAAACTCAAAATCACTCCAACGTTGCGTTTGTCGAGCCCAAATTAAAGACTTTCCACCAACTTGATAGCCACGAATCCAATCAAAGGGTTTTTCTTGAACATACGGATGTTCGTGGTCTTTGACAAAAAAGTGTGATGTAGCTTCATCATAGGCATAGCAGCGTTTGACAATAGGATCTTTTTCTTGTTCAGCCAACGGAATTCTACCATGATGAGGCATATCCCAAGGATTGTACGTCGCCGTTGGGTAATCATCGATATGTTTGACCTCTCGTCCCCGCTCTAGGACAAGTGTTTTGAGACCAGCCTCACAAAGTTCTTTTGCTGCCCAGCCGCCACTGATACCTGAGCCAATGACAATAGCGTCGTAGGTTCTTGTTTTGTTGGAAGTAATATTCAAATTCATCTTTTTGAAAATTGGGAGTTTGTTTTCATGTTTTGTAAAAATGGGGTAGAGGGAAATGTTGACCTACATAAAGACACTTAAATACAAAAAAGGAATAGCTTTTTCATTCCTGAATTTAAGCTATTCCTTCTATAAAATGTTGTGGGGCTATGAGGTAAATAGATTGATTATTTATCCAGAAAGCCTTTTATATGAGCAATCATTTGCTCCGACTGACAAGAGGTTGACATGTGTCCACAATTTCCTTCCAACAAAACTAATGGGCATTTGAGTATTTTTGAAAGTTGAATAGCGGCCAATGGGTTGACCATTTGGTCTTCTGGAGCCACCAATATCATGACTTTTGCTTTTACCAAAGGTGCTATTTCTTGAGGTGTTTTGCCTTGATAAATATCTTGCTGGAGCATGGCGCGTAATTGTGCTGCCCAGTCATAAGCATTGAGCGTTTGAGCTTCTTTTTCTAGTTTACCAATCAATTCTGGATAAGTAGTTGTTGGCGTATTTTGCGCTCTATAGGAAGGTGTCCAGAGGTGCATTTGATGCAGAGCATTTACCGAAGCCATAGCTTCAGGACTATAATTTCCTCTTTCAATCAGATTTAATTGAAGATTCCAGAAAAGTTTATCATAGCTACTTTGTTGTGGTGAACCAATAATAGGAACAATCTTGTCCATGTACTCAGGATAACTGAGCATCCATTGAAAGGTTTGCATACCACCCATAGAGATACCAGTTACTGCGTATAGATGAGATAGTTTGAGATGCTCACTACTCAATTTATAACTTGCCGTAACCATATCTCGAATATTGAAAGTAGGGAAAAGTTGATTTTTTTGCGAAGTGCTATTAGACGGTGAAGACGATACACCGTTGCCAAGGGCATCTACTATGATTACAAAATATTTGGTACTATCTACAAAACTTTTAGGATCGGCGACAAAGGATTTTTGCTGACTATTACCTGTAAACCAAGTAGGGACCAATACGGCGTTGGATTTGCTTGCATTAAGTTTGCCAAAAGTGCGATAACCGATTTTACAATCTTTGATGACTTGTCCATTTTCCAGTTTGAAATCGCCAAGTTGATAAAATTTTTGTTGAGCTGTAGCCCAGTTCGCAAGCCCACATAATAGTAGGAAGAGGATTTTTTTCATAGTTGGTAAAAGAAGTTATTGGTTAGTTGTATATCGGTTGTTGGATATGCACTTATAATCAGAGAGTTATGGTAAAAGTGTATCTCGAAAACACAATTAAGTAATCGTGCAGAACAAGATTTAAGTTATGTGCTTAGGCAGCAGGAACAAGGCAAAGATTGTTAAATTGTTTTTAGTAACGATAGATATGTATTTGCCGAATGCCTATAGCTGAAAGCCGAAAGCTAAAGAAAACAAAGAGATTTTTATTAAATTATAAAGACTTTTTGCCTAATGCCTACGGCTTACAGCCTATAGCCTAGCACTTAAATCCAGCTAAATGAAAAATTTAACTCACAATTCACTCAATAAAAAAAAAGGGATTAAGGATTTTGTCCTTAATCCCTCAAAACTTTAATAGTTTTTGGGAAATGTGTCCTTGACCTAGACTGAATTATTCTTCATTGTCGTAATTGATTACCTGCATCTTACGACCTTTGATAACTTTACGAAATTTGTTCATTGTCAAGCGGTGTTCACGTTCAAAGCCTACATGATACATAGATCTTACTAAAAGTGTAAGCACAATAAGTACCAATTCAATCATGTAAGGAGCTACGAATACTAAAGCTAGTGCTGACGCTACACCCGTTACTACAAAATAATACACATACCAAGACTCACCATTTTTTTCTCTTAATCTAAAAATTAGAGGCAAATGAAAAGGCAATGCCCATAAAATATTTTTGTTATTCTCTGTTACTCCATGATTAGTCCCGAACCATAAAAATACTAAAATCCAACCAATAAAACCAGCGATACTGAATAGTATTTTATCTAATTTATAACCTTTTTGTCGTCTTTTCCAATGGTCATAAGTTTTCCAACAAGTAAATAATAAAACCATCAAGAAAAAGAAAGCTGGTTGTAAGAAGAAAGGCATTGGTTTTACTTCCTCTTTTGCTAAAGCATATAATGGTGCTTCTGTATCAACTAAATAGCGAAGTACTCCGTGAGTCATTCTTTTGGCTGCCCCCAAACTTCTGTGTAAGTTGGCAGGAATATAGTTGGCTTCAAATTGAGTCGTTCTTTCATCTGCTTCAGAACCGAGTGCTATATTCATGGCTACTGCTGGCCAACGCATATCTCCTGCATAAAGTGATTTGTTCATCCACTGTCTGAAGGTGGTATCACTCATGGTCTGCAAATTAGCAAAGTGGACGCTATCCGTACAAGCCACTACAATTGCCTCACGAACGCGTGTGGCACAGTTGTCGGTAAAAAATTTGTATTGATAGGTACGTTTAGCAGGATCATTATAGGTTTTGTCTAGTTCATCAAGTATACGCTGCTTCTGAGACAGAGCCATATCCAACACTTGCTCGCTCATACCACGTTTCATGTATTGATAATAAGCTATGTAATCACTAATAGGGCGATACTCCATTTTATAGGGTAAAGTCCCTTGGATAAATCTCCAGTAAAAATTGGGAGTGCTAAAATCGTATACGCCCCAGTTATAGGCACGATCAACGCCATTAGCTGGGTCATAAATCCACAAAAGAGAGTGTCCAAAAACATCATTCAACTCTTTTCCAGGGTCGACTGTAATGACACTTACTTTGGCACTTTCTGAAAGTTTTTGAGCATTGACCAATTGGATACAACTACTCAGAAAACAAAATAGCAAAATAATTTTAGATAGAATGTTGAGGTTTTTCATGTAGTTGAGGTTTTACGGTGGCGATACAAGCATCCGTGTGAGTTGTACTAAAACTAGATAATACAATTTAGTTTAGATATAACACAAAAGGGATAGACTATCATTAGTATTGGCAATAGTTTTCGTAAATTATCAATATTTACCGAAAAATCGAAATCAATTAGCAGGTAATTACTGAAAAATTATTCTTTTCCAGCAATGACCAAAACAATTTCACCCTTAATAGTATTTGGATTTTCTTGATAATGTTTCAATACTTCAGCCAAAGTACCTCTAATGTTTTCTTCAAACATTTTGGTCAATTCTCTTGATACACAGGCTTGTCGGTCGGCACCCAAATATTCTCCTAACTGTTCAAGTGTTTTAATTAAACGATGTGGAGACTCGTAAAAAATCATCGTACGCTCCTCGTTTTGAAGGTTTTGCAAACGAGTTTGGCGCCCTTTTTTATGAGGTAAAAATCCTTCGAATGTAAAGCGATCAGATGGAAGTCCTGAATTTACGAGTGCAGGAACAAATGCCGTTGCTCCTGGGAGACATTCAATTTCCAAACCCTGCTTCAAGCATTCACGAACCAATAAAAAACCAGGGTCTGAAATGGCAGGCGTACCAGCGTCAGACACAAGGGCAAGGTTTTTCCCTTCTTTCAACATTTTGATAATACCCGCAGTACTGTGATGCTCGTTGTGGGCATGGTGTGCAAAAAGTGGCTTAGAAATGCCCAAATGCTTTAACAACATGCCAGAATTACGAGTATCCTCTGCTAAAATACCATCTACTTGTTGTAGTATTTTAACTGCTCGAAGGGTAATATCATCAAGATTGCCAATGGGGGTTGGCACTAAATACAATTTACTCATTAGTTCAAAATCCAATAATAATCTTTATAAAAGTGCATCTATTGCCTTAGCCAAGGCATGGTCTTTTTCGGTGACCATGTTGCCAGCATCGTGAGTGGTAAGCTCAATGGTTACTGTATTCCAAACATTCGACCACCACGGATGATGATTATGCTGTTCGGCCAAAAGTGCCACACGAGTCATAAAGCCAAAAGCTTCGGAAAAATCCTTAAACTGAAAGGTACGTTGTAATTTTTGGTCTTTTTCTATCCACATAGTCGATGAAGAGGGCTAAATGCAAAAAGGATGCTTAATCAAGCCCGAAGATACTTGATTTTTGAGGGAAAATGATGAAGTCAAAGGAAAAATAGGGTAAAAATAGGGAACAGGCATCAGGGAACAAAGTTACATAGTGTTTTCTGAATCTTTTTCGAGCTTTTTAAACAAAGTAAATTCTATTTTCAAACACTTTGTGCCTGTTGCCTTATCCCTCTTATTTATCCCCCCATTTTCTTTCGCCATTCCATTGGAGTGATTCCCTCCAGTTTAGAAAACCACCTACTTATATGACTATGGTCGTTGAAACCCAGTTCGAAGGCAATTTCTTTTATGCTTCGATTTGTGGAGAGTAATTGTTTGAATCGGGAGAGTTTTCGTACTTGTATTTCTTGGAAAATAGAATGCCCAATCGCTTTTTGAAATTTCTGATTTAATACTTTCAAAGAGCTATTGCTTGCCTGTACAATGTCTTGTACTTCAAGGTTTTTGTGAATATTAGCAGAAATAAATTGTATTGATTTGTTTACTTCCTTATCAGTAATAGCCACGGTATCTGTAGAGGTTCGTTCGATTACTTCTAAGGCTTCGGTCAAAATAATTTGTTGATTTGGTACTTTTCCTTGTAACATATCACTAAGTGTAGAGCAAATGTTGAAGGCGGTACTTTGATGATTACGAGCAATACTTGAAAGGTTTGGATAGGTAATATTACAAATTAATTCATCGTTGTCTATGCCCAAAACTGCTATTTCATGCGGTACTTTTACTTGCGCCATTGAACAAGCATTGATAAGTATTTGTCCAAAATCATCATTGCAGCATAAAACACCTGTAGGTTTTGGGAGAGATTTTATCCATGTAACTAAATTTTCAAAATTGTAAGAAAGTACATCTTCCTCATTGCCTTTGAGTAAGAACGAACTAAACTGAGTATTGGAAGAAATAGCCATTTCCTGAAAAAAAGTCATTCTTTGTAATGACCATTCTAGGTTTTCTATTCCTAAAAAAGCCAAACTTCTAAATCCTTTTCGGATAAAATATTGAATTGCCAACTTAGCATCCGACAAATAATTCCCTTTTACATAAGGAATCCCTTCAACATGATTGACAGAGGTAACCTGAATCATGGGGATGCCTAATTGTGCCATTTGAGCAATATCTTCACTATTTTCTAAAATACAAGCATCAGGTTTTACTGACTGAATTAGATTGATTCTGTTGTTTGTTCTATTATTTTTTAGAAAATAGGCTGGTTCAAAAATAATATCCCAATGGCTTATCTGATTGTTGTAGTCATAAATGCCACGCAACAAATCACGACTATAACCCCGATTGGATTCAAGATGGATAAATACTTTTTGAGCCATGTTTTTTCTTTTAAATGATACTTTTTCAAAAATACATTATTGGTAAATAATTGGCGATAGAATAACCAAAAATGGTGGCAAAATGTCAAGTTACGATTTTTACTTTTGTAAAAACATAAAAGTTAAAACCATGAGTTCTTCTGTTAATATTAGAGATTTTAAATTATACAAAGCTGTTGCGCCACTCAAAAAGCCAATTGCTGATGCAACACATACACTTCACGAGATTTCGTTTTTGGTATTGCGTTTACAGCTCGAAAATGGCGTGGTTGGGGAGTCTTATTTGCTCTCATTTCAATATTCTCCTTATGCCATTCAAGGGGCTTTTAGAGATTTATTGCCACTAGTAAAAGGCTATGCAGCGTATGAAACGGGAAAAGTTTACCAAAAATTAGACGAAGCCAACGAATATTTTGGAAATCAAGGTATCAATCGCTGGGTGCAGGCTGCTGTCAATATCGCCATGTGGGATGCTTGGGGAAAATGCTTGAATCAGCCTGTGGGCAAACTTTTGGGAACCTATCGTGATAAATGTGCTATCTATGGAAGCGGGGGGTGGATTTCTTATACGATTGACGAGCTGGTAGCAGAAGTAACAGATTATGTGTCTCGTGGTTTTCAGGCAGTAAAAATCAAAGTGGGAAATCCCAACTGGCGTACAGATTTGGAGCGTTTGAGGATTGTTCGTGAAGCCGTTGGCAATCAGGTGAATATCATGATGGATGCCAATCAGGGGATGAAGTTGCCCTCTGCTTTACAATTGGCAAAGGCTGCGCAAGATTTGAATATCTTTTGGTTTGAAGAACCGCTTCACCATCAGGATTTTGAAGGATATAAAGCGCTCAAACAACAAGCTGGTATATCTTTAGCGATGGGCGAACGCGAATATGATACCTTACCATTGGTAGAACTATTGAAACGAAATGCCTTAGATATTTGGCAACCAGATATTCTCAGAATAGGTGGGGTAGAGGCTTGGCGAGAGTCTGCTTTATTGGCTAATAGTCACCATATTCCTGTTTTGCCACATTATTACAAAGACTATGATGTGCCATTGGTTTGCTCTATTCCAAATGGAGTAGGTGTGGAGTCTTTCGATTGGATAGATCCTTTGATTGATAATCCGATGACGGTAAAAGATGGTTTTGCTTATCCACACGAGGGTGCAGGTTGGGGATTTAATTTTGTAGATGACACTTTAGAGCTGATTTTTTAGACATGAATGTTTTTTCATTAAAAGGAAAAAGAGCCTTAGTGACAGGCGGAGGTACAGGTATTGGTTTGGGAATCAGTAAAGCATTTATTGAAGCAGGCGCAGAGGTTGTCATCACAGGACGAAGAGAGGAGGTTTTGCAAGATGCTTTCAAGGAATTGGGAGAAAATGCACGCTATTCGGTATTTGATATAACGAACAAAAAGGAAATACCAGCATTTATTCAAGACCTAGAAACACAATTTGGAGCAATAGATATCTTGGTTAATAATGCAGGAATACATCTTAAAAAGTTTTCCAATGAAACCACAGATGAAGAATTTGAAAGTATCATTCAGACCAATTTACTGTCAGTCTTTTCCCTTACTCGAGAATGTGCCAAGTACATGGCGCAACGCAAAAGTGGGGTCATCTTGTTTATTGGCTCAATGGCGGGAATATTTGGCATAGACCGTGTTTCTGCCTATGGAACTTCAAAGGCAGCGCTGACAGGCTTGATGCAGAATTTGGTGACAGAATATTCTAAGGATTTAATTCGAGTAAATACCATTGCCCCAGGTTGGATAGAATCTCCCATGTTTCTGAATGCCATTAATGCGGATTTAGCAAGAAAAGAAAAAATTACCAATCGTATAGCCATGCCAAGCTATGGTAAACCAGCCGACATAGGACATACGGCGGTGTTTTTATCGTCAGAGGCTGCACGATATATCACAGGAGTTGTGTTACCCGTAGATGGTGGTGCGTCGGTTAATTTTTAACAAAAGCCCTGATTCACGTTTCTTGAATCAGGGCTTTTGTTTTGTGATTTTAACTTATGGCATGTAAACCAAGAAATTGTGAGTGCAAAGTGTTGATAATTAAAAAAACATTCAAAATTTACCACTCATCTTTCAGTACTAATGATTATTTTGGTTTGGCGTATTCAAGTACCCCTTTGTCCACAAATACTCCATAAAGTATAAATGCGATAGTAGAAACAACAACCACAAGTATATAGGTTAGTAGCGTGAGCGCTAATACTCCTAGAATTTTAATAATTATCTTCTTTAGAGGAATATGATTGTAGAAGCCTTTGAAAAACCACACTAAAATAAATGGAAGAGCCAAAAATGAAGCCTGTGAAATAAGCATCATTTTTTCTGGATTTTGTCTGAAAAGAAAGAGTATCGGATACATAACTAAGATACTCATGAGGGTGTAATAGGATACCACATAAGAGTTCATGACAATATGTTCATAGTAATTATGCCCTTCTTTTTTAAATGGAATTCTGGTAATAAAGGCGAAAACTGGCAATAACAAAACCATGAGCATGGCATAGTAGCTTGAGATGATCGTAAAGACATCAGACATAAGCTTTGAGTTAATGTGCTGTTGCTCTGAAAAGTTTTTCATAATATCATCAAACTTCAACACACTAGACGATACAAAAATAGAGATACCAGCTAGCACAAATGTTAGCGCAATTGGTTTGTAGTGGTCAACACGGTTGCCTTCCATATATTCTCGGGCGGTTTTGCCAGGATTACGAAGGGTTTTGAATACGGAATAGAAAAAACCTTTGTTGACATCAACAAAAATATCTTGAATTTCTTCTACTATATAGTTCCGATTTATTCGTTTGTATCTTCTTTGACCACAGTGTCCACAGAAGTTACCTGAAATAACCTCTTTACAATTTCTGCAATTTTCTTCAATCATTATATTAAGATTTGAGTTTTGGAAAATGAGTATTTCCCCGAGTAATAGGTTACGCAGGTTTGAATAATAGAGGAGGAAAATTAGATTTAGCTTTTAAACAAATATATTGCAAAGCCGATGAGACATTATTATTTATAGAATGCCAGCGGTTGAGAATTTGAAGGTTTAAAGTATAAAGTATTCATAAAGGTCGGTTTAAAAATGTATTGAAATGGAGCTCCTAATTATTCATTTTCCTTTTTGCCCTTAAACAGAAAGTATAATCCAGCTATCAAGGAAATACCATAAACAATGTCAAGATATGGTCTTTTAAAGGTTAAAGTAGCAAAATCGAAATCTTTGTAAAGACCAGAGCCAATAATAATGATGATAATTAACAGAGGAAAACTAATTTTTTGATTTTTCATAATTGCTAAAACTTGTTTGAATGAGGTATATCAATTTAGTAAAATTATAAAATTGTCAACGTATAATATTTTAAAAACTGATTTTTTGTGATTTGGAAGTAAAATATTGATTTGGAGAAAAAGAGAAATAGGGAGAATCCAATAAAAACAAAAAAGCCCACCGTAATGGTGGGCTTTTCTTGGTAGAGAGCGAGGGATTCGAACCGTCTACAAAAAATGCTTAAAATGACCTCATTAACCCTTAGTTAATGGCCTGCCACCTAAAGTGCCACCTTTTTTCGTCAAAAAAATTAGGCTTCAGCAGCCATAATTTTTTCTTCTAATAGGTCAGGAAAGAAGTAAATAACTTTCCCAGCACCTGGTCTTCTAGGGACAGGTTTAAGCTTTCCCAACATTTGTTTTTGAATTGAAATAGTATATCTCGCATCACTCAGTGAAAGCTGAAGTTCTTCAATTCGACTCTCGTAGCTTTCCTTTAAAGTTTGCCAAAGTGTTGGTTCCACAACTACCTTTTCTGTTTCTTTGAACATTTCTCCTTCACCTCTTAGTAACCAATCTGAATTTACATTTGGGTATGTTATTAAAACTTGCTCAAGTAAATCAAACCCTGGTTTACTCTTTCCATCGACAATAAACTTTATCATAGTAGAAGTTTTGCCTATGGAGTTTGCAAAGGAATTATTATTCATTTTTAAGGCTTTTATCAATGCCTCAAATCTTTGACTTATTGTTGTTTCCATAATATTTACAGTAAAGATTAATATAATCTCAAAAGCTATTTAAAATTTTAAAAGTTACGCCACTGGTGTGGGGAAGTCATAACTATCAATTAATTGTCTCTGTATTTCTATCGTGTATCTTAACTCTTCCAAATGACCTTTATAATCTTCAAGAGCTTTATTTCTATAAATATCACCCTCTCCACGTACTAGCCATTCAGCACTGACTTTAGGATATTGAGATAGTATGCTAGCAACCATTTCAAAACTAGGCTTCCCTTTGTGATTGATAATCTTTTTAATATCCATAGGGTTTGCATAAATACTTTTTGCAAAGGAGTTGCAATCAAGTTCCAGGGTACTGATAAGTTGCTCGAATCTTTGTGCTATGGTATTTGTCATAATTTGTCCTATTTCTAACTTACGATATTTCTATAAATTTGAATTCAAAATAAGTCTTTAAATTTTTAAACAAATTATTTAGAAAAATACCAAGAGATAAGAGCGATCAATCTTGCTAAAATAAGATCTCCTACGACTTGGTGATTTGCTAAATTATAAATCTTATTAATTATGCTAGAATCATTTTGGTTAATACTATCAGGATTATTTGGGTATTGCTTCTCTATTTGGTGGAACTGTAAATCACGGACTAAGGATTCTTGATTTACATCCGTATTGTCATTACTATACACCATGTTTCCGTAATTGATGATTGCGTTATAACTCTGAGTTTTTTTTCTGAAAGTAAGATAACTTATGAGGCTCTATCACAATATTTGCATCTCATTATTATTTACAATCGTCTAAATAGGTATATAGAGCATTTTCACTAACAACTTCAATTGATTGTCCTTTATTTACTAAATCAATTATTTTCTGAATTTTACTAGGACCTGCTCCAGTTCCAATTATAACAGTATTGGTTTTACCTGAAATGGATGATTTTGGACTTGCTCCTCTTTCGCTGAGCAATGACACAAGCTCATTCCTGTTGGGGTACCTCATAAACTCCCCTGTTATTACAATATTTTTATTTTTAAAAAACTCAGCCCCATTAGGTGTTATGAAAGGTAGTTTTGACGTAAAATCATCAATAAACTCTGTAGTTGAGCTTTTAAAATGAGCTTGTTGTTGGAAATAGCTTCCAATAGATTCTTGCTTACTAGGTTTATTTAAAATGTAACTAGCAATGTTTTTATCTGTGGTCTTTTGTTCCAAATCTAAAAGTATTTCAGATGCCGCAATAGCTTTGGCTAGAGATTCATGTTTACTTTGAAAAGGGTCAATAGATAGCTCCTGACATATAGCCTGAAATGTATGATTCTCTACGTTATCTAAAATTTCTTTTGATAAATTGTATAAACAGTGATAGTTATTTTTAGGTAATGTTAATCCATATATTCCTAAACTTTTTTCAAGATTAGATTTATGTGTCGAAAGGTTGAAAGCAAAAATATGTTTAGCTGTACTGAATATATCTTCGACATCTCGCCATACCTCCTTCAAATTAGGACAATTTTTGTATTTTTCTTGTTGCCAGTCATTCTCATAAAGAGGATTTGGAGGTGGAAGAATTTCCGTAAAATACTTTTCATAGATTTCTCCATTTTTAATTATAGTATAAGCTAATTCACAAATTCTATCATGAGTGTTTCCTCCAGATCTAATATTGAAAATTAAATAGGTACCTTCTATTTTATCGGTTGTCATAGGGTAAATAGATTATTTATTTTAATAGAGTAAATTTGTAAATATCTGATTGTTAGATTTTTATGAACAAATTGGTAGTTTTGTATAAAATAATATCAAATATATTTTGAACTTTTATTAAAAATATTTGATATTTGTGTAATGATAACAACAAAATACACTGTAAATATTACAGAATATTTTACAATTATCAATTATATTTTAGTAAAAGGTTTAAAATAGTAGATGAATGGACG
>NZ_JAAALB010000076.1 GCF_009905545.1 Cellulophaga sp. BC115SP | reverse complement strand
CCATTCACACAAGCACCATAATACGTAGTCGTTGTCGTTGGACTTACTGTAGAACTTGCTAATGCTGTCCCTGTCAAACCTGAATCGGTGTACCATGATAGAGTACCCGTAGCACAAGTAGCACTTAACATACTACTCGAACCTGAACAAATCGCACTTGGACTAGCTGAAGCACCAGTTGGTGCCAACGGCGTTGCTGTCACTGTTACTGTAACACTACTTGCTGGACTTTTACAAATACCATTCACACAAGCACCATAATACGTAGTCGTTGTCGTTGGACTTACTGTAGAACTTGCTAATGCTGTCCCTGTCAAACCTGAATCGGTGTACCATGATAAAGTACCCGTAGCACAAGTAGCACTTAACACACTACTTGAACCTGAACAAATCGCACTTGGACTAGCTGAAGCATCAGTTGGTGCCAACGGCGTTGCTGTCACTGTTACTGTAACACTACTCGCTGGACTTTGACAAACGCTATTCACACAAGCACCATAATACGTAGTCGTTGTCGTTGGAGTTACAAGCGTTGAAGATAACACACTTGTCAAGGTTGCATCGCTGTACCATGTTAAAATCCCACTGCTACAAGCAGCTGATAGCGTTGAACTACCTCCTGTACAAATATTAGAGGCACTCGCTACTGCCCCTGTAGGGCTCGATAACACAGGACAACCTATTGATACCATCACCAAAGCCGTATCGCAGGCACTTGTCTGATTTTTAGCACATAAGGTATAAATAAAAGAATCTGTTCCCACATAACCTGCTGTTGGTGTATAACTAATACTTCCATCAGTATTGACGCTTGTTGATCCATGCGCAGGATTAGTACTTACCGTTGGTAATCCTACATTTGTCAACGTAGCAGCAGCGCCACTATTGCTATCATTAGCTAATACAGGAATACTCACTGCCGTATTTAGGAGTGTTGTTGCAACGTCATAATTAGCCTCTACACATTCATTAATAACAATATTTAGAGATGCTGTAGGACTATAACAATCATCAGTAGTTGTAAGTGTTCCCTTATTATCTTCAAATGCCATATAATATTTACCTGCTCCAACCGACAAATTTGTCAATTTGTTGGCAACTGTAGCAGGAGTTCCACTATGAAATGTAGCTGTCACTCCCGCAGGTATGGTAAGTGGGGTATGGTTTGTCAAATCAACCGTAGTAGAAGGACAAACGTTTGTAAAGGTGTATATTACCTCTTGAGCAACAGTTACAGTCACCAAGGCTGTATCACATACACTCGTTTGTGTTTTATCACATAAAGTATAGATAAATGTATCAGTACCCAAATATCCAGAAGTAGGTGTATAAGTAATACTTCCATCAGCATTGACACTTGTTGATCCATGCGCAGGATTAGTACTTACCGTTGGTAAACTTACATTCGTCAGCGTAGCCGCTACTCCGTTGCGGGTGTCATTGCCTAAAACAGGAATACTCACAGCTGTATTTTGAAGCGTATTTACCACGTTAGGATTGGCCAAAATACACGCATTGATAGTAACCGTCACCGCGCTACTTGCTACACTGTAACAACCTGTACTACTCTTGGCATATAAATAATACGTCCCTGCTCCGACGCTGCTGGCATTACTTACCAAAGTACCCGCAACAGGGTTGATGGCTGCCGTATGCCATTCATACGTAATACCAGCTACTGCGGCAGGTTGTAAGCTTATTAATGTAGCCGTCGTTGAAGGGCATACATTGTTCTTCGTTAAAGAAGTTGGTACAGGAGCTGATGGTAACGAATTAACAGTAACCGTCACTAAAGAAGCGGGGCTTTTACATGTACCACTCACACAAGCTGCATAATATGTAGTGGTTGCACTCGGACTAACACTCGTCGATGATAACACACTCGTTAGTGCCATATCGCTGTACCATGTTAGAGTACCACCGCTGCACGCATTAGCCGACAACGTTGAGCTTCCGCCAATGCAAATACTAGCTGCACTGGCAACAGCTCCCGTTGGAATTGATAAAACAGGGCAACCTACCGAAATCGTCACTAAAGCTGTATCACAAACACTCGTCTGAGTTTTATCACATAGCGTATAAATAAACGTATCTGTTCCTACATAACCAGAAGTAGGCGTATAAGTAATACTTCCATCCGCATTTATACTCGTTGTGCCATGCGCAGGATTTGTACTTACCGTTGGTAAACCCACGTTTGTCAAGGTTGCTGGTACACCACTGTTAGTATCATTAGCTAATACAGGGATACTCACCGCCGAATTAGCAGTAGTGGTAGCCGTATTTGGATTAGCAACAATAGACACACAATTATTAACAACAAGGGTTACTTCACTTGTCGGACCATAACAGTCATTTGATGCTGTATAAAAAGACGCATAATAAGTCCCTGCAGTTAATGCAGTTACACTATTCAATTTATTAGCAGTAGTGGCGGGTGTACCTGAGTGCCAAGTTAAGATAGCATTTGCTGGGGTATTTGAAGCCGTTATCGTGCTCAAATCTACCGTAGTTGCTGGACAAGTGTTAGATTTAGTTGTAGCTGATAAAATTGGAGCTATGGTACTACAGCAAAATGCATCTTGTTGCGTTTTATCTTGACTCGTCCCTATTCCTTGTCCACTTGCGGTAGCAATGGTTGGTACACCATTCGCATCAACTGTATTGCCAAGGTTTTGCGTTACAGGAAATGATACTGTACCTGTATAGCTAGTGCCACTATTACCACCAGGCATCGTAGAAGTAAATAAATTACTCGATTTAAATGTACCTGCTCCTTCAATAGCGTCTGGGCAACCGTCACCATCTGAATCTAAATCAAGACGATTCACAATACCATCGTTATCCGTATCAAACTCTGTACAACCCGTATTACCCACATAAGTGAGCTGTGAAAGACCTCCATAGTCTAGGCTAATACCCCCACTTACACCACGAATTCTATATTTGGTATAGTAAGCTATATTACTTGATATATCAATAGCCTGTGAAGAGAATAGTGTATCTGATATACTAACATAAGATGTGCCATTCCAGCCTTGCACTACATACTGCCCTAGTCCTGTGACATTATTATTATCTGTTAAAATCAAATCTAAACCTGATATGTTAATATCAGTTAGTTTGGTGGGCAACGGAAAGCTAAGTTCAAGAATAGTAGCCCCAACAGCATTGTCATACTCGAAAGTAACAGGATTATTTCCTGTTAAAAGGTCACTAAGAGGGGAGTAGTTCAATAAACTGGTACTCAAAGTAACAGAAGAGTAAGCAGGAAATATACAGCCCTTTTCTATATCATCTAAAATACCATCATTGTCATTGTCTAAATCTTTAAAATCTTTTATTCCATCACCATCGCTATCTAAGCAGCGGGTCTCCACTGTTGCAATTACTTTTTTTGCTGGTCCATAACAGTTATTTGTAGCATCATAAAATGAAGCATAATAACTACCTGCCGGCAATGCCGTTACATTACTTAACTGATTAGCCGCACTAATCGGAGTTGCGCTATGCCAAGTAAGTGTAGTACCCACAGGAGTATTGCTCACCGTGATTCCACTTAAGTCTACAGTTATAGCAGGACATATATTTTCTTTAGTGGTATCCGAGAGTGCAGGAACCGTAACACCTGCTAGGCAAGACGTACCTGCTGGCTGTATTGCACATAGGTTCATAGGACTAACACCTGGATCTACTTGGGTAAAAGTATAACGTGTTATATTTGTTCGATTCATCCAAATGCTACCATACCCAGATGATCCCGCTCCCGTAGCCCAAAGTGTCCCATCGTTTTTATATATATAAGAAAATGATTCACCTGCCATAATGTCTTTTACATTAGAGGCAACTAAAACAGGAGTTAAGGCAGGGGTTGTCATTCCTGTGCCCGCTGATCCTACTATTCCGCCCCAAGCATAAACATCTCCTGTTGTGGAAAGAGCTAAAAGGGTATAACCATCGTTGCAAGCTGAAATAGCTTTGATGCTTACCCCAGGCGGGATAAGTGCTTTTACAGGCACACTAGGAGAGGGATTCCTAGTGCCATCACCTAGGCCGTCTCCTACATTAAGAGAGGGCGTACCCATACCCCAAACGGTACCATCTGACTTAAGGGCATAGAAAACATAGTTATTTGCTTTAATATCAACGACATTGGTAAGAGAGGGAATTAATGTTGGTGTTGAAGTAGGCGAAAGAACGGAGAATCCACCGGTGGTATCACCAGCGATATATTTAACTGTACCATCGCTCAATAAAAAAACCGTGTATGCATATAGGCTATATCCTCCAGCAGCCACTCTCACACAGTTATTTATACCCGTAACTTGATGAGGCGTAGCACTTGAAGTTGCAGTTTGGTAAACGCCATCGTTACCTAAAACCCAAGCTGTACCATCATTTTTTACATAAGCTAAATGGACGGCCCCTGCATCTACAAACTTTACATCAGTTGCATACTGAGTAGGGGTTGCTCCTGCTACCATATAAGAAGTTCCGCCTGGTATGCTATAAGGTGCGCGTCCCCAAGCCCACAGAGTATTATCATTTTTGATAGCACCCATGATATAACCTGTCGAATAATACTTTACATTGCTAAGAATATCTACAGGAGTAATGGTACCATTCCCATAAGTATTACCATTGCCCAACTGCCAATACTGGTTGGCACCCCAACCCTTGAGCACACCATTACAGGTTGTATAGCCAGAATAAGAGCCTACTGTATAATTTACAGGCGTATAACCAGCGTTACCGCCAAAGCCATCGCCCACCATGCTATTTTGTGCCTGGCTACTTGGCATTGTACTCAATAAAACCAATAGCACCAGTATGGCGCGAACTAGTAGCTGAGTACATTTTTTAAAATTTTGGAGACTAATTTTCATATTTTCATGAAATTATTTTGAAATCATTGTAACTACTTTTACAAGGAACTGTATATTTCTCAATCAACTTAGCACCATTAAAACTACATAAAGCCACTTCGGCTAGCTCAAGGATTAATATTGAAATAACCATAGTAAAGGTTCGGATAAACCACCGACCATACAGTAAATTCGGTATTGGGTAGATATTATTCATAAAAAAATTAGTAAAGTGATTAAAGCTGATGATATTAAAAAATAGACTATTTATTGGCGTGGCACTGGTGCTACACTTCCTGAGTTACAGCAATCGCTAATCACAGCCGTTACTCCACTTGTTGGGCTATAACAATTACCTCCTGCCGCGTAAAAAGCCGCATAATAAGTCCCTCCAGCTAGTGCCGTTATGCTACTCAATTTGTTGGCTGTTGTGACAGGTGTACCCGAGTGCCAAGTTAAAACATTGTCCGTTTGTGTATTTAATACTGTTACTGTACTCAAGTCTATTGTTGTGACTGGACAAATGTTAGATATAGCCGTAACAGATAGAGTTGGGGGCACAGTACTACATGTACATATTTTCAAAGTACTAACAATGGCATACTGATTGTAGGAGGAAACATAATTTATAGTTCCATTATCCACCGCTGTTTCTACCACATCGGGCAGGCCATTAGCTCCTACGGCTGTGGTAAATTGAAAATTGGTCATTTTGTCTGACGTAGCTCCTGCCTCAAAAGCATCTGAGCACCCATCATTATCAGAGTCTAAATCTAAATCATTCGTAATACCGTCTCCATCCGTATCGCATACCAAATACAACCCAAAAGCAAAAGCGGACACCCCTCCCCCTGTTACATCAAAATCGACAATAGTGGCATTGCGGGTGTACGAAAAATTATTCCCACTTGTGGTGGCAACATACGTAAGGGTATCCGTATTTTGACCAGTAATGGTCGGGGTTCCCCGAAAATCAGAAATTCTAAATGGCTCTCCGTTTACGGTGATGAATCTAACATATTCAAGAGGTGGGGCACTAGCTTCGGCATCGGTTACTACGATATCAAGTGGCCAAGGATTTCCGTTTTTGGTTGCCGTAAAAGTTAATCGCCCTTTGATATCCGCACCGTCCGCTCCTTGAAATGCCTCTTTGTTTCCAGCGGTGTTGTACATCTGGTGAGAATACGACCCAGACCATGTATTCATGTCGGTAGGTCTATATTCTCCTCCCACTTTTACAATATTTGAAAAAGTAGCAGTAACTGTTACTCCATCGGGCAAAACAAATGTTTGTGAATCCTTGTTGTGTATGCCATCAGTAAATACGGCATCTGTCCAGTTGAAAAAATAAAACTTATCCTGCTTCGTACCATTACCCGACACCGAATTAGCTACCAGTGGTTGGTCACAATACCTTTCTGTTTCGTCAGGTATGCCATCGTTATCATCATCAATATCTACTTCATCAGAAACCCCATCTCCGTCAAAATCAGCAAGTACAAGCATCCGATTCAATTTATTGACAGTGGTAGATGAAGCCATCACGGGTGAAGCTACTTTGGGTTTAGGAGAAACTGACAAAGTAGGTATAATGCCACCTGCAAACCCCTGAATAGCCAGATTTAGCAGTGCACGAGTCGTAAAACCCATCAATACAAACAGCACTATCGAAAGGGTTCGAATCACACTCCGACCCTTCAGTATATTCAGCATTGTATAGATATTGTTCATCGTAAAATTATTATTAGACGTTTATTTTCTCTAATAGCGTGGCACTGGGGCTACACTTCCTGCTTTACAGCAATCAATGACTGTACCCGTTAGGCCACTGGTTGGGCTGTAACAATCGCCAGACGCATCATAAAAAGCGGCGTAATAAGTCCCTGCAAGCAAGGCTGTCACACTGCTCAACTTATTGGCTGTCGTGGCTGGAGTACCCGAGTGCCACGTTATTACCGTACCTGAGGGTAAATTACTAGCCGTAATCGTACTCAGGTCAATGGTAGTAGCAGGGCACATATTGGTAGTTGTAGTCAGTGATAGCGTTGGAGCCTCTGTGCCTGCATTACATAACACAAAAACATAATATGGGGTAGTGCTAAGATCACAGGTACCGTTGTTATATTTTAAAGTAAACAGCCCTCCTGTACTGGTGGTATAGCTGGCATTATTTGCTCCAGGAATATTTACACCACCATTCGCCCACTGATAGCCTGTACCACCACCATTGTTTACTTGACCATCGAGGGTCACGGAGCCTCCTCCATTTACCAAAACAAAATAGTCTGACTCGACAACGGCACAACTTACGGGGTCTTCTATGTAAGTAGCATTATAAGTACCTACCACATTGGCTCTGAATGTGGTAGCGATAGAATCTACTACCAACACCCCATCTTTATACCATTTGATACTCGTTGCTGCCGTTGGCAGAGATAACCTCACAGGCCCACTACCCGAAAACTGCTGCCCTAACGAAGCAAAGCTCATTAGAAGGCCTATTATTAATATGTATAGTTTTCTGTTCATGATTATCACTGTTTAGTTTTCTGGATAAGGATTATTGTCATCACATTGTCCGCTCATAAGTTCGTTTACAAACACCCCTGTTTCTCTCATGCCATCTATGCTACCTAAGGTTACTCCAGTACTAAATATGTATGACCCTTTTCCATCAATTCGGGTTACCATATAAACTTTGCCCGAAGCATCCAAGGTCAAAGCCCGTTTAATTCTTCTTGCAGCGTTTCCAGTATAAGTAGCATCATGATCAGCTTGTATGTAAAAACTCCCATCTGGATTCAAGTAGGCGACTTGCTGAAAGAGTGTTTTAAAATCATATTCGGGGCGAGACCGACGCCATCCTCCTTGTAAACCCGCATCGCCCGAGAGGGTGGTAGAAACTTGCTGGTTGGCTTTCCAAGTAAAGAAAGGATTATTCCCATTTTCATAGACTCCTTCATTCGTCAAAATCATCCCTTTGCCTGACTGCGGGTCGAAGCGTGGAGGCCCTGACGACCAATCCGATGCGTATTGAGTTATAGGAACATAATCAATGATGGTCGTACTACTTTGGGGTTTGGTTACCTCCACCACCGTATTGAGCAGGTAGTCGTAGGTGTATAGAGTACCATCGGTTGTCAATAGGTCAATAAAGAATTTTGACCTGGTAGTTCCGCTAGACCAATGAACGTTTACGTTCCAATATTTTTTCACCTTTTTACCTGCAGGTAGAGGAATTTTTTTTGCTAAGGTGTTACTAAAGGCCGTAGTATTGCCAACCAAGTTTAGACTGTAAACACTGAAAGCATAGGTATCACCATCACTCCCTTCCAACAGCACAGCTCTATCAGTGGGGCTACTACCAGAGTTTGTATTTACAGTCATCCCATGCGAATAAAGACCCATGGGATTGTGCTCTATCATTTTTGAATACAGAAAACCAGCTACCGCCCCCGTAGGATTAGGAATTTGTTTCCACGAAGTAGTATAAGCCGTAGATGACGTACCCAACCAAGTACACGCATATAAACGCCCCGCACTATCAAGCGCCATTACCCCATATCCTCCTATATCAGTGATTGGCTCAATATCTTTCCACTTACTACCCGAAGGCGAGGCAGGAAACTGACGAATCACTAAACGACTATCAGTCACATAAAAGGTAGTCATGTCAATACTGTTTGACCTAAGGTTACCGGATCCTGCATTCCCTACAAACGTAAGATTCGTAGGGGAGGAATAATATATCGGACTGCTACCCGAACCGCCACTTACATCATTTTGGCGTTCTATTGCGTAGATATTTCCGTTTTTGCCCAACAAAAAAGCTTTATATTCTACTTCATTCAGAGACGATCCCCCTTGATTCTTATTACTTCTACATGTCATCAACTTGCTTATTTTGCCTGGTTGGTTTTGTAGTTTCGTAAAGGTGAGAGTCTTTGAATTCGACTCATAATCATTTTGACGTGGTAGCCCTTCTAACACGCCATTCCAACCATAAACATCTCCGTCGAGTGTAAGTCCCCATTGAATACTTATTTGCTTAAATCGAAGGTTGGTGGGGCACACTGCCGCAATTTGAGGCGCAGAGGCATCTACCGTTCGTTGAAATGTACAGCTCTGCGTTCCACTTGTTAAAGTAAAGGTCGTTACCTCTGCATTGATAGGTTTGCCCGAGGCTGTCAGTACAATACTCTGAGAACCTATACCCGTAAACGACCCCTTAGCTTTAAAAGAGACTCCGTTTGCTGTGGTAGAAAAGTCATAGGTTCCTACCTTACCCACATTGACTACAATCGTTTGGGTAACTCCCGCCCCAATCATCGTCCCTGAGTTTAGAGTTCCCGAAGAGTTAGAAGAACAGTTGACAAAGGAAGTGACGACCGCCGAGCAATTGGCGCAACTCCCTCCTAAAGAAACGTTGGTTTGAGCCCAACTCATTAGGGGAAGTAGTAGTACCAGCAATCCGATACTCCAACCTTTAATATATTTGATAGATTTCATATCCATTATTTTTTTGTTACTATAACTTATTTATGGTCATTATCGCCTTTATTTACGGTTCGGGATACGGGTTGTTGTCGTCATATTTCCCATTCATCAATTCAGTTACATACATACCCGTTTCTCCGTCATAAAAACCAGGCTCATGAACACCAGTATAATGCATATAATTAAAATCGGTACGTATTACCCAGTAAGCCTTACCCGTAGCATCCAGCATTAAGGCTCTTCTCTGCGTACGCATATTCCCTTCTATGTAGGAAAGTCCGCCTATCCAGTCGCCACCAATATTGGTATAAGCTATTTGTTGAAATAGCGTACCATAATCATTCTCAGGCCGTGGTGCTCGCCAATTTCCCGCCAATGAAGGCGCAGGAGTTGGGGTTCGATAGAACTGCATGTTAACTTTCCATGAAAATAGAGGAAGACGGTTATCGCCAGAGGGTGAGGGGGCAGTGGTAGGACCACGCTCATAAACTCCTTCGTTTGTCACCGCAACGTTATCCCAAATATCAATAAATTGGGTCGTTGGTTTCGGTTTAGTCACTTCGGTAATGGCATTGGTAGAATAGGTGTAATCATACAACGAACCATCCGTAGTAATTAAATACCCCTTAGATTCTGGCGAAACACTCTCCTGATAAAAACGATACGTACGAAGCACCTTCCCCGCAGGCAAAGGTATTTTTTTAAAGGGAGTTGCCGAGAAAGCCGTTGCATGGGCTACCGAGGTAATATTATCTTTTCTAAATACATAGTAGGCTCCATCATTACCTTCTGCCACAAATGTCCTCAAGTACGCATTCCCAAATCCTGTTCGTTGATTCACGTCGGTATCCACAAACTTAACGTACTGAAAGGCGGCAGTAGAGCCCGTCGGTTTGGGCAGTTCTTTCCAACTGGTGTTATGACCGCCAACACCCTGAGTCGCTGTTGCGGCAAACATCCTTCCCGCTGCATCAATCCCTAACAAAGCGTACGTTTGGCTACCAGCAAAAATATTGGGTTCGGAAAGGGGAGCAATGTCTTTCCATGCTTGCCCCGAAGGAGACGCTGGAAATCTCCGAATCACCATTTTTCGCTCACCTTGCATCCCTCCAATGTAGTTGGCACCAGTACGAAACACCCCCGAACCAGCATCACCAATCAACGTAAGATTGACGGGCGAAACGTACCAGTTCTGATAGTAACTTCCAAGGACATTAGCGGTATGGGGTTCTATGGTATAGATTTGTCCATCCACGCCCACCATAAATACATTAACGACCGAAAATCCAACAGAACCTAGATCATGAAGCGCACATGAAATCTTAGCGATTTTCCCAGGTTGGTTTTGTACCTTAGTAAGAGTCATTGACTTAGTGATAGTTTCAGAGGGAGTACCAAGGGTTTTTCCTTCCAAAGCACCATTCCATCCATATACATCTCCATCAAGAGTGAGTCCCCACTGGATTCCGAGTTGCTTAAAGCGTAGATTAGTAGGGCCAAAAGAAGCAATTTTAGAACCTGATGCTCCCACCACCCGCGTAAACGTACAGCTTACCGTACCATAACTGAGGTTAAATGTGGTGGTTTCGGCTACGATGGGTACTCCTGTGGCCGTCAGGGTAACGTTTTGGTTACCTGTGGTTGTAAATGTCCCTGAGGCACTAAAGGTAATGCCGTTGGCTGTAGTGGTAAGCGTATAGTTACCCGTTTTGCTTACCGTAGCCTGTACGGTTTGGGTAACACCCACTCCGATAGGAGTTCCTTCTTGTAAAGTTCCCGCTGAAGCTACCGCACAGCTAAGAGCTGTAATGGTAGCTGGACAATCTTTGCAAGCAGGCGATATAGCTACGGTCGTTTGCGACCATACCCCTACATTTACCCACAGGCAGAGTATCCAAAGTGTAAATAATCTTGTTTTCATATTTATTTACTTTATTTTATGAGGTAAATTCAATTGATTTATGGTTGTTACAGAATGGGGACTCCCTGCGCTGCAATGCTCAATGAGCGTAACCATTATTAGTTGTCGTAGTTCCAGCTCCCAACAATCCCCAATAGTAATTTTGCACAGTATCCAAGTGAGCGTAGTACCAGTGGATAAATTTGAAGCCATGATGGTAGTTAAATGGGTCGTGATGAAAGGGTACGTATTGATTTTGGTAAGAACCAACAAGGTTGGGGCGCTGATACCTGTATCACAAGTAATACGGCTTCTAAATGTGCCACAAACGTTATTGACCATGATAGCTCCTATTCAATTCTTTCCTCCTTCCGATTTAGGCGTTCCTGCTTCTGAAATCCCTCCTTCTAGGCAAAAATTAGGCTGGACATTACAGGCAAAATACTTAAGCGATTATTAGCCTTAACTAAACAATTAACTATAAAGAAAATGCTCATACCACCAAAAAAAATATAATTAGTTTTCTAACCTAAAACTGATAGTGGGTAAAACGAACTTTTATTTTACCCACTTATCTATTGTTGAATAATATGTAGCAATGAAGCAGTATAGATACATTATGAAGATACTATCAATAGAAGGCTTTCATTACTACTTAGGCGAACGCGTTCGTCATATTCGAATATGACTAAGATATTATATATAGTAGTTGAGTAACATTTTTATAAATAAGCTGTATGATATAAATCCATAGAATTGCCAATAAAATTGAAACGAAACTATCTTGTTTGCGTCACCAGTGTCTTACAAAATTTGTAAGATATCAATGATCTCATCTAATCTTAACAAATAATGCGCCATCGCATCCAACTAATATTCATTTATTAGCAATCAACAACGAACGACACGAAAACTACAATGAAACCCTTGATTTAATGAACGAACGTGTTTGTACGTCATAAAAATTTAAAGATATGAGCACCCAAAATAGGGCTACCCAAGCTAGACTTGAGATAAGTTTTTGGGGAGATTCAACAACCTTTCAAAACCAATATAATTAGGGCTAGCAATTATATTGTATGTATTAGGCAATGCTCATGTAGGAGTTACAACAAATCAAAAGTATAAAAACTTATAACCGTTGAGGAGAGTTGATATTTTGAAGAGAAAACATATCACCAACCGTACAGTGGATGAGATGGAGCTTACAAAAGAGTTCTAGCTGAAATTAGTAGCTATGTGTATCAGTGAGAAGTAGAATTAAATAATGGACTCAGTATATGTTTAAAAATTTTCTTTGGCATTTGTAGAAAAAAAACAAAATTTCCTTTCGCCACACCTTACTTTTCTTCACTAGGCGTGCCCCACTAGGCGTGCCCGTCTAACACAAGAAAAGTAACCGCAGCGGCGGCCGCAAAATAAAGTCAAGAAATCCTAATCGGAGTGGCGACCCACCTCGCCTGCGGCTCAAACAACAGGATTTCAGAAAAACAAATACATACTTTTACATTTTCAATGACTTATGAAATTTAAACATACTCTCATCAAACTGGGGCGTATGTATTGATGATGTAACTATTTTAGGAAAAAATAACTATGTAAAAAAATTACAGTAGATCATCCCGAATTTTTGAATTGAGAATAATCGATTACTCTTTAAATTAAAAATCATTCATGTTTAAAACAGTTTAGAAATCGAATCAAGCATCTAGTACAAGACTAGGCTTCGAACTAGATACTTGATTACTTTCGATCTATTTTTCTACCAATTAGCTTTTTTATGTCCCCAAGTTGCATAATAAGCAATATATAAATACAAAGGAAGCAATAGTCCGTAAGCTGATTGTGCACCTATTGTGTCTGCCAATTTACCATATACCAATGGTAGAATAGCTCCTCCTGCAATCATCATTACTAATAATGCCGAACCTAGTTTGGTGTATTTACCCAATCCATTAATAGCTAATGGCCAAATCGCAGGCCACATAATAGCATTCGATAAACCTAATAAGGCAATACTCAATACAGAAGTATATCCTGTAGTAAACAATGCCACAAGTGTAATCACTATACCTAATAAAGATGATAATTTTAACCATGTTTGTTGTGAAACATATTTGGGAATTAATACAATTCCTAATACATAACCTACCAACATAGACCATAAAGTGAATTGCCCAAAGTCTTTAGCTTCCGATTCTGGAAAACCTAGTGAAATACCGTAACTAATAATCGTATCTCCTGAAATTACTTCAAGTCCTACGTAGCAAAACAACGTTACTAAGCCTAAAACCAAATTCGGGAAAGCCCAAATACTTGTTTTTTCACTTTTCTCCGAAGTATCCCCCTCTTGCTCTTCACTTACCTCTGGTAAGCCTTTTGAAAGCATAATCAAAATAGCAAGTACAATCAACACTCCTGTCAAAATCAAATAAGGCACTGTTACTTTATCCAATTCTGTTTCGCTCGATACAGCAACGCTTACAGTGCTACTTGCCAATAACAAGCCTCCCAAAAGTTTCTGACTCAAAATACCTGCTATCTTGTTGGCAATACCCATGATACTTATTCGTTGTGCAGCGCTTTCGCGGTCGCCCAAAATTGTCACATAAGGATTTGAAGCCGTTTGCAATAATGTCAATCCAATCCCTATTACAAATAAGCCCACCAAGAAAAGCACGTAAGAAGCCATTTTAGCAGCAGGAACGAAAGTTAATGTACCTATTGCCATCACTCCCAAACCAACAGCCATACCTTTTTTGAAACCAATTTTTTTCAAAATTTCTGACGAAGGTATCGCCATGACTGTATAAGAAATAAAGAAGGCAAAGGTTACAAGTAAAGAGCTTGTATTGTCAAGATTAAATGCTTTCTTGAAAAAAGCGATTAGGGTACCATTTACCCACGTGACAAAACCAAATACGAAAAATAATACCCCAATGATAATCAACGGGCCTAAGTAATTTTGTTTTTTGTTGTTCATAGTTTGTACAAGAAAATTGGATATAACGTAATATATTACCGAAAAATATCAATTTATATTAGTAAATAAAATATAACAGAATGATACTCATCCTATTTGTCACTATTTAAAGGTATTTATCAACCAAATAAAAGTTGGCACTTTCAGTAAAATATTATGCAATATACTGATTTTCAGAACAAATCAACATCATTAATCTTATTTTGCAGTAAATACTAATAAATATTATATTTAA
>NZ_JAAALB010000075.1 GCF_009905545.1 Cellulophaga sp. BC115SP | reverse complement strand
AACCGTCATGCCAAGACATGATGGAAGACATTATTTTATAGATGATGGACGAAGTGTATTGCCTTCTGCAACGGATGAAGTCTCCACTTTGGCAATCGACAAGGCAGTTCAAAACCCTGGGCAAGTAGTAGAAATATCGGACTTAGCTTCATTCATAGCAGGAGGTTGGCAAGATGTATTAAATTTTAAGCAACTCCCTTTGGTTGTGAAATTTACAGGTGAACTTCAGGATTTGAATACTCAGTTAGTAATTACATCAATAATTTTTTCTAAAAGCGAGATAAAGGCTCAAATAGGAGTATTAACTAAAATGCCAGAAACTCCTACATTAAGCTCTTCGAGTGGTGAAGCGAATAGGCTTTATTTTGGCGCTTCTTTTATTCTCAGAAAGGGAGGTTCATTAGATGGGTCACTTATTTTGATTGCTCCTCGTGAAATCAATTTGATGAGTTTAAATGGTATTGGAAAACTAGCGTTGACTACTGGTACCGGTGTATGTCTGGGTTGTAGTGCGTCTAAGAATAAGAACCCTAATGCGTTTAAGTTGAATCTTGAAGGAGAATTTGTTTTTGACCCTAGTTTTATTGTGGCCGAAAATACTGAAGGAAATGCCTTGACTGGTGATAATCGAGTTGCAAAAGCACTTTTTTCAACAACTGTAACTGGTTGGAGCTCGTTTAGATTTAATTTGGTTCTACCATCCTCTTATGGGCTTCAAGTAGCATCGTTCCCATATCTTGGTTTCTGGTCTTCGGTAAATCATACAGTATCTCCTGTTACAACAGATTTGTGTACTCCCCCGCAAAGTGTAAGTGGAAATATTACTATCGATTTTTCGGAGACTGGTACGCCAATTGGAAATGGTTCTAATGCCAAAGGAGTTATTTTTCAGGATTTTAAAATAAGATTGCCTAAGCAACTCAAAAAGAAAGGTGACATTGCAGCCCCTTACGTGAATTTAACCTATCTGTATTTTGACGAGGAAGGTGATTTATCAGCCCTAGCAAGTTCCAATACCAAATTTGGGGCTGGAATTGGTGATGGATTTTCTCTAGAAATCAATAATACATTGGTTAAAATAGATAGTGGTGCTTTAGTAGAATTTTCTGTTGCAGGAGATTTAGAAACCCCTATCATGCAAGGAAAAGAAATGACTTTTTTACTTGCAAATAAGAAGGAAATAAGCGGCGATACTAGACTAAATTTTACGACAGGGATGAAATCTGGTAAAAATGAGGCAAATCTCAATTTGTTTGGATTAGCCAAGATAACACCACAACCTTCCTCGTCAGGCAATAACAAGAAGTTTGTAGAAGCCTCAGGCGGCATCAATCTGACTACGGGAAACTTAGAAAGCTTTGGATTAGGGTTTTATCATGGTCAGTTTACCATTACCAAAAGCCTAACACACCTTACATTTTTATATGATGAAATTGTATTAAGTTCACAATACCCTTATTTAACCTCATTTACACTTACTCCTGATAGTAGTAAAGCTCCAACCATTGCTGGTTTTAGCTTAACCTTGAGCTCTCTAAGTATAAAGGCAGAGACTTCTGGAGATATTAGTGGGTATGTTAATATAACAGGTGGGTTAGAATTTGGGAGTGCATCAAATCAGAGTATTACGGCAAGTGCTGGTCTTGCATTCAAGGCTTCTACCATAACCCAAGAGGGCAAGCACAAGTTTAAGTTAGATAAATTTTCATTAGATAAAATAGGTGTGGCTGCCAATTTTCCCACCTTTGGGTTTGATGCATTTTTGAATATATTTGACAACGAGTCTCGGCTTGGGGTGAATAATCTGACAGGTTTTGAGGGTAAAGGAAGATTTTGGTTTTCATTCCTATCCAAAACTGATGGGGCAAAAATGCAAGGAACTCAGGATACTACCAAGGCTTCTTCTGGAAAAGCTGGTGCTGGAGTATATTTATTGTTTGCCAAAAATGCTACAGGTAAGGTAGCCTGGGCAATAGATTTGGACTTAAACTTTGGCGAAACTGGTATACCATTAGGTACAGTCAATATGAAGGGTATTTATGGTGGTGCCTATAGTAATCTTAAGATAAAAGGAGACCCTATTGCCAAGGTAAGTAATAAGGGCTCAAGGACAGGTCTGAGCTATCAGTGGGAAGATGGTACTTGGGGCTTCAATCTAGGATTAGATTTAACAGCAGCAGGTAATATAGATGTCTCCGCTATGCTGGCTGTACAAGGTAGATTAGGGAAAGGGTTACAGTATATCAAGGCTGCTGGATATGCTCGTTTTCAGCTCAATACGGTTACTGATAAAGTTCCAAATGTTGGTTCTAAAATGGGCTCTTCGTATGCACAAATAGCAGATAAGACGGATAAAGTTTCGGAAAATACTGCTCTAATTAGTAAAGATGATTTAAAGAGAGCACAATCAGACGAAAAAAATGCTAAAGGAACAGATAATGGTAGTAAAAGCCTATCAGGTTTATTTGGCTCTCCGTCAGGTAGCGAAAATAAACTGGCCGCAGGAATAATTATTGCATACAATTTTGGTGATGAACAGACAAAGGCAAGCTTATCAGTTAAAATGTATCCTGATATCTACATCAATTTTAGTACTGGTCTTAGTAATACTACTCTTGAAACCACTGGTTATGGGATGCTTTATCTATCTAGTTCTACAAAATATTTACATTTAGGTAAGGCAACCTCAATTAATGACAGATTAGGACTGAAACTATCTGCTACGAGCTCTGCATTAAAAGTTAAGGCATTTGTCAATGCGTATTTTATGCTTGGAGATGAGCTAGCTACAAGTGTGCCAGATCCAATTGTACCAGATGATTTTTCAGCTTTATTCGCAGAACAAAAGGATGATTTAGGTAATATCAATAAGATAAACGCTTCGGATGATGCTCTAAAATCTGGTAGTGGAATTGCATTTGGAGTTGCAGTGGGTATTAACATAGACATGAACTTTTTGGGTGTGGTAGCAGTAAATGCGAATGCGGGAGGGGGATTTGATGCATTAATTAAAAAAATTGAATGTAAAGAAGGCTGGGTATCAGCATCCTCTGGCTTGGGTTGGAATGCAGAAGCTCAGCTTTATGGATACGCCTCAGCTACAGCATCAGTTTTAGGAATTGAAGTACTTTCTGCAGGTATTGGGTTTTTGATTAAAGCAAAATTCCCACAGCCATTCTATGCCGAAGGTACTTTTGTCGCTTATGTGAAGGTTTGGAAAGCAAAAGCATCTATTCGTGTACATGCTAAAGTAGGAGACCCTTCTGACTGTTTACCCGATACAAGTATGCCTAATATAGTATACAATTGGAATTTCGTACAAAGCATCGCACCAAGTGGCTCTGTAAGTCCAGTAGGGAACTTTCAAGTAACTTGTGTGTATCCAAAAGATCAAATCAAAACCAGTGATGGTACCAAATATCTTCAGGCCTTGGAGGTAGTATATCTAAAGCAAGGTGAAACTATTGCAGGCAATTGGACTTACAACACAGTAAACAATCCAACAAAGTATCAAAAAGTAGGTATTAACCCTATCCCCTCAGTAAACTCTGGACTGGTGGTTCCGTTATTAAGGAAAGAACTCGCCAAAAATGCAAAATATACCGCAAAAGTTAGGATTTACATATATGATTTAAACAATAATAATCAAATTGTAGAGGTTGAGGACAAGGATGGTATTAAGACCAGACTAGAGCAATACTATTCTTACGACTTTGAAACCAATGATCAAGATTGGTCACTAACCGAATTTGACGTTTTGGCGTATCCCGCCAAAAATCAATATAACACTTACCTTAAGGATTATAATGGCAATGGGTATTTTAACGTTGAGTCAACCTTATCCAATGCTATTGCTCAAAAATGTAGCGGTTGTATTTTCGAATTGGGCTTATATGAAAATAATACCCCCATAAAATCTTATCCATTGGCTTCTATTGCTACAGATAAGGATTTTTCATTAAGTGATTTGAAAAAGGATAAAATCTATCAAATAAAAGTGACTTATTCTAAAGAGGGTAAGACTCAAAGTTTATATGATACACACTACTTTAGAACAAGCACTTTTGATACTTGGAGTGAGAAGTTAGATGCATACAAGAAGAATATGAACCCTTCTTGGAGTAACGAGGATTTTGGATTTGACATCTCAATGGATGAATCAATAGATGAAACCTTTTCTGCGGATGAAAAAAAGGTTATGAACGGAGAAGCACTATTTAATACTCCTGAAAACTGGTTTTATTATATTAAAAATGGGGCTGGGAAACAGAACTACGGAACTATGCCTCCAAGTGGGTATGGAGGTACCACCGGAAACAATACAAAATCTGATGGGAGTGGAAGTATAACAGGCATCAAAATTGTAGAATATCCGCCCGTTTCACCTCTTAACTTAGGTTTTCAACAAGCTAAATATCCATTATTAAACAACGATGAGATAGATAATGAAGTAAATAGTCAAACCAATATCAAAGGCCCTATTTTTCAAATAAAAAACTTTGAGAACTTTATTACAACTTACCGTAATACAAATATTGCTTATAATTACATTGCCAATCCTGCCTCTGAGCTATGGTTGCCTCGGGGCACTTATAGTAATAGCAAGTTATGCTTTAAGTGGCTCTTCCCAATTAATAAATTAGACTATTATCAAAATAGGGTTTGGGGACAACTACCGAGTATCTATGACAATACTAATTCATCAAATATTTGTTTTTCTACGCCACAAAATATCAATTTTAATGATTTTCTCATATTTCAGAGAAGAATTAAAGTTTATTGCAAACGCCAATTAAGAGATAGCCAAGGAATCCTATTCGCTTTTGACCTACAGTCAAAGAATGGTACTTCTATACCTTTTCCATAAGGTTTTAAAATCTCACTAAAAAATAATTCCACTAACCCTGCTACTTTTGACGATTTTTCAGAAGTGAAATTTTCGCAAGGTGCTGATACGCTCTATTTTGCTTCAACTAGAAGAAGTGAATTAGAATGCCCAAATTCAAGCGATTTTCGATTGATTCAAGGTGCCGAAAGTGCTAGTGGGTATCAATATGCATTAGAAATCATTCCTCTGTCAAGACCAGTTATCAAACCTTGTCTTACTATTAGAAAAGATCCAGATGCACAGAATGATTATCTAGAAAAGCTATGTGGCGATAAATGTGCAAAAAATTCAGATGGCTCATACAAAAGCCAAAATGCTTGTTTGGCATGTCGAGAATCTATGAAGGGTGCTGATATTAGCCATTATTATAAAATTGAAAGTTGGGAAAGTGATTTAAAGCTGGGATCTCAAGCTGTGCCTTCTACCTTCAACCTCACTTTATCAAACCAAAAAACTGTCACTTTCAATCAGGACGAAAAATCAGTTTCGGTTATGCTGACGGAGCAAGAATTGCAAAAATTGGGTAAGGATCAATTAACCATTATTAAGACGATAGATAGTCCATTTATTTGTGGAGATTTTATTACAGGAGAGCGGTATAATATCGCCAGATTTAACGGAAAAGGAGATTCCCAAGTAAAAGCCTGTGGCTCGTCGGAGGAAACCATTGCTTATACGGAGGCAAATCCGGATACTCCTCAAGAAGGAGCAAGTACTTTTTATGAAGAAACGCAACCACTTAAAAAGACTTTGTCATTGACCTATTACACCCTAGGTGAAGGAATCAATCGTAAGTGGTATGGGTTTAAAAACGGGGTTTATCTAACTTCTAATTATTGTATAGTAACACCAGTTGTGGAGATTAAGTGTGAAAATAGCGTTTATACTTTCAACTTTTTTGCGGACGAAAGTCAAACCAAAGCAATGATTCCGTGGAATGTTCCAGATAATGGATACTCTTTTACCATGAATAATGGTAGTATTATTTCATTTACAAAATCGGAATTAATAGGAAAGAGCAGTGTTACTTTCAAAACAAAAGCGGGTGAAGCGTGCTCAACCCTAAAGTCTTCAAATATTCCTAGTAGTGAGCCTCGTATTATTAGCCCACCTAAATATGACTGTACTACTAAGCCTACTAAGCCTGTGCTTACTGCCAGCAAAACCTCTGTTGGTTTTGGGGAAACTATTACCTTGACAGCAAGTGGTGGTAATAACTCTTATCATTGGTTTGATGAAAGTACCAATGCGACGAAAACTGTAGTTATTAATGGTAAATCTACTTTTACAGTATATTCCATAGATAAAATCACAAGTTGTTTAAGTGAGCCTACCTCTATAGATATAAATGTGGCAGAGGTAGCTATTTCGGCATCGAAAAATAAAGTATGTACTGGAGATACAACTACCTTAACAGCACAAAATTGTTTTGGAGCTATAAAATGGTCGTCGAATGATGCAACTATCACTTTGGGTACAAGCCGCTCTGTAAAGGTTAAAATCAACACAGCTGTAACCTTTACACTTGAGTGTACTTTGTCAAGTGGCACAAGCCGAACTGCCACTATTGAGATAGCGCATTATCCCCTGCCTACCGCTCCAACAATCGCTCAAAAATCAGGGGAAAGTAATACACTATGTTTAGGTGAGAAGGTAAATCTTTTAGTTCAAGGTGTTTGTGCCCCTCCAGCCAATTTGGAGTGGTCTAACGGAAGTGTTGTAAGTATCTTGAGCGAAACTCCAGCTCAAACCACCACTTACTATGCTATTTGTAAAAATGATGCTTGTGCATCAGCCCAATCTAATAATATTACTGTCACCGTAATTGCACCTCCTAAGGCATTAATTATGAGTAGCTTGGAGAATAATATTATTTGTAAGAATGGGGCTCTGTCTTTGTCTGTCAATAATTGTAGCGTAGATCAAGAGGTTGAGTGGTTTAAAAATAACCAAAGTACTTCCTTTGCAAAAGGTGTGAGCATAACTTTAAAACTGCAAGAGAAGACCAGTATAAAGGCTCGTTGTATTCAAAAAGTATCATTAGGAACTGTACAAAAAAACTGCTCAGGGGATTTTTCTGAATCTATTGATATTAATGTCGTAGGGCAAGATGAAATGGACATAAACTTAGCTATTTCAAAAGCACGTATTTGTACAAATGATTCTGCTATACTCAATGTAACTGGCTGTAAAGTAGGTGTTGTAGAGTGGAAAGATAGTAGCGAAAATTGGGTTGTCGGTACAAGAAATAGAGTTGTTCGTATGGAAGGATTATATCAAGTACGCTGCAATTTGAATAATGTTTGCTTTAATAAAGAACATGGCTCTGGAGTTGAAATTTCACAAAAGCTTGAAGTAATGACTTTGCCACAAGCACCAGTCTTGGGTGCAGACCCCGCAACAACGATTTGCCAAGGTGAGTCAATTACCCTAAAAGGAATTTGTAATCAAGGTGTTTTGGAATGGAATAAACTTGGAGAACTATCAGTAAACCCACAGGTCAACACTTCTTATACCGCATTTTGTCAAACTACAGAAGGTTGTAGAAGTGCCAATGAGAGTAAACTTGACATTGTTGTTAATCCAATACCACAAAAACCTTTTATTGGGAATTCATTAAACCGCAGTATTGTTGCCACTTTCGAGCAGTTCGCAGTTACTGCTAGCTGTGAAAATGGCAGTGTGGTTTGGGAAAATGCTCCCCAAAAGGATTTTACCCCATGGAACGCTGGCGAATATGTACTCAAAGCTAAGTGTGTATATAATAACTGTTCGAGTAACTGGAACACTTATAAACTTACCGTTCGAGAACGTCCAGCCAAGCCGTCTATCACAGCTTCTGCCATGGTAGTTTGTGCTCCTACTTCTATTACATTAACGGCAACGGGTTGTGCGCAAAAAACGATTTGGTCTAATGGAGAAATAGGAAATAGCATTGTTCTTAACAAAGAAGCCTCTTTTTCTATAAAAGCACAATGTATTGAAGATAATATTGAGAGTATTGAAAGCAACGAACTGACATTACGCATCAAAGAAAAGCCAGAGCCGCCTTATTTAGCAGCAAGAGATATTTGCGAAGGACAGCCAACCAATGTGGAAATAGTCTTTAACTCAGCAGGTGCTGCAAGCTTACAATGGCTAAGTGAAGCCCCAAAAACCAATGGCGTTGCTGGTAACTATACTTATACAGCAATGGTAAGTCGTGATGGCTGTCAAAGTGATAGCCGTTCGGTGAATCAGAGGGTAATTCCGTATCCTAGTCCGATTACTATTGCCGAAAATTCAGAATGTGGCTCTACTACATTAACAGCCAACGGTGGTAATGGCAATTACACTTGGAGTAATGGGCATCAAGGGAAAGTGCTCAGCATTAGTAATACTGGCGAATTTACTGTTAGTAGTGCAAACGAAATATGTGGTGTAAGCGCAAAAGTCTCCATAAATGTTATTAGACAGGTAGCCGATATGCCTATTGTATCTGTTATGGGTTCTATTCAAGACGGAGGAGTTTACAAAGTATGTGGTAATCAAACAACACTTAAGTCAAATATTCCTTCTAATTGGTATGCTGGTGACCAACTTTTGGCAACTTCTCAAACCAGTATCGTATTAGGTAGCAATCAAACTCTTGTGGTAAAAGGCGTGAATGATGGTTGTGAAAGCCCTTCTTCAGTAGAACTTACGGTAGCTTTTATCAATGGTGTAATGCCAGAATCCATTCGAGAAATACAATATTGTGGCTACACTGAACTTCAAAGTTCTTGCTCAGCTGGATATGTGCAATGGTATCGCTCTACTAGTCCTAATATTCAAATCGATACGCCAGGTTTTCTAGAATCTCTTCCAAAGGTTGGGACTGGTAATACTTTACGAATTGAAAATCCTAATACTGCTTTTATAGCTCAGTGTATAAATGATTTTTGTAGTGGGAAACTTTTAAGAAGTATATATATATCCTCTATAAAACCAGCACCTATTCCAGTCTCGCTTACGCCTATTACGGATAATACATCGAATCGTTGTGGTGAGTGGAGTTTAGAGTTAATGACGAGTATTCCTCAAAATATTCAGTGGAATTCGGGTAATGGTTGGTATGATGGAGGACAAACACAAACTTTCCATGTGAGTGATTCAATGAATATTTCTGTAAGGTATGCTAATAATGGATGTATTGGTTCGGAACAATCGTTCGCAGTTACTTATAACCGTACACCATCAGCGCCAACGGTTTGGGTAGGGAAAAACAATGATTGTGGTTATACATTGAACGCGTCTTCCAATGAGGGATCTATTGTTTGGTGGAAAAATACCAATACTCATATTTCCAATTCAGCTAGTATCAATGTGCCAAATCCAGTATCTGGTGAAAGATATTTTGCATCTACTCAATTAGGATCCTGTTTTAGTACTTTACAGGAAGCCTCAGTGGCTCCAAGAAACTGTGCTCCATTATGGGTAACTATTAGCTCTCCCTGCGAAAATCAAGGATATGATAGAATATGTTACGATGTACAAGAGGATCAAAACCCAGAATCAATAACATTCAAAAAAGTAGAAAAAAGAGAGACTCGAAGATGTTCACTGGTTCCTCAACAAAAAATCAACAGTAGTAAAACCTACATTCAATTACTAGTTCCTGATGACTGTAAAACTTCTACCATCAAGTGGACTGATTTATCTACTCAAACCATCATTGGGACAGCTATGTGGTGGGTTGAGGGGAATTTTGCAAACAAACCAATTAAGGTAGAATGTGAAAATCAGTGTGGTACTATTTCATCAAGTACTTTCTATCATTAGTAATTTTTTGACGCATAATTTTAAGAATCATTGCTTCATATTTTCTCTAAATCATTTGTGTTTGGAGAAAATGTGAAGCAGTCGATAATAATTTCTAAAAAAAACTTTTGACAAGCTTTTCCCAGTTTGTGCTCAAGGGTTTTTATCAATTATATTTTACAATGAACAAGTTTGTCTTCTTTTTACTGTTCTTAGGGTGCCTAACAAGTTTAGGACAAAAATCCTCACAAACCGCTCAGCGTCTACCGCAGCAGAGTATAAAATCTGTTCTCAAATCTGAGACAACCCTCCAACTTCTTGCCAAGCATGGCAAGGGTACAATTCGTTTGCGTTGGGTAGCCCAAACCCCTGAGATATGGGCTTTGGGGCGCCAGTATGGATATGTCTTAGAACGTACTACTATTATTCGAAAAAATAAGAAACTAGCGAAGCCAGATGATTTAAAAACTTTTACACTTCTGCCCGCAACAGCACAAGAATGGGATGAGGCTATGGCGAAAGATGCTTATGTAAAAGCTTCGCACTCTATTTATATGGATAAGCCCGAAGAATTAACCGAAAAGGATTCTACCAAAAAGAAAGATTTTATCCGAGGAAAATATGCTTTCTCGTCTCTAACTGCTGACTTTTCTTTTCTTTCTGCACAGCTTATGCGCTTGGGCTTTGAGGATAAACAGGTCATTGCCGACGAAGTATATCAGTATAAAGTCCACCTAAACTATAACTCATATCAATCCAATAAAGCTTTTACATCAATAATTGCAGGCTTAGAACTTACAGTGTCGAATTTCAAACCAGAATCATTAACTGATTTAGACTATGTAGATAGCACTACCACCCTACGCTGGAAGGTGCCCCAAGATGCCATTTTTTCAGGTTATATTATCGAGAGCTCTGATGATAATGGCGTTACTTTTCACCGAGTAACAACGGCCCCTTATGTTCCTATAGAAAACTCTGCTAAAGAGAAAGATGAGGTTTTGTATGCCAACAAAGTGAAAACATTAATGCAAACCTATTATTATAGAGTTCGTGGTATAGATCCATTTGGTGAAGAAAGTCGCCCTTCGAACGTAATAAAAGTTTTCGCTTTTCAAAGTAATTTACCAGAGGCTAATCAGCTTACCTCTCATATTATAAATAAAAAAACTGTAGCTATTAAATGGGCATTTCCTGACAGTCTCAATGCTAACTTATCAGGATTTAAAGTTTATAAAACTAAAAACTTCAAAGAATATAAACCTGTAACTAAATCAACGATCGGATATCAGTTTCGATATACCGTTGATCAAATAGAAGAAGGGGATGAAAACCTCTACTATATTGTTTCAAGAGTTGATTTACGAGGACGCGAAAAAAGCTCTGAGCCTCTTTTAGTTAGTTTTATAGATAGTATTCCCCCTGTTAAACTAAACAATTTAAAAGGGAATATCACCAAGAAAGGTATTGTTACTATATCATGGAAACATGGTGGCGAACGAGATCTCTATGGTTTTAATGTATTGAGAGCTGAAGGAGATACTCCCCATTTGTTGCATACCATCAAAACGATTAATCGCCCAGATACCTCATTGGTAGATACTATTCCAATGATTGCCAATACGCGTAAAGTATTGTATATGATTGTACCCATAGACTATCATTCAAATGCTCCTATTGAAAATGACACTCTAGTGCTTTATCGACCCGATGTCATTCCTCCAAAACCACCTGTGCTTAATGCATCTATTTTATTGGGCGATCAAGTATCACTGAAGTGGTTGCCTAGTTCAAGCGTAGATGTAGCCAGCTATCAATTATACAAGCAGTATCTTCCTGATACCACCTTACGACTTGTTCATACTTTCCCTCTGACAAAGGATACTATTTCTTACAAAGATGGTGAACTGGAAGAAGGAAAAACAGTAAAATACCTCCTTCGTGCTATTGACCAAGAGGGTTTAGTCTCCAATGATTCAGCCTATGTTCATATTTTATTAACTCGTCCTCATAGGTTAGCAGCAATAGATAGTATCGTAGCCCGCTATGACGAAGCTACTCAGCAAGTGCAAGTAAAGTGGAAGTACCCTAGCAAGAGGAGTATCCAATCTTTTTATGTGTTTAGGAAAAAGGATAATGAACCTTTTCTTAAACATAAAACTATTTCAGGCAAATTGTTTGAGTTTACAGATAAAATACAATCCTCTGGGAATTATAGCTATCAACTCATTGCTCATAGTACTGATGATATTTTATCGCGAAAGAGTAAACCTATCACATTGAAGATACAAGTCAAAAAATCTGATTAAGATTAAAGGTGAGGCACGTATGAGTCTAGTATTAATGCATCACTCATACCTCCTTATTATTAGTACACTTGCTATTATTTTATCCTAGCTACACCTTGTAGTTAGTTCAACATCTTCGAAAATGTACAAGATGAGTCATTTTCCTAAAAACTAAGGATTCTTGCTTATGCCTAGCTACCGAACTATTACTAGAATCGTCTATACAGGAATCATAATGGGCGTGTTTTATGCCACAGGTATGTCCCAAGACTTAGAGGCTGAAGCCAAAAAACTAAAAGAATTAAAAAATGCTCCCAAGCAAATGTTGCAAGAGGGTATCAAAGTAAGTGGTGGTATCTCAAGCAATACAACTTTTTACACAACCAATGCCGTAGAAAGCCCAGGTCGCTTACCTTTCGAATCGATTCTATCAGGCAATATGACTTTCGATTTTTTTGGTAAAATCAAAATGCCATTTAGTTTTACTTTTAATAGCCAAAATATCAACTTTAAAAGCCCCTTTGATGAGCGTTTGCGTTTGCAACGTCCATTCAATCGCTTCCAGTTTCGTCCAAGCTATAAAGGTCTAACGGTGTTGTTGGGAGTTAGTAGTCTCAGTTTTTCACCCTATACGCTCAATGGTCATCGCTTTGAGGGAGTTGGCGTGCAATATAAACCCAAAAGTAAGCCTTACTATGCTAGTTTTATTTATGGGTTACTCCAAAAAAGTGTACTTAAAGATACCTTGGCACAAACTGTCAATAATCGTCCTAGTTATCAGCGCAATGCTTGGGGGATTCAGTTAGGCTACAAGTCCAAGAGTGGTTATTTGGGCGAAATATCCATATTACGCTCTGTAGATCAAATCAGTTCTCTTCCGTATGCGATTGATGAAATAGCTTTCCCAGAAGCTAACGCTGTGATTGGTATTAAAGGAGCTGCTTCTATTTACAAAAAACTCAACCTCAAAGTAGATATGGCTTACTCGGGGATTACCAAAGACCTTCGAGGTACTTCATTAGAAGGACAGTCAGAACGTATTTCCTTTGTTGGATTACTACCATCCAATACGACTACGAGCTTCAAAAAAGCCCTCAAAACAGGACTAGAGTACGGTGGACAGCGCCTCAAAGCTGCCATTGAATATAGTAGAGTTGACCCTGAATACAGAACGCATGGCGCCTACTATTTTGTGAATGACCTCGAAAATATTGCCCTCAATACTACCACTATTTGGCTCGAAAACCGTCTCACAGTCAATGCTACGCTGGGTCGTCAGCGGAATAATCTTGCTGAAAGTGCCAATCTCCAAACCTTGTGGCAATGGGTTGGGTCAAGCAATATTACTTTTGCCCCAAATGAAAAAACTATGCTGAATGTAAACTATTCAACATTCCAGAGTTATACCAACCTCCGAAGTGATCTCGAATACCTTACCAGTATTGGACCTTATGCAGGCCTAGACACACTCAACTATCGACAAATCAATCAGAGTTTACAGGTTTTGCTGATGAAGCAATTGCCAAATTCAACTAAAGAACACCTCAAAAGTATTCAAACGACTGCCATGTATCAAGGCTCCTCCAATCAGCAAGGTTCTCAGAGTAATAGTGTCAATGTAACTTCTCTCAACCTTCAATACAGTAATCAATGGAAAGAGCGAAAACGGAATTTCATGGCAGGTATAAGTATCAACCGTAATGATTTGGTCATCCGAAGCGAATGGTTTATAGGACCAACAGCTTCTTTTCAGAAAGCATTTTTACAAGAAAAAATGCAGTTACAAAGTAGCCTCAACTATCTAAAAACAACACGTAGCACTTCCCAGTCGGGCGATGTCCTGAACCTTCGTGCTTCGTTAGGCTTTGCACCAAGCAAAGAACATCAGTTTAATTTAGGTCTACTGAGTATGTATCGAAACCTAAACCCTGGGAGAGCCTCCGAACGAGATTTTTGGGATATGACCCTTACTCTTGGATATCAATACAAGTTTCAGGCAAAATTATGGAGTCTTAATAACCCTAAAGAAGAAAAGAAACAAGACAAATTATCTCCTACACGCTAGCATATTACATCATGATAAAAAAAATACAACAATACTATCTTTTTTGGGGTCTATTATTGTTTAGTTTAGGTGCTTATGCACAATCTCAAAATTACCCCATTACTGGTGCTGGGAGTTTTATACCCCAAAATAGCCTCAGCTGGTTTGGTTTATACACTAGTCCTGCATTGAACTTTAACCTCTATCTCAAAGATGCGAGTAGTACCCCCGGAGCCATATTTGCTCGCATACGCCTGAGCCGTGTTGGCATCGAGATATATAACCCTGCAAGTTTTGTTGGGACTAAAGGTTTTACCGTAAATTTTGGTCAACCATTGCAACTTTCAGGAATGGATTTGGTCGAAAACTTTCGCCCTCAAAACCTAGAGGCAAGTGGTGTATCCGAAAATCTCTTTACCCAAGGAGGAGTATTACCCAACGGTATTTGGACATTAGAATTGGTGTTTTATGAGCAAGACCCTGCACGAAACTATCGGCAAGTATCTGATAAAATAACCGTGTCATTTACTGTTACCAATGGACAAGCTCCTTTGCTCAACCTTCCTAGCAATGAATCCGAAATTGATGCTCGCTATGGACAAAACATCGGTTTTGCATGGACACCCCGAGGAACATCCTTGTCGGGGGCAGGAGGTTTGACCTATAATTTTACCCTTTGGGAACTGGGCGAGGACGAAAACCCTTACGATGTAGCCGAAGGTAAAACACCGATTTACACCAGTAGTGTATCTGTACCAATGTTAGCGTATGATCCCACCAAGCCACTTTTGCAAGTAGGTAAGCACTATGCTTGGCAGGTGCAGGTGGTAGACCCTTTTGGTAACAATGTCTACGAAAACAATGGGAAAAGTGAAATATGGGAGTTTAGATATGGGCTTAAATGTGACGCACCTGCACTCAACTTCAAAAGTGTAGGTGCTGGCTACACCGAAATCTATTGGGATAAAATCAATCAAGCACAAAACTACGACCTGCGCTGGCGCATACAGGGTACCACTGAGTATAGCCACTACCTTACTTCAGGAACCTATCATCGTATAGCCTTTGACAAGAATCAGGTATATGAAGTAGAGCTCCAAAGCCAGTGTTACGGAGGCGAAAATAGCGATTGGGAAAGTAGTAACTACCCGCAAGCCTCTCCAATGATGCTACGTACCATGTCGGCTACTCCATCAGGTACCGAAAGCAGTACTACGCCCAATACTCCTATCAACCCTGCGGATATACCTGTGAATGGGGCTGATGTAAATGCTGTTAAGTATGATAGTTTAATCACAAAACTTCAGGAGGCACCCCAAACCTTAGTACCTCGATGCGGGCAAGTAACCAAGACCTTGGTATCGTCATGCGAACCAGAAACTACCGTCGACTATGGAGGGACAGAACCATTTGTTAGTAAAGTAGGAAGTACCTTTTATGTCAATGGTTACGATGTACTTATTACTCGTGTAAAAAGTCATAACGAAGGCGAAGGTCTTTTATATTTTCCATTGGCACGAAATCGGATACCTGTAGTATGGAAAGGAGTAACCTTAACAGATAGCAAAATCTATGATTATATGGGCAATAGCTATGGCTGCCTAACCTCAGGCGAAGTATTAGTTGTAGGCTCCAATCCTAATCTTATAGGCAGCGATTTGACCAAGCAGTACAATGCCTTATATAATTCACTTAATAGTCCAGGGAGCTACTCTGGTACTTTTGGAGAAGCCTTAGATAGCTTAAAAATTAAAAGCGAATTATTGCAGGATGCCAAAAACCGAACGAAAGCAAATATAGAAAGCCTAGTATCGGTGACCAAGGCTGTAAAATTAGGTTTTAAAGCCTTGGAAAAGACCTTTATGGATACCTACAAAAGCGCGGACAATTTTCCGCAAATCGCCAAAGATTTACTAGCACTAAAACCTGATAGTACCAATCCCAATCAAGTCTTAAACCGATTGCAAGCCTGTGTTGCCCCGAACTCTTCATCCACAGGTGGCAAGAAACAGGTAATGCTGAATTTGTATCGACTCAAACTAGCCGATTGTTTGGATGATAGTAATATACTACAAGAAACCCAAGAGTATGCTGAGAATACGACGGAATTACTTAACAATTACACTGATTTTGAAACCTTGGTA
>NZ_JAAALB010000074.1 GCF_009905545.1 Cellulophaga sp. BC115SP | reverse complement strand
AACCGTCATGCCAAGACATGATGGAAGACATTATTTTATAGATGATGGACGAAGTGTATTGCCTTCTGCAACGGATGCAGGTACCACACCATTGGCAATTGAAAGTGCAATTAAGATTTCAGAGTCAAAGATGCGAATAGAAAATGTGGATGCATTTGTAAATGGAGGTTGGCAAAATTTAAATTTAAGTAAACTACCTATAGTAATTGAAATTGGTGGAACAAAGCATGGTGGATTAAATGCTACTCTAGTAATTACTTCCCTAATTTTCACGAAAACAGATACAAAGGCTCAAATAGGAATTTTGAGTAAAATGAATTCCAATGAAGCACAATTAAATGACAAGCACGAGGTTACAAGTTTATATTTTGGAGGGGAGCTAACATTAAAGAAGGGAGGATCTTTTAGTGCAGGCTTGCAAATAATTGCGCCGCTTAATATATCGTTGTTTTCATTAAGTGGTATAGGTAGATTATCCTTAAGTGTTGGTACTGGTGTATGTTTGGGCTGTAAAGCCTCCGAAACCAATAATCCAAGTGCCTTCAGTCTTCGATTATCAGGACAGTTCGAATTTGATCCGCAATTTGTTGTTGCGGAGAAGATAGATGGTGTTGCGATCACTGATGATAACAGGGTTGCTAAAATGTTATTTGGGGCCAAAATAACCTCTTGGGGTGAATTGAAAATTAAACTTTCATTTCCCCAAAAATATGGTTTACAGTTTACTAGATTCAAATACATAGGTTTCTGGTCCAGTACAACGAATCCCGAAGTGAGCACTGAGATTTGTGATACAAATTTATCAGATGGAAATGTCATGTTAGATCTTTCTACTAATACTAAGCAGAATGAAACCGCCAGAAATATAATATCCTTTCTGAATTTTAGACTTAGACTTCCTACTTCACTTAAGAAGAGTAACTCAGATGCCATATTCTTAGATCTTACATATCTCAATATTGATGATTCTGGAAATTTAAACGGTAAAATGTTTTATAACAATAAAGTTGAAGCGAAGGCTTCTAATGGTAAAGGCTTTTCCGTTGATATTACCAGAGCAGGTGTAACTATCACAAAGAATGAGTTGAATGAGTTTGCCATTGGAGGCGATTTGGAGCTTCCTATTTTGGATGGAAAAGATCTTAGTTTCGACTTGAATAAATCAGGAGAGTTACTCAATTTTTCAGCAACTTTAAAGCCAGATAAGGGAGATAAATTGAGAGTGAATTTATTCAATGCAGATTTAAGTTTTGATAACACTACCAAAACAACAACGGCGAGTTCAACGAATGGAACTAAAGAATCTACATCGACAACAACAGGTTCAGCAGCAGATACTTTTATACGAGGAGAAGGTAGCATCAATCTCAATACAGGGGCAATAGGTGCATTTGCTGTTACAATTAGTAAAGCCAAATTAACGATTTTGGGTTCTGGCCAGACATACTCTTTGAGACTCCCTATGTTAAAAGTTTTAAGCGAGTCTCCATACATAAATGCATTTACGCTGGAACCTGTAGCCACTACGGGAAGCCAAATTATGGGTTTTGCACTATCACTACAAAATATATCGGCTGCTGTTTCAACTGATAAAAAATATGTTAATGGAACAGCATCAATTGGTACTGGCGTCCAAGGATCAGAAGCGTCGCAACAAATATCTTTGAAAGGAGACTTTTCCTATCAAGCAGAAATAGTAGAGTCCGATAAGCCAAAATTCAAATTTACTAAATTTGGATTAACTGGCTTTTCAATCGAAGGGCATTTCCCAAGTTTTGATTTTGAAGCATCCGTAGCCACGTTTGAAAATGCAAACAGACTTGGTGTGGATAATTTAACTGGTTTTGAAGGTAAGGGAAGATTTGGGTTAAAGCTTATGTCGCCAGAACATTCTGCAGCCATGACGAATGAACAATCTCCATCGGGTGGTGGAAGCACAGGAGGGGGAGTGTATATAGTTTATGCCAAAAAAAGTGGCGTAGAAAATGCTGCATGGGGAGTGGATGTGGATATCCAATTTGGAAGCCCGGGTATTCCTTTAGGTACAGTATTGCTAAAAGGAGTCTTTGGTGGTGTTTATAAAAACCTCAGCATGAAAGGTGATATTGCTGATAAGGTAAATGGGGCACGTACTGGCTTATCTTATCAATGGAATTATGGTGCGTGGGGATTTAATTTAGGACTTGATATGACTACTGCCGCCAATGTTGATTTATCCATTATGCTCGCTGCACAAAGTACAAGCTCCGGGGGACTTAGTTTCAAAGCAGTTGGATACGCCAGATACCAACTTCAGGATTTTATGGATAAAATCCCTCCTGTAGGAGAAAAAATGCTGACAGGATTTAAGGAAATGGGTGATAAAGTTTCTCAAATAAGAAGCAATATTCCCATTAGTCCTACTCTTTTTAAAGAGGTGGCACAGGCCGACGAAGCTGTTGCAAAAGGTGCATCAACCACATCTAGTACTTCAACTCCCCAAAATACAGCCACCGCTAGTAAGAATAATAGTCTTGCAGACTTGTTCAGTGGAAAAGAATCCGACAAAAAAGGCCCAGCTTCTCCAAATAGGATAGCCCTTGGTTTAGTGGTAGCCTATAATTCAGGAGGAACAGATCAAGAGGGATCATTTTCTATCAAAATGTATCCTGACATCTTTATTAACTTAAACGTTGGTTTTGGTAATGCGGCACTCAAGTCTACAGGATATGGAATGCTTTATATTTCAAATAGTAAAAAATATTTGTACATAGGGCGTGCTAATCCAGTTAGTGATCGATTAGGATTGGTATTTGAATCCAAAAGTAGTGCATTGGATATTACAGCCGCGGTGAACGCCTATTTTATGCTAGGAGATGGGGTAGACACTGAACTACCACCACCATTGGTGCCAGAAAGTTTTGCTGCAATTTTCAATGACAAAAAAGAAGACATAGGTGTGTCAAACCAATCTATGTTAGCTGATAAAAGAGGTAACCCAGATTTAGCACAAGGTACGGGGCTTGCTTTCGGAGCCGCTGTTTCTATCAAAATAGGGATGAACTTTATTGGTGTGGTTAAGGTAAATGCTGGTGCTGGCGCTGGTTTTGACGCTCTCTTGGTCAAAACTTCTTGTCCTGAAGGTTGGGTTGCCTCAAGTGGTAACAGTTGGAATGCTCAAGCTCAGATTTACGGATATGCCAATGCAGATGTATCAGTACTAGGCGTTCCTTTATTAGAGGCGGGTATTGGCGTATTACTTAAAGCTAGATTCCCTCAACCGTTTTATGCAGAAGGAATCTTTGCTGCTTATGTTAGAGTATGGAAAGCTAAAGTTTCCATTAAAGTTGACGCTAAGATTGGAGAAAATGCACCAAGACCAACCTGTCTTCCTGCATCTGGTAGCGACAACGTGGCTATTACAAACTGGAATTTTGTAGAGTCGATTACCCCTCAGAATACAGTAAGCCCTGTTGGGAACTTTTATTTGAATGCTATTTACCCTGTAGACCAGCTATCTAAGCTAGCGCAATCTAAAAAGTATAAAATGGAGGTGAACATAACCTATAAAAAGCCAGATCAAAGCTTTTTCTCACTTGAGGCTCCATCAATGACAATTTCAGATGTCGACCCTCTGGATATATCTAAGATAAGTACTCCTATTGCGTTACCAAGAAAACAACTTGACTCAAATACTGAGTATGATGCTAGATTAAGTATTCGTATCTATGATCCAACCATACAAGATAGAAGTAATAATACAGTCTCAACTACCTCGGATAATACTACAATTCAGTTTAGCCAAATATATGATTTTTCATTTAAAACCAATAACGAACTTTGGGATTTAACCGATCTTGATGTAGTGGCTTATCCTGCTAAAAATCAATATAATACTTATAAAGAAGACTACCAAGGTAAGGGATATTTTAAAGTGGATAGCAGGCTTGCTTCTGAGATTACTACTAAATGCACTGGTTGTCAGTTTACACTAGGTATCTATGAAAAAGAGAGTCTGATTGGTGATAAAACAACTGTGAATTTAACAGATGCTAACGGAACATTTTTTTCATTGAGTCAGCTTAGCTCAGATAAAATTTACGAACTAAAAGTTGATTATACTGAAAATGGTGTGACAAAACCGTTTTATACAGGCCATTTCTTTAGAGTAAGTAAGTTCAATACATTTAATGAGAAAATTACAGCCTATCGAGCAAATGCTCAAGTTTCTTGGAATACAAATAATTATGGGTTTGAGGTCATAACTAACGAATCAGTAGATGAAGGTTTTTCACTAGAGGAAAAACAAATATTGTTCATGTATCTCAAAGACACGAGCCCATGGATTTCTGCATTAAATAGTAAGTGGAATAATACAAAGTGTGTAAAAGGCGATGAAGCTAGCTATACTTCCGATTTGATGCTGCCTAAACCTATGCTAACACAGAACAATTATTTTTCGTTATCAAATGAGGCAGTCGTAAGAAATGATGGTGAAGTTAGTCCTACAAAAGCACCCATGTTTTCTGTTTTGAATTTTAATAGCATGATTAATAGTGGTGTTTACGAATGCCTTACTAGTGATAATAATAATCAGCCAATCCCCGAATTTGTTCTTCCTCAAGGCACCAATTTTTGCGTTGATATGATTAGCGATATCAAAAAAATGGGATATTATCAACAAAGAAACTGGCAAAGTTTACCTTCGTTATATTCGGAAGCTACCAATAGTTTTTGTTTTGCGTCTAGGCCTGCACTAGATTTTAATGATGTAAATACCTTAAGAAAAAGGATTGTAGTGCATTGTGAGCGTCAGGAAAGAGACAGCACTCCTATACTTTACAGTTTCGAGCTTTATGATAGCAATAATCAGGCAATAGAATTTCCAAGTGATTTGAAAATAAAACATAACTTCCTTGGAGGTAATGAAACATTTAGCAACGTTAAATACAAAGCAGAGAATGCAGTCGTAAAATATTCATCCTTACAGAAAAGCGCTAGTGAGTGTGCAAGTCCTCAGGACTTAAGTGTTGAAGCAGCTGGAAATTACAGTTTTTCCGTTAAAGTATACCCACGTCCAGAAATTGCCCCTTGTATTACCATTAGAAAAAACAATGAAGCTATTATTAGTCAGGTAGATGGTATGTGTGACGCTGATTGTGCTCCTCAAGGAGATCCTAGAGTGTGCGAAATCTGTAGAAATGATATGGCTGCTATTCTTCAAAATACTGGCTCCACTGAATTTCATTACATTATTGAAAGTTGGGAAAATGAGGTAACTTTTCAGCCTCAAAAGTTGCCTAGAACCTTGTATTTGACGCTTTCTAACGGCAAACCGATTGAGTTTCATCAAGATAATACAGCTGTTACTGTAGTATTACAGCCAGAGGAAGAAGCCCTATTAGTCGCAAAAAAAGAGCTACTAAAAGTAGTTATTCCCGAAACAGAAACGACCTACAGATGTGGTGAAAACTTAGATGCAAACGAATATAATTATAAACCATTTGCCTTCAATGGTTCTGGAGCTACAGCCACCGAAGCATGTAGTTCTTCTAAAAGTGTAAAAGCATATACTAAGGCAGATTTCACCGCATTTAAAGTTGGGGATTTTGCCTATGAAGCAATTAACCCAGAAGTTAAGCCTTTGTCTCTACAGTACTACACTATGGGTAGTAGTATTGAACGCAAATGGTATGCCTTTAACAACGGTATGCTTCAACAAGTGAATTATTGTGTAGCTACACCTTTTGTACATATTGATTGTAAAAATAAGGACGAGGTTAATAAGAAAGGTGCTACATACACCATAGGATTTTATACAGATGGAAGTAAATCAGTTCTAATGAAGCCATGGTCTGCACCAGCTGAAGGATACTCGTTTACGATTCTGAGTGGACAAAATAAGCCGATTACATTTTCTTTAACACCTCAAGAAATTACCTCATCATCTCAATTATACAGATATACGGATGAAGGTTGTAAGACTATCATAAAAACAGATTATGGTGATGGCTATACTGTAATCACTCCTCCAAAAACTGATTGTGAAAGTAATTTAAAGCCTGCAAAGCCTGCTATAAAGACCTCGTCAAGTACGGTAGATTTTGGAACAACAATTTCTTTGGAGGGTTCTGGCTGTTCAGATGGAACGAGTTATGTTTGGAGTACCGAGGAAACCACGGCTATTATCAAGCCGATTATTACCAACAGTACCGACTTTAAGTTGCGTTGCTTAAACAATAAAAATAACTGTTTGAGTGAACCCGAATATGTCACCATAAATTTGACACCACTTTTGATTCAGGTATCAAAACCTACGGTTTGTGCGGATGAAAGCTTTACTTTAAATGCATCCAACTGTACCGGTACAATCAATTGGATAGCAAATGATCAAAGTTCTTTAGGAACAACCCAGAGTCTCTCTTTGCAACTTAAGGAGTCGTCTTCTATTACTTTAGAATGTACTGTAGACGGTAAAAAAAGATATACTATAACAGATGTAGAGGTATTACCTTCACCAGAGCCACCAACAATTGCTCTTGCACCAACGAGTTCCGAAACAATCTGTTTTGGCGGTAATGTTTCTATAAATGTCACCAAAGGGTGTAGCGCAAAGGAAACATTGGTTTGGTCAAATCAATCAACTGGGAACAGTTTAGTTGTTTCACCAAGTGTTAGTAATACTTTTTATGCTGTTTGTAAAAGTGATCAGTGCATAAGTACTAAATCAAATCCAATTGCGGTGGAAGTTGTAGTGCCTGCAAGAGCTGTAATCATAACTGGGCTCGAAATCAATAAGGTTTGTAGAAATACCTCTGTAAGTCTATCTGTTAGTAATTGTAAACAGAATGAAACAGTAGTTTGGTACAAAGACAACATCACGACGCCTATTGGTGAAGGGACGGATTTAAAGACCCAGCTGAGTGCCACATCTACTTTTTATGCTAAATGCTTGCGTTTTACTAAGTCTGACCGAACTGTAAAATGTGAAGGCAGTCTTTCAGAAAAAGTCATTATTGAGGTGATTAATAATGCTGCACTCAACCCTAGCTTGGAAATTAGCGCTAGTGAAATATGTGCCAATCAGAGTGCTACCCTTACAGCTAGCGGATGCAATGCTGGTAAGCTAGAATGGCAATTGGGTGATGGAATTTGGAGCGAGGGTGCCTCGTCAAGAGTTGTCAATGAAGCAGGAGTTTATCGTGTAAGATGCAACCTAAATAATCAATGTTTTAGTACAAATATTCCTTCAAAACAACTAAATGTAAATACGTTGCCTCAACAACCTCTGCTTAGTACAAACAAGGTTAATAATACCATTTGCGCAGGAGAGCAAATCCAATTAATTGGAACTTGCCAGCAAGCAGAGATAGTTTGGACTCAACAAAATACATTGGTTCAACCAATTACTAGCACTACGTACACTGCTTTTTGTCAAGATGCTAAGGGGTGTAGGTCTCTACAGGATGCTTCCATCGGTGTTAGTGTTAATAATATTCCTAAGGCTCCAGTAATCTCTAATAGTTTAGGTCGATCAATCATTTGTACTTATGAAAACACCGTAATTGAAGCAAGCTGTGAACAAGGAAATGTAGTTTGGGACTCGCCTTCAAAATCACTGAGTGTTTCAAATGCCCCTGTAGGCCAAATAGTCTATCGTGCCAAATGTGAGTCTAATGGTTGTGACAGTGAATGGATTGATTACGTATTAACTATTGCTGCAAAACCAAACGCACCAACTATTCAGGCTACCTCTCTAGAGACCTGTTTCCCACAAACAATTACGATTACAGCGCTAGGCTGTAGTCAAAAAACTGTCTGGTCTAATGGTCAAGAAGGTTCTAATATTCAAGTAAATAAAGTTGGTGTAGAATCATTTAGCGCAAAATGTATCATTAATGATTGCGATAGTGATTGGAGTAACGGAGTAAATCTTCGAATCAAAGAAAAACCCGAACCTCCAGCTCTTATCGCACGTGACATTTGTGATGGACAGCCAACCAATGTGGAAATAGTCTTTAATTCAGCAGGTGGTGCAAGCTTACAATGGCTAAGTGAAGCCCCAAAAACCAATGGGATTGCTGGTAACTATACTTATACAGCGGTTGTTAGTCGTGATGGTTGCCAAAGCGAGAGCCGTTCGGTGAGCCAAAGAGTAATTCCTTATCCGAGTCCGATTACCATCTCTGAAAATTCAGAATGTGGCTCTACTACATTAACTGCCAATGGTGGTAATGGTACTTACACTTGGAGTAGTGGGCATCAAGGGAAAGAGCTCAGCATTAGTAATACTGGCGAATTTACTGTAAGCAGTGCAAACGAAATGTGTAGTGTAAGTGCATCTCGTGCTATTGGCTTTATCAAACAGTCACCTCCTATGCCTGCTGTAAATGTAGTTGGTGCCACTCTGGAAAATGGAATATATAAAATTTGTGGCAACAATACTGTAGCTAAAATCTACTCAGATAGCCCATCTGTTTGGTATTCAGGAGATAATTTAATCAATCGAAATTCGCAATATCTTGAAGTAAGAGATTCACAAACCATACGAATTCAAGCGGAAAGAGATGGATGCTTTAGTTCGGATATAATTGTATCAGTACAATCAATAATTGTAAGTCAACCCAATCCAATAGAGGAGCTACAATATTGTGGATATACCCAACTTCGAAGTAGTTGTCCAAATGGGGATGTAGTTTGGTATAATAACTTAGATTCGGAAATTGGCACAGGAGGTTCTATTCAAGTGAGCAATGCGGGTACATTTTATGCAAAATGCCGAGTTGGTAGTTGTATGAGTTCAGAAGTATTAACTCACCTTCAACCAATTAAGATAAATCCTTCAGCAACGAATTTGACTGTATTTGCCAATTCATCACAATCTGACTGTGGTGAAAGAACAATGACTTTTTTAGTAAATGATTGTCCTAATGCTACTCCAGAATGGAGTACTGATGGTAATTCGTGGAAAAATGTTGAGAGGTTTCCTTACTTTTTTTTAGGTTACATGATGCAAGTTAAGGTAGATCGCAGTATGGACGTTCAGGTTCGTTGTAATGATAGAGGCTGTGTTAGCCCATCTACAAGCTATCATCTAGATTACAAATCTATACCTTCTGCTCCAAGCGTTTCCTTATTAGCAAAAGAAAATGATTGTGGCTATATCCTCCAAACGCTTGGTAGTTCCAACAATGGAAGTACAATTCAATGGTCGAGTAATTATAGAGCTTCTTTAGGGTCAGGTAGTCAAATAAGTGTTTCACATAACGGCGTTGGAGAGGTGTTTTATGCAATAGCTAGTTTGAATGGCTGCAATAGTGCTAATTCAAATGGAGTGCAGTCTGTAGCTTTAGATTGTGAGCCAAAATGGGTACTTACCAAAACAGAGAATAGGGTGATTAATGGGGAAATACTGGTAATACAAACTTTCACTAACCAAAATCCTAGGTCATTTAATTACAATGATATTAAGGAAATTATCTCACAAAGATGTCCTGCTTCTTTGACTATTAATGACGACACTGCAGCTCGAATACTAGCAGTAGATGACTCAGCCTGTAAATCTCAAACAGTGAACTGGTATGATGTATCTAACCCAACTAGCCCTGTCTTGATAAGAAGTCAAAGTATGAGTGTCAGAGGAATTTTTACAGGTAAAACTATAAAAGTGATTTGCGAAAACCTTTGTGGGACTCAAGTTGAAGGTATCAAGGTTATCAAATAAAGATTAATACTTGGGTCGGTGAGTACGCTCTTAGCCCCAGTATTTTCGCTTAAGTACAAGCAATGAACCCATCAAAATAATCTATCAAATAATTTATGAAAAATCTTCTATTATTAATTTGCTTACAGTTTTTATGCTTTGGTATTTACAGCCAAAGTAAGCCATTAAATCAGCTACCAAGTAATAATCGAACTAACACGGCAAATACTACTAGGAGCATCACAAATACACCAACGCTCCAACTCCTTGCCAAACACGGTAAAGGCTCGATTCGTTTACGTTGGGTGGCACAATCTCCCGAGATATGGGCATTGGGTCATCAGTATGGATATGTCTTAGAGCGTACTACCGTAATTCGTAATAATAAGACTTTAGCAAAACCAGAAGATTTTAAAACATTCACCTTGTTGCCATTCTCCGAGCAGGAATGGTCAAAACTAGCTCAGTCTGATAATCATGTTAGAGCTGCCCAATCATTTTATTTCTATAAACCTGAAGAGCTTGCCGAGAAAGATACCTCTCTTAGAAGTGCGATTACGCGTGGTAAATTTGCATTTTCTTCTATTGCTGCTGATTTTTCACCTAATGTTGCCAACCTCATGCGGTTATCCTTTGAGGATAGTTTAGCCAAATCAAACGAGATCTATCATTACACTATTAAGCTAAATCATCCCGATTATCAAAAACTCAAAGCTGAAACTCGCGTAACTGCTGGAATAAGCTGGAATATTAAGGCTTACACTCCTCAAAAACTGGTAGATCTGGATTATGTTGATAGTACCGTCACCCTCAAATGGGTAATTCCTCAAAATGCTATATTTACAGGCTTTATCATTGAACGATCTGCCGATGGAGGGGTCAACTATGAGCGTGTAAATCAAGCTCCTTTTGTTCCTTTTGAGAACTCACCAAAAGACAAAGATGCTCTACTTTATACTACCAAAGTACCCAAACTAATGGTTAATTACCATTATCGAATTAGAGGAATTGATCCATTTGCAGACCCATCTGAACCTTCAAATACTATTAAATTTTTTGCCTTTCAGTCTCGTTTACCCGAACCCGATAGCCTAATTTTTAACTTTCTTAACAAGCGAACCATAGGAATTAGATGGAGATTTCCTGATAGTCTGACTATCAACCTTCAAGGGTTTAATGTGTACAAGACTCTCGATTTTAAAAACTTTACTAAAGTCAATAAAGATGTTATTTCGAACAGTACAAGAACTGCTTTTGATAGGGTAGAAGATGGCATCGAGAATATCTACTACACTGTGTCAGCTGTCGACTTACGAGGCCGCCAAAAGACATCTGAGCCTCTTTTAGTAAATATTATTGACTCGATTCCACCCATGAAGCTCATGAATCTACATGGAAAAATTAATAAAAAAGGAATAACTCGAATTGGATGGACTCATGGCAAAGAGCGTGACCTCTATGGCTTTAATGTATTTCGTGCCGAAGGTATTCGCCCTCAAGATATGGAACTGATTCGTGTAATCCAGCGCCCAGATACCGCTATGATTGATACAGTGGCGATGGGTACCACCAATAGAAAAGTATTATATGTGATTGTACCTATAGACTACCATTCAAACTCTACTAGACAAAACGATACTTTGGTTCTATATCGCCCAGATATTACACCACCTCAACCACCCAAAACGGTCTATTTTGCTTTTAAAAATGAAAAAGCATTAATCAAATGGCTACCTAGTACCAGCGAAGATGTAGCCGAATACAAGCTGTATAAACAAGATTTACCCGATACTACTACTCGATTTGTTGCGGATGTCAAGCTTGCCAAAGATACCCTTCGCTATACAACCGAAGGCTTTGATGAAGAAAAGCCTGTAAGTTATATCCTTAAAGCAATAGATCAAGAAGGGCTTATCTCAAACGATTCGAATCGTGTAGAAATAAAACTCTTTCGACCTCACCGTCTTCCAGGTGTTGATACGCTATCTATTTCTTTTGACGAAACTACACAAGAAGTAATCTTAAAGTGGAAATATAACTATCTCTCAAAGAAGCGAAAAATTCAGTCCTTCTTTTTAAGCAAGCTTTCGCTAGGAAGTGATTTCAATAAGCTTGGTACCGTATCGGGAGATACTTTTGAATATCGTGATCCAATTCAAGCATCTGGAACTTATTCCTACCGAGTCATTGCTCAAAGTACTGATGGTATCATCTCGGTGAAGGGGAAATCTATCTCAATCAAAGTCAAGATCAAAAAGAAAGAATGATAAAGTGTTGAATCGCAGTCCAATATTTAAACTGAGATTTTGGACAGAATGATGATGATTTTTGAAGGATAAGAATCATAAGAAACACAATTCATGACGTGTTTCTTAGTAATTAATCTTGCTATTATTTCACCTATCCCTTACAGGGAGTTTTATGATTTGCATTATGCCTAGCATAACTATTACACTTAGACTATGTTTGATAGGAGGTATTTTGATATTTTCTCTTCAACAACCTGCTGTAAGTCAGGCCTTACAAGCAGAGGCTCAAAAACTAAAAAATCTTACCAAATTACCCTCTCAGGTATTACAAGAAGGAATTAAGGTAAGTGGGGGTGTCAACACGCTCTCTACCTTTTATACTACCAATGCCGTAGAGTCTACAGGTAGATTACCTTTTGAGTCTATTCTTTCAGGGAATATAAATTTTGATTTTTATGGCAAAATCAAAATGCCATTTACGTTTACCCTCAACAGTCAAAATATCAACTTCAAAAGCCCTTTTGATGAACGACTTCGCTTTCAGAATCCTTTTAATCGTTTTCAATTTAAGCCTACCTACAAAGGTCTAACGGTTTTGATGGGAGTGAATAGTATGACATTTTCGCCTTACACCCTCAACGGTCACCGTTTTGATGGTGTTGGGGTACAATTTAAGCCTAAGCAAAAACCTTTCTATGCCAGCTTTATGTGGGGAACTTTACAAAAGGCTGTTTTTCGCGATACTTCTGGGCTAACTCGTAACAACAACCCTGCTTACCAACGTAAAAGCTGGGGTTTTCAATTGGGCTATAAATCAAAAGATTATCTCGGAGAAATTTCCTTATTACGTTCACGCGACGATATCAGCTCATTGCCCTATACCATTGATGACTTTGCCTACCCTGAAGCCAACGTTGCTGTTGGGATCAAAGGGTCTGCACTACTCCAAAAAAAATGGACTTTGTCTATGGACTTAGCCATGTCTGGCCTTACTAAAGATATTCGAAATACGATTAATGAGCCCCCATCTGATAACTTTTCGTTTGGTGAGTTATTACAAACTAACCGCTCGACTATTATCAAAAAAGCCCTAAAAACAGGGCTAAAATATGGCGGAAAATCTTTTCAAACAGCACTAGAATATACCAGTGTAGATCCTGAATACAAGACTCATGGAGCTTATTATTTTGTAAATGACCTCGAAAATGTAGCATTAAATACCACAAGCAACTGGTTGAAAAACCGTCTGAATATTGCCGTATCGATTGGTCGTCAACATAATAATTTGGCAGAAAGTGCCAATCTCCAAACACTCTGGCAGTGGGTTGGCTCTACCGATATTAGTTTTATTCCTTCTGACAAAACTATGCTTAATTTAACCTACTCTACTTTTCAGAGTTATACCAATTTGCGTACCGATATGGAATATCTAACTACCATTAGTACGTACGCTGGGCTTGATACACTCAACTACCGTCAGATAAATCAGAACTTACAGTTGATGTTTGTCAAAAAACTACCTCGTGCTACCAAAGAGCACCCTCAGGTTTTACAAGTACAAGGTTTGTACCAAGGTTCTTCAAACCAGCAAGGTTCGTTGACGCGTAGCACACAGGTAAACACCCTAAACCTTGTGTACAATAATCAACTTATCGCCCAAAAAAGAAACTATTCTGTTGCGCTCAATATCAATCGAAATGATTTAGTAGTTAGAAGTGAGTGGTTCGTTGGCCCTTCTTTTACCTACCAAAAGGCTCTTCTCAATCAAAAGATTCAACTCCAAAGTGCCTTGAATTACCTAAAGACTATTCGAAGCACTGAGCAGTCGGGCGATGTACTCAATGCTCGATTTACTTTAGGATTTCAGCCCAGTAAAGAACATCAGTTTAATCTAAGCCTTTTGAGTATGTACCGAAACTTGAGCCCTGGCAAAATCATAGAGCGCAACTTTTGGGATATGACCCTCACACTGGGTTATCAGTATCAGTTCCAAACCAAGTTTGGCGCCATTACCCCAAAAACGAACCCAAAATAAGCATACACCCCTTATCCTAACAATCTTATGATAAAGAGCTTACGATTTTATCTACAAATCCTGCTACTATTATGTGTATTTGGGATTAAAGCTATTTCCCAAAATTACCCCTTGAGCGGGACGGTGTCCTTTATCCCTCAGCAGAGTTTGACGTGGAGTAGCTTTTATACCACCAATGCCCTAACGATTACCATCAATCTCAAAGACAATACCAGCACTCCCGGCCCTGTATTTGCCCGAATAGCCCTTACTCGTCAAGGTGCCGACATTCGTAATAACGAGAGCTTTGTGGCAAGTCAGGGCATCACCGTAAACTTTGGTGGAATTACTACCATCACGGGAATTGATTTGGCGGAGAATTTTTTGCCTAGCAACTTGGTATCACAGGGGCTTGACCCCAACTTTTTCAGCCAAGGAGGAAGCTTATCTAGTGGTTTTTGGACAATAGAGGTAATACTTTACGAACTAAACGCTGCTCGGAACTATCGACAGGTATCAGACAAATTTAGTTATAGTTTTACCCAATACAATGGTTTACCTCCTTTGCTCAACCTTCCTAGTAACGAATCGGAGATAGATGCTCGCTATGGACAAAACTTTAGTTTTTTATGGACACCCCAAGCTACCTCGGTGAGTGGTCAAGGTGGAGTGAGTTATGAATTTAGTTTGTGGGAATTGGGTGACGACGAAAACGCCAACGATGTCTCCGAAGGCAAAACCCCCATATACACCACTAGCGTATCGGTACCTATGCTTGCTTATGACCCTACCAAGCCACTTTTGCAAATTGGCAAGCGCTATGCTTGGCAGGTACAAGTCAAAAATGTGTCTGGTACGAATGTCTATGACAACCAAGGCAAAAGCCAAGTATGGGAGTTTCGTTACGGAAAAACTTGCTCAGCCCCCAATGCACTTCTGCTGAAATCCGTAGGGTCAGGTTATCACGAAATTTCGTGGGGAACAGTCAACCTAGCACAGAGTTATCAGGTTCGCTGGCGGAAGAAATCGAGTAAGGACGACTATACTTTCCAAAATACTACCAGCAATAGTCTTGTATTAGCGCTTCCGAGTGGCAATGAATACGAGTTATCGGTTCAGAGTGTTTGCTCAGGAGAGAATAGTCCATGGTCTTCGGATATTTATCAAGAAAACACCAAAAACAGTACAGGTTCTACTACAGCGACAGTTGTTCCCAATGCCCCTATCAATCCATCAGACCTTCCTGTGAATGGAAGTGATGTAGATCAAAAGCAGTTTGATGATTTTGTCTCTAATCTTCAGCGTCCACCCACTACCACCGAGACTCGTTGCGGGGTTAGTGTCGTAAAGGACGTAGTGAGTTGTCAGGACGACGAAGTATCCAATACAGGCGTTGGGAGCGTACCATTCACAAGCAAACCTAACAGTACTTTCTATGTCAATGGTTATGATGTACGCATTACAAAGGTCATAGACAACACCTCTGGGGAGGGGCTGTTGTATTTTCCTATTTTGGGTCAGCGCATTCCAGTTATCTGGAGGGGCGTTCAACTTATGGAAGGCATAGGGCTGCACGAAACACAGCCTTATGGTTGTTTGACATCAGGCGAAGTACAAATGGTAGGCTCCGACCCTACGATGCTCAACCGCGACCTTACCTCACAATACAACAACCTCTACAACTCCCTCAACAGCCCCGGGAGTTATTCAGGTACTTTTGGACAGGCAATTGAAGCCATGAAGGCGAAGGCCCAAGAGTTGATTGATAAAATAAGTCAGAAGCAAACACCAACAGAAGAGGAACTTAAAAACTTTAAGAGTATCTGTAAGGCTGTAAAAAAAGGCATAGCTGCTTGGGAGGACGACCTCGACAAGGAGTTTGGTAAGGATACCAAAAACACCTATATCCTTCAGTTAAAAAAAGACTTATTAGCCAACAGCAAAAAACTCCAAGACTTGTTAGATTGTGATAAAGTTGGCTATTCGCCAATCAAGCGAAAGTCCGATGAGTTACCTGCCTTATATGCCTCTGCTCAAAAGGGTTTGTTAGGCACGAGTATTTCGTTAGTAAGTTTATTAGCACCTTGTCATATAGAGGATGCTGCGCCGATGGCTGACCTTATGACTAATGGATTCAATGAAATTGAGAAAATCAAAAATAATAAGCTAGACTTGGGTGATAATACAGGATATTACGTCATGACCATCTATGATGACCCAGAAAAGAATATCTATATAACCAACGATGCAAAGAAATTTTACTTTACCAATGGGGCTAAATTGGTTGAAAAATCCACACAAAATGTCATTAGAGTTGAGATAAATGGCGTAGTTGAGGAATATGTACCCATGTATCGTGTCAAAGACAAGAGTTTTGCCATTTTTTATAAGAAGGCGTATTTAGATAATCCTCCTAGTTGTACAAACACTAGCGGCTACAACATCAAATCATTGAAGAGTACTCCCGCTTGTAATGATGGTATCTTAGACCCCAAATACTATACCCAATCGCATACAGGCAATAAGTTTTATGAAGACATTCGTTTGAATGCTAGTCTGGCAGATGCCAACAAGGATTTAGTCAATCAAATCGATGATTTGGTTGAAGAGTTGCTGTCATTCAGCGTCTACAGAGAACTACTCCAAACACCTATCAAACAAAAAGGTGTCAACAAACTCACCGTAGCAGACCTCCAAAGAATAAAGAAATTACTAGAGGATTATAAGGCAACCATGCCTTCAGGAATTGAAACTTCTACCGATTTGCGATTGAGCCACATCAGCCAGTTGTGGGATATCATCAAAAGCTGTTGGAATTCAGCTCCAAATGACAATAGTGCTTGTAATGTCTCGCCAGGGATTTTACCAAGATGCCTTTGGGATAACAACAACGCAACCAATATTGTGTTGAATGAAGCAGGCCTAGTAGCAGGTGCTATCGATGGTGCAGCCGAAATGGTCAAAGGGCTGTATGATGTAATTGAATTTTCTACTTGTTGGGCAAACCCACTTTTAATTACCGATGATTGTTCAGCTACTCGAAGTCAGACTATCAGCGCAATGAAGCAAATAGGTGACTTGAAAAACAAAGTAGGCTGGACAGGGCTAGGCAGCCAATTGAGTAGCACCTTAGGTACAGAATTTAAAGATTGGCTTACACAAATAGTCGCATTAGAACCCAACCTAAATGTAAACTGTAGGTCTTATCAGATGGGAAAGCTCATTTTTAATGTAGCCTCCTTACTTATAGGCGCAGGCGAAATCAACGCAGGCGTAAGGGCAACAAGTTTGATGGGCAAGATAACCCAATCCATCGGATCGGTTAATAAGCTATCGAGACTATTTGACAAGACCAAACAAATCGCAGTAGGATTGGGTAAAGTTGCCCAAACTGTTGCCAATAATGTAGCCACTAGAAGGCTTCCACTACTACTAGATGGTATCGAGATTGCTGGAGCAGGTATTTTTCAAGGTATAAATCAATCGATACACCTAGGTTTTAGTGTATCAGGGTCTAGAGCATTGCTTGAAACAGAACGATTGCTATTTAAAGGTATTCCCAAACTCGAAGAGCTAGGCGAAATAGGCATAAAAGTAGGGGATGACCTATTAGAAGACGGTGCAATGGTTGTTAAAGAGATAGAGGATGCAGGTAAAACCAAACGTCTTTTCGGCAAGATGCTACCCAAACCCACAGGCGATGGGACTATCTTTAAACCCTTGGTATTGGTAGGCATGACAGGCAAGTTGGTAGACGAAATTGTAAAAATTACCGACGATGGCATCGACGAACCAGAGTGTACCATTTGCCTAGCTCGAAAACCAAGTATAAGTTTATGTAGAAAGCTGGAGCAGTTGGCACAACGAGGAAA
>NZ_JAAALB010000073.1 GCF_009905545.1 Cellulophaga sp. BC115SP | reverse complement strand
TAAAATAAAAAATCCACCCGTATTTGAGTGGATTTTTTGTAGGCCTTCGCAGGAAAAAGTAATTTTCAAGGGAAGCCGAAATAAACAGTTTTTGTAATCCTTCGTACACTACTAATTCACTCATTCACAATTCTTAGATTAAATCAGCGCCGAAAGGTCTTTTACTCCTATTCTTTTGTAACTCGTAAAGCCCTCGCCAAAGGTAACGCCAATGGCATGACCCATCTCACGATTACGTGCTTCTGTAAATTTCAAAAACTCTGGGGAAGACAAATATGATTCTGGCTCTTTTGAACTAGGGTCAAAGAATTGGCTTCTGAATGCACGAATTGAAGCTTCTTTTTTATCCCAATAAGCCGTAATATCTACCACAAAGTCTGGTTGAATATAGCGATCTTGAATGTAATGATAAACATTTTTGGGACGCCAAGCAGTCTGTGGTGTACCATCGTCTTCGAAGGTTTCAATCATACGCAAACCTGCTTTAAAACATGCATCTGCCGCTAACTCAGCGCCTTTGATATGGTCAGGGTGACGGTCGAAAATAGCATTTGCTAACACTGTTTCAGGCTTGTAACGACGTATTACACGGATTAACTTCATCAAATGTTCTTCGTCATTGACAAAAAAACCATCTCTGAATCCTAAATTTTCACGTGCATGAATACCCATAATCGCTGATGCAGCATCTGATTCAGCTTGGCGTATTTCGGGTGTACCGCGAGTACCTAACTCACCACGGGTAAAATCAACAATACCCACTTTTTTGCCTTGGGCAATATGAGAACAAATTGTTCCTGCACAACTCAACTCTGCGTCATCTGGATGCGCAGCCATCACCATAATATCTAATTTCATTTAATGGAGTATCTATCTAACAATTTTGAATTACTTGAAAAATCTTATTGAGCCATTGGTTAGCTTAACGCTCAATTACTTTTGAACAAATAAAATAAATCAAAAATTCGACCATTATCCACTTGCCACTAAAATTTTTCACACTAATTGATTCTCAATCTTCGCCCAATCTTCAATTTTGTGGACGCACTCATCCCATTTAGCTTCGTAAGCTGTTGAACTGAAATATTAGCGAAGTTGGCAATTGACGCTAAAGTATCTCCTTCTCGAATCGTTACCCAAGTAGTAGTACGATACTCTTCTTCATTTTCAACATTTTCATTAAACTCGTTGGGTAAAATCTCACCATAAGTATCAAACACCCTTGCCGAAATCATGACATGCTGATCAACAGGCTTGGTATTTTTTCCTGTAAATGAAAATACATAGGTTGGATTAAAAGCTTTTCCCTCATAGCGAGTTTCATAATGAAGATGCGACCCAGTACTTCTTCCCGTATTACCCCCTTTTCCGATAATATCTCCAGCTTTGACGTAAGTTCCTGACTCTAGTATTTTCTGAGAAAGGTGACCATAAACTGTTTCGATGCCATTATAATGTCTTATGACAAAATATTTACCATACCCTTTACTATCATACCCTGATACTCGTATAATCCCATCGAAGGTAGAATATACGGGGTCTCCTGTAGTCAAATCCAAATCAACACCAGCATGTAAACGTCGTGACCGTGGACCAAAATTGGAAGTAATATCACCAGAGTTCAAGGGAGATGACCAATGATATCCCATCGCATCATTATACAATTCGATGTCAACTACTCCTTCAAAGTTTTTGACATTAATTCCATAAGGGTCAATATTTTTGGAAGACCAAATTGAATAATAAGTTGCCACCATAGCTACATCATCTGAGCCATTGATTTTAACAGTTTCGATCACCTCGACTGGACGAATATCTCCTTCATCCACCGACGTTGTGTCAAATGCACTCACAGTTGAATTGATAGCACGGATGGGTTCGTACGGATTGCGTCCACCATCAGTAACACTTTGTTGAGCAGAAGTTTCGTATTCTGGTTTGAGCTGTAAAGGAGGGAGAAACTCTTCTTGTTTGGTGGTTTTAGCGGGTGCAGTTACAGTCTGTTTATTGATTTTTGTCTGTTTTTTATATCTCCCACTTTCATTTTGCGCCAACGAATCGACAGTACAAATACACAGCAAACTCAAAGAAAATAAAAATACTTTTTTCATAAAACTTTAACTCTAGGGTCTGATTTTCAATAAACTGTTTGCTAATCAGTAAGTTTTTTCTGATAAACAATTCATTTGTTTTCAATTAGTGATATACAAGTAAAACCAGAATAGAAGCGTTTTATTATTTGGTCTAAGGAAATCTTAATAAAAAAGGTTAAGTGGTTAAAGTAAAGAAATGCTAGATTCTTCGAAAACAAAAAGCGAGACTACCCGATGGGTAATCTCGCTTTTATACTAAAACCAATAATATCTTTTGTCTAATGAATACGCAAACGGCGACCTGCACGCAAGTTTGAGCTTAGCTTCATTCCATTCATTTTCGCTAAACGTTCTACTGAAATTCCAGCACGGTTAGCAATAGAGTAAAGCGTATCGCCTGAACGAGCTACAGTCCATGCAGTACGGCGAGTAACAACCTTGTTACCAGCATCGCCATATTCGTTACCCAAAGCCAAGCCATAAGTATCAAATACACGTGCCGAAACCAACAAGTGGTCAGATACTGGCTGAGTGCCTTCTCCTGCAAAGTTCATCACATAAGTAGGGTTGAAAGGGTTACCTTCGTAACGAGTTTCGAAGTGCAAGTGTGAACCAGTACTACGACCTGTATTACCACCTTTCCCAATTTCGTCACCAGCTTTTACAAACATTCCTGATTCATATCCTTTACGTGAAAGGTGACCATAGAGTGTTTCTAAACCGTTGTAATGTCTTACTACCAAGAAGTTACCATAACCACCCCCATCGTAGCCAGATACCCTTACAATACCATCAAATGCCGAATACACAGGGTCACCAGTTTCGAGGTCTACGTCTACACCTGCGTGCAAACGACCCCAACGAGGACCAAACTGTGAAGTCAATTTAGGAGCATTGGTAGGGGCGCTCCAATAACGACCTTGTTCTTTGTTAAAGAGTTCAAGGTCAACTACATCATCAAAATCTTTGACATCGATTCCATAAGGGTCAATAGTGTTGGTATCCCAAATAGAAAAATAAGAAGCAACCGTTACAAAGTCGTCACTTCCTGAAGGTTTCATCTCCTCCTCTATCTCTATCACTAAAGGCTCTCTTTCATCGATTGATGTAGTATCAAAAGCACTTACAGTAGCGTTAACTTCTCTCACAGGTTCAAATTTTTGACTACCTGCCGTTGTTGTAGCTTGTTTTTCTACTACTTCAAATTCATTTCTGAATTGAAGTTTGGGCATTTCGTCAAGCAAATCGTCCTGCTTTTTTTCTTTTTCCTTGTAAAGTCCAGTATTGTCCTTGATTTTAATTTTAGGGTTATTTTTGAAACTACCCTTCTCTTGCGACCAAGCCACCATAGCTGTACATACAAAAAATGCAGTAAGAAAATTACTTCTTATATTCATTGTATTGTATTTATAGTTATCGAGGAATCTGAGTAGTAAACGTAATTATTGAACTGATTCGCATTTACTACCCAAAATTTCATAACTAGTGTAATTCATTTGCAGCCAACCAACGTTCAGCATCCAAAGCAGCCATACAACCTGTACCCGCTGCTGTTACAGCCTGACGGTAAATGTTGTCTTGTGCATCACCACAAGCAAAAACGCCTTCGATATTAGTGTTTGTAGAGCCCTTAATTGTCTGGATATATCCTGCTTCGTCTAAATTCAAATAGTCTTTGAAGATATCTGTATTTGGTTTGTGACCGATGGCAACAAAGAAACCTGTCAATGTTAGTTCTTCCGTTTCTCCCGTTTTCACATTTTTCAAACGAGCACCTGTTACACCTGAAGCATCACCCAAAATCTCATCAGTTTCTGAATTCCAGTGAACTTCAATTTTAGGATTGTTCAATACACGTTTTTGCATAATCAAAGAAGCGCGTAGCTCTTCACGACGAACAATCATGTGTACTTTTGAACAAATATTAGCTAAATAAGTAGCCTCTTCAGCAGCCGTATCGCCACCACCTACAATTGCCACTACTTGGTTACGGTAAAAGAAACCATCACAAACTGCACAAGCCGATACTCCTAAACCGTTATATTTTTTTTCTGATTCTAAACCAAGCCATTTTGCTGAAGCCCCTGTTGCGATAATAACCGCATCAGCAGTAAGTTCAGTGCTTTCGTCAATTACTACTTTTTTAGGAGAAACTGAGAAATCTACAGAAGTAGCCATTCCAAAACGAATATCAGTTCCAAAACGACGAGCCTGATTTTCTAAATCTTGCATCATTTGTGGGCCTTGGATACCATCTGGATAGCCAGGGAAGTTTTCAACGTCATTAGTGATTGTTAGCTGACCGCCAGGTTGACTACCTTGGTACATTACTGGTGCTAAACCTGCGCGTGATGCGTAAATTGCCGCAGTATAACCTGCTGGCCCTGAGCCTATAATAAGGCATTTAATATGTTCTGCCATTGTAATATTTAAGATATTTACTGGATTGATTTTTATTAGAAACCTCTAAAAATCAGAAGATTTTGACTTATACATTAGGGAAATGGCATCCAGCAAGGCCTACCCCCAAATATATGTCTACAGAATAAACACATTTGAGAATACAAAAATTGCAGATTAATGCCAAAACGCCAAATTCTTTTGAATCAAAGCCATGAGAATAACTTTGGAGTTTCAGAGGTCTGTATCAGATTAGAAAAAAATAGCATCCGTTTTTCAAAAATTGCCCAATTCATCAATTAGGCAACCGAATATATTTAGAACCAACTCCTGACAACTAATCATTTATTAACTAAAGACTAGTTTTTTTATATATCTGTAGTGTTCTATGCAAAAAAAGTGCAAAAATTAATCAAATTTGTAAATAATGGGCACGAAGAGAGCGGAAAATAGCACAAAAGCAAGCAACTAACTATTTTAAAGAGATATATCATCACTATCCAATTTTATGAAAAAACTACTGACCAATTTAACATTCTGGGTACTTACGGCCATTACAGCAGGTATTTTGTTAGGGCATTTTGCTCCAGAAATTGCACTTTATAAGTTTTTTGAAAACCCAATTAAATTCAAGCTTTTGGGCAATGAAGTCAGTATTGGCAATACTTTGAGTGAATTTTTGAGCGGTATCTTTATTAGTATTGTTAAGCAATTTATTAATCCTATCATTTTCTTGACCATTACCCTAGGCATCGTCAGTATGGGTGACCTCAAAAAAGTAGGAAAACTAGGTGGTAAAGCCTTATTATACTTCGAAATTGTAACTACAATTGCTTTATTGGTAGGCATTCTAGTGGCAAATGTCATTCGTCCCGGAGACGGTGTAGTGACCGACGCTATTAAAGGCGGAGACATCTCCAAATATACCAAAGGTGCTTCTGAATTTAGTTGGATGAAATTCTTTTGGGATAATAGCACTTTGCAGGTTTTGTTGTTAGCCATCATTCTTGGCTCAGTTTTAAATTATGTTAGCGGAAAGGATAAAATCATTGAAATTTTTCAGAAAGTGTCAAAATATATCTTTGCTGGTCTGCATGGGGTCATGAAATTAGCGCCTGTGGGAGCCTTTGGGGGTATGGCATTTACTATTGCGAAGTACGGACTAAAAACACTGATTCCTTTAGCAAAGCTTATGGTGACAGTTTATATCACGATGGGCGTTTTTGTGTTTGTTGTATTGTTTTTTATTCTTCGCCATTACAAAGTAAATCTTTGGAAGTTTTTGAAATACATCAAAGAAGAGCTTCTTATCGTATTAGGAACATCATCTTCCGAAGCAGGCTTACCTTCATTGATGGAAAAACTAGAAAGAATGGGCTGTGCTAAATCGGTAGTTGGGTTGGTAGTGCCTGCTGGATACTCTTTCAACTTGGACGGCACTACGATTTACCTTTCGATGGCCACTATCTTTCTTGCTCAGGTATTCAATGTACATTTGAGCTTGGAGCAAATTTTTACCATTATCGGAATTCTGATGGTCACCTCTAAAGGTGCCGCAGGCGTTACAGGAAGTGGTTTTATTGTACTGGCTTCAACCCTTACAGCCGTACACGTTATCCCTGTAGAAGGTCTAGCCTTGTTGCTGGGTGTCGATAGATTTATGTCAGAAGCACGAGCTATTACCAATTTTATTGGCAATGGCGTTGCTACTATTTTCTTGGCAAATAATGAAAAGGAATTTGACCACGAAAAAATGAGAAAGGCATTTGACCAAGAAGGTATATTGTCCTAGCTGAAAACTATTACGGAATAGTAAAAGATTTTCAGCTATGTAATGAACCTTTGTCTGAAAGTCTTTTACTCTCTATGACTTCTATTAATAACCGTCAAATAGTGTCTTGCTTTAAAGCCTACAACAGGCTTTCTCTCTTTTACACTCATCTGTTTTTCTTCTGCATTTTGTGTAGATTTCAACACAAATATTACTGAAAAAATCAATAAGCAAATCTGAATAATGATTAACAATTGGTCCATGGGTAAGTGTGTTTGCAGTGATTCTATACCCTTTTAGACATCCTCAAAATAGAAAACGTTGCTCCACTGCGACAACATGGCAATTTGTGTAGCTATAGTTTTAGTTTTTGAATGAAAAGATTTAAAATTAGACTAGGATGTATTATTTTAGATTAAACAAATGACTAATGTTACCTCTGCTCTATGAGTTCAAATAAGGACTCCTATTGAATTTATTCTTAGTTTAGTACATTCCAATCGCCCAAGTAGTATCAATACAAATCCTTAAATACGTTTTCATCAAAACTGTTAACGCTTGGCTTAAACACGAGAAAAAATACGACTACCATTTTGTATGTATTAGCAGTGTTCTGATTGCGGATTTTATCACTATTTCTGCCTTTGTTCACTAGTAATTCAGTATTTCAAATGATCATAAAATCATACTTAAACTTGTAAGTATTTTCTGCTTTTTGGTGCTGAATATTGAATTTTTTGTATATTCAAACAATTTCGGTGTTGTACGTAATTGAGGCTTGGCAAGGTTTTTGTCAATTAATGAACTATTGAACTATACTTTGTTTAAGATGCTAAGATATTCATGGCTAATTCTCCTCATTTTTATCATGGGAGCTTGTAAGTTGGAAGACCAACTTGTTTATCCTGAATTGACGATAAGACCAAATTGGGTCGTGACGGACTATGATGCCACTATAACATCCGAATTTGTCAGTTTGGGTAATGCTTCTATTAATGTTTATGGCATTTGTTGGAATAAGACTGGTGATCCTACCACACGCGACTCTTTGGTAAGTTATTCTGGTCAGCCACCCATAGAAGTGTTTTCGAGTAGCCTAAGTGATTTGTCGCCTGCTACCACGTATTATGCACGTGCTTTTTCAAGAATTGGACTGAAAACTTCTTATTCAAACCAAATAACGTTTAAAACGTTACCTATTCAATTACCTAGTGTATCTACAGGCAATGTCACTGATGAAGCAATAGGTACTTTAAGTATTCAAGGAACTATCAATACGCAAGGAGCCTCCGCTATTACCGAATATGGACATTGCTGGGGGATATCGACACCTACTATCAATAATCAGCGTACCATTCTTACATCTACCCTATCTCAAGGAAATTTTACTAGTCAACTTCGCGGTTTGAACAATAATACTAAATATGTCATCCGTGCCTACGCCAAAAATGCAACAGGGGTATCTTATGGAAATGAATTAACTTATATAACATCTTGTAAATCAGCACCAACAGTGGTGTCTAACAATATTGATAATATTTCAGCACAGAGTGCGATTGCCAATGGTACGATTTCTAGTATTGGCTGTTCGGAAGTAACAGAGTATGGACATTGTTGGAGTACAACTCCTAATCCTACTACTGCTAATCAGCGAACAATCTTTAAACAAGGCTCTGCTGGTGCATTTAGCAGTGCGTTGTCGGGCTTAAGTTCAAAAACAGCCTATTATGTACGGGCTTATGCCATTAATTCTCAAGGAACTAGCTATGGCAACCAAGTATCAATTATTACGCTTTGATGGGAGTTACAACCAAACAAATTTTATATTTATCAGGAATAATCTTTAGTGGTATTATTCTTGGAGTATTTGTTGCCAAAACTCAAATCATGGGTGCTGCGACTATCATTGCATTGCCATTTGTGATTGGGTATTTGATTGCGATTTTCCGCAATCCAGTATTAGGACTTTATACAGTATTAGTGTTTTCTTTCTTTGTAAATGGTGTCGGACGATACGCCAATGCAGGGCCATTAGGATTATCGATTGACGTATTTTTGGTGATAGCTTTACTCGCTGAGTTCTTTAAAGGCTTTGAGGGTGACCCTTGGCCTGACATGAAACGCAACCCCATTCTGATTGCTATTTATGTTTGGGGTGCGTATTGTATGTTAGAGTTTTTCAACCCCGAAGCTAGAAGTAAAGAAGCATGGTTTTATGCGATGCGCGCCGTGATTTTGTACCTTATCCTAATAGTAGTTTTAGGTATTGTACTTATGCGTACAGAAAAGCATTTAGACAGAGTCCTCAAAATCTGGATGATAGCTTCTTGTATAGCTACGTTATGGGGTGCTCGACAGCTTTTTGTAGGGCTAGACCGTTTTGAACAAGCTTGGATGGACTCTGGCAATGCCACCACCCATATCTTGTTTGGAAAGCTAAGAGTTTTTTCTTTTTACTCTGATGCAGGGCAATATGGTGCAGCCATGGGACATATAGGCTTGATTTGTATTTTATTAAGTCTCTCACCCTTTGGGAATCGCAACTTTAAGCTTTTTTACCTCATAGGAGGACTATTTTGTTTGTGGGGAATGTCCATTTCAGGTACACGGGGAGCGCTATTTGTAGTGATGGGAGGATTTATGGCTTACCTTGGAATGTCCAGAAACTACAAAATGTTGGTGATTGGTGGCATCGCAGCAGTGATGTTTTTTGGGATGCTCAAGTTTACCAAAATTGGGCAGAGTAATTACCAAATCAACCGAATGCGCACAGGACTTGACCCCAATGACCCCTCATTACAGTTACGCTTGATTAATCAGGCAAAACTAAGAGGATATCTAGCATCCAGACCCATTGGTGGAGGTATTGGCTCAGCAGGTTTTTGGGGAACGCGCTTTTCTCCTGGCACATTCTTAGCGGTAACTGCCCTTGATAGTTGGTATGTCAAAATTTGGGCAGAATGTGGTGTAGTTGGACTTTATGTGCACATTGGAATGTTACTCACCTTTATGATTTATTTCGGATTAAAGCTCTGGAAAATCCCCCCCTGTCTGTTACGAGACAAATTGGTGGCGCTGTACAGCGGAATGTTCGGTATTTTAGTAGCCTGCTACGGCAACCAAATCCTTGGACAACTACCCACCAATGTGGCAATATATTTGAGTATCTCGTTTTTGTACGTTTTTACTAAAGATGAATATTATGAGCAAGCAGTTGACACTACTAATCGTTGATGATGAACAAAGCACACGCATTGTCCTAGAGCATTTTCTCAAAAAGGACTTCAATGTAGTGGTAAAAGGTGACGGAATGGAAGCACTTTCCTTACTTGAAGGAGGGTTTGATGTGGACTTTATCATTGCCGATTTAAATATGCCCAACCTAAGTGGAAAAGAGTTTTTGAAAATTCTAAGGGCAAGCAATCTTTTTGGGCAAATCCCTGTCATTATTCTTTCGGGTACCGACGAAAGTAAGGAACGCATTGATTGTCTGAACATTGGGGCAGATGACTTTATGCTCAAACCTTTCAATCCTATGGAAGTACAGGCCAAAATTAGAGCTATTATGCGACGTGTGCAACCTTTATAAAAACACAGTCTTTCAGCATTATATTTCTTGAAACCACATTATGCCAACCCACCGACTTTATATTTGATATGGAAAATTATGAATATGCTCCTCCACAAAAAAAAGTATTCCTTGTGGAAAATGATTCAAATGTTGTAGTTAATTTCCTTAAAAAATTTGGACAAGACATTCAAGTACAAGTACTTGGGTCTCCCGACGAAGCCTTAGAGTTGCTCAAAACTAGTTATGCTCCAGATGCCGTGATTATTAGCAAATATCTAGGAGGGTTAAAATTTTTGGAGCAGATTCGTGACAACGCTTGGACTAAAACATTGCCAGTAATCATCACTTCTACCGACCTAAATCAAGGTCTTATCAAAGAGGTTGTAGCCAAAAAAGGAGATGATGTTTTTACAAGTACATTTGATAAAGGAGACCTTTTGGTGCGCTTAGATTATTTTGTACGCCGACGACACTACGTGGCTATGCAACAAACCAAGTCTAATGCGCTTGACGTAAAAATTCCTTGGTGGAAGCGTACATTCGATATACTTTCTACAGGAACTGCTATTTTGTTGCTTTCGCCATTATTAATCCTTGTAGCTATTTTAATAAAGCTTGATTCGAAAGGTCCGATTGTTTACAAATCCAAACGTGTAGGAGCTGGATATAAGATTTTTGATTTATACAAGTTCAGAACCATGCGCACTGATGCTGATCAACTCATCAAAAACATGGGTGATTTGAATATGTATTCAAAAGAAAAACCTTCCGAAAATACCAGCGATGGCTTGTGTGAAGCCTGCCGTATCAAAGGCGTCAAATGCGAGCAATCGATGTATTTGGACGGTAAAAGCATTTGTGAAAAGCAATATTTACAAGAAAAAAATAGTAAAGTTGCTTTTATGAAATTCCAAAATGACCCTCGCATTACTCGCTTGGGTAAGTTTTTGAGAAATACTAGTATCGACGAATTACCGCAGTTGTTCAACATCTTTACAGGCGATATTTCATTGGTAGGCAATAGACCTTTACCCTTGTACGAAGCCGAAAAGTTGACAACAGATGACTATATTTATCGCTTTGCAGGCCCAGGTGGTTTGACAGGGCTTTGGCAAGTAACCAAAAGAGGAAAAGGCAAAACGGATATGACCGAAGAAGAAAGGATTCAATTGGATATAGAATACGCCAAAAACTTTTCTTTCAAAATGGATTTGATGATTATCCTAAAGACCTTCCCTGCACTATTACAATCTGAGAATGTCTGACTTGGAATTAGGGTTGTATGAAGGATTATAAAAACGGTATATTTCGAATATCGGATGTTAGATTTCGGAAGTGTAATCAATTATATTTCGTAAAAAATAAAGGTATTTAACCTTATTTCCGACATCAGAAATCCCAAATCTGAAATAGTTAGAAATCCTTCGTAAAGTACTAATTTGGAATATATGATGATTAATGTAAAACTTACTTTGTTGAAAACTTGGTCAATTGCTCTGAGTGTGTGCTGTCTACTATTTTTCAGCAACAGGGAAACATTTGCTCAAGCTTCAACACCTAAATCGCCTGAAACAGATTTTCAATTGCCTCCACTTGATGAAATAATAGAGTTGGCTATTCAGTATTCACCTGCCCTAAAGCAACAAGAACAAATTATCTACAAAGCCGACCAACAATTGATGGTTCAGAAAAAATCTTGGACAAGTGGCATTAGCTTAGGAACGAGTTATTCTGCAGGAAATCAATCACTTTTGGTACAACAAGCCACAGGAAATTTAGAAGCTTTTTCAAATTATAACAATGGCTATCGTTTGTCTCTTGGGGCAGCCTTTTCGATTAATACAATTATTACTCAGAAAAATATTACCAAAATTGCAAAAGCCGATAAACAAATTGCCATAGAATCTAAACAGCTAACAATTGACCAAATCAAAAACGATGTGATTGCCAAATACTACGCAGTTGCGGGCGCTCATGAAGCGCTAAAAATTGCGATTGAGATGAAAACATCTTCTTTAGTCAACAAAAAAATGGCAGAGCGTGAATTTTCCGAAGGTCAAATCAATGTGGCAGATATGGCAAAAATCCTTGAGTCGACATCGAGTGCAGCTGTGGGTTATGAAAATGCCAAACAAACTTTTATCATGAATGTGAGGCTATTAGAGGTATTGATAGGTAAAAGATTATTTTAAAAATTATGAGTTTGATTCGCTTTGTTCGGTTGTTAATTGAGTTCAAGTGGTTGGTAATTCTTCTACCAGTTACGCTTGCGGCTACAGTTTTTCGACTAACGAAAAATGAAGTACGAGAATATACAGCCAATTCTCTTTTGTACACGGGTTTGGCATCGGGTTATAATATCGAGTCTAGTGGTGCTACCAAAATCGACAACGTAACTGTAAGCAACGCTTTCGATAACCTATTCAATACCATGAAGTCTAAAAGCTCCATGGAAGAGGTAGGATTGCGCCTACTTGCACAGCATATCATGCTCACAAAGCCCGACTCGGCAGTGGCAAGCAAATATACTTTTGGTAAACTTAGAGAGGTACTTTCTGAAAAAGAAATTCGTGCCCTTGCTGATTCTACGTACGAAAAAACCCTACAGAATGTTTATGACGACATCGTTAAGCCTGAGAGCAAAATAGCTAAAGTCTTAATGGCTGCCGAAAAAGGTATTTACTCTGGTCCAGGCATTTTATCGCGTTTTAGCGTCAATCGCCAAAACAATAGTGATATGGTCCAAATTTCGTACTCAGCCAGCGACCCTGCTGTAGTCAAAAAAACCTTGGAGCTTATTACGCATGTAGTCATTGGCAAATACAAACAAATCAAAATTCATGAAACAGGCAATGTAGTCGCCTATTTTGAAGAACAGCTTCGCAATGTAAGTGCCAAACTCAAAAATTCCGAAGATAAGCTTACTAATTTTTCAAGCCAAAATCGCATCATCAACTACTACGAACAAACCAAAATGGTAACCGTAAAAGATGGCGATTTAGAGGAACGTATTCAGGCATTAATTTCTGAAATAGAATCTAATAGAGCTGTTTTAAGAGACTTAGAAAACAAAATTGGATTCAAGGACGACCTTGTTGCAAAAAGCAAAAAGTTTGCTGCGCTACGAGATTCCATCAATTTTTATACAACAAGATTGACCTTGATGGAATTTGAAAGTAAGCCTCGTGAGCAAGAAATTGCACAAGTAAGAGAACGCATCAATCAGCTCGAAAACAAGTTTAAAAGTAATGTCATTGAGTATTATGAGCTGAGCAATACCAAAACAGGTATTCCTGCCAAAATGTATTTTTCTGAATGGATTAATGCCTCAATTTCTATTGACAAAAGCCAAGCTAGGCTCTTGATATTGAAAGACATAAAACACGAATATGATTTAAAATATGACCGTTTTGCGCCACTCGGTTCAACAGTTAGTCGTTATGAACGAGAAATTGGCGTCATTGAAAAAGAGTATCTGAGCATTTTAGGAAGCTTAAATCTTAGTAAAATTAGAGAACAAAATCTCATGATGTCTATCAACTTACGAGTGATAGACCCTCCTATTTATCCAACCAAGGCAGAACCTTCCAAACGTTCTACCTTAATTGTGGCGGCATTTATGGCAGGTTTAATCTTTGTGATTGCCTCGATTATAGGTCGTGAGTTTTTGGACAATTCCCTCAAACATCCCATTAAAGCCGAAAAGGAAATTGGAGTACCATTTGTAGGAGCTTTGCCATTGGTTGATCCACAAAAACATAATATTCTTTTTAACGTCATTGAAACTTATACGCTTAATCAATGTATTTCGAGACTAAAAAGGCTCAATGGCGACAACATTAAAATACCCAAACTTGTGCTCCTTTGTAGTACTCGAAAAGGCGAAGGCAAAAGCTACTTCATCAGTAAACTATGTTCAAAACTGAATGAAAGTGGTGCTAAATCTGTTTGGCTCAATCCGCATAATTACGCTGATGGTGATTTTTCGTATGCGTATACCCTTAGAGGCAATTTTGCGAGTACCACCTCTTTACAAGATGTGGATATTACTGAGACATTTGACGATTGCGAGTATATCTTTTTCGAATTACCACCGCTTATCAGTCATCCAATTCCTGTAAGTTTAGTCAAACAAGCGGCCTTTACCTTGATTTTGGCCGACTCTACCCGTGTGTGGGATAGTGCCGATCAATATGTTTTTCAGACCTATACCGAAAATACCCAAAACCCGATTGGCTTACTACTCAATAAGGTAAAACATGATTTCTTGGAAGGTATTATCGGTGAAATCCCGAAAGTACGCTCATGGTTTAGAAGAAAATTCAAAGATTTACTCATCAAACGCCATCAAAGCAAACGTACGAATGTCAAATTGAAGTACGAAATGCTCAAGAAGGAAGAAGAAAGTGCATGGTTTTCAGAAAATGGACTGTCTGATTTTGTAGAAACACGTGTAGAAATTCCTGATGCAGCCAATAAACAGTCTCGTATCAAAGCCGAAAAAGGAAAAGGCTTAGGATATTATCGAGTATTACAAAAACGCCGTTATCGTTGGATAAAAATCGCCGCTGGTTTAGGTACCATGGGATTTGTGGGGATTTGTGCCTTGTATCTATTCTGGAAAACCACTCCAGAATCACAGTACGAAAAGTTTACCGATTTTGTGGTAGGCAACCAAGCCGATTCACTGGCAAAAGTGCGAAGTAACAGATTGGTCCCTAATTTGGATGCAGTCATTATTGACCCTTCGCAGTTAGACTCAATTCCAGATTCGGTACGTCATGACTCGATCAAAACGCTTATTCGTCAGAAAGAAATTCAACCGTAAAATAGTATTTATAAAACCACTCAATGTTTATGGAGTTCGATGTTGTTTGCGTAGCTTTTCCCTCTTGGGAAGGCGATTACGTCAAAAGTACCATTCAATTGATGAGTGAACTAGCTGCTCACAGAAGGGTGCTGTACGTCGATTATCAATACACGGTCAAGGATGTTGTTCAGGCTATTTTCAAAAATCCTTTTCACATTCCTGTTTCAAGGATTTTAGGGTTTAAAAAACGATTAAGAAGAATTACACTAGAAAACGGGGCAACGATTTATGTACTGTCGACTCCACCAGTGCTTCCTATTAATTTTATCAAAAAAGTGCCCTTGTTTGATAAGCTATTGCGTTTCAATTCCTTTTGGCAAGCTAGAGCAATACAAAAAGCCTTGAAGGATTTAAATAGCAACAATTACATGGTAGTCAATGCTTTTAATCCAAGTTATGGACTAGGTTTATATGATAGTTTCAGACCACATATACAGACCTATTATTGTTATGATGAAATTGGAGCAAGCTATTGGGCTAAAGACCACGGACCACGATTAGAGGCGCAATATATGAAGATGGTCGATCATGTGATTGTATCTTCGGAGGGATTGCAAAACTCCAAAAAGCCTTTTAACAAACATATAGATACCGTTAAAAATGGAGTTGATTTTGAGCTTTTTCACAAAGCATTTGTATCGCTTTCTAAGAAAAATCCAAAGAAAAAGATTGGCTATATTGGTACTATAGATCAACGTATTGATTACAATATTTTAAAACGATTGGCTCTCGAATTTCCAGATACTGAAATCATTATAGTAGGACGTGTACTCGATGATATGTCGGAGGTAAAAGAACAAACAGACCCACTCAGGTCTATATCCAATATTAGATTTGAAGGAGCTAAGTCTCCAGCTGCACTGATGGAATATCTCAAAGAATTTCATATTGGGATTATTCCTTTTGTCAAAAATGAGCAAACCGCAGCGATTTATCCCATGAAAATCAATGAATATCTTGCCGCAGGGTTGGGTGTCGTTGCAACGGATTTTGCCCCATTAGCTGAATTTGGAGAGGCTATTCATATAGCAACCAATACAGATCATTTTATTGAAGCAGTGAGAAATTTGTTAGAAAAGGATTCAGACGATAGCCAGTCGGCGAGAGTAGCAATGGCAAAACAAAATTCGTGGCATCAACGCGGCTTACAACTGAATCAGTTGCTCGAGGAACTTTACCAAAAATATACTAACCAAGCGTAAGCTTCGAGCTTACCAAAACTATTTAACGTTAACGCAATACTACCATAATACCGCCATTTATGAATAGTTCTTTTTCCACATATCCTCTCGTGTCGGTCATTACGGTGAACTATAATCAACCGCAGGTCACCCGCGAGTTTTTGGATTCCTTTCATCAAATTACCTATCCCAATTACGAAGTTTTTGTAGTGGATAATGGTAGCCCGCAACATGACGTAAAATCATTAGAGCCTGATTACCCTTGGGTAAAGTTTATTTACAGCAAAGAAAATCTTGGGTTTGCTGGAGGAAATAACCTGGCTATCAATCAAGCTAAAGGCGATTTTTTGCTGCTACTCAACAACGATACAGAGGTGTCAAAGGACTTTTTGGAGCCTTTGGTAAAAGTCATGCAAAGTAACCCACAGATTGGCATGGCTAGCCCAAAAATCAAATACTTTTACGAAGATAATCTGATTCAATACGCTGGTGCACCCGAAATAAGTGTGCTTACAGGGCGGGGTGAACCTTACGGCAAAAAGCAAAAAGACGAAGGTCAATATGACAAAAGTGGCCCAACCTCCTACATACATGGGGCGGCAGTCATTGTCTCGAAAAAAGTTTTGGAAAAAACAGGTTCTATGCACGATGACTACTTTTTGTATTATGAAGAATTGGATTGGTGTAAACGCTGTCGTAACGATGGTTTCTTGGTTTGGTATGTCGCCGAATCAATGGTCTTGCATAAAGAATCTGTTTCGACAGGACGTAACAGTCCACTCAAAATGTTTTATCTGACTCGCAACAGACTTTGGTTTATGAGACGCAACTTTAAGGTTTGGCAGTGGCTGATTAGTTTAGGATTTTTCACCTTTGTATCAATCCCGAAAAACTTATTAGTCTTTTTAAAAAATCGACAATTCGAATATTACAAACCTTTTTTGAATGGCTACTGGCAAAGCTTCAAAAGCTAACAATACAACATTTTCCTAATCATTTTGATATAAAATTTTCAAACTTATAAACCGATAAGCAGATGGGCATCATTCTGAATTTAGCTATTCTTTTTCTGATTCTTTTGGGAATTTTCACCTTGTATTTATTGGTATTTGCTATTGCTGGTAAAGTAACAAACGCTAATACAACTACACGGACGCCAAAAACTCAGAGAAAATTTGCCGTATTTTTACCTTCGTACAAAGAAGATAAGGTGATTTTGGAATCAGCCAAAAAGGCTTTGATTCAGGATTATCCTAAAGCACTTTTTGACGTAATTGTCATTGCTGATTCACTCAAACCAGAAACAGTTGCCCAATTAAGAGAACTACCCATTACCACTTATGAGGTAACTTTTGAGACTTCGACCAAAGCCAAAGCTTTGAATTATGCAATGGCACAATTAACGGAGCAATACGACATAGCACTCATTTTGGATGCTGACAATATCATGGCAACTGATTTTATTACCAAACTCAATGCTACTTTCGACTTGGGTTATCAGGTTGTTCAGGGGCATCGTACGGCTAAAAATACTAACTCACCAACGGCTATTTTGGATGCCATTAGTGAGGAAATCAATAATCATATTCTCCGCAAAGGACATCGAGCTTTGGGTCTATCCTCAGCACTAATTGGCTCAGGAATGGCTTTTGATTATGCTCTTTTTGTGGACGTAATGTCCGAAATCAATGCAATCGGAGGTTTTGATAAAGAACTCGAAATGCGTTTGCTCAAGCGAGGTATCGTATTTGACTATATCGAAGATGCTTTTGTATATGACGAAAAAGTACAAAATGCCGAGGTTTTTGAAAAACAACGTACTCGTTGGATTGCGGCACAATTCAAATATTTAAAACAGAATTTTGCTTCGGGTGTGGTACATCTTTTCAAAGGCAATATCGACTATGCTAATAAAGTGTTTCAGGCGCTATTACCTCCTCGAATTATCTTATTGGGTATGTTGATGTTTTTTGCCTTTGTATCTATTTTTTCTGGAGATTTTAACTTTAAAGTATTGGCATGGGGGCAGCTAGTCACGCTATTATTTACTTTCTATATTTCGACGCCCGACTTTCTCAAACGCCTGATTACATGGAAAGAAATCATGTTGTTGCCTTCTTTATTTTTCCGTTTTATTCGTGCGATTTTAAAAATGGGTGAAGCCAAGAAAAAATTTCTTCATACCCCACATGACTCATAGGATATTGATTAATGGCTTTTGGAGAAATATTTCCCCATAACCATATTTCAACTATTTTTTCGAGTACACCCTTTTATTTCTTAGCAAGAATTTAATTCTCCAACCATGGAAAAAAATACGAATATAGCCATTATTGTAGCCTGCGATGACCATTATTTGGTATTGTTGGCAGCGCTTTTAAAATCTATCGAAGTCAATCATAAAGGTTCTGATTTGATTGAAGTATTTATTGTAGAAGATAAGGTATCTAATGCTAGTCGTAAAAAACTAACACAATCGTTGGATGCCAGTAAAATGCTACTACATTGGATTCCTCTTGATGATGCTATTCCTGACAATTTACATATTCCTTTTGACCGTAGTTCTTATCCAAAGAATATCCATACACGAATTTTTATTCCCTATTTTATTCCAGAAAAATATGACAAAATTATCTACCTCGATGTAGATATGATTGTAGAAAAAGATATAGCAGAACTCTGGAATATCGACTTAGGAGACAATCTATTAGGGGCAGTTATCGATCCTCGGCTATTGGTCTTCAGTAATTCTTGGGGAGGAATTCTCAATTATAAAGAATTAGGATTTTCACCAGATACGAAGTATTTCAACACAGGTATTTTGGTAATCGACATTGAGAAATGGAGACAAGAAAATTGTCCAGAAAAGGTAGTGCAATGTATCAAAGACAATGAAAAATATGCCAATTATCCCGATCAGTACGGTCTCAATATCGTGATGGCAAATCGTTGGCTTGAATTAAGTCCATTATGGAATGCCTTTGCCTCAGACGAATACCCAGAGCCACCATACTTGATTCACTTTATTGGTCGCAAACCTATGTATCAAACCTACGATAGTTTGCCCAAATATAAAGAGCGTTTTGACTTTTACCTTAATCAAACTGCGTGGAAAGGCTACAAGCCCGTTGGCGAGACCAAACGCTATTTGAAGAAAATTATGAATATTATTGAGAAAATTCCAGATTTTTTTAAAAAGTAGGGGTTAGGGGTTAGGGG
>NZ_JAAALB010000072.1 GCF_009905545.1 Cellulophaga sp. BC115SP | reverse complement strand
TTTGTCGTGATTCACAAAGTAAACAAGGAGGTTTCATTTTTAAAAGTTCTCCCGAAAAATTCGGGATGACTCATGTTTTTACTTGTTAATAATATTAGTTAAGACATCAGAATGGACACTATCAAAGTACACCATCGATATATTATCTAATATTTTCTCTTGCGTCGCAAAATTCACCAATACTACTGATTAGCAAAATCTTTTGCCAAGTCATCATATTCCTTATCTGTTACTTTTCCTGAAGTAATTACTGTACGATAACGGAAAGTCACTGATTGGTTTGGTGCCAATTTATAATTTAAGGTTTCTTTTCCTTTCGAAAATACATTTACCCCTAGCGGATTGGCAGCAAACAAACCGTATCCACGTGCATGCCAGTAAGTTGGATAGCTAATGTTTTTAGGGTGATCAATAATCACGATATTAATATCTTCGTCTTTGATTTTACCAGAAAGGTTCATCCAATTGCCACGAGTAGCCCAAACTTCTTCACCATTTACCCCATTACTTCCGTGATATTTACCCGAAATACCTGTGTTATCAAGTTTATCAACTTTGGTTTCAATACCATTGGCATCTACAAAAACATCGGGTTTGTCGGAAGGGTGTTCTAATTCACGAGCCACACGGATGGCAAACATTCCGTCTTTGACATCTGCAAAAGTTACATTCTCTACAGCTGTTAGTGTTGTAATGCGGTCGATGATACGTTGGTTACCTTTTGCTGTAAAAATATAGGTTGTTTCTTCTTTTAGTAAAGTTTTACCTTTTCCGTCTGTATCAATCCAATCGGCTGTTACTTGTAATTCGCCTTTTCCATGTCCACCTACAACTTTTTCAATACCTGTGTGACGAATAGTTCCATATTTTGAACGGTCTTTGATTGCTGTTGAGTTATTCCAAAAATCAAAACCATTCACCGATTCGTAATTGAGCCACATACCTACGTGGTGTGGGTGGTCGACACGTTCACCTGCTTTTTTGATGAATGGATACCCACGTGTTATCATGGTACCTTGTGCCGTACGGATAGGGAATAAAACTGGTTTTTTTAAGATAGAATCACTCGGATAGAAGTAAGAAGTAAATGGTTGTCCATCGACAAGAACATCTACTTTTCTTTCATTTTTTTTCACTATCAACTGTACCTTATCTGTTTTTTGTTGGGCAAAAACACCTGCACTCATCAGCATTAGCCCCATCATCATCATACTTTTTTTCATAATCATTTTTCTAGTCGAATAGGATTGTTTCCACAATCGCTTACTTATTTTTTGAGATAAAAGCCTTTAAAATCCAAAAGTTACTCAAAATTTTCAAAAAACGGAGACCATCCTGCGTTGATTCGGCTGTTTGAGTTGGATATATTAACAAAAAGAGGGGCGTCTCTCTCGAAACGCCCCTTTGGTTTGGTATTAGGGTCAAGTATATAATTATGCTTTTAGTGGTAAAAGAAGATGAACCAATCCTAAGAGACATTCATCTTCTTCATTATTTAAAACCTAAGTAGCTATTAGTATCCAGCATTTTGAGGGAATGTAGTATTACCTCCTTCTGTACGGTCAATTTGCGTTTGAGGAATTGGACGTACATTGTGGATATCCTTGATGTTGGCTGCTGCCTGTGGATTGTATTTTTTCACACGGTCAACCAAGATTCCCCAACGTTTTAAGTCCATCCAGCGAGTTTGCTCCCCTACCAACTCTCTAGCTCTTTCTTCTACCATGAAATCAAAAGTAGCTTGAGCAGCGGTAATTTCCATAGCTGATTGTTTGCCAGCCCAAGCTGCACGACGGCGAACCATATTCAAGGCATCTGCTGCTGCTTGTTTATTACCCAAGCCAATTTGTGCCTCTGCCAACATCAAATAAGTATCAGCTAAACGATACACAAAGAAATCTCGGCTACCAGCTTCGTAAGTCATATCAGGACGTTTGGTATCGAAGAATTTTCTTAACGTTGGGAACAACGCTTCCGAATATTTACTAGGTACCAATACCTGATATTTTTTCTTAGCACGTTCTTCTTTTGACATTTCATATCCTGGAATAAAAATAGCTGTATCTCCTGCTGCAAAAGTTACCGAAGTTTTTGAATCATCGAAGGCTGTTACATAAGTACCCGGCTTATTGCTATACCAAGTGTCTTTGAAAGTTTTCTTATAACGAGAATCGTTTACTCTTTCTCCAAATACTACATCTGTACAGTAAGTCGTAGGACGTAAGCGTTTGAAAGGACGCCCATTCACAATATCACGTTGCATACCCGCTTGAACATCATACTGCATGCCATAGAGCAAGTGAAGGTTATTTCCCCCGTTTACTGCTCCTGTATTATTAGTAAGGTTTGTTAATGGATCTGAAGTATATTGTACTGCAAAAACGATTTCTGAGTTTCTTTGATTATTTTCATCAAACACACTTGCAAAGTCATCCAACAATTTGTAACCATAATTAGAAATTACGCTTGAACAAAGTGTTGCAGCTTTTGAGAAATCATCTGAAGCTTTTACCGACGAGTAAGCTTTTGCTAGATACACTTTAGCCAAACACATTTCGGCAGCTGGCTTGATAGCACGACCATATTGTGTTGATGAGTTTGGTAAATCAGGAATAGCCTCTGTCAAATCCTTGATAATGGCAGCATACATTTCGGCATCCGTAGCTCTTTTGGTCTGCTTCGTAGGAGCCAATGTTTCTGTCAATCTCAAATCCACACCTCCATACTGCTGGAATAATATGAAGTAATAGTGCGCTCTTAAAAACTTCGCTTCAGCAATTCTGATTTTTTTAGTAGCATCTGCTAAAGTTACTTTTGGCGCACGCTCAATGATAGCGTTACAAGTATTGATACCACGATACAATTCATCCCAAATTTGAGCAAGATAATCTACCGTTGGGTTCAACTGTGTATCATAAAAATGAAAACCTTTGTATGAACCATCTGCACCTGTAGCATAAATGTCAGTACCATATTCGGTCATGGTAAGACCTGGCTGAGTGGCATAATAGTTACGAAGAGAAGAATATGCTGCATTTACAGCATCTTCATACCCTTTGGTTGTATTCATATAGTCGTTACCGATACCCGATACAACTGTTTCGTTCAAGACATCAGAGCAAGACTGACCGGTCAACATCAATGCTGCTACCCCTAGTACTCTTGCATGTTTTAATATATTGTTAATCTTCATCGTATTAATCATTTTTCGTTAGACTGTTTATCGTTAAGAAATTTCAACTAAGTCATTACTAGAACTTAGCGTTGATACCTACTGTAAATACTTTCGTTGCTGGTGTGACACCATTGTTTACAGATGTACCTGAAGTTTCAGGGTCTACGCCGTTATATTTGGAGATAAAGCTAGACCAGATGAACGGTTGTTGGATACTTGAGAAAACTCTCAATGATTCCATGCCTAGTTTTTTAGCAACTGTTGAGTTGAAAGAATAACCAAAGTTGATATTACGAAGCTTGATAAATGAACCATCAAAATAAATCAACGTTTGTCTGTACTGAGGGAACTCTTGGTTACTGAATGGACGAGGGAAATCAGCATTTGGGTTGTTTGGAGTCCAGTAATCAACTTTGATTTGTTGGTAACGACCAGCCAAAGCATTGTTGTCTTGATGGAAACCACTCACAATCATTTGTCCAAAACGCCCGAATAAGAAGAACGATAAGTCAAAGTTTTTATAAGTAAATCTGTTAGTTAAACCTGCCGAGAAATCAGGAACGTCTGAGCCTAGTAATACACGGTCATTAGCATTGATTACACCATCACCATTTGTATCTTGAACTTTGATTTGACCAACACCCGCACCCAAGGCATTAGCGTTATCACCAGGATAGAATTTCTTTGCTTGTTCAGCTTCGCTTACTTGCCAAATACCCACTTTTTTGTAATCGAAGAATGAATTCAAAGGCTGACCAATAAACCATCTGTTACCAACATCATCTTTTGCTCCATTATACAAAGAGACAATAGCTTCACTGTTTTTAGTAAACTGGAAATCAGTAGTCCATCTAAAACCGCCTTTAGTGTCGACATTTATAGTTGATACCCCTAACTCAATACCTCTGTTGCGTGTTTCACCAACGTTTTTGGTTACTGCACTAAATCCGATTGAACCTGGCAACTGATCAGACAATAACAAATCTGTTGTGTTGGTTTGGTACAATTCCAATGAACCTTGCACCCTTCCTTTCAAGAAACTAAAGTCGATACCTACGTTTTTAGTAGCAGATGACTCCCATCTCAAATCTGGATTACCAATTGTATTTGGTCTATAACCAAAAGCAGAAGTATTATCCCAAGCATAAGCAGTACGGCTCAACAAACCTTGGGTTTGATAAGGAGACACCCCTTGGTTACCCACAGAACCCCAACCTGCTCTTACTTTTAATAAGTCTAACCATTGTACGCTTTTCAAGAATGGTTCGTTGCTAATGTTATAACCTACAGCTACTCCTGGGAAGTTACCGTATTTACTATTTACACCAAAACGGCTAGATCCATCACGACGCATTGTCAATGTTACCAAGAATTTATCGTTGTAATCATAGTTGATACGTGCCATTAATGAGTTGATTGTCCACTCTGTCAAGCTACTACCAACGCCTAGTACAGAACTCGCATTTCCTAAATTGTAAAACTGTTGAGTTTCAGCAGGAACACCTTGAACATTTGACGCATAGTTTTCGTAACGATCTCTTTGAATTGAGTGTAGTAACGTTACGTTAAAGTTATGCTTTTGGATAGTTTTTGAGTAGTTAATAATATTTTCCAAAGTCCAGTTGAATCCGAAATTAGTTTGTGTACTAGCCTGAGCATCACCACCTTTTCTTGCATTTGTTTGAGCACCGATAAATCTACCCCAACGAGATAATGTAAAGTCAGGACCAAAGTTTACACGGTATTTCAAACCTTCCATCAGTTTTACCTCAGTATAAATACTGTTGAAAATACGGTACTTTTTCGTGTTGTCAACTTGCGCACCCGGCACGATTTCTGCCAATGGGTTTGTCAACAAAGCATCGTTTGTAGGAGTAAAGTTAATAGAACCGTCAGCCTTGTATGGTGCTCCAAGAGGGTTTTGGTTGATTGTAAAACTGTACGGATTTAAGTTTTCACCATTACGATCACTAAACATCATATATGATGAAATACCTACTTTCAACCATTTGTTAATTTCATGGTCAATATTGGCTCTCAAAGAATATCGAGAGTAATCCAAACCTTCCGAAACACCTTTGTCTAGAAAATAACCTGCAGAAATATAAAACTGGGTTCTATCGTTACCACCTTGGATACCGATTGAGTGGTTTTGTTGAAACCCATTTTTCAAAATCAAATCTTGATAATCTGTGCTTCTTCCTTGAGCTAGGCCTTCCACAACGTTGGGGTCACCTCCCAAAACCGCAACTTTTCCATCAGCAACAGGATCAGATTGTCCTGTAGGAACAATTGCCCCTGCCGCATTTCTATAAATACCTGTAGATCTGTAAGCTTCACGAACATATTCTGCAAATTCAGTTCCGTTGAATAATCTCAATTTGTTTAGTACTTGTGATTGACCAACATACATATCATACGTAACCGTAGTTTTTCCTTTTACTGCACCTCTTTTTGTAGTAATCAAAACAACACCATTAGCACCTCTAGCACCATAAATTGCTGTAGCTGTCGCATCTTTCAAAACTTCCATTGACTGAACATCATTTGGATTAAAATCCTCATAACCAGCCGACAATGGAATACCATCTACTACATATAATGGATCGTTTCCAGCATTGAATGAACGACGACCACGAATCAAAATCTTAGCTGTTTGACCTGGTTTTGAACCTGACTGTGAAACGTCAACCCCAGCAGTTCTACCTTGAAGTGCCTGACCTAAGTTGGTAATAGGCATTTCCGAAATTTGCTTAGCAGATACCTGCGAAATAGCACCTGTCAACTGACTTTTCTTTTGAGTACCATAACCAACTACAACTACCTCTGAAAGGGCTTGGTTTTCAACATTCAACACAACATTGATTGTATTTTTTGAACCTACTGCTACTTCAGAAGTCGTATAACCAATCGCTGAAAATAACAAAACATCCTTAGCCGACGACGAGTTAATTTTGTAAGAACCGTTTGCATCTGTGGTTGTACCTTTGTTGGTACCTTTAATCATAACACTTACTCCTGGAACACCCTGTCCGTCTTCCGAAGAAGTCACTTTCCCTGTAATTGCTTGTTGGGCTAGTCCTGTGAAGCTTAACAACATAAAGGTAAGCACCGCACACATTCCAAATAGCCCTCTTTTCAATAGTAAAGGTTTAATTAGCATAGTTTATTGGTTTTAAAATGAAACTGATTGATTAGGATAATAAAGATTTATTGATTTTTCGCCAGAGTTCTTCTTCTTCCAATGGGTTGAGGCCTTGACCTTGGCAGGTATTCAGAAGAATATCTTTAGCTATTTCGATTTCTACACATTTATCAGGATATATTTCTATCAGCTTGTTCCAAAATGCACTGTATTCCCGATTACTTGGTGAGGCTACCCATTCTAAAAAAAAGGTATCTGAGATAAAATCTTCAGCATGAAAAAACTCATATTTTAGAATGTTGTCGAGGCGCGCCATAAATTGAACTTTTGAAAGTATTTTTTGCAATTTTACTACACAAGGCACAATTTCTTTTTTTCTACTCGATTTTACAGATGAAAAAGGACAGTTTTTTCAATTTAATTTCAATACAATGATTATCAATTACTTAATAATGAATATTCATCATAACATAGGGATACAATGAGGCAATCGTAGGTTTAAGAATGGAAATATTTTCTTTAAGGTAGATGGAAAAAAGATATATAATTATTCTATTTATTTTTTGAATTTTAACCACATAAGTCACATTGTGTAATTTTCTACTGAAAAAAATAAAAAAAACCTGCACAATTTTTTGTGACAGGTTTTGGTAATCTTATGTATTTAATCTAATCCCTATGCAAAAGCAATTTGTTCGGCACCAATGTGTTGTTTCAAAGTCTTTAAAGCACCAAAAATAAGATTGTACACCGACTGAGGATTGATGTTCATTTTATTTGAAATCTGGTCGGTATCCATATCATGAAAGAATTTCAGAGATAGCGCCTCTCTTTGTCTTTTTGTCAAAAAACGAAAAGACTCATTTAGCACGTGATTAAACTTCTGCTCTTCTTCAAAAGCCACCAAACGGTTTTCGTGCGAGCCTACAAAGTCTGGGTTTTCTACATAATACCCTTCATGATGCAAGGTCTGACGTTGTTGGGTTTCCAAATGACGAACCAACTTTCTTTTTATAGAAGCCATCAGGTAGTAACGAATAGAAGTCGTTTCACCTAAATTTTGGTGATTTTTCCAAAGCTCTACAAACAAATCGTGCAAACAGTCCTTGATTAACTCACGGTCTTGGGTAATACTAGTGCTATAGTTATACAAGAGGTTTACATAGCTACGATATATTAATGTAAATGCGTCGTGATCCCCTCCACGAAACGCGTTCCATAAAGCTACTTCATCCGTAATTCTTTTTGCAGTCATCATAAAAATGAGTTGTTTTCTGAGATTCTTTCCTAAAGATATACAAACAAAATAGCACTTTTCAAGGGTTTTATTGAATATTTTTCCGTAAACGTTTACGGAAACGTTTACGAGAAAAATATTATAAAAACTCTTTATTATCCTACTGTAAAAATTCACCTTTTGTATTTAAGCGATGGAATCCCTGACTTGGTCTAAATTTGGTCAAAACTTGTTGGAAGTTCGAGATTATCATACAATTTTTACATGATGTAATATTTCATTGGGCAAATCCTTTAGTTTGCCATATCACTTTACACAAACTACCTTTAATCTAAATTTCTTTTTATGAAGAAGATTCTTTACACGTTCATCAACATTATCATGTTTGGAACGGTGCTTAGAGCTCAAACCACCACGTTTCCTCGAAACGGGGTGCAAGATGAGCGTCCAAACACGTATGCATTTGTCAATGCTACTATCGTTTCAGATGCTAATACAGTTTTAGAAGGCGCAACCTTAGTAATCAAAGGTTCTGTGATTGAAGCAGTAGGCAAAAACATTACTCTCCCTGCTGGTACGCAAGTAATCGACCTAAAAGGCAAACGCATCTATCCTTCTTTAGTAGAAGCGTATAGTAGCTATGGTATGCCTGAATTAAAAAGAGAAGGTCGTAGCTTTAGAGGTGATCCTCAGTTCGAATCGAAAAAACAAGGTGCTTACAACTGGAACCAAGCTGTTTTGCCAGAAGTAAATGCAGCAGCTATCTATGCAAGTAATCCTACCGCAGCTGACGAGTTACGTAAGGCGGGTTTTGGGGCTGCGATCACACACGTACAAGATGGTATCGTTCGCGGTACTTCGGCATTGGTTGCCTTAATCGACGGTCGTGACCAAGAAGCATTATTGAAAACGAACGTTTCTGCCAACTATTCTCTTTCAAAAGGTTCGTCTACTCAAGACTATCCAAACTCATTAATGGGTTCGGTGGCACTGTTGCGTCAAACGTATTTGGATGCTGATTGGTACAAAAAAAGTAAGAATCATACAGAATATAATATCTCGTTGGAATCTTTCAACAACAGCCAATCAGTACCACAAGTATTTGAGGTTTCTGATAAATTAGGCATTTTGAGAGCCAACAAAATCGGAAAAGAGTTTGGTGTTAATTACATTATCAAAGGTGGTGGCGACGAATACCAACGTCTTGACGAAGTAAAAGCGGCTGGTGTTTCGTTGATTATTCCTTTGAATTTTCCAACGACTCCTGATGTAGAAGACCCATTTGATGCGGGTGTTGTTTCTTTATCAGATATGAAACACTGGGAAATGGCTCCTGCCAACCCAGCTATCTTGGCGAAAGCAGGTATTCCTTTTGCTATTACAACCTCTAACGTAAGAAGCAAATCGGATTTCTGGGCAAATTTGCGTAAAGCTGTAGAATATGGTTTGGATGAGAAAGTAGCTTTGGCAGCTTTGACTTCGGTTCCTGCTCAATTCAACAAAGTAGATAACTTGGTAGGTAGCTTAAAACCTGGTATGTTGGCTAACTTCTTAATTACATCTGATAATCTTTTCAAGGAAAGCAATGTAATTTATGAAAACTGGGTAAAAGGTAAGCGCTACGTTGTAAACAACATGAACATTACTGATATGCGTGCTTCTTACGATTTGAGCGTAGCAGGTAAATCAGGTTTGAAATTGAATGTAACAGGTAAAGTAGATAAGCCAGAGTTCCAAATCCAAGTATCAGATTCAGTTAAGGTTTCTCCAAAAGTGACTAGAACAGGCGATTTGTTGACTTTATCATTCAAATTAGATGCTAAAAAAGACAAAGGTGATACTCGTATTAGTGCTTATTATGATGGCAAAAACATCAAAGGCGATGGATTTGATGCAGCAGGTACTCCTGTAAAATTTGACGCTATTTTCAAAGAAGCTTTCAAAGAAGCTGTTGCAAAAGCAGATACTACGAAGAAACCTGTTCCAACAATAGGCAAAATCGTATATCCTTTCAATGGTTATGGTGCAGAAACCAAACCCAAAGCAGAGACTTTATTGATTAAAAATGCTACCGTTTGGACAAACGAAAAGGATGGTATTTTGAAAAATACTGACGTATTATTAAAAGATGGTAAAATTGCTCAAGTGGGTAAAAACTTGTCTGCAACAGGAGCAAAAGTTGTTGATGGTACAGGTAAACACTTGACCAATGGTATTTTTGACGAACACTCTCATATTGCTTTACTTTCTGTAAACGAAGGTTCTCAATCGGTTACGGCTGAAGTTCGTATGGAAGATGTGGTAAACTCTGAGGACGTAAACATTTACCGTCAATTAGCGGGTGGAGTTACTTCTTCTCAATTATTACACGGTTCTGCTAACTGTATTGGTGGTCAGTCTGCCATTGTAAAGTTGAAATGGGGTGAAGCGCCAGAAGTAATGAAAATTCAAAATGCGGATGGATATATCAAGTTTGCTTTAGGTGAAAACGTAAAACAAGCTAACTGGGGTGACCGTGCTCGTATCCGTTTTCCTCAAACTCGTATGGGTGTTGAGCAAATCATGATGGATGCTTTCTTGCGTGCGAAAGAATACGATAAAGCTTGGGCTGAGTACAACAAAGCGGCTAACAAAGCTACTTTGACGCCTCCACGCCGTGATTTGGAATTAGATGCATTGTCTGAGATTTTGAATAAGAAACGTTTTATTACTTGTCACTCTTATGTACAGTCAGAAATCAATATGTTGTTGAAAGTAGCTGATTCATTAGGTTTCAAAGTAAATACATTTACTCACATTTTGGAAGGTTATAAAGTAGCTGACAAAATGAAAGCACACGGAGCAAGTGGTTCTACTTTTGCTGACTGGTGGGCATACAAAATGGAAGTAAAAGAAGCCATTCCTTTCAACGCTGCTTTGATGACAAAAGTTGGTATCAATACTTCGATCAACTCTGATGATGCTGAAATGGCTCGTCGTTTGAATCAAGAGGCTGCCAAAACAGTCATGTATGGTGGTCTTACAGAAGAGGAAGCTTGGAAATTGGTTACATTGAACCCTGCTAAAATGATGCACCTTGACAACCGTTTGGGTAGTATCAAAGCTGGTAAAGATGCTGACGTTGTACTTTGGAACGAAAACCCACTTTCGGTTTACGCAAAACCAGAAAAAACGATCATTGAAGGTGCTGTTTACTTCGACATCGAAAAAGACAAAGAATTGCGTGCTAATATCGCTGCTGAACGTAATCGCTTGATTCAAAAAATGTTGAATTCAAAAGCAAGTGGTGCTCCTACTGCTAGACCAGAAATGCGCAAACCAAGATTGTTCGTTTGTAACTCTTTGGGCGGTTTAACTGAAGAAGAAGGTGAAACTCGTGCATTTGGTACATTGCAGTTACAAGACAACTGTGACAAATAGAGTGTTGAATGGTGAGTTGTGAATGGTGAGTTTAAAATATAACTACTGCCAATTTATACCTCTGCTAGCTTAAAAAGCAAAACATTTTACACAATTATCATTGCATTATTTGTCTCAAATTCAGTACATGTTTTAAGATAAAATGTCCCAAAAGGCATTTTTCATGACTTAAAATTTTATTACAAAATGAAAAAATCAGCATTATTATATACGCTAGCTTTGTTTTTGGGTATGAAGACGACCTTCGCTCAAAACCAAGCGGCTGCTACCCCTCAGTCTAAGCCTATTGCTTTGACGGGTGCCACTATACACACCGCAGCAGGTCCTGTGATTGAAAATGGTGTAATCGTTTTTGATAAAGGAGTTATCACTAAAGTTGGTCCTGCAGGAACTGCTTATGATAAAACTGGTACAGAAACAATCGACGTAACAGGAAAACACGTTTTCCCTGGCTTGATTGCTCCTGCCAACCAACTAGGTTTGGTAGAAATCGAAGCAGTTCGCGCTACAGTCGACCAACAAGAAGTTGGTGCAATCAACCCTCACGTTCGTGCTTTGATTGCTTATAACACTGACTCGGAATTGATTCCTACAGTTCGTGGTAATGGCGTTTTGATTACACAAGTGACACCAGTAGGTGAAATTATTTCTGGTATGTCTTCAATCATGAATTTGGATGGTTGGAACTGGGAAGATGCCGTTTTGAAGAAAGATGATGGTGTTCACCTTAACTGGGTTGGTTATTTCAAACGTGAGTTCAACTTCGAAACGTTTTCTTCAACAACGAAGAAAAACGATAAGAAAGAAGAGCAAATTCGTGAGCTAGCTCAGTTGTTCGACGATGCAACCGCTTATGCTCAAATCAAAAACCCTAATCCTATCAATGTAAAATTGGAGGCAATGAAAGGTCTTTTTGATGGTACTAAAAAATTGTATATCTCGGCTGATTATGGTAAAGAAATCATCGAAGCTGTTCAGTTTGCTAAATCAAAAGGGGTAAAAAGTGTAGTAATCATCGGTGGTGAAGAGTCTCTTTTAGCAGCTGACTTTTTGCGTGACAACAACGTTCCTGTGATTGTATCAGGTACACACCGTTTGCCAAATAGCATTGACGACGACACAGATTTGCCTTACAAATTGCCTCAATTATTGGCTCAAAAAGGTGTAACGGTTGGTTTAGCATATATTGGTATGCACTGGCGCACACGTAACTTGCCTTTCTTGGCTGGTACTGTTGCTGGACACGGTATGTCAAAAGACGATGCTTTGAAATTGGTAACTATCAACAATGCTAAAATCTTGGGCATCGACAAATATGTGGGTTCTTTGGAAGTTGGCAAACAAGCTACTTTGGTTGTATCACAAGGCGATTTGTTAGATATGCGTTCAGCAAAAGTTGAGCACGCATTCATTCAAGGTAAAAAAATCGACTTGGATGACAAACAAAAACGTTTGTACAAAAAGTATTCAGAAAAATACGGAACAAAATAAGCGCTGTATCATCTGCAAATAGTATAAAAGCCATTCCTTCGGGGATGGCTTTTTTGATGAATGATAATTATCATTTTTTCAGCTTGAACTGCTCAGTTTACTCCTCTCCTTTCCAAGCGACCTTTGTAAAAGTCTTCCACAACAAGCTATTTATTTTATGAAAAAGGTCTATTTCTCAATTATCTTACTTCTTGTTTCGGCAACTACTTTTGCCCAAGAAAACATTGAAAGCCTGTTAAAACAATTGTGCGAAGACCCTGTTTTTGCCAAACAACTCAGTATTACTGAACCCTCGGAGTTACAGGCTTTTTATAAAGACAATAACTTCCAACCTATTTGGCATGAAAACAAGGCATTTCAAGAAAGTTTTATAGAAGAACTTCGCAAAGCCGTACAATATGGGCTAAACCCGCAAGAATATCACTTCGACTATCTTATTCAGCCAAACGTCAACCAGCTTGAATATGAGCTGTTATGCACTCATGCGATGCTGTCATATTTCAGTGATTTTACCGCTGGAATCAAGCCTAAAACATTAGCGTTTAATGGTATTGAATACCAAAATCAGCCTGTAAACACTCCTCAAGTCCTTCATCAAACTATCAAATATGGATCTTTCTCTAAACTTCTCGAAAAATATGAGGTAAAAAGTCAACATTACAAGAAGGTATTAGAAACATACCAACGATTACTAAATGCGCCAGACAGTCTATTTATTCCCACAAAATTGACTAAAACATTAGTAGAAAATAAAAGTCTTCAACAAAAGTTAGTCTTCTGGAAATGTATAGAGTCGCTTACGATTTATGATAGCGAAATTATTTTGATAGAAGCATTAAAGAATTTTCAGGAAAAATTTAATCTTGAAGCAGATGGAAAATTAGGCAACAATACGCTTAAAGTACTAAATACTAACAAGTTTCAACTTCTAAATCAACTGAAGTACGACCTCAATTATATCCGTTTCTTGAGTGCATGGAATTATCCAACATATCTATGGGTCAATATTCCTTCTGCTGAGTTTTCGATGATTGAAGCACAAACAAAAGCCTTATCGATGCGAGTGATTGTTGGCAACCCCCAAACGCCAACGCCTAGTTTGATGAGTACGATTAAGCAATGTATTTTCTTCCCCTATTGGTTTGTACCATCGAGTATTGCTATCAAAGAAATGTTGCCCCAGATTCAAAAAGATGTCAATTATTTGAGCAATAACAGCATACAAGTGCTTGACCAAAAATGGAATGTGTTAGATGAAACAACACTTCCTTGGACAAGTTTTAATGCCAAAAACTTTCCTTATAAATTACGACAAGTGGCAGGATGTGATAATTCTTTGGGGATTATAAAGTTTGATTTTGACAACCCATTTACGGTATACTTACATGATACCAACGCAAAAAAGCTTTTTCAGAAAAATAACCGTTGGTTGAGTCACGGTTGCATTCGTTTAGAAAAACCAACAGAACTAGCTGAAAAACTATTAGGAAATCCTTCATTGATTCAAAAGCTAGTTGCCCAGCAGCATGAACCAGATTTGAAGCCTATTTATTTTCAAGTTCAACCTAATGTACCGCTATTGATTAGTTATTTATGTTCTGGAATTAATGAAAAAGGCGATTTGGTCTTTTACTCAGATGTTTATCAGAAATTGAGATAGAGGAAGCTTTATATCGATACAAACATTTCCGTCACGGGTGAACGGATTCACCCGCTAAGTGGAATCGGTGGTCAAGAATTTGTCCTATTTTAGCTTTAACAATAAGCCCGTATCAAGTTTGAGTAAGTATCTTTTCTATTAACATCTTTCTCACTTAACTGCCACAATCACTGCGTTTGGCTGGTTGACTAATTTTACCAAAGGCTCGATCATCGTTGGCATGACAGCAAAACAACCAAACGAATTTCCTTGACGTTTGTACAAACTTGCATTCTTTTCTGAAATATAGTCTGCGGCATGCACGATAATTCCTCTATCAACGGCATTGTCGTTTACGCCTTTGTCCAATCCTTTGAGTCGGATACTTAAGCCATGCTTTCCATAAAATTGACCAATTGGCTCGAATACGCCCAAGCTTGAACATAAACTTCCCGAATCATTCGAGAAATATTCTGCCATTGCATTTCTGCCTGAGCCTTTTCCATGCGCCACCCACGTATTCATCAAACACACTTGTTTTTGCAAATCAATCACATATAACCTTTTCTCGAACGAAGGCTGTGAAAAATCGATAAAACAGGCTATTTTCTTTCCTCGGATTCGTGCATCTGATTGTTGGATTTGTTGCAATTTTTCAGCAACAAATTTTGGCAAGTGAAAAGTAGTTTCATCCTTTCTGGTATCAGATTTACCCAAATGGAAAAGCAAGGATACAAACAAAAAAATATTCATAAATACAGTCATAAATTTCAACTATAACATCTGTTTATCAATAGATTACAATTAAGACATTTACTATTTCTTCCTATCAATTCTATCATTATATTCCTTTTCTACATAACGACAATGCGCCACTTTTCATTTATGAAAATTAAATTTTTTCTATATATAATGATATAAATCAACTCAACTATTGACGGCAATCAAGAACAAGACTGGGAGATTAAGATATTTTTGACAAAAGGCAATTAGAAAAACTAAACTCTGATGCCTGAACCCTAAATACTATATTTCACTTATAAAAAAACAATCCCATGTCAAAATCCGAACATCGTTTTCTGACCCATAAAAACTCACGATGGCATGAGTTGAAGTATGTGTTAAAAGTACTCGCTGAGTTTATCCGAGGCTTTCGAGTACTGCATTTTGTAGGTCCATGTGCAACCGTATTTGGCTCTGCACGTTTGCAAGAAGGTACGCCATATTACGAACAAGCCCGAAAAATTGGTGCCATGCTAGCCAATATGGGCTTTACCGTCATGACTGGTGGTGGTGGTGGAATTATGGAGGCAGCCAATCGCGGTGCCAAAGAAGCGGGGGGATTATCTGTTGGATGTAATATTATTTTGCCTCACGAACAAGCCCCCAATCCATATCTGGATAAAGTTGTCGAGTTCGATTTTTTCTTTGTTCGAAAAGTCCTTTTAAGCAAATATTCATATTGCTTTATAGTCATGCCAGGAGGTTTTGGAACACTCGACGAAATGTTTGAAGCTATCACTTTGATACAAACTCATAAAATGAGTCCATTTCCAATTGTCCTATTTGGCAAGGAGTTTTATCAAAAACTCTACGAACAAATTGTAGCAATGGAAAAAGCAGGAACCATTTCGTCAGAGGATCTTTCTCTTTTTTTAATTACAGATTCATTGGAAGAAGCTCAAACACATATTCACAAAAATGCCGTAGAAGCTTTTGGCTTAAATGACTACAAACACCTAACTCCTTGGAGTTTATTGCTTGAAAAAAGAGTTAATCGCATAAAAAATCATGACTTTAAACAGTAGTGCGCCTAACGAGCCTCATTCATAGAGAGCCGAAATCTTGTCAAATTTGTATCAACAAAACAACAAACTCTATGAAAACAGTTGTAGTACCTACCGACTTTAGTGATACAGCTCAAAAAGCGCTTGTATTTGCTAGTACCGTGGCTCAAAACCTTAACCTTGACTTGGTGCTATTGCATGTGTTTAATCTTACTGGGTCTTTGCCTTATGAATCCCCTTCTCAAATCGAGCAGGAAATCCATGAAGCTCAGAAAGCCTCAGATAAACAGTTAGTCACGGTCAAAAGTCAGTACTTAAAGGACTTTAAAAATGAGGTGAAGCTTTTGAGTATCTATGGCGTTATTTCAGATGTAATAGAGCAGGTGTCCCAACAGGTAAACGCCGAATTTATCGTTATGGGCACTAGAGGCGCTAAGGATATTTGGAGCAATATCATAGGAAGTAATACCTATCAAGTTGTAAAAAATTCGACTTGTCCTGTATTTGTCATCCCAGATAATGCCCATATTCAAGACATGAAGCATATTATTTATGCCTCAGATTATACGAATAATGAAGTTACAATTGTCAGACAAATTGTTGATATAGCAGAACGTTTTAAAGCAAAAACTAATATTCTTCATATCCATGATGTCGAAGAATCTAATTTGGCTGATGACGAAACCTTAGGAGATTGGTTATTGACTTTTTTTGAAAATGAGAATATCGAAAGCCACCTTACCTTGGGTAGTAATCCCATCGAAGGAATTGAGAATTATCTTCAGAAAAATCAAGGAGACTTGTTGGTATTGGCCATGAAAGACCGAGGCTTCTTTGACAACCTTTTTCATACTAGCGTGACTAAACATTTTATTCAGGACTTCAATATGCCACTGCTAGTATTACCTAAATAATTCACTTTGTTGCATTTCCTTACTTTGTTCATATAAAAACTATAGCTCATTTTGGCATATTTGTCGGAATGAGCTTTTATTTTGTCGAATAAGACACCTATCTATACGTTTTGGCGGTATAAGCCCTCTTGTTTGGTTGAAGGTTTTTTCTTTTCTTTGAGTATGGAAAAAAATCAACAACTAAAGAAAGAAATAGGATTGCTAGATGCCAGTATGATTGTGATTGGCTCTATGATTGGTTCGGGGATTTTCATCGTTTCGGCAGATGTAACTCGTAACCTTGGATCGCCAGGATACCTCCTCCTCACTTGGATTATTACTGGTATTATTACACTCATCTCTGCCTTATCGTATGGCGAACTCGCAGGCATGATGCCCAACGCTGGCGGACAATACGTATATCTTCGTGAGGCATATAATCCCTTAGTAGGTTTTTTGTTCGGATGGACGACCTTTTTGGTTATCGAAACTGGTACGATTGCCGCAGTGGCGGTGGCTTTTGCCAAATACACTGGCGTACTCCTCCCCGACCTTATCAACGACCAACCTTTCTTGGGTTTCTTTAGTACTCAACAATTCTTAGCCATTGCGCTTATTGCTTTTCTTACCTTTATCAACCTCAAAGGCGTAAAAAATGCCAAAATTGTTCAACTCATTTTCACTGTAACTAAAATCGGCGCTTTGCTTGGCTTGGCTGTCGTAGGTATTATCGTAGGGCTAAATCCAGACAAAGGCGTATGGGCAATTAATGCGATCGACTTCTGGAGTCCTGTTAAAATTATTTGGGAAAAAGGAAAAATCATTGACTATGAATACCTATCGGGTATTGGACTTTGGTCAGCGGTTGGTTTGGCGTTGATTGGACCATTATTTTCATCATCAGCATGGAACAACGTTACTTATATCGCTGGCGAAATGAAAAATCCTAAAAGAGATATTCCTCTCTCTTTGTTATATGGAACTTTGACCGTGAGTGCGCTATACATTTTAGCCAATGTGGCCTATTTGATGTTGTTGCCAGTACAGGGTCATCCCAATGCACCTGATACACTTTCAAGAGGTATCATGTTTGCTACCAACGATCGTGTAGGAACGGCCGCTGCCGAGATGATTTTCGGGAATCCCGCCGCTATTATTATGGCAGTGTTTATCATGATTTCGACCTTTGGTTGTAACAATGGTATCATTCTTTCGGGTGCTCGTGTATATTATGCCATGGCAAAAAATGGCTTGTTTTTCAAAAAAGCAGGCGAAATCAATAAAAATGGCGTCCCTGGATTTTCATTAATTATCCAAGGAGTTTGGGCATCTTTATTATGTTTATCTGGCACTTATGGTGATTTATTAGATTATACAGTATTCTCGATTCTGGTATTTTATATCTTGACTATCGGTGGCGTATTTATTCTAAGAAAAAAACAACCAGATACCCCACGCCCTTACAAAGCTTTTGGTTATCCATTGATTCCTGCAATCTATTTAATTTTTGCAGCAGGACTTTGTATTAACTTACTGATTTACAAACCTATTCCTTCGTGGGCGGGTGTTGGTATTGTAGCGTTAGGCATTCCTGTTTTCTATATTTGGAAAAAAATGGAAAAGAAAACCGAAGAGTAGATTAACAATTCTTTTCGAAGAAAATTAAAGCGCCATAGGTATTACAATATACAGTTGATTCTGTGCTTTGTGATATCTATGGCGCTTTTTGTATTTCTAAAAACATCTCGATACCTAGTCATAAAACCTCAAGGGGTACTATCTTTGTATTTATTCAAAACATATTTCCATTGCCCCAATGTCACTAGCCGAATTATGCCCTTGTGGTTCTCAAAAAGCATATACTGAATGTTGCGAGCCTTTTATTGAAGGAAAAGAATTTGCTCCGACCGCAGAACAATTGATGCGTTCCAGATATACTGCTTATAGCAAAATAAAAGTTGACTATCTTGTCGAAACCACCCATCCAAGCCGAAGAAGTGATTTTGACCCGTCGTCAATTCGTGAGTGGGCTACCGAAAATAACTGGATTAAACTCGAAGTACTTTCAACAAAAAATGGAAAAAGTACTGATACACAAGGAGAAGTGGAGTTCAGAGCTTCTTTTAAAGATGCTGATGGAATTGCTCGCACGCATTACGAATATTCAAGTTTTGTAAAAGAGCAAAATCGTTGGTATTATGTATCAGGTAAATTTCAACCACCTGTCAATCAAAAAATTGACCGAAACGCTCCTTGCCCTTGCGGAAGTGGAAAGAAATACAAAAAATGCTGTGGAAAATAGGTATAAGTGCTGAATTATGAGTTGTGAATTGTGAATTGTCCTTGCCTAAAATAGGTTGCCCTCAAAAATCAACTAATGATGGCAACTTCAAAATCTAAAACTGGAAAAAGTA
>NZ_JAAALB010000071.1 GCF_009905545.1 Cellulophaga sp. BC115SP | reverse complement strand
TATCGATTGAGAACTGCCATCCATAACATGCTATGGTGCTACTTCGCAATGCAAAATTCGGGATGACTCATGTTTTTGATACTATATTTCAGAATTGCTCCTATCTATGAAAAGCACAGTAGCGCTGTTGACAAAACCAAGAATTAAAGAATATCCACTCAATTCGGGATGTCTCACGTAGGTTATTCTCGAATCAGCTAGTCGATTACAATACTATCGATTCCTTTTTGCAAAGCATTTTCTTGAAGCACTGGTACGTGAAGACCTTCAGCTCTAAATACGCTCATATCTGTCATGCCAAGAAAACCTAAAAAAGAACGCAAATATGGCGCTACAAAATCATGTGCTTGTCCTTGTTCATCGGTATATACTCCACCTGAACTCATCGCTACATAAACCTTTTTGTCTTTTACAAAACCTTTCGGTAATCCATCTTCTCCATAACCAAAGGTAATTCCACGTCGTGTGATATGGTCTATCCAAGCTTTCAAGGAGCTATGAATGGTTCGATTGACCAATGGTGCTCCAATGACAAGTATATCAGCATCAAATAGTTGGTCAACTAATTGATTGGATAAAATAAGATTTTGTTTGGTGTCGTCTGTTTGATACTCTGTAGGCGTAAACATCGCTTTAAGCGTTTCTGGACTAAGATGAGGGATACCCGTTTCTACCAAATCCAACTGCTCAACGATACTATTTGGATATTTTTCGAGGATTTTGTCGACAATAGCATTGCCAAGTTTTCTACTGAACGACTGCTCACCCATGATACTAGAATTAAGCTGTAATATTTTCTTTGAACTCATTATTTTATTGTTTAAAATTTGTGGTTCAAAGGTAGATAAAGTAAGTATTTGAAAGATAGCAGTTTCCCAAAGGAAAGCGGTTACCTCTAGGAAAGCTATTATGTTTGTATCATGAAAACAAATTTGACAAAAGCGGAGTGCTCAAGCAATCTCAAAAATGTGATTGATGCCTTGTATGTATTGAATGGCAAATGGAAATTGCCTATTGTTTTGAGTCTAGTGAACTCTCCCAAGCGCTTTAATGAGCTCATAAAGGATGTGGAAGGTATTTCCCCAAAAATATTAGCTCAAGAGCTTAAACACCTAGAACAAAATGAGTTGGTTGTGCGAAAGGTATTTGCTACAACTCCAGTAAGTATCGTGTACGAAGCATCCGAATACAGCGAGTCTCTAAAAGACGTATTGAGAACCCTAAGTGATTGGGGCGCTGGTCATAGAAAGAAGATTTTAGGAAGATAAGCTATCTCTGTTTGGAATAATCAATTATTGAATCGACTTTATGTTTATGGGATATTCTAAGAAATAGCTTATCTTCCTAAATCGCCTTAGACCGTTTTCTACTTTTGAACTCCGTAGCTGCGACAGAAAGCTGACTATCTTGAATGTTGTCGCAACTACGGAGCTGATGGAATGACTGATTTCTAGAAAAGTCCTCTTAAACAGACATATTTATGTTGTATAATTGATAAAGCTTATTTCCCGTAAGTGTTTGATTCTGTTTTCTTTAGAAAGAAATTCTTTTTTTCCAAAATGAAGAATATGGCCATCTCTGTTCTTTTCTATAATAGAAACCTTTAGTCTCGTTATAATTGCTCAAGATATTTTGTATGCTTTCTTCGTAGACTTTTAAAGCATTTGGGTTGCTAGAATGATCGGCTATTGCCTTGGCAGCAAAACTCCCAGAACTCATTGCGAAGCCTATTCCCATTGACGAAATAGGATCAAATGAAGCAACAGCATCTCCAACTGCCAAGAAGTGATTTTGACCATCCATTTTAACAAAATGTGAAAATGCATTTCTCGTCCATATCTTATGGATTGTTACAGATGATGGAAGTTTCTTTTGGATATGTTTGGTCTTTAGAATCTCTTTAACCCAATTCTCAGCTTTGTGAAGTTGTTTTTCTTTTACAATATCAGCATCAGAAAATAAGGACACAACAACTTTGTTGTCGGGTAATGTGGCAAAATACCACCAACCATCTTCCACAGTTTCAACAAATATTTCTTGCGTCAAGGCTATATTTTTGTCAAAATGTAAAAAAGTACCTACCGCCACCAGCTCATCATGTTGTTCAAAGTCAAGCCCCACTTTCCTAGCCACATAGCTTTGTCGACCACTTGCATCTACAATGTATTTAGCTTTTATTTTGAATGAGCCTTTGATTTGATGCTCCAATAAAACCTCCCAAAATCCATTCTCAAAAGAAAATTCTAGCGCTTTTGTTCGAGGTAGGACAGTTGCGCCACTTTCAGATACTTTTTTTAGTAACAGTAAATCAAAATTTTCTCTATCAAGCTGATAACTATCATGTTGAGTACTAAATATTGAATGCCTCGAAGAAACATTGGAGTTGCCCCAAGCAGCGAGACTGTCAAATGCAGGTAGGAATGTTTCGTTGTCAAAATCATTTTTAGTAATACCCATGTATTCAAGAATGTCAAAAATGCTAGCATTTACTTGCTCACCCACTCTCATCGTATTGAGATTACTTTGCTCTAAGACTACCACCTTGAAATTGGTGTATCTTAATAAACTTAAAGCGGTGGAAGACCCTGCGGGTCCTCCACCAACGATAAGCACATCTGTTTCAAATGTACCAGTCATAGTGTTATCGTCTAGATCTTGTACCTGAACGAGGGAAACCAAGTCCATCGCTGTGCACCTCAATTTCCTTAAATCCAATACCTTCAAAATGCTCTAGCAATGAGAGTGCTTTTGCATTTTGCGTTTTGGATATTGAAGATTTAGTTTCGATATAAAATACTGGAACAGTCGTAGCGTCATCCTCTGGGTTTCCACTTATTTTCCCAACAGGGACCTCCTCTGAGGTAAATAGCTCATTGTTTCTTTCTGTTTCGAGCAAATAAGGGAATCCGATATTTCCTGCATTTTTATCTCGGATAAAGCCGAGTGCGTACCAGTATTGCACCATTTGAGTAAAGCTGTTTATACCCCTTGCGTAGTTCATTTGCTGTCCAGCAGGGATATTTCCATTAGCAGCTTGTCCTTCTTGAGTCAATTCTCCCACCAATACATCCCACGGGCTTTGAGGTGGCCACCAGTATGAGTAGTACGTAGGAGGGAGTGGAATAGTTGAACCATCTGAAAGCGTTTCCTTATTGACAGCAGGATTGGTAAAATTGATATATTGTATCGTACACTGAAAGAAATCTGCTTGCCATGGACAGGCCATTCGTTTGGTTAAATCACCAGGCTCACAACCGCCACCAGCACATTCGTCTCGCGAAGGCGTAAGTCCGTTGTCGAAATACCAAGCTTCATTTTGGTACTGGAGGATTTGGTACGGTGCTTTATAAACGGTGGGATTTTGCATACTCCACGTTACCTCGATGCCCGGACACATAGGTAATCCAACGCAGTTTCCAACACTAGCTGCATCTAATGGATTGACAGGATATGGCTGAAAGTTCGAATTATTTTCAAAATTTCCGTTTGCCCATTGCTCCATCAAGAATAGTTGCGTGTTATTCAATGCGAGAAATTTCATAATATTGATATTACTCACAGAGTTACTTCCTGAATTGAGCGGCATCATGGGAAAAATATTTTCACCATCTATTTTAAATAGCTCTTCTTGCGGTAAATATGGGGGTTGAGGAGGTTGCGAATCATTCTGTCTAAAATAGGAGAGATAGTTTTGTCTGTTTTGAAGATTATCCGCACTGGCGTCAGAATAATCGAATTGATAACTGGCAAAAGCCATCATTGGCTGGACGTTTGCTACCCATTGATATCTGCTAATTCTATTAATGATGGGTAGTATGTCCCTTTTAAAGTTTGCAGTGAAACTTTGATTATATTGTCCGTTTGAATACAATTCTGGCACCAAATTAAAACACCTTACCCCAACGTCGAACATCGTATCACTTAGATTTGAGATATTGACAATCTCTGGGGCAAAATCAGGTGAACCAACAATACACCAAGCTGATAGCGAGATGGGAGCAGTTCCATCGTTGAAGCTTATTAAACAATACACAGGGCCATCTGAGATATCATCATGCCATGTGCTTGATCCTCCGTAGGAAATCAAAGGAAGGTCGCCTCCTGCATTTCCAAAACCGCCTAAAACGACTAGTCTACCTTGATCATCTGTAACTAAATTCCCAAGCGTTGTAATTCCTACGCCATATTTTGGATTGGTATTAGGATATTGAGCAGGGTAGCCTTCAGGTACATTGGATACGTCAAATCCTATGGATTGTTGTCTGCCGAATATTGATCTTGGACCTGGGTCGATAAATAAATTCTGTCGATCAGTGGTGTTTTCTGGATTCCTTTTGGGAATGTTTTGGTTTTCGTAGCTGTTTTCCTCTCCATAAAGAAGATTACCTTGTAGCTCGCTGTATTGATACCATTCGGCTTTTTTATTAGCCAAATGCACCGTCCACGTAATCGATGCAACATTGGGTGAATCAAGATTGAGCTCTTCGCCTTCGTCCGTTAAGATTTTGAAAGGTTGTCCTTGTCTTTTGACCCGCCCTATGGAGTCTTTAAAACTCGTAATAGGACCAATTTTGTTTCCAAAATTGTCGGAATCATAAGGTAGACCTCCAATACTGTCAGGAGAAAGGCAAATTTCTGTAGGACTGTTGCCTAAGCGGGCAATGCCAATTGAGGGGTGAATGTTTAGATTCATAGTAAAAATTGGTAAAGGTGTTAATAACTCGTAGAATTGGGGTTTTGCAGTAGAGGTTTAAGCAAAAAGAATTAGAATAGGCTTGTTTGGGGGGTAATACTAAGATAATAAGCAATAATAACTCTTTTTTCTCCGACGTAAAACCTTGACCAAAGCTAGGTTTAAGCGCAATAAAATGCAATTTATTCGTGGAATAATTATTGTACGGTAAATTTTTAGTCGATTTTACAATTTTGATATTGCGGTAATTATTTCCTCAATTCGAGTATTATGGGTTTTTACAGGGACAGGTATATTTGGCACTCAAATAAATAGGAAAGCATCTTTGAGTTGAGATGATAGAGGGTTATTATGTAAAATTCTGGAGTTTCGTAATTTAACAGTGCGGAGTAAAATGTTGAAGAAATGTATTAGAAACCCATTTGGTTTGGTATTGAGATTTCTGTCATTTCATAATGGCTTTAATAACTCCAAATACAAATATTAAAAAGCTAATTAGAAGTGCTGAAAGGGCGCCAACAAATGAATATCCAGAATATACGTAGAAGTCAAGGTTTTTGTAGGGATTTTCTAAATTGGCTGATATTACCAAAAGGACTAATCCAACGTTAAAAAGACCAAAATGCCAATATCCTGTCCTATTATTAACAAACTTTCCAATTTTTTGAAGCCCGAGATAAAAAATGGTTATTAATACACAGAAAAAGCCAAATATTAGGTAAATGGGGAGAAAACCTACAACGAACAAAGAGGTATGGAACTGAATATTCATAGTTTGGTTTTCGGAAAAGATACCCAACACTAATGAAAGCACAGAGGTAATGGCAAATAAGTATGGAGGTGTAAATTTCGTGTAATGCATAGTGTCTAAGAATTGAAGATAACTATTGAAATTAATAATTATTTATGAGATAGTGCATAGTAAGTGTCTGATAGTGAATAAATTAACAATTAGGTGATTTTTTGTTAACAAATCCGACTTCAATGGAACCTCAAACAGCAGTTCCGAGGTATTACACAACATACTGCAATATTTCAAAATCATTGACTTTTTTATGAGTTGATAACCTGACAGTAATTGACTGTAATTTTTATAGAATCCCAAGAAAGCAAGAGTGGTGGATTGCATTCCAGCACTGATGACTATTATCTTAAAAGCTATTCCTATTTTGATCGAACAATTATTTTTACGGTAGCATTTGAATGATCCCCGTTCATTGTTGACACCTTTGATACTCTAAATTCAGTATTCTCATTAATTACCTTTGTTAATTTAGATGCCTCTGATTGACGGTCTAATTCAGTCCAACTAAATTCATCATCAGGCTTACAACTGAAGAACTCATAAGGATACTCTTGTTTATTTACTGCTATGTTTAACTTCGCAGGAAGCAAGCTACCATAGTGCAGATTACAATCAGGGACTCGCCCATCATTTACACTAGTAAGCGTGAATACATAAATGCTATTATTGAATTCAATTTTGGTCTCTTATCCAGATTGAACTTCAATAATTTTTTCACTCTCTTTAGTCGGAACTATATCACTTTTACATCCTGAATAGATTGATAACAAAAAGAAGCTTGCTATTAAAGAACTATTGATTGTTTTCATTGTAATTATTAAGGTTAAAGATGCGAATATTTTGTATTGTAAGGTAGTAATAGGTTTCGGTTAATGTACTTTTCACTCCTAAATTCATTACCAGCGCACACACAGAATCATTTCACACAATAGAAATCCAGCACTAGCATATATCAATGTCTATTGTATCTACTATGATTTCATTTCTAGAATTATGGTCAAAATTCCAATCAATAAACATAAGGAGGAATAATATTTTGAGTCATTTAAACCAAAATAAGTGTTCTTTATTTTCTTGAAAAATCCTACGTAATGAAAGTCGCCAATTGCTCGCAGGATAAAAATGCCAGCTATAATTCCAAGTCCATATTGATTAAGCCAATCTGGTGTATCAAGCATAATTAAGTTCCCTTTTTTAAGTATAAAAATACCAAAACTTAATGTGCCCAATGCCACTATTAAAGTAGGCAACATGCTTGGGTTCAAAACTTTGGTGCTATTGTCTTCTTTTGTTGGTAATACCGCATCGCTACCCATTTACCTCCAAAAGCCCAATAAACGTGAATTGAGGAAATAAATAAGAATATCAAGAATAGAGTTATAGAAATAAAGGGAATCATTGTTAAATGAGTTATAAGTCTAGTGTTTTGGGTTTAAATTGTTGATTTGTAGGTAATTAAATCCAAAGGTGTTTTCTGTTGATTTTGCCAGTACCTACGGAGTATTAGATTTTCATATATCTAATACTCCGTAAGATTAAAATATTGCAGGGGCTTATTTAAACACGTCTGACAATTCAACAATCTCAAAATAGGGATGATCTTCAAAAAGGTGCCTTATTAAAGCTGTATGAGCACTACCATATAGTACAACTATTACTTTGTCATTCTTAATGTCGATGTTGCGGATAATATTGGTGAAAATTTTCAAATTTCTATCATACCAAGATAGCGCAAAAGATTCTCCAACATAACTGCTGTCTTTGCCATAACCAAGCGCATAATGTAAGTAATCAAACATGTGTGCTTGTCGGTTATAGGCATTATTAAGCTGAATATAATATTGTGGTAAGGTTAAATCCTTCAGTTTCTCCTGCTTTTTGGTGAAGGGATATTTAATATCAAAAAAAGGATATGAATTTGTAGTATCGTTTTGATGTGCTTTTTCGTATTCTTCAATTAATGAATATGGCAATTCTTGTCTACTGTCGGAGGCAATAAGTTTTGCATTGTTGAGTAAAGCCGTTCGAAACGCAATTTGAATTCCTTCTTCTCTTAATACAACGGTGTCTGTTAAAGCTTTGTTTTTGTATTTTTCAAAAAGTGAATCTTGTTTACTTTGACCTTTAACGGGTCTTTCTAAAAAGAATTTATTTACACCGAATCGGGCAAGATTTTTTGCCATACTCTCCAATTCGCTTTGTCGTTTTACGGAAAACAAGTCTGGAAATGAAGTTTTACCTCTGTCGGAGGTTGCACCATAATGGAAAGTACCCAACAGTATGACTTTTACTTTGGGATTTTCTGTTTGTCCGAAGGTGCTGAAAGTAGCTAGAAGACTAAAAAATATAAAGTAAACTTTTCTCATCAGAGATGCTTTTTTTAATGGTTTGATTCGATTATGAAAATGAAAATTAGCCACTCCTTTTATTTCATCACTTCTGGTGAAACCACGATAAAATCATACTTGTCAATAATCTGATAAGTAGCTTCACTCAAAGTTGTATCGTATTTATATCTGATTCTTAATGGTCGTAAATCCACCACTATCCAAAGATCTTTGTTGTATAATTTCAAAAACTCATCGGGATACTCTCCGTCTGGGTCTGTTAAATCATCTATGAGTTCTCCTTTTTCAGTAAGATAATATCGGTTTAGGAAAAATACATTGGCAAAACCTGTTTGATTGCGTTGTGAAAGTTCGTACACAGAATTACCGATGTCATATAAACGAGTCGAAAGATTTAGTCCTTTGGCTAAATGATTTGCCCCAATTTTGAAGAATACTTTTTCGTTTTTAGACTTTGTATGGTCATAATATTGGTAAAAATTCTTTTTCATCAGAGTAGCTCTCATGAAGTTATCGTCTTCATAATAGATAGTTCTGGAAATTTTAATATTCTCTAAAGCTGCCTTGAATACTGGCTGAGAAATGCCCTTTTTTAAGCTATCAAGTAATTTAACTTTTGGCATCCACCATTTAGCAATCAAACTATCGTGTACCGCCTGATATTTTGCCTTAAGTTTGGGAGGTTGCGCATTAAAAACCTTATTGATGACATAACTAAATGCCATTTGATATTCTTGATCGATACCCCAAATGTTATAACTGTATTTATGGGCGGTTACCAGCATTTCGGCATCCTCTCTAGTTCGAAAGAAGGGAAAGGTGCCATATTTTCCTTTGTCTTTCGACAATGTGAGTATGGTATCCACTGGATTTCTTGTACCTGAAATCCTTGTTAATTCATTTGCCACAAATGGACTTGTTTCGATGCACCAATTTTTGAATCCAAATTTAGACGCTGCTTCAAGCGCATAATTAGATAATTGTGAAAGTTGCGTTGAATTGTGGTATTCTCCCCAAGCGACAAATTGATTCTCAGAAAATTGTTTTTCCATAACTTCCCAGCCTTTTCCGATAGGCTTTTTTCCATCAAATTGAAAAGAGTTGGTGTTTTCTAAGACTAGTTTATTAAATCTCGTAGAATCAACTTTAGTTTTTGAAGTTTGTCCAAAACAGAGATTTGCAGTAAGAATGGTAGCTACCAGTAGAATTGTTTTCATTTTTTTGTTAATGAGCATAGTTAGAGGTTTTCAGTGGAGTGGAATAAAATTATTGCCTAATATACGCTTTTATGCTTTATTTCAAATATATCAAAATAGGATTTAAAATTGATTAAAATAAAAGTTTTTTGCTGTCAAGTTAGTTCTGTTAAATAGAGTCCTTAGAAAAAATGAGTGCTGGACAGGAATCCAGCACCAGCTCGGAGGAGTTGGCTATTATTTTATCATTCTAATTAGAAACATGATGAAATTGCACATATTATGAGAAATAATCGCTTGCAATATACTTTTACTTTTGATGGAAATCCAACCCCAAAGGTATCCATAAAATGATGTCCAAATAATTGGATAATAGTCAAAATACAATTTATAATTATTTGTTATTGTAAGTCCATGAACCAAACCAAATAATAGTGCAACAAATAACACACTTGGATTCCCAATGTTAGTATTCAATACTGTAATACCCTCCTTGAAGCATGGTATGATAAGACCTAATAAGATTGCTCTAAACATAATTTCTTCATCAACTCCAGGTAAAGTCATTTGAAATAAAAGTGTTTCAGCATCGAATGAAATGGAAGTGTCAAAATATGAAAAGAGTGCAATACAGACAGGAAAAGAGGAAATTGATAGTGTTTTAAGAAATGACTCTTGCTCTTGTCTCAACTTTATAAAGTCATGGGGCTTTAATTCTTTTTGCAAAAGGTAATATATCAGTACCCCAAAAATAGAGGAGAAAATTTTCCCCGTCCAATTCCATTTGCTATGAATAAACTGGACTTCAGATATTGTTATAGGTAGTTTTAATATTATTTGATAAAATATGAATATCAGAGAAAAAAGCACCACTTTTTTAATTTGATTTCTATCTGAAATGAAAAGAGGAATTAGTGGGAGTAGCACTAAAATTGGTAAAATGCTTTCAATAATTATTTTCATCATGATATTCTATTGGGTGTATATCAAATTGCTATAGAGATCTTGAATCTAAATGCAAGAAACAGATTTTCTGAAGATAAGCATAAATACTGAAATCTATTTTATAACCTTTTCCTACTTATCATAAAATGATGAAATGTAAAAATAGTAATATTTTATGATAAAATCCTTAGAAGAGTGAGTGCTGGATAGGAATACAGCACTAGCTCGGATATATTTGTATTGTGATGCTTGGTAAAGCCTCTTGTCCTCAGATAACGTAACCAAGTTTAAGAACTTAAGACTCGCTTTTAGCGGGTCTTTTCTTTTATGTACTTTTCATAAAGAGAACTAACTATATAATTGTGTAGGCAAGGCATAGAGTGTACTCCTTATGTATTTTTTAAATTGAATCATATATTTTGCTGTTATCCTATTTTCTAATGGTTCGAACTCATTTTAAAACTATGGATTTATTTCTAAATGAACAACCCATTAGGCTTTTAATTAAATAAGCACATGGTAGGGTATTGAATATGGTTGTTTGGGTTGCTTTACTCTTTACATTATCAAATCATTTATACAGCAAAAAGTGAGACAACATAACACTCACTTTCCCACCCTCCTAAACTCACTAGGTGTAACTCCTTTCACTTTCTTAAATTGATTCGATAGATGCTGAACACTGCTATAGCCTAGTTGGTTGGCTATTTCGCTAATATTGAGCTGGTTATAGGAGAGGAGTTCGCTTGCTTTTTGGATTTTTTGCTCTATCAGATACTGCTCAATGGTCTGATGCTCAGATTCTGAAAATAGCTGACTTAGCACTTTGTAGTCTTTTCCGACGCTGTCTGCCAATAATACTGAGAATTTTAAGGTGGTATCTATCGGTTCTTCACTTTGTAGATATTCTGTTATATATCCCTTGATTTGACTCACGGTTTGTTCTTGTTTATTGGCCAATATTTCAAACCCAAAGGCTTCGAGCTTACTGAAAATTATCTGTTGTTCTTGGGTGTTTAAATCCTTTGGGGTTTCTACTAGTCCTAATTCTACCGTTTGTGGGAATACGTTGGCTTGTTCGAACACTTGTCGAACTACATATTTGCAACGATCGCATACCATATTTTTTATATATACCTTTGTCATATTTCGCTGTACTATTTTTCCTTTTCGGAAGATTTTATCACTAAATTAATGCCTATTCTAACATAATGGATACTTCGGATGGAAAACAAAAATTTTGATTTTATTGCTCCCTATTATGATAAATTAGTTAAACTGGTATTCGGCAATAGACTTCGAGTGGCACAAGTACAATTGTTGACGCTATTACCCAAAAACCAACGAATCTTACTGATTGGAGGAGGAACAGGCTGGATATTACCAGAATTGATACGTATTTGTCAACCTTCGGAAATCGTATATCTTGAAAAATCGGCACAAATGTTGTCATTAAGTCAGAATCAAGTACCTAAGGATTGCCCTATTGTTTGGGTTTGTGGGGGAGAAGAGAAATTGCTCGATTTGGGACAGTTTGACCTGATTTTTACCCCTTTTGTACTAGATTTATTTCCCGAACCAGCACTTGAGTTACATATTATTCAACCTTTGCATTCTGTTCTGAAACCCGCTGGAATGTGGTTGTTGGTAGACTTTTTTCCAACAAATCATTTTTATTTTACCTTCCTTACTAAAATCATGTTTGCGTTTTTTAGATATGTTAGTGGCGTAACCAATGCTCAGTTGGCAGACTACCCCAAACTTTTGTCTAGGAACAACTTTACACTGAAACATTCCAAAGAATGGATGAAGGGATATGTCAAAGCACAACTCTGGCAAAAATCAGATTAACCTTATCTTGATACACTATAAAAAATCATGTCGGATATTATAAGGCGTTGGGCGAAATAAAACTCAATTTCGTATAAAAGCGGTCAGCAAGTTTCCTGAAATTTAGTAAGTTGGACAGATTTATTAATGAGCGCGGAGTTTGAAGTGTGGGGTTTTGAGTTTTAAAATTGACAAAATAGGTAGTGTAAATAAGACGAAGAAGTAAAAAAGAAACTTTACAATGATGGTATGGCGTGGGTTAGGTTTATTATTTACTATACTAAATTCAAAACTCATCATTCATCATTCAAAACTTATATAATAGACCCTCAAATTAAAAGACCAAATAAATAGTTACAATCAAATATGAAAACACATTTCTCTCCACTAACACCGAAGGTTGCGGTAGCATTATGCTTCCTGATGGCTGGTTGTCATAGCAAGAAAAAAGAGGAATCAGGCAAAAAAGAAGATAAGCCTGTAATCGTAGATGTCGTAGTGGCCTATCCAGAGTCCGTTTCCAATGTAATTGAGGCAAATGGGTCGGTTGTAGCGAATGAGTACGTAGAACTACACCCAGAAATCAGTGGGCGATTGACTTTCTTGAATGTTCCGGAAGGTACTACCGTTGCCAAAGGTACGGTGATTGCCAAAATTTATGATGGCGATTTACAAGCGCAATTGCTAAAACAAAAGGTTCAGTTAGAATTGGCAGAGAAAACAGAACAACGTTTGTCGAAATTATTAGCTGTAAATGGTATCAACCAAGCTGACTATGATGCAGCCTTGAATACGGTAAATTCTCTGAAAGCCGATATGGTATATACGCAGGCTCTTTTGGAGAAAACAGTATTAAAAGCACCTTTTGCAGGTATCGTTGGCTTAAGAAAAGTTAGTAATGGTGCTTATATTACTCCAACGACGATTATTGCGACCATTCAACAGACCTCAGTTTTGAAGGTAGATTTTACACTTCCGGAAGAATATTCCTCTTCAATTAAAAAAGGATCTGTGGTTGATGTAGAAATCGATGCGGGAGGCAAAACTCGTTGCAAGGCTAATGTGATCGCTATTGAGCCTCAAATTAATTTGACGACGCGCAATATTCAAGTACGTGCGATTCTTCAAAAATGCAATGCCAATCCGGGTACATTTGCTAAAGTATATATCAATAGCGCCGTTGATAAAAATAGCATTATGATTCCTACCAATGCGATTATCCCTGATGATAAAAATAAAAAACTCGTGTTGGTGAAAAACGGCAAATCTGTATTTACGAACGTGACGACGGGTGTACGTACGGAAGAATTCGTAGAAATTAAAAGTGGTGTAAGTATTGGCGATACTGTAGTAGTTGGAGGTGTATTGTTTGCTCGTGACGGAAAAGACGTAAAAGTGAGAAAGGTAGAGCGTTCGGATAAATAGTTTTTTTCTAAGAAAAAGAAAAATCCATTTATCCATTCAATCAACAGCGTCATTTGTTTACTAAAGCATTAGATTAATTTTATGAATATTTCTGAATTATCACTAAAGAGACCCATATTCGCTACCGTGATGAATATCTTGATTGTACTTTTTGGTGCAGTTGGGTTTTCATTTTTGTCGGTAAGGGATTATCCTGCGATTGACCCTCCGATTGTTACGGTGTCTACTTCCTATACAGGTGCTAACCCTGATATTGTCGAAAACCAAATTACCGAACCTCTCGAAAAAGAAATCAACGGTATTCCTGGGATTCGTTCTATTACTTCATCAAGTACTTTGGGTAGAAGTACGATTACAGTTGAGTTCAACCTTGGCTCTGACTTAGAGGCTGCAGCCAGTGATGTACGTGACAAGGCTGCTCAAGCGTCTCGTAACTTACCACAAGATATTGATGCACCACCTGTAGTGTCAAAAGCCGATGCCAACTCCGACTTCATTTTGTTGCTAGCGATTCAAAGTAAGTCAAAAAGTCTTTTGGAGTTGAGTGATTATGCTGAGAACGTTTTACAACAACGTTTTCAAACGATTAATGATGTAAGTGGTATCAACATTTTGGGTCAGAAGCGCTATGCCATGCGTTTGTGGTTGAAACCCGACTTGATGAACTCGCACAATATTTCTTTTACAGATTTACAAAATTCGCTTTCTCGTGAAAACGTAGAAATTCCAGCAGGGAAAATTTACGGAGCAAATACGGAAATGACTATACGTGCAATGGGTCGCTTGACTACAGAGCAACAGTTCCGTGATTTGATTATTCGTCAAGATGCGGATGGCATTGTGCGTTTGGGCGATATTGCAGAAATCGAATTAGGACCTGAAAGTTTAGAAACGTCTTGGAAATTCAATGGTGTTCCTGCTGTTGGTATGGCGCTTGTGCCTCAACCTGGCGCGAATTATATCGATATTGCCGATGAGTTTTATAAGCGTTTGGAAGAAATTAAAAAGGAGAATAAATCGGATATCGAATTCAAGCTTTTGATTGACAATACCAAAAACGTTCGTAACTCTTTGAAAGAAGTAGAAGAAACCTTGATTATCTCTTTAGGATTGGTAATCATCGTAATTTTCTTGTTCTTCCGTGACTGGCTTATTGCCATCCGTCCATTGGTCGATATTCCCATTTCATTGATTGCGACTTTCTTTGTGATGTATTGGGCTGGATTCTCCATCAACGTATTGACTTTGCTGGGTATCGTGTTGGCAACAGGACTCGTGGTGGATGATGGTATTGTAGTTACTGAAAATATTTTCCGAAAATTGGAAGAAGGTATGCCAATTCGCAAAGCGGCATTGGAAGGTAGTAAGGAAATTTTCTTTGCCGTTATTTCTACATCCTTGACGTTGGCAGTTGTGTTCTTACCTGTAATTTTCTTGCAAGGCTTTGTGGGTAGCTTGTTCCGTGAGTTTGGTATTGTAGTAGCAGGTGCCGTACTGATTTCGGCCTTTGTCTCACTGACCATAACACCAGTACTCAACGTGGTAATGAGTCGCAAGAAACATTCTTATGGTTGGTTCTATCTGAAAACTGAACCGTTTTTCGTAGGCATGGAAAATGGATACAAACGAATGCTCAATGGTTTCATGAATATCCGTTGGATGGCATGGGTTATTGTAGTGGTTTGTGCAGGTATTATCTGGTTTGTAGGAAAAGATATTCAATCAGAAATTGCCCCAATGGAAGATAAAAGCTCAGTTCGTTTTACGATTACAGCGCCAGAAGGTTCGAGTTTTGATTTTACGAAAAATGTAGCAGAAGAACTTACCACTTATTTGAACGACTCTGTTCCAGAAATGGACTTTGTGTTTAATGCAGTGCCAGGGTTTGGGGGTAGTGGAGGTACCAACTCGTCTATTGCTCGTGTAGGTTTGGTTGCGCCGACCGAACGTAAGCGTAGTCAGCAAAAAATTGCTAAAGACCTCAATGAGAAACTTTCGCAGTTTAACAATGCACGTATTTTTGCGGTACAAGAACAAACTATTTCGGTAGGTTCTGGTTCGAGAAGCTCATTGCCTGTACAGTTCGTTATTCAAAACGTTGACTTGAACAAAATCAAAACGGTATTGCCAAAGTTCTTGGAAGAAGCTCGTAATGAAAAAACCTTCCAGAACGTTGACGTAAACTTGAAGTTTAACAAACCTGAACTCTTAATGACTTTTGACCGTATCAAAATCAAAGATTTGGGCTTGTCGACACAAGAAGTAGTAAGTGCAGTTCAAGGCGCTTTCTCAGGTCGTCGTTTGGCTTATTTTACCATGAATGGTCGCCAGTATCAAGTAATAGGGCAGGTAGAAAGAACAGATCGTAAGCAACCTTTGGATATTACCAATGTATATGTGACGAACTCAAGAGCAGAAAGAATTCCTTTGAGTGCAGTTGTGAAGTTAGAAGAAAGTAGTAACCCTTCTACAATCTATCACTTCAACCGTCTGAAATCTGCGATTATCTCAGCGTCTTTGGCTGAAGGTAAAACAATTGGAGATGGGGTAAAAGCCATGCAAAAAATTGCAGGTAAAACCTTAGATAATACTTTCCAAACAGCCTTGAATGGTCCATCTCGTGACTATGCCGAAAGTTCTTCAAATACAAGTTTCGCTTTTGGTTTGGCTTTGGTGTTGATTTATTTGCTATTGGCGGCTCAGTTTGAAAGCTTCAAAGACCCATTAACAATCATGTTGACAGTACCTTTGGCTTTGGCAGGGGCTTTGTTGAGTTTGTGGATTTTTAATCAAACCTTGAATATCTTCTCACAAATCGGGATGATTATGTTGATTGGCTTGGTAACCAAAAACGGTATCTTGATTGTTGAGTTTGCTAACCACAAACGTGCCGAAGGTTTACCAATCTTTGAAGCAGTAGTAGAGGCTTCAGCACAACGTTTACGCCCTATTTTGATGACCAGTTTGGCAACCTCGTTGGGCGCTTTACCTATTGCGATGTCCTTGGGTGCAGCAGCTACCAGCCGTATTCCTTTGGGGATTGTAGTGGTAGGAGGTATTTTGTTCTCTTTAATTTTGACACTCTTGGTAATTCCAGCGGTTTATACCTTTATCTCTGGAAAGAAAGACCACCAACCAGAGTCAGAAGAGGAGGCCGAACTTCAAGCATAATCAAGGGTAGTTTACGCAATTAAGCTGCTCAACCTTAATTTTCAGGCAATTGAAAATGCAAATAGCAATGAAAAAAAGACTTTCTTATATACTCTTGGCTACGTGTTTGCCCTCTTGGCTAATGGCACAAGACCGTGTTACTCTGTCGGATGCGGTAAATACAGCGCTCAAGAATAGCTTGGACATCCAAATCGCAAAAAACGCACTGAATGTCGCAAGTATCAACAATAATAGAGGTGTAGCTGGAGCCTTGCCAACCGTAAACGGTAGTGCTACCAATACCCAACAAATTACCACCTTGAATCAGGAGTTGAGTAACGGAACTTCAACAAATCGTTCAAACGTAGGAGCAAACAATACCAACGTCAATGTTACGGGTACAATGGTGTTGTACAATGGTAACAGAATTATGACTACCAGAAAACGTTTGGATGAACTACAAAAACTGAGTCAAACCCAGTTGAATAGTGTCGTTCAAGGAATTTTGGCAGACGTAATGTTGAAGTATTATGCGGTGGTTCAGCAACAAAATTTTTCGACTACTCTTGAAAAGTCCTTAGAAGTATCCAAACAACGTTTGTCTATCATTGAATCAAGACGTTCAGTGGGTATGTCGAACGATGCAGATTTGATTCAAGCAAAATTGGATGTCAACGCACAACTTCAGTCTATTCAGTCTCAAAAGCTCGTAATCGAACAAGCCAAAACGGATTTGCTTCGTGCGATGACGCAACAAACGGAATCTTCTATTGCGATTCAGGATACTATTTTGATTGATAATAAATTGGATTGGGAGGCACTAAAAACGAGTATTAATTCTCATCCTGATATTGTAGCGGCTGACCAACAAATTACGATTAATCAATTTTTGGAAAAAGAGACGAAAGCTCGTATGTCTCCAACACTCAATCTAAATGCTGGGGTGAGTTATATCCGAAGCCAAAGTGCAGCAGGTTTGACATTATTGAACCAAACTTATGGTCCATCACTTGGGCTCAATTTGACAGTTCCAATTTATACAGGTTCAGTAAACTCTCGACAGGTACAAATTGCAGGTATCAATACGCAAACAGCTAGAATCCAAAAAGAAACGCTAATTCAAAATTATCAGGCAAATGCGACAAAAGCGTGGCAATCATACACAAATGCCTTGAAATTGTTGGAAACTGAAAAGCAAAACTATGAGCTAGCAAATAACCTACTCAAAGTGGTTATGAATCAATTTAAGCTCGGTCAAGCAACTATCGTGGATGTGAAATTAGCACAGCAAAGTTTCGAAAACTCTGGTTATCGTTTGAATAATTTGAGCTATTCGGCAAAACTCGCTGAAATTAATTTAAAACAACTCGCATACAAACTTGAATTATAATTCTTTCTAAGTGATAAAAGAAAAGCCCTTCTTGATGGAGGGCTTTTTTGTTTTCTATTTCTTACAAGTAGATATTCCCAAAAGGGTATAAAGTGGACAAAAGCTGATAAGACTTGTTAAAACAAATACGCCAGCAATAACCACAGCGATGATTCCAACAGTACCCGTGAGTGTTCCCGTGAAATACAACACCGCAACGATGATCGCAATGATTATACGAATTAATTTGTCGGTACTTCCCATGTTCTTTTTCATAGTATGAGTTGTTTGGATATAAATGGGTTTTAAATGATGTCATAAATATCCCTTTTATTCAAATGCCATACTGTGATAATTGTTACATAAAAATCTGATTTTGAGAAGTTTGTTTTAGCTTTAAAAATTTTCTATCTTACCAGCTTTCCACTCGTAAGGAATATTTTCAACGACAAATCCACTGGCTAACCGAAATTGACTATTGTTCAATTGATTGATATAATCACTTGAAAATTTAAGAATTTGAATCGGTTTAGGTTGCCAAAATTCTCTTTTACCCTCCACAATTACTACCTCTTTTCTCATGTTGTTTACGGAAAAAGTAAATGGTAACGGTCCCGCAAAGCGTCGAGCTTCTTTCCAATCTGTAAAAGGAGAGCTGGTGGGTAACCCAATGTCTGACTCAAGAGTTGTTTTAAAACGCATTTGAAATCCTCCAGATTTTGACCGAAATAGTACACTATCAGACTGGATAGTTTTTTGAATATCAATCGTTTTGTATTGGTAGTTAGTGAAAATATTCCCTAGAAATTCCATTTTTCTCTTATCTGTTTCAGATTTAAGAATATATAAACCTCTGAGATTTTTACCTTTTGAATTGGTATATCGCACAAAAATCCGATAGCCAGTGAGCGTAAAATCATTTCCTAACAAAGCGGAAAAACTCTTTGGACGCAGGTTTTGAGTTTCTACCAAAGCCATAGCCACAAATCCCCAATAATTTTGGAAAGTATCAAGTGTTAAAGGAGCTGGAATTAACTTTTCAAGAATACTTTTTTCAACTGCACAAGTTACAACAACCGACTGTTTGAAGAATGCTTCTACAGGAAAGGGATGCGATTGTAGTTTTGGGAAAATATTCATGCCTGTTTGGGAATAGGTTTGAACACAAAAGCGTGTAGATAGATCATTAGACAAAAAAGTGTTGCAAATAAGATGTTCCAAGCACCCCATAAGAGCCATTTTTGAGCTAATTGAAACTCCAGAAGGTTCATGGACATAATAATCCCAATTTGAAAAATAGCTATTAATTTTGGTTGAATGTTGAGATAAATCACAATTCCCAAACATATCTCAAGCACACCAATTAGCATAGTTAGTTCATGGCTGTAGGTAGCTCCCAAAATTGTTTCAACAATCTGCTCATGTCTCGGAACTTGCCCCAAAACCTTACAATAAAGCCCATTCAGTAGCCAAACGGTAGCGATAAAATGCCTGAAGTAGTCATGTAGAGATTGAGTCATGGTGTCTTTTCTTTTTATGGGTGGCAAGAAGACTAATTTTAATACAAATAGAATTTGCACTTCGGATAGGGTAAATAGTACGTATCCTGACAAATTTAGAAGTAATTTAGCCTATTTATTGCGATTCAGAAAGAAATTTATCAAACGATTTTCTGCATTAAACGTTATTTTGACTCCTTAAACCATTGAATGAGTAAATGAATGTTGAGAAATAATTATGAATTTTACTAGTAGAGACGCAATGCTTTGCGTCTAAAGAGGTATCATTCTGAATTATAATATCGAAGCTGTTTAAACTTTTCAAAAGACATATTTTATGGATTAATTCTTCGTCTTACTTTTTGTCTTGATACAAAAAGTAACAAAAAAATCAAGAATTTATAAACTCGCTTCGCT
>NZ_JAAALB010000070.1 GCF_009905545.1 Cellulophaga sp. BC115SP | reverse complement strand
GTCGTGATTCACAAAATAAACAAGGAGGTTTCGTTTTTAAAAGTTCTCCCGAAAAATTCGGGATGACTCATGTTTTTTTGTAGTGTTATTTGTGATTAAGTAAGAGAACAGTATCTTTCGTGTGTAATTTGGCTACAACCATTTGATTATCTTCAAATAACGAATATACTTTTAACTAATAACCTCTTCTTACTTATGACAAACTTGCCAATGTCTCCTTTACGGTCTCAGCCAAAGGAGTAGTTGGGCGACCGATTAAGGCTGATAACGTTTTAGAGTCATCAAACAAATCTCCTTTCGATGCACTTACATCCCAACTAGCAATAGCTTGTGCCAAAAACTCAGGTAAACCAAAGCTTGTCAAAATCTTAGCATATTCTGCCTCAGGAAGATTGGCATAAGGAAGTGTTTTGCCAGTTTGTGCCGAAATTTCAGCCGCTAAGTCTGTCAATGTATAGGATATATCGCCTGCCAATTCATACACTTTTCCGTCATGACCTTCTGTTGCTAATACGGTAGCTGCTGCTTCTGCAAAATCGATACGGGCTGCTGAAGAGATTTTGCCATCACCTACACTACCGATAAATGCACCACCTGCCAAAGCGCCACCAATTGAACCTGCATAATTTTCAGTGTACCAACCGTTACGAAGAATTGTATAAGTTAAGCCTGATTCTTTCAAGTTCTTCTCTGTAGCAATGTGTTCAACAGCCAAACTCAACGTTGAAGTATCTGCGTGTAAAACACTTGTATAAACAATTTTTTTCACACCTGCTTCTTTAGCTGAAGCAATTACATTGGCATGTTGTGTTTCACGTTGTCCAACTTCGCTACCCGAAATCAACAAAAGTGTATCAATACCTCTCAATGCTTCCACTTGTGATTCTTTGTTGCTGTAATCAAAAGCTTTTGCTTCTACGCCCAAATCGCTTGCTTTTTCAGGTGTGCGAACCAATACTACAATATTTTCTGAAGCTACTTTTTGTTTCAAATTTTCTACTACCAATTTACCCAATTGTCCTGTAGCTGCTGTAATTCCGATTTTCATTTTTTTAATCTGTTTAAAGTTTTAAATGAGGAACTGACTTAAGTTTTTCTTCAAATCAACTGCCGAATTGATATGACAAAGGTAGTGTGATGCTCTGTAGCATTCATTATCAAAATAAGCGTATATAGTGTAAAAATCGGAAAGTTGATTTTGAGATGGATTGAAGTGAGATAATCTTTATATTTTTTTATTGATAAATAAACAAAATCTATTTGGTGAATTGTGAAGATTTTAGAATAATGATTTTTGGCAGAAATTATCAAGAAAGATATTTGAAATGATATTTGCTCTAGTATTGGAAAAAACAGAGTTTTGAAGGAGCCTAGGAAATGGGAAGATTTAATATACACAAGCTAACTGGTAGACTAGTGTTAAAATAAGAATTTATAAAAAAGCTTTACTACACGCACCTCTGAAAGATTCAGGCGTGTTTTGGACGTATTTTTTGAAATACTTATAAAAATTAGTGGTTTCCTCAAAACCAGCTTGGTAGGCAATTTCTTTGATAGACAAGTTTGGGTTTGTCAGTAGGCGTTTGATTTGCAAAATCACAATCTCATCTATAAACTGTTTCGCTGATTTATGAATGATTGTTTGAGTAATATTATTGATTGTTTTGGTACTGAGATTCATTTTTTGTGCATAGTCTTCTACCTTCTTCGTCTCCAAACAATGTGCCTCTACTAAGGCCTGCAATTTTACAAACTCAGGCAGATATTTTCGATTTTGTAATTGTAATGCAGAGAGTGATTTTTGACGAAGTAATTTGTTGAGAAAAATATGCAATAAAGAACTGACGATAGGAAGAGCATACTCATCTTGTAGGTTATTATACTCTTGCGCTATTTCAGCAATTAAAGGAACAAAAAGTTCATATTGCTCACTATCTAACTCAGTGAGAGGAGCCGTAATCAATTCATTAAAAAGCTGTAAGCATTTAGTAGCCTCTGATTTTTCGAAAAACTGAATAAAGAAATCTTCGGTAAACACAAACAGAAATCCAGTACTGTTAGAATAATGATAACGATGAATTTGATCTTTTCGAATCGTTAAAACGGTACCTTTTTGATAAGAATAATCCACGAAGTCAATCGTATGTTTACCAACACCCGAAGTACAAATCAGAATAGTATAAAAATTATTTTTCTGATAATTGATTAAAGATTCTCGAATTTCATCTAGTTGAAGTAGATATTCCAAATGTAACAAGTCAAACTGACTTGCATTGCGACGGTTATCGTAATTGATAAGTTGGATGTTTGGTTTCATTAGAAATTGGTCAATATCTCACTCAATAACTCAAATTTAGTAGAATTGATTTCAAGATGCTAAACAAAAGCCAAAACAAAAATCCCCTCGTGAGAGGGGATTTGCACTTAAAAACTAAAACTAACATTTGCCATTAATCGTCTTGGCATTTGTGGTTCGATGGTGGTCCAACCGCTGAAATATTGTTTGTTGGTGAGGTTGTCTAGTTTGAGTCCGAAACGCATTTTTGAAATGCCATAAAATACAGAGGCATTCAATACGGTATAGCTTGGTAGCGTAAACACGCCTGTTACCGAACTGTTGGTAATGAGGTTTTCGCTTGCGTAGTTTCCTCCAAAACCAAAACCTAAGCCTTTTGCTTTGCCATTCAGCAAGGTATAACTCGCCCAGAAATTGGCCAAATCTGCAGGTCCAGCGCTTACTGGACGACGGTTGAGTAAACTTTCGGCAACTTTTGTTTGCTTGCTATCATTGTGCGAATAGCCCAAAATTACATTCAGTCCTGGTATTGGGTTGGCAATCAAGTCAAATTCGACACCTTTACTAATCTGAGTTCCATCTTGAACAGTGATATTGTAAGTTTTTCCATCACGAACAAGTACATCCGCACGAGTCATGTTGTTGACTGTAATGTCATAGTAGCTAGCTGTAAAATTGATACGGTTTTGCCATAGATCAACCTTAATACCACCTTCAAATTGGTTAGCCTGCTGAGGCTTGAAGGTTCCGCTAATGTCTGCCAAAGGTTGTGTTACTGGCGCCACATTTCTGAAGCCATTCATATAGTTTCCAAATACAGCAACTTTATCTTTGATTACCTGATAAACAACTCCTAGTTTTGGCGAAAAAGCATCTTGGTTATAATTACCTGAGGTTACGCCTGTAGCAAAGTTGGTAGTTCCGACGGTTTCAAAATGGTCATAGCGCAAACTTGCCATTACCATCAATTGCTCTGTGAGATTGAAAACATCAGAGGCATAAATCCCATAGGTATTGCTCACAGCCTTGGTTTTGGTTGGTGCATTGTTGGCAGCAATTTTGGCATCCAAAGCTTGTTTGGTCAACAAAGGATAGCGAGGGTCGTTGCTTTTACTCGTATTTACTTGGTCAAACAGAATATAGGCAGTGTTGTAGTTGAGTGCTACTTGTTGTAAATAATCAAATCCAAACAGGAATCTATTTCTGATTTTACCAATGTTGAAATCACCGATAAAGTTTTGCTGTAAATTGGTTGTAGTAACCGTTGAGGTCAGGTCTGCGATGTATCTGCTCACCAAGGTGTCGTTATTTGCTTGCAAATACATGATGTACGAATAATACCCGTCTGACTCTCTTACACTTTTGGCAATATTGGTTTGAGATGTCCATTTATCAGAAATTTTATAATTCGCCTGACCGAAGATATTCAGCGTGTTGTTGGTAATGGTAATGTCATTGCTTGTGTATGAGCGGTTGTAGTCAAATTGTAGTTCACTAGGATTTGTAGCAATGAGTTTTCGAGAGCGGTTCAAGAAAATCATCAGAGGGTTTGTACCCGTTTGAGTCATGTACTCGGCCGTGATGTTGACATTTAATTTATCATTTACCTTGTAGCTTAAACTAGGAGCGACAAAAGTACTTTTTCTAAATCCAGCATCCTGAAAACTTCCTTGATATTGATGTGAACCATTGACACGCATCAACAGCTTATTTTCTTTATCGAGTGGCGTATTGACATCCAAACTGAGTCTACTCAAATCATACCCACCAATCGAATAGGATACCTCTCCACCAAAAGTCTCATAAGGCTTTTTGGTTACGATATTTAAAAGACCGCCAAACGAAATCAAACTACTGCTAAAAAGCGTTCCTGATGGTCCTTTAATACTCTCGATTCTTTCGATATTAGCTGGGTCAATACCACCATTGGTTTGTCCTGCTACGCCATTCACCATGGTCGGCTGTACGGCAAAACCACGCATCGAAAAGTATCCAGCACCATCGCCACCACGACCTGTTGCTGACCACAGACGATTCACTCCTGGGGCATTTTTAAGGGCATCATCAAAGCTTACAATCATTTGTTCTTTTAATAATTCCTTTCCAATACTGTTGTACACTTGAGGATTTTCCAAGTTTTTAAGTGGCATTCTTGCAATATAATCTGTTTCTTTTTGGGCAAATTTATTCACTCCTCCCGAAACAATGACCTCATCTAATTGCTCTGCGCTTTCCTTTAAGGTAAAGTTTAGTCTTGAATGTTGACCAGCTTTAAGTTCAATTTTTTGTTCTTGCGTTTCCAAACCAATCAAACTTAATTTCAAGGTATATTTTCCGGGTTTAATACGCTCAATACTATACGTGCCACTGGCATCTGTTAAAGTACCACGGTTAATTTCAATGAGTTGGACACTTACATACGCTGCTGGCTTGCCATCAGAGGTTTTGATATTGCCACTGAGTTTTGCACGTTCATTTTGGGCAAAAGAATGCCCAAGGCTTAGGATACCTAAGACCAAAAGATTTAAAAGTACTTTCATCATTTTGTTACATTAGTGAGTGACAGTTTCTGTCAAAATTTGTTTTTTGCTTGATGTTACATTTTTCTTCTTTCGACGACCCCACCAAATGAGGAATCCGCTTATGGGTAGACTCGCACAAATCAGACTTACCACAAAGGCCAATATTTTAGACCAGATTCCAAAAATTGACCCTACATGGACATCATAATTGGCAGCAATGGCTTTTTCTCCTAGATTTTTGTCTTGATGTTTGTGCACATGTAGGAGTTTACCAGAATTTTCGTCGAAAATAAGATTATGATTTTTATGGTAGGAGTAGGATAATTCTTTCACAAAAACCGATAGATTTTCATGTTTATGATCATCTAAATGAGCTTGTCCCAAATCAATGCGATAGCCATAAGCATGAGGAAAGCGTTGTTCAACTTGTTGTGAAATTCTGTCGATAGTTTGCGCCTTTCTTTGCTCAATCGGAGCCGAAGTTTTGTAAGTTGAAAAATCAGGATACTTGGTTTGTCCTCCCGAAAACGTAAAATAGATTAAGGCTTTTACCGCAAAGAATGAATAGAAAATGCCCGTTATCGCGATAATTAAGGCAAAAAAGGAAGAATAAAATCCTAAGACATTGTGTAAGTCATAATTTTTGCGACGCCAGTTTTTGACATTTTTCCAAGAAAACCAAAAACGCTGTTTAGCGGCTGATTTGTTTTTGGGCCACCACAAAATAATCCCCGAAATCAAGGAAATAATAAAGATTAATACTGGAATACCTACGATGTATTTGCCCCAGTCATTTCTCAATAATAAGCTCCAGTGAATGAATTTTACGATATTGAAAAAGCCATTTTTCTCGTCAAAGACCGCCAGTACTTTTCCCGTAAATGGGTTGACGTATGCAGTTTTATATATCACTAATCTGTCAAAGTAATTCCAGCCATTCTTATTGGATTCATGATAGACAAATTTATAACTCTGCGCTTTATTCAGTGGAATTTCGACCCAATGTAAAGGATACCTTTCATGCGTTTGCTGATTGACCAGCGCTTCTATTTTGCGGAGTGGGAGCGTATGCTTTTGGGCAATGTTTGGCTCATGGTGATATATATATTCCTTTCGAATGATGCCTTGTATTTCTTCTTTAAATACATACATGGCTCCAGTAATGCTTACAATAAACACAATAAGACCAGTGCTTAGGCCAAGCCAAAGATGAAGTTTACCAATAGTTTTTTTGAAAGACATGATAGATTTAGTTCAAAAGTATTGCATTTATTTAGACTTATTAAAAATAATAGCGCAAAGTAAAGGTGCTAATTTTTAAAAAGCAATAATTATTTAGAATTATTATAAATAAAAAAGTGCAGTCTGAACGTACTAGGATAAATTTTAGAATTGTCTGACTTCTTCCTTGATTTTAACCCATTCTCCTTGTTTTTTTTGATAGGTGAAAATAAACCACTTTCCGACAGAGTGTACAGTTAATTCAATATGGGCATTGTTTTCTGCTATTTTGAATGAATCAACTGAGATATAAAATTTTGGATGAAGCCAATCACTTTTCCAACTACCTAATTGTGTAGAATCCTTGAGAGCTATGCCAATTCTTTGATTTTGAAACAATATATTTTGAGCCGTCTTTTTATCAACAATAGTATCTAAAACCAAAATTGGAGGAGTATTATGGAAAGTAAAAGAAAGCTCTTCTCGAAATGCTTCATCATTGAGTGATTGATTTAAAATGTTGATTTTATCATCACTTTGCTTCTCTTTGGAACAACTCCAAAGAAATATAATTATCAGGCTTGTGATTGACTTTAATATTACCGTGTTCATATCCAGTAGCTTTACATTATGATAAACTTACTTGTTTTTACTCAAATTTGAATTTCTGAACAATGGGTCTATAAGTTTTTCAGAAGAAATCCGTTTTGAAAGAAGCGGTTCTTGAAGTTTAGATGTATAAAAGATAGATAAGAGCTAACGATTGATACATTAATATTTTTGTCTCAATACTTTCAATTCACGACATAGACAAATGATAAGCCTTCTCACATTTTTCCTAACTCACTTTTTATTTACCGAACCAACGCAATATTACCAACTATCTGCCGAGGCTTTCAGTAAGTTGCCCCAATTACAAATGCCCATAAATCCTGTTACTCCTGACTATGAATTGTTGGATGCAGCGATTTTTCATCAGACTAATTTGATACGGAAAAAATATGGTTTACCTCCATTCAAACTAGGAGAGGGGCTTTATCGTGCTGCCCGAAATCATTCGGAGGCAATGATTAATAAAGATTTTTACGACCATCAAAATCCTTACAATAAAAGTCTTCGAAATTTGGATGACCGAGTGGAACAATTTGACAGGCGCTACTTTGAATTAGCCGAAAATATTGCTGAAATTGATTTGATAGATACTCCAAATGATTTTTGCCCCGAAAGGATGTCTAATGGCGAATATCGATATATGGATTGTCGTACACATCGACCTTACAAAATGATGTCTTATTGGACATTTTCTCAGGAAGCACTTCGTTTGTGGATGGAGTCAAAACCGCACAGACGTAATATTTTACACCCCGAAATGCGCCTTATTGGATGTGCAGTGCAAATCTGTAAACGTCCCTACTCGACCGAAGAAGGTCCTTTTGCTAGACTCACCCAAGATTTTGCTTCAGAACCCTTACCCGAATAAAAACTTTAAGTAGTGTCAAACTATGCGGGTATTTCTTGTGTTATCCAAAAATAGACTTAAGTTGCAGGAAGTTGTGCTATCTTTTGAAAAAGTGACCAAAAAATGCCTGTTTTTAGGTATCTTTGTCAGATAGCACCAATAAAAATACAGTTTCTCTGCATATTGGCAAAGCCCGCTTTCCCATAAATTACGAATAAAAGGTTCTTCATTGTTGGCATTTGCTGACAGAAAAATCGAGAGGTATTTAGTGGTTGGATTCGAAGAACCAAATGTTTGATAAGTCCATCTATCTCATCCTCTGTTTATTGCAATCATTGATTCGTAACTTTTTGGGTTATTTATAGAGAATTGTATCAAAATAAGTAAACCACTGGTGCGAGATAAAAATGACTTTTGGCAAAATTAAAATGTATTTGTGCAGGAGATAAAGAAATATTTGCCCAATAAGGAAAAAAGTCATTTTATTATATCTCAAAATTGATTTGATATACGAAGACAGAAATATAGACCAATGAAATTAACATTTTGGGGTGCTTCGAGACAAGTAACAGGTAGTATGTACCTGCTCGAACTCGAAGACGATTACAAGATTCTGATTGATTGTGGTACGGATATGGAGCGTGAATTGGATTTTACGCAACCCGTTACTGGTTATCAACCGTTCTTCCCCTTCGAAGCTGCTCAGGTCAATTTGGTTCTGTTAACTCATGCACATATCGACCATTCAGGAAACATACCCATGTTATACCGTGAAGGTTATGAAGGACAAGTGCTATGTACGCCTCCTACGGCCGAATTAGCGGAGATTCTTTTGTACGATGCGGCGAGTTTGAACTACAAAAAACTGAAGCAAGCTGAAGGAGATAGTAAGAAGAAGAAGAAAAAAATGGACCGCTTGATGGTAAAGGGTGATCTTTACCTACAGAAAGATGTCGAGGATACGATGAGTAATTTTGTTACGATTCAGTTTAACCGACGCTTTAAAGTCAAAGATGGTGTGTGGATTACCTTTGTCCCTGCAGGACATTTATTAGGAGCAGCCCACATTATATTAGAGACATTAGACAACGGCGTAAAGAAAAGTATTTGTTTTTCTGGAGACATCGGTAGAGATAATTATCCTCTTCTGTTAGACCCGTCAAGCGAGTTGCCTGAGACTGATTATGTGGTTTGCGAAACAACCTATGGAGCGCGTTTGCACGAGGATAAAATCAGCCCAGAAGATGCTTTGGCTAAAGTGATTCAACGAGCTTGTATCGATTTGCCAGGACGTTTGATTATCCCAGCATTTTCTGTAGGACGTACACAAGCTTTGCTTTACACGCTCAATAAGCTTTATACTGAGCGTGGTTTTAAGCCTATCAAAGTATTTAGTGATTCGCCTTTGGCGTATGCGAGTACAAAGATTTATCAGAAGAATGTTCGTCAGTTGAATAAGGCTGCACAAGAGTTTTATGAAGAAAACGACGGTTTGTTTGACTTCGAAAACCTACAGTATATTCAATCTGAAAAAGCCAGTAGAGCTATTTCGAATTATACCGAGCCTTGTATTATCATTTCGGCATCTGGTATGGTGTCGGGGGGGCGTGTCGAACAACATATTGCTGCCAATATCAATAATGTGTACTGTACCATTTTATTAGTTGGTTTTGCTTCTGAAGGTACTTTAGGATGGAAATTGATGCACGGACAAAAAACACTTCGTATCAAAGACGTTGAATTGCCTGTTTTGGCAACAGTCGAAAAAATCGATGTGTTTAGTGGACATGGCGACCAGAATGATTTATTAAAGTTTGTTGGAAAGCATAAACCAGAGCGTGTGAAAAAGGTTTTCCTTGTGCACGGCGAAGAAGAAAGTATGGTGACCTTCAAAGGAATTTTGGAAGAAAAAGGTTATTCAAATGTAGAAATGCCTGAAAAAGGACAATCTTACGAGCTATAAAATCAGTTTCTGATTTGAGTTGTCGAATCAGAATAATAACACATATAAAATTATATAAGGCGGTCGAAATAGGTTTTTCGATCGCCTTTTTTGTAGTAAAATCATGCTGAATTATTCGCGGTGCATTAACTGCCACAACCGCTACATCCACTACTACAACCACTGCATCCACTACCACAGCCACTACACCCGTGCCCGCCACAGTCACCACCATGTCCACCATCACCTGCATGTCCAGCGTCGCCACCATCTGTAAAAAATGTAGCTCCACATCCTGAGTCTACTTTAGCCTTATCCTCTTGATTGTTATTGATACCTTGTTGAGCAGCTAGAACGACAGCGATGAGTATTCCTATGATACCCGAAATCACCCAAAAGATACCAGAACCAGATGCTCGAACAAATAGGAACAAACAACCAATTATGAAAAATAAAATAAGGACGGGTTTTATCGAATTGAAGAAGGTATTTTTTTGAATCAACCAGTAGTTATTGGTATCTAATCGTTGGAATTGTTGTTTTCCAAATCGCTCTTGATGTGGTCGCCAAATATCTTGTGGAGGAGCAACATCGAATATTTCTTGATAAAATTGTAAACTTTTACTGTAGTAGTTATCGAATTTGTGGGCTTCTTGATTGCCACCTTCTGTAGGGTTGTGGTGTATTTGTTTGTGTAGGATGTTTTGGCAAAAATCTATCCAATAAGATTGCGTGTAGGTCAGGTGTAAATGCCAAGCTTGGTCAACTTCATCAGATGGGGTAATAGGAGTGGGACTAATACAACAGAGAAAGATAAATTTTTTGTACTCTTCAATGACTTTCAAAGCATAGCCATGCGTCCAACCATTTTCCCGTGCAAGCCTTTTTGAAAAGGGAAAAGCTACATTTGGAATATCCAATTCAAACTGTTGGATACGTTTCCATAAATCAAGGTTTTGTTGAGGAATCATAAACAATAGAGGTTTTATTTCTATATATAATATATAGATTATATTCTGTATTTCCAAATGTTTCACTTAATTTTTGTATAGAGGAAATAAACATAAATCATTCCTCATTTAGCGATTTAGTGATTTAGCAGATGTGTGATTAGGTGAAAATTTGTATTCTAGCGGTAGAGACGCAATGATTGCGTCTTAAGCAGGGTTATTTTAAAATATAGCATCAAAATATGAGTCATCCCTAATTTTTAGGATTGGGATTATTCTCCACGTTTTTATCAAAAAAAGCGGTCGAAAAATATTTTTCGACCGCTTTTTTTGATACTACAATATTAGATATAACTTGGCTTAAGACGCAATCATTGCGTCTCTACTGCTAGAATACAAATTTTTACATAATCACTCACTCGCTAAATCACTAAATTCGGGATGACTCATGTTTAATATAACCCAATCCTTAAAATTCAGAATGACTCATATCTGATTAATTAAGGTTAAGCTTTATACTACAAAAGAATTAAGAACTAATACACCTATCAAACCCATAATCCCAACAATCGTTTCCATTACCGACCAAGTTTTGAAGGTATCCTTAATACTTAATCCAAAGTATTCTTTAAACATCCAAAATCCTGTATCGTTAACATGCGAGCACATCAAGCTTCCTGCGCCAATCGACAGAACCATCAACTCTGGGCTTACTTGTGTGGTAGCCATCAACGGCTGAATAATACCTGCTGCTGTTAAGCCCGCGATAGTCGCCGAACCTAAAGCTATTCGGATAATGGTGGCAATTAACCAACCCAAAACTAAAGGAGATAAAGTCGAGTCTTGAAAGGCAGTAGCTATATCTGTTCCGATGCCACTATCAGTGAGTACTTGTTTGAATGCGCCACCTGCTGCAATAATCATGATAATCATTGACGCCGAACTAATTGCTCCTCCTGTTTTTTCCATTAAATATTCCATCGTTTTTCCACGACGAACGCCTAAAAATATCAAGGCAAAAGTCACAGCAATCAACATAGAAATACTCGGGTCACCTAAGAACTTCAAATAGTGGTGTAAAGCCGAATTGGTATCTATGCTCAACTCACTCGCAGTCGCCATTCCCATTAAAACCACAGGAATCAGGGCTGTCAAGATACTCAAACCAAAGCTGGGCATTTCTTCTTCTTTGAATTGTTTGGTTTCGAATAAGCCTTTTGGAGGATTTGAAGAGATATTTTTGATAAATTCTGGAAAAACTAAGCCCGCCATAATCAAGGTAGGAACGGCTACCATTAAGCCATAAATTAGCGTTTTACCAATGTCTGCCTTGAACAATACAGCAATTGTCGTAGGACCAGGGTGAGGAGGTAAAAAACCATGAGTAACCGATAAAGCTGATGCCATGGCGATACCTACATAAATCATGGGCTGACCAGTGTTGAGTGCTACGGAGAATACCATCGGCATCAAAATCACGAATCCTGCATTATAAAACATGGCAATACCCACCACAAAACCTGTGAGTAATACCGCTAGTTTGACTCTTTTTGCTCCAAAATATTGAATAAGTACTTGACTAATTCGTTGAGCAGCCCCACTTTCTGAAAGTAAACTACCCAGCATGACTCCTAAACCAAGAATTAGAATCAGTGAGCCTAGCGTACTTCCAATCCCTTTCTGAATAGAGGCTAGAATATCAGCCAAAGGCATTTGTTTGGCAATACCCACCAAAATCGCTGAGAAAATTAAAGAAAGAAACGCATTGAGTTTTCCAAAAGTAATGAGGATTAGAAGTAATAAAATACTTAATACTAGGATTAAAATAGACATGTTTGAAGGGTTTTATGTATTTACTGGGATAGTAGGCCAAAAATAACATAAGTAGCGTATTTTCTCTAAAAAATAGAACTTTTTTAATAGGGTCTTAGACGAATAGCGCTAATTGTCCAAAAATGTTAATTTTTGAGAAAAAGCACTTCTATACATTATTTGAGAATTGTATAAAAACTAGAGAAAAAAATGGTTGTTTCATGAAATTATCCTAAATTGCCCAAACGATTTATCAAAAAAATAAAAACAAATCAGTAAAATACATTTTGTAAAATACTGGATAAGTGCTTCATTATGAGGTGTTAATATAGTTTGAGTTAGATTAGCTACTTGAAAAATATGATTATTTCGTGTTGCGAAAGGTCTTTTTGACTAACTTTGAGGGCTAAAAATCTTCCTAACGTAAGGATTGTTATTACTTAATCTATGCTCAAGCAAAACTTGGGTATGCGATAAATTCAACAACAAAATGCGAACTCTCTTGGATTTTGAAAAACCGATAGCCGAATTAGAAGCCAAATTGGCAGAAATGAAAAAATTGGCGATTGATAATAATGTAGATGTATCGACAGCTGCGGCTCAATTGGAAGCTAGCATTGAAGAACTCAAAAAAGAAACTTTCTCAAACTTGACTCGCTGGCAAAGAGTTCAGCTGTCTCGTCATCCTGAGCGCCCTTATACTCTCGATTATATCGAGCACATGTGTGATGAATTCATCGAGTTGTTCGGAGATCGTACAGTTGCAGATGACAAAGCCATGGTTGGTGGTTTTGGTAGAATTGGTGAGGAAACCTTTATGATCATTGGTCAGCAAAAAGGTCGTAACACCAAACAACGCCAGCTTCGTAACTTTGGTATGCCAAACCCTGAAGGTTATCGCAAGGCGTTGCGTTTGATGAAAATGGCTGAGAAATTCAATAAGCCAATCGTCACTTTGATTGATACTCCAGGCGCATTCCCTGGTTTAGAAGCAGAAGAACGTGGACAAGGTGAGGCGATTGCTCGCAACATCCGTGATATGTTTATGTTGAAAGTACCTGTAATCTGTATTATCATCGGTGAAGGTGCATCTGGTGGTGCTTTGGGTATTGCGATTGGTGACAGAGTATTGATGTTAGAAAATGCTTGGTATTCTGTAATTTCTCCAGAAAACTGTTCAACAATCCTTTGGAGAACATGGAATTTCAAAGAGCAAGCAGCAGAAGCATTGAAATTAACAGCCGAAGATATGAAAGGCAACAAGTTGGTTGATGGTATCATTCCAGAACCACTTGGCGGTGCTCACTTAGATTTCGAGCAGGCTACACAAACCGTGAAAAATGTAATTCTTGAAACTTACAAAGAGCTTTCTCAACTAACACCAGAAGAAAGAATCGACCAAAGAATTGAGAAGTTCTCAGCGATGGGTGTAGTAACAGAATAATCAGTAAGCAAAAATGCAACTAAAATAAGCATATTAGTAAGAGGTAAAACGATGATATTACAGCGTTTACCTCTTATTTTTTTGTCTACAAAACTTCGAATCAACCGTTTATTTATTTTATGAAAAACATCATTTTTGACCTAGGAAACGTTGTTATCGACATTAATCTGAACGAAACATACAAAGAATTAGCAAAGCTTTCAAAGGACTTTTCTTGGGAAGATGGCGAAAGATTATTGAAAGAAAAGCAGATTTGGGCTAACTACGAACGAGGGCATTATTCTGACGCTGAATTTAGAGATTTACTTAGACAAGAGTTGAACATTTCAGCCTCTGATGAAGAGATTGATAAAGCTTTCAATGCTTTGTTGTTGGATATTGATCCTAACAGAATTGCTCTGATTAAGCGTTTAGGACAAAAGTATAATACTTATGTTTTATCCAATACGAGTAATATTCACATTATCGAAGTAAATAAAATTTTGGAGCGTTGTACTGGCGAAAAACGCCTTGAGGATTTATTTACTAAGCTGTTTCTTTCGTACGAAATGGGCAAAGCCAAACCTCACACTGATATTTATGAGGCCGTTCTGGCGGAGGCAGGTATCGATCCAACCGAAACCTTATTCTTAGACGATATGTTACCGAATTTGGAAGGAGCCGCTAAAGTGGGTATCCAAGTAAAACAAATTATTCCAAATGAGTTTACGATTTTAGATATGTTTGCAGATGAAGAATAAAACGATAGCGATTCAGTTAGTGCTGTTTGTGGTAACAGTAATAACCACAACATTGGCAGGAGCGGAGGCAATGACAGGACGCTTTTTTTTCTTTTTACCAGAAAAGGATATTCTTAAATTTCCTCAGGATTTTTGGCAGGGATTTGAGTTCTCGATTCCTTTTTTAGCGATTCTAACCTGTCATGAATTTGGTCATTTTTTTATGGCTAGGTATTATAAAATCCGAACAACATTGCCTTATTACATACCAATGTGGCTAAGTGCTTTAGCCATGAGTATCGGAACATTAGGTGCTGTTATTCGAATTCTTGATAGAACAAGAACCCGCAAACAATATTTTGATATTGGGATTGCAGGTCCTTTGGCTGGATTTGTAGTAGGTTTTGGAGTGTTATGGTATGGATTTACTCATTTACCTCCCTTGGATTATATTTTTAAAATCCATCCCGAATATGTTAAATATGGAGCAAACTATGCCCATGAGATGTCAAAAAATGCGAATTTGCTTAACGGGCAAATGACATTAGGAGACAATTTGTTGATGCTTTTTTTTAAAAACTATGTAGCGGATTCTGCTTTATTACCACCAAATTTTGAGTTATCGCATTATCCACTGCTTTGGGCTGGTTATCTATCTTTGTTTTTTACTGCGCTAAATTTATTCCCAATTGGACAATTAGACGGTGGACATATTTTGTACGGTCTTATTGGCAAAAAGAAGTTTAACACCATAGCACCGATAATCTTCGTTGGATTTTTGTTTTATGCGGGTATAGGAATGTACACCATCGAGGACATTCAGTCGATTGGATTTGAAGGAAGCGCCTATACTTCTGATTTAGATTTCTTCTTGTGGTTGAGTATCTATATCTTTTTCTTGAAAACTTGTCTTTCTCGAATATCCACGAATCCTCTAACTCCTTGGGTTATTAGCTTGAGTATGGTGGTTGTTCAATTTGTCATGAGTGCAACGCCAGTGGTAAAGGATTTTCAAGGGTTCTCTGGTTTTTTCCCATTTGCTTTTTTACTCGGAAGGTTTTTGGGCATTTATCATCCAGATGTGGAGGAGGATTCGCCACTAGATACTAAGCGTAAAGTTTTAGGGTGGATTTCTTTAGGAATATTTATCATTTGCTTTACACCCCATCCTTTTATGTTGATTGATATTAGTAAGTAAGCATAGAGGAAATGGCACAAAGGCACAAAGTGTTTGTTTGAATCTGATTTAGACAAATACTTTGTGCCTTTTTACTTCCAATATTCCTGACCTATGCAATTTTTACAGTGAAATTATTTCTGTTATAGTTTTTTACTTATTTTCACTTGAAATATTAATTCACTTAAAATTATGCTAAATAAAATATTTATAATACTATTCAAGCTGGCTGGTTGGAAAGTTGAAGGACACATTCCAGTGACGTTAAAGAAAAGTATCGTAGCGGTAGTGCCTCATGCAAGTTGGGTAGATTTTCCAGTGGGGCTAGGAGCAAGGGCTGTAATTGGTAAAAAAATTGTATATCTCGGCAAGGCAGAATTATTTAAGCCTCCATTTGGCTGGCTGTTCAGGACTTTGGGAGGAATGCCTGTAGATAGGTCTAAAAATAACAATTTGGTTGATGCAGTAGTCCAAGTTTTTAATAACAATGAGACTTTACACGTAGCATTAGCGCCAGAAGGAACACGGAAAAATGTCGAGAAGTTAAAAACAGGATTTTATTATGTCGCCAAAGGAGCTAATATTCCAATTATTTTAGTCGGATTTGATTATCCAAGAAAGACTGTTTTTGTGCGAGAACCTTTTTATCCTACCAGCAACGTTGAGGCTGATTTTAAAGAAATTGCAACTTACTTTAGTCAAATACAAGGTGTCCAGAAATCTTGGATTAAGAATTATTTGGACGGGAAAAGTCTCTAATTGAGTGCATGAGTGATTGAGTAATAATATTTAGAATAACTCAATCACTCAAGCGCATAAGCTCCAACTATTTCAATAGATAATCAACCATTAAACTGCCAGCTTTTGCAGAAGCTCCTTTGTCTCCTAGCAACGCCCTCACCTCAGCATATCCTTCCAATTGCGCTTGACGTCCTTCTGGAGTTAGTATCTTCTTTAGTTCTTCTTGAACCGTGATATTATTCAAATCACTTTGAATTAATTCTGGAACAATTTTTTTCTGAGCAACCAAATTTACCAAAGAGATATACGGTACTTTAATAACCATTTTGGCGATCGTAAATGAAATACCACTGGTTTTGTAGCAAACCACCTGCGGAACATTCAACAAGGCAGTCTCCAGAGTTGCAGTGCCAGATGTCACCAAAGCAGCATCAGCCACAGAAAGCAAATTGTAGGCGTCGTCATAGACCACTTTGATCGGAAAAATAGACTGCCAACGGGCATAAAGCTCTTTTGGTAAATTGGAAACCCCTGCAATAACAAACTGATAATCTGGAAAATTATAGGCTTGCGCTACCATCAATGGTAGGATTTTAGCTACCTCTTGTTGTCGCGAACCTGGCAAAAGTGCAATAATAGGCTTTTGACCTACACGAGCTTCTTTTCTAAAATTAGCTTTCGGCTGAAAGTCTGCGATAGCATCAAAGAGCGGGTTGCCTACATAGTCTACGTCGTAATCATATTTTTTGAAAAAGTCTTTTTCGAAAGGAAAAATCACAAACATTCGGTCAACAAATTTTTTGATGTTGAGCGCACGTGATTGATTCCAAGCCCAAACTTTTGGCGAAATATAATAGAACGTTTTGATACCAATAGACTTGACAAATTTTGCCACACGCATATTAAATCCTGCATAGTCAATCAGAATGACCACATCAGGCTGGTAAGCTTGAATGTCTTTTTTGCAAAACGACAAAAGTCCAAGAATAGTAGGAAGATTTTTGATGACTTCGGCAAAGCCCATAAAGGCAATGTCCTTGTAGTGTTTAACGAGCGTAGCGCCTGCATCCTGCATCATATCACCACCCCAAGCACGAATTTGGGCGTTGGCATCCTTTTGAAGGATTGCTTTGATGAGATTAGAGCCGTGCAAATCGCCAGAGCGTTCGCCAGCTATGATATAGTATTTCATGGATGTGGGCTTTAGGCTGAGAGCTTCAGGCTGCTTGAGGAGCCAAGAATATCAGCCCAAAGCTTCACATAGTACAATTATTCGCCGTAATACTTCACTGAGTTTTTAGGCGTTTCGATTAGTTCGATGCAGTGTAGCTGTCCGTGTGGAATTTGCTCATTGAGTTTTGGCGCTAATATTTTCCAAATTTCCATGGCAAAAATTTCACAGCTAGCCATTTTACCTTGCATAAAATCTACATCGAGATTTAAGTTTTTGTGGTCAACACGCTCGATGATTTCATCTTTGATAATTTGGCTCATCACTTTCATATCAATTACAAAGCCTGTATCAGGATCTGGAATACCTTTTACAGTAACGATAAGCTCAAAATTATGTCCGTGCCAGTTGACATTTGCACATGGACCAAATACCTCACGATTCTTTTCCTCTGTCCAGTTAGGATTATACAGCCTGTGAGCGGCATTGAAGTGTTCTTTACGAACTACGTAAACCATTTGTTTTCAGTTAATTTATTCGTTTTGCGTAAAATCTTGATAATGTGTGCTAGCGGGATGTTAGTTATCAGAGAAAAATGAAAATAGAAAACAGTAATTACATTTTCTAAGTAAAAACTACTAATAACTAACCTTAGGCCAACCTTAGATTATACAAGCACAAAACTACGAGTGATGACCAGCAAAATCGCCGTGATTGGAGTTGGGAAAACGTAGCAAAACCAATCTGTGGATTAAGAACACAAAGTTAATGGCTTTTAGTTTCACAAAAAAGAAAGCTGAAAACAATCATTTTATGAAAGTCTTTAATTTGTTCAATTTATTTCATTATTTTTAGATAAGATATTTCTGTAAATCAGCCTATTACTCTAACCTCGCATAATACCCTACAAGTGTAATCTTGAAAAGTTTATATTTTTTCAAAGTTAAGTGTATTGGTTTTTCGCAAAGCTTTAGGTACTTTTGCTTACTTTTTCTAGGAATAGTTCGATTTTAAGTCTGTTTCGCTAAACTTCATGATATGATTTTTGTCATAGAAACGTAGCTCTAAAAACAACTTAATTATTCTTATAAAATTACTTTGCTCCTTACCTGCATATTGGATTTTGACAATATAGATTTAATAAATAGACAGGTTCATAATAGAACCACGTAGTCGAGATATTACCTTTCGGAATTATTTATTATCCAACATGATTGACCATATCTTCCGAGTGGATTTTTCTCGATTCTCAAGAGAATCATTAGTTTTTATTCATAAATAACACATTCCAGAACCACTCAATTTTAGTTTCTATTTTATGATTATTGTTACAGGTGCCGCTGGGTTTATTGGAAGTTGCCTTATTCAACGCTTGAATGAGGACAATTTTAACTATATCATTGCTGTTGACGATTTTTCCGATGAGCAAAAGAACAAAAATCTTGAAGGAAAAAAGATTCAAGAGCGTGTAGACCGCGAACACTTTTTTGAGTGGTTGGATGCAAACTATCAAGAGGTTGAATTCTGCTTTCACATTGGTGCTCGTACAGATACGACAGAGTTCAATATCGAGATTTTCAACAAATTGAATTTGAATTACTCAAAGAAGATTTGGAAAAAATGTCATGATTACCAAATTCCATTGGTATATGCTTCTTCGGCAGCTACTTATGGTTTGGGTGAGCATGGCTACGATGATAATGAGTCTTTGATTCCTCAATTGAAGCCTTTGAACCCTTACGGCGATTCAAAGAACGACTTTGACATTTGGGCATTACAACAACAAGAAAAGCCTTTCTTCTGGGCTGGCTTGAAGTTCTTTAATGTTTACGGACCAAACGAATTCCATAAAGGTCGCATGGCATCAGTGATTTGGCATACATTCAACCAAATCCAGAAAACTGGCGCTATGAAATTGTTCCGTTCTCATAATCCTGAATTTAAGGATGGCGAACAAATGCGTGACTTTGTGTATGTAAAAGATGTGGTAGAGGTTTGTTTATTCCTGATGCACCACCGTCGTAACTCAGGTATTTATAACTTGGGTTCTGGTAAGGCAAGAACCTTCTTGGATTTGGTGAAAAATACCTTCTACGCATTGAATCTTGAGCCGAATATCTCATTTATCGATACTCCAGAAGATATTCGTGATAAATATCAATATTTCACAGAAGCAAATATGTCAAAATTAAAGTCGATTGGTTACGAAAAACCTTTCCATACTTTAGAAGAAGGCGTAACTGATTATGTGAAGAATTATTTAGCAGATCAGAAGTATTATTAGATATTGAAGCTGTTTAAACTTTTCAAAAAGCATATTTTATTGATTAATTCTTCGTCTTACTTTTTGTCTTGATACAAAAAGTAACCGCAGCGGCGG
>NZ_JAAALB010000007.1 GCF_009905545.1 Cellulophaga sp. BC115SP | reverse complement strand
GGGGTTAGGGGTTAGGGGTTAGAATAAAAAAAACCGCACTCCATCTACTCAATTTAACCTACGTTTTCAACTTTTTTCGAAAAAACTAAACCCTATACCCTTACCCCTATACCCAAAAAATACTTTGTCCCTGTTCGCTTCAAAAGAAAAAAACTCACCCCTGATGCCTCACCCCTATCCCCTCAAAAAAACTACTCCGCTCTTTTAACTTTTTCCCAGATACCTGAAGTTAATCCATTGCGATAACGAGCGTAGCCTTTGATGGCACACCAGTTCATAAACGAAAAGTAGAATGGCACGAACAGTAGTTTGATACGAATTTGTTTGTTTTCTAAGGTATATCCCACAATAGCCAATCCATAAAATGCTGTTTGTGCAAGAAATAAAAGTAGATAAAAAGACCGAGGCAAAAATCCCTGTTCTGCCTGTAAAACTAGTAGCAAATTGAGGAAGTAAATAATTGGTAAGCAAAATGGTGCTACCGCCCAGCGCATAGCACGGTGCGATACATACTGGAAAGATAACAAGCCATATTTGAAAATATTCAACAAAAACCCTAAACGAGCAATAGCTTGAAAACCACCTGCGGCAATGCGGATTTTACGCTTCATTTCATCTTGGATAGAGAACGACGGTCGCTCAATAGCATAAGCTTCAGGTTCATAGATAACACGGTATCCATCAGCAGCAATACGAAGGGAAATCACAAAATCGTCGAGCAAAGTATCTTTTTCTACGGGATTAAATAATGGTGTTCTTACGGCAAAAAGCTCACCTGCTGCCCCTACTACGCTATATAACTGTGTATCAAGTTTTTTCAAAAATGACTCATATTTCCAATACAACCCCTCTCCTGCCCCTGCGGCGGCTTCGGCGTCGTTGGTTTGGATACGCTTTTCTCCTGCTACAGCACCCACTTTTTCGTCCTTAAAATGACGAACAATCGCTTTGATTGCTTGATTGTTCAAGGTGGTATTGGCGTCTGTAAATATCACAATCGGAGATTTGATCGTTGGCACCGCCATATTCATAGCCTCAATTTTACCACGACGTGCCGTTCCTCCAATCATCCGAACATTTGGATATTGAGCGCATATCGACTCGATATACTCGCTTGTGCCATCAGTTGAGCCCTCAGTTACAAACAAGAATTCAATCTTTTTGGTGGGATAGTCTAAACTTAAGGAGTTAAAAAGCTTACTTTCGATACAGCTCATTTCATTATAAGCAGGTACAACGAGAGTAACTTCGGGAAGATATTCAGGGTCAAAATCAGCGATAAAGGTTTTTCCTAAGGAACGTCGAATTTTCACTAAAATCCAAGCTACAATTCCATAGCCAACGTAAGTATAAAAAACCAAAAACAACGCAATTACGAGGAGAATCTCAATAAATTGTTTCATACCCTTAGAATATTTGATATAATTAGTAGAAAGGATTTAATAAGCTTTATTGGTATCGAACCCAACAAACACCATTCCACTTAATCAATAATCAGAAAAATATACTTCTAATTACCATCAAGTTTACTTCGATACATAATAACAAACTATTATTAAGGGGACTTAGGTCATACCTTATGATTCTTCTGACAGATAAGCCTCTATTTGTGGTATAATGAGTGCTAGCTCTTCGTCAATCAATTTGTGTAAATCAAGTATAACAGATGATGCTATGCCTTGTTTCAAAGCATGTTCCAAAGCTTGAACAGGCTCATGAAAATCTTGAAGACCAACCATTGTAAAAGAAGGCTTGATACGATGTACCACCTGACCTGCTGCAACAAAATCATTACTAGCCAAAAGAGACCCTACACTTTGCCATGAGGGCACCGAGTCGGACAGAAATACTCCCATCATCATAGTAATAATGTCACGTTCGCCTCCATACACCTCATCCAAGTATGTATGGTCTATATGTCGTCTGAATGGATACATCTTTATAAATTGTCCTGATTAGGTCTTTTTTGTTAGAACGGGTAAAGGTAGTGTGTTGTCAAAGATACTAAAAAATCAGTTTTCATTTTCTTTTTGTTTTAAAAACATCCTAGGATATAATTAAAATTAGTACAGTTAAGTGAGGAAAAATCTATTTAAACACACCTATTTCTTTTTCAGTATTTCTGTAAATAGAAAAAGGAAGCTTCGAAAAAACTTCGAAACTTCCTTTTAAAATAGCAAATGGCACCAAAGAAAAACCTACTTTGATTGTGCTTCTACCACGGCAATCGCTACCATGTTAACAATTTCACGAACTGATGAACCTAATTGCAATACGTGTACAGGTTTTCGTAAACCAAGCAAAATTGGTCCGATATATTCAATATCTCCTGTTTCTTTCAATAAGTTGTAAGAAATATTTGCTGCCGAAAGGTTCGGGAAAATCAATACGTTTGCTCCTTCTTCTGCTAACTTCGAGAATGGATAATTTTCACGTACCAAGTCAGTATCAAACGCCATGTGTGCCTGCATCTCCCCTTCTACGATCATATCTGGATGCTTTCTTTGTAAAATTGCCGTAGCTTCACGCATTTTAACAGCATCTTCACCATCGGCAGTACCAAAGTTAGAATACGTCAACATAGCGATTCGCGGACGAATATTGAATTGCTCAACAGCTTTGGCAGTCAACTCAGTAATCTCCACGATTTCTTCCACACTTGGGTTGAAGTTTACCGTCGTATCAGAGAAGAACAATGGTCCTTTTTTCGTCAACAAGATATACATACCCGATACTTTTTTCACGCCTTCGTCACGACCAATCACTTGCAACGCTGGACGAATAGCATTAGGATAGTTACGAGTCAAACCAGAAATAACACAGTCTGCATCGCCAGTCTCCACCATCATAGCAGCAAAGTAGTTACGTACCTGCATTTGTTTGTGAGCTTCGTACTGATTGTAACCACGGCGTTTACGCTTTTCGAAGAAAATATCGCCATAACGTTTTAACTGGTCTGCGTTTTGAGCATCACGAGTATCAATAATTTTCACATCACCTAACTCCAAGTTATGCTCCTCTATGATACGTTGGATTTTTTGAACATTACCCAGCAAAATAGGAATACAAATACCTTCGTCTTTAGCTTGTTGGACAGCTTTTAATACCTTCAAATTTTCAGCATCAGCAAAAACCACACGTTTTGGCGTTCTCTTAGCACGATTGATGATATAGCGCATCAACTGGTTATCCAATCCCAAACGTTTTGCCAATTCCTGCTCATAAGCTTCCCAATTCGTAATAGGATTTTGGGCAATTCCTGATTCCATAGCAGCTTTGGCAACCGCAATAGAAACCGTTGTAATCAAACGAGGGTCAACAGGCTTTGGAATAATATAGTTACGACCAAAAGACAGGTTTTTTTCGTTGTATGCCAAGTTTACAATATCTGGCACAGGTTTTTTGGCTAGTTCAGCAAGTGCTTTTGCTGCTGCCATTTTCATATTTTCGTCGATTCCTGTAGCACGTACATCAAGCGCTCCTCTGAAAATATACGGAAATCCTAATACATTGTTTACTTGGTTAGGATAATCCGAACGTCCCGTTGCCATAATGATATCTGGACGAGCAGCCACAGCGTCTTCATACGAAATCTCTGGTGTTGGATTGGCCATTGCAAATACGATAGCATCATTTGCCATCGAGCGAATCATATCTTGCGATACAATATTACCCACCGATAAGCCCAAGAATACATCAGCACCTTTCATCGCATCGGCTAAGGTTTCGATACCTTCGGTGTTGGTAGCAAATGGCGCAACATATTTATTGAGGTCGGTACGGCGCTTGTGCACCAAACCGTCCTTATCAAACATCAAAATATTCTCAATTTTTGCACCTAATAACAAGTACAATTTAGCACAAGACAAAGCCGCAGCACCTGCTCCAGAAATTACGAATCTACATTCATCAATTTTCTTATTTACCAATTCCAATGCATTGATGAGCGCAGCACCCGAAATAATCGCTGTTCCGTGCTGGTCGTCGTGCATAATAGGAATTTTGAGGTCTTGTCTGAGTCTCTCTTCAATTTCAAAACACTCGGGAGACTTAATATCTTCCAAGTTTACCCCTCCAAATGTTGGTTCCAATACTTTTACTGTACGAATCAACTCTTCTGGATCTTGAGTATTTAGCTCAATATCGAATACGTCAATATCAGCAAAGATTTTAAACAATAAGCCTTTACCTTCCATAACAGGCTTACTTGCTTCGGGGCCAATATTCCCAAGTCCGAGTACAGCAGTACCATTCGAAATCACCGCTACTAAGTTTCCTTTAGCAGTGTATTTGTAAACATTTTCTACATTGTTGGCAATTTCGATACAGGGTTCTGCAACACCTGGAGAATAGGCCAGTGAAAGGTCACGCTGTGTTTCTGTTTCTTTGGTCGGAACAACTGCAATTTTTCCTGGCCTGCCTTTGGAGTGATAATCCAAGGCATCTTGCTTGCGAATAGATTTTTGTTTCATGTTGATTGGGCGACAATCCCGTGAGGATAATCTTAAGTTAAAAAAGTGCTCGATCTTGTGAAGTATCGAACGTTAGGCATTACGCTTGGTATCCTTACGTTATACGCCAGTTTATTAGTTTTAGATGAATAAAAGAGTGGCGAAATTAGCGTATAGATTTTGAAAAGTCTATAAAAAATATATCAAGTGACCAAATCATAGGAGACACAAAAAGCACATATTTTAGAAGAGTTTTTACTTTTTTCAGAATAAATACATTTAGATAAAAGCTAAAACAAAAGAAAATCATTAAACTTTAGCAAAAAACGATAATAGGACGCACGAAGATTTGAGAAAAGTTTTTTTGAAAAAAGTGCAATCTTATAGGATTTTAACCCAAAATACCTTTCAATTTGATATACATTTATCAAATGAGTACAAAACTAGAGGTACAAGCTAGAGCAACAAAGTATTTTATTTCAGTGCTATCCTTTTAGTAAACAGCTTGGGTAATTGCAAAATCCAAGTGATAAAATCGGAAGTTATCCGTAAATTTGCGATTCTGATTTATCGAGTATAATGCGTTATTTTCAATTATATAGTTCTTGCTAAACAATTTATTGCGATAGATTAAATTTCTTTTCCACTAATAACCTGTAAACAAACTGACACTAATATTATTTTAGTAGAAAGACTTTATTAAAATGAACGTACCCACCATTTCGATAGCACTTTGTACTTATAATGGTAGCAAGTATATCAAAACCCAATTAGAAAGTTTAATTAATCAAACACTAAAACCTAGTGAAATTGTCATCTGTGATGATAATTCGTCGGATAATACGCTTGACATAATTCGTTCGATAGAAGCTCCTTTTCCAATTCTTATTTACGAAAATAAGCCAGCTTTGCGCACAGTCAAAAACTTTGAGCGAGCAGTTTCGTTATGTACAAGTGATTTGATTATGCTTTGTGACCAAGACGACTTTTGGGTTCCTACCAAACTGGAGGTAATGAGCAAATACATGATGCAACATCCTGAGACAAATGTTTTGTTTTCGAACGCTTTATTAGTGGATGAAAATTTGAACAGTTTGGGTAAAAAAATGTGGGAAACCGTCAATTTAGATGAAAAAATTCTACAGCATTGGAAAAATGGTCACTCCACTGAGATTCTGATGGCAGGAAATCGTGTTACTGGTTGCACCATGTGTTTCCGTAAAAGTATAGTTTCTGAAATTATTCCTTTTCCTACGCAGATTGATAGCGACTTTATCCATGATGGATGGATAGCAATGTATGCATCAATTACCAACTCTATCGACTTTATTAACGAAGATTTGATTTGGTATCGTCAACATCCAGCACAACAAGTTGGAGCAAAAAATGAAGAAGCTATATCTCCAGAAAAAGTAACTTTAAAAAATCGTTTTACACGTCCTAAAACTGTAAAAGTTGAACCATTCTTAGCTAAATCGCTCTTTTATAAAAAGATTATTGATTATCTTCTTGAGAATACCTCTTATAAAATTGAAGATTTAACCCCTTTGACCAGAGCCTTCGAACATTATAATTTGCGAGCAGAGTTACCGTTTATACCTAGATTTAAGCGATTTTTACCTTCAATAGTCAATTATACTAAAGGCAATTACCACAAATATTGCCATGTAGGTTCTAGTCAATTAGGGATATTGCAGGCAATGATTGGCGATATTTTAGAATAGCAGGTCAAGGCTAAAGTCTTGGCTATAACACAAACTAAAGAATAAACTACTGAGATAATAAAACATGACAACAATAAAAGAAACGATAAAAGCAACCACCCTTCCAGTTATGGAGGCGTTTTACACGCTCCAAGGAGAGGGTTATTACCAAGGGAAGGCCGCCTACTTTATTAGATTGGGCGGGTGTGATGTCGGCTGCCACTGGTGTGATGTAAAGGAATCTTGGGACGTAAATGCACATCCACGATTAACTCTTGACGAAATTGTGGCTGAAGCAGCCAAGTACCCAGGCAAATTAGCAGTAATCACAGGTGGTGAACCTTTGATGCACCAACTGGATGAACTAACAAATGCACTGCATAATGCAGGTATTCAAACTAATATCGAAACATCAGGTGTGTGCGAGGCGGTGACTGGTTATTGGGATTGGATTTGCTTTTCACCTAAAAAGTTCAAAGCTCCCAATCCAGCTATTTTTGAAAAAGCCCATGAATTAAAAGTGGTTATTTTTCATCCAAGTGATTTTGAATGGGCAGAAAGTTATGCCGCACAAATGGCTCCAGAATGTCTTTTATATCTACAACCCGAATGGAGTAAGTCTGAAACTATTCTTCCTCTGATTATTGAATACATAAAAGACAATCCAAAGTGGAGAATTTCGTTACAAGTTCATAAATTTATGAACATTCCGTAAGGTTAAAAGCAAATGCCTGTTGGATGAATCATCTAACAGGCATTTGCTTTTAACCTTGTCTAATTACTTATAATAACTATGAATACGTTTAGATTTTGGACACTTTTAGGTTGCTTTTTATGCTTCATAATGAGCGAAGTATTTGCTCAGCAAAATCTTTCTACAACTAATAAAAAAGCCATCAATGCCTATCAAGATGGGCTTCAGGCTTTACAAGAAAGAAAAATTGATGAGGCTTTTCAACAGTTTGAGGAGGCTATCGAGCGAGACAACCTTTTTGCAGAAGCCTATTATCAATTGGGTCGTTTGTACGAACAAAATCGCCAATTTGGCAATGCGATTTTGAACTATGAAAAAAGCTATAACTCCAACCCCGAAGCTAGTGTTGCCAATAACACTTTACAGTTTTTAGGCAATTTGTACATGCGTAAGGGTGAGTATCAAAAAGCCAAAGCTTATCTCGAATTACTACTTCCCAAAATTCCTCCAGCTAATAACCTGACTATTCAACGAATCAAAAGAAGTATCGCCAATGCCGAATTTGCCTTAAAAGCTGTGAATCAACCGCTTGACATAAAGCCTATTGCCTTACCTAATACCATAAATGCTTTCGATACACAGTATTTCCCCACACTGACTGCCGACAGAGAAACGTTGATATTTACGGCTCAAAACTATAGCAACCGAGATGAAAACTTATACGTTTCGAAATGGATAGATCAACAGTGGCAACAAGCCCATAGTCTTTCAGAACTAATCAATACCTCACAAAATGAAGGAACCGCCAGTATTGCTGCCGACGGTCGAACCTTGGTGTTTACAGCCTGCGGAGGGCGTAATAGCTTGGGAAGCTGTGATTTGTTTGTGAGTTATAGAGAAGGAAACGACTGGACAAAGCCCGCCAATATGGGACAGGCAGTCAACTCTGGTGAGTGGGACTCGCAACCATCTCTTTCGGCAGACGGACGAACTTTGTACTTTGTATCAGATAGAAGAGGAAGTATCGGGAAAAGGGATATTTGGGTGAGTAAGCAAGATTCGACAGGACAATGGCAAAAGGCCCAAAATGTAGGTAATACCATCAACACCTCTGAAGATGATTTATCACCTTTTATTCATGCCAATGGACAAACGCTTTTCTTTAGCTCAGAAGGACATGCAGGCATGGGCGGTTTAGATTTATTTATGTCTCAAAAACAAGGTGTTAGCTGGACAGCACCTCAAAATTTGGGATATCCTATCAACACCCAAGACGACCAAGTCGCCTTGTTTATTACTGCCGACGGACAAAAAGGATATTATTCATTAGAACAAGATACAGGAGAGAGATATAAAAAATCTAAACTCGTAGAAATCACATTGCCTAGCTCATTACAAGCCAAAATCCAAGCTACAACCTACCTAAAAGGTATTGTAACTGATGCTAAAACCCAGCAAAAGCTTTCAGCAGAGTTAGAATTAGTAGCCTTAAACCCTTCTCAAACAGTGGGTAAATTTATCTCAGATACTCAAACAGGTCAATATATTTCAGTATTAAATACTTCGGGAGAATATGCCTTGTTTGTGAATAAACAAGGGTATTTTTTCAAAAGCCTTCATTTTGATTTTAGCCAAACTCATGCGTTAGACAAAGTATTAAATATCAGCCTTGAACCTATTCAAAAAGATGCTAAAGAAATTTTGAATAATATCTTCTTTGCGACGAATCAGTGGGATTTACAACCCCAATCTGCCACTGAGCTTGACAAATTAGTAGTTCTCTTAAAAAGTAATCCCATGCTTTCGGTGGAAATATCGGGGCATACCGACGATGTAGGCAAAGATGCTGACAATCTAATTTTATCACAAAAAAGGGCTAAAGAAGTGATGAACTATTTGATCAACAAAGGTATTCCAAGCAACAAAATTAAAGCAGAAGGCTACGGCGAAACCAAACCATTTGTACCTAATACATCAGACGAAAATAGAAAGCTTAATAGAAGAATTGAGGTTAAGTTTTTGTAGAGAATGTAGGTATAGCACCAATACGAGTCACCCCTAGTTCATTGTGTGAATTGAGATTGAGTGAATGAGTGATTATTTTAAGAAGAAATTCACCAGTAGAGACGCAATGATTGCATCTTAAGCTGAGTCAGATATAGCATATCAAAAAAGCGGTTGGAAATTGTTTTTCCAACCGCTTTTTTGATAATGAAACTATTTAAACATTTTATGACGGATTAATAAATTTACCCGCTAAATGAAATCATGGTCAAGAATCGTATTGTTTATTAAAACGTTGAATGCGTGTTAAACTCATCCCCAAGCAACATTTCTCTATACTGGTGAAATTTCAATCTAAAAATAATCACCCATTCACTAAATCACAATTCACTCAATATTACTGACCTCCGCCACCAGACTTGATTTCTTTCATAATTTTCTGACGACTTACGCCTTCACTTGGCGCATCTTCGTAGGCCTTTTTATAATCATCTTTTTTCAAATCACCACGCTTGATTGACTGAATAAACTGTGCCCATGCAAATGGATTGGTTAAGGTCATCAAAGGACTAGAAATAAAGTTACGATTGGCCATACTATAAGTCATTTGATCAGAGAAGTTTCGGAAATTACCAGCCCCGCTCAAACCTGCTTTTAGCGCCAACACATTCAATTTCGATTGCTCCAAATTCTTCGCTAATGCCTTACGACCCGCCTGATTATCCAACTGCATTTCTAGGAAAGCCTTTTTAAAATCTTCTTCTGTACTATATGGATATACCCTTACCTCGGCGAGCATTCTCGTTTCTTCAGCCATACGCACATAAGCTTGGTGTGTTTGCTCAATGTCTCTAGGAATGACATAATATCGCTTTTTGTAACCCACATACGAAAACTGAATTGTATCGCCAGGATATACATACAAGGCAAAATTACCTAAGTTATCTGTCAAAGTACCTCTTCCTGAATTTGGGTTAAAAACATAAGCACTTGGCAAAAATTCAGAACTACGGTCAGCTACAACCCTTCCCGAAAAAATAACACTCTTATCTTGCCCCTGAGCAAAAGTTTTAACAGAAAATCCTGTCACTAAGAGTATTAATATGGTAATATATCTAAATGCTAATCGCATGGTATAATATTTAATTTGAAATTTCAACGGATTGAATACGCAAACTTATACAATTTAAAGGATTAGACCTTGTAGTCCTGTATTGGTTTAACAGTTTTTAACGTTTTACCAAAACACTATATTAATTTACAACACTAAAATACAGAATTACCTCACAAAAGTAAAGCGTCTTTTTCAGATCTAAGTTCAATTTAATCTCAATAGGATTCAATCTTTTACATAAATCCTCTTTTATCACAAATACCAAGAAATCATTATGACTCACCCCTATAAAAGCAAAAGCGCCAATGTTTCATAAAGAAGAACATTGGCGCTTTTTATATTGTTTTTAGCAATTAAAACATTTTCAAAAATGTAATGATAAATGGTACTGACAATAACAAACCGTCGAATCTATCCAAAAACCCTCCATGACCTGGGATTGTAGAGGCCGAATCTTTGATTTTAATACTTCTTTTGAAAAGCGATTCTACCAAGTCGCCATACGTACCAGCCACCACGATAATAGCGCCGCATACATACCATTGCCAATCTTGTAAATCATCGAAATATTGAGTTAGAACAAAGGAAACTAACATGGCTGCTGCAAAACCACCGATACTTCCCTCCCACGATTTTTTAGGCGAAACTCTTTCGAACAATTTGGTTTTTCCAAATTTTGTACCTGCAAAATAAGCGCCTGTATCACTAGCCCAAAGTAAGAACAAACAGCCTAGAGGACGTTGCCAGCTAAATCTGAAATCTGGTGTTAAGAAAGCCAAAATGATAATTAAAGCAAAAGGCAAAGCAACATAAATTACTCCTAAAAAAGTATAAGCAATATTCTTAAATGGCTTTTCATCTTCTGATTTATAGAGTTTTATAAAGAAAATCAACGCCATTAGTGGTGATAACACATAATAGTCTTCGTAAGGAATAATGCCCTTCTCAATCAAAAACGTAACTGTGACTAAAATAAACCCACAAAAAGTGCCATAGTAGGTTAATGGCTCGTTGCCATCCAAACCTAGCAATTTGTAAAATTCTAATTGCGCCAATACCGAAATCAAAGCAAATAAGACATAGAAAGTCCAGTCGCTATAAATGATACAAAACAATAAAAATGGAATTGCAATGACTGCAGCAATCACACGTTGCTGAAGATTGGACATACCCTGTAATTTTTCCTTCATCCTTTTCTTTAATAAATTTAAAATTTCATTTAGAATAGCTTCATAAGTATGAGTGCTGAATTGTGAGTGATGAATTATGAATACAAAATTATAATTATCAATATTTCACATTATAATTTAGAGTATGTTTAAATTTTATTAAGTTATTAAAAATGAAATAATTTGTATTCGCTTTTATGAAATCCTATTGTTTGAGCCGCAGGCGAGTTTAGGATTTCTTGACTTTCTTTTGTTACTTTTCTTGTGTCAAGACAAGAAAAGTAAGGAGTCGCGAATGGAAATTTCGTTTTTCTTATGAGAACCAAATAATTTTTTTAAACATACACTTAGTTTATTTTAATGCTGCACTACTACTTAAATAATTGTACGAAATATAATTGCATGATTATGCTGTAGCTCAAAAGTTCATGTTATTTTGATAGAAATATAATTAAACTTCTTACTTACCTCACAATGCACGTAATTTTTTCGTATATCAATGACTTGACCTTTCATTGCAGCGAATCCTGAAAACCGCCTTCATTTTCTAATAAAAACCTCGCCAAGGTAGCACGACTAGCTGGCACATATAGCTCACATACACCCAATAGATACGAACTATCTCTTTTGTTAATCACAACTGCTTCTATCTGATGTTCTTCGACTAAATAAGCTTTTGCCAAATCTGTTTTAAAAGGACTATCAGACACATATATCTTCTGCCAATCGTTCATTATTTCAAATTTCTGATTTATAGACTCACTATTCAATTTTCAGTGCGGTATCTTGATAGATTTTTCTAAAAATCAACACCGATACCAAGGCCGAAGCCAAAGCCGCCGTCCAAGGTACAGAATCTGTTTCTACTATATTTACCTCCAAAACGCCAATTTTATATAAATAGCTCATCAAAATCGTAAAACCATTATTGACAAAATGTGCCCAAACCGGCAAACTCAAACTCCCCGACCAATAGTATAAATATCCAAACATGGCTCCAAGAAACATGCGAGGAATTAATCCGTAAAACTGAAAATGGATAAAGCTAAACCAAAACGCAGCTACCCAAATAGCCAAATGAGGGTTATTCCATTTTTTGAGTAAAATATTTTGTAAAACTCCTCTAAACAGTAACTCTTCACTGATAGCAGCCGTTCCAGCAACTACTACAAGCGCCACTACAAATTGAGGAAATGATTTAAAATCCGTAAAATACAAGGTAATTTTCTTGGCAGCCTCCTCGCTTTCTTGCATCCACTGTTCCAATCCTTTCAAAGCACTCGGAAGCTGAATTGACTTATTCCATTCAATAAACAACGAGTCGAAGGGCATAAAACCTATAACTAATATGAGCACCATACCCCAAACCAACGCCGTAGGTTGACGTAAGCTCCACTGATTAATTTCCCTTTTTTCGACATATTTCCAAAAAATCAAAGCAGAAAGTATGAATGGAATAGGCGTACTAAGGGCTTGTAAAAGCATCATAGCATACCATGCATCAGGGTAATGATCTGGATTTGCCTGAAAAGTAGCGAATTGCGCCATCGGCACACCAGTCATATTGGAGAAAACAGCTAGACCAATTGCCGAACCAACCGCCAGAAAAACAAGGGTTAATCCAAACAAAATCAAAACTTTAGCGAAAAGGGGTCTGTCAGTTTGTGACGAAAAAGTATCAAATTGTGCCATATTGGTTGTAAATTTACAGCAAAATTGTGAGTTTGATAATTCTAAAAGACTGTTTGTTATAGGAATTTACCAAAACCTAGCACATACAGGCAAGAATTGAATATGGCAAAGATAAGAAATATAGATTTAGGCGAGTTTCCACTTTTGCTTGCCCCGATGGAAGACGTGTCTGACCCTCCCTTCAGAGCGGTTTGCAAAGCCAACGGAGCCGACCTAATGTACACTGAATTTATTTCCTCGGAGGGCTTGATTCGTGATGCTGCAAAGTCAGTACAAAAATTGGATATTTTTGAGTACGAGCGCCCAATTGGTATTCAGCTTTTTGGCTCGGATATTGAAACCATGAGAGCTTGTGGTGAGATTGCGACCAAAGCAGGTCCCGATTTGATTGACATTAACTACGGATGTCCTGTAAAACAAGTGGCTTGTAAAGGTGCTGGTGCTGCATTGCTTCAAGATATTCCTAAAATGGTAGCCATGACCAAGGCTGTAGTGGAGTCAACGCACCTTCCTGTGACCGTAAAAACACGTTTAGGCTGGGATGAGTCAACCAAAAATATTCAAGAAGTAGCCGAAAGACTACAAGACATTGGTATCGAAGCCTTGACAATTCATGGGCGTACACGTGTACAGATGTACAAAGGAGAGGCAGATTGGACTTTGATTGGAAAAATTAAAGAGAATCCTCGCATCAAAATTCCTATTTTCGGAAATGGTGATATTGATTCTCCAGAAAAAGCATTAGAATATAAAAACCGTTATGGCGTTGATGGCATCATGATTGGTCGTGCTTCTATTGGGTATCCTTGGATTTTTAACGAAATTAAACATTTCCTAAAAACGGGCGAGCATCTAGCTTTACCTACTATTCAAGACCGAATAGATGTATGTAAACATCATCTCGACTTTAGTATTCGTTGGAAAGGTAACCATGTAGGTATCGTCGAAATGCGCCGTCATTATGCCAATTATTTTAAGGGAATACCTCATTTCAAAGAATTTAGAATGCGTCTCGTAACTGCCTTTAGTTATGATGAAATCTTAGAAATATTAGCCAATGTACAAGCATTCTATGCACAAGGAGAGCTTGTTGCTGAGTAATTCGGTATAGTTTTTGTCTGAATAGTTATTTAGAGAGTATGACCACATTACTCATACTCTCTTTAACATTGAATCCATCCTAAGTAGAAATTTTAAGCTGTGAAAAGGCTAATACTATCAACCCTTATTCTTATAGGGCTGAGCCATATAATTGAGGCACAAAAACTACACCCGATTTATCTTTACTTTGCCCATGGCTCCGATCTAAACAGGGATAAATCTACTCGCATTCTCGAAAATAGTCCGCAACTCTTTTGTATCGGACTCGAAAAGCGTATAACCAAAAGTCCGTACTATGGATTAGGTCTTCAGTATACACAATTCACATCAGAATTTTCAGATTTTAAGCAATTTAGTTTCAGAGGCTATCAACATTTTGGAGAGCTAACCAATTCTGATGAAGCCAATATAGACCCTTATTTTGGAGCAATGCTAGGTGGCGATTATTATCAAAAACAATTTGCACCAACCGTTGGTATCCTTTTGGGTATCAGAGTGATGGTACGTTCATTTATTGGTATTCACTTCGAAATCGGCACGTCTTCTTCCTCACATAATAGCGGAACAATCTTCCAAATGGGCATTACCAGTTGTTTTAAAAGTGGACTCAAACTTCCCACTCGTACTCGCAAAGGCACCGATTGCCCAAGGTTTTAAGTTTTATTGACCCTTTTTCAGTAGTTCTTGCTTATCCTTTCTTGACGTCTTCTCTCGTATTTCTTTCTTTTTCAAGGTTTCTGAAACTCTATTTCAATTTTTAGTTGTTAAAAAAGCATTAACTTGTCATTGCTAACTGTTTTGCTGTACCATGTATGGTCAAAGCTTCATTCAACATTGTTTCTTATGAGCAACACTACTACTAAATCTACTTCTGCCATCGCTTGGTTTTTGTTAATCTTATTGGCTTTAGTCTGGGGAAGTTCTTTTATTCTTGTCAAAAAAAGCCTTCATGTATTTCAAGCGTCACAGGTAGGTTCATTGCGCATCTTTTCGGCATTTTGCTTTTTTGTACCTATTTTTTTGTATAACCTCAAAAAAATTCCTTTCAAGGATTGGTATAAATTTTTGATTGTAGGTTGTTTAGGAAACCTCTTTCCTGCTTTTCTTTTCTCATTAGCAGGAACAAAACTAGATAGCGCTATTTCGGGAGCATTAAATTCAACAACACCGCTATTTACCCTAGTCATTGGTGGATTGTTTTTCAATAATCGTATTACCAAACGACAACTCTATGGCATTATTATAGGCTTTGTGGGTGCTTTAATGTTGGTTTTGGCTGGAAAAGAAAAAATCTCCATTAACCTATATGCCTTATTGGTGATTTTGGCGACGCTCTTATATGGTATCAATCTACAGTTTACCAAAAAATATCTTACTAATATTGGTCTCGACTCCTTGGTCATTACCAGTTGTATCTTTATGACTATTGGTCCAGTGTCAGGTGTAGTTTTATTTAGTTCAGACTTTGTAGACAGGCTTTCGCAAGACGGAGCTTTGCCTGCTTTGGGTTATGGTGTCTTGCTTGGGGTAATGGGTTCTGCTATTGCGATGGTGTTGTTTAATAGACTGATACAGATGACTTCAGCAGTTTTGGCTAGCTCTGTTACCTATCTCATTCCGATTGTAGCGATGATCTGGGGCGCACTGGACAACGAAGCTATACTTATTGAGCACTATTTAGGTATGTCAATTATTTTAGTTGGTGTATATTTGGTCAATAAAAGTTCGTAACAAAACAAAATTAAAAGAGCCATGTTAAAAGCAAGTGTAAATAATAAGACTTTCGATATTCAACAAAATGCTACTGAAACCATCCTTAATGGAGAACCTTTTGGTTGGGATTTTGCCAAGACACAGGACGGAAATTTCAGTATTTTGTATAATAACCGTTCGTTCAATGCCGAAGTAATCGAGGCGGATTATGCAAGCAAGAGTTTTGTCCTAAAAATCAATAATTCTGTTTACACTGTTGGCGTAAAAGACCGTTTTGATATTTTGCTTGACCAACTGGGCATGAGCAATGCAGCCTCTTCAAAAGTAAATGACCTCAAAGCACCAATGCCAGGCTTGGTTGTTGACGTTAAAGTTGCGGTTGGGGATGCTGTCAAAAAAGGAGATACTTTATTGATTTTGGAAGCCATGAAAATGGAAAATGTACTAAAAGCTACTGGCGACGGAAAAGTAAAATCTATTAAAGTAGCCGCACGTGAAAATGTAGAGAAAAATCAAGTAATGATTGAATTTGAATAAAATCATTCGTAATAATCCTAGATTCAACCATTTACTAACACTTTTGATAAATACTCAATAGCCCAATTACATATTTTGCGTAATTGGGCTATTTTTGTGTGCATGCGAGTTCGCAAATCGCTCAGCTATCAGATTATGTTCCATAAGTAAAAAAGTTATTTGTTATTAGTATATCAGTTATTGGATTGCATTCATAATCATAGGGATACTATCCAAGTGAACCAGAGATATATTCTTAATTTAAGCTTTCCTGTTACTTATATGGTGCAGGAATAAAGATAAAAATCATTTAACTTCAAATCGGGGCTATTCCAAACTAAAAAACTTTGTTTATCTTTGCGACCGAAAAAAAAAATTCTCATGGACAAACCCAAGTACAAAAGAATTCTTCTTAAGCTCTCAGGTGAAGCCCTCAGTTCAGATGGCGAAGTTCTCGAACCTTCAATTTTGGAGCAATATGCCCAAGAAATCAAGAAAATACACGATTTAGGTGTCGAAGTTGCCATTGTAATCGGTGGCGGTAATATCTTCCGTGGCGCAAGTGCTGCCAAAGTTGGTATCGACCGTGTACAAGGTGATTACATGGGTATGTTGGCTACCGTAATCAACGGTATGGCAATTCAGGCTTCTTTAGAGAAGCACGGAATGTTTACTCGTTTGATGACTGCTGTCAAAATCGAGGCTGTTTGCGAACCAATGATTCGTCGTCGTGCTATTCGTCACCTTGAGAAAGGAAGAATTATTATCCTCAGTGCCGGAACTGGTAACCCTTATTTTACAACTGACTCAGCGGCAGCACTTCGTGCTATCGAAATCGAGGCAGATGTAGTACTAAAAGGAACTCGTGTAGATGGTGTATATACTGCTGATCCAGAAAAAGACCCTACTGCTACACGTTATTCACAGCTTTCATTTGCTGAGGCTTTAGGTAAAGGTCTGAAAATTATGGATGCAACAGCGTTTACGCTTTGCCAAGAAAATAAACTCCCTATTATCGTATTCGATATGAACAAACCTGACAACCTTACTAGGCTTGTTCAAGGTGAAGATGTAGGAACTTTTATTAGCTAACAAATAACCTTCAAATATCGGATAGCTCAAAGTTGTTTTACCTTGGGGCTGTCCGATTTTTTTTGAAAGTCTCTAGCGAACTATTTGAATTTCACAACCCACTCATTACAACAAATGGAAGAAATAGAATTTTATCTTGATGCTGCCACAGAAACAATGGATGGCGCTATGAAGCACCTAACTATTGAGTTAGCCAAGATTCGTGCAGGAAAGGCAACTCCCGCTATGCTCGACGGGATTCAGGTGGAATACTATGGTATGATGACTCCTCTTACAGGTGCTGCGTCTATTGCAATTCCTGATGCGCGTTCAATCGTAGTAAAACCTTTTGAGAAAAAAATGATTGCGGAAATCGAAAAGGCTATCCGTAACTCAAATATCGGACTTTCTCCAATGAATGACGGTGAGGTAATTCGTTTGAACTTGCCCCCAATGACTGAGGAAAGACGTAAAGAATTGGTAAAAAAAGCAAGAGTTGAAATCGAAACAGCTAAGGTGAACGTTAGAAAAGTTCGTCAAGAAGCCAATGATTCTATTCGTAAATTGAAAAACGATGGTGTATCTGAAGATGCTGTAAAAACTGGTGAAGAGCGTGTTCAAAAATTGACTGATAGCTACATTGCTAAAGTTGAAGCTATTTTTGTAGAAAAAGAAAAAGATATTATGTCGGTATAATTGTGATATTCTTGAAACTGATTTTTATCAAACCGTTTTCAAGGTATTCTACCGTTTTATAAGACCGTTTGCACATCATTAGAATGTTCGAACGCTAAAAACCTCCTCGTTATTTTGTATGTCTAGGCATATAGAAAACAGGAGGTTTTTTATATGCCGTATCTTTGGGACTCAACCTAGGTTATACATACCATTCAATCTTTGAAATCCTCGATGTTAATCATATCCTCAAAGTTCTTCTGTAACCTATATGACTATTTGGGCACTTTATCCTTTTCTCTATTTCTTTTTTACACTTTTTTACTATATTACCTTTATTCTTTTTTCTAAAAACCTTTTGACCTCATGCAATTAACAATTACCAATCTCAACAAAACCTACTCGAATGGTGTACATGCCATCAACAATGTAAATCTAACCATCAATCAAGGAATGTTTGGTTTGCTGGGACCAAATGGTGCAGGAAAGTCATCATTGATGCGTACCATTGCCACTTTACAAGAAGCCGACTCTGGCAGTATTATGTTGGGAGACATCAATGTGCTTACTCAAAAAGATGATGTTCGCAAAACCTTAGGCTACCTACCTCAGGAATTTGGTGTTTATCCTAAAATCGATGCTATCACGCTACTCGACCATCTTGCCGTATTGAAAGGTATTACCCATAAAGCCGAACGTAAAGAATTAGTCGAATCTTTGTTACAAAAAACCAACCTTTGGGAAGCTCGTACCAAAAACTTGGGAGGCTATTCGGGAGGTATGAAACAACGTTTTGGCATAGCCCAAGCTCTTATTGCGAGTCCAAAATTGATCATTGTAGACGAACCAACGGCTGGTCTTGACCCTGCCGAACGCAATAGATTTCTGAACCTCTTGTCGGAGCTGGGCGAAAATACCATCGTCATTTTATCAACACATATCGTTGAAGATGTCAAAGAATTATGCTCCGACATGGCGATTATCAACCGAGGACAGGTATTATACAAAGGAAATCCTTTTGATGCCATGGCTCAATTAGAAGGAAAAGTATGGCAAAAACGTATTACAAAAGCCGAACTAAACACCTACAAAGAGCAGTTTACGGTAATTTCTGATCGCTTGATTGCTGGTACGCCAGTTATCAATGTGCTAGCAGATACTCAGCCAGAAGCTGGATTTGTAGCGGTAAATCCAGATTTGGAAGACGTATATTTCGGAAAAATATTTGCTAACGCCTAACCTATTCAAACTATGCTTTTAGAATTTATTAGATTCGAAATTAACTATCGCAAGCGAAGACCTGCGACTTGGATATACTTTTTGTTACTCTTTGTAACTGCCATACTATTTGTTACCACAGAGCTAAAAGACATTGTAACCAGAAGTGAGCAAATCAAAGAAAATGCACCTTTCATTATCGCTTTTTTACAAGGAATTGTCTCCTATTTTTTCTGTATGATTACCTCCGCAGTCATGGGCGTAGCAGTTTTGAGAGATTTTGAGTACAATACCGAAGCATTGATGTTTAGTAATCCTATCAGAAAGTTCGACTATTTGATGGGGCGCTTTATTGGCTCATTTCTAGTGTTGCTATTTATTTTCTCTGGTTTTTGGCTGGGTTTAGCTATAGGGGACTTCTTGCCAAATCGCAAAGCTGAAAATTTGCTTCCTTTTAATTTACTGCATTTTATTCAGCCATTTTTTGTCTTGGTAATACCTAATTTACTTTTCACAGGAGCATTATTTTTTGCAGCAGGGGCACTCACTCGCAAGTCTGTGATGATTTACACACAAGGAATTATCCTTTTTGTCGTCTATAATATCGCTCAACAGCTCCTTTCAAATATCGATAACCGTGAACTAGCAAGCTATATAGACCCTTTTGGTATTATCAGTCTTAATACCACCATTCGTTATTGGTCACCTGCCGAACGCAATATGTGGATGATTCCACTTTCAGGAGTATTTCTTTACAATCGCCTTATTGTCACAGGATTGGGATTGATTATTTTAGCCATCACGTATTGGAGTTTTAGTTTTAATGTTGTCAAAAGTTCACATTTTAAACCCAAAAAATCTAAGAAACAAGAAGAAGTACGTATCAAACCAGAAAATGTTGTTATTCCACAAGTCCAACAATTACTTAATAACAATACCTATCTGCGACAGTTTGGGAGCTTAACTACCTTCTACTACCGAACAATTTTTAAGGAAGTACCATTTCTGACAATCATCATTTCGGGCTTTGCCTTGTTCATTGCAACGGTCGGTAATACTCAACGCTGGTTTGGGGTTGGAACTCTACCTACTACTGCCAATATGCTTGGTTCTTTAGGGATTCTAGAGTTTTTCTATTTAGCCATTGCAGTTACGTATGCTGGCGAGCTAGTATGGAAAGAGCGTACTGTCAAATTCAACCTGATTTTTGATTCGATGCCGATTCCTGATTTTATCGGGATTTTTAGCAAATTCTTATCGCTTTTATTGGTATTTTGTACGCTATTGGTCTTTTTTATTGGGCTGAGTGTGCTAGTTCAGGCAGTTCAGGGATATTTTGACTTTCAGCTATCGGTGTATTTTGGCACTTTGTTTTCTTCCACCCTAATTTCTATCATACAGTTTCTCCTATTCTTCTTTTTTATTCAGGTAATAGTCAATGATAAATTTTTGGGTATTGCTATCTCGGTCGGTTTTTTGATTCTCACGGCAGTGCTTTCACTGATGGGAGTCGAACACCCTCTTTTACAATTTGGAGGACAAAGTTTGGGGCAATATTCTGACATGAATATTTATGGGCATTTTGTGACACCATTCTCATGGATGAGTTCTTACTGGCTTGCCTTTGTCATGATCATGTTTATTGGTGCGACGATTCTCTCCGTACGAGGTGCCGACGAATTGCTCGAAACTCGTATTGCTGCTAGTAATCATCGTTTTAGTAAACCCTTACTCACGGCAACTATTCTTACACTGACAGTCTTGATTGGCACAGGTGGCTATATTTTTTATAATACCAATTTCTTAGAAACCTATCGTTCTTCAAAGAATGAGAAAAAACTACGAGCAGATTTTGAGAAAACGTTAAAAAAATATGAGAATGCACCCCAACCCAAAATCGTAGAATCCAATCTCAAAGTAGAATTGTACCCGTCGGAAAGAAAAATGAAAACTGAAGGTTTTTATTATTTGAAGAATAAAACCAATAAACCTATTCAGGATATCTATATTTCATTTACAGCCGATGTAGATGTCGAAAAACTGACGTTTGACCAACCTTTTACTAAACAAAAAGAATGGAAAGATTTTCAGTTTACGATTTATCATTTGCAAAAAGCTCTTGCTCCACAAGATTCGATCAAGATGGATTTTCAATTGGCAGTCGGTGCGAAAAGTTTCTTGTCAAGCGTTACAGGCACGAACATTGTGTATAATGGAACATTTTTTAACAATAGTTCCTATTTTCCACAATTGGGATATATCGAAGATGCTGAACTGAGCGATAAAGACGACCGCGAAGACAATGGACTCAAACCCAAAGAAGACCGATTACCAAATCAAAATGACCCACATGGGCTATCAAGTAACCTCTTTGGCGATGATGCCGATTTAATTCGATTCTCGATGACCATTGGCACTGAGCCTGACCAAATTGCCATAGCACCAGGTTACCTCCAAAAATCGTGGAATGCCAATAATCGTCGCTATTTTAGTTATAGCATGGATCAGCCTATGGCTAATTTTTACTCGATAGTTTCGGCAAGGTATGAGGTAAAACGTGAAAAATGGAATGGTATCAATCTGGAAATTTATTATCACAAAGGACACGATAAAAATCTTGACAGAATCATGAATGGCATGAAAAAGGCATTGGGATATTATTCGAAAAACTTCAGCCCTTTTCAATACAAACAAATGCGCATCATGGAGTTTCCTAGATATGCTTCCTTTGCACAATCTTTTGCCAATACGGTTCCATTTTCTGAAAGCATGGGCTTTGTGATGGATATTCAAAAAGATGACCCAGATATTCCATTCTATGTAACTGCGCACGAACTTGGTCATCAATGGTGGGGACATCAGGTCATTGAAGCCAATGTCAAAGGCAATGGCATGCTTTCGGAGTCTTTATCTGAATATTCTGCTTTGATGGTACTCAAAAATCACCTGTCAACTGAGGTCATGCAAAAGTTCATGAAATATAATTTGGATGAATATCTTTACGGTCGTGCCACCGAGCGCAAGAAAGAGCAACCATTATATTTATGTGAAAATCAACAATATATCCATTATAACAAAGGCTCTGTATGTTTGTATGCACTGCAAGATTATATCGGTGAAGATAAAGTAAATCAAGCCTTATCCGAATATGCTAAAGATTGGAAATATGCAGGACCAGACAACCACAAAAAGCGCTATCCAACTACCTTAGATTTATTAGCGTATCTCAAAAAAGCAACGCCAGATTCTTTGAAATATCTGATTACTGACCTTTTTGAAACAATTACTTTGTATGAAAATAAAACAGATATAGCTACTGCCAAAAAGCTGAAGAACAATACATACGAGGTTACTTTAAAGATTTCTTCTGAAAAAAGTAGAGCAGACAAATCTGGCAACCAGAAGGTGATTGGTATGAATGACTGGATTGATGTGGGTGTTTATGGAAAAGATGCAGAAGGAAATGATAAATTAATTTACCTGAAAAAACATCGTTTTAGCAAAAAGGAACAAACACTCAAGCTTATCGTGAAAGAAGAACCTCTCAAGGCTGGTATAGATCCCATTCATAAATTAATCGATAAGCATATTATCGATAATGTAAAAAAGGTTTCGATAGAGTAAAGCGGTTTTTAGTCTGTAGTTTTATTACTGGACAAAACGGGTAAGTTTGGTAAGCGGATTTAGACTGCTCAGTCCTTTAACCAGTTTTAAACTGGTTAAAGGACTAAGTCCAAGACAAAGTCTTGAACTAGGAACTTTCATTTTGTCCAGTAATAAGTTATTGAATACTAATTTTTATCATCAACATTTTTACAAAAATCTATCTATCAATAGATTACCAAACACAATATCATCAAATTAGAGAAACCTTTTCTGAAGAGTGCAGAAGTCTTGCTGAAGAATTGTATTTTTGCACCCTAATTCCTCAGAACGTATGCAAATTCCACAATATCGACAACTATACGAGAGCCTTCGACATCAGATTATTTCGGGTATTTATCAGCAAGATGATTTATTACCATCCGAAAATCAGTTAGCCGATTTGCATCAAATCACTCGTATGACCGTTCGACAAGCCCTCAACGAGCTTGTGAAGGATGGCTATATCCGCAAGCAAAAGGGAAAGGGAAGTTTTGTGAATCTTCGACGCAAAACAGTAGGATTACTCGCATTTAGAGACCCCAAACAGCTCAATAGTAACGAAGAGGTTGCTCTACAATCCAAAATCATTGGAAGACCCTCCATTCAGGCATGGGATCCTGCTTTTTTCTTCCCTATTTCAGAAGCTGAACGACAAGCAGGCTGTATCGTTGCGATGAATCTACACCATTCTCAAGCTACGCCTGTGATGTTTGAATACTATTATTTGCCGAATATCAATTTGCCAGGTTTTATCATGACGCCTTTTGTCAATGATTCAATCATGGAATCATTACGCGTCAATTATCACGTAGAAGCCTCAGGTGTTGAACAAGAAGTATCCTGTGTATTGGCCAAAGCCCAAGAAGCACAATTCTTGAAAGTAAGTGTGGGAAGTCCGCTCGTATATGTATGGCGCAGATATACGACCAACCGTATGGGATATTATTTCTACAGCGTTTCTTTTTGCAATACGCAACAGTATTCCTTGAGTAGTTTGATAGTGTAGAAAATTGAGAACCTGTTTTTATTTCAAAGGACTAATGTATAAATTTAGAGTTACTGTTACGACTTTTGAATAGACTTTACTTTTAGGGTGCGACTAAAGTCGCACCCTAAAAGTAAAGTCTAAAATAACACTACATTCACCTTCAAATCAATATTTTATAAATAGTTTCAACCTTTAAAATTCTTCACCATGAATTTAAACACTCGATCATTTCTTCGTATTATTATTCCATTTGGCGTAGCAAGCCTGTTATCCTGCACCATCAGAGAACCCAGTTACCGTGAATACACTATCACTCAATGTGAAAAAGATACTGCAATTTTAGTAGATAATTTACAAGCTTATATGGGAAACTGTCATGTATCTATCATTGTGGAAGGTAGTATTGATAGTACTGCTATTATCGATTTACAAGAACATAATAACGATAATTATAGAAAAAATCCTAGTGTAATTCAATTTAGATTGGCAAAAGGTATTTTTTCGAAAAAAGGAAGAGATGAAATTTATGCTAAAAATTATGTACTCTATTATGACCATCAAAAAGCAACCAAGGGGAATATTAAAATTAAGCTTCAGTTGTTAGATGTAGATAATAGACCTCTATAATTATGACTTGATTCACTTCAAACAAGTTATAATGTAAATAGTCACCCCTTATCAAAAGACAAAATGAAAATTAACTGCATCTTATTCATAGCAAGTATATTTGTTATAGGTAATTTCAGTAGTTGTAAAAAGAAGCCTCCTTTGCATCGAAACTTCACAATTCAAAATTGCCAAAAAGATACTCTAATCAAAGTAGAAGGACTCCTTGGATTTAAACCTGCTAAAGCAATTTATTTAAAAATTCAAGGTAACATTGATGATTCGATACATATTAGTCTCACTTCAATAGGTCATGATATGGGTCCATTCTTTGTGGCATTACCAAAAGGAAAAATAGATACCGTCCTAAAAAATGAAATTTATGAGGATGACTATAACTTGGTTTATAAACACAAAAATGCCAAGTCTGGAATACTTAATTGTGAGATAATTTCATTGTTAGCCTCACAAGATACTGTAGTTATTAAATAAAGAAGGGGTGGATATATGTCGTCTGACTTATCCACCCCTTTTTATTTAGAGTTGATTAGCTCCCCAAATCTTTCGATGATATCTAAGTTTCTTTCTAGAAGAATATCGTATCGATTAAATCTAGCCTCTAATGTTATTAAAAGCCTTTCTATAATTTTACCATTTTCACTTAACATTGGAGCTTCTGCAACTATCTTCCCCTTTAACTCATCCCTCGAACCTAGTAGTTTATTTTCATTAAAACCAAGAATTTGCTCGACAGATAAACTTAAGTAATTGGCTATATTTTCTAATCGGTCAAAATCTAGTTTTGTTTCTTCACGTTCAATTTTTCCATAAGCTTGAGGAGAAATATCTAAGTAAATAGCTAGTGCCTCTTGTGAAATTCCTTTCAATTCACGAATCATTCTAATCTTGTTTCCTAATCTCATATTAATTAAGGGATAAACGGTTTAAGAACTATTTAAGGTTTCAAAATACAACTATATAGGTTTTGTAAAACAACTTTTTAGTATAGTAAAAGTAAATCAATAAACTGAATTTTACAACAGAAAATGGCGCCAAATTCTATCACTTATCTTAATTTTTTATTAAAAATCTATTAAAATGAAAGTAAAACTATTATTTTCAAGTTTATTCGTAACTTTATTATTATCTTTAGTAAGTTGCGATAAGAAGGAGGACAATGTACAACCATCTTCACCGACTAAAATTATAAGAGCTAATTCAAGCCGTATAGGTGACGGAGACGTCATGCTAAGTGAAGTAACAGTTTATGGTATTTCTATGCGAGGGAATAACTTTGATATGATATTGAGTTGGTACAATAACTCTACTCATGTTGAAGAACGCCAAACAGTAACATTTAGTCCCTATGCAGGTATTTCAATGGATGATGAAGTCTTAAATTCTGAAGAATTTAAAGCAAAGGTAATTGCGTATATAAACAATATGCTTTCAAAATTCAAAATGAAATTAAATGATGCTGAGATCAATATTTTGAAAACCTTAACTTATAGACAAATTGTACAATATGGTTTTATTTATTATAATGCCAAAACTTATGGAGAGAACCTCATCAAACCTGGAAGTTTGTTCGCAGGTTGGTCGATTGACGAAGGAATAAATAATGCTTTTGTCCATACCCAAATAGCATACAATTTAAAAGTTGCTTTTGGTTATACTACGGCAAATAACATGTTAATTGCACATGAAAGTGGACAAGGTAATGCCCTCAATAGTATCATGGATGTCAGAAACAATAACATAGGTTTATCTTTAGACTACTGGACTGAAGATTTATTAAAGAATCTTGGTGTTCAAGGTAGCTTATGGTCAATTGTAAAGATAAATGGTGTTCCAACTTTAGGCCAATTCAAATTAATTCTACCAAGTAAATCCAATGGAAATCAGCCTTAAAAACTCTATCAAAGCTTTATTATTTGTAGCTACACTAGGTTCGTGCACCAGCCAAGAACCCAGTTACCGTGAATACACCATCACTCAATGTGAAAAAGATACTGCTATTCTCGTAGATAATTTACAACCTTCTATGGGAAACTGTAGGGTATCCATCGCCATTGAAGGCAGTATTGACAGTACTGCAGCTATAGATTTTTATGAACATCATCATGAAAATTATAGAAAATATGGTGGAATAATCAATTTCAGATTGGCAAAAGGTGTTTTTTCAAAAAAAGAAAGAAATGAGATTTATGCTCAAAATTATGTGCTCTATTATGAACATCAAAAAGCAACCAAGGGCAATATTAAAATTAAGCTTCAGTTATTAGATGCAAATAATGTTCCGATAAAAGACTAGTTTTGATTTCCTCATAAAAGCAAAAGGTGCGATAAAACCCAACTTAACTTGGATTCTATCGCACCTTTTGCTATTTATTATAACGTTATTCCTTACAAAACATAAGTAGATAAAACCTTATAAACATCGTTGATATTTTCGCCTTTTCTAAATTCTTTAATGAGTGGCGCATCGCTCCCTTTTACCCAAATAATTAGCTCTGCATCCAAATCTAGCAAACCATTACTTCTTTTCGAAAAATGATTAATGCTTTTGTATGGAATGGTATGAAAATCTACCTTCGAACCTGTCAAACCTTGTTTATCTACCAAAATCAATCTTTTGTTGGTAAATACAAACATATCTCGAATCAGTCGAAATGACTTTACGACTTCTTCACCATGAATCAAAATCGGTGCAAACTCCTCAGCAACTTTGTGAGAGGAAACCTCCGAGGCGTTTCCCATCAATGCATCAAATAATCCCATAATTTTCTTAGTTTTTAGAGTGAATAAATATTGGGGCTTTAGGCGTTAAGCCCTAGGCATTAGATAAAGGTTCTAAAACTGTTTATTTCGGATATCGGATATTGGATTTCGGAAGTGTAAATTGCTATATTTTGAAAAAATAAAAGTCTTTTACTTTATTTCCGAAATCAGAAATCCCAAATCCGCAATAGTTTGGAATCCTTCGTACACTACTAACTCACAATTCCTCTGATGAATCAAAATCCTCCGAAATCAATTTACGTAATTGCTGATGCGGACGTAATTGCGGTTTACGACTAAACAATGCTTTTTCTGGCGATGAAGATTTTGCTTTACTTGCGAGATTTGAAGTTGTAAAATAGCTTTCTCGAACAAATTGCGACAATTCTTCATCATTAATCGCATCGCGCACCATCGAGCCTTTTCCAAAACCATCGTTGTACGAAGCAATTCGAGCATCGGTCTCAGACAACCTCATTCCTTCATAGATTTCTTTGATTTCTTGTGAAAGATTCGCTCTCTCTTTTTCTAAAGCTTGAAAATCATCTACAAGCTGTAAATCATTTTCGAGAATATTTTTCTGAATCAAATGCTCTGCCAACGCTTCATCTTCTGCCTTAATTTGAGGAAGAAGACTATTTCTTTGTTTATTCAAACGCTTAAGTTGTGGATCGATTTGAAGCCAACGATACCAATAACACTGCAACACAGGAAAGGCAATTCCCAAACAGATCGCACCTGCTAAAGCAAATAATACGCCTGACAAAACAAATGAAGCTAAAGCCCAAGGGCTATTCACCAAGTCCTGATTAAGGGCGTCAAAGCTGCGCATTTTGGCCTCAATCTGCGCCTGAACTGCTGGAGGCGGTGGAGCGGTAGGATTGAACGGGTCAAAAACTTGGTTATTAAGATTTTTTATCGCCTTATTGATTCCTTCTTTCATTTTGTCGGTTTTGTACGCTTCGTATCTAAACCAACCCAACACAAAGAGTGTAATTACCGCAAAAACCACCGTCACGCCTTTGAACCATGCGTAAGTTTTTTTAGCTTTTGCACTTTCCCCATCAGAGTACGGTGATTCAATCAAGCGTTCGTAGGCAGGTTTGAGTAAAATAGAAACCATCGCCAAACCAACCGCAAAAGACCAAGCCTCTACCGTATTATGAATGTTGAGCGCATAAGCCACAATCTCATGGGAGATAATCAAGTCACCTGCCACAAACGAGACACCCGCAATAAAGTAAATAATACCCGCAAAAAGTGAATACTTATGTACAGCGGTTAAACGGCGCTTTTCGAGTTGATGCTTTTTTTCGTCTATTTCAAAAAGTTCAGATTCTAATCGTTCTTTATTCTTACCTGCCAAACCCACCTTCAAGACTCTATCTTGAAGCGCATCAAAAGCTGATTTGTAAGCAGATTTCGCTTGAGTAATTTTTTCCTCTAGCTTATTTAACTCCTGTTTTTGTTCCTGAAGTTGTTTATCTAGCCATTCAAAATTGACTTGGCTGGATAAATATCCTTCATAATTATTTTTATCTACCGATTCCAAACCGCTAGTATAACCATGTTGGAAATCATATTTTTCGGCATGAGATTTATTTTCGTCCATCAGTTCTCAATATTAAAATTCCTCTTCCTCCTCTCCTAGCATCGACTGTATATCTTTCTGCGAGATACGACTTCGATAATTTAAAGCCAAGTGATATTCACTTTCAAAAACTTTGATTAGCATATCTCTTTGAGCATTGATACGCGTACGTTCTGCAATATATCGGCTCAATTCTGGCAAAATTGATTGTTTCTCAACACGATACTCTTTGATTTCGGCTTTATGTTGGTCAATCTCTTTTTCCCATTCAGCCACTTTTTTGACTTTATCTTGTTGTAATTGATTTCGTTTTTGAAAAATGGTTAAATCATCCTTTAACACCGCCAAATTACCCAACAAAAGTTTACCCGAAAACATAAACAAGAAAAAGATAAAGGCAAACAACGCCCAAGCATTCAAAACTGGTTGAGAGGCATAAATCTGAGCAAACACAAAAAACGCAGAAGCCAATGGCATACCAATTTCCTCAAGGATTTTACGCCAATTACTTTGACGGGCATCGTCATGTAAAAATGAGATTCGACCAAACAAATTGAACATCCCTGCCATAAATACGCCCAAAGCAATCAATTTATTTTGTTCAAAGTGTCCACGAAGTGCTTCTTCAATCAAAAAATAATTACCCACAGCAATGCCAATCGCCAAAGACAAGCCTGTTATGGTTCTAGGTAAATGATGTTGCTCGGTGAATTCTTTTTCTTTGAGAAGCTCTATTTTTCGCTCTAATTCTTTGACTAGGCCTTCCTTTTCATTTATCCAGTAATTGAGTTCTCCTATCTTCTCCTCTCGGTGCTCAATCAACTTTTCGGTATCGGCAGTTTGTTGATGAAAATAACTTCGAATAATTGAAATTTTTTCTTCAGGGTTTGAGCCAGAAAGTCCAAAAATCACCCCTTCATCACGCAGAATATCCTCATTAATCAACCAGTCTGGTTGGTTAATAGATGAAACTTTCATTCTTTCTGACGACGAGACAGGGATTACCTCCACAACAGGAGAAGATTCAAGAGGCTGTACTTCAGCAATTTGCTCGCTTAGCTCTACAATCTCTTCTTTCTGCTGTTTTACAAAAACATTTTTTATTTTATCAAAAATCGACATACTACTCCCTTTCTATAAAAATCAAAACAATTCGAATATGATAAAAAAAAACCTTTTTACCCAACAAAATAGGAAGAGCGGAGCATCAAGATGCCTATCAGCGAATAGTTCATTGGTAAGAAAAGGGTATTTTAACATTCGTAGCATTTGAACATAACTACCCCAAAATCATCTTCAAACTATCTCATTTCCAAATTACCAAATCTTCAAATTACACTATCCCCAAATCATCTCATATTCAAATTAAACCTAATTTTCAAATCTTCAAATCAGCACATCTTCAAATTAAACACTACCATTTCTTTCTTTTTTTCTGCCAAAGAAAAATTGGAAGTAGTAACAAAAAGATACCAACAAACAGTAAAGTAATTGCAGGATTGTAGTAAATAATAGCCATCATACAAACCACCGATAGCACCAAGGCTATGATTGGAAACCAAGGATATAAAGGAGCTTTAAAAGGTTTTTCGAGCGCAGGTTCACGCATACGTAATACAAACAAGCTAACCATACTTACAGCGTACATAACTACAGCTCCAAGTCCTGACATAATAATAATCTTATCAGTAGTTCCTGTGAAAATGGCTAAAAAGCCAATTAAACCACCAGCAATAAGCGCCCAGTGTGGAGTTTGATACTTTTTATTAACGGCAGATAAAAATTCTGGTAAATATCCCTCACGAGCAAGCGCATAAATCTGGCGCGAATAGCTGATAGTATTACAATGAAAAGAAGCGATTAAGCCAAATAACCCTAAACTTGCGAAGATTTTTGACAAAGCATTTTTTTCGCCCAAGGCCATTGACAAAGCCTCTGGAATAGGGTGATCAAGACTAATCAATCTGCGCCAGTCGCCTACGCCAGCACTCAAGATCATGACACCAAGTGCCAATATAGCCAATGTCAAAATACTCGTGATATAGCCAATTGGTATTGTTTTATGTGGATTTTTGACCTCCTCAGCCACCATTGCGACGCCTTCTATGGCTACAAAAAACCAGAGAGCAAAGGGAATTCCTGCAAAGATTCCATCAGCCGTAAAATGTTCGGGATTATTGGCGACAAAGTTTTCGTACTTGAAATAAGGAGCTACCACCGCCATAAAAACCGCCAATTCGAGCACTGAAAGAATGGTAACAATCAATGAAAACTGAGCAGATTCTTTGATTCCAAACCAGTTGATAGCGATAAAAATAACATACATAGCCATTGCCGTTGGCACAACAGGAATCGCTGGATTAAGGAAATTGGTATAACTTCCCAATGCGTAGGCGATGGCTGGTGGAGCCAACAAAAAATCTACTAGGGTGGCATAACCTGCGATAAATCCGCCCCAAGGTCCCATAGCTCGTCGTGCATAAGCAAATGCCCCACCCGCATGAGGAATAGAGGTAGTCAACTCGGTGTAGGAAAATATAAAAGTGATGTACATAACAGTCACCAACAAGGTTGAAACCAAGAAACCTATTGTTCCCGAAGTTTGCCAGCCATAATTCCAGCCAAAGTATTCACCCGAAATAACTAATCCAACGGCGATACTCCATAATTGAATAGCATTAATCGCTTTTTTGAGTGTAGGTTGTGAAGTTTGACTAGGAGTTGTTTCTTCCATCATGAATAAATTTTATAAAAATACCAAGTTGATTTAAAAAGGGCACTAAACAAAATTTACAAAAAAAACCCTAGAATTCAAACCTGAACTCTAGGGTTTTACAAAGAATTAATCTTTCTGACAAGAAAAAAGAACCTAACTAAAAGAATTATGCTTCTACTTTCAAAATCTGATTCAATTTTTCAATCACATAATCAATTTCTTCAATTGTATTATACTTAGAAAACGAGAATCTCACCGATGGGCGATTTGGATCTGCACCAATACCACCTAATACATGTGAGCCAATATTTGAACCGCTCGTACAAGCACTACCACCAGAAGCAGAAATTTTGTTGATGTCCAAGTTAAACAAGAACATATCCGCTTCTTCCGAAGGAGGAAAACTTACATTGAGTACAGTGTATAAGCTTTTTTCCAAGTTATCAGAATCACCATTGAATTGAATATCATCAAAAGAGGTCTTCAACTTTTCAATCATATATGATTTTACTGATTCGATATGCTTGCGGTGTCCGTCCATATCGCTATAGGCAACTTCCAAAGCTTTTGCCAAACCAATAATACCATACACATTTTCGGTACCTCCGCGCATATTACGCTCTTGTGAACCACCATGAATAAATGGATGGATTTTTTTATCAGCATTAATATAGAGAAAACCTGCACCTTTTGGTCCATGAAATTTATGACCTGCACCTACAATAAAATCAATATTGAGTTGTTGCAAATCATGTTTGTAGTGCCCCATCGTTTGTACAGTGTCAGAATGGAAAGTAGCGCCATACTCTTTACACAACTCCCCTACCTTTTCCATATCCAACAAGTTGCCAATCTCATTATTACCATGCATCAACGATACCAAGGTATTAGGATTTGCCTTCAATAACTCTTCAAGGTGATTCAGGTCGATATGACCTTTTTCATCTACATTGACTAAGCTCAGCTTAATTTTACCAATCTTTTGCAAGTGCTCCAAGGTATGTAGCACAGCATGGTGCTCAAGCGACGATGTTACAGCGTGTTTAATCCCATATTCTTCAATTGAGCATGCAATCGCTGTATTATCGGCTTCTGTACCACCAGAAGTAAAGAAAATCTCAGCAGGAGAAGTATTCAAAAGACCAGCAACAGTTTTACGAGCACGTTCAATAGCGTTGCGCACTTCACGTCCATGTGCATGAATCGATGATGGGTTACCGAAATTTTTCTCCATCATTGGTAACATTGCCTCAATCACTGCTCTATCGAGCGGTGTGGTAGCGGCATTGTCCAAATAAACACGTTGTTGTATCATATTAATTTGGTTGGGGAAATGTGTGAGTCAAATCAATGACTCAAATAAAAGGGTTAAAAATATTTGTTGATAAATATGGGTTATTAAAATTTCAGATATTGGATGTTGGATTTCGGATGTGTATTCTACTTTTTAAAATTCAATTTTGTAAAAAGAGGCATATTTCTGAAATCCCCAATCCGCAATAGTTTGAAATTCTTCAAACACTACATAACGCTAAAAACTCTACCATTTCTCTATGCTTACTTGGAAAAGCTATAAATACAAAATGTCAGAAGGGCTACTTCTGACATTTTGTATTTATACCGGTAAGAACAAAAGAAATAACTACATCGTTGCAGCTACTACCTCTTTGATATCACTAATAAGTTTTTTTGCTAAATTCTCAGCCTTCGTCATTGAATCTGACTCTGAGTAGATACGAATGATTGGTTCTGTATTTGACTTACGCAAATGTACCCATTCTTTATCAAAATCTATTCGAACTCCATCAATTGCATTGATAGGGTTTTTGGCATATTTTCTTTTAACAGCCTCCAATACCTCATCAACGTTAATTTCTGGGGTTAGTTCGATTTTATTTTTCGAAATATAATACTCTGGGTATCCTTTACGCATAACCGAAATCTTTTTACCAGATTTGGCCAAATGCGTCAAGAATAGTGCGATACCTACCAAAGCATCACGGCCATAGTGTAATTCTGGATAAATAATTCCGCCATTGCCTTCGCCACCAATGATAGCCTTTGAAGATTTCATCAATGTCACGACATTAACTTCTCCTACCGCTGAAGCATAATATTTGCCTCCATGCTTTTCGGTTACATCACGCAAAGCACGTGTTGATGATAGATTGGAAACGGTATTTCCTTTTGTATGCTGAAGAATATAATCAGCCACAGCTACAAGCGTGTATTCTTCGCCAAAAGGAGAAGCATCTTCACAGAAAAAACACAAACGGTCAACGTCTGGATCTACAACAATACCAAGGTCATATTTCGTTTTTTCGATAGCCTTAGTAATATCGGTTAAGTTTTCAGGAAGTGGCTCAGGATTGTGAGCAAAATTACCTGTAGGCTCACAGTGTAGTTTTGTAATTTGGGTTACGCCGAGAGCTTCAAGCAACATCGGAACCGCAATTCCACCTGTAGAGTTTACTGCATCTACAATTATTTTAAAGTTGCGTTCTTTAATGGCTTCTTTATCCACTAGAGGTAAAGCCAAAATCATGTCGATGTGTTTCTTAATCCAAGTGTCATCTTGGGCATAAGAACCTAATTTTTTCACATCTACAAAATCAAAATCTTCTGCCTCTGCGATAGCTAGTAGCGCTTCACCATCAGCTCCTGAAATAAATTCTCCGACTTCATTCAATAGTTTCAAGGCGTTCCATTGAATCGGATTATGACTTGCTGTAAGGATAATACCTCCTGCCGCATTTTCTACGGGCACTGCTACTTCAACTGTCGGAGTAGTAGAAAGACCTAAATCTAAGACGTCTAGTCCAAGTCCTTGTAAAGTACCAACCACCAACTTAGATACCATATCGCCTGACAAACGTGCATCACGCCCCAAGACAATTTTTTTATTGTTAGGGTTTTTACGTTTAAGCCAAGTACCATAAGCGGCCGTAAACTTCACTACATCTAAGGGTGTAAGGGCATCCCCTGCCTTTCCTCCGATAGTTCCTCTAATTCCTGATATAGATTTAATTAATGTCACGTTAGCGATGGGAGGTTTAATGGATTATTAATACACGTCGAGTGTGTTAGAAAATTATTAATTCATGAGCAAATTCTATGCAAATCTAACATAATTTGAAGAACTTTTGCCTTAATGCAACCAAGTTAAAACGGATTCTACAGAAAAGATAGTATTCGGTCGTACTTATTTTGTTGAACAGATTTTACCACAAAACTTGTTCCAAAATCAAAAGATTTTCCTCGGCAAATTGGATAAATATCTTATAAAATGAAAAAGCCTCTCAAGCGAACTTGAGAGGCTTTTGTTAACCCACTAGGATTCGAACCTAGACTAGCAGAACCAAAATCTGATGTGCTACCCTTACACTATGGGTCAATACACACTTTAAAATTAATAACTGTTAGCTTTTAGCTGAACAAAGAATCACGAATGATTTCCTAATTTAATGTTAACCGACATGGATTCGAACCATGAATGACGGTACCAAAAACCGTAGTGTTACCGTTACACCATCGGTCAATCTAATTCGTTGTTGTGCTGACTTGAAAATAAAACCTCTCCAATTAAATGGATTAAAAAGAGAGGTTTTGTTAACCGACATGGATTCGAACCATGAATGACGGTACCAAAAACCGTAGTGTTACCGTTACACCATCGGTCAGTACAACTGAATTGTGGTGCAAAATTAGGGTGTTTTATTTTGTTTGTCAAGTCCTTTTTCAAAAAAAATTGAACAAAATTTACAACACCCACTTTAAGTCACTGACTATTTGAAGCTTACCAGCACAAAAAAAAATGATTTTTTTTTGTGCTGGTATCCCTTTTACAACACTACAGCACTAGTTTCAGCAGTAGGTGCTATTTTTTTCACCAAGCCTTGTAATACTTTACCTGGGCCGCATTCAACAAAGCTAGTAGCGCCATCAGCTACCATATTTTGCACAGACTGTGTCCATTTTACTGCACCAGTCAACTGAGCAATCAAATTAGCTTTGATAGTAGCCACATCCGTTGAAGGTTGTGCATTTACGTTTTGGTAAATTGGACAAACAGGTGCATTGAAGTTGGTAGCTTCGATAGCTGCTGCCAATTCTTCACGAGCAGGCTCCATCAAAGGAGAGTGGAATGCCCCACCTACAGGAAGAAGCAATACACGCTTTGCACCAGCTTCTTTCAATTTTTCGCCAGCCAAAGCAACGCCTTCGTTGGTTCCCGAAATTACTACTTGTCCTGGGCAGTTATAATTAGCAGCAACTACTACATCGTCAACTGAAGCACAAATATCTTCGATTACATTATCTGCTAAGTTCAAAACGGCTGCCATAGTTGAAGGATTAGCTTCACACGCTTTTTGCATGGCTAATGCACGCTTAGAAACTAATACCAAGCCATCTTCAAAGCTCAAAGCTCCAGCAGCAACCAATGCAGAGAATTCGCCTAGCGAGTGACCTGCAACCATATCAGGCTGGAAATCTGGTGTTTCTTTGGCTAAAATTACAGAGTGAAGAAAAATAGCAGGTTGCGTTACTTTCGTTTGTTTTAACTCTTCGTCAGTTCCATTGAACATAACATCAGTAATGCTAAAACCTAAAATTTCGTTAGCTTTTTCAAATAATGCCTTTGCTGATTCTGATTTTTCGTAAAGGTCTTTGCCCATACCAATGAATTGAGAACCTTGACCTGGGAAAACGTATGCTTTCATTCTTGGGAATTTTTGTGATATTTGATTTAGTTCTAGTGGAAACAACAAGCTCAATTTAGTAAATTAATATCAGCTTTATGTTTCGTCACCACAATTGTCTGAGAAAAAGTACCTAAAATGTTTCTCAAATAGCTGTCTCTGAATCGCTCTTCTTGTAGAAGATATTTTCAAAGAAGTCAGCAAAAATACTACTTCGAGCTCTACATCTCCCAATTCTAGCCTAAAAACCTTTCACGAATCTCTGGATTTGGTAAACGACAAGCGTCTGATTTTCCGAAAATTCGGTATCTATTCTTTGCAATCAAATCGTATATCATATCTCTTATCGTTCGTGGAATCCATTTCAAAAAATACAACCTCCGCCAAACTCCATCTAAATGCTGAGCGATATGAAGAGCTGCATCGGATTTCTCAAATAATTGTCCATTTTTTATCAACAAAACAGAATCAAAATCTTTTTTATTTCTAGAAAACTGAGCCAAATATTGTTGTCCCACCTCAGATTGTAAAGAGGCAAATTTGAACCGTTTTTGTGTGTCGTGATCAATAACAAAATTGATTGAGGAATTACAAAAATTACACACTCCATCAAACAAGATTAAGTCGTATAATTGATGTTTTGAAGCGTCTTCTTTCATCTTTTTAGGAACTTTATACCTTACTAACAAAAAGACGAGCCTATGTACTCCACAAGCTCGTCTTTTCTGTATACTTATTTGATAATTATTTTATTAGTTCAATATAGCCCTTCAATGTTAAACTATTCTTGGCTGTATCTAATGTCAAGAATTTCACTGAACAATTATAGAAATAAGTTCCCGAAGGAGAATCATTACCAGAATTATCTCGACCGTCCCACTCCAATTTTGGTCCAGTGTAATTATATACTTTTTGTCCGTTTCTATTATAAATCGAAATAGTTACTTCCTGAACAAAACGTGGACATTTTAATGCTTGGAAGATATCATTTTTGCCATCTCCGTTTGGCGTAAAGACATTTGGTAATGAGAAACTTGGACAATTATCTTTACAAACTACATTACTACGCGCACTTTCGGTGCCATACTTATTAGTAGCAGTCACATAGTAACATCCCATATACGAATCCGTTTTGGTATGTGTGTAGTTGTGTGCTGGAGGATTCAGTGTGGTAATATCTGCAATTTTCGTAAATGCACCATCTGGTCCAGACGCATAATACAAAGTATATTTTACAATATCTTTATCACAGTTAGCTCCAGTTTCATCTGTCCATGTAAGCTTATTCTCAAAAGTTGTTTGATTACAGTTACTATTGTCTTTTGTATAAGCATCACAATCTAAAAGGTCGATATTAAGTACTGGAGGACAAGGAATCAAATCACTTTTTGGCGTTGCGCAACTAATCTGAGAGAAGTTATTCAGCAAACTAGGTTTGATTTTGGTCGAATTGTAAGAACCTACTGTTTCCACCTTATAACAATACGATGAATCTGGCGACATTTTCACTGGGAAGCTACCATCTGAAGCAATCTTATCTTGTCCATCATCTGTAAAGGTATAAGTAGATGCTCCTTGTACTGTTACATCGGCAATACGGGTAAATACTCCAGAACCTGGACGAGTTTCGCGATACACACGATGCGTTTGATTATCGTTAGACCAAGGCGTACTGGCTTGCCAAGTTAGCACTACTTTGCGAACATCGGCTGTGGTTGTTAAGCGCACACTTGATGCAGCCTCGGTACTATCCAATAAGGTCAAGCCTGTAGCGCTTGTGTAATAGAACAGCAAGCGATAACGATACGCATTATCTTGTGTATTGAGGTTTTTATCAACAAATACCGTATCGGCTACTGTTCCAGATAAATCGGTGTTGATATTTGCTCCTACTTGAGCAAAAGACGTACCCGTCAAGCCAGTAGCACGGAACAAACGATACTGATATGGTCCTTTGAATTGCTCTGGTTTAAAATCAATTGGACGAGTCCATTTTACTGTGATTTCTCCTTGTGTAGAAGATGTTTTATCTACTGTCACATTTGTAATTACAGGTACCTGTGCTTCCAGTTTTAAACAAATTTGATCTGACGATACACTTTTACCACCCGAAGGAGCTGCAAAAGACGCCACTATACGGTAGCTATAATCAGTATCACGTTTCAGACCGTTGTTATCTACGTATGTAGTAGCGTTGATAGGTACTCTCCCTATTTCGACATAGCCCAAGCCCGCAGGAATACCTGTTTGACAAACATCTGGCACAAAATTATCACAACCTTGTTTACGATAAATGATTAATTCGGCTCCTGCATTTTGACATGAATAAGCGTCCCAAGTCAAAGTGATAGCCTTATTACCAGCATCGCCAGTAGCTTTTAGGTTTTTGACTCTAGGGGCTACAATTTTTACTTTCCAGATTTTACTATCTACTAATTTAGGTATGGTACTTCCTACCCTCGTTGGTGGCACGTCCTCTACCTTAAAGAGAATATCGTAGGTTTGCTCTCGTATGTGTGCACAACTTGTTTGCCACCTAAATACCCCTGTAGCAATAGGATTTGAAGGATTGGTAGCCGTAAATGTCGCATAAGGTTGAGCAAAATAGGCTGTTCCGTCAGTTGGTTTGTAAACAGACCCTGTCGAGTACAAATTCAATTGGTCTTTACGTCCAGTACTAGAAGGGGTATCGTCTGCTGTAACATTTTGCTGAATAAATGTTCCTGCTTCCACACAAATATCGTCTGGTACTTTGATAATAGGAGCCTTATTATCGGCATCTTTTACCTCAATTTGCATATCACGAACCGTCTCCGAAATTTTTACACCATTCCGCCATTCTTCAATGATAAAAGCACAGTTATAAAGACCCGTTTCTTGAGGGACATTCCAAATCAAATCACCTGTTCGACTATTAATGGTAAAGCTAGAAGAAGTAGCTGCTACCAAATTAGGTTGACGAAAACCAGCTATAGCATTACCACGTCCAGTACAAGTAGTTTGCAAACCTGTACGACAGTCAATTAGGCGGTAAGCCAAGCTATCGCCTTCGATATCTACTGCATTGGGGTTATGAATAAACTTTTGTCCAACTACAGCTGTAAGATCTACGGCAGGGTTCATCAACAATGGAGTTGAGTTTAGCCCCAAACCTGGATCTATTTTAAATACGGTTTCAACATAAAACCCCACCATGTCCGAATTAGGGATATTTCGAACATTGGCATTACGGTTTTCGATACCAACGTTTACCTTATAAATACTTGGCGCTGCGTAGGTGTAAGTAACCTTATAGATACCCTTCATAGTGCCGTTGCCAATATCTTCGCCCAAGCCATTACCATTAGAACGGGGAGCCCATTGAGAGCCGAGCCCATCCCCAAAGCAAAAAAGGACTTCGCGTTGTTGCTGCCAAGCCACGTTATTTTCGCAATATATCGTGAGGGTAAATTCGTAAGTAAGAGCCGTACTCGACACACGACGCACGGTGATTTCGCCCCCTTTCATGTGGGTTGCCCTTGCGGAATGAAATGAAAAAAGGCCTACAAAAAAGGTAAAAATGAGAATGTAGATAAAGTTTGGTCTCATACGTTAGTGAATAAAAAGTTTTGAGGACAGCCTCTTCAAAAGCCTTGGTATAAGGTATTGATTACTGACCTACACACTTTACTGGCACAATTTAGAGAATAATTTTTTTTACAACTAACAAAACAAAAAAATCAAACACAAAGTTGGAAAAGTGAACTAAATACACAAATCCGATGAAAGACCCTCCAAAGTATCGTTAATTATAGTAAAACCGATTGGTTGGTATACTTCCTAAATCGTTGGCTAAATCCAATAATACAGTACAAAAACGTAGAAAGATTATAAATAATTGCTAAAATCTTATAGATTATTTGATTGACAGGTGATTCAATTGTAGTTTTGGGTTCAATTTTCAACTAATTAATAGTTAATAGCAATTAATCCATACAAGGTTTTCTGTGTATAGATTAAGAACCAGCCCTATTAATTGTTAACTAATTAACAACCAATAACTTATAAAAAAATGTCTTGGGTAACAAAAACATTATCAAGTTCGTTGGGCCGAAAGCTCATCATGGCGATAACAGGCTTATCGTTGGTAGCCTTCCTTCTCGTTCATTGTGGTATCAATGCGTGCATTTTTTTAAATGACGGAGGTGAAACCTTCAATGAAGCCGCAGAATTTATGGCTAAAAACTTTTTCATCCGTACTGCTGAAATCGGACTATTTGTGGGCTTAATTGCTCACATTGTAGACGGTTTGATGTTGTGGTCGGCTAACAAGAAAAAACGCCCTGTACAATATGCTGTTGTATCAAAAGATAATAGCACATGGTACTCTCGCTCAATGGGTTTATTGGGTACATTATTATTACTTTTCTTAGTGATGCACTTAAAGCATTTTTGGGTAGTAAGCCGTTTTACAGACGTAATTACTGGTGGTCAAAAAACACTTTTCCAAGAAATGCAAGAGGTTTTTGCTAGCCCAGTACCTGTAATTGTGTATGTTGTTGGTTGTATTTCTTTGGCATACCATTTATTGCATGGTGTTCAAAGTGCATTCCAATCACTTGGATGGAATCACCCTAAATACACTCCGTTTGTGAAATCTTTCGGATATTGGTTTGCTATTATCATTCCAGTTGTGTTCGCAGCAATGCCAATCGCAATGCATTTAGGATTTATTAAATAGTTCATAGTTGTTTGTTACATTTTTAACAACACTATATCTAAAAACTTTTATCATTACATAATTCTTAAGTTATGGCAACTTCACCAAGATTAGATGCTAAAATCCCTGATGGTCAGCTGTCTGAAAAATGGACTAAATTCCGTTCGACAGTACCATTAGTAAACCCCGCAAACAAGCGGAATATCGAAATCATCGTAGTAGGTACAGGTTTGGCGGGTGCTTCGGCAGCGGCTTCTTTGGCCGAAATGGGATATAAAGTAAAAGCTTTCTGTTTTCAAGATTCTCCTCGTCGTGCTCACTCAATTGCAGCACAAGGTGGTGTTAACGCAGCTAAAAACTACCAAAATGACGGTGACTCTGTGTATCGTCTTTTCTATGATACTATCAAAGGTGGTGACTACCGTGCTAGAGAGGCAAACGTTCACCGTTTATCTGAAGTATCAGGTAGCATTATTGACCAATGCGTAGCGCAAGGTGTACCTTTTGCTCGTGAGTACGGTGGTTTGTTATCAAACCGTTCTTTCGGGGGTACTCAAGTACAACGTACGTTCTATGCTGCAGGTCAAACTGGTCAACAATTGTTGTTGGGTGCTTATTCGGCATTACAACGTCAGGTTGGTTTAGGTAACGTAGAAATGTTTACTCGCCACGAAATGATGGACGTAGTAATGGTTGACGGCAAAGCTCGTGGTATCATTGCTCGTGATTTGATTTCTGGTAAATTAGAACGTCACTTTGGTCACGCGGTATTGTTGTGTACAGGTGGTTACGGAAACGTATTCTATTTGTCAACTAACGCAATGGGCTCGAACGTAACAGCGGCTTGGAAAGCACACAAAAAAGGTGCATTCTTTGGTAACCCTTGTTACACTCAGATTCACCCTACTTGTATTCCAGTATCTGGTGATCACCAATCGAAATTGACATTGATGTCAGAATCATTGCGTAACGATGGTCGTATCTGGGTTCCTAAAAAGAAAGATGATAACCGTCCAGCAGCACAAATTCCTGAAGACGAACGTGATTACTACTTAGAGCGTCGTTACCCTGCATTTGGTAACTTGGTTCCTCGTGATATTGCTTCTCGTGCAGCTAAAGAGCGTTGTGATGAAGGTTATGGTGTAGGTGCTTCTAAAAAAGCTGTTTATCTTGATTTTGCAGCAGCTATCTTGCGTTATGGACGTGGAGAGGCTACCAAAAGAGGTATGCACAATGCTAGCACAGAAGAGCTACAAGTAATGGGTAAAGAAGTTGTGAAAGAGAAATATGGTAACTTGTTTGACATGTACAAGCAAATTACTGGTGAAGACCCTTACGAAGTGCCAATGCGTATTTATCCTGCGGTTCACTATACAATGGGTGGACTTTGGGTAGACTATAACTTGATGACTACAGTACCAGGTCTTTATGCTTTGGGTGAAGCAAACTTCTCAGATCACGGTGCAAACCGTTTGGGAGCTTCTGCCTTGATGCAAGGTTTGGCTGATGGTTATTTCGTAATTCCATACACAATTGGTGCTTATTTGTCTGGAGATATCCGTACAAAAGCAATTCCAACTGATGCTCCTGAGTTTGTGGCAGCAGAAAAAGCTGTTCAAGATACTATCGACCAATTGATGTCTATCAAAGGAACTAAATCGGTTGATTATTACCACAAGAAACTAGGATTAATCATGTGGGATAAGTGTGGTATGGCTCGTAACGAGGCTGGTTTGAAAGAAGCTATCGAAGAAATCAAAGCGCTTCGCAAAGAATTCTGGTCAAATGTTCGTATTCCAGGTGATGCCAATGAATTTAACCCAGAATTAGAAAAAGCTGCTCGTGTAGCTGACTTCTTAGAACTTGGTGAATTGATGTGTATCGATGCCTTGAACCGTAACGAGTCTTGTGGTGGTCACTTCCGTGAAGAATATCAAACTGAAGAAGGCGAAGCAAAACGTGATGACGAAAACTACGCTTACGTAGCTGCATGGGAGTACAAAGGCGATTCTGACTACGAATTACACAAAGAAGAGCTAGTGTACGAAAACATCAAAATTGCACAACGTAGCTATAAATAATTTGAAAATTTGATGATTTGAAAATTTGAAAATGAAAAAGATTACTTGTAGGTTTGAAACTATTAATTCTCACCTACAAGTAATATGCAGAATCAAAAAGCGAATCTCATCGTTGAAAAAACGCTTTCATTTTCAATTGAAATCATCAAATTCAGTGAGCAATTAGAACTCCAAAAAAAATATGTCATAGCCAAACAATTGTTGAGGTCAGGCACATCTATTGGAGCTAATGTTTGGGAAGCTCAAAATGCAGAAAGTAAGGTAGATTTCATTCATAAAATGAAAATTGCAGCCAAAGAAGCTGATGAAACTAGCTATTGGTTAAAACTTTGTGAACTATCCGAGACTTACCCACAACCCCAAAAAGTTATCATTGAAGAATTAACTCAAATAATCCGAATTATCTCGAAGATTATTAGTAGTTCTAAAGTAGATTCTAAATGAATCTATTTTCAAATCTTCAAATTTTCAAATCTTCAAATTGTATCAAAATGGAAGGAAATATGAACTTGACGCTTAAAGTATGGCGTCAAAAAAATACCAATACAGAAGGAAACTTCGAAAATTATGACGTTAAAGGAATTTCTGAGGATATGTCATTCCTTGAAATGTTCGACGTTCTTAATGAAAGATTAATCAACGACGGTCAAGAACCAATCGCTTTCGACCATGACTGCCGTGAAGGTATTTGTGGTATGTGCTCAATGTATATCAACGGTAGTCCTCACGGTCCAAACCGTGGTGTAACTACTTGTCAATTGCACATGCGTTCGTTCAAATCTGGCGATACAATTACTGTTGAACCTTGGAGAGCAGCTGCATTCCCAGTAATCAAAGACTTAACTGTAAACCGTTCGTCATTCGACCGTATTATCTCTGCGGGTGGCTTCGTATCGGTAAACACTGGTAACGCTCAAGATGCTAACGCATTGCCAATCGCAAAAGAAAAAGCTGACGAGGCATTTGCTGCAGCGGCTTGTATCGGTTGTGGTGCTTGTGTAGCAGCTTGTAAAAATGCTTCAGCCATGTTGTTTACTTCAGCAAAAATCTCTCAATTGGCATTGTTACCACAAGGTCAAGCTGAACGAGAGATGCGTGCTGAGAAAATGGTTGCCCAAATGGATATCGAAGGTTTCGGTGCTTGTACAAACACAGGTGCTTGCGAAGCCGAATGTCCAAAAGGTATCTCATTGGAAAACATCGCTCGTATGAACCGTGAATACTTTGGTGCTGTATTGTCATCAAAAGAACACGAATAGTTCGAATAGTGAAATTCATAGAAGCTCTAGTACCTTTCGGTACTAGAGCTTTTTATTTGCCAATTCTTCACCACACGCATATCTTATTCGGTTAAAAAGAGTCGGGTATGACAAGCTTTCTTTCTCCAATCCTCTATTAGTGGCAATATTGAGATTTTGTAAGGTTTCAGCATAAGTATTCCTTCCGACGCTTTCAGCTGCAAATTTGTCTGCCTGATATTCTAATCTTTTTTGTAGTAATCCTGCTAAGACAACCGTCACTCCACCCCAAAATCCTCCGTTCATACCAACTACCCAACCATTGTAGTTTCCCCCTAACATTTTTGAAAAGTAGAAATATCCTAAGCAAGCTCCTGTAGTACATACAAGATGTATCAAATACATCCAGAATAAATGATGATATTTTAAATGTCCATACTCGTGATAAATAAGATTTTTAATATCCTTTTCCTCCATAGAGCCAAGCATTTTGTCAGTAAGCAATATCACTTTATGTTGAGGTAAAATACCCGTAGCGTAAGCATTTACGATAGAACTCTTAAGAATTTTGATTTTTAAGGTTGGATCGATTGTTTCACGAGCCCATTTCTCATATTCTAACGCAGGACTATACTTACTTTTTCTCAAAAGGATAATAATAGGGAGTATGAGAAAGTTGTAATTAATCAAAAAAGAAGAGGCTATTATAGAGAAAATAATCGAAATAAAGGTAGGTATATTCCCAGTGACAGCTTGTAATTCAAGAAGGCCTGCAAAAAATACAGTACCCAAAAGTACTTGTATTAGTTTTTCTCTCCAATCAAACTCTTCTATAAGCTTTCTTATGGGAATGAAAGAAAAGATTTGAACAATATATCCAATGAGTGTAAAAAGTACTGTGAGGTAAAATCCAATTAATAATGAGTGTAGCATGGTGTCAAACGATTTAGTATTAGAGATTTTCATCAGTAATAATACATTAAAAAAACAAACAATCCCTCCCTTCAAGCGGTTTTGTTTACATGAAAATTAAAACGCTTCGACTTATTCTTGGTGACCAACTCAATAGCCAACATTCATGGTTTGAATCTGTAAATCAGGATGTCATTTATGTCATGATGGAAATGCGTCAGGAGACTGACTATGTCACTCACCATATCCAAAAAATTGTGGGCTTTTTGGTGGCTATGCGACAGTTTGCTGAAGAGCTAAAACAAAGAGGGCATCAGGTGGCTTATATTACCTTAGACGACGAAATAAATACCCAATCACTTCCACAAAATCTCCTTTGGCTTATTCAAGAATTAGATATTCAACAATTTGAATACCTATTGCCTGACGAATATCGCCTCGATTTACAACTTAAAGACTTTTGCCACAACCTTTCAATACCTTCAAAAGCCATTGACTCGGAACACTTTTTGAGTCAGCGAGAAGAATTAGCTACTTTTTTTAAAGGAAAGGAAACCTTTCTCATGGAAAACTTTTATCGCATGATGCGCAAAAAGTACAAGGTACTGATGGATGGAGATGAACCTACTTCGGGACAATGGAATTATGATGCTGATAATCGCAAAAAACTTCCCAAAGATCATCGTCCAATCGAACCGCTAATTTTTTCAAAAAACGTAGAAGATATCGTTCAACTACTTTCTCAATCTGGCGTATCATCTATTGGAAACATCGATGCTAAAAATTTCTTGTGGCCCACCACTCATCAAGAGAGTTTGGTCTTGTTGGACTTTTTTCTGGAAAACTGTCTGGCGCAATTTGGCACTTATGAAGATGCCATGCATCCCTCCTATTGGTCTATTTACCATTCTCGGCTATCTTTTTCTCTCAATCTGAAATTACTGCATCCACTGGAAGTAATTCAGAAAAGCGTAGAATATTGGGAACAACATCAGGATACAATTACGATTGCTCAAATTGAAGGGTTTGTTAGACAAATTCTTGGTTGGCGCGAATACATGCGAGGTATTTACTGGGCTAAAATGCCTGAATTTGCCACCATGAATTTCTTCGGGCATGACAGAAAACTTCCTTCGTGGTTCTGGAGTGGTCAAACAAAAATGGCTTGTTTACGCCATGCTATTACCCAAAGTTTAGATTATGCCTATGCCCACCATATCCAAAGATTAATGCTGACAGGCAACTTTATGCTATTGGCAGGAATTCATCCTGATGACGCCGACGCATGGTATTTGGGTATTTATATTGATGCCATTGAGTGGGTCGAGATTACCAATACACGTGGAATGAGTCAGTATGCTGATGGTGGGATTATTGGGTCGAAGCCTTATGTGGGTTCTGCCAATTATATCGACAAAATGAGTCATTATTGTGGCACCTGTTTTTATGATAAAAACAAAAAAACAGGTGATAAGGCTTGTCCTTTCAACAGTCTTTATTGGCATTTTTTTGAAAGAAATCGTAGCCTATTAGAAAAGAATCCAAGAATAGGGATGTCATACATAACGCTCAATAAGATGGCAACCACTCAAAGACAAGAGCTATTGAAACAAGCAGATTTTTACTTGGAACATATCGAAAAATTATAAACCGACTATCAAGGTTTATTGCCATTCCAAAAAAAACTTAAAAACTATATTGTTGAGTTCTGAATGCCTACTAAATTTGGGTATGATAGAGATAAAAGACGTTTGTAAAGCCTTCAATGGCCGAGATATATTATTAGGAATCAGTGGACAATTTAAGCCAGGTGATACTTCCTTGATTATTGGCGGTAGTGGTACGGGGAAAAGCGTACTGCTCAAATGTATGATTGGTATTATCAAACCTGAGTCGGGACATATTTTGTACGATGGGCGTGATTTTCATAATTCCTCAGAAGAGATACAAAAGGATATTCGTCGTGAAATGGGTGTACTATTTCAAGGTGGGGCACTTTTTGACTCTAAAACCGTTTTAGAAAATGTCAAATTTCCATTGGATATGTTGACCAATATGTCGGAGAAGGAAAAAATCGACCGTGCTGAATTTTGCCTTCAGAGAGTAGGTTTGGAAAATGCAGGGCAACGTACACCTTCCGAAATTTCGGGTGGTATGAAAAAGCGTGTAGGCATCGCCCGTGCTATTGTAATGAACCCCAAATATCTATTTTGTGATGAACCCAACTCTGGTCTCGATCCTTTGACTTCTGTCAGAATCGATGAGCTTATCAAAGAAATTACTGATGAGTTTGGAATCACTACGGTGGTAATTACGCATGATATGAGTTCGGTAATGGGTATTGGCGAAAGTATTATGTTTTTGTATAAAGGTAAAAAATTGTGGGAAGGCGACAACTCCAATATTCTTCAAAATACAGTACCAGAATTGAATGAATTCCTATTTTCAAGTAAACTTTTACAGGATTTGAGAAAATAGGTTAATAATTTGAAAATTTGAATCAAATAAACAGAATCATTCTAAATTTAGTGAATTGAGATTGAGTGATATTCTAGCTGTAAAGACGCAATGTTTTGCGTCTTAAGCCGAGCCAGACATAAAATATTTGTATCAAACATGAGTAATCCCGAATTTTTAGGATTGGGATTATTCTCCAAGTTTTATCAAAAAAGCGGTCGAAAAATATTTTTTCGACCGCTTTTTTGATGCTACTATACTAGATATGATTTGGCTTAAGACGCAATCATTGCGTCTCTACTGATGGAATCCATATTTTCACATAATCACTCACTCGCTAAATCACTAAATCTCTCAACTTGAGATAACTCATACTTAGTGAATCTATACTAATTTCTTGATAATATCTTCTACAGAAACACCTTCAGCCTCAGCTTTGAAGTTACGTACGATACGGTGGCGTAAAATTGGCAATGCAACCGCTTGCACATCTTCAATATCTGGCGAATATTTTCCATTAATTAAAGCATTACATTTAGCAGCCAAAATCAAGTTTTGAGAGGCACGTGGACCTGCACCCCACTCCAAATATTGGTTGGTCACGGCATCGCTCAACTCTGATTTAGGACGCGTTTTGTGCACCAATTTTACCGCATATTCTACTACATTATCAGCTACAGGGACTTTTCTAATCAATTCTTGAAAAGCTAAGATTTCTTCTCCTGAAACTTGCTTTTGAACTTGGTATTTAGTCGCATTGGTTGTGTTCTTCACAATTTCAACCTCAGCACGGTATGATGGATAATCCAAATTGACCATAAACATAAAACGGTCAAGTTGAGCCTCTGGTAATGGATAAGTACCTTCTTGTTCGATAGGGTTTTGTGTAGCCAATACAAAGAATGGACGGCTCAATGGATATTTTTTACCAGATACCGTCACTGCATATTCCTGCATCGCTTCCAAAAGAGCTGATTGTGTTTTGGGAGGAGTACGGTTGATTTCATCCGCCAAAATGATATTGGCAAAAATTGGTCCTTTTACAAACTTAAAATTACGTTCATTATCGAGCGTTTCAGAACCAACAATATCCGAAGGCATCAAATCTGGGGTAAACTGGATACGATTAAAATCGAGGTCTAAGGCTTCAGCAATCGTTTGAATCAACAAAGTTTTTGCCAATCCTGGAACCCCAACTAATAAACAGTGTCCTTGACAAAAAATAGCTGTAAGTAATAGTCTAACGGTGTCTTCCTGACCAATAATAACTTTACCGATTTCTGAACTAAGTTTTTGATAAGATTCTTTCAAAGCGTTTACCGCTTCCACATCCGACTTGTATTGCGCCATGCTTGTGATATTAACTATGTTTAGATTTTTGAACTCTTTTACTCAATGATATTATCCTAAAAATAGGCATTTTCTGAATACAGAGGTAATTCTTAGACGTATTGCTTCAAATAAATCATTTGAGTTGCAAGAGTATAATTGAATAGCGTGTACCGTAAAGTTAATCAAATAACCTGCCAATTTGTAGTGATTTGGTGGGGTTTATTCAAAACTTTCGACCAATCAGTCTGCTAACGTCTTTAATGTCAAAGTTATTGAGTCGTTCATCGAGTTTTTAGAAAACAAAAACGGTCAGCGTAAAGCTGACCGTTCTAAATATTATTAGGTTGTATTCAATTCTCTGTAAGTGCTTTATTGCCCCGTGCCTTTCATGACGTTACAATCCTTATATTCGTCCGAAATATAAATGAATACTTCTCCTTTGGCTTTAGCAAACCACTCTTCGATAGCATTGTTACGTTTTCTGTTCAACGTAATTGTTGCTAATTTTTGGAAGTCATCTTCTAAGTTAGCAAAGTGAGGTGGGTGTTTTGCTTTATAATATAATACTCTGACAGCTGTACGACCATCCTCTGTACGATATTGAATAGGCTTGGTAAGCGTACCTACGGTCATTGAGTCCAAGGTAAAGTACAAACCAGATTCCATACTACCATCTAATGGCATTTTAATAGAACGTGTACTAGGGTCAATCAACATACCACCAGCATCTTGAGTACCTTTATCTTCAGAGTGTAATTGAGCAGCTTTTTCAAACTTCAATGAATCACGTTGTACCAATACTCTAATACTATCCAAGTAGCTAGTTGGCTCTGTTAAGTCCATTTTCTGATAATCAGGACGCAATAAAATATGGCGTGCGTGATATTCCTGTCCACGAACTTCTAATAATTGAATCAAGTGATAACCAAATTCTGATTCTACTACGTCCGACAACTGGTTTGGTTTCAATTTCAAGGCAGCAGCCTCAAAAGGTGCTACCATCTGACCACGTTTAGCAAAACCTAAATCTCCTCCACGTTTTCCAGAACCTAAATCTTCAGAGTGCAATTTAGCCAATTCTGCAAAGTCTTCCCCATTTTCTACTCGGCGCTTGTAATCTAACAATTTCTTGATAAGCTCCTCCTTTTGATTTTGGGTCACTTTAGCCAAACGAACAATATGACCTACTTCTACTTCTGAAGGCAAATATGGCAAGGAGTCTCTAGGAATAGATTCAAAAAATTTACGAACCTCTTTCGGAGTAACTTTTACATCGCCTGTGATTTTTTCTTGCATTTTGCGAGTAGTAAGCTGTTCTTTGATAGCCGAACGAAGCTCGTCTTTCAAAGAGGCAATTGTTTTGCCGTAAGCTTCAACAATGTTCTTTTGAGAACCAAATTGTTGCTCCATTTGATCCATACGAGAACTCAACTCCATTTCTACTTTCTTATCATCGATAAGTACAGAGTCGATTTCGGCTTTTGCCAACATCACTTTACCAATAATCAAACTCTCAAGCAATTGGCAACGAGTAGGCGTATTTCCCTGTCCGCTTTGCAAATATTGCTGATACTGTGCTTCAAGTTCAGACTTAAGAATATAGTGATTGTCAACTTTTGCAATGATTTTATCAATTACTACAGATTGAGCTTGCATCGAAAAGCTCATCACTAGTAACAGACCCATCAATGAGAGTAAATAAAAGGGTTTCTTCATTGTTATATGATTTCTTATGTAATGCTTGTAATTAGGTTTAATCGCACGTCACAAACCTCCTTCGCTTTCAAAAATCTCCATTCACTCTGAAAAGAGTAGAATTTTAGTTTCTCAATTAACAAATTTAAGCGTTTTTATCCTCTAAACCTGTGGATGATGCCGTTAAAAAATGTTAATTGGCTTTTTTGGAACGATTTCTTGAATATAAAAGCAAAAAAAATAGTGAAACTGCCACAGAAATGCCTTTGACAATTTCACTATGTTAAAACTAGAGTTCTATTCAAGGATACGACGAACTTCGTTTTCGTTGACCGAAACAGGATAACGTTCTTTCAATTTTGAAATCCAATTATCGTATAACTGCTTCTGATAATCTTTGATAATTTGTCCTCGTGCTTCTTGGAAAGTTTTAGCTCTTGGCAATTCTACTTTGTTGATATCTATCCAAACTTGACGACCTTTTGATTCAAAAGTCTGTTCCCCTACTGCCCAATTTGCCACATCTACAAATTCGTTTTCACCACGTTTAAAATAGCGTTCTTCTGCGGTAAGACTATTCGGTTTTAAAGTATTAAATCTTTTTACCACATCGTCCATCGACGTCGAGAAAAACTTGATAGACACGCGCATATTTTTACTATGGTCATTTTTTGAGGCTGGTTTAAATTTACCATCATCTTTCTCAATAACCCTCGTAGCTGAAATGCCTTTATTGATTAAGCTATTCACGATATTTCTAGCACGTTCTGCTGAAATATTTTCTGGTTCGTCAGCATCAGAATTTCCTGTAATTTCTACCGTATAATCACGATTTTTAATCATGATAACCGCCAATTCATACAGCATTTTTTGTGCATCAGGCGTAAATTCAGCTTTATCTTTTTCAAAATAAATTTCAGGGAAACGACGGTTCATTGGATATGGACCTTTCTGTAATACCTGTTTTGCCTGCTCTAATGTTTCTTTTCTATCTGTAGTAATCAATTTCGCCAAAACACGATTGGTATATTGATAACGGTCTGGATTTTGTTGAAAAAATCTTACTTGACCCAGTGAGTCTAAAGAAGGGGCTAAAACATACTTTTCATACATTTCTTTTTGTAAAATTCCCTCTCTATATTCCTGTACTATTGAACGAAACTCTGGATATCTAACTTCAAGATTCGCTTCTTCAAAAGAGATATTAGCCTGTTCTACAAATTGCTTATACCAAGTATCTACAGATTTGTCCTCAACGACGCCCACTTTCAACATTTGGCGTTGTTGTTTTAACACAAAATCATAGAAATCCTTCGTCTTATAAGGTTTTGAATTAATTGAGAAGAGGGTCTTTCCTAAATAATCTTCTTGTCCTGTACGGTCTTTATAAAACTTATCAAAAGCGTCTTGTTTGACCGAAATATATTCCAGAAAATTATTATCTCTCACAAGTTTTTTCACCAAAGTACCTCTCGCCAGCGCACCTCTTGAAGCATCAGCATTGATCTTTTGACGAATGTATGGAGCCATTTCTTCAAATTTCAGCAAACTCTTTTTCTCCACCAATCTAAAAATATGCCAACCTAAAGAAGTCTGAATCGGAACTGTATAATCACCTTTTTCTTTGAGAGAGAATACTAAATCTGTAATTTTTTCATCAATCAAAGTACCTGCTTCATACCATCTTCCCAGTACTCCACCTCTTGATTTGGTACTGGCATCATCAGAAAATGTACGACATACACCTTCAAATGGCTCATTTTTTTTGAGATACGCATAGGCATCATCGATTCGCTTTTTGGCAGCAGCTTTTTCAGCTTCAGACATACTTGCTGACACAGAAACTAAGATATGCGCCAAACGCACCTTGCCTCTAAACGAACGACGATCTAAAACTTTGATAATATGATAGCCCTTTTCGGTACGGAAAGGCATAGATACCTCCCCTTTTGGTGTGTTGTAGGCAGCAGATTCAAAAGCGTAATTATTGTCTAACACAGCTAAATAGCCCAAATCGCCTCCACGCGGGGCAGACTTAAGGTCTTTGGAATAATCCTTAGCAATTTGTTCAAAAGCTTCGCCTCTTAAAATTCGAACACGAAGATTTTTGATTTCATCATACGCAGCTAAAGTATCGGCAGGAGTGGCATGTGAAGTTAGTGGAATAAAGATTTGTGCAACCCTTACTTCCTCTTTCATACGTTCATAAGCCTCTTGAATCAACTTTTCGAGCATTGCTTTATCTGTCAAATACGGCAAAGCTAATTCTTTTCGGTACGTATCTAGTTCATCAACAAAAGCTCTGGAAGTATCTAAGCCCGCTTTTTCAGCTGCAAATACACTAAGTTTGTAATTGATAAAATCTTGTAAAAATGCTTTGGAGTTCTCTTTTTTGACGCTGTCACTCTGGACAAGCTTTTTGTATGTAAGCTCAAAGTCTCTTGAACTAATAGTTTTTGATCCTATAGTAATAGCAGGCACTTCGCTTTGCGCCAGAGCCGTTTGCTCATGAGTCGCCAATCCAAAAGAGGCAGCTATGACCGTGTATATTTTAAATAACTTGTTCATTCTTTCATTCATACTAAATCAGAAAAACTTTCCTGACTTGTTCATTTTAACTTGCAAGCACAGTGGAATATTGTACAAAAAAAACAAAAATAACAATAAAATTGAGATTAAGTCATGGCAGTGACTCATCATGCTCCACTTAGTTGGAAGATGATTTCTGAATGCTAGTTTTGATTAATTTGAGTTGTAGGTCATACGTTAGCTCATACTGGAACGAATTTTTGAGGTGTTCTCCTTTAAATACCAATGGTACAGTATAGAGTGTTTTCCCTGATTTTAGCTCCTGAGCTGACAATTGAAAAGTATTTTGCCCTAAAAGGTCGTCCTTATCAAAACGTTCGGCGGCTTTAAGCCCTAAACCTGCGGCTTGCAAACTACCAAACACGATGGCTAATGGTGTTTGATACTCTGCAATACTTACCATTACGGCAGGAATTTTGGCTATGCCTCCAAACTCATTGATTTTTTTGACTAATTCTTGAGCTTTGGTATAATCGTCGATTTCATTTAAGACAACAGAAACTAATAGTCGCCCGTTTTCTGGAACGACCAATTCAATTGGCTTGAAGCGTTCTGAAGTAAGAATTTGTCCAGCTTTGACTGACTCCACTCCAAATGATCCTGTGACAACTTGGGCAATTTTTCCTTGGTCATCAACCGCTGTAAGAGTGTAATTTAACACTATTTCATCAGCAAAGGATAAATCCTCTTCCAAATCTACAGCTTTCAATTGCTTTACTTGCATACGAGTTTGATAGTCTGTTTTCACAATTGTTTCGGCAACTGGCGTGTTTTGTTGCGAAGTGGATTGAGTAACAGGTTTGGCGGTTTTACACGCACCCAAGGCCCATACAAGTCCAAATGAAGCGAAATACACTAATTGTTTTTTCATGGTGTGCAAAAAATTAGAGGTATCTCTATTTTTACGAAAGTAAGTACGCAAAATCAAATTTTTTTTTTTAGTTTTCAGCTATGGGCATTCAGCAAAAACATTTCTATCGTTACTAAAAAACAATTTAACACTCTTTGCCTTATGCCTGTTGCCTAACACACAAAACTTAAATATAATTCTGCACGAATACTAAAATAGAGATACCTTATGAGCTTACACGGCAGGTTCTTGCTGTGTGAGGCAGTGAAAACTTCCTTGTCCCCAAATAATTTTGTTAGATGGTAATCCAATTACTGGACGATCGGTAAATACCTGAGAAAGAATATCTAAAGCTACGTCATCATTTTTACAATCGAACGTTGGAACCAATACTCCTGCGTTACAAATCAAGAAGTTAGCGTAAGAAGCAGGCGTTCTGAAATCGTCTACTACGACTGGCGATGGAATTGGAATTTCGACAATATTCAACTGCTTGCCATTCAACAAACGCATTTGCTTGAGTAACTGAAGGTTTTCTTCCAAAATTTCGTGATTGTCGTCGGCCTTATTAGGTTCTACCATTGTGATAACGGTGTCTTCATTAACAAAACGAACTGTATCATCAATATGTCCGTCGGTATCATCACCAACAATTCCATCGTTTACCCAAAGTACTTGTTCGGCGCCATAGTAATCATACAAATACTGCTCGATTTGCCCTTGAGTTAAATGTGGGTTACGGTTTTCGTTCAACAAACATTCGCGACTGGTAAGAATCGTCCCAGCGCCATTAAATTCTACGGAGCCACCTTCCATAATAATACCTGGCGTTACATAATTCAAACCTCTATGTTTGGCAATAGCCGTAGGCAAATTATTGTCGTCGTCGAATGGAGGATACTTTCCACCCCAAGCATTATAGCCCCAATTGACAATCATTCGCTCCTTGGTTTCGGGATTAATCAAGAAGGCAGGACCGTGGTCGCGGCACCAAGCATCGTTGGTAGGGTTTACTAAAATTTCGATTTGATTAAGGTCGATCTCATATTTTGGTAACTCGCCCAAAATGAAATTTTTCAACGTCTCATCATTGACATTCAAGCCTACTTTCTCCCCTTTAGAGATTGCTTTGATAAGACCAAAATATTGTGAATACATGAGGTGGCGTTTGTTGCCTTGCCAAGATGCTTCATTATGTGGGAACGTCAGCCAAGTAGCTACGTGTGGATGCCATTCAGGCGGAAAAAAAAATCCTTGTTGCTTCGGAGTCATGTCTACTTCATTTTAAACCACAAAGTTACAAAAACCTTGCCTTGTAACCTGAGTTTTCGGCTCGCCATCTCTCATTAGGGCAAAACAAAAACAACAATTATCTAATTTTCAAATACTTACACTTCACTTTTTAATAAGATGTTAATTTTGTAATCGATCCACTCAATACTCAACTTTACCTCGTTGGGTCTTTCTTTCTGATTTCTTCTTCTTATCTTTCAGGCGCTCTGCAATCATAGCAGCTGTAGGCTTTGTAGGTTTTCTTTTAGGAGCAACGGTCAAAGCCTTTACCAAGAGAGCTTTAAATTTCTTGATAACAAGTGTTTTATTCTTAAGCTGACTTCTATCTTCTTGAGATACCACAATCAACTCACCCTCTGCGTTTATTTGATTTTTCAACTTTCGTAAAATCAAGGCTTTCTGAGGTTCATCAAGCAATTGGGAATTTACTACATTAAAACGTAGTTCTACTTTTGAAGAAACTTTGTTTACATTTTGTCCACCAGCACCGCTACTACGCGAGGCTTGGAATTGTAGTTCGGGTAAAAAATCTATTTCTAAAATATTCATAAAGTCGTTTTTCTGAATTTTAATTAATCCTTTATTTTCAAACTGGTTAGAAGATGTTATATGTTAACGGTATATCTGTTATTTTAAGGCACTCATCAGAAGGATACAACCCAAGCGTACCATAGGTATATTATATATTTAATCTTTCTTGTTACTCAAGTTAGTGAGCAAAATTAAAATAATTTTACCCGCCTTAAGCTTTATGCTATAGGCTAAAAGTTGAAATGAATTTCTCATGAAATAATTTAAGCTCTTTTGCCTAATGCCTACGGCTTACAGCTTAAAGCGTATCAATACAATTTCATTTTTCAATATTTCCGAAATCAGAAATCCCCAATCAGAGATTGTTTAAAAACTTTCGTATAAATTCTATCATATAGAACTCAAATAGCGGCTATTATTTCAAACGTGGAAACCCGAAAAATCATACATATTGATATGGATGCCTTTTACGCGTCGGTCGAGCAACGAGACAACCCTTCGTTGAAAGGCAAACCCGTGGCTGTGGGTGGCTCGAGCGAACGTGGTGTTGTGGCGGCAGCAAGTTATGAAGCACGCAAATATGGAGTCCGTTCGGCAATGTCGTCCAAAATAGCAGCTCAAAAATGCCCTCATTTAATTTTTGTCAAACCACGTTTTGAGAGTTACCGAGCTGTTTCGCATCAAATTAGAGAAATTTTTGCAGAATACACGCCTTTAATAGAGCCTCTCTCGCTCGACGAAGCTTATTTAGACGTAACCAACAACCTCAAAGGAATAGCGAGCGCCACCCAAATTGCGATTGAGATAAAGGAAAAAATCAAGATGCAAACGCAACTTACCGCTTCAGCGGGAGTTTCGTACAACAAGTTTTTGGCCAAGATAGCCTCCGATTTCAATAAACCCGATGGTTTGTATATCATAAAGCCCAAACAAGGACCTTTGTTTGTTGAAACCTTAGAAATTGACCGTTTTCATGGCATAGGGAAAGTTACAGCTCAAAAAATGCACAAGATGGGTATTTTTACAGGGAAAGATTTAAGAGAATATGAAGAGTCTTTTCTTATAAAACATTTTGGAAAAATCGGCAGCTACTATTATCAAATTGCAAGAGGTATTGATACGAGAACGGTAAATTCTGAACGTATTCGTAAATCGGTAGGTTCCGAAAATACCTTTATGCATGATCTTGAAGCACGGGCAGAAATACAACTTGGCCTTGAGCCTTTAATTGAAGATGTATGGCGCTATTGTACAAAACATGAGATATTTGGGCGAACAATATCTCTAAAAATCAAATACAATGATTTTCAAACCGTGACACGAAGTCGCACAACGCTCTCTCCTATTTTTGATAAATCTCTATTTGAAAGAATTGCATACGAACTTTTAGATCATATTATGCCTCCTAGTAAAGGAATTCGGCTTTTAGGTGTTTCGCTCTCAAACCTCAGCAATGAGCAAGATATGGAAGGGAAACAACTCACACTGGAATTTTAGAAGAGAACTAAGTTAGTGGGCAAAATTAAAATAATTTTACCCGCATTAAGCGCTAGGCTTTATGCTGTAAGCTAAAAGTTAAATAGTAGACTTTATCACGGTTTGTAACAAGTAGGTTTAACTAATGATAATGCTTACAGGCAACTTAATCTATTTTGATAAGTAAAAACCGTTAATTAGTGAAATTTAAGGCTTTTATATATCCTTAGAAAATCAATGCAGATTACGCTCTTATCTTATAATAAATAAACCGTGATAAAGTCTAGTATTTCTCATGAAATAATTTAAGCTCTTTTGCCTAATGCCTATGGCTTAAAGCGTATCAATGCAATTTTATTTTGCATTAATACTTAAGTTAGTGAGATAAAATATTAGTAATCATAAAATTGCACTCAAAGCTCATCATTCACAATTAAGCACTCACACTTAATTATCTTACCTTCAATTTATTAAGCAACAAAAAGCTTGCTTTTTTAAAATTAAATACTTACCTTTTTCTAACAAAACCCACCGCCGTCCATAGAATTATATGGTTTTTGTCTGTTTTATTCACAAACAATAAGATTTGATAGTCTAGTTAATCTCTGCAACAAAGACTTTATATAACCGCATCTAGCGCTACATTTTTGCTAATCAATGAGGTAGTTCATATCTCAATATAGGTATTTCGAAGCATATCAATGTCTTCGTAAGCTTGGAAAAGGAAGTATCATATATAATATTACGCACCATATTTTCGAATCTCTCAATTAAGCCGTTTGACATACTTTAAAGCGGTTTTCACATACTAAAAACCGACATTCACACAATTTTACATTTTATTAATCTACAGTCTTATATCTTTGTTACTGTACTTTTCTCTTATTTCCTCAGCACAACACATATATAACTCTGTGATTTTTAACCAAATAACCCAAAACAAGAATTGAACTTTAGTAAGAAAAACCTCAAATTATCTACCGTCTGTCCTTATTGTAACACACTTAAAATTATTTCGCTATGAGTTTTGAAAATTTTTGTATCGTCTCTCAAGGCAACCTTGACTTTAAATTCCAAAAAATTAAAATCGCTATCGAAGACATAGTCATGCTGCAAGCAGATAGCAATTACACTCATGTATATTTGAGTGATGGAAAACGATTTATATTCGCTCGTACAATCAAACTATTTGAAGATATGCTCAAAGATTATAGTTTTGAGCGTATTCATAAAACTTTTATTATCAATTGCGACCATTTACTTGGATATGATTCAAAAACAGAATCCTTGGTTTTAAGTAATAACCTAAAAGCCAATTTATCCAGACGTCGCAAATGCCAATTAAAAAGACAACTATCAGTATTAAATTAAAAGGGATTAGGCATAATTGCCTAATCCCTTTTTTATGTAAGTAAGCTGGCAAAATTAATTTTGCCAGCTTTAAGCTCTAGGCTTTATGCCATAGGCTAAGAGTTAAAAATGTTTCTCATGAAATAATAGAAACTTTTTTGCCTAACGCCTATGGCTTGTAGCCTAGAGCCTATTAATATAGAGTTTGTCTGTTTAGTCAACTTTGGCAACAAGTACTTGTGAATTCAACTCCACAGGCTTATTGAGTTTGTAGTGTGCCATTAATGGAAAATGGTCCGAAAAACCTACCGATGGAACAGTTTTACAGCTTTGTATTTCCCATTGATGGCTATAAAATTGTTGGTCAATTCTTACAAAATACGGTTGGCGATTGAGGGTAAAACCCATTCCTTTGCCTACTTCTTCGAAGGCATTTTTGTATAATAAACTCATTTTTCCGTAAGCGTAACCGAATGGTGTTTCATTAAAATCACCACAAAGAATCACAGGGTAACGACTCCCTGCCACATATTCTTGCACCTCGTCGATTTGTTGATAACGGGAATCAAATCCAAATTTCAATCTTCCAAAACTATCGCCTAGTTCGTTGAAAAAGCTTGCAATTTTACCTTCTTTCAGTGCATCAAACGCTTGGTTGATACGAATTCCCATCGACCAAAAATGTACATTTACTACACGTACGGTATCTCCTTTGTAAGCAATATCCGCAACAATATAACCATTAATATTTGGTTGTCCTTCACGATTCCAGATACGTCCGTATTTCTTCACAATCGGGTACTTAGACAAAAGTCCCAAGCCAACCTCCTCATTCAAATCGTCTGCTAATAGTACTGCTTTTTCGGCATAATTTTTCTCAATGGTTGCGTTAGGCGAATATTCCTGAAAACACGCAATATCGGCATCTAGCTCATTCCATTGTGCAAAATCACTTGGAAAATCCGCAAACTTAGCACTGTTAAAACTCAACACTTTGAGCGAATTCGCATCTTGCAAAGCGGTCATTGGTTTTTCGCTTCCAATACCCATAAATCTACGAGCTAAAGGCGTCGCCAACAAACACCACACTAAACCTACCGTTGCAACAACTCTTTGTTTTTTAACCAATAAAAAAATAGATGCTAAACCACCCCAAATCAACGCTACGGGCAAAGACATCATCATAAATCCAGCAAACCAATGTCCTGAAATTGGCCAATAACAAAATGCCATACTCAAAAACATATAACTCAAGCCCACAAACGAGAAAGGATAACGACGAAGGGCTGTCCACAACAAGCTAACGAATTCTTGCATCGTCTCGAATGCTTCGCTAGTACGAATCATCCAGTAAAGAATAGATATATGTCTGGGAAATGTGATGTGTAGCGTCTTCATGTGTGTTGTGTTTAAGAAATTGACCTCAAGAGATCAATTAGTGGTTTAATAAAAGAACGATGTAAGCATGCCTACACCGTTCTAGATATACTCAGTAAATAAAGGGCAAAAAACTATTTTACTTCAAAAGTACCTGTACCGATTTTGAATCCTTCCGAATATAACTCGATTGAATACTTTCCTGATTTGTAAGCAGATCCTTTGGCGTAAACGACATCTACTTTTTGGTCGTTGTTTTCAAACAACACGTTTTGTTTCACCGTGAATCCTAATTCTTTTCCATCGTATTGCATCGTTCCTGACGAACCATCTGCGCTTACAACTGCACCAGTAGCGTCCATAATACGGATATAGATGTCTTTGTTGTTTCTTTCAGCAACAGGATTGCTAGCTAAGCCAAAAGAGATTTTCAAACGGTCAATTTTAGAAGCTTTGTAACGACCACCATCACGCACTTTACCATTAGACGCCAAGGCATATACCTCAACATTGGTTGCTTTCATGGCCGAAGCAATGGTTACTTTACGCTTCAATTCTTCATTTTGAGAAGTATAATCAGCTACCGTTTTGCTCAAATTATCTTTATCTGATTTCAAACCAGCGTTTTCGCTCAATGCAGCTTGCTTTTCTGACTCTAAGTTTTTGTTACGAGCCATCAAGTCGCCGTTTTCTTCTCTTAGCTTGGTCAACTCTTCATCTTTGGTAGCCAAAAATGTTTCGTATTCTTTGATTTTAGCTTCGTATTTTTGGATAGAAAAACTCAAATCTGATTTCAATTTCTTCTTATCCGATTCTAATTGAGCTTTTACTTTTTCTAATTCGGCAACATTACCGCCCAACATCTCAACTTCCTTGATTTTTTCATCTAATGATTTTGAGATAGAATCTAATTTGATTTGTGTACTCGACAACTGTTCTACTTTTGTCGTAAGTGCTTTTTGTAATTCGAATGTTTCGTTACGAGCACCAATGAACAAATAACTCAACAAAGCGATAACACCTACTGTAACTCCTAATGCTACCTTAAAGAAGGTCTGATTATTATTATTCTCCATAGTTATTAATTTGCTTTAAAATGAATGGTTGGGATTGTTTTAAGAATCAATTTTAAAAAGTAAGGAAAAAATTAGTTACCACAATCATTTATAAGTTCCTGTTTTCGTTCGTTTTACATGAGCAAAATAACTGTAACGCTTTTAAAGAGGAGTTAAATCAACCTTAAATCGACCTTAAAAATTGTGGACTAGAGATTTTTGATTTCGGAATTCATAAAAAACATCTTCACTGTCTATAACATAGTATCTATTTCAGCTTTCCTACAGTTGACGATATTATTCCAAAATACCTTTCAAAATTTTACCAAAATGTGTCATTTAACCTATTAAAATCAAAAAGTGGTCAGAAATTGATTTCCTAACCACTTTTTGATTTTAATAGGTTGTTTAGACCGAAAGTATAATGTCTTTACCATTTTTAAAACAATCACTCAAACACTCAATCACAAATCACTCAATGGGCCAGGCATTAAAATACTTGGGAAACTTACACGGAAAGTGGTGCCCTCTGAAGACGATTCTACGTCTATGTGTCCGTTATGCAGTTGGGTAATTCGATGTACTATTGTTAACCCTACTCCATGACCTTTTACCGATTGTGCGGTAGCGTTGCTTCTGTAAAACGGTTCAAAAATATTAGGAAGGTCTTTGGCAGGAATTGCCGGGCCGTCGTTAAAAAATGATAGTTTTATCCAATAATCATTAGTTGAAAAATCGACTTTGACGGTCTTATTTTCCGAAAACTTACAAGCATTATCCATCAAATTCATCAATACTACTTTCAGTGCTGCTTCATTGCCATTAATGACCAAAGCGTCCGCTTCTTCAGGGAAATCATTGAAAGAAATGTTAATTTGATAGTCTTCATGCCATTTTTGGACTTGACTTTTAGCATCCCAAAGCAACTCATCCATGCGTACAGATGCCTTTGCAATAGCTTTAGAATCTACCACAGTATTTGCCAAATCTAATAAGGTATTGGTCAGCTGTGTAAGAGTACGCGTATCATCTTTCAAAGACGATAAAAGTTTTTGATATACCTCCACCGAACGTGGCTGTAGCAGAGTTATTTCAAGCTGCGAAAAGATTTTGGTTAATGGGTTTTTGAGTTCATGCGAAACATTCGCAATGAATATTTTTTGCGTCAAAAGGGTTTGTTCTACCCTATCAAGTAACCGATTGAAGGTATCTACCAACAAACCGATTTCATCCTCTCGGTCTGGGTGCTCAACTCTTTTTCCAATATTTTTAGGAAAAATAGAGTTTACCTGTCGCGTAATTGCCGACATAGGCGCTAGCGCTTTATCAGCAAAAATCCACCCACTCAAGCCCACCAATAGAATAGCCACAAGGGTCATTATCATCAATATTTTCCGTAAATCAGACAAGGCTTCTTTTCCAGCTTCATCAACAGCACTTACTATAATCCAATGATTATTCCCTTTATATTGGATAGACATTCCAAAAACCTGATAATCATCTACCATCAGGTAACTACTCGCCTGTGTGCTAATTACGCGAGGAAGCACTTGCGCATGAATTTTTTCATTACCTTTTTCAGTCGAAAAAATAAACTTATTATCTGCTTGACTATAAACCGAAACCGACTCATCGTGCAGAATTTCCTTATCCGAAATATTGACCAGCTTGAGCACCGTAGTATCTGCCGCTTGAATCTCAAACAGTAAAGTAGCAGTCGTAACAGCGCTATTTTGAAGACGCTTATAAAAACGTTTTTCTAAATAGAGTTTACTAAAAAAATACACCCCTACCGAAAACAAAATCATAATGGCGGTCACCAGGGCTATAAACTGAAATGTGAGTCTGAGACGGATATTCATATATTGGATTGCTGAAGGATTTACCTAATTTATCACCTTTAGTACGTATCCCATGCCTATGTGTGTATGCAGTAGCTTGACGGTGAAATCCTTATCGATTTTTTTACGTAAAAAATTCACATATACTTCTATCACATTAGTGCCTGTGTCGAAGGTTACATCCCAAATTTTCTCAGCTAATTCTACCTTCGAAATCACTCGACCTTGGTGACGAATAAAATATTCCAACAGACCAAACTCCTTGGCTGTCAACGGAATCGTCTTACCTCCTCTTGTTACAGACTTCATATCCAAATCCATTTCGAGGTCAGCAATTTTGAGTACGTTGGTGGTTTGTAAAGGCGCACTACCACGACGAGTAAGTGCTCGAATACGTGCAACCAACTCTCGAAATTCAAAGGGTTTCGCAAGATAATCGTCGGCACCAGCATCGAGCCCCACAATTTTGTCATCGGTAGTGCCTAATGCCGTAAGCATCAGGACAGGCGTGGCGATTTGAGCCTCCCGAAGTTTTTTACATAGTTCGAGCCCATTGAAGCCTGGCAAAATAATATCAGTAATAATCAAACTGTAAGGATGGCGTGAGGCTAACTGAAAACCCATCGGACCGTCATAGGCAACATCTACTTCGTATTGTTGCTCTTCGAGACCCTGTTGGATAATTCTAACCGTTTTTACCTCATCTTCTATTAATAAAATTCTCATAAGCCTTGAGTTAAGTCAGTGAGTGGGGAGGAAATTCTAGTCCAGATACGAAACAATGGTTACGTGTTGGAGCTTGAAAACGTAAAAAGAGGACGAAAGTACTTACTCAGAGTTAATTTAACACATTTTATAATCAATTTCTAATAAAATATACAGTAAAGTAAGCGTTGAAAAAACCTATTTTATTGTCAAAAATACCATTATAAGCTATATTAGGTATTTGAATTCTTAACCAACAAACGCTTTTCTAAATTAGATGAAAAAAATCGTACTTCCCTCACTCCTTGCTTTAGGCTTGAGTTTTGGCACACAAGCACAAAAACTAAATCCGACCGAACAAAAAATTGCTCAATATATCGATGCTCATTTTGCTCAAACCGAGCAATTATTGAAAGATGCTGTAAATATCAATAGTGGCACACTCAACACTGCTGGAGTAAAACAAGTTGGTGATCTTTTTAAAAAAGAATTTGAAAAAATTGGGTTTGCCACCACTTGGGTCAATCTACCTGATTCGCTCAAAAGAGCAGGACATTTGGTGGCTGAGAAAAAAGGAAAAGTAGGTAAAAAGCTTTTCTTGATTGGTCACTTAGATACCGTTTTTGAAAAAGAAATGACTTTTTCTCCCTATACCTATATCAATGACTCAACTGTCACAGGTCAAGGAGTCAATGATATGAAAGGAGGCGATGTCGTAGTCATAGCCGCACTTCAAGCATTACAAGCTCAAAAGCTACTCGATAATGCCACCATTACAGCATACTTTACAGGCGATGAGGAAAGTGCTGGCAAACCAACCTCTGTGAGTCGTAAAGATTTTATTGACCGAGCCAAAACACATGATGTAGCATTGGCATTCGAAACGGCTGTTGGTTTACATACCGTTGCTACTGCTCGTCGTGGCGCGAGTGGTTGGTCATTGAAAACCTACGGAAAAACAGGGCATTCGTCAAGAGTATTTAGTCCAGAAATGGGGTATGGCTCAATTTATGAAGCAGCACGTATCCTAAATGAATTTAGAGAGCAATTAAGTTCTGAAAAATATCTCACTTTTAACCCAGGCATGATTTTAGGCGGTGCCGAAATCAAATACAACGAAGGAAAAGCCAATGGTTCCGCGGTAGGGAAAACAAATATTATTTCGCCAGAAACAGTCGTAAATGGTGACTTACGATTTTTGACTGAAACTCAAAAAAATAAGGCACGTGAGGTTATGAAGGCTATTGTAGCCAAAAATCTTACCGAAACAAAAGCCGAGATAAGTTTCTCAGATGGTATTCCTGCGATGGAACCAACCGCAGCCAACGAGCAAATTTTAGCACAACTCAATCAAGTAAGTAAAGATTTGGGCTATGGCGAAGTAAAGGCTGGCGACCCAGGTTCGAGAGGTGCAGGTGATATTTCGTATGTGGCAGAATATGTAGCTTGTTTGGATGGACTAGGTGCATCGGGAAAAGGCGCACATGCCCCTGGCGAAACCCTCAATATCAAAGAGCTTCCTGCCTTAATCAAGCGCACTGCTATCTTGATTTACAGATTGACAAGATAATTTTTGAAGAAAAGGCAAAGATGAGATATATTCCTCTTTGCCTTTTTTTTTACTACCACAGAAAAGGATATTCTATAACGTTCTATCTTTTAATTTTCCTTTCAAGTAAGCGACACTTTCGCTTTTAAGCCATTGAACATTTTCAGCGCTTCATTACTTGGTCGCTTAGCTTTTTTACTCAATTTATACCCAATTTTAACTATGAAAAAAGTATCTCTCCTCCTACTCTTGTGGGTAGCGTGCGCCAGTTTTGGTATTGCACAAAAAAAACAATCATTATTCAACAAAAAAGACCTTAGCGGTTGGAAAATTTACGGAACCGAAAAATGGTACGTAGAAAAAGGGCTGCTCATCTGTGAAAGTGGTCCCGACAAAGAATATGGTTATCTGGCAACAGATAAAACCTTCAAGGATTTTGAATTGACCCTTCAATTTTTGCAAGAAGCAGATGGTAATAGTGGGGTGTTTTTTCATTCAAGTATCGAAGGAACCAAAATTAGCGGTTGGCAAGCAGAAGTAGCCCCTCCAGGGCACTCAACTGGTGGTATTTACGAATCTTATGGCAGAGGTTGGTTGATAAAGCCTGCTGAGGAAAAAGACAAAGCGCTGAAGATGGGCGAATGGAATACCATGAAAATCAAGGTAGTAGGCAATAAAGTAACTACATGGCTCAACGGCGTGGAAATGATTACACTTGATGATGAAAAAGTCGGCTCTCGCTCAGGCTCTATTGCGTTGCAAATCCACTCTGGCGGTGGTATCAAGGTAAAATGGAGAAAAATTAATATTGTAGAATTATAAAAGCTTCAATACAGAAATAGGATTTTGAAATTCCATCAGCAAGTAAATTACGAGTGCTTGCCGATGGAATTTTCTATCTTTTACCCAGTTTTTTGGCTTTACAGTTTCCCACCGTATGCCAAATCACCAGCGTCGCCAAGGCCTGGGACAATATAAAATTTCTCGTTAAGGCGCTCGTCTTTGGCTCCTATAAATAGTGATGCTTCTGGAATGTATTCTTGAATATAAGCCAACCCTTCAGGGGCAGCAATAGCAGCGGCAATAATCAATTTGGCGGGTTTACCATATTGTAAAAGTGCTTGATAGGATTTTACTAAGGACTTACCAGTTGCCAACATAGGGTCTACCAACATTACGGTTTTGCCTTCCAATGAAGGGCAAGCCAGATAATCCATCTGAATATCGAAGGTTTCATCAGCTCGATGTTTGCCACGATAGGCTCCAATAAAGGCATTTTCGGACTTATCGAATAGATTCAAAAAACCTTGATAGAAGGGTAAACTTGCACGAAGAATCGCTACCAAAACAGGCTGCTCTATTAATAATTCCGTTGATGCTTCTGCCAGTGGTGTTTGTACTTTTGCTGGCTGATAGTCTAAGGTTTTTGAGATTTCATACGCCAAAATTTCACCCAAACGCTCCATATTCTTACGGAATCGCATAGAGTCGTTTTGAACAGTGATGTCTCGCATTTCTGCTAAAAATTGATTAGCTATCGAATTTTGGGCATTGAGTATAAACATGAGGCTCTGGAATTTTTAGTATTTTGATAATATAAGCAGGGAAGAGATATGTTTAAAATTTCATTCGGCATTTGTTGAAACAAACAAAATTTCTATTTGACACTCTTTACTTTTCTTGTCTTGACACAAGAAAAGTAACAAAAGAAAGTCAAGAAATCCTAAACTCGCCTGCGGCTCAAACAATAGGATTTCAGAAAAATAAATACAAGCAACTTATTTTCAATAACCTACACAACAAAAACTCTAAGGCTAAATGATAAGTTATTCCTTGTATCAGTCAAATTTAGGCTTTATCTATTATATAAAAAACTCTCGGTAACTTCCATTTATATGAAATTAACCTAAGCTTAATCCAAACTGTTTGAAAAATACCTCATTCCTTTCTGAATTTTGTAGCTTAAACTTTTCTTAACTCAATTTTCTTACCATAACGATACTACCTTTATGAAAAAATACAGTTTACTCATTCCATTTTTTCTCTTAAATACTCTTTTTTCTTTTGCTCAAAAATTAACACCGAAAGCGGTATTTATCATTGTAGATGGGATTCCTGCCGATGTGATTGAAAAAGCACAAACTCCAAACCTTTCGGCAATTGCCAAGGTTGGCGGATTTAAACGTGCGTATGTGGGTGGTCAAAAAGGAACTTATTCTCAAACTCCAACGATCTCTGCGGTTGGTTATAATAGCCTTTTGACGGGTACTTGGGTAAATAAGCATAACGTATGGGACAACGATATCAAAGCGCCTAATTATAATTATTGGACCATTTTTAGATTCTTCAAAGAACAGTATCCTCAGAAAAAAATTGCGGTATATTCTACTTGGCTCGACAATCGTACCAAGCTCGTCGGCGATGGTTTGGCACAAACCAAGCAACTCAAAGTTGACTATCATTCTGATGGTTATGAGTTAGATACTGCGACTTATAAGCATGACAAAGAACGTTGGTATATTCATCAGATTGATGAAAAAGTGAGCGATGATGCACAAAAAGGTATTCTTGAAAATGCTCCAGATATGACTTGGTTATATATGGAATACTCGGATGATATGGGACATAAATACGGCGATAGCCCACAAATGCAAAAAGCCATTGAATATGTAGACCAACAAGTAGGAAAAGTGTGGAGTGCTATTCAAGAAAGAGAGAAAAAGCATAAAGAAAAATGGTTAATCTTTATCACAACTGACCACGGACGTGATGCTCAAACGGGTCGTAATCACGGAGGGCAATCTGAGCGTGAGCGTACTACATGGATGACAACAAATGCACAAAACCTTAATGCCTATTTCAAGGAATACCAACCAGCAGTAGTGGATATTATGCCAAGTATTGCCCATTTTATGAACATTAAATTTCCTCAAAAGCAAGCCTTTGAAATAGATGGCGTAGCATTGAATAAACCTGTTTCAGCTATCTCACCAGAAGTAAAACTGCTCGATAATCAGCTGGAAGTATCTTGGAAAGCATTGGAAAAACAAGGCAAAATGAAAATTTGGTTGAGCACAACAAATCATTTTGAAGAAGGTGGCGAAGACCAATATCAACTAATTGGAACGGCAGATTTGACTCAGGAGCATTTGATTATCAAAGATATTCCTGCTTCAAGTTTCTACAAAATTGTACTAGAAAGCCCACACAATACCCTCAATCGTTGGATAGTGAAATAGGGGTCTTGAGCATCTAAAAAATTATCAATACTTTGCAATATGAAACAGCGACTTTCGACTATCTTATTGCAAAGTATTCCAGTCCTTTCGTTTATTGGACTGATTTATATATTTACTCCCGGAGACCTTTTAGCTTGGGAAATGCTCAAACGTAATCCACACGAACTGAGCAATCTTTTTTCGTACACCCTTATGTTTGGTTGCTTTTATGCCAACTATTATTGGTTTACACCACGCCTATATCTCACCGAGAAATATCTTTCGTTTTTAGGGATACTGCTATTGCTGTTTGGTTTTATTTATGTTATTTCAAACCAAATCAATTGGCCTATGATTCTTGGTGAATCACAAAATAGGATTTTACCTCCTCCCCCACATCTAATACACCTTACTCCACCACCACCATCTAGTCATCCAGATATGGGTCATCATGGTCCTATGAATCCCCCAGGTATTATTTTTGATTTTGGAAAATCGATGATTTTATACTTATTGGGTATTCTTTTTACGACTTTATTTCGTACTCGTCAGTTTCAATATGCGCTTTCACAAGCCAAAACCGATGCAGAGTTAAAATATCTCAAAGCGCAAATTCACCCGCATTTCCTATTCAATTCTCTCAATAGTGTTTATGCTATGTGTATTGAAGAAGAGGCGCCACAATCGGGTAAAGCAGTATTACAATTATCAAATATGATGCGCTATGTGATTTCTGATGCCCATGCAGATTTGGTTGATTTGGAGAAAGAGCTTACTTACATCAAAAACTATGTTGCTCTTCAAGAGTTGAGATTGGGAGATACCGCACAAATTGATTTTAAAATAGAGGGAAATAGCCATTCTTTAAAAATAGCCCCTTTATTACTGATTTCGATTATTGAAAATGCCTTTAAATATGGCATTTCACCAGAAGAGGATTCTCCAATCACGATACATCTGAGTATTCAAGAACGGCTTTTATCTCTTTTAGTAGAAAATAAAATCCACCCCAACATTCTACCCAAAGAAAGTACTGGAGTAGGTTTGCAAAACACAAAGCAACGATTAGAACTAAATTACCCCAACAAAAATTATTTGGTAATCAATCATAATCAACATCTTTTTTCGGTATCCTTATCGTTGGAGTTACATCAATAAATCATTGATTCCAAATTAGTACTGTAAGAAGAATTATAAAAACCGTTTATTTCGGATATTGGATTTCGGAAGTGTAAGTTTCTATATACTATAAAAAATAAAGGTATTTTTCTTTATTCCCGAAATCAGAAATCCCAAATCTACAATAGTTTGAATTCCTCAGTACAGCCCTAATTCCCAATCCAGCTATTTGACTAAACCCTTTTGAAATGTCCACTTTAAAAGCCATAGCCCTCGACGATGAACCACCAGCTTTGAAGGTTTTAGGAAGTTTGTGCAAGCGTAACTCTAATATCAACCTTGTGCAAACTTTTACCAAACCTTCCGAAGCCACATCTTTTTTGCAGAACAACGCGGTTGATTTAATTTTTTTAGATATCAATATGCCTACCATTTCTGGTATTGATTTCTTCAAAAGTATTCCACAACCTATCATGCTCATTTTCACAACGGCTTTTAGCGAATTTGCTTTGGAAGGTTTTAATCTTCAGGCGATTGATTATTTACTAAAACCCATCACACCCGAACGTTTTGAGCAAGCATGTCAAAAAGCCTTATTATATCATGAAAAAATATTGAGCACCCAAGAAGAAGAAAATATACCTGAATACATCCAAATAAGAGCCGACTATAGTTTACATCAAATTGCCTTTGAAGATATTATTTTGGTAGAAGCCCTTGATGACTATGTGAAGATTCATTGTACAACAGGTAAACCTATTGTTGCTCGTATGACATTGAAAAATTTACAACTCAAATTGCCAGAAAAACTCTTTATCAGGGTACATAAATCCTATATTATTTCTTTCAATAAAATTAAAGCTTTGCGGAATAAAGTAGTGTATTTACCCAATTTCGAAATTCCACTTGGGCCTACTTATGAAAAGGTTTTATTGGCAAGGTTAAAAGGTTTAGATTAAAAATATTCTTGTAGGCATCCGTTTATTTCTTTTCAAAACATATCTTTCACCGACACATTTTTACTCTTCACCTCAAAAATATACCTTTTCATAACGCTTCATGCTTAAACTAGGTCATGAAAGTAAAGTAACAAGACATATCTCGAAATAGGTATCTAATCTAATAAACAACTGTGTTATGAAAAGAATTGATTTTTTGAAGAGAGCAGGTTTGGGTTTAGTAACAGCACAAATCGTAGCATGCAAAACTGAAAGTGTTGACCCTACATCAAGCTCAAGTAGCTCTAGCTCGTCGTCAACGACAACTAGTGGCTCGACAAATACAAGCTGTACAAGTACTCCATCTGAAACTGAAGGACCTTTTCCTACTAAAACACCTTCGTCTTTAGTACAAAACAATATTACTTCTGATCGTACTGGAACCAAATTGACGGTTAAGATAAATATCCAAAATAAAAATGCAAGTTGTGCTGGTTTAGCTAATGCAATTGTAGATATCTGGCATTGTGATGCAGCTGGCAACTATTCAGAATATGGTGGTACTGGCATGCAAGCTACTAATTATACAACAGTGCACTTTCTGAGAGGTCGCCAAGTTACAGATAGCACAGGTTTGGTTACCTTTACGAGTATCTACCCTGGTTGGTATTCAGGTAGAGCTACACATATTCACGTCCATGTGTACAACAGTTCGGGAACGTCATTATTGGTTACACAAATCGCATTTCCTGAAGATATTTCTAAAATTGTATATGCACAAGGTGTGTATGCCAGCCATGGGCAAGCAGATACTACCAATGCAAAAGATAACGTCTTTGGAGATGGTGTAACTTACGAAATGTCAACTGTTACAGGTAATACCACCGACGGCTATGTCTTAACACATAATATTGTAGTTTCAGCATAAGGCAAGAGGCAAGAGGCAAGAGGCAAGAGGCAAGAGGCAAGAGGCAAGAGGCAAGTAGAAAAAAATTGCTACACACCCTATCTACTCGGTGTTGAACTTTTTTTTCTACTTTTTGATAAACTAACAACTATACCCTCACCCCTAAAACACCTTGTGCCTTTGTGCCTGTTCACTAGCAACTATACCCTGTCCCCTAATCCCTAGAAAACAACCATGTCCAAAGGAATCATTCAACTATGTTATCGTAAAATCATAGACGCTAACTCTACCAAGCTTTGGGACAAGTATGTGTTTGATGATACTCATCAAGAGTTTTTTATGCAAGCACAATTGTATAACCAAGAAGGAAAATTTAGAACTTATCATGAAATTCTTGAGAAAAACCCGCAAGCAGAAAAGCTTCATTTTTTGGTAAGTACTGCAGCTGTTGGATACATTCAGCAGCTTAACGGAGTTGTTCCCGAAGTCACTAACGCATTTGGGAAGCTTTGTTTGTCGTTTGAAAACTTCAGATTTGAAATTATTCAATCACACATTAGTGACAAACAACAACACAGAGTAGCTATCTATTTTTATAGCAAACCACTTTTATGGATAGATACCATTGGGAACCAACTCTTGGTAAGTCATTCGGCTCAAATTCAAGAAGAGCAAGAAACTGATTTGATTGCCTTACAACCCTTACTCAATATTAGTTCGTTTAAAGCTACTTCAACCATTATTTGACAGCTATGATTACACAAACTGAAGGGCGTATCATTCTGTCCGATATGCAACCACATACGCAAACACCAACCTTTCACAAGACTCATATTTGGGAAAAAGGTGAAACACAAAACTACGAGCTAGAATATGTAGAAAAGGTATTGCTTTTGCCTAACTGCACCTTTAGTCTACCTGTTTCTTCCGTTCACTCTGTCTTGATTATTCCCTACATTGGTGATTTATATGTAGAAAACACCCGAATAGGACAAAAATGTATTGAAGAACATCAAACATTTTCTTTGCAAACAAACCTATATTCTGAGATACTTAATCCTTATCAAGATGAAATGGTTACATTTTTTATTGCAAAATATTCCAATGTACTAGCAGAAGAACTTAACGATATTTCGATTCAGGTGAGTAAAAATGAAATACTACCAATACCTGCGTCATCGTGGATAGGACAGTTTGATGGAAGGCAAAAAGGCGAATTATCTTTAAGCAATAACCATAAAGATATCTTAGTGTATGTGGTTGATGGCGCTTTCGAGGTTCAAGATAGGCTATTACACGCAGAGGACGCGCTGTTACTAAATTCAGTCGATGTAGTAGACTTTGAAGCTCTTTCGAACCAAGCCATTTTATTGATTTTTGAATTAGCATTATATACAAAAAGGGGATAAAGTAAACACCCTATCCCCTTATACGTAATCCTACATCAATTATTTATCAGTTTTATCTCCAATAGAAAACCCTAATTTAAGGCCAAATAAACTCGTAAAATCATTACTCGAAGCACCTGAAACATCGCTAATTTTGCCCACAAACTTATGACCATCAGGCATACTAGCCGAAGGGTTACTTACCCCTACTGTGCCATTCAAGCGATCTGTAAAGGCAAATCCTGACTGTGCTACAAACGAAAGTTTTGCTTTTTCTGAAAGTTTAAACCCTACCTCAAATCCAAATGGAATAATCAAGTCATTTACACCTTCAGGGCTACTTGCAGTACCATCCGCATAACGAATGACTGCGCCATTTTGACTAACCTGCGGGTTATATGCAATCACGCCCAAACCAACAAATGGCGAGAATGTAGGCTTTTTTCCCTCTCCTTTCCCAAGTTGATATTTCGCTAAGACCGCCGTCTGGAAGAAGCTTGTTTTTCCTGTATAAGTATATCCAGAATAAGCATTGGTTGCTATAGAACCGAAATCAAAACTAGCATTTAACGAAAACTTTTCAGTCATTCTTTTTTCGATAAACATCCCATAGGTCAAACTACCTGTGAATGCCTGTCCATCGCCGATAATAGAGCCAAAGCCAGTTTTTACACCAATACTCCAAGGTGAAGTTTGTGCTTGTGAAATAGAGGCAATAGGAAAACAGTTGGCTATAAAAATAGCCAATACAGCCAAAGAGAACTTTTTCATGAGGATACTGTTTAAGTGATCAATAATAGCAGGAAGGAATATGTACCTTCTACTTTATCAGACGACTATTCATGAAAAAGTCACAATCAATCTTTTTTACTTCTTAAAAATAATGGCTTTAATAGGTTGAATTCTTGTAATAACGAAGGTCGGAATTAATAAAACAAACAACACTAATGACACTGTTGCGAGATTAAGAAGCAAAATGACACCCCAATTCATGGTTATTGGGACAGTGTTCATGTAGTAGTTGGCAGGATCAAGCGGAATTAGTTTAAAATATTGTTGAAGAAGGCAAAAGCCAATACCAATAATATTACCGTAAACCATACCTTTAAAAATCATCAAAAAGCCACTCCATAGGAATATCTTACGAATTTGCCAGTTGGAACTACCAAGTGCTTTAAAAAGTCCAATCATAGGAGTACGTTCCATCATGAGCACGAGTAATATCGAAATCATGTTGAAGCAAGCCACAAACAAGATTAGGGTAAGAAAAATCACCATATTTCGATCCAACATTCCAAGCCAGTCAAACAAACCCATAAATTTATCCGTCACCTTTTCGAGCTTCATATCAGGTTGCATTTTATCCTGAACTACTTTCGACGAAGCTTGTATGGAGTCGAAATCTTTCAAGTATATCTCATAAGACCCAACGGAATCAGCGCCCCAACCATTTATTTTTTGAATCAACCCTAAATCACCAATAATCAAAGTTTTATCAAATTCCTCCAAACCTGTTTCATAGATTCCAGAAACATTCAATTTTCGAGGGCGATCTGGAGCGTTCAAAAAGTAAATAATTGCGTTATCACCAACATCCAATTTTAGCTTATCTGCAATGATTTTACTAATCAAAATATCTTTTGAATAAGTGGTATCGTTAAATTGAATAGGCTTTCCCGCAATCATGACAGAATGAAAATTGGTTGTATCAAAATCTCTGCTAATGCCTTTCATCACCACGCCTAACATTTCCTCAGGTGTTTTTAAAATACCTGCTTTCTGAGCTGATACCTGTAAATGCTTTATGTCGGGAATATTTTTATAATGACGATACAAATCAGTTTGTTTCGTAATAGGATATTCCTCATAAGATTCATTAGCCGAAAATTTGGCTACGCGAATGTGGGGTGTAATACTAAAGAGTTTTTGTCGAATTGCATCCTTAAAACCAAACAATATACCAAAGGCAATAATCATAACCATCAATCCCAAAGCAATGCTGCCTATGCCGATTTTGGTAACTGTAGTCGAAAATGATTGAGATGCTGTATTTTGAATACGATTGGAGATATATCTAGGGAAATTAGTCATAATTCAAGTGTTTCAAGCATGAAAGCTGATATCGTAGGGGTATTTTTTGAGATTTTCTAAAACACCCAAATTTATTTGAATCTACAAACAAAGTTTATGAGCAGATTACTAAATCATAATGAAGGTTAAAACTTATTACGTTTTCTTTTCAATCTACAAATAAAAAACAAATGTTTCGTATCCTCAAACATCAACTCATTTAATATAAATTAAGCATATCATGGCATTCGGTTTTATTTTAAAAAGAAATAGGTTGGCATCTGTTATATTATGCTATTTTTGTCAAATCAATACATTATATTTTCTGACACATCGACTCTGTGAAGTATTTAGAGTACGCATATAACCTGTACCCAAGCATCCTCAAAATCATAAAGTACCTAGTAGGTGCTTTGGTATTTCTATGGTTAATTGTGTTTACTTATCTCAATTTTATACCTTCTTCAAAAAACTGTTATCATGCTGCCATTCTACAAAAGCAAAAGCTTTTGGAAGAAACACCGTCTCCTCGCATCATCATTACGGGAAGCTCGTCGGCTGCTTTTGGCATCAATAGCACTATTTTACATAATGATTTTAATTTGCCTGTTGTAAACATGGCACTTGACTCTGATTTGGGAAGTAGTTTTATGTTAAAACAACTCGAAGGTCATCTTCAGCCAAACGATATTGTGTTATTGGTGGTCGATTACCAGACTTCTCAAAAAGGGAATCTTTTTCCTCAATTAATTACGGGCGACTATCTCTCTGAGGCTCGTGATTGGCGTTCTTCATTTACATTTTCAGAACGTTTGAATGGGCGTTTAGCCTATTATTGGTATATCTCAAAGTCTTTTTTTTTAAGCTTATGGGATATGGCTCACATTTCTAAAGAATCCTCTTTTAGTAATATTTATACCAGTCAGGGTTTTGATACAAAAGGTGATTTAGTTTCGCATTTGGGACAGCCCCCTTATATCAAGAATTCTTTACCCGCATTGGTAGTAGATAGCACGCTGAATCAACAAATCGAAGAAGTAAATAGCTTTAACAGATACGCTACCCAAAAACAAGCAAAACTGTTTTGGGTAATAGGCAGTTGTTCTGAGGGGTATTTCGAACAAAATCAAAAGGCTATTCAGCAGTATGAAACGGTGTTGAATAATACATTATTTTGCCCAATTATTGGGAATAGCCTAACTGGTGTCATGGACGATGCTTTATATTTTGATTCTCAAAATCACCCTAATGCTGAAGGACGCAAGATTTGGACCTATCGGATTGTAGAATTATTGGATAGTTTTGACTTCTAGCTCAAACAGATGGAAATCAAGCTTCTATGATTATAAAGAGTAAGTCATAAAAATTATCTAACTTTGGATTTTAGAACTACTCCTTTATAAACATGAAAGCAAAATATCTTAATCCATTTACGGACTTCGGGTTCAAGAAAATCTTTGGTGAAGAAGCCAGTAAGCCACAACTTATTGACTTCCTAAACTCCCTTTTGCCCGAAAGAGACCAAATCGTAGAACTCACCTTCAAAAACAATGAACAATTAGGCTTTACGCCTTATGACCGAAAAGCCATTTATGATATTTATTGTGAAAATCAAAATGGTGAAAAGTTTATTGTAGAATTACAAAAAGCCAAACAGAATTATTTCAGAGAAAGGACTATTTATTACTCGACTTTTCCGATTCGGGAGCAAGCCGAAAAAGGTATCTGGAATTACAATCTCAAAGCGGTGTACTGTATTGGCGTGCTGGATTTCACCTTCGATGATTACGAATCTGAACCTGAAAAGTCAGAAGTCGTTCATACCATCAATCTCAAAAATCAGCATGGAAAGGTATTTTATGATAAGTTGACCTACATCTATCTTGAAATGCCCAATTTCAAAAAAGAGGAAACTCAATTGCACACGCGATTAGATAAGTGGCTATATTTCATCAAAAATCTCGAAGACTTTCAGAACATACCAGAGTTATTTAAAGATGAAGTATTTACCCATGCCTTTGAAGTAGCCGAACTAGCCAAAATGGATAGAGAAGATTGGGAAAGGTACGAATACAGTCTCAAAGTATTTAGGGATAACAAAGCCACATACGACTATGCCGTGGAAACTGCCCATGAAGAAGGACTCCTTAAAGGTATGCAAGAGGGTTTGAAAGAGGGTATGGAGAAAGGAATTCAAAAAGGAATTCAAGAGGGGCTTGAAAAAGGATTAGAAAAAGGTATCCAAGAAGGACTAGAAAAAGGAATTCAAGAAGGTATTTTAGAAGGAAAAAAAGAAGAACAACGACATATTGCTCGTCAAGCAAAGGTTATGGGTCTCGGTATTGAAAATATTAAAATACTCACTGGACTCTCAGAAGAAGAAATCAACAACCTGTAGGGGGCTCCCCTACAGGTATTTTTTACATTATGCTTTTTAACTCAATTGAATTTTTAGTGTTTTTTCCAATCGTGACGATTGGCTATTTCTTGTTACCTCACAAATTCAGATGGCTTTGGCTACTGATCGCATCATGTTATTTCTACATGGCATTTGTACCCATTTATATGGTTATTTTGGGCTTTACCATTATCGTTGACTATTATGCGGGTATCTTTATAGAACAAAGCGAAGGTAATCAACGAAAGTGGTTTCTAGTCATGAGTCTTATTGCCAATATCGGTGTTTTGGCCGTTTTTAAGTATTATAATTTTATCAACGAAAATATCACTTGGCTACTCAAAGGTTTTGCTCTTCAAAATCCTATTCCTTATTTAGAAATACTTCTACCGATTGGTTTATCATTTCATACTTTTCAGGCAATGAGCTATACCATAGAGGTTTACAGAGGCAATCAGAAAGCTGAGAGGCATTTTGGTATTTACTCACTCTACGTGATGTTCTATCCACAACTGGTGGCTGGACCTATCGAACGCCCACAAAATGTACTGCATCAATTTCATGAAGAACATTATTTTGATTATAAAAATGTAACTGATGGTCTCAAATTAATGGCCTGGGGAATGTTCAAAAAAGTAGTCATTGCTGATAGATTAGCCGCTATGGTAGGACAAGTATATGACCAACCTCAAGGATATACAGGCTTACCATTAATTATTGCGACTTGCTTGTTCTCAATTCAAATATTCTGTGATTTTTCTGGTTATTCTGATATTGCTTTAGGCTCAGCACAGGTAATGGGCTTTGAATTAATGAAGAATTTTGACCGTCCTTATTTCTCAAAAACTATTTCAGAATTTTGGCGTCGCTGGCATATCTCTCTATCTACGTGGTTTAGAGACTATTTGTATATTTCTTTAGGTGGAAATAGGGTATCCAAATGGCGTCGAGAATTTAATTTATTTATCGTTTTTCTAGTAAGTGGCATCTGGCATGGTGCTAGTTGGAACTTTGTAATTTGGGGTGCTATTCATGGCTTTTACTTGATTTTTGCTAATCAAACTAAAGATATTCGTAATAAAATTGTGCGTTCTCTTGGATTAGCAACATGGCAAACATTCTACAATATTCTTCAGGTATTCACTATTTTTGGACTAACAAGTTTTGCTTGGATTTTTTTCCGTGCAAAAGACTTCCAAACAGCATCATACATTGTAAGTCATTTGTTTACAGATTTACCACAACAGATAAGCCAATTGAGCAACAGTGAGTTTTTTGCCAAAAATGTGATGCTCAACAAAGGCGAACTCAATTTTGTCATGGTCATCTTGGCACTTGTGATAATGGAAAGCGTTCATTGGGCACAAAGGGGTATTCATATTAGAGAAAAACTTAGCCAAAGACCACTCTGGTTTCGTTGGCTTCTATATTACGGAATTATCTTTGCTACCTTGTTTATGGGTATGTATCAGGCGCCAGCACAATTTATTTACTTTCAGTTTTAACAAAAATGGCATAAAGACAAAGTATTCTTTATACCGTTTTTTGTTACTAAATATATTAAAAATGAAAAACCTTGTACAATTCATCATACTTTAGAGACATACGACACTATTCCTTCATTTTTAGGAAGATATTTTATAGCATTTTTGAATAAGCTATGTATTTTTTTCCGAAATTTGCACCTTCTTTTTAGACACGTAGGACTTGCTGATAGGCTAAACCCCTAATTATCAATATCCTAATTCCAAAGTATCATGACCGAAAAAATATTAATCCTCGATTTTGGTTCTCAAGTAACGCAATTGATTGCACGTCGTGTGCGCGAGCTAAGCGTCTATTGCGAAATTCATCCATTCAATCATATCCCTGAAATTGGTGACGATGTAAAAGGAGTTATCTTCTCAGGTAGTCCTTGTTCTGTACGTGAAGAGGATTCTCCACGAGTGGATATGTCTCTTTTCAGAGGAAAGTTACCTTTATTAGGTATTTGTTATGGAGCACAACTTTTGGCACATACTGCTGGTGGTGAAGTATTTAACTCAGGACACCGTGAGTATGGTCGTGCTAAAATGACGAAAGTTCAATCATCTGAACTTTGGGAAGGCGTTTCGGAAGATTCTCAAGTATGGATGTCACATGGTGATACAATCATGTCAGTTCCTGAAAACTTCGAAATCATTGGTTCTACGGATTCAGTGAAAGTAGCTGCTTTCAAAATCAAGGATGAATCAACCTATGGTATTCAGTTCCACCCAGAGGTAACACACTCTTTGGAAGGAAAAGACATGTTGAAAAACTTCGTTGTTGGCATTTGTGGTTGTAGTCAAGACTGGACTTCGGACTCATTTGTAGACTCGACAGTTGCTAATTTGAAAGAAAAATTAGGTAATGATAAAGTCGTATTAGGGCTTTCAGGAGGTGTTGATAGTTCAGTTGCAGCTGTGTTGATTCACAAAGCTATTGGCAAAAACTTATATTGTATTTTTGTAGATAACGGCTTACTTCGTAAAAACGAATTTGAAGAGGTACTCGAATCTTACAAAAACTTGGGATTGAATGTAAAAGGCGTTGATGCCAAAGAACAATTCTATACAGCATTAGCAGGCTTGTCGGATCCTGAAGCAAAAAGAAAAGCCATTGGTAAAACATTTATTGATGTTTTTGACCAAGAAGCTCATTTAATTGAGGATGTAAAATGGTTAGGGCAAGGTACTATTTATCCAGACGTAATTGAGTCTGTTTCAGTAAAAGGTCCTTCTGCTACCATCAAATCTCACCACAATGTAGGTGGTTTACCTGACTACATGAAATTGAAAGTTGTTGAGCCTCTCAATACTTTATTCAAAGATGAAGTTCGTTTGGTTGGTAAGACTTTAGGAATTGATCCAAATATTTTGGGTCGTCACCCTTTCCCTGGTCCAGGTTTGGCTATTCGTATTCTTGGAGATATTACACCAGAAAAAGTAGATGTTCTTCAAAACGTAGATGCTATTTTCATTGGTAAACTAAAGGAAAAAGGACTATACGACCAAGTATGGCAAGCGGGTGCAATTTTGCTACCAATTCAATCGGTAGGTGTAATGGGCGATGAACGTACATACGAAAAAGTAGTAGCGCTTCGTGCAGTAACCTCTGTAGATGGTATGACTGCCGACTGGTGTCATTTACCTTATGAATTTTTGGCTGAAGTCTCTAACGACATCATCAACAAAGTAAAAGGTGTGAACCGTGTTGTTTATGATATTTCGTCAAAACCACCAGCAACAATTGAGTGGGAATAAGCATAAAAAGGAAAGTCCAGTCGAAAGGTTGGACTTTTTTATTTTTGTAGTTTTTTAGTAATCTTCTACTCAGTATTGAGTAGAAAAGCCTCCTCTAAATCATAACACCCTCATTATCAATACAATACAAACACCTCTTTTTCTAAACAATTTTATTTTCAAAAAAATATAACTAAAAAGATATTTTTTTGACCTATTTGGTTTTTATCCTCCGAAAAATAAATTTCCATTCAGTTTTGTGTCCTTTAAGTACCATCCTTAGAATTTTTAGAATGATATTTGAGCGTGCTTTATTAAGTCTCATTTTAAAAATCTCATGTATGAAAAAGTTTTACCTTTTAATCCTCTCCGCTCTTTTGGTGGGCAATGCTGCGACAGCACAGAGTGGCAAACCTGCTCTGGGAAATTCTATTAATCTCCAATTTGGCAGCTTTGGCTTTGGTGCAGGTTTAGCAAGACAACTAAAACCTGGCAAGTTTAATTTACGTATCTCAGCTGAATTTTTAGACAGTAAAAATTTCGTAAAAAATCCCATTAAAGTAAACCTAGGAGACGGAGCGTCAGATGTTTTGATTAATCCAACAGTTACTTCTATGCTTTTGGGAGCAAAGGTAGATTGGCATCCTTTTAAGAAAAGTTCTTTCAAATTAGTAGGTGGTGTATCCTATGGTAGTGGAGACTTTTACGTAGATGTAGAGCCTGCTCAAAAAACTGGACGCTTTAAATTGGCGAAAGATGTAGAATTGGATGCAGAAGAATTTGGAACGGCTCGTTTGATTGTTTCGGGTAACAAAGTACGTCCTTACCTAGGACTTGGTTTTGGTAGAGCTATCCCTAAGCACAAATTAGGTTTTTCGGTTGATTTGGGCACGTATTACACAGGCTCTCCAAAATTGGCAGTACCTCGTACTGGTATGATTGAGTCGATTTTGACGGACCAAAATATCGCAGATATTGAGAAAAACATCAAAAACTACTCATTTGTACCAAACATCACTTTCAGCATTACCTACAAGCTGAGTAAATAATGAAAATTCAAGGTAAAAATTAATTAAAAACGAATACTTATGAAAAAGCTTATATATATTTTAGGTGCTTTTATGCTAGCAGGTGCGTGGTACGCATGTACTCCTCCACTAGAAGGGGTAACACTTAAACTTCCTGTTGCCTTAGCCAACTCAAATGTGGTAGTTCAGTTCCAACCTAGCAATGTTAGCGCAGGCGACTTACCTAGTAATATCAAAATCACACTTGGTGGTGCAGATACAGCCAAAGTTGTAAATAGTGTTGGAGGAAAAACATTAGCGGTAAAGCAAAACGTTTTGACCCTAGCTGCCAAATCAAATAGTGTTCCTAGTGCAAATGCTCCAATCAAGTTTTTTATCATAGCAGAAGCTGACGGATACTTGCGTAGCATTACTCCAGTAGAAATCACAAGTACAAAAGATCAGAACTTAGTTGTTAAGTTGACCAAAATTGCAGCGCCACCAACAGGGGTATCTGTTGTTCAACAACCTGCTACTGTTCCAGCATCAGGTACAACTTCAGCACCTATTACCGCAGCTACTTCGACTACATCAACTGTACAAGAAAAAGCAACAGTAAATATTCCATCGGGTGTTACGATGAAAGATGGTGACGGACAAACCGTTGGCGGTAGTGTAAACGTAGTAGTGACTAAAACTGATGCTACTAAGACACCTGTCAATATTGACTTGAGTGATGTGAGTAAAGTTTTGGATAAAAATAACCAGCCTATTCCTTCGTTTACTTTTAAGCCAGTGGTAGGCATGGACATTGAGATTTCGAATGATAAAAACCAAAAAGTAAAATCATTCTCAGGACAAATTGATGTTCAAACGGAGTTTCCGACTGGAGCTACAGACCCAACTACAGGCAAACCTTTAGCAGCAGGAGACTTGATTGCCATTGCTTCTTATGATGAAGATACTAAAGTATTTAAATATGAAGGAAGTGTAAAGTTAACGACCAATGCCAATGGTAAATTAGAAGCTAAAGGAACCATCAATCACTTAACTTCTGTATTTTTTGCTTCATTTAATGGTATCAGTGTTTCTGGTAACTCAAATAACCCTTCAGATGTTGCAGCCGCAAAAGCAGCCTTTGGTGATAATGTTACACCTGCTATGATTATGGCTATCAAATCTTATTCCTTAGCATTTGGAGGGTCAGTTGGACAGTATGCTAGCGAAACATTTATTGTAGACGTAAACGACGGCGCTGTTGTATTTGAAACGACTGATAGATTAAACAACTCTATTATTACGCCAAATGATATTACTAAAATTGTAGTCAAAAACTCATTAGGAGAAGTAATAACAACAGTCAATAACCCATATCCAAGTGGTTCGTCGGCAACCATCAATATGCCAGCTCCTGCTAATTTCATAGAACTTCAAGCAAATCTAAAGTGTAAGGATGCCAATAAAACGTCTAATGCAGACAATATTCACATGTATGCAAAAAAAGCTGGTGGTGGATATTTCTACATCGGTAAAGCAACTAGAAATGCCTCAAATATCATCACTGCTACTTCTACTATTTTGAAAAGAGGTGGTGTTTATGATTTCATGTTCGATGTGGGTGGTATTTTGTTTTACTACGATAATCAAACAGTAACTACAGGCAGTGTTCATTCTATCAACAGCTCAATGCCAGATGTTTTGTGTAAATAGTCATTAATAAGCACATGACAAATAAGAAAGGGTCTATTTCTGATGGAAATAGACCCTTTCTTATTTACTAGATTACCTTTTTCAAAATATCTTCAATTTCTAATGCTCGCATTTCGGAATAAACACTCGTATGAAAACGATCAAGTTTTGCTAAAATATGAAACAATACTTCGCGTTCGTCGGATTGTAAAACTTGAAATAATACCGAATCTACCTTTATCATATCTGGCAAACAACTCATAATCCAGTTTACGCCTGACTGGGTAATTTTTACTTGTTTGGAACGAGCATCGTCAGGGTCGTTAAACTCTTCTACAAAACCATTTTTTATCAATCGATTGATAACATTAGTTCCCGAAGTAAATTCAGAAATATTACGGTGTATCAATTCACTTTTACGCATTGCCCCCATAAAATGTAAATCCGACAAATAGGCAAAATCCTCAATGTTATCTATTGGTAGATTTTGCATGGTTTTTTTAATGTAAAAATGAAGATACTTTTGTACACGCACCAATGCTTTTCCTAATCCATTCGACGGTTTGGCTGCCCTTCCTCCTGTGTGATGTATATACCCTTCATCAACACTCTTAAACTTTGCTAACTGTTGTTTTCGCAAATAATCCTGACAAAACGCTTCTAAGTTTCCTGTTGGATTCTCATTCTCAAACACTTCCCAAGCCTTCACTAATTCAACTACTGGATTAATTGCTTTTTTCATATATTCATCAACGCTATTACTAACTATCTATAATTTAAGGAGTATCTTTTTCCATCTTTACTACAAATATAAAAGAGTAGTAATAGCTTTGCTAATACTACTCTTTAGTAACAACACTTATCTAATTTTGTTTGAAAAAATCGAAGGGCTTGAGATATATCTCAAGCCCTTCGATTTAAACTACTTCATCAGTCATTCCTGCGATAATTATTCTGAATGTAGTACCTTTCCCTACCTCCGAATACTTGACAAATAGCTTTCCATTGTGATAATTTTCGATAATACGTTTAGCTAAGGTTAATCCCAAACCCCAACCTCGCTTTTTGGTACTAAAACCTGCATTAAACACTTTACTCAGATTTTGTTTACTAATACCTTTTCCTGTGTCCGAAATATCAATAATAATCTGATTATGTTTCCCATTTTCCATGGTTACTTTCAATGCCCCAACACCTGTCATAGCATCTACCGCATTTTTACAGATATTTTCAATAACCCATTCAAACAAATACTTATTAATCTTAACGGTTGGATGCGTTAGATGATTTTCAATGGTAAGCGATACTTTCGAAGAGATTCTTCGTTTGAGATAGCTCAAAAATACCTCAACGGTCTCTGCTACATTTTCTTCTTTGAGTACAGGTATCGAACCTATGTTAGAAAAACGTGTCGTAATTACATCGAGTCGCTGGACATCCTTTTCTAATTCCTTTACGATTTCTGGATCAAAAGCTGGATCTGATTTAAAAAATTCTACCCACGCTGTTAATGAGGATAGAGGTGTTCCTAACTGATGTGCGGTTTCTTTGGCCAAACCTACCCATACTCTATTTTGCTCAGAACGGCGCGATGCATCAAAAAACAAATAGGCTGCCAAACCAAAAATCAAAACCACAATCAGCTGAAATACAGGGTAGTACCTAAGCATATTCAACAAATGGGAATTTCCATAATAGACATATTCTTTATGAAAATCCATGTCTAGCTCAATAGGGGGATTATCATCTCGCATGATTTCATTCAATTTATCCCTTAAAAAAGCTTGTTGCTCTTTCGAATTTAGTCCTGGCGGAATTTGGATACTTTCTGAGGCTGTCAAATACCCAGAGCCGTCCTTCAAAATGACAGGAATCGTGATATTCTCGTTAGCTTTTTTGATTTTCTCGAAAAAGAAATTTACATCTTTGTCCAAATCATTCGTCATCATAAATTTAAACGACTCAGCATAAATCTGAATTTGTTCCTTTTCTCGTTCTTCTAATTTCGAAACAATACGGTCAGTGAAGTACAAGGAAAATGCCCCAATAATAACGCAAACGAATAGAAAGGCGATTTTCCACCAAGTATTTTTACTATAAATATCGACTGTTAACATAGAATAGTTATTGAGCGAATTAGCGAATGGGTAATTTAGTGACTTTGACAAAAAGTATTTGAACAAGAATAAAAGGTCATTTTTTACTTTCTTTCCAATACGATTTTGCCAGTAAAGGTATCTGCTATCGACAACGAATCCTTTGATTCTTTATTTTGTAATGTTAGTTTGTAAAAATACTGCGCATTAGGCAAAAAATTACCTTCTTGATTTCTTCCATCCCAAAATATTTCTTTTTCGGTCGCATTTACGGTTTGTTGGACTTCGTAAAGCTTTTTTCCAGACACATCAAAAATTTGACAATTTGCCCAATATTCCCTTTCAGACAAATTTTCAAATCTCCATCTCGTCCAAGTATGTAATGGATTTGGAAAGACTTTTAATTGGATAGGAGTCATTTTTTCATCAATCACAATCTGAATTTGATACGCTTTGGACGCAACCTTCCCTCCCACTCCATCGCTAGCATTAATAGCTACCCAAACGGTATCTTTAAGCCAGTCTTTGGCTTGATATATTAGTTTTAGCTGTCCTTTTTCTTCTGATAAAAACGTCATGCTTAAGTGACTGCCAGAAACCCAATCACAAGTCTGACACTGTTTTATGGATACTTCTACATTTTCTTTTTTCAAAAAAACAAACCGATTATTATCCCATAATTCTATTTTCAATGGAGGGTTAGGGGGAAAATGCTCATAGTTTTGGGGAATTCTCTCATTCACCTGTACAAGCATTGTTGGGGCAATATTGTCTTGCTTGACTTTCACCAAAATTTGAGCAGAATTATTACTAAAATTAGCTTCATGTTTACGAGAAGGATTTACCACAAAACGTAAAACATAGTCACCAACCTGCTCAAATGCCTTTGATAATGTAGTAAGTGCCAAAGAATCATGTGCCATCAAAGACGGGAGTGTCTCCTTTTGCTCCTCTAAAATTTCGCCATTTCTTACAATTTGCCAATGCAAACTAGTAGTATCGCTCAAAGGTGAATCGGAGAGATTATAAATGTACCGCCTGATATTTAACGTTTGTTCAATCTCTACTTCGTGGGTATCTGTCGATGCCTCTATGGCTAAATCTGCATACGGTTTACCCAACACTCCCCAACGACGGAGTTGACTAGCCTGCTGAACTTGTTTTGCACTAAATTTTACTTGAATAGGACTCGCAAATATTTGGGACGATAAGGTTTGAAAAGATAGATTTTCTTGGAGTAAATAGCTTTTGTTATTAATATTTAGCTCATAGTTTTTAGCTTTTTCCAAAGATTGAAAATCTGTAAAAGCTCGTTCTACATCTTCCAATGTCCCCACTTGTGGAGGAATCATTTCCCAATTTTGACTTTCGGGCAAAAGATATAACGTATCACCAATGGCAGAGATAGCACTAGTACCAAATTTTTCAATGACGGTTTTCTTACCTTTTTGTACTGCTAACAAAAACGGAGCACCCAAGGGCAAAGCTTTGAGTTTGGGAATTGAAAAGCCTAAATTTTGCAAAGAAGTCCAAATATCTGCGGACCACTTTTGCATATCTACACGCCCATGCGACCATAGAATAATCCAATCTCCAGTTTTGAGTTTTTGTAGATAAGTCAACAAGGTATTTTCGCCCAACAATAGATTATCATTCAAATTTTGAATCCAATAAGGCGAATTTCCACAGCTCAATTGGGGCAAAATAAGATAGGGTTTTAATTGTGTGTCGAGCGTAATGGCGTTGAGGCTACTCCAAGGATAGCACAAGCCGTTACCCATCCATTGTTGATCATTGACTTTAGCCCAACCCAAATAATTACTTTGAGGAATATCTGCGCCAGGTACGTACAAAGCTATTTTAAGCGTATCAGGTTGTAATTTCCACTTACTTTTATCCCATGTAATTCCTGAAGTTTTTATGGTTTGAAAATGCTCAGATGTTCGCTGAATCCAACCCAAAGAACTATTGGGTATATAGGTAAACGCTCCATGTTGCAAGACACTATCCTCAACAATCATCCGCCAATAATAAGTCATTGTATCCTTGGCAATACTTTTGAATAAATGGCGAAAAATACCTTGGTTGGTAATCGTTTTTTGCAAAAGAATAGACTTGAAATTTGACTGATCAGCAACCTGCAATTTCAACAAACCCGCTATATTCTTGGTGCCTTCTAACCAAATTTCTGGCTTTGACACAATCGCCCAATTGCTTGGATAAAACAGTTCTAAGGCTTTTTTCAGATGAATATCTTTGAGTTCAATAGCATTGTTTTTCGTATTCACTTCTTTCAAAACGCCCTCTTCGTCAAGCAATAATCGAAGATTGATTGTATCATTTTGCCAGATAGGATTTAATGGAATTTTCAAAATGATAGCATCAGTATTGGTCAAGGATTTTTCATACATTTTTTGAAAAACATCTTGTTGGTTTACATATAGATGAATCGAAAATGGAAGTTGGGTAGCCTTACCATAGTTTATCATCGAAAAAGTTACTTTTAATGAATCCTGCTGGACGTCTACACTCAGACTATTTTTCACAAAAGCCACATCTGGCAACGCTATCGCTTTGAATAGCCGAATGGCAGGGTCACCTTGTAATGTAAATTGTTGTAAGGTAGTTTTGAGATAAGGATCAATAGGTTGATTTTGAAGTAGCTGTGCATGAACTTCCCCTAAAGTTTGAGATAAATCCCTTTGAAATAATTGCTGATAAAGGGTCTTTGAAAAAGAATACAAGGAATTTGGATATGCCAAATGGGTATGAGCCATAAACGCAATAGCACCACGATCGGGAGACAATAACCAATCGGTACTCAATGCCTTTTTTTCTGTAAAAAAATCGCCTGCATCACAACCATTTACTAACACAAACGGGTATTTCCCTTGGTTTTGATACCCCAAATCGGGATTGCTCGCATAGCCAATATCAAGGTCGAGTTGACCAATTGCCGAATGTCCAAACAGTGTAATCATTCCAATGCCTTGATTCACTTCTTCAGACACGTTGCGCACTTCCACATAAGCATCGGTTTGTTTGCCAATCGTATGAACTACCAAATCTTGTTTTTGGGCGATACCTGCCAAGGAATCCAAATAATTTCGAAATAAAGTTTGCTCTATTCCATATCTACCACCACTCAAATGCAAAAGTTGTTTGCGTCCCAAATAGGTATTTTCCTCCTTTTCAAAAGTAATTACTTTGTTTAGATAAGCCTCCACTTCGGTATTCGTCTCGGCAGGTATTCGACCAATCGACTTATTCGTCCCTATAACAAAAGGCGTATCCGAACAAGGATAGCCATTGGTTGGAACCCAATCTCTAGCATAAGCTGATGAGATCTTCCGTGCCATTTGGGGATAGGCGGCAGTACCAAGTAGCAAGATCGTTACAGGCTTGGCGTGGCTTTGAAAAAGAGAAAAATATCGATAAAATGCTAGCGTTGATTTGTCTCCATGGTTAAAATAGTCATATAACATACGGCTAGTTACCACTTCACAACGATAGGCTCCGCCAGCTTGGGAGCTTCGGTAACTAGCATAATTTTGGGCACTTTTCCATAAATTTTCGTGAGTGACAATCAAAAAGTTAGCCGTAGTATCAGGTTGCCAATTACGAATTGGAGATAGTTTTGTTACCTCTACAGGCTTTTCCCACAAAACTATTTGAGTAGCTTTCGTAAAAAGTGTATCTCTTATTTGAGGTATATTTTCGGGAAAAATATCCTGAGAAATATTCCATACGTTGAGCGTTTGGGAGCTCATCGGGATTTTTTTGAGAAAAGCCGATTTCCAAAAATATTGTCCTTCTTTCTGAGCAAAAGGATAAGCATAATCATAGTTGAAACTTGCTATGGCAAATAATGCCTCTGCACCTTTTATCTCCAAAACATTTCCTTTACTGAGCAACAGCACACCGCTTATATCCTTACATTCAGCAGGTTGTAGTTCGACCGTTGAAATCACTTGTGAATCTTGAGTTATTTGCAGCATCTGCTTTGTGCGCTTTTGACTTATGAGTCTTACTTTAAAATTGAGTGTATCTCCTATCAGTTCAGGAGAGTCGAAGAGGAATCGTGCGGGAGCGTTTTCTGTAAAACTCTTGCTCATCCAGCCTTCTGCTTGTTGATAATTGGAGTCCCAAATTTGTTCATTATCAAAAGGTGTTAAAACCAAGCCTGCAAAATAATTATTAGAAAATACCTGAACTTGATTTTTCTGTGTTCTCAAACTCAAAGGATAATTTTCAAGCAAGTTTTGCCTTTCAGTTCGTATTCTAAATACCGATTTTTGTGAAGGCTCGTATGTCAACACATAAGTAGCAGTATCAGAAAAAAGATTGTAGGAAGGATTGGCTTGAGCTTGTGAAGATTCATATAAAGAAGAGTCGGTAGTCCCATCATTGGGTTTTCCCCAAAACAATAGATAGTCTCCTGATGCGAAATAGGAATCATTTTTGCTGTGAATTTCTAGCGCAACTTCTTGTCCTTGCCGATAGAGATGGATATATTGGTGCTCGATAAGGTATGGCCAAAAATTCTGAAGCGTTTCGTATCTGATTTGACACACCGCATTTTGAGTAACAGGAGCGTTGAGCGCTGGATAATAAGTAGTTACTTGAGCAAAACAGCCCAGTACCTTGCTCATAAAAAGCAAACTAAGAAAAATGACTTTTTTCATAAACGTAGGCGTAAACTAGAATTTAGTATAGAATTATTTGAATGGAAATTTACAAAAAAACTTAAAAGTTCTCAAGAAAGCGAAAAAAATCACAAGCTTTACCTAAAAATTATTAAGCTTCCTATACACTCTACTTGATTTTGTATCACAGTTATTTTAAGTTTATAAATGCAGAAATGATTCTTTGATTACAATTTCGAATCATTTGTAACTCATTATCTTTGCCGATAAATTCGATTATTTAAAACTTTAAACTAAAGTGTTTTTAAAAAAATATACCCACTGGCAATTTAATACCTTAAACCCTTCCGATTTAGAAGAGTTTGAAGCAGACCGTTTGTCTTTTCAAACGCGAGCAATTGTTTTTGCTTTGAAGATTGGCATTATTATGATGCCATTATTGACTATCAGTGATATTATCGCACTTAAAGATATTCTTACGCCTAATGGTTGGACGGGCTATTTGGCTGGACTCTCATCTATTGAACTACTTTTTATTCTTGCTCATGCTCAAATTGGAAAGCTAATTCCACAGCCACAAAAAATTAGTAGCCTAAAGGCGTGGATTACCTTGGCTGTTCTCACTTTGACCATAATGCAATATGTTACTGCCTTTATGGCAAAATATTATGGAGCAGAATTGTCGATGATAGCCTTAGCGATTTCATATTTCAACCTTTCTTTTATGCTCAATGCCAAAGAAAGGCTCTATTACAATATTATCTGTTTGGCATTTTTCTTCTTGGGCTATCTTACGATTTTCCCTAAAGAACATATCCTTTTGGACACCATGTTGGTGGCGGTTGGACTGAGTGTTACTCTATACTTTGCTGGCGATATTATTTATAAATTACAATTAGAAAAGTTTGCTCAAAATAGACTCTTATTGAATCAAACCAAAGAGCAAAATGTGCAGTTGAAACGAGCCATTCGTAATCAAAAAGATATTTTGGAGGTACTTTGTAAAGAAATGGGCGTGAGTACCGACGCACTCGACTTTGACAATACCGACGCTTTGGGCTATCAAACTAAAGCATTGTTATTACGCTTTGCAGAATACAAACAACAAATTCTTGAATCAAAAGAGCGCTATCAAGACCTCTTTATGAATATGAATGATGGTGTTGCTATTTTGTCAGAAAAAGGTGTTGTAAAAGAAGCAAATGATACCTTTTTGCAAATTTTAGGCATCAATAGAGATGAAATGACCACCTTTGATTTGGGACGTCTGGTACATCCCGACGATCGAGAACATTCAAATAGTTACTTAAAGAAATTATTGACTGAAGGGTTTTATAAAAACTATGTAGGAAGAGTCGTTCGAGGTGATGGAGAAATTCGTTACTTGGAAGTAAACTCGACTGCGATTATCGAAAATGGAGAGTTTAAGGGTTCGAGAGATATTATTCGAGATATTACTCATCGTCGACTAGCAGAACAAGCACTTGAAGAAGCACGCAATGCCGAAAAACAATTCTTGTCGACCATGAGTCATGAGATTCGTACGCCTTTGAATGCTATCATTGGAATCACGCACTTGTTGTACGATACGCATCCTAATCCTCAGCAAGTTGAGTATTTTGACATCTTGAAAAACTCATCGCAGTTTTTGCTCAACTTGATTACCGATTTATTGGATTTTGCGAAAATGGATGCTGGAAAAATCACAGCACATCCAAAAGACTTTGACTTAAAAGGGCTGCTCAAAACCATTCAGCAAACCTTCCAAATGAAGGTTACACCAAAAGGATTGGATGTAGACTTTATGGCAGATATGCGTATGGACCAATTTTATCATGGCGATGAAACGCTTATCTACCAAGTACTTTTCAATTTGCTAGGTAATGCCGATAAGTTTACTGAAAAAGGTAAAATTGGACTAAAAGTAAAAATCGTAGAAAGAAGCGAAGAGGATACCCTTTTTGAGTTCCAAGTATTTGACACAGGTATGGGTATTCCTGCTGATAAGATTGATTTGATTTTTAATAAGTTTACCCAAATTCATGATAAAAATAAAATCAAAACGCCTGGTACAGGTTTAGGGCTATCTATTTGCAAACAAATCATTGAATATTTAGGTGGTACAATTTGGGTAGAAAGCGTTGAAGGAAAAGGTACTAAGTTTTTCTTTACACTTCGTCTACCAAAAGCTGTTTCGGCTAACGGACTAGCGCTAGAAGAACCTTTGGCTTTGACCGAAACCAAAAAAGCCTCTGAACCGAGCTCAGTGCTTGAAGGCTTCAAAATATTGTTGGTAGAAGACAACGAACTGAATCGTAAATACGCCACGACCTTACTCAAAAAATGGAAAATAGAATATGACATGGCGTTTGATGGCGCGGAAGCTTGCCAGAAAGTCCTCGATAAAAAATATGATTTGATTTTGATGGATATTCAAATGCCAATTATGGATGGCTACGAAGCTACAATCAAGATTACCAATACCGAAAACCCTAATAAAAATACGCCAATCGTAGCACTTACTGCTAGCGCCTTAGTCACCCAAAAAGACAAGGCTTTGGAATGTGGTATGTCCGATTATCTCAGCAAACCATTTACGCCAGTGCAACTCAAAAGTGTTCTGAGTAAGTTTGCTATCATGTAAGCCTTTTGAGTGATGAGTTTTGAGTTGTGAGTTTTGAATAAAACATAAACTATTAATTACCAACGACTTAACCTTATAGCTCATCACTCATAACTCATCACTCAAAACTTTCCCATGCTACACTTATTAAATCACTACGCCACTCAGGAAGAGTGTTCGTTTACACTATCTTTATTTTTTCAACCAGAACATTTACGTTGGCAGTCTACTAGGCAAGCTGTAGGGTTTGCGTGGCAAAGTAATGACAATGCTAAATGGCAGGCTTTAGCCTATTTCTGGCTTGAAAATCAACAGGCAAAGAGTCCATTCGCAGCTAGTTTCGGAGGTTTTGATTTTGATAATGAACTTTCAGACAAACAGCTTTTTGCCTTCGTTGAAGCGGTATTTTACTGGTTAAAAACGCAACAAATTCATACTGTTCAAATCATTCAAGCTCCTGTTTGCTACCAAGTCCATTATCCAAGACTACAAAAAGTATTAGCTTTCTTTTCTACAAATATCATTTCCGAAACCAACCAACATTTGATTGTTTCGGATATACCTTTTTCGAAAATCATAAACCCTACGGCTAAACGACGTTTGGCTAAGTGTGAAAAAGAAGACTTTACGCTGGACATTAATTTGCAAAAACTTCATGAGCAATATGATTTTATTAAAAAAGCACGATTCGCTAAAGGAATTCCATTGACCATTTCCCAAATAAGGTTTTTGTCTCTTTTTGAGACATTTCCTGAAAGCTTCATCCCTTTTACCCTATACCATAAGCATCAAATTATTACAACTTGTACGGCTGTAGTGGTTGTTCCTCAACAAATCTTATACTACTTTCTTCCTGCGAGTGATATCGCTTATAATACTTTCAGTCCAAGTATTTTACTGATAAAACACTTATATGAGTATGCTCAAACAAATCATTTTCAAATCTTAGACTTAGGTATTTCATCAGTCAATGGTATTTTGAATGAAAGTTTATTTCGATTCAAAAGAAATCTTGGTGCCTTCACTACCACCAAACCAACTGGAAAGTTTGAGCTATTAGATCGTTGATTTTGAAGCCGTTTAAACAGCTTCTTTAACTATTTTCTTGTAAAACCTAGACCTTTTCACTTTGTCCCTTCGCGATTTTGTATCTTTTTACAAAATCGTTTTGCTAAGGCCTTACTTCTTATTTTTCAACAAGTCAAAATTTTACCATTCAACCGTTTTTCTAACCATTTATCCAGCTTGGACAAAAAAAATCTCTATAGTACTTTGCATTGCATAGTACCTTTTTATATCTTTGAACTAAGGATTACCCAGTAGTGGGTATTATCCAAATAAATCGACTAATCACCGCAGTAGACTGACAGAGCAAGAAATCTGTATTTTACTGCTTTTTGCTAACAGTCTAGGCTAAAAAATATTTAGAAACTATGGATTTGGAAAATGCCAAAGTGCAGATGCGGAAGGGAATTTTGGAATTCTGCATTCTGCAAATCATATCGAGAGGCGAAGTATATGCCTCGGATATGCTCGAAGAACTAACCTCTGCCAAGATTATGGTCGTAGAAGGAACGCTTTATCCTTTGTTGACTCGCCTTAAAAACTCTGGCTTGTTAGATTACAAATGGGTAGAATCGTCGTCAGGACCTCCACGTAAGTATTATGTTTTGACAGACAATGGTAAAACTTTTCTTGAACAACTCGAAACTACGTGGAAAGAATTACAAGAATCAGTTGCTCAAATTATTCTAGACAGCTACCACAAAAAGCAAGAGGCAAGCAACACCGAAACGGAAGAACAAGCCTAATTTAACCTTAAACCAATATTCACACAGCGTGAGCATAAATTGAATTTTGCGATGAAAAAGACCATTTCTATCAATATAGCAGGTATTATTTTCCATATAGAGGAAGATGGATACGAAAAATTGGGGCTTTATCTCAAGGCTATCCAATCGCACTTTGCTTCTTATGAAGGTTCAAAAGAAATTACCGAAGACATTGAATCTCGTATAGCAGAAAAATTTTGGGATAAACAAAAACGTGATGCCAAACAAGCAATCACTTTAGAAGATGTGGATTCTCTTATTGCTTCAATGGGAACAGTATCTGATTTTGAAGCAATTCAAGAAGAAGAAGATTTAGTGACAGAAGAAAAAGCACAACAAACTGCCCAATCAACACAATCTGAGCAAAAATATACGACTTCTGAACAATACGAATATCCAAAATTTGAAACTGCTAAAAAGCTTTATAGAGACACACAGCGTAAACTTTTGGGTGGCGTTTGTGCAGGCTTTGCACATTATTTGGGTATCGATGCGCTTTGGGTACGTTTGATTTTCTTAATCACTTTCTTAGGTCTAAGTCCGTTAACAGAATCGCCATTGAGTGGGGTAATCTTCGTTTTATATATTGCTTCATGGATTGCCTTTCCTGCGAATGCTTTCTTGGAAGAAGACGATACAGTGAAGAAGTTTTACCGTAACCCCGACCATAAAGTACTAGGTGGCGTAGTGAGTGGCGTATCTTCTTACACAGGTTTTGATTTGGGAATGTTACGCTTTGTATTTGTTCTTTTGATTTTTGCTTTTGGTTCGGGCATTGTTATCTATTTGATTCTATGGGCAATTGCTCCAGAAGCAAAAACCATCACCGATAAAATGCAAATGACAGGAGAGCCCATTACTTTGGAGAATATCGAGAGCAATATCAAACGTACGCTTAATACCGAAAACAAGCCTGAAGATACCCTAACCAAAGTATTATTGTTACCATTCAGAATGATTTCGCAGGTATTTAAAGCGCTTGGTCCTATTGCAAACTTTGCGATTATCTCATTTAGATTCTTTGCTGGTGGTATGATGATTTTCACATCTCTAGTAACCATCGTAGCGCTATTTTTCTCTTTATTCGTTGGTTTTACGGCGCTCGAAACAGCAAATGTGTACATTGGCGACAACCTACCTTTAGGTTTTTTGGCTCGTGATGCCTCACCTTTTATGTTCATAGCTGGGTTTTTAGCAGCTATTGCTCCTGCTATTGCGGTTGGTATTGCGGGGATTTCCTTAATTATTCGTCGTAATATCTTTACTTCGGTAGTTTGGCAAAGTTTACTTGGTATTTTTATAATAGGTCTGTTTGGATCTATGTACACAGGTATTAGTTATGCCAAAAACTTCTCAAGAAGTGCCAGCATTCAACAATCGTCTAACCTTGATTTTGGCAAAAAAACGCCTTTATTCATAATCAAACATGTTTCTGACCATGTAGAATTTGTGCCATCGCTCGAAATTATCGGCTATGAAGGAGACGCATACAAACTTGAAAAGGAGTATTATGCAAAAGGTATTGATAAAAAAGATGCAGAAAAAAATGCATCAGAAATACTTTATACCTACTCAAAAGTTGATTCAGTTTTATCTTTTGACGAAGAGTATGAGTTTACCGAAAATGCTCGTTTCCGTGCCCAACGTGTTCGTTTGAGATTGTATATTCCATACGAGAAACCATTTAGTATGACCAGAGAATTTGCTTCGTTCATCGAGAATAGAATCTCTGGAGGATACTTTGATGGTGAAAAGGACTTGTTTAAAGGCTCTTTGTGGCAGTTTACTCGTGAAGGCGAACTTGTATGTTTAAACCGTTTCCCTGTAGAAAACAATTATGATAACGATAGCAACTCTTCTGATGATGAGACTGATTTCGCACCTAATGACTTTGTACAAAAATTCCCGCTCAAAGACTTCGACAAAGTCCAATCAGCTATAGAAACTCCTTCTGAAGTATATATTCATTTTGGAGAAAATTACAAAGTAGAAGTTGGCGGAGACCAAAAAGATGTGGAAAACATCGTTGCAGAGGTAAAAGAAAGAAAATTAACTATTTCGCAAAAGAGTCCAAGTAAACAAGCTGGTTTCTTGACGGTGCATATTACACTACCCAACCTTTCATACTTAAATCTTGAAAAAGGCTTTGGCAATGTCAGAATCAAAGATATTCAGGCTGACAACTTCCAATTAGATACCAAAGGACAATATAAAATTCGTGCTACGGGTCATCTGGGTAATCTTACAGCTGAGCTTGCAGGATTAACTAATTTGGAAGCTTTTGAACTAAATATCGAAAATGCCAAAATCAATGCTGCTGAAAATGCGCATGTGGAAGTTGATGTAAATCAAAATCTGGAAGCTAAGGCTTCTGGCGTTGCGCAAATTCGTTACAAAGGAAGTCCAAACCTTCAAAAAACGATTAAAGATAATGGTGTAATCAAACCTGAAAGAGATTAGATCAGCATAATAGAGGCATAATGTCAAACGCGTTATGCCTCTATTTTTAAAATACTTTTGTTTTTTTTCTACATCATGCAACCTTCCTAAGTCTCTTTGCATCTTATCGACAAATCATAATCATCAATTAATATGAAACTTCAAACCTACTTTCGCCAAGCTATCATGGCTGGTGCCTTATTTTTAGGAGCTAATTTGGCTCAAGCTCAAAGCCAAAAAGATTTTAATCTTTCAGGATTCAACGAAATTGAGATGTCAAGCGCATTTGTGATTGATGTAACTCAGGGCAGTACTTTTAAAGTACATGCAGATGCCGAAAGAAGCGAAGATCTAGAAGATTTAGAAGTTAAAGTATCAGGCAAACGTCTGATTGCCCGCTACAAAGACAAGGGTAGCTGGGGTTGGAATAAAAACCGTAAAAGAGTACATTTTACCATTGTTGTTCCAGACATCAAAGTGTTAGATTTTTCGGGCGCAACAAAATCAAAAATCTCTGGTTTTAACGACTTAGAATATTTGAAAGTGCAATTTTCGGGTGCATCTAGCTCAGAAATTAGTGTTAATGTTGATAAATTACTATTCGATATTTCAGGAGCTTCTAACGTAACACTTAGAGGAAAAGGTAGCATTATGAAGCTTGATGCTTCAGGAGCTAGTAAGTTCAACGCGCTTGATTTTGTAGCAAAAGACGCCGATTTGGATGTTTCAGGTGCTACAAGTGTACGTGTAAATGCTTCAAAAACATTGAACGTTGAAGCTAGTGGTGCATCTTCAGTACGTTACAGAGGTACTCCTTCGGTACGTAGCGACGCATCTGGCGCCTCATCAGTAAGAAGTGAATAGGCTGCTGTTAAACCTCTTTAAATACTTTTAATACAAACGAGCAGTCCCATCTGGAATAAAATTCAGATGGGACTGCTCGTTTATAATGGGATATTGTGTGAAAATATTTTCAAATTCCAAACTTGGTTTGGAGACGTAAGCATTACGTCTCTACGGAGGGAGAAAATTATTTTCCCGAAAATTCTACCATTTTCAAATCTTCAAATCACCACATTTTCAAATTTAAAAACTTGGTTTGGAGACGTAAGCATTACGTCTCTACAATCGACTAGTTCGAGACTTAGTCTCGGACTCATAGTTTGCTCAGTTTCTAAACTTTATTGAAAAATAAGTCCAAGACTAAGTCTTGAACTAGTATGGTTCCACCATTTTCAAATCTTCAAATCACCAAATTTTCAAATTATCTTTTCGGTTCATTCAATTCAATCACATAGCCATCTGGGTCGGTTACATAGATTTGATAAGCACCATCAAATCGCTGTTGACGATGATAAGGAACTTCTTTTGACTTCAAAAACGCCTCGATACCATCAGCAGAATTACTTGGAATAGTCAGTGAAAAGTGCGCTCCATTTCTATCGTTATTACTCACAGGGTCTTTGCGACCAAGCAATAAATGTAACTCCTGTCCTGGAGCTATCTGAAACCATCTACGTATTGAAATTAAGTTATCTGGCACTGTCACAGGTGACAAACCGATAATTTCCCGATAAAAAGCTGCACTGACTTTGAGGTCTTTTACCGCCAATCCAACGTGATTATATGACAAAATGGTAATTCCTTTGGGTGTATCTTGTGCCAACGCACTTTCTGTACCGATTCCAGCAAAAGCTAACGCCAGTAAAGGCAAATATGACAATTTCATAGTTATTAGGGTATTTAGTTGATTATCAAAATTTTATACAATGGTAAGATGTGTAATTAATAGAAAGATTAAATCTTGAAAAAATATTTCTAACAAATGACTTCATTTTATTTGAAAAACTTGCCCCGAACTTTATATTTTTATAGTAGTAAAATTTTACATCCTCACAATCATAGACGGTTTGCGTGAAAGATGCAGCAATTCTATGGATATTTTTGCTAATTCGTATGCCTAATGCTTGGCGCCTACAGCCCCAAGCAATATTCTAGTATAAGCATAGAGCGAATTTCGCTAATATGGTTTGCGTGAAACTTGAGAACGTGTATTCTGACTGGACCATTTTTTAGACTGATTTTTAATGAAATACATAACATATTTATTCTTACTGAGTATTTCGGTAAATTCTTTTGCCCAAAACTCTGTAAAGCAATTATCCTTACAACTAACACAATCTGCTCCAAACGATTCCTTGAAAGTAGCAGCTATTTTCGAGTGGATTACTGGCTCCATCCAATACGATTTGGAGACTTTTCAGCAACGGCTTCCCACCCTCGATTTGGGTAATTCTCAATCCAGCGCTGTGGTTCTCAATACTCGAAAAGCGATTTGTGGGGGCTACTCCAATCTTTTTTATGACCTCTGCAAATACGCAGGAATCAAAACCCAAGTGATTGAGGGTTTGGGCAAAATTCGCAATTCATCCAATCCTTCCGACTCTACTTTTCGGATAGAAAGCCATGCTTGGAATGCCGTAAAACTCAACGAAAAATGGTACTTGCTCGACCTCACATGGAGTTCGGGGGCGATGATTAACAACACCTACCAGCAACGTCGTTCATGGGAGTTTTACATGATTTCTCCTGCGGTTTTCTTACTAACCCACTACCCTAGCGACCCTGTATGGCAGTTACAAAAAAGAATTATTTCGTATGAAGAATTTGTCAAAGGAAGCCCTTTTTTGAAAACAAAAAGATTTGATTACGAAAGAATTTTGGCTCAATATGAGAGTCTGGACTCCACCACTCAGGTGTTGGAAACCCAAGAACGAATCATTGCTCATGACCCCAAAAACGATAATGCCCACAATATGTTAGGGTATTTTTATGCTACTCGCTCCACCAAAACACTGGAAGAGTACACCGTCATATCACGCTTGATAAGAGAGAAAAAAAATCCTAAAGAACAACAGTCCTTGGCTTTACAGTACAAAAACAAAATGTTTGAACTACTCAACAAAGCCGAAATGGAACTAAACAAGTCCTTAGATTATTATAATCATATAGGTCCTTTGGCTCAAATAAAAGGTGTTTTAGATAATAAAAATGCTATTTATAACAACTTAGAGGCAATTCGAAAGGACAAAGAAATGATGAACAGATACTTTGCCATTTTAGGTCGAAACAAACGATGAACAACTACGATGTAATTATTATTGGTGCAGGCCCAATTGGATTAGCTTGTGGACTAGAAGCTCAAGAAGCGGGTCTCAGTTATTTGATTTTGGAAAAAGGATGTTTGGTCAACTCTCTCTACAACTATCCCGCTAACATGACCTTTTTTAGTACTTCAGAAAGACTAGAAATTGGAAATGTTCCTTTTGTTTCTAACAATGCCAAACCAACGCGTGCGGAAGCGTTAGAGTATTATCGTCGTGTAGCGGTACACCGTAAACTAGCCATCAATTTATTTGAAACCGTTGAGTCGGTTACTTCACAAGAAAACTTGTATCAAATCACTACAAGTAAGGCACAGTATTCATGTAAAAGCATCGTTATTGCTACAGGTTTTTATGATATTCCTTATCTGATGGAGGTTGAGGGCGAAGATTTGCCCAAAGTAACGCACTATTACGAAGAACCGCATTTTTATTCTATGCAAAATGTACTCGTGGTAGGTGCCAATAACTCTGCCGTAGATGCTGCCTTAGAAACATGGCGTAAAGGTGCCAATGTTACCATGGTTGTCAGAAGCGAAGGAATTGGTGAAAGAGTAAAATATTGGGCAAAACCTGATATTGAAAATCGTATCAAAGAAGGCTCTATTCAAGCATTTTTTAACTCAGAAGTAGCAGCGATTCGTCAGCATGAGGTAGACATCAAAACGCCTGAAGGTATCGTTACGATTCCAAATGACTATGTAATTGCCATGACAGGCTATCAGCCTAATCTAACTTTCTTGGAGAAAATGGGCATTGAGCTTTCTCAGGATGAGATTCGTAAACCATTTTATAATGACAAAACGCAAGAAACCAACTTGCCAAACGTATTCTTAGCTGGGGTTATTTGTGGTGGTATGAATACCCACTCTTTATTTATCGAAAATTCCCGTGTGCACGCCACGCATATTATGGATACTTTGAAAAAGCGGTTTCTGTAAATAAAAGCAAAAAAGGTGCTGGATTCTCATCCAGCACCTTTTTTGCAAAGGATTCCCATCCTTTATTAAAACCCAAAATCAGCATTATAGCGCCCAGCACGGTCATATAACGACTTTACAGGGATACTTAATCGTTGCCCGATTGGTTTGCCTCCTCTATAGCTTTGAATTTTCAAGAAAGAAGCATTTTTAGGAATATCCAATTTGCTTTGATATTTTGGAGAAAAAGCATCGGGGTTTGTCCCATCAAAAGTATAATACAAATCCAAGCCTTTAATTTCTGAAAGCATCTCGATTTTGAGATTTGTACCTTCCTTCATCGTTCTAACCAGCGGGTCATATACACTACGTGAATAGTTGATAGAAGCTTCGTCCATTCTCAAAAATTGGTTTTCCATTTTGGTAATAAAATAATCCCAATTTCGCTTTTCTTTCTTACTCCATAATACCTCCGACAAAGCCCATGCTCGTGGATACATCATATATTCAACATGGCGAGAATTAGGAATAGACTCCGTCCAAAGATTCCCTTGTCCACCCAAAATCAAGGAAGAACTCACTCCTGCAGGTGTTGGCTCAAAATTATACACTCTCTTCAAGCGTAATAAATCATAGGTCATCGGTTCTGCTGTTGGCTCACCTTGGTACAAATCCAAATAGGCAAAAGTATTGGGCGTCATTACTACCGCATGATTTTGTTTGGCAGCCTCTATCCCACCTTTATCGCCCCGCCAAGACATTACGGTAGCTTCTGGCGCTAAGCCGCCTTCCAAAATTTCGTCCCAGCCTATGAGTTTCTTCCCTTTGCTCGATAGGATTTTTTCGACTCTTTTGACAAAATAACTTTGTAATTCAACCGTATTTTTCAAACCCTCTCTTTTCATCAAAGCTTGACATTCGGCACTTTTTTCCCAGTATCCTTTATAACATTCATCGCCACCAATATGGATATAGGGGTGTGGAAAAAGCTCGGCTACTTCGCCAAAGACTTTGTCTAGAAACTCATATACCTTTTCGTTTGATGGGCAAAGTGAGTTTTCTACATCTCGGTAAAACTTCCATCCTGCATTCACCTGAAACTTATTGCCTCCTGCACATGACAATTCTGGATAAGCCGTCAGAATTGCCAAACTATGCCCTGGCACATCGATTTCTGGTAAAATTTGTATATACTTTGATTGGGCATACGCCACAATTTCCTTAATGTCTTCTTGGGTATAAAATCCTCCATAAGTAGGTTTCTCGCCTTCTTGAGGCAATTCTCTTTCCCACCAATTACCCACACGTGGCACTCGCCAAGCTCCTATGCTGGTGAGTTTTGGGTAAGATTTTATTTCGATTCGCCAGCCTTGATCGTCAGTCAAATGCCAATGAAAGGTATTGAACTTATAACGTGCCAGTTGGTCGATAAAACTTTTGATATATTCCTTCGGGAAAAAATGGCGACTTACGTCCAACATAATGCCACGCCACGCATAACGAGGATAATCGATGACACTACTCGCTGGGATTTTCCAAACCATTCTTTGGTACTTTTTACCTTCAACTTGTTTAGGAAAAAGCTGAATCAAAGATTGAACGCCATAAAACAAGCCCGCAGGTGTTTGTGCTTTGATATCGATATGTTTAGGCGTTATATCCAAAGAATATCCCTCCTCCTGTCCAACGACTTTGAAAGGTGTACTTTCCAGCTTAAAATTGATATGTTTTCCTATTTTGGGTGTCTCCAATACAGGTAATTTTACCCCTGTAGGAATAGCCAAAGTCATTGCCAAAAACTCGGCAATCTTTCGTACTTCCGCATTTCCTTTGGGTATATGAATACGCGTATCAGCCGTAAGGACAAACTCGCCAAGTGCTTTTTGTTGGGCTACAGGTTCTGGGATAATTTGTTGGGAAAAAACAAGAGGACTACTCCACAATACCAAGGCTAGGAACTTTACTAATTTCATTATTAACAAGAGGTTTTACAGTACGAGTGTTGAATGATAAATTGTAAATTATGAATATAAATTTCTAATTATCAACATTTTACATTTAGCAACTATACAGAATAATATTTATTTATTAGGCAAGAGACACAAGGCAAATAGTTTTAAACACTATTTGCCTTGTGTCAAGAAATTAAATATGATTTTAACCACTTAAAATGGCTTTTGACCTTAGGCTATTTAGTGTTCAAAATCTATCCTAAATTCATCATTTTACGAATGTACTTTCCTACAATATCAAATTCTAAATTGACGATATCGTCTACTTTCAAAGTATGAAAAACTGTATGTTCATACGTGTAAGGAATAATCGCCACACGGAAAGTATTAGTACCTGAATTAAAAACGGTCAAACTGGTTCCGTTAATACAAATCGAGCCTTTTTCTACCGTAATATTTTGTCCTTCTGGTTCATATTCAAAGTCATATAACCACGAACCGTCTTGTGGGGTAATCGCTGTTACACGACCAATTTGGTCGACGTGCCCTTGTACAATATGCCCATCAAAACGACCATTAGCAGGCATACAACGCTCAAGGTTTACTTTTGAGCCTACCTCCAATTTTCCAAGATTGGTTTTCTTCAAAGTCTCATCAATCGCCGTTACTGAGTATAGATTTCCTTCTATGGCAATCACCGTAAGACAAACCCCATTATGAGATAAACTTTGGTCGATTTTTAACTCATTGGTAAACGGACAAGTGAGCGTAAATGTAATATTTGTACCTTCTTTATGAATATCCACCACCTCGCCGATAGCCTCAACAATTCCTGTAAACATAGTTGTAAAAGATTAAAATGAAAATTTGCATTAGCAGGCGCAAAGTTAAGGATTTATTGGAATCGCTTTCACTTCAAAACTTGGCGCCTTTGTATTCTTTAACAACAAGCTCCAACAAATGATTGCCTCTATTGTTATCTTTGCAAACAAAGAACGAACAAAAGGCGAATTTCAGAAGCAAATGAAAAATTTAAAATGGATTATCGGTTTAGTGATTTTAGTCATTGTTGGCTATACCATATTCAACGGAAGCGAATCGGCACCGAAGCAGGATAACGCTGCCTACACGCAACAACTCCAAAAGGCTCGTAAAGAAAAGGACGAGTTTTTCAAAACAGGAAAAGAATCCCCTATCGAAGACAAAGCAACTTTCAAAGGATTACCGTATTTTGAAATAGATCCAGCTTGGAAGATTTTAGGAAAAATAGATAAAGTAAAAAGTGGTCAGAAATTCGAAATCCAAATGACGGGAGGCGAAACAGAAACCTATGAACCTTACGGGAATATTAGTTTTGAAAAAGATGGTAAAAAGGTTTCGTTGAAACTATTTATCAATAGTGAAGGAATGTTGTTCTTACCTTTCAAAGACTTGACCTCTGGTAAAGAAACTTATGGTGCAGGAAGATATATTGATCTTGATCCTAAGAACGAGAAAGATTCACAAATTGAGATTGATTTTAACTTAGCCTATCATCCTTTTTGTGCCTACAACCATACCTTTACTTGTCCGCTACCACCAGCAGAAAACTTGATTCCAATGGCAGTAACAGCAGGTGAAAAACTCTAATTTGGTTGGAGATATGGGATTTAAGATTTCGGAAATAAGGCATATTCCTTCATTTCCGAAATCTCAAATCTCAAATCCGAAATAGATAGCAGCTAGGCTTCTACCTCCTCATGTAACACCGTCAGTACTTCTGTATCCAACAATCTTGCGGCAAGGCTCAAAGTCTTGATTAGTTCATAATGAAAATAGAATTTCATTGTGTGGATTTTATCTTGATAGAACGCCAACTCATCGCCCGTCGGCGCTTGTTGTTCTATCGCATTTTGTGCAACAACGCCTTGTTTCAACCATTGCCAAGCCACGGTGATAATACCAAACAACTCCATATACAAAGTAGCATCTGCCAAAAATACCTCATTGTTTCCTTGGGCGGCCAAGTCAAGCAAGTGCATAGTCACTTTTTGTAAACGACCTAATTCCTTTTCTAGCTTTTCGGCATACGGTAACAAGACTTCATGTGTTTTGGCTTCTGTGACGGTTTTCATCACTTCTGCAAAAAGAAGTTGAGGCGCTTTACCACCGTTAGCGGTAACTCCTCTACCCAGTAAATTCAAAGAATGGATTCCCGTCGTACCTTCATAAATCGACATAATTCTTACATCACGTGCCATTTGCTCCAACGGAAAATCTTCGGTATATCCATACCCTCCAAATACTTGCAAACCTTCATTTACCGCTTTGATACCATATTCGGCTGGATACGTTTTGGCAACCGTCGTCATCAAATCTAGCATCGTTTGATAAGCTTTTGCCTCCTCGCTATCGCTACCCAAGCCATGAATCATATCTTGCCACCAATAACATTGAAACAACAAACCAATACAACCTTCGACAATCGCCTTTTGGAACGTCAGCATACGACGAACATCAGGGTGATTGATAATGAATGTTTGTGCATCAACGAGATTTTTATTGGTTAATCTACGACCTTGCGGACGCTCTTGGGCATACTCCAAAGCCGCATAATAAGCAGCCGAAGCAATATAAGTACCACCCATACCCACGCCCAAACGAGCTTCGTTCATCATTTGGAACATATATTGCAAACCACGATTGGCCTCTCCTACCAAATATCCCACAGAATTATCCTTATCGCCAAAAGTCAAGTGCATCGCTGGCGTAGCTTTTTGACCCATTTTATGATAAATACCTGTCGAAACCACGTCATTGTCTATCGTATAATTACCAGCGTCGTCGGCTCTAAACTTCGGTACCACAAACAAAGAAATACCTTTCGTCCCCAGCGGAGCGCCTTCGATTCTTGCCAAAACTAAATGAATAATATTATCAGCAATATCATGATCGCCCGCAGAGATAAATACTTTTTGTCCTTTGATTTTATAGGTTCCATCTGCCTGAGGTGAAGCCGTAGTCACGACATCCGACAAAGAACTTCCTGCTTGAGGTTCAGTCAAGCACATTGTGCCTGTCCACTCAGCAGTAATCATACGATCTGCAAATTTTTCTTGCAATTCTTTTGAGCCAAAAGAATAAATCAAATGTGCCGAACCAGCAGTCAAGCCCGTAAACATGACAAATGAATTATGCGCAGCTCCACGAATAAACTCATTGGCGGCATTGACCAACAAAGGCAATTGCTGTCCACCATGCTCATAGTGGAAAGTGGCGCTAATCATGCCAGAATCCCCCATCGCTTTCATATAATCCTTTACAGCAGGATGCACTTTTACCTGACCATTGATAAGCTCAGGTTGTTTACGGTCTGATTCCACGTAGGCAGGACGCATGATTTTGTCGGCAATTTCCTCAGCCGTATCCAATACCATATCAAACATATCAGGCGTGTAATCCTGAAAATGAGGATACTGCGTAAGTTCTCCCACTTTGAGTACCTCCTTGAGCATAAAGTCGAGATTTCGACGAGAATATTGTTGTGCCATATATTAAATAGGATTTTATTTCTTTAAAAGTTATATTCTATTTTAAGTAAAAATAATACAAATAAAAATATTATGCAAGCATACCATTTATGATAAAAATTACTGAGCTGTAAGAATCTGTCTGATTTTTATCATGACTCGCTCTTACAGCTCAGTAAGGTGATTTTTACAAAAAATGGGGAATTATTTTTACTAGAAGCGTAATAAAGTATCGAGACTTACACCTAAGGTTTGAGCAAGGCGTTGTGCTTCTATAACATTAGGAACACTCTTATCGCTTTCCCAAGCAGATATTTTACTTTGTGAAGGAATTTGAACTAAATCGGCCAATTCAGCCTGAGAAAGACGGTTTTTCAAACGTAGATTTCTGATATTTTTTCCTAAGTGTGACATAGTAGATGAGGCTATTATAAAGTTGAGTAAACTAGAGAGATTATAGAATATATAAAAATTTAATCGTATTGGTTTATAAATTAACACAAAAATATAAAATATTGAAGAATAAATATAATCTAAATATAGATAAATATTATCTATATTTAGATTGAACATTATCTCTAATTTCAAGCAATTTTGTATTGGCTCTAGTGAGTAACCTGTTCTAGGTAAATTATAGTTATTTTACACTCTAACTTGAAATATGAGCAAATCAAATATTTTATTTCTGACTGCCTCCATTCGTAGCCACGTAATGCCAGCCATGTATCTTGCAGATCTCATTGCTGAAAAATATGATATCTACTTTGCTGTAACAAATGACGTATTAAAGGAATTAGTGGAAGAAAATGGTTATAATAGTGTCATGCATAGCCAATTCAGAATAATGATAGGCATGGAGCCTGGCTATATTTTATCTGAAAAAAAGCAAACACTAAGTTTTTGGAGTTTAGTGAGAGCCTATCGTAAGAATGAGATTTTTGAATTCAGAAAACGAGAGCTTGTTAAACTTATTCAAAATATTAACCCCCAAACTGTCATTATTGATATATTTAGTAGTACCGATTATTTCGTGTTGAAAACGATAAATCAAGAATTGAATATTATTTTTTTTAATCCTATGTTATCGACGTATAAGATAGATGGTTACCCTATAGTTTCTGATGGTACATGGATAAAAAATAAAAATATTAGTAATGCTAATAGGAAGATTGAGTTTTCAATAACTACGCATTTTTGGAATCATATTAAAAAACCTAAAATATGGTTATTGAGCTACCTAAATGAACAACAAAATCGAAGAATTTTTAAAGAAAGCGGAGTTACAGAAGATACTCTAGATAAAGACAATGCTTTCACGAAAATGTTTAAAGGTATTCCTGAGATCATCGCAGCACCACTCGAATTTGAAGTATCGTCTGAAGTAAAAAGAGACTGGCAACATTACTTAGGCTTATGCACCAGAAATCAGAGGAGAGATACAGAATTGGATAAGACGTTTCTGGATGCTTGGGAAAACCTCACAAAAGTTAAAAGTAAGGGACAAAAAATGATATACTGTAGTTTTGGCACTTACTATACTGGACCAGATAAAACACTTTTAAATTTTATATCAAATTTAATCAGTATAATAAATGAGTTAGAAGATGTTCACCTAATCATTTCTGTAAATCATTTCGTAATTGAGACCCTTAAATCACAACAAAAAATATCAGAAAAAATCCTTTTTTTTACTCGTGTACCACAGCTTGAAGTATTAAGAAAAGCCGATTTGTTCATTACACATGGCGGTTTAGGCTCTATTAAAGAAGCAATTGAATATGAAGTACCCATGTTGGTTTATCCTTTGGATTTACAATACGACCAAAATGGAAATGGTTTGAAAGTGGAATTACATGGTATTGGACTTAGAGGGAATTTCGCTTACGAGCGTACTCACGATATGAGAACCAAGATAGATCAATTACTTAATCAGGATGTTTTCAGAGAGAAAATCAGAGAAGTAAATCAGCATATCAAAAGCTCTTATACTCTAAACAACATAAACAAAACGCTAAATCAATTAGGACTATGACATTAAATCCTAACGAAAAAAATGCTTTTGAGGCACTTTGGCAATTAATAAAGTTCTCAAATATCAATGTAACAGCAACAAGTCTAAAAAACAAACTTCTACAACATCAAAATGCTACTACTTTGTTAGGAATGAGTGATGTTTTGAATGAGTTTAACATACCTAATTTAGCTACAAAACTTTCGGTCGAACAACTACATACTATTCCAGTGCCCGCTATTGCTTATTTTGAAGCAAATGGTGGGACGTTTGTCACTATCAAAAAAATTGAGCATGATTTGGTTGAATGGTATCATGATACCGCTGGAGTTTTTAAAGAACCAATTCATAATTTTATCCATAAATGGCATGGTATAACACTATTGGTTGAACCTAATGCTCAATCTGGAGAAGTAAACTATAAAGAAGCACGAAAAAATGAAATCGTTGAAAAGCTAAGAATCCCATTCGTAATAACAGGTTTGCTTACAGTTATAGGCATAATACTTTATCCTATTCTGCAACAAATACCGATTGATAGTAATTTTCAATTTTATGCTCTATTACTGACAAAAACTTTTGGTATCATAACATCAACTATGTTGGTTTGGTATGATTTTGATGCTAATAATTCTTTTTTAAAAAGTGTTTGTCAGATTAATAGTAAAACAAATTGTAGTAATATTCTAAACTCTCAAGCAAGTAAATTTTGGGGTTGGCTAACTTGGTCTGAAATAGGTTTATTCTATTTTACTGGAGGTTTCTTAGCATTATTATTGATAAATACAGATGCGACAAAATATCTTCTGTTTTTTACACTTATGGCACTACCCTATACATTTTGGTCTATCTATTATCAAGCTATTGTTGTAAAAGAATGGTGTCCAATGTGTGTATGTGTTCAGATTTTACTTTGGACGGAGTTTTTGTTATTGTTACCGATTTCATTTCAGAATGTTGAATTAAGCCTTTTTCAAGGATACAATTTCCTATTATCATGTATATCATTCTTCATCTTCCCTATTTTTTGGGCTTTTGTGAAGACTCCATTAAAAAAATCACTACGAACAGATAGTCTCTATATAGAATTTCAAAAACTTAAGCTTTCTCCAGAATACATCAGTTTATTATTATCTAAGGAGTTGCTTTTACCTCCATTTTTCAAAGGTTTAAACACTTTACAATTGGGAAATCCACATGCCTCAAATAGGTTAATTCTGGTTTTAAATCCCATGTGTGCTTCATGTAGAACTTCGTATTTAACAGCAAAAAGGTTGTTAGAAAGCGATATAGATATTAACGTGCATATAGTTTTAGCAACATCCTTAGCTTTAGACGATGAAGCGGCAAAAGTTGCAAGAATCATCCTGGGTCAAGACACTGATGAAGCCATTATGAAAGCGATTGATGAATGGTTTAAGGACAGTTCCAAAAATATAAACAATTGGATACGAAAAATAGACAAAGTAGAAGCTACCCCTCAAGGACAACAGCAATTAGCAATACACCTACGTTGGCTTGAATTAGCAGGAATAAGTGAAGCACCAACTACTTTTTTGAACAATTGTGAAATACCAAAAATTTATTTGGCTCGTGATGTAGAGAAAATCATCAAGCATTACTCAACAACAGGATTTGCAAATCAACAATAGATTTATTTTTTAACCTTAAAAAACAAAAACAATGAAAAGTTTAGTGAATTTCGCTGATTCAGCTTTGTCAAGGGCAGAGATGAAAAATGTAATAGGTGGTGATGTAATATATTGTAGTTATTCTGTATGGTATGATAATTTACATATAGTAGGACTTGGAGCTTGTAGTATGAATTCTGTGGGCAAATGTGATACTGGCTACAGGAATCAATTTGTCGGGGCTTCTCATGTAAAAGTTTATGGCTGTTATACTGCCCCTGGAGGAACGGTTGGAGGATATCAATTTAAAACAAAACATTAAAATTATGAAAACCTTATTTGTACTTTTTATGGTTACAATTTTGGCTATATTTTTTACCAATAGTGCTTTTTCACAAAGAGGAGATACCATTACAGTAATAGATGTCAAATCAATTATGGAGTCTTATCAAAACAAAAATCCAGATACAATAGCATATATGTTTACTGAGTACCCCGCAGTATTTATTGGAGGTAAAGACTCACTTGATTCCTATATCAAAAGAGTTTCATTAAGAAATGTTACAAAATTTGTTAAAAACAAAACTAAGATTTTGTGTTGGGTCATTATAGAAAAAAATGGATGTATTTCCGAAGTAGAAATGATAACGCACAATAATCCAGAGTTAGAAAATAGTATAAAAAATACTCTATATTCATCTCCAAGATGGATTCCTGCAACTCAAGACGGTAGAAAATTAAGGTATAAAACTATTTTAGCATTTAACTTTCCTTAGATAATTGTTTATTAATGATTCCTATTTTTGTTACTATATTGAACGAAATGAAACATATAATCTGATAATTGAGGTACGGATTTACTGTATAGAAAATAAACCGTGATCAAACTATAATATGAAAATAATTTATTTGATATCTTTTATCTTTCTAACTATTTCATGCGGTCAAAATAAACTAGATGAAAGAAGTCTAGTGAGAAAGAATATATCAAAAGATTCGCTTATCGTAATTTTAAATACCCAATATGACAATGACGTGGTATTGGGGTTTAATGACTTATTTGGTAATCGTTATGATATAAATAGAGGTATTACAAAAGTTCCAAGAGGCGTATTTATAACCGATATTCATTGGAAACACCAATTAAGCTTTTTTGTCCCAGACAGTATAAAAAGAATTGAGTTTAAAAAAGATTCTGAGGGATATTTTTTTATTGAAACACAGAACCCTAATCTCGACTATTTATTGAATGTTGATTTAGTGATTCGAAAAGCTATCGACCCTATAAAATCCGAACAGGACTCTTTCGATAGAATTTTCAAGTTTAGTAATATTAAAAATGATGATGAGTTTAAAAAAAGAAACTTATATCATGACAACTTGTATAATAAAAAAGTTGCCTTTTTAAATGAATATACACAATTACATAAGTTAGATAGTATGGTTATAAATGTATGGAGGCGTGCACTTATTTATGAAAAATTATCTTCAAAGCTCAATTTTAGTCAGTACAATAAATTAAGTCCTGATGTTATCAAAGCCTTTGCGGCAGAAGTCAATAATGAAGACATAAAAGATGCCGATTTACTTATTCCTCATTTTCAATCATATTTATCGTTTCATCGTTTACTTATATCATACTTAAAGTATAAATCTGATTTTAATACATTACCTAATTTAATGAGTATTTCTGTTAAGCATTTTGAAGGTAAAATTCGAGATTGGCTAATGTTTGACTTGCTACAAAAAACAGATGATAGGAATTATGGATTTAAAGTATCTCAGCAAGAAAAAACTCAAATGACAAACACATTTTTGAGTATATGCAAAACAGATGAGTTTAAGGATTATATAAAGGAAAGAATAATACTTAATAATACTAATTTGAAAATAGATGAGCTTGTTAATATCAATAATGAGGTAATTCCTCTAAATAAAGTAATAAAAGGGAAAATCTCATTTGTTGATTTTTGGGCTTCATGGTGTGCCCCTTGCAGAGCAGAAATGCCAGCATCTAAAAAAATGAGATTAGCTTTTTCAAAAAAAGGTATAAATTTTATTTATATATCAATAGACGAGAATCCTTCTGCTTGGAAAAAAGCAATTAGACAAATTGGTTTAGGAGAAGATGAAAATTATCTGCTTCCAAAAGGAAATGAATCAGAATTAGCCAAGAAATTTAAGATTGAGTCTATACCAAGATATATGATTATCGGCAAAGATGGTAAAGTGATAAATGCCGATGCTTTACGCCCATCTGACCCTAAGTTAAAAGAGATTTTTGATGAGTTACTAAAAGAAAAATAGCAAAAACATGATGAACAATTAGATTAAAGTTACAGGCTTAAATAAAAGGATTTAAGTGCGGTTTTTGCTCTTTGAATAACCATGAAATACCAAAAAAATATTTGGCTCGTGATGTAGAGAAAATCATCAAGCATTACTCAACAATAGGATTTGCAAATCAACAATAGATTTATTTTTAACCTTAAAAAACAATGAAAAGTTTAGTGAATTTCACTGATTCAGCTTTGTCAAGGACAGAGATGAAAAATGTAAAAGGTGGAGCATGTGCAGTAGTCCACTGGTCAGGTGGCGCTAAAGGTGCGGGAATAAGACAGCAAAGTCCAAGTATTTTCACGAAAGCAGAAGCTATTCAATGGGCGAAGCAAGGCGGTGCAGGTTATGGATGGTGCTGTACTAGTTGTGCATAAGCCAAGTTGATTACAATATAGAGATAATACGTATTTATCCCTATGCTCACTATAAACTTCACAAATATGAAATATTGCTTTCTCGTCATTTTAGGTATCATTTTCTTTTCATGTAATAATGAAAAAAATAATAGTGCAGTTTCAGATTCAAAATCAACAGAGCTATCTCAAAACATCACAATTATTGTCAAAAACCCTTTGCAGAAGGAAATCTTTTTTGATTGGTCTTCTTTGCTTGATGCCGCTACTCAACCTTATGAAGCTACCTCAGCCCACGATACCATCTTTATAAAAAGTAATATTCCCGTTAAACTCAATAGTTCTGATATGATTAGAAGCGGTAAAAATATTCAGGTTGTACAACATACTTTTTTGTTATATCCAAACGATACCGTATTTCTTGAAAAGCCTCAATCAATCACCAGCATTTCTGGCAAATCTGAGCAAAGAAGTAAAGAGCTTTCATTTTTCCCTCAGTTCAGAGAACAATTTGGAAACTATGAAGGCTGGTATGTGCCAACACCCTTCCGTGATGATAAACCAGCGGTAAGACTACAAAAAATCAAAGAAGCTTATCAAAATCGTATAGCGTTTGCCAATCAATTCTTTAAAGTCAATCATTCAAGTGCATCTTTCAAAGATTTCATCAGCAAAGAATTTTACTACAAACAATATTCTGATTTCTTGGCTCTCTACCAAGAAAATCTCCTAAAAAATAAAGCTATCGTTAAGGATGCTCAAGTAGCTCGTTTTCTTGCTGATTTTAAAATTGATGATAGTGCCAGCGAAATTCCAATTTATGGGTATTCTGTCCTTTTGTTAGAATCTTTGTTGCAATCAGACAAATCTGAAATAGACTTCTATCAAAACCTTAAAACCAAATACTCAGGCAAAACACGAGACATCATTTTATATCGATTCGTTGATTTTTGTATTCTCAATACTTCTAAACATATCTCTACGCTTTATACTTATTTCCAAAAAGATGCAGAAAATATTGTATTGAAAAATAATCTAAAAGAGCAATATCAATTCATGGCGAATACTTTAAATTCGAGTGGAAATAAATCATTAGACAGTTCGACTGTTATTCATTTTTCAGACAAAAAAACGCTTACTTGGAAACAGTTTCTGGAAAAAAATGCTGGGAAAATCACCTATTTAGATTTTTGGGCAAGCTGGTGCAAACCATGTATTGAAGAAATGAAATATTCGCATGAGGTTCAGAAAAAATATCCCAACATTAACTTTATTTATCTCTCTCAAGATGAAAACTACAAACATTGGGAAAACTCCATACTTGCCCGAAATATGTCAAAGGAAAGCCATTATTTGATAGGTTCATCTAAAAACTCTGCCATATTATCGCAGTTTAATATCACAAGTATTCCCAGATATATGATTATTGACCAATATGGTAAAGTCTTAAATGCTGACGCTCCACGTCCTTCGGATGCTAAACTTAAGACAGTTTTTGATGAATTACTCAAAGAAAAGTAATGAACGAATAGCAATACACTTATGTAGAATTGAATGAATTTCTGTGAGTGGAGCTCTCTCTTGGAAAAATCGCAACATTTATCAATTCACAGTTTACCAGTTAACAAGTATTATCCAACAATCAATATAGTCTAAACCTCAAAACAATCCAGAATGAAAGTCAATCTCATCTTCCTATTACTTTTCATAACCATCTGTTTTTCATCTATTTCACAGACTCAAAAACCTGATTCTATAGTCGTGACAATGGATAAACAAACAAAACGTAATATTGATAAGTACAATAATTTTTGGTATTTATTTCCGTATGTAACTGTGTATGATAGTCATCATCCTAATGGGATTGAAATACTCAACAAACAGTCATTAAAAGATACAATCACAACCTTATTATTCTCTACTGAAGACGATTTCTATATACTCAATTGTAGAACCTTACAAAGTGAAGTTGAAGTAGTTGTTAAAAATGGAGATAAGGTTATTCTATCTTTAAATAATGAGCAAATAGCGATAAATGTTACCAACAGAACAACTCAGCCTTTAGAATTTAAGGTAGATGAAATATTATATCACAGACAGAAAACCCCATTAATTTTAGTTAAAAAATACTACAATCCACTACATTTTATGTCTATTGAGGAGGCATTGAAGACTCCTAAAAAAAAGTATCTCGTAAAAAAACAAGCATTTGAGGAAATTGCCGTTTGTATAAAATCGGCTACTCAAATAGTAGATTCTTTAGAGCAAAATGCCTTAATTTCCTCCAATACGGCTAGTTTTAATAAAACAAAATTTAAGACCTTCTTGCTTTCACTAAATATCTTGGAATCTAAAATAAACTTTGATTCTGCCAGAATATTACTAAACTCCTACCCTAATACGCTTCTGTACCCCGACAAATACCATTACAAATTAGCTGAATGTATTACCGATAAATTTATTGTCGAAAAAGCTAAAGAAATTCCATTTAATGATCTTACTAATAGAGACTACGCTGAAATATATGATAAAATAAACCAGAGTGACCTATTTCTAACAAGACATAAAAACTTTCTTTTAATGCGAGAATTAGACAGGATTTTCAAGTCTTTTTCGAGAAATATTAGTAAAAGATACTACGATTCTTTTCTTACCAATACTCAAGATAGTACAGCTAAAAATATAGTCCGTGATAAATATGCATTCTTTTTTACTCCAATCAATAACCGTGATGAAGTGTTATCTGTACAAAATCAAAAGCAGTCATTGAGTGAATTACTAAAGGAAAATAAACTTACCTATGTTGACTTCTGGGCATCATGGTGTGGCCCTTGTAGAGTCGAAGTACCGCATTCTAAAAAGTTACAAGAAAAGTATGAAAAGGATATAAACTTCATATACCTTTCCACTGATCAAAATGCTACTCAATGGAAAACGGCGATAAATCAACTTACTCTACCTTTGAAGAAAAACTTCTTAATAACCAATCCTAAAAACAATACATTAATTCAAAAATATAAGGTTATCTCTATTCCTAGGTACATGATTATTGATGCTAAAGGGGTAGTGATTAATCAAAATGCCCCACGTCCTTCCGACCCTCGACTGATAAAGGTTTTTGATGAATTACTTAAAGAAAAATAAGGTGTATATACCAAATTAGATTGTCGTAGTTGGCTTGAATTAGCAGGAATAAGTGAAGCACCAACTACTTTTTTAAACAATTGTGAAATACCAAAAATTTATTTGCCTCGTGATGTAGAGAAAATCATCAAGCATTACTCAACAATAGGATTTGCAAATCAACAATAGATTTATTTTTAACCTTAAAAAACAAGAACAATGAAAAGTTTAGTAAATTTTTCTGGTTCAGCTTTGTCAAGGACAGAGATGAAATTAATTAATGGAGGTGGTACTTGTATGGTTCAAACCAAAGTAAGCGGTAAGGCTGTTGGAGGCTATACTAAGAGTGAAGCAAAAAGATTAGCAGGAATGTGGGGTACACATTGGTGTTGTACTGGCTGTAGTACAGCATCTTGGACATAATAATTCCCCTTCTCCTACTTGATATGAGCAGTTAGTGTTTTGATAACATTAACTGCTCATATAATAATTAAGTCATGCACAATTTTAATTAAATAAAAATGCGATATAGCTTTATTGTTTCGACGCTTATCTTAATATATTTATTAAATATTGGATTACTGGGTTGCAATCACTCCGAAAAAAGTAATGAAGTGCTAATCATTTTTAAAGGCTATCCCTCAAAAGAAACCCATTTTATCTTTGGCAGCGGACAAACATATACAGACGATTCTCCCAGAGTTTCATATTATGATTCTAAGAAGTCTGTTTTTATACCTGTGAATACAGAAAAAAAGATGGATACTGTAAGAATTAAGGTGGTTGCCGATTATATTGTTGTTACTCATAGATTCAACTCCATTACTAAAAATGATTATTTACTTAGAAAAGGAGATATAGCAGTTTTTGAATATAAGGGTGATTGTCCATCACTAAAAATATTAAATCGAACTGTGCTAAAATATGATGTACAGTATGATAGTCTTATAAAAAAAAGGTTTCACCGTGAAATTATTTCACCTATTGATAAGTACTTTGAACCATTATTCGCTCTTAACATTTCAAAACTTCCCCACAAAGATTTTGTAAAAGAAGTCAGCAATGAAGTGATTAATATCAAAAAAGTAAACTTAAAACTATCTCTTGATTTAGTTACTGAAGAGAGCATTTTTTTAGATTCTCTACTTTCACAAAAATTAATATCCGAAGATGCTTTTGGGTATTATAAAAACCGAAACTTTTTTACTAAACAAAAACTCTACCTTGCAGATAAACAATTACAATTAGGTGGATTTGAGAAAATACTAACTCAGAGTAATGATAAAATCATAAAAGACCTTAATTACAAATCCTTTTTAGAAAGTGGCTTTGATACTTTTTGGTTGAGTAAAACAACTCCAAGAGACTTGAAAGATGGCGTAAACAAAGATTATAAAGAAGCCTACCAAATGATAAAAGGGATTTCTTTTTTAGGAGTGGATGATAGAAATTATTTACTTGCCCGTGAAGTAAATCGTATAGCCAATTCATTTTCCAGTAAAGATTTTTTAGCCTATTTCTCTCTTTTTGAAAAAGACGTTACAGATACAACCTATGTCAACTACATTAGAAGTAATCACACACTAAAGTTTAATGATAAAAGAAATGAGACCAATTCCTTAGTTTTGATGTCGTCAGATAAAAAACAATTAAGTTTTGATGATCTAAAAAAACGCCATGTAGGGAAATTGATTTATGTTGATTTTTGGGCAAGTTGGTGTGCTCCTTGTCGCAAAGCTTTACCTGCCTCTGTAAAAATAAAAGATAAAAACAAAGAAGTAATTTTTGCCTATTTATCCATAGACAATTCTCCCCAACCTTGGATAAAAGCAATGAATGCTGAGGGTTTAAGTAATTATGCCGAAAGCTACTTGGTCATTAATACCAAAACTTCCAATTTTCTGAAAAAGCAAAATGTAAGTGCTATTCCCAGATATATGATTTTTGATAAAAAGGGAGTTTTAGCCTTTGCCAACGCCCCAAGTGCTGAGAGTAAGGAATTGGAAGCAACGTTTGAAAAGCTATTGAAGTAATGTATATTATGTGTTCTCTTTCTGATTGTATGCTAAACTTCACAAATATAAAATATTGCTTTCTCGTCATTTTAGGTATCATTTTCTTTTCATGTAATAATGAAAAAAATAATAGTGCAGTTTCAGATTCAAAATCAACAGAGCTATCTCAAAACATCACCATTATTGTCGAAAAACCTTTGAAGATGGAAATCTTTATTGATTGATTTTCTTTGCTTAATACACTAAGTTAAAAGAGTTTTTTGATGAATTATTAAAGGACAAATAAGATAAGCTTTATGGAACTAAGGTATTTAATCAAAACATGGAGAAGGAGCATAAATCAATATATTCATGCTCAAAAACAAAAATATATATATGATAAAAGCATCAAAATTTCTTTAAACAACCTACATCGAATAGATAACCACTTTATACCTGATACCAATGACGAAATTCGTCTTTTTGCCATAATTAGAAATGAATCATTACGACTGCCACATTTCCTGAATTACTATAAAAAATTAGGAGTAGATAGGCTTTTTTTTATTGATAACAACTCTACTGACCATTCAGCCCAAATACTTTTAAAAGAGTCCAATACACATCTCTTTTATACACAAGAAACGTATGTGAATCATTGGTGCTGGATGGAGTATTTGTTAGACAAATATGGCAAAAATCATTGGTGTGTTGTTGTAGATATTGATGAGTTGTTTACATTTCCCTACTCTGAAAAGCTAACTTTAAGAGATTTAATACAATACATGAATAATGAAAATACTCTTGCTATACAGACATTTTTATTGGATATGTATTCAAATCAAAGCGTTCAGCAAACAACTTATGTGGCAGGACAGAACCCCATCGATTCAGTAGCGTATTTCGATAAGTTTTATACGAAAACCCATTTTGAGTTTTTAAATAGAAAAACATTCCATACTTTTTATTCATCAATTTTTACAGGTGGAGTAAGAGATAGAGTATTTGGAAAAACATCACCACCACACATTTTGTCCAAAATACCATTCTTTAAAAACGTCAAAGGCTCTTATCTCGTTCAAGGTATGCATGCCATTGACGGTTCTAAGTTAAGTGATATTCAGGGTGCAGTTTTACATACAAAATTTTTATACGATTTCATTGAAGAGGTTCAAGAAGAAACACAAAGAAAACAGCATTTTGGAGGAGCATTTTACTACAAAAGCTTTAAAGATAGCATAGATAAAACCACAGCTTTATCGCTCTACAATACAGATTCTATTAAATATGTTGATTCTCAACAGTTAGTAGAATTAGGTATAATGAAAACAAATGATTTTTTTAATGAGTTTGCGGATAAACATTTAATATAATTATCCAAAGACTGTCTTTAACAAAGACATAACACAAAGATTTATGCCCAACTTCCCCTTCTACCAACAACTCGACCAAATGGAGTGTGGCCCTACTTGTTTACGCATGATAGCCAAACACTATGGGCTGAGTCTAAATATTCAAAGGCTTCGAGATGCTTCGGGGTTTAGTCGGGAGGGCGTTTCATTGTTGGGTATTGCGGAGGCGGCCGAAAGCATGGGTTTTAGAACTATCGCCGTAAAAGTTCCTTTTAATAAATTAATCAAAGATGCCCCGTTTCCTTGTATTATCCACTGGCAACAAAATCACTTTGTGGTTTTGGTTGAGGTACAAAAAAACACTGTTTTGTTGGCTGATCCAGCCAAAGGTTTACGCAAAATAGCTAAAGATGATTTTTGCGAGCATTGGGCTACTACGCAAGAAGATGGTCAACCTGTTGGCGTAGCTTTGCTATTAGAACCAACCCCTGCTTTTTATGAACAAGAGGACGATAAAAAACAGGGCTTAGATTTTTCGTATCTTCTCAAATACCTTTGGTCATATAAAAAACTATTGATACAGTTAGCCATTGGTTTGTTAGTGGGCAGTGGCTTGCAATTGGTTTTTCCCTTCCTTACGCAGTCTATTGTTGATGTTGGCATTCAGACACGTAATCTAAACTTTATTTATGTCATGCTGGCGGCACAATTGATGCTTTTTGCCAGTAGAACCGTCGTAGAGTTTATCCGTTCATGGATATTACTGCATATCAGTATCCGTATCAATCTCTCAATCCTTTCCGATTTTCTGATAAAACTGATGAAGTTGCCCATGTCATTTTTTGATACAAAAATGTTTGGCGACATTATGCAACGCATTGGCGACCATAGCCGTATTGAGCAGTTTATGACGGGGCAAACGCTCAATACGCTTTTCTCCATGGTCAACCTGCTGATTTTTGGCTGTGTGTTGGCATTATATAGTTTGCCTATCTTTTCCATTTTTATGATTGGGTCTGTTCTCTACGCATTTTGGGTCATACTTTTTTTAAAAGAAAGACGCAAATTAGATTTCAAAATGTTTGATGTGGCTGCCAAAAATCAAGGCTCATTGGTACAATTGATTCAGGGAATGCAAGAAATAAAATTAGCCAATGCCGAACACCTCAAACGCTGGGAATGGGAGCGTATTCAAACCAGAATGTTTCAATTTCAAACAAAAGGATTGGCTTTAAACCAGTACCAACAAGCAGGAGCGTTTTTCTTGAATGAAGGGAAAAATATCTTAATCACTTTTTTCTCTGCCAAAGCCGTGGTTGATGGTCAACTAACTTTAGGAACAATGCTGGCAGTCCAATACATTATTGGGCAACTGAATGCCCCGATTGAAGCACTGATCCAATTTGTACAAGCTGCCCAAAGTGCTAAAATTAGCTTAGAACGATTGAATGAAATCCATGAATTGGAAGATGAAGAGAAAAAAGAACAAATTACGTACAACCCTAATGGTAAACATCATGTGGGCATTTCCATCAAAAATTTAAGCTTTACCTATCCAGGAGCGGGTAATGATCCTGTTTTAAAAAATATCAATCTAGATATTCCAGAGGGAAAAGTAACTGCAATTGTAGGAACAAGTGGAAGTGGGAAAACCACATTACTGAAACTATTATTGAAGTTTTATGACATAAAAGGCGAAATCAAAATAGGAAATGTACCTTTTGATAGCTTTAGGGCACGAGATTGGCGAGGTAGGTGTGGTATCGTAATGCAAGATGGTTTTATTTTTTCTGATACTATTGCTCGGAATATCGCTTTGGGCGACGAACAACCCAACCTTGAAAAACTATACCATGCTTGTGAAGTGGCGAATATTTTGCCCTTTATCGAAAGCTTACCTTTGGGCTTTAATACCAAAATTGGTTCGGAAGGCAATGGCATAAGTCAAGGACAAAAACAACGCTTGTTGATTGCCAGAGCTGTCTATAAAAACCCCGAGTACTTGTTTTTTGATGAAGCAACTAACGCTTTAGATGCCAATAACGAGAAAACCATTCTAGAAAACTTAAATTCATTTTTCAAAGGAAAAACTGTTATTGTGGTAGCGCATAGACTCAGCACTGTCAAAAATGCTAATCAAATTATCGTTTTACACAATGGAGAGATTACCGAGATTGGCACTCACGAAAGTCTAACATCCAAACGTGGTGAGTATTTTAATCTTGTCAAAAATCAATTAGAATTAGGCAACTAATTCATTTTAATGCACTTATCATAAAATTTTGATATATGGAAAGCATCATCCAAACACCCAAGCCACCTATAAATGGTTCAGTAGTTTCTCCAAAGCCCACCCTAAGACCTCCTCTTGAACTTCGCTCAGACGAGGTTAACGATATATTATCAAATCGTCCAGCTTTTATTATCCGTTTTGGTCTATCTATTATTGCTTTAATAGGAATGTTAAGTATTATAATTTCATGGTATATCAAATATCCCGAGGTGATTAAGGGTAATGCCATAATTACAACTGAGATAGAACCCTTGAAGGTTATATCAAAGTCTTCGGGTAGATTACAAAAAATATTAGTCAAGCCAGAGCAGTGGATAAATCAAGGAGACTATATTGCAGAAATAGAAAATACCACACGTTTAGAAAATATTCCTATATTACAAACTTTGGCTCATCAAGCACAACGATATTTAACGAATAATAACGATAAAGTTATTTTTCCATTACACACCATCACATTCGGAGATCTACAGTCGGAATACAACCTATTACTTAAAAACTATGAAGAATCAGAAAGACTTATCAATGATGCCATTTATCTTCAAAGAAAAAAAATACTCACACAACAGATTATTGACTACAAAAAGTTGGTAGAAATAAACCAAAAACAAGTAGAAATAAATAAAGAGGAGTTTAGAAATGTGGAAACCAAATATCTGGCCGACAAAAAGATGTACAATGAGAAAGTCTACGGTAAACTTGAATTTCTAGGTTTTGAGAACGCTTTTTTACAAAAGAAAAAGGAAAATGAAAACTATGCAAAGGTATTAGTAGAAAATAGCTTGACTCTTTCCGAAAAAGAAAAACAATTATACGAGCTAGATTTTGAATACATCCAAAAGACCAGAACTTTTCGAGATAATATTGCGCAGTCTATTCAAAACATTGATAATCTTATAGCAAACTGGAAACAAAATTATATCATTACGGCTCCTTCAAGTGGTTACCTTGCTTTTTTAAGGAATTTAACAGAAAATCAAGTGATTCACGCAAATGATACTTTAATGTCGGTATTACCCCAAAAGCAACATTATATTGGGTATGCAAATGTTTCCTCACAAAACTTTGGAAAAGTAAAAGTTGGACAAAAAGTAATCATCAAACTTTCAAACTATGCACCAGAGGAGTATGGAAGTATTGATGGAACTATTCAAGATATTTCATCAAGTACTTCAAACAACCAATACCGTATAAAAATACAATTGCCGCATCAGCTAAAAACAACCTTCAATAAAAGTATAAGCTTCCGACCAGAAATGATGGCTAGTGCTGAAATTGTAACAGAAGATTTAAGATTATTAGAACGTCTATTTTATAGTTTTAGAAAGATAATAATACAGTTAAGCATAAATATATAATATAGTATTAAACACAAATCAATTAGCATGTATATTATATCTTTCCTATTACTACACTCAAAATTCCCAAAACTCATGTAAACTTCTAAATTCCATGAACAAGATTTACACCACCACCCTCTGTTTTATCACAATCATTTGTTTATTAGGCTCATGTAAACAAACAGAAAAATCTGATAATACAGGTGGGTCATACGCTACTCTATATGGTACCATCAATGTCTCTCCTGAGTTAGAATCAATTGATAATATTCCCTTGTATCAGTTCAACTATGCGCTTCAAGATAGAGCCCCAATAGCTCGTATAGCATTAGATAAACCACAAAAGGAGTATCAAATCAAACTAAAAATCGATAAGCCAGCACTCTTTCAATTGGCACATCAAGGAATTTTTGTTAGTCCTCACGATTCTGTCCATCTAAATATTTCCATCAAAAAAGACGCTCATTCTGATTTACCCAAGACAATCTTCCAAGTATTGTCTTCTCAAAACAAGGGTAATTATCTCTATTATCAACAGTTTTCTGACCCAGAAACTTCAAGTTTACTGAATATCAACATTGAAGATTATCTTCAGAATTTTAGTCAGTATAAGGCAAGATTAAAAGAGGAATATGATTTTCGCAGAAACCAGTTTAATAACTTTAGTCTTCAATATCCTGTTAGTAATGAGTTCAAATCATGGGTACTAAATGACTTAAAGTTTCAATATTTCGACGGTTTAATTAGCACACTATACTACACTAATCATACGACACTAGACGCAGATTTTTTTAAAGAAATTAAGACCTCTTTTCAGCAAAATGATAGTCTTCTTCACATGGTTTCGTATGGAAGTTTTTGCCTAAACTATATTTGGCAATACAAGAATCAAATCAAAAATGGTAATGACTATTGGAATAACCTGTCGAGTTTAAATCGCCTCACACATTCTATCAATACAAATTTTAAGGGGACTACAAGAGACTATCTGTTATATACACTGTTGAGAGATATTGCTGAAAACAAAAATCAGCGCTATGACTTTTCCATTCAACAGTTTTTTCATAACACAAAAAATCAGATAAAAGATAGCCTCTTTATCAAGGTTGTTAACCACTTAAACTTCACAGAATCAAATCTTTCTATCCCAGAAGATGTGCAAAAGCTATCACTAGAAAATAGTATTGGTGAGCGAAGTGAACTAAATGATATTTTGAAAAAACATAAAGGAAAAATCATTTTTGTTGATTTCTGGGCTTCGTGGTGCAGTCCATGTATAGCTGAATTTGGAAGCTTAAAAAAAATCATACGTTCATACAAAAATGAGATGGTCTTCATTAATATTTCCATTGACTCAGAACAATCAAAATGGCAAAAGAGTGCTCAAAAGAATCTACCCGAAGGAGTTGAATCATATAGGATTCTAGGAACCAAAGCCAATGATGACATATTAAGTTCATTCTGGGGTTTGTCCACTATTCCTCGCTATATCATTATTAACCAGCAAGGGAATATAGCTTATTTCAATGCTCCACGTCCTTCCGAATCCAAACTTCAAGAAATCATTAAGCAATTGACAAAGACCAATTAGCTCGATTGATTTAGCATACTTTCATGTATAAATATCTTTTCCTTAAATAGAAATTTTAGCTTTAGCCGTGTATCAAAAAGTACTTGTACTTTTTGATACACGGCTAGGAAATGAAAATATATTTTCTAAAATTTGTTATAACTAAGGATTTAGTAGTTTTTTTCTAAATCAAACTTTTACTCCTATTTCTAAACCTCATAAAATCATGTACATAACCTATTGCCTTCTCTCTTTTTTCTGGATATGCTTTCTATTTAAAAGTCATAGCGCTATTCTATATGCTGAAAATATTCGTACAACTGATTCCACGTTATTAGACATTCGAGCTTCAAAAGAGAAGCCGTTCAAATTCTACTATAACGATATATTTGGTGAACGTCCTGTTTTATACGAAATACAGAAAGATACCCTGTTAAAGCTACACTTCGACTACCCTATTTTGGTGATTGTAACTGATAGTACTCCCACTCGAAAAACACTTTACAGTAAGTTTCATGGGAGATTTACGGTAAATAACTTCTTAGTCCAGCCCAACGAATCAATCCTAGTCGAAAAAGATAAGGAAAACATCACTCATTTTAGTACCAAGGATAAAGTGCGTACAAATGAACTCAGCTTTTTTGTCGCAATGGAAAAGGAGCTGGGCTTATTTGAAGGCTTCGGAGCCGATTTAATGCCTGTCCAATTCACTGCCATTGATGAAATTACATTTGCTAGAGAGAAATTCGAGAGTCGTATGCATTTTTTGAGTAAGTACCAGCAAATTCATGAATTAAGTCCCTCTTTCATTTCACAATTACACGCACTTTTTCTATTCAGAAAACTCTCAAGCTTGATGTCTGGCTATTATTCTGTTTATAGAGGAACATTTAAAAAGAGTCATGAGCTGATTGAGCAGGAAATAAGCACCACTGTAAAATTAGATGAAGCTCTTTTCTATTCAAGCGAGCAAAGAAGTTACGTTCAACAATTTCTATACAGTTGGGCACTTAAGAGAAAACAGCCAACCGACGCAGCTACCTTGATAAGCATTGCAAGTGAAACATTTAAAGGAAATATCCGTGAAATGGCAATGTATGACTTAATCCGTGCTGCGGTGGTATTAGGACAAGAAAATACAAACACGACACTAGAAGCATACCTACAATATGCTTCGGATAGCTTTTTAAAAGAATACGTCATCAAGAGTTTTCAACCACAAATACTGGCTAAACGATTAGGCCCCAATAATGACATTTTAGATAGCGAACTTATTTCAAATAAAGATTTGGAGGCACATACATGGAGAGAGCTATTGAGTACAGACGAGAATAAACTTATTTATGTAGATTTTTGGGCTTCTTGGTGTGCTCCCTGCCGTGCAGAAATGCCTGCTTCAAAGCAACTGAGAGAAGCATATTCTACTAAAGGAATCAAGTTTGTTTATGTTTCAATTGATGATAATATAAGTGCTTGGCAAAAAGCTATTACTGAATTAGGCTTAGATTCGTCGACTCACTATCTAATGCCCGAAGGGAAAAAGTCTGCATTTGCTGACAAGTTTAAGGTAAGTTCCATTCCTCGTTATATGCTCGTAGGACGCGATGGCACAATGATCAGCGACAATGCACCCAGACCGACCAATCAACATATACGAAGTTTTTTGGACGAGTTTTTGAAGAAATAAGATACATATACACAAACCCTACAACTATGAAACTCATTCTCATCAATCTCTCTCTTATATGTATGATGGCATGTACAAGTCTTGCACAAAAGCAAGATACAATCAGGGTATTTGATATTGAACCTTTTATGAGTTCTTACCAAGAAATTAGCCCTGATACGATGGTATATATGGCAACACAACACCCTGCAACGTTCCTCGAAGGAAATATGGCGCTGAATCGTTTTGTAAAACAATATCTACAAAAGCACATTAAAAGCTCCGTACAAGATAAGGTCATGGTTTTGTGTTCTATCATTATCGAAAAAAATGGTTGCATCTCTTCTGTTCATATTCTACCTACCAACAATACCGATAAAGGTTTAGAAAGTCATGTAAAAGAAGCGTTATTTGCCTCCGCACCATGGATTCCTGCTTTACAAGACGGTAAACGCTTGAGATATAAAACCTACTTTTCTATTCAGTTTCCTTAGGTCGGCTTTTAAGGTTTTTCAGAAATACTGCTTGCTCAACCCATTTTCACTTAGGTATAAAGGCTTTAAAAGCCGAAGATCTTTCTCTATCTGCTAATTATCTTTTGTCCAAAGATTTCGGTTCGGAGCTTGCCAAAAAATATAAGATTAAATCCATTCCTCGCTATATGATTGTTGATAAAAATGGCAAATTTATCAATACTGACGCCCCTCGCCCATCAGACCCTAAACTTAAGGAGTTGTTAAAAGAGCTTTTGTAAGGGGGACACTTGAGAAAGTGAGCAACATTAGATTTGAGTTTTTTTAGGCATAAGGCAACAGGCACAAGGCAAAGAGTCCTAAAATATTTTTAAAAATCAAAGACATACTTTTTTTCAAAGCCCAAAGCTGAAAGCCGATACCTCAAAATGTTTCCCTCTTAGCGGGCAACTTAAGTCGCCCGCTAAGAGAAATGACATATCGCTAGACGCAAAGTATTGCGTCTCTACTTGTAAATAATAACTACTCATTCAAAAACATTTACACCTTATCTCATCCTTTTTTCAAAAAGATGAAAAACTGGTATATCTACGCTTAAAGTCATACCATAACGCAACATACTCACTTCTGATACCGTATTAGTCAATCCTCCTGACGAAGTGGCAACATTGACCTCTCTCAATTGTGGCGTGATTTGCGCTCCTACTTTTAGGGCAATAGGCGCATTTTTAACGCCCCAAACCAAATAACAACCTGGTGAAAAGATTTGAGAAAACTTAATTTTCGGAAAACCATTAATCTCGTCTCCTTGTGACCAACGATAGCTGAATGCCGCCCCAATATCTACAATTGGCACAAACAAACTCAATGAATGTCCTCCACGACTATCTCCTTCGTAACCGCCCAATACCTTACGTTTTTTGCCCCAACTAAATGCCACACCAATCGGTGCAGTAATACCTGTAACGAAGGCACTTTGCGATACGCCTCTACTTGAAGCAATGGGTTGCTCAACGCCCGCATACAACCCTGGGTAAGCATTGATATCGAGACTAAAAGCATTTTTGCGCTTAAGACTATAGGAGCCAACAGGAGCTGCATATTTATCAATAATCTCCTGCAAATCCGTGGTCGAATCAGAGGTAATTACATCGGTCATAAAATTGGCATAAAACGTAATTTGGTCAAATTTTGCTTTAAGACGTTCCTTCTGTTTTTCCTGAACCTTGGTATTATTTTGAGCCATCAATTCATCGATATTTTTTACTTCCGATAAGCTTTTCTGAATACTTTCAAAAGTCCTTTTCTGACTTGTCAAATCTTCTACTTGCTTTTGTAGCAACTCCAGCTGTATTTTGGTTTCTTGTAATTTTTTGATGGTCAAAATTCTCAAAGAATCTTTGTCCATGTTGTCTTTTAGTTGCTTCAAAAGCTGATTCGCTTCTTTCTCTTTTGTTGCTATCAAACCTTTATTGGCTAGCAAATCCTTTTCTACCTGAGCAATATGTGTTTTTTGTAAAATTGCCAAACCATTATTCAAAAGTCCTAAGCGTATATCTTTGGGACTAACCTCTGCCCAAATAGGCTTCATCGCTGCAATAGTATGCAGTAAGCCTGAACCGTAACTTTTGGTATAAAATGCCTTAATAGCTTCGATGGCATCGGTGGCGATGGGTTTCCATTTTTGATTATAAGCACTTTTGTAAAAACTCGTATCGGGCTCACCACTTTTGAGCAAATATTTGATTTGAAAACCTACATTTACCATATCAAAAATCGATTGGGTATAATGTAAAAAGGGCTTTACATCTCGCAAAGGCAGATTATCGGAGGTAGAATTATAGATAATTTGCTTTTGAATATCATCTAGCATGAGTAAAAACTGGCTAACCGTCTGATTAAAATATTCTAAACGATTATTGGACTCGCCTAGCCAATTTCCAAGACTCTGCCCGTCCGCACCTACTTTCAAATTATTGAAAAGCAAGGTGTCTTTTTGGTACAACAAGCCCAAGAAATAGCGACCAACCAAAGGGTCAGAAAACTGCTTCAATGCCTCCGAAGGACGAATCCACATTTTATTGGCAGGGTCGTTAGTCAAATCAATAAGGTTGTCTGACAACAAAGCTAACAAACGTATCGTGCGACTCACCTCCGAAGTTCGAATGTCGGCATCGGTCGCATAACGTGTTTTCAGAAAATCTAAAAGTGTAGCAGGATTAGTACCTTTTTCCAATAAATCAAAAGAATGATAGGTCATCAAAAAGATTTTGAAGCTATCTTCCTTCAACATTTCTGGATGATATTGCTGAATATAGCTTTCAAAATTTTGAGGAATTTTGGTTACATCAGTATGAAAAGCCGCCAACCACGTATTTCCTAATGAGGGCAATCGGTAAATATTTTCATCATTCTGCAACATCAAGTAAGTAGCAGGAAAAAAAGCCCGAAGCTCTGGAATTGTATCAAGTCGATTTCGGAGTTTATCAAAAAAGGCCAATGTCAATTCCTGTTTAGTACGTTTGACCAACCATCTGGCAGTGGCGTCCACCATGCGAGTGGTCATGTCCAAAGATAGTCCTGAGCCCGAGGATGAAACATTTTGTAATTGAGGTTTTCGTGTATTATTAAGCGCATCAGTCGTAACAAATGATTGTGTTTCGAGAATTTCTTTTTCCTTTTTCTTGATAAGATTTTTGTTAATGACCGAATCCATAATCGCTATACGAGCACCTGCCATTTCACTCAAAGTAGAATCCAAATCAGAGGCTATTTCACCTACTTTGAATTGAGTTATCTGAATCGACTCCTGATACTTTTGGCGAATAGAATCAGGCATCGGTTCAAACTTTACATACAAATTACGGCTCGAAATAGGCAAACGTTCAGCCCCTACAAAACTAGTCGTTTTATATACCACATTGACTTTGTAGCGTGTATTGAGCGAATCTATACGCAGTTTGAGTTTGCTCATGAGGGTATCTATCGCCTTAGCCGTTACACGAGCCTTGTCATTAATCACCGACTGGGCTCCGTCAAACTCATGAAAAAGTTTAAAGGCATTTGGGAGCTGATTAATCGTATTCAACTCATTATTGACTTTAGAGAAAGGCTTTTTGACAAAACTTTTAATCGCCTCATAATCTTTGGCATTCATGACTCTTTTCGTATCCAAATAGCCAAAGAAAGTCCGTTTGGCGCCACCACGGCTTGAGTTTGGATAAATTTTCTCCAAAGAATCCTTGTACACCCGCAGCGTGAGCGCATCATAATAGGCATTTTGAGAAAATGAAGAAAAGCCTAAAAACAGGCATAATCCTACTAGTAGTAAACGTGTTTTCATAGATTATTTTATGAGTTAGAAAGAGTGGCAGGTGGTCAGCCGTTGGCAGTCGGCTATCGGCGGTCGGCTATTGGAAATATATCCTTTCGATAGCCGATAGTCACTAACTACCGAAAGCCGAAGACCAATAGCCACAAACCGCCGACAGCTGTAAGCTGAAAGCCGAAAGCCGAAAGCCGAAAGCCATCACACATAGCTATATGCCCATGCCATGAGAGCAAATTGGAGTGGCAAACGAGCATACAAAATCCATTTAGGAAATTGTTTGAATTTATCGGAAGTAGCCATATAAATGTTGGCAGGAAATACGGCAACAAAAAGTGCAATAAGCCCCCAAGCAGCCCATGAGCGAGTATTTTCGAGTAATAGCCCTGCGCCAAAAATAATTTCAGCAAAACCACTTAGTGCCACCATCAGTTGATGAGCAGGAATATACGGTGGCATTATTGCTAGAAAAAACTTAGGTTTGACAAAGTGAAAAATGCCAGCCAATACCATCAGTAAACTCAATAAGTACATCATAGCTATGGATTTGAAAGGTTAGGAATATGTTTGATTTGAGATTTTTGATTGCTGATTTGGGATTATGATAAATTTTTTAAGAAGCTGTTTAAACTTTCTTAAAATTGCTTTCGTAAGCAATGAATTTATACTGTTTGAGCGAAGCGAGGTGGTACGCCACTCCGATTATAATTCTTGATTTTTTTGCGGCCGCCGCTGCGGTTACTTTTTGTATCAAGGCGGGAACACCTAGTTAAAAAGTAAGACGAAGAATTAATCAATAAAATATGTTTTTCGAAAAGTTTAAACAGCTTCGATATTTACGAATCTGAAATCCAAAATCTAAAATCCGAAATCCTTATGATAGTTCTACACTCCAGTTACACTAAGGTAGGGATAATTTATGTATCCTAAAACATTCTTATTTTACAGGCTGTTATCTCAGATAGGAAGTGTAACTTTGTGGTCTGTTTTGGATTCTATAAATTACAGAAGCGCAGTTAGACTTTCAAGGCATTTTTTTCATCAAAATATTTTGTACAATGACAGTACTTCCATACAAAGAGCAAGAGGCTAGCAAAAAAGAGCAAGTAGCTCAAATGTTTAATAATATTTCACATAAGTACGACTTTTTGAATCACCTTTTGAGTGGTGGTATTGATATTTTATGGCGTAAAAAAGCCATCAAATTATTGAAAGCTGCTCAACCAAAAACAATTTTGGATATTGCTACAGGAACGGGTGATTTTGCTATTGAAGCTTTAGCTTTAAAGCCTGAAAAAATTGTCGGCGTGGATATTTCGGAAGGAATGTTGAATGTGGGTAAAGAGAAAATCAAGAAATTGGGCGTTGATAATATCATCGACATGCAATTGGGCGATTCTGAAAGATTACTTTTCGAAGACAATACTTTTGATGCTGTCATCGTTAGTTTTGGCGTAAGAAACTTCGAAAATTTGGAGAAAGGACTCACAGACATGTGCCGTGTGTTAAAACCAGGAGGTACATGTATCGTTTTGGAATTTTCAAAACCGAAGTCATTCCCTTTCAAACAGATATATAATTTCTATTTCAAATACATTTTGCCTACTATTGGTAATATGGTTTCAAAAGATTCATCGGCTTATACATATCTTCCAGAGTCTGTACAAGCATTTCCTGATGGTGAAGACTTTTTGAAAGTATATCACAAAGCAGGTTTTACTCAGACGCAATGCTTACCACTTACGTTCGGAATAAGTACGATTTACATTGGCAAAAAATAATTTTTGCGATTGTTACAGGCATATTGGTGCTAGGGTTTTCTCCAAAATCTCAGGCGCAACGCTACAAATACAAAAGAATCTATGACGAGTTTTATGATGAAAAACTTGTACATTTTGGTTTTCTTTTTGGTTTTGGTGACGCTCGATTCAACTTGTATCATGGTCCTCAAGTAGCAGCGCCTTCCGATACATCAAGGTCGATCGTTTCGCCAGGCAATTTTGCCTTCCTCGTTGGAGGTATTGCTAACTTTACGCTAAGTAAGCATTTTGACCTTAAAACGGGTATTAATATTGCGCTCTATGGTCGTGAAATTGATTACCGTTTCAACAATTCTCCCAATTACCCACCCGAATTGCGAGAATCAACATGGCTTGAAATACCTGTATTATTAAAACTAAAATCTCAAAGAAGGGGTAATTCGAGGATGTTTGTCGATGCAGGATTTAAGATAGGCCTTGAGGCAAATGTTCGTAAAAATGCAGCGACAACCACTCGATTAAATACCAAAACGGGAGATTTTTCGATTGAATATGGCATTGGATTTGAACAATTTTTCAAATACTTCAAATTCACCCCAGAACTACGATTCTCACATGGATTAGCCAATATGTATGTGGCGCCAACTAATCCACTTTCATATTCTAATGCCATACAAAGACTTAATTCTCATTCAGTTACACTGTATTTGATGTTTGAGTAAGCGTTATTTGTTAATAGTTATTCGTTATTGGATAATTCATTAAAAAAGCCCTCATTCGAAATGTTCGAATGAGGGCTTTTTTAGGTTAGAGAAGCTAAAAGTCTAAATATAATTCTATCCTTTCAATAAATTCATGTTCTTTCTTTTCAATTAGTTTTTCCCTTATTAACAACAAATCTTTATTTTTTCTTTGCGCATATAAATCACGCATTTCATCAGTTATGAATAATTCTTCATATTGCCCTCTAAACTCATCAGAAAGAAGATACTGTAACGAGGTTTGCTTTTTATTTAAATCATTAAGCATGTTTCTCTGAATAGGTACAAAAACAGTATTTCCTATCGAGTTTTCATTACGAAATAGCTTATACTCATTAATACCTGTAATGATATTGGAATTAATTGGTTCGGTAGTTAAAATACTATTTTTATGAATAGCATAGTTAACCATGAATAAAGCTAAAGTTTGCTTTCTTACACCACCAAAGTCAATTTTATCTGGAAATGTCTCTATATCAAGCTGCACATCTGGATCCCAATAAAAAGCGTTTGTGTTATTCTCTCTGCAAAACTTCAAGAAGTATTCAAACGCTTTTTTACGTTTTGAAGGATTATACTTGGTAAAACAATTTGTATAAGCAGACTGCCAAAACCATAGTTTTAAATTATAAATATCCTCTTTTACTAACTTTTCTTTAATATTAAAATACTGAACTAAAAAGATAAAATGTAGATTTGCAGGAATATATTTCAAATCAAATATTGCTAAGTATTTCTTAAAAAAATCTACAGAAAAATTACAATTTTCTAATGTCCTTGTAACAACTTCAGAAAAATTTGGCTTTTTACTAAGCACCTCTACATCAGTCGCTTTACTATCTAAATATAATGGACCAAAAGAGCTTTGAATAGTTCGGAAAATATTTTCTCTGAATGATTCTCTTTTCTTTTTGTTGAAAAAATTTCCTTTTTCAATTTTTTCAACCAATTCTGATATTCGAGCCCCTAATCTAAAACTTTCAGTTGATGTAATAGCAGATAATTGTTCCTCTTCGTTTACAGGTTTTCCTCGTGTATTTACTCTAACAAACATTTGATTGGCAGTCTCAAAATCTCCTCCTGATATATCTACAGAAGGCAGCATATAGTCCTGTATTTTATATGCTATTTCCTTAAATTTTGATAGGTAATTGTTAATATCTTCGCCATTCAAAAGATTTATATTTTGTGCAAACTTGGTTTGAATATCATAAAATTCTCTTGTATCAGCTAGTTTATATAATTGTACTTTATAGAAATCCAGTTTCTCAATATTTTTGGGGCCAATTTCAACACGATCATCCTTAAAATTATAAATCAAATTAAAATTCTCTAACCATTCTATTTCATCTCTAATTAGATTTGTCGTATTCGGATTTATTAGACACCCAACAATAGTCGAAAGTCTTTGAAATCCATCTAAAATATAATTGGAGTATTCACTTGGAGTGTCGGATGTATATGAGCCTATATTCCTATCTTCATAGTCTGGATCATAAGCTATATCATCACTGGGTTTCCACAATAATACTGTTCCAATCGGATATCCTTTAATTATACTATCAAACAAATCTCGGCGTTCTTCGGGACTCCATTTATATCTTCTTTGGAAAAATGGTATTCTAAAATTGCCCTTTTCAAAGTCATCTAAATAATACGCTAATCGCCTAACTCGTGCATTTATCTGTAGATTGGTCATAAAAGGTAATTTATTTCATGAATGATGTGTTCAAATTCATTACGCTCAGTACTATCTCGATTATTAACCTTTGATTTGAATAATGGCTGGTGTCTTATTATTTCCTCTAAATCTTTCCTACCAACATGTTCAAAATTAGAAGAAAAATTAGATTTAAAATTTGGGAAAGGTAGTCCTAAACCAATTCTCCTAAATAGATCATCACTCAAATTAGCATACAGATTTTTGATTTCAGGTTTTAATGATGCCCTATCCCTAAGTTTCCCTTTTGATGAAAAGCCTTCCTCTAAATCAAAAAAGTCCATTTGATATGGCTCTAATTTAATATATGCTTTTATGAAATCTTTTTTATCACGCTTATGTAGCATGCTATTAAATACAGATTTTGGCATATAGTTTTCTTTTTCTCGTTTGAATAAAATGTGATATGCAATATTTCTTTTCTCTAAATACTGTGTTTTACTTTTAGGCAAACTTGGCAGGCTAATCGTTCCATCATTATTCACTATACAATACTCTCTATCACTATCTTTGATTACATAACAACGCAAATAGTCTTCTTTATTTTTTGTAAGTTGCGGATGATTGAACATCTCTTTTAACATACCATTTACTGTATTATCACTTCCTCCACCACCATTTTCAAATTTTAACCAATGATTATCTTTTGCTTCAATTAATTCATTGGCAAAATTTTTGAATATACAATTAATAAACACTGGTTCATATTCATAATTCTCAACTATAATAGTTAGAGGTTGATTTAGATACAATTGAGCTTCAAAGGTATTGAAACTGTCTGAGGCATTTTCACTGATATTAATAGTTTTTTTTGTAGAAGAGGGTCTTATACTTCTTTGAAAAAGTTTTTCCAAAGATTTGATATCTCTTGTACCTAATTCTTTATACCATTCTGTTTGCTCGATACTTTCAAGATCCATACCTAGCCATGTGTGTCTACCAGATATAAAAAAGTCTAGGATTTCATCAAGAGAATCAAAATTTTGTGAGTTTAAAAAGCAATTATTATCAATTTTTACTTGCATCCGTTTTTCTCTTTTTTTGGTTTCTTCTCAATTTGTAAACTTCATCAATGCTCTCATTAAATACATTGTCAGGCCAATCTTCAATCTCGCCATCCTCCTCTATTACGATTGGCTTTAAAGTGCTAATTTGATTGTTCTCATCATAATCTACATAGTAAATTTGGAGATCATCTGGCGTAAAATGAAAATCAGGATCGGCAATTAGATTTTGTAATCTTAAAATAAAATTTTCAGAATGAGTTTCGACCAGATATCTCTTGTTATTATCCTCTAAAAATGATTCTACAAATCTCTGGGCTAAATTGCCGTGAGCAGCGGGATGTAAATGACTCTCAGGCTCCTCTATGATGATAAGAGTAGGCTCTATTTCTTTCATAAAAGACCTTGTTATCAGAGGTAATACTTGTGTAATTCCTTGTCCAGTATTTACGATATTGACAGGCTCTATATTATTATTTTTCAGAGTAAATCTATATTTGAGATTTGAAGACCCTGGAATTTGATGATCTTGAATTTCAAAAGACCAATTTTCAAAATTAGATTTATACCAACTACTTACTGCGTTGCAAATTTCTTTTTCATTATTATAATCATTAATTAAAATAGAATAGGCATTTTCTCCTCGTAATCCAATTTTAGTAAACTCTTCATTTTTAAATGTGTATTCCTCCTCAGGCTTTACGCGTAATGCTTCTATATAGTCGTAATTTAGTTGTATATCTTCAATAACATTATTTTCCCGTACAAACCCTTGAAATAATGACTCTTCCTCCTTTGTAAAAAGGACTTTATCATTTTCAAAATATGTCCACTCTTCTATTTCCGACTTATCTTTAATCATATTTGTTGGAAGTTTGACGGCAACCTTTAATAACCCAAAAGTAGAGTCATCCTCACTATTGGAAATTTCAAATCTTAAATACTCCCCTGGAAATATTCTTCTGTTATAAACTAAGTCTCTATATTCTGAACCAATTTTTACTCCTCCAGATTCAAGCTTTAAAGCTTCATTAATTTTACCTTTTAAACTATCTCCCAGCATTGTAGGGAGCTTCAACACAGCCGTTTTACCAGTATTATTCTTGCCTATAAGAATAGTAATAGGCTTTATTTCCAATGTTTGCCAGTCTTTAAACAACTTAAAGTTTTTAAATTTTATCTTGCTAATCATATCTTTTGCGTTTTGAAACATTTATTTTTCAAGAATATAAATGTCATATCCAAATATAATAGGGTGAACTTTAGTATCTATTTAGAATACATTTTAATGCTAATCTACATGAATTTAGATAGAATTCATACTAATTCACAATATCCCAAATCTCTGCCGTATCATTATTTTTGGCAATGAGTAGGGCTTTTTTACCATTTGCTTTTTTGAGAATTCTTGTTTTGCGCACTTGTCCTTTTACTAAAAATCCTGTTTCTAAAGAGGTCATTTTCCTAAAATTACCTTTCCCATCATTTTGAAGAATTATACCGAAGTTGGCATCAAATCTTCCGATTTCTGGTAAAACATCAAAGAAATTTCCATTCATGATAATTTCTAGTACGCCATCTTTATTCAAGTCTACACACTGGATACTGGTAATAGGCGAGGTTTGTGCCATCATGGGGAATGGTGTAAACTTGAATTGTCCTTTGCCCAAATTCCACATAACGCCAGACTCACTATTATTGACCTTTTGGACTGTAGCAGATTCCAATTGACTGTCTTCAAAAAGGTCCCCCATTTGGGCTGAAGCATAATCTGAAAACTTCAAAAACTTCTGTTTTATTTCTGGTAACTGCTTTTGCAAATCGGCTTTCAAAACCATTGGCCAAGGCTCTCCTTGACGATAACAAGTCATGATTTGCTCGAAAGAACCATTTTTATCAAAATCATTTACATATAATTCTGCTGGTTCGGTGGCAGATACTTTGAAGTGATGATTATTGCCTAGATTACCCAACACAAAATCCAAGTCTCCATCATTATCCAAATCCGCTGCTTGGATGGCGTTCCACCAACCGTTTAAAGCTTGATTCCCAAGGTCTGATTTTGTAAAGTTTTTACCTTTGCTATTTTGTAAAATAACTACAGACATCCAGTCGCCAACAGCTATTATTTCGGGATAATGGTCGCCATTCAAATCCTGAATAGTCACATCGGTAATCATTCCTAGTGCTTGGTTAGTACCTAGAAGCTGACCCGATACGTCTTTGAAATTACCCTTGCCATCATTCTGTAGAATAAAACTGTTTGGGTTCTGCCCATAGCGTGCGGGAGTCATACGAGTACCTACAAATAGGTCTAAATCCCCATCTAAATCATAATCTAATGCCTTGGCACAAGCTCCACTGGTACGATTAGTTGGGAGAGTTGGACTATAAGTAAAATTTCCTTTCCCATCATTCAAGAAAAGACAATCCGCCAATTGTGGGTCGTTAGGTAAAAACTCGTTACTGCCTGTGACCCAGTATAAGTCCAAATCTTTATCACCATCAGCATCAAACAATAAGGCATCAACCACCTCAAAACCCTTATATGGTTCAAAAGAAGGCATATTTTTAGGCGATAGTTGTCCCGATGTTGACTGCAAATAGATTTGCTTGGGTTGCGTTGCCGAACCACCGATAAATACATCCTCGATGCCGTCGCCATTGATGTCTCCTACAGCTAAGGCTGGTCCTTGGGTAGAGTATTTTTGCTTGAGCAAACCATCACGGTTATAATCTACAAAGTCATTTTCAACATGGGTATATTTCCAACCAGACTGTACGGTATGATTTACTAATAATGGCTTTAGATTGTTTGGCGTTTTATAGACGAATCTCTCCTTAGCTTGAGCGTGTTCCAACGTAAGAGTTTGATTCGCTTTAATGTTGCGAAGTGTCTGTTTAGCGTCATCACTCCAAATAACCACTAAAGAATCGATAGTTGTATTTTTTCCTAAACCAAAGTTTAAAGACAAGTCCATTGAAGACTGGAAGCCTCGATTGGGTAGCTGTTGTAAAACCTGTTGTTCTCCCTTTTGAAAAATTGAAACCTTCGCTCCTACACCAAAAACATTTTTTTCATATCCTTTCAAACGAATCTTCAAGTAATTACGCTGAAGTTTTTCGTTGGTTTTGTTTCTGTAAATCGAAACAGGAGAGTCATTGTTGTTTACCACTAAATCCAAATCACCATCATTATCCAAATCGGCATAGGCAGCGCCATTCGAAAATCCTGGACCTTCAAGTCCAAAATCTTCAGCATGATTTTCGAATTTTAGATTCCCCAAATTCTTGAAAGCATAATTGGGCACTGGTGTAGAGGTCATTTTATCAACAAACTCATGGTAATCAAACTTCTTCCCGTTCAACATTTGTTGCATGGTATTTTCGTCGCCCAAGAAGGCAATATAATCTTGGTCGGTAAGGTCTTTCATGATGCCTGTTGCCACGAAAAAGTCTTTTAAACCATCATTATCCATATCAAACATCAAACCGCCCCAACTCCAGTCGGTCGCATGTAAACCTAGCTGCTGCCCCATTTCTGAAAATGTCCCATCTCCATTATTGATATGCACCATATTGCGCATATATTGGTAATAATAGTCCTGTTTGAGCTTAAACTGGAAGAAATCGTAACTTTCATAAGTGGCAGTACGCTTGACACGCTCTTCACTTTCTGGAAACATTTCAGTCACGATAATATCCTGCCACCCGTCGTTATTCAAATCGGCAATATCTGAGCCCATAGATGATAATGGGGTATGTCCGATTTGTTCTTCAATAGCTTCTTTAAAAGTACCATTACGCTGGTTGATATAGAGATAATCTCTTTCGTAGAAATCATTTGACACATAAATATCTGGCCAGTTATCATTGTTGACGTCGCCGACAGTTACACCCAACCCAAAGCCAATTAAACTTCCATAAATACCTGCTTGGTCGCTGACATCTACAAAGTGGTTATTATCATTCCGATACAACTTATCGCCACCCAAAGAGTCTCTTTTTGCCCTGAGATTGGCATATCCTAGCCTATCCATTGGCGTGAAGCTGTTGTTGAGACAGTACATATCGAGGTCACCATCGCGGTCGTAATCAAAAAATGCGGCATGGGTTGTAAAACCACCATTGGTCAAACCATACGCTTGGGCTTGCTCTTTGAAAGTTGGCATTCCATCTTTTATTCCCTGATTGATATAAAGTTGGTTACCTCGGTTATCTTTATTTCCTGAATTACAAACATAAATATCCAGCAAACCATCGCCATTGACATCCGCCATGGTTACGCCTGTACTCCAAAACTTTTTCCCAGAAATCCCTGCTTTTTCGGTAATATCCTCAAACTGTAAATTGCCTTTGTTGAGATACAAACGGTTTTGTTCAAAATTTGAAGTCAAAAATAGGTCAGGCAAACCATCATTGTTGAGGTCGCCAAGGGCTACACCACCGCCATTATAAAAATTACGGTAGTTAAAAATGTTGAAATCTGGTCGATCAAGAATATGATTGGTAAAGTCCACACCCGTTTGACTAGCAGAAAGCTCTTCAAAAAGGGTATCCTTGGGCGATGTAGAACAACTCCATAAACACGATATTGCTACTAGTAATCCAACTATTTTTTTCATATAAACAGAATGCTATGAGCCAAAGCTTTAGGCATTTTCTAAGGTCATTTTTTGTATGGGTATGTTTGAAAAAAGGGATAAACTTACGCTGATCATACTGTTCTCACTTTGTGCCTATAAACCTTTTCCCTTATTCCCACTATCTACAACTTTTCCTTACAAAAATACAAACCTCACCACGCTTTTACGCATAGTGAGGTTTGTATTTTAGCATTTATTCGACCATTTGGAAAAACTATTAGACTTGAGACAGCACCATCAATGTATCATTGTTTCTAACCACCAAAATATAGGTCTTCCCTTGTATTTTAATCGGCTTCAAACGCTTGACTTGTCCTTTGATAGAAATACCTAAAGGTTTCACCTCAAAATCTCCTTTTCCCTTATTAACCAACAAGGTTCCGTAATCGGCATCGTAGCGTCCCATTTGGACATTACAATCGTAAAAATTGCCCATCAGGAGAAAATCGGGCAGATTATCACTATTGGCATTTATGGCTTGTGCCGCAAAGTATGGGGCAAGTTGCGCCTGATATGGCAAGGCTTTGATGCTAAAGTTTCCTTTACCATCATTCAGAAGCACGGCATTTGAAAAATAGTTGGCTTCTAAGGTTTTGGCAGCTTCTAGTTCAGTGCTTCCCACCAAGTCTTTGATTTCGGCTTTGGCAAAATCCTTGGCTAGCAAAAATTTCTTTTTCATAAAAGGAAACTGCTTTTGGGTCTCGGTCTTATTGGCAAATAGAATTTCTTGTCCACCTAAATAATAGGTCAATAAGCCATCGGTTGAGCCATTTTTATCAAAATCATTCACATACAAACGCACAGGTTGCTCAGGAGAGGCTTTTAATCGACTATTTAAGCCTAAGTTCCCTGCCACAATATCCAAATCGCCGTCAGCATCAATGTCAGTAGTGTAGGTAAAATTCCACCAACCTCTTTCTTGCGTTAGCATTTTTTTCACCAACTTTCCTTTTTGATTTTCGAATAAACAAAGTCCATCCCATTCCAAAGACAACAGTAAATCCGTGTCGCCATCTTTATCTAAATCTACACTTTCAGTATTTTTGACCAAACCTACTTCTGATAATTCTGGAGCTGTTTTGGCTGTAATATCCACAAATTGTTTTCCATTGTATTTGAACAAATACGAATGAGGAATTTTACCATAAGCAAACGGCACCGAGCGCCCACCCACAAATACTTCTGGGCGACCATCACCGTTAATATCTTGGGCTTTGATACAAGCTTCGGTCATTTTTACAGCTGGAAAAGCGCCTTCTTGAGCTTTTAAAAGACCTTTACCATCATTGAGATACAAACGAGGCTGGATATATTCGGAGCCAACAGCGTATTGATTTCCACCTTCTGCCACTAGTAAATCTAAATGTGAATCGCCATTGATGTCTACCCATTGCGCATCTACCTCCTCATAATTCAGGTCTTTTTGCAAATCGGGTTGAGCGATTTCTTTAAACTTCCCATTACTTTGCTGAAGGTACACTTTTGCCAAACTGGTTTGCGATGACCCAATAAAGAAATCTTCCAAACCATCATGGTTGATGTCGGCGACCGCTAAAGCTGGTCCTTCCGATGACATTTTGTGCGGGATTAACGCTTCTCTTTCAAACTCATGGAAAAGATTTTCTTCATGCTTTACTGTTACTCCTAAAATGTCTGAAGCATCCTTAAAATATGTTTTCGGACGATATTTATTTTTGAAACCTTCAAAATCAAATACAGGAAGATTAGCCTTATACGAAATCGTTAAAGAATCTTTCAAGTCTTCTTTTCTAATTTTCTGAAAAGTTCGGTCGGGCCAAATCAAATAAGCCGAATCCACCTCGGCACGATTGCCTAATCCCATCACCATCGGAATCTCCATACTCGCTTGGAATGCTCTTACGGGAAATTTTTCAAAATAAAGGGTTTCATTTTTCTTAAAAATCAAGACCTTCGCTCCTATGGCATTCAGGTTTTGAGCTTTCCCTTTCAAATACAAACGCGTATGTCCTCGTTCTGGGGCGTAGGCATCCGCTAAGTTCTTGTAGACGTATGCTTTTTCATTGATATTATTGGTCACAATATCCAAATCGCCATCATTGTCCAAATCGGCATAGATAGCGCCGTTGGAATAGGAGTTTTGATTATTGGTAATTTGAGAAGCGATTTCTTCAAAAGCTAAGTCAGGTTTATTCTTAAAAAACTGATTGGGAATTTTGATTTCAGGAAGTTTCCCGTCTAAAGAAATATCCTTCTCATCCATCTGCTTTTGGTCTAGCTTATTTTGAACCTCCTCCGAAGAAATAAAGTTGATATAATCCATATCATTTACCCGTTTCGGAATACCATTGGACACAAATAAATCTTTACGACCATCATTATCAAAATCAAAAATCAATGGCGACCACGACCAGTCTGTAGCAAACATATTGGCATATAAACCTATTTCACTAAAAGTATTATCGCCTCGATTCAGTTGTAAATTATTTCTTGAAAACTGATACCCATAACCTGCTTGGATTTTGTAAAAAAAAGTAGAGTAAGAATCTTCCCCTTCCGAGCGTTTGAGGATTTCTCGGTCATAAGGAAGCATATCCATAGACACAATATCGTCCCAAAAATCATTGTTCAAATCGGCCACATCGACTCCCATCGAAAACTGGCTTGTATGACCAATCTGACTCGTAAGTTGATCGGCAAAGCTTCCATTTTTTTGATTGATGTACAAATAATCATTTTCATGAAAATCATTTCCAATGTACATATCTGGGTAGCCGTCAAAGTTGAAATCGCCCAAACCAATCCCTAATCCATAGCCCAAAGCATCGGCAGCTATGCCTGCTTGCTGGGTGATTTCCTCAAATTTGCCATTATTGTTTACGTAAAATCTATCGCCAGCCAAAGGGTGAATGCTTCCCTTAAAATTATCTCTAGAACCAAAAGTACCATTTTGATGCACCGAGTGATTCAATTGGAACATATCCAAATCACCATCTAAATCATAGTCGAAAAAGGCCGCTTGTGTGCCAAACCCAATTAAATCAAGTCCATATTTTTGGGATTGTTCCTCATAAACAGGCACGCCATCAGCGCCTATTTTCTGGCAAACAAACAATAAGTTATGTCCTTTTAAAATCTCAAAATCACCAACTTGGCTGACGTAAATGTCCAATAATCCATCTTGATTTATATCGACAATCGATACGCCATTTGACCAACCTTTTCCACCTTTGAAGTTTGCTTTTTCGGTAACATTTTCAAATTTCATATTACCCTTATTCAAAAAGACCTTGTTGTCGGTCATGTTGGCTGTAAACACCAAGTCTACCCAACCATCGTTGTTTAAATCTCCTGCACCTATACCTCCACCATTGTAGAAATACATATAGCGGAAAATATTAAAATCTTTAGTTGGATTGAGGTCGTTCGAAAAGTCGATACCTGTAGTTTCGCTCTCTAACAACTCAAATGCAGGTGGCGTTTTCTTCTGACAACTTTGCGTAAAAAGAAGGAATAGGACGAGAGGGAGGTATATAAGAAATGAAAATCTTTTCATCGAATCAGCGAGAATGATGTGTATATCGAAAAATTCCCCTTACAAGGGTGATTGCCAATGTAAGGGGATACAAAACTATTTTTTGAGCGCAAATAACCTTGGTACTTCGTTATTAATGAGTGCCAAATATTCGGTTTGAGTTTTTACTTTAACAGGCAAAATTTGCTTGATTTCACCATTCAAAACAAAACCACTTTCTTGATTGGTAAGTACTTCAAACTGTCCTTTTCCCTTATTAATCAATACATTTCCACGACTTGCATCAATCATCGCCAACTGCGGAATAAAGCCTGTGTAATTGCCTCCAATAATCAAATCTGGTTTACCATCGTGGTTTACGTCAGCTTGTTCGATAGCATTGATACATGATAACTGAGCTACCTCTGGTAGAGCTACTACCGTAAATTTACCTTTGCCATCGTTAATAGCCACTATAGATTTACAGTAAGTCACTGTTTTGGTCAAGCTTCCCTCTAAGACATCCGATGGGAACAAATCTTGCAATGACTTTTTAGCATACTCAGCATGTTGCAGAATTTGCTTTTTCAAGGCTGGGAATTGCTCTGCCATTTCTCTTTTCAAGAAAACAGGAGAATCCTTTTCGTCAATTGTCTTGGTTAAAATTTTATCAATGCTTCCATTTTTATCAAAATCTTTCACCCAAATCTTCAAAGGAGCATCTAACTGGGTATGTAGCGTAAAGTTTTCACCCATATTACCCAATACCATATCGTTATCGCCATCGCCATCTACATCTAATACTTTAATAGCTCCCCAGAAGCCTGTGTATTCTTCTAGACCATTATCTGCTTTTTCGAATTTGGCACCTTTAGATAATAAGGTGACAGGTGCCATCCAGTCGCCCACGATGACCAAATCCTTCTTGCCATCTTTGTTGACATCCGACAGAGAGGCATCACGTACCATACCGAGTTCTTTCAATTGTGGCGCAACGCTTGCTGTCACATCTTTGAATGCACCTTTACCGTCGTTTTGGTAAATAAAACTATTAGGATTTAAACCATATTGCATCGGTACACTACGACTTCCTACAAACAAATCTATATCGCCATCAGCATCATAATCGAGTGGCAATACTACAGAAGTATTCAAGGTATTCATCGGGATAGCCCCTGACGAATACGTAAATTTGCCTTTACCGTCGTTTAGATACAGTCTATCCAACAAGTCATTCGTACCTTCCGAAACCTCATTACCTCCGCTACCTACCAACAAATCCAAATCACCATCTTTGTCGGCATCAAAAAATAGCACCGCAGTATCTTCAAAAAAGGCTGTTCTTTCAAACGATTCTTGTTTGGACAATTTGAACCCAGTGGCTGTTTGCAAATACAACATACCTGCTTGATCCTTTGCCCCTGCAATGTATATATCCTCTAAACCATCGCCATTGACATCGCCAACGGTAGCCTTTGGTCCTTCTTTCGAAAGCATAGCAGGAAGATTTTTTTCTTGGTAAAAATCCTCGTATGGATCTTCTTGATGTTTTTCAAACGGCTGAGTTACCCATTGAAAATATCCATCTACTAGCTTTGCCTTTGGATAAGACATTTTTTTACCATCCTTCATTTGATACGAAACCAAGCCATCAATTTTCGGATTTTTGTAAATACTAATACGTTGATCAGGCCAAGTAATAATGAGGGAGTCTACTTTGGTATTTTTTCCCAGACCAAAATTCAAGACATACTCCGCACTCGACTGGAATCCACGAGAAGGAATCAGTGAACGAGTTTGTGTTTCTTTTCCTGTAAAAACATCTACTTTAGCTCCTACTGCATAGGTATTCTGACCTTCGCCTTGAAGTTTAACTTTTAAGAAATGAGGTTTTTCTGCTTGTTTGTCAGAATTGTTGCGATATACAAAACATTGAGCGTTCACGTTGTTTACCACCAAATCTTCATCTCCATCGTTATCCAAATCGGCATACATCGCACCATTAGAGAACGAAGGTGCATCAAAACCAAAATCCTTAGCCTTTTCTTCAAACTTCAATGATTTAGTATTATGGAAAAAATTATTAGGAATCGGCGTTGAAGGCATTTTTTCAATGATTTTATTAAAATCTTGCTTCACGCCTGTCATGCGCATATCCTGTACCAGTTCATTGGCAAAAAAGTCAATAAAATCTTGGTCGATTACGTCGTTATAAATACCATTACAAACATAAATATCATTGTATCCATCGTTATCGGCGTCGAACATTAAGGCACCCCAACTCCAGTCACTCGCTGCTACACCAGCGTAATTTCCTATTTCCGAAAAAGTACCATCTTGGTTATTTAACTGAAGACTATTTTGCTGAAATTGGTTATAAAAACCACGTTCTTTTTTCAGTTTAAAAACATAATGATTATCGAAAGAAGAAGTAGTTTTCAAACGATATTCATCACGTGGAAGCATATCTGTAGTAATGATTTCTTGGTAACCATCATTATTGATATCAGCCATATCAGCACCCATAGAAGCAAGGCTGATATGTTTCATACGCTGTTCGATTTCTTCTTTGAAAGTTCCATCCTTTTGGTTGATATAGAGATAGTCTTTTTCATAAAAATCGTTAGAAACATAGATGTCTGGATAGTTATCATTGTTAGCATCGCCAATGGTTACGCCCAAACCAAAACCAATCAAAGAGCTGTAAATACCTGCATCTTTGGATACGTCATGGAAAAAGCCGTTATCGTTACGCATCAATTTATCACCTCCACCTTTCAAGAAATCTTTTACTGGCCAATCCTCAGCACGTAATTCACGGTTGTTGGCATAATTGAGCGTATTGACAGGGATAAAGCTGTTGTTGAGAATATAACAATCCAAATCGCCATCCAAATCATAATCAAAAAATGCCGCATGGGTAGTATAACCTCCTTCGTCCAAGCCATATTTTGCGGCTGACTCAGTAAAAGTCGAGTTACCATTGTTGATAAAAAGGGCATTTTTTTGTTTTTGGGTAAACTTATTAATCCCTGCATTACACACATAGATATCTAGAAAACCATCATGATTGATATCTACCATGACCACGCCAGTATTCCATTTACCTATTTCTTCTACGCCTGCTTTTTTGGAAATATCCTCAAATTTCCAGTCGCCTTTATTAAGATATAGTTTGTTGGCGCCCATGTTGGATGTCAAGAAAATATCGGGCAAACCGTCGTTATTGATATCGCCAATGGCTACGCCTCCGCCATTATAAAAATTGCGGTAATTGAATATATTGAAGTCTTTTGAGTTTTCGACTTTATTCACAAAATCAATGCCCGTATCCTTACTATCCATGAGTTCGAACACGGTGTCGCTTTTACTCGAACATCCCAATCCAATTCCCATGAGGGCTATAAGCGACAATTGTTGTAATACTTTCATTCTTTTGTTTATATAAGGTTAGTTATGGTTGTTGGGAAAAGTATTCCATTTTTCAACCCAACAGTCGATATCCTATTTAATACTGATTGCAAAACCACCACCTTTAGCGATTTTGATTGTGCGCTTGGTTTGTGAATCTACCGAAACTTTTTGGATTTGATAAGCTTCTGGATTTTTCTCCCAATCCGCATTGCTAGCATCTTGATAGATGGTTGCTGTGTAAGTTTTACCAGAAGGCAAAAAATCAAAATTTACTAAAAGCTCTCTTGAATTTTCATCACTCACAGCTCCTACAAACCATTGGTTCTGTCCTTTTTGCTTACGAGCAATCATGATAAATTCTCCTGGTTCTGCCGATAAAATTTTGGTATCGTCCCAATCTACAGGAACATCTTTGATAAATTGTAAAGCATCGGGATAAACCTTGAGATTTTCTGGCAAATCGCCCACCATCTGCAAAGGACTGTACATGGTCACATACAACGCCAATTGTTTTGCCAAGGTCGTGCGCACACGAGTGGTGCGAGATGGAATAAACTGATTGAGGTGCATTTTGAAAAAACCTGGCGTATAATCCATAGGACCGCCCATCAAGCGAGTAAATGGCAAGATGGTTTCATGCTCTGGGACCAAACCCAACGTTGGGGCGTTGTTAAACTCATTCCCACGAGCAGCTTCGTTGGCAAGCCAGTTTGGATACGTACGGTGCAAGCCCGTTGGACGAGATGACTCATGCGCTTCAATCATAATTTGGTACTCAGCAGCTTTTGCTGCTACACGATTGAAGTGATTTACCATCCATTGACTATCATGATGCTCGCCACGAGGAATAATACGACCTACATAGCCCGTTTTGGCTGTTTCAAAGCCTTTATTTTTCATAAACTGAAATGCCTTATCCATTCGACGCTCATAGTTGGTCACCGAACCCGATGTTTCGTGGTGCATAATCAGTTTTACATTTTTCTTTTTGGCATAAGCGAGTAACGCATCTACATCATAGTCCGAATATGGAGTAACAAAATCGAAAACTTCCTCTTTCCAATTCCCAAACCAATCTTCCCAGCCTTCGTTCCAACCTTCTACTAGCACACCGTCAAAGCCATTGTCAGAAGCAAAATCAATGTATTTTTTTACATTTTCGGTATTTGCCCCATGCTTTCCACCTACTTTTTCCCAAGTAGCTTTGCCCACGTGCATTTCCCACCACATACCGATAAACTTTTGTGGTTTTATCCAATCAGTCTTTTCAATTTTAGATGGTTCATTAAGATTGAGAATAAGTTTAGATGACAAAATTTCTTCAGCTTTATTACTCAAAACAATCGTTCTCCAAGGGGTATTAAAAGGTGTTTGCAAATAGGCTTTATTCCCTACCGCATCAGGCGTAAGATGAGAAGTAAGCCCAAAAGTTTTGGTATTTGCCATCAGGTGCATAACAGGATAATTGACCAAAGCAGCCTCGTGGATATTGAGATAAATTCCTTGAGGGGTTTTCATCATCAAAGGCGTTTGAACGGCATTATCCGCAATCAAGGATTGTAGGGCAATATCCTTTTCTTTTTTAGCAGCAGCTAAGGCATGAATCTCTGAAAATAAGGTTGTATTGTACAAATATTCGTTGGTATCATAATCTCCTGGAATCCAAAAAGTTTTGTTATTAGTCGCCAAATTAAATTGCGTTAGCTCATCAGCAACAATAAAATGCTTAAACCCTTCTTGCTCTGGAAACTCATATCGAAATCCAATACCATCGTTAAAAACCCTAAACACAACATCTACCAATACATTCGCAGGAATGGCTTTTACACGAAGTTTTAGTTGTTTATAATGATTTTCGATACTCTTTACTTCTCCCCAAACAGGATTCCAAGTTTCAGAAAATTCACTAGAATCAGCAGAAATAAGGGTAAAGTTTGTGAGAGAAATAGCAGGTTTTTGGAGCTTAAAACCTAGAGCAGAAGGCTTTACAACCGAGGTTTGAGCCAAATTTAAGGCATACGTAAGTTTACCTTCTTTGGTGACATTTAGAGTCAAATTAACACGTGCATTCGGAGAGGCAAGATGATATGCCTTTTGAGAAAAAACCTCTGCTGAAAACAGCAAAAGCCCCAATAATAAGCCAGTGAATTTCATAGATTGATATAATTGTTTAAATAAAAATGGTTCTTTTTTTGAGGGATAAGGCATAAAGGGCGAATTGTGAGTTGAGAGTTGTGAGTGATGAGTTGAGTAATGAATGTAAAATTTTAATTGCCCACTAAAACCCAACTTCTCTTTACCTATACCCTGAACCCTATCCCCTAAAAACACTTTGTACCGCTGTACCTTTGTGCCTGTTCACTAAAATCCAACTCCTCCTTGCCTATCCCCTAAACCCTATCCCCTCTTCACCACACATACCCTTCAACTCCTTCGCTATTTTTTCCAACGAATAAATGTTTTGGTAACGCTAGGATAGATTTAATATCTCCTTTGAAAAATAGACCTGTTTGAGCGACGGACATGCTTTCGAAGGCAAACTTTCCTTTATTTTTCAACAAAATACCATAATTAGCGTCAACCTTACCAATTCTCAAACGCAATTTACTATTATTACCTGCCAACAAAATATCAGTTTTGCCATCCTTATCAAAATCTTGCAAAGCTATCGCATACACAGGAGCGTATTGGGCTTGCATCGGTAATTGATGTGCCACAAATTTCCCTTTTTGATTTTCCAGAACCAGCGTTTTCAAGTTAGTAATCTCCAGTCTATGTGCTTTCTCTAAAGCTGCTTGGTCAAAAACGTCCTCTATGGTTGCCTTCGCAAAAGTGGCATAATCTGGAAATTTCTTTTTCAAAATTGGCATCTGTTCTGCCATTTCATCTCTGGTACAAGCAGGATACGACTTTCCTTGAATATAATAATTAAGGAAAAAGTCAACCGTTCCGTTCATGTCAAAATCATCAAAAACCAAGCTAGCTGGCTCTGCTTTCGAAGCACGAATTTGGGTATTGAGTCCCATATTTCCCAGTACTAAATCCAAGTCTTTGTCTCCATCCAAGTCGACTTGTGCAATACTTGTGTACCAGCCTGAAGGAATATCTGTTGCCTGAATCTCGAACGCTCTATTACCCTTATTTTTTAGGATTATCGGACTCATCCACTCTCCTACGACAACTAAATCAGTTGTACCATTTTGATCAAAATCATCTGCTTCAACACCCGTGATCAAGCCGTAGGCTTCTAGTTCTTGTTTGGTAAAATGTCCCTTCCCGTCATTCCAAAGGATAGCACTCTTTTCTGCCACTGGAAAACGGTTAGGCTGAATATGACCACCAACAAAAACATCTAAATCGCCGTCTTTATCCAAGTCAGCAGCTTTTACTGTTTTAGTATTCAAACCATCTTCGATAGTTTGAGCGAGTTTTAGATTTCCTTTTCCATCATTTAACCATAACTGGTCTTGCTGTTCGCTCAATTGTGCGTTGGCATAGTTACCAACTGTCACATATACATCTGGCCACTGATCACCATTAAAATCGCCTACGACTGCATCTTGTTGAAAAGCAGGCGGAGATGAAAGTTTTTGCTGCTTGAAACCTTCTCCGTTTGCCAGATAGATTACTGGCGACGACAAAGCATTTCCACATACCCAAACATCCATTTGTCCATCCTTATTAAAATCACCTGCCACCATTTTGGGACCTGTATAAGAATAGTGCATTGGCAACATTACCTGACGGTCGAAGTTATTGGTAAGAGCAATCTCAGAAACCACCGAAGGAATGGTTGTTTTGGTAAAAATTGGATTTACTTTTTGCTCCGATTGAAGAGCATTACAAGTTGGTGTTTTCTGATAAATTATGTCGTATTTATTATCAGCTTTAGGTTGACACAGTTCTGTAATAGAACCTTGTGCATCAGGCCAAAATACTTTTACAGAAATAACTTTCCCAGTACCAATCCCAAAAGTCAAGGGCTCAAGGCTACTTGACAGGAAACCACGACTATTGGCTATTTCTTGGGTCAAAGTCATTGTGGAATCTTTTCCTTGCACACGAACCTGCACTTTAGCACCTATAGCAAAAGGGTTTTGTGAAGAACCTGTCAATTTTACTTTTACCGCATGAAAATCTGGCTGAATTTTTTGACTTTGATTTTCATAAACGTGTGCCTTATCGTTTAGGTTGTTTGTAATAATTTCAATATCCCCATCATTATCCAAGTCTGCGTACACTGCACCGCTTGCTACAGTAGCACGGTCGAAACCCCAATTTACTTGTTCATTGATAAAGCCTAATTGGTGATTATTTCTAAAAATATAATTCTTGGTTTGACTCGTTGGCATCTGCTTCAAATGCTCTAATAATGGCTTTTTAGAACCATAAGCCTCCTCATCGTTGTAATATTTGATAAAGTCGGCATTGGTATAGTCTTTTCCTAGTCCATTACTTACAAAAATATCTTTGTAACCATCCAAGTCAAAATCTGCCATGAGTGTTCCCCAACTCCAATCGGTATTAGATACACCAGCCAATTGACCGATTTCAGCAAATTGTCCGTTTCCTTGATTTACCTGCAACATATTACGCATATTGGCATGCCAGAAGCCATTTTGTAATTGTGCCTGATAGGTATTCCAGTTGTCTGGCCAAAGCAACAATTTCTGGCGAGCATTATCCTCTGGCAACATATCTAGGGTAAAAATATCAGGTAGGTTATCGTTGTTGATGTCGGCAATATCAACTCCCATCGACGAATACGACGTATGTCCGATACGCTCACGAAGTTCATCTTTGAAGGTACCATTTTTCTGGTTGATGTATAAATAATCATCCTCCACGTAGTCATTGGTTACATAAATATCGGGATACCCATCCTGATTAACATCCGAAACCATTACTCCCAGACCAAAACCCAATGGGTTTCCTTTGATACCAGCTTGTTCGGACACATCAGTAAAATGCCCCTTATCATTTCTGAAAAGTTTATCTCCTGCATTATAATCACGAGCAGCACGCATAACGGCGGCCTCCTTACGTTGGTATCCAGCCAGATTATGATTAATTAAAAAGCAGTCTAAATCGCCATCAAGGTCATAATCAACAAAACTAGCTTGCGTAGAATACCCTGAATCATCCAATCCATATTCTTGTGCTTTTTCGGTAAATGTTAGATTATGATTATTGATAAAAAGCTGGTTTTTACGCAAATCTTCTGACCTTAAACCAGAGTAACACACATAAATATCCAGCCAACCATCGGCGTTAATATCAACTACCGAAACACCTGTTTTCCAAGCACCTTGGCGACCCGCTACCCCAGCTTTGGACGTGATATCCTCAAATTGCATTTCTCCTTTGTTCAGATACAAAGCATTAAGCACCTGATTTCCTGTAAAATACAAATCTGTCAAGCCATCATTATTGAAATCGGCAGCAGCAACACCTCCTCCGTTATAAAAATATTCATAATTGAGAATATTTTCCTGTTCAGATTCTGTCACGATATTGGCAAACTGAATACCAGTTTCTTCAGGTGTTTTAAGCGTAAAAAGTGTTTCTTGTTGTTGGCAAGAAATACCCATTATACCCAAAAGACCTAGGTAGAATATGTTTTTGAAAATATGTTTAATCACTATCAGATTCTTTATCATGCTTTTATTCCTTTGGCTTATTCACGCCAAGCTTCAGGTTCTTTTTTTGTTCGAAATTTACCCTCAATGCAAGGGGTTAATGGACCACTAATGGCACCTGGAGGCGGTGGAATGGCTCTTCCTTGATATACTTTTGGAATAGCCGTATATCCGTCTGAACCAATCGAGCGGTCAATATATACTATTTTTTGTTTGGCTCCGAATACTTCAAAAACACCTAAAATCTTTTCTTCAGGAAAATCTACAGAAGTGATATTGGGGCTAAACTGTGTTTCGGCAGGTACGTCAAATAGCGTTCCTGAGCTCTGAGATACATTTTTGATTGTTCTCAAATACTGATAAAGTTTAGTCGGAATAGCTCTTTGTTCAATCTTCAAATAATACAAAGATTTATCAGTGTAAGGAACACTCGCTACTTTTACGCCTCTGATTGTTTGTCCATTCAACAAATTATCAGAAAGAATATTAATTAAAGTTGAATATTCTATATCAAAACAAGTCTCTGAGCATTTGTAATTTATCAACTCTGGGACTGTTTGCCCTAAAGGAAAATTATTTTCTATGCTACATTTATTTTGAATATAATCGTAACCACGTTCACAACTTGCACAATAGAGAGTACGCTCATAATGTGTCCATTTCCATTCATAATATTGCTGTGGATTTGCCGGGTCTTTAAAATCGGCAAATACTTGAAAAGCATATCTTCGTGCATCGTTGGTCGGATAATCCGTATCTATTTTAAACTGTGTATAAACACTATCTATCGCAGGCGATGCCGTAATTTGCTCTGGTGTTGATTTATATTTTTTACCATTTTGCAAGGTAATATTTAAGGTATAACTTCTACCTACAACGCCTTGAAATGTGGATGAAGACTCATAAACTCCTCCTGAAAGCTCTGAGAGCCTTTCCTGTTTTCCTGAATCATCTTCAAAAAATACCGTTGCACCAGTTATGGGTGTACTTTCGGTATTGATATTGATGTTGGGAGACGAAAAAGACAGGTATACTCTATGAGGTCCTTTCAAATCCGAAAGCGAGGCTTCTACCGACAAATATCGTTCTCCTGCAGCTTGGGTGTAATCTCTAAGTTCGTCGATACAAGAACTCAAGCCCAGCATTAAACTCAGAATTAAAAATCTTAAATAGGTTTTCATACGCTATGAATGCTAAAGGTCGGTAAAACTTATTTGAACTTGAAATTATAACCTAAGGAAACAATCGGCGAGGCGAAAACACTCAATCGGTAAGCTCTAATTACGTCGTTTTGTGTTTTGAAAAATACTGAATAAGCATTTGAGCGCCCCAAAAGGTTATATACCGTAAATGCCCAACTTCCTTCCCATCGTTTGGTTTTCATACTCGGATTAGAAATAATCCAAGAAAAATCTAGTCGGTAGTAGTCAGGAATGCGGTCATTGTTTCGACTCGTATATACCAGAATCTTCTGGTCATCAAGCGTATAAGTTCCTACAGGTGCTGTCAACGGACGTCCTGTGCTATAGACAAAGTTGAAGGAAAAACTATTATGCTTATCAGGCTGCGCATTAAACATCAAGTTGAGCGTATGAGGCTTATCATAATTAGTCGGATACCAGTCTCCTTTATTAATACGTTGTTCTGGATATTGACCATCAACTTTCGAAAACGAACGAGCGAAGGTATATCCAATCGAGCCTGTAACCTCTCCTTTTTTCTTCGTAAGCATCAACTCTGCGCCATAAGCCAAACCCTTTCCGTTTAATAATTGAGTTTCGATCGTAGGATTGAGCTGTAGATTTGCGCCTGAAATATAATCAATCATATCTTGAGTTCTGCGATAGTAAGTCTCTACAGATAACTCCCAAATACTTTCTTTCAAATTTTTGAAGTATCCCAATGACACCAAATCGCTACTTTGAGGCTTGATATTATTGTCCGACAATTTCCATCTAGCCGTTGGCAAAGGCGTTGTATTATTGGAAACTAATTGCAAAAACTGATGCATTCGGTTATAACCTAGTTTCAAAGAAGAGTTTGCGTCGATGGTATAAAGTGCGGTCAAACGAGGTTCTAGTCCTCCATAATTTTCAATCACTCCTGATGTCAATGTACTTTGTAAAAGCGTTTCGCCCGAAAGAGGCTCACCAGCCACATATACTCGCTTAGGAGCTGGTCCCATACTCAAGTATTGTACATAGCGCAAACCCAATTGAACTCTTAGTTTTTCACTAAGCTTATATTCATCATCAACATAAGTTGCCAGTTCGTAGCCCTGTTCTTTATCCAAAATAACTTTGGCAATATTTGACACAATATCCTTGTTCAATATACCTGGCTCTAACTCATATCGAATACCCGATATACCCGCATTGATTTTATGCTTCTCGTTAGGATAGTAGGAAAATTGAGCTTTGAAATTATAATATCGAATCGAATTGCGAAGGTCTATCTTATTAGCAGTATCAGGAGCAACCGTCTGGCTTTTGTACAAACTAGAAATCGCAGAAACCTCTAAACTACTTTTACTTGAAAAAAAATGATTCCAACGTAGGGCTAAATTCTGATGTCCGTAAGTAAAATCCGTTTGATTGGCTACTACATTTTCAAGGCTAAACAAGGAATCTACTCGATAAAAATCATGATTAATATAAGCGGTCAGCGAAATCGTATTTTTCTTATCAGGCTTAAAAAATACTTTAGATGCCAAATCGTAAAAGTTAGCTCTGGTATTTCTTACTTCAGGAGAGCCAAACCATTTAAACCAAAAATCATTAAAGGATACCCGAGCAGAAGTCATCAATGACAGTTTATCCTTAATTAAAGGCGTTTCAAATGTCAAACGATTTGATATGGCACCGATTCCACCCTGTACACTCCCCTTTTCGAGACTAGGCTCGCTCATCTTAATATCTAACACAGAAGCAGTGCGTCCTCCAAAACGAGCAGGAACACCACCTTTGTACAATTCAACCTCGCGAATCGCATCGGATGGAAAAATGGAAAATAACCCAAACAAATGCGTTGGATTAAAAATGGGAGTGTCGTCAACATATATTAAATTTTGATCAACAGCTCCTCCACGTACATTGATACCATTGCTACCTTCGCCCACGGAGCTTACACCTGGGAGAGTCTGCAAACTTCTCAAAATATCCACTTCTCCCATCATAGCAGGAATCTTTTTGATACCTTTTAAGCTCAACAAAGAAACCCCTAAAGAGGGTGTCTGAATATCCTTACGAGTTGCTACACTCGAAACAATCACTTCTTCAAGCATATTAGATACAGATTGAAGTTCAATCTTCATTTTAGTATCTTTATCTAGCTTGATATACTTTCTAAATATCTTATATCCTACGGCTGAGATTTTCAAAATATATTCACCTTGTGTCAATCTCATATAAAAATTACCGGTAGAATCTGTAATCACCCCTGACTTCACATAATCAATTGAAACACTTGCATTTGGAATGGGCTTTTGGTTTTCTAGATCAACCACATTTCCAACAAGAGCAAAGGTTCGTAGGAAGGTTCTATCTCTGTTGACTGACGAATTCAATCTAGCTAGTAATTCATTTGAACTCCTCTGAGTTTGTCCCAAAGAAAAAAAGTTAGCTCCCAAAATACCTACTAGTAGGATGACTATAGGAAGCGTAATGCTATTAATAGGTTTAATTTTTCTCATTAATTCATAGGTTCAAACGATTCAGTTGTCTAGTAAAGCGTATTGGCTTCATTTACATCCAGAAAAGCTATTTTTGGTTTTTTGCACACAATAATACCTTCCACCTCAAAAGCTGGATCTGTTTCACCAACATTAGGGTATTTTTTTGCTTTTCCGACTACCTCAATAACGATTTTATCTTTGTTAAGAGATTTGAACGTAAGAAGCCCTTGGCTCATCAAGTACCCTTCACCTTTTCTTTTCGCTTTGTCTTTGATTTTACCAAACATTACCGTAGAAGTTGAGGAGTTAAACATTCTGATAGGGGCTTTAATGGGTTTTTCTTCATACCATTTATCCGCACCGAAATGAATCATTACATTGCTATCAAACTGATCGAAATAGTTAATAGTAAAAGATTTTTCTACGATTTCGAGGTGACCATGAAAGATACTTTCCTCCTTGTAAAAGTTGCTACCTTTGATATGTAAAATAATTTTTGCTTGGTCGTCCTTCAACTGATTATAAACTTCATCAACCTTGAATTTATCTGAAATTGTACAACCCGAAACCAACAATAAAATTCCAATAATAAAAAAGAATTGACGTACCATTATTTTGAGAGCTTATTAATGTTTATGGAGTAATTAAGTAATAATGTAAAATAAAATTGCATTATTACGCATTAGGCTATAAGCCGTAGGCATTAAGCCAAAAATGAATTCATTGGGGTTATTGTTGCCGAAAGCCGATTGCTGAAAAAGGCATATAACAACATCCTTAAAAGGAAAATGCTCGATAAATCGAGCATTTTCCAGTATTATAAAACTATCAGATGATTAATATCCAACGTTTTGTTTCAAGTTTGAGTTGATTTCCAATTCTCTTTGAGGGATTGGGAATACAACACGGTAAGCAGGAGACGCTGTTGTTCTGTTATCAACAGGGTTTGCGAAAGTACCAAAACGGATTTGGTCGTTTCTTCTCCAACCTTCCCAGTACAATTCACGACCACGTTCAGCCAAGATATCGTTTGCAGTTAATGCAGCCAAAGCAGCTACACCACGAGTTTTTCTCAAGTCATTGATGATTGTTAAAGCACCAGCTGTGTTTCCACCTCTAAACAAAGCCTCAGCTTTCATTAATAACAAGTCAGCATAACGGAAGAAAACGTAGTCATTCGCAGGAGAATCGATGTCTGACAAATCTGGAATATATTTGATAACACGGATACCATCTGCTTCACTTGCCACTTTAAAGTCATACTTTGCAGTAAAGCTAAGTGGTTTACCAGAACGGTCATTCAATGCTACACCGTTTTGATCATATTGTTGACCTGCCAAGAAACCTGCACGCAAGCCTGACTTGTCAGTCAATCCTGGAACGGCTGCTCCCAAACGGCTATCCGTTTTTTCGAAGCTATTATAGAAATCAGACAAAGTAGTAAAACCATTCCAACCACTAGGAACTTGGTTGTAGTGCGTTGTCATGTAATAACGGTTTCTTACAGAAGAACCATTATTATTACTAGCACCTTTTTCGTTCTGAATTACAAAAATCAATTCTTTTGAACGAGATGAGTTTTCGAAGTGGAAGTTATCAAAATAGTTAGCTGTCAAACTAAATTTACCAGAACCAGTAATGGCATCTGCTAATGATACTACTTGATCCATATCAGCTTTTGCAAAAGTAAATGGACCTGCTGGGCTAGATGGATCTTGATCGTAAACAGCTTTGTTCAAATAAACTTTAGCCAATAAGAAACGAGCTGCTTCTTTAGTTGCTGTACCTGAGTTAGAGCCAGAAGCATTATCCAATGATGGAATATTAGCATTCAAATCAGAAATGATTTGAGCAGCAGCTTCTTTACGGCTCAAAGCTTTTGGCAATGCCCCTGGGTTAGCTGGATCTCTAAATGCTACTTGACCGAACAAATCCATGGTATAAAACATGTAGAATGCACGAAGATAAATAGCTTCAGCTTTTTGCTTTGCCGTTGCTTTAGGATTGTTAATTACTTCATTAGCAAGAGCATGACCTCTATTTAAATTATTCCAAGCGCCAAGAACATCATCACTCTGGTTTGTCCAAGTGTGCGTGTGAAGGTTTCTCCAACGACCATTATCATCCCAGTCAGCACCACGCGTAGGACCTTGCATTTCATCGGAAGGATGCTCTGTCAATGCGTATACGTTGGCTTGATCCGTAAAGTTAGATCCAAGACTTTGATAAGCAGACTTCAATGTTAAATCAGGCGAAATAGATGAAGCGTCCGTCAAACGATCTAGCACAGCATCATCCAAGTTCGTACATCCGATCGCGCCTCCCATTGCTAGTGTTAACAACGAAGGATACAATATATTTTTAAAATTTTTCATTTTTTTATTTCGGATAATGTGGATTAAAGTAAAGTCTTAAGCTATGTCAAAACTAAACTATACAAGTTGTTAGAAGTTAGCGTTGATACCCAATGAGAATGTTCTAGCCTTAGGATATGAGATGTAATCAATACCTAATGAAGGAACACCATTTCTAGTAGCAGCAGTGTTAGTCACTTCTGGATCTAGACCTGAGTAATTAGAGATCAACAATAAGTTCTGTCCTGTCAAAGAGATGTTAAGAGACTTAGCAAAACTGTTAGCAGGTAACTTGAATGTATAACCCAATGAGAAGTTAGATACACGAATGAAATCAGACTTCTCTAGGTAGAATGATGACGGTACTGGAGCGTCACCGAATGCTTGACCTGTAGTGCTAGAGATCGTGTAGTTTGTAACGTTGTTACCTTGTTTTACCGATGCTCTGTTCAATACAGCGTTAGCAGTGTTGTTGTAAACGTATCCACCTTGTTGGCCATTGATAAACAAACTAGCATTCCAGCTACCCAAAGAGAAACTGTTGTTCAAACCCCAAGTCATTGTAGGGAATGGACTTCCTTTGTATGATTTATCTGCAGACAATTTAGTATTACCGTTTGAGTCATAGCCTAAGAAATCAGACAAGAAGAATCCATACAATGGATAGCCTTGAGTGATTGGTTGGATAAATGCTCCTGACAAGCCTTGACCGTACAAGTTACCAGTTTGAATAGTTGCTACGTTTAAACTAGCTACTTCGTTTTTCAAGAATGTTGCATTACCAGAAACTTCCCAATCCAATTTTTTACCTGCCAATACTTGGTAAGTTAAAGAAACTTCAACCCCTTTGTTTCTGATGTCAGCAGGAATATTGCTCCATCTTGTAATAGCTACATCTGGTAGTGGTGCAGCAAATGGGAACAACAAGTTGTTAGTAGATTTGTTGAAGTAGTCAACAGTACCAGACAATCTTCCTTTCAACAATGAGAAGTCTAAACCGATGTTATAGGCCGTTGTAGTTTCCCATTTGATGTCAGGGTTAGGTACGTTTTCTTTTTGCAAACCACCTGATGAAGAGTTAGGAGCAAAAGTAGCCAAAGAAGTATTTGTAGGGAACTCTTGGTTACCTGTAACACCCCAGCCAGCTCTCAATTTCAAATCAGTAAATACTTCTTTCGGAACGAAAGTTTCGTTAGATAATCTCCATGCACCTGCAAATGATGGGAAATAACCATATTTGTTGTTAGCACCAAATTTTGATGAACCATCCACACGTAAAGTAGCTGTTAATAAGTACTTGTCTGAGTAGTTGTAGTTAACACGACCAAAATATGATTGCAATTCACTCATACCTTTGCTAGAACCTCCAGAGTAAGCTTTGTTTGTTCCTGAGTTATCTACAAAGTTTATGTTGTTTACCAAATCAAATCCCGCAGGAGAAACAAAATAATTAGCTTGAACATAGTTACTTTGGTTTTCAAATTTTTGATAAGAGAAACCAGCCAAAGCGTCGATTTTGTTTTTACCCAAATCCAACTTATAGTTGAACGTGTGTTCTAAAGTTGTAGTAGTCAAGTAACGGTTAGCAATACGAGCATAACCTTGGTTACCTGGAATGTTTGTTGCAAAACCTGGTGTATTAGGGTCAACACTTGTTCTTGTTACACCATCAGAGTTGTCATAACCGAAGTTAGCTTTGTAAGACAAGTTTGGAAGGATATTCCAAGTACCACTGATGTTCATTAACGTTCTGTTAGTTACAACACCACCTCTATATTGGTTCAACAAAGAAACTGGGTTACGGAACGATGGCGTACCACTTGTAAAATAAGAACCATCAGCAGCATAAACTGGGTAAGTTGGGTTAGTTTTGATAGCTGTTGAAATAACGTTACCTTCAAAACCGATGTCACCACCTGTTGCAGACAATTGGTCAGTTACTTTAGATGTAGTCATTGCTACAGCCAAAACAACTTTATTATCAAACAATTTGTGAGTAGCATTTACACGAGCCGTAACTTTCTTCATTCCTGAGTTTTTGATAGTACCTTGTTGGTCATTGTAACCCAAAGAGAAGAAGTAGTTAGTATTATCATTACCACCGCCGTAGCTTAAGTTGTAGTTTTGAGCAACCGCAGTACGATATACTTGATCTTGCCAGTTTGTACTAGAGCCAGCGTTGATCAATTTGTTGCTTGCATCCAAACCTGCAGCAGTAGCTTGCTTTAAGAAATCAGCAGTAGACAATACATCATAGTTTTTGTAGTTGTTTGAAATCGCAGTGTTTGCTGAGAAGTTCAAGTTACTTTGACCAGATTTACCTTTTTTAGTTGTAATCAAAACAACACCGTTTGCACCACGAGAACCGTAGATAGCAGCAGCCGAAGCATCTTTCAATACAGAGATGTTTTCAATATCACTTGGGTTCAAGAAGTTCAATGGGTTTCTTGCCGCTGTTGTACCAACACCTGCACTACCATCTGTACCATCAGAAGTGTTACCACCATCCAATGGAATACCATCTACAACATACAATGGACCATTACCTGAACGAATTGAAGTTGTACCACGAATACGAATATTGATACCTGCACCTGGCTCACCAGAGTTAGGAGTCATTTGTACACCCGCCGCACGGCCTTGCAATAATTGTTCAGGAGAAGCAATCACACCTTTGTTAAAATCCTTAGCAGTCAACGCTACAACACCACCTGTTGCATCTTTCTTCGTTGTAGTACCATAACCTACTACTACAACTTCTTCTAATGCTTTTGTTTCAGATGCCAACGATACGTTCACTTGAGAACGACCACCTACTGAAACTTCTTGTTTTGCATAACCTACAAATGAGAAAACCAAAACAGCATTGTCTGATACATTGCTCAGTTTGAATGAACCCGTAGCATCTGTTTGTGTACCTTTGTTTGTTCCTTTTACACTTACAGATACACCTGGTAGTCCAGAGCCATCGCCACTGTCAGTAACTTTTCCGGTAACAGTTTTGTCTTGAGCATAAGCCCCAATAGACAAAAGCATAGCTACAGCTATCGTCGCGAACTTAAGAAGTCCCGTTGATACTGCACCTTGTCGCATTGGGCGACCAAACCATCGGTAAAAATGATTTTTCATAGGTAATATTAAGATTGGGAAAAATGGTTAATGAAATTTGAGAATGCTCTTCACAGCATTTTTAAGTAAAAACCATCATACTAGAAGGATTGTTTTGGGAATTAGTAGTTAGTCTAGTTATGGAATTTTCTTACTAAAAAGTATGAATTTGCTGTGATTTCACACAACAAAGTAGGCGATAAAGTTTCTATAATTCAATTTTTTTTGGAAAAAATTTTATTTCAAAAAAATACTTATTTTTACCAAAATTGCACTAAAACGATACTTTGCAAACTTAGCACAGTGTAGGACAGATTTGCAAAACTTTGTAAAACTTTGCGTATTCACGTTTTTTGTTAATAAATGTTAAAAACGTCTTCAATAACACAATAAAAAAACATTGTACTTTTCCAATAAATAAAATAATGAATTTTGTACTCTTTAGAACAGTCTAACATTCTTTTATTAATACATTAAAACAGGAAAATTTCTACATTTGAGCCTATCATCACAAAAAAGTACAATTATTTATTTTACTTAATTCAAAATCATTTTGGTATTTTACTTCATATAATGTTTATTTGGTATCTATTAAAAGACCCCTTAATTTCTTCGTTTATCGCGTGCATGCTTTGGAGCAATAGTTTGAACAAGTTTGCATAATATTTGCAATCATTTGCAAAATATTTCACCTTAATCATCGTTATGTATATTCTAAATAATCTGTACTTTATGGTTTAAATCATTCTCAATTTTTCCCTCAAAATAAATATTTCTGAAAGGCTCATAAGTATATTTTTGCAGGAATTTGCTTTTAACTTAATTACCTAACTCCTTCTTATTTATCGCTCTATTTAACCAAGTTATCTACACTTTCCAAGAGCTCTTCTACAGGAATTAATAAGTATACCCCAGATTATTCCATTTCTACTTTTTCAATCTTTTATTACCGTAATTTTACTTAGGCTTATGCCTTTAATTTCGTATCTTTGAGCATTCAATTCTGTATTGATGAACCAAAAAACTCTTTCATAATTCGTACTAATTTTGCATTAATCTGAATAGCAATTACACTATTGATAGATTAATCCCTTATCAAAAATGAGTCAAAAAGTAAGTAATCAGCTCTTAGCACAACTTGCTGGTACGCTTGAAGGTGATTTCCATTACGATACTGTAATGCGTACCTTGTATGCGACCGACGCTTCAGCCTATCGTGAAATGCCTACCGCTGTTGCTATCCCAAAATCGGTGGAGGACATCAAAAAACTTATTGCTTTTGCTGCCAATAATGGTTCTTCCATCATTCCTCGCACCGCTGGTACTTCGCTAGCTGGGCAGGTTGTGGGCGATGGTATTGTCGTTGATGTTTCCAAAAACTTTACAAAAATTCTTGAAGTTAATAAAGAAGAACATTGGGTACGTGTACAACCAGGTGTAGTGCGTGACGTACTCAACATGGAACTCAAAAAACATGGTTTGTTCTTCGGTCCTGAGACTTCTACTGCCAATCGTGCTATGATTGGCGGCATGGTTGGCAATAACTCATGTGGCTCAAACTCTGTGGTTTATGGCTCGACCCGTGACCATTTATTAGAAGTACATGCTATTTTGGCAGATGGTTCAGAAACAGTTTTTAAGTCAACCGACAAAGCTGACTTTAGCTCTTTGGTAGCTACAGCACAACAAAAAAACGGCTCTGCAACCTTGTTAGATAAGATTTATCTTAAAACTAACGATATACTCAGCGATTCAAAAAATCAAGACGAAATCCGTGCGGAGTTTCCTAAGCCTACCATCGAACGTAGAAATACAGGATATGCACTTGATATGCTACTGAACTGTGAGCCATTTACACCAAATGGTAAAGCATTCAATATGTGCGAACTTATTGCTGGTTCCGAAGGAACACTTTGTTTTATTACCGAAATTAAAATTCATGTCAACGATTTACCTCCTAAAGAAATCGGTTTATTATGTGTTCATTTCAATACCATAGACGAAGCTCTTAGAGCCAATCTTATTGCGATGAAATACAAGCCTTCTGCTTCGGAGTTGATGGATCATTATATCCTAGAATGTACTAAAGCAAACCCTGAGCATCGCCAAAATCGTTTCTTTGTGGAAGGTGACCCAGGTGCACTTTTGGTGGTTGAGCTTCGCGATAATGATGTTGCCGAAATCGAAAAACAGGCTGCTGCTATCGAGGCTGAAATGCGTGCTGCTGGCTTTGGCTATCATTTCCCAAGAGTTTACGGTGCTGATACCAAGCGCGTTTGGGATTTACGCAAGGCTGGTTTAGGACTATTATCAAATCTTCCTGGCGACGAAAAAGCAGTAGCTGTTATCGAAGATACAGCCGTGGATGTCAATGACCTGCCTGAATTTATTAAAGAGTTTAATGAAATTCTTGCAGCCAATAATATGTATTGTGTGCATTATGCGCACGCTGGCTCTGGCGAACTTCACCTCCGCCCTATCATTAATTTAAAGACGGAAGAAGGCAATAAACAGTTTAGATTGATTGCGGAAGAGATTGCTACTTTAGTAAAAAAATTCAAAGGCTCTCTTTCTGGAGAACACGGTGATGGTCGTTTGAGAGGCGAGTTTATCAAGCAGATGGTTGGTGACCACAACTATCAATTGATGAAAGAAATCAAAAAGGTCTGGGATCCTAAAAATATCTTCAATCCAAATAAAATTGTAGATACTCCTCCGATGGATACGTTCCTACGCTATACGCCGGGACAAACTACCCCAGAATTCAAAACAACTTTCCGTTTTTACGACCAAGATATCTTGCAACATGCCGAGCAATGTAACGGTTCGGGCGACTGTCGTAAGACGCATTTGTCAGGCGGAACTATGTGTCCTTCTTACATGGCTACTCGCAATGAGAAAGAAACAACTCGTGCTCGTGCTAATATTTTAAGAGAGTTTTTGACTCGTTCGGACAAAGCCAATCGTTTTGATCATGAAGAAATCAAAGAAGTGATGGATTTATGTTTGGCATGTAAAGGATGTAAATCTGATTGTCCGTCGAACGTAGATATGGCAAAACTAAAGATGGAATTCTTGCACCAATATTACAAGGATAATGGAGTACCTCTTCGTAGTAAATTAATTGCCAATTTCTCGAAACTTTCAAAAGTTGCGTCTTATGTTCCTTGGGCTTACAATTTGGTATTTGATACGCCTGCGCTACGTAAAATTGCTAATAATATCGTCGGGTTCCACCCTGAACGTACGATGCCTCTTTTGGCAAAGGAAACGTTTTTGAATTGGAATAAGAAACGCTCAAAAGCAACTGGTTTAAGTAAAAAAGTTTATCTCTTTGCTGATGAATTCACGAACTACAATGATGTGGAGATCGGTAAAAAAGCGGTTGAGTTACTAGAAAAACTGGGCTATGAAGTCGTTATTCCAAACCATGTGGAATCTGGTCGTCCACAATTATCAAAAGGTTTATTGGACGATGCAAAAGCATTGGCTACGAAAAACGTAACCTTACTAAAAGATGTTATTTCAGAAAATACTCCTTTAGTAGGTATTGAACCATCAGCAATTCTAACTTTCCGTGACGAATATCCTGATTTGGTTGATGATAATCTCCTAGAAGATGCTAGAAAATTAGCAAAAAACACTTTTATGGTTGAGGAGTTTTTAGCAAAAGAAATTGATGCTAAACGTATTGATAAGTCGTTGTTTACAAGTGAAAAACGTTTAATCAAATTACACGGTCACTGTCAACAAAAATCACTTTCTAGCTTAGTTCCTGCCAAAAAAGCGCTTTCATTACCAAGTAACTATGAAGTTCAATTGATTCCAAGTGGTTGTTGTGGTATGGCGGGTTCGTTTGGCTATGAAAAAGAACACTTCGAACTTTCTAATCAAGTGGGCGAATTAGTATTGTTCCCAACAATTCGCCAGCAACCAGATGAGGTAATCATTGCAGCTTCAGGTACAAGCTGCCGTCACCAAATCCATGATGGTACTGGTCGTACAGCTTTGCATGCAGTTGAAATCCTTCATGCAGCACTAATTTGATAAACTAAATGTAAAGGTCGCATAATACGACCTTTACATTTGGTGCATAAGTTATTATATCATAAATAAATATTAGAAACCACTGCACAATTTCATGATTACTCAGTTTTCGAAAGCTCTTCATAAGCATTATTCACCTTTATTATTTTGGATTATAGTATGTGTACCAACATCATTATTTTTCATTTGGTTGATACAAAATAGCTTCAATATGATTTCTAGAGATGAGTATCGTATTGCAGGAAAATTTCTAAAAAACTATTACAATGCTGAGGGATTCATAAATTCAGCCAAAACACTTATTGCTCCAGAAAATGAAAGTAGACCTGTGGTCGTTCGTCTTTTATATGTATTGAGTTACACATTAACTGGTAATGTCAACTTTCAATTTATTTGTATTCTTGGTAATTTAATTTTATTGGGGTATTTGTTTTTAATCAAAACAATTATAAAACAGCTAGATGTTTCTTCTTTCTACTTTTTACCCATTCCTTTCTTATTTTTAAATCTAGGACCTTACCTCACTTATCTTTTTTCATACGAGACTTTTTTTTATATCAGTTCCTTTGTTGTTCCTATTTATATTTTCTACTTAGATATAGTTAAGAAAAAAACATTCCTAGCTATCATATTTATTATTATATCCTTTGGTATAGGAAGCACGGCGCTACTCTGTGCATTATTTTTATTTTTAAATAATCTTGTGAGAAAATACTACAAGGAAAGTATGGTTTTTGGGATAGCTTTATTTTTGATGATTATCTCTATTCCAGACATTAAAGACCCACATTCAGGAAACCAACTATCAGGAATATTTCTCCATTTTAAAGAGATAACACTTTTAGTTGTTGCATTCTGCGGTAATATTATAACTATTTTCAATTCTTCTGAATTCACTACTATTATATTTGGTGCAATATTGTTATTCTGCCCTGTATTTTTATTTTTCACAAAAATGAGGTGGAATAATACAGTACATAACTTCATTATCACAAGTATAGCTTTTATGCTAATAATGATTACTTTGAATACGTTGAAACGATGGAGAGAAGATTATAATGGGTATTTATCAGAAATTTTGACTGGTCATAAATTAATATTTACATTGGGGCTTTTTAGCCTTATATATATATGTGTTCTTGCAGGACTTCAAAAAAGTGAAATAAAGAAAAGAATTGTGGGAATTAGTATGATGCTATTTGCTCTAGTATTTTATGCACGAGCTAACTTTATAAACTTTCGTAATGCCATTGAATATCAAAAAAGACTACAGTGTGACATTTTCAACTGGGAAGCTTCAAAGTATATAGCTAACGATGAAGAACATCAATATGACTTTTTAAGACAAAAAGGTATTTTTACTCCAAAAGGGTCTTTCACTCCAGCATTTGTTCAAAATCTTAAAGAGTTGGCAAAGGATACAACCTTACAGTATCAACCATCTTTATTTAAAGTTACTAGAGGACAAGGGAAAAATAAGGATATGTATGGGGTTTATCCTCAATATGAAGTGATTGAAAATAGTAACTTACCAGTACCATCAAAGATTTTGCATTCAAATGGGCATTTTATTGTGCTCATAGGAAAGCAAAATATGTTTATGACTGCATGTACCTTGAATGCCCTTTCTATTAGAAAATTATTATCTGGTAAAAATCCATTAAACCCTGGTTTTAGTTCTGGATTTTCTTATCTAGATATCCCGCGAGGCGATTATCAAATAGCCCTTTGTACTATTCAAAACCTAAAGATTACAAACTTTGGCTATATCGGGCAAAAAGTTCATTTATGGTAGATAAATATAAATAGTTCATAAACATACAAAATATGTTTATGAACTATTTATTTAAATTTCACACTCCTGCATCTAATGGTCTAACACTTACCTGATGAGGTTGAGGATAAGTGATTAATTTGGAAAAATCTACTTTCCAAAAATCTAAATCTAACAATTTGTTATTGGTATCTTTTGTGAGTGTAATCAACACGGGAGTTCCATCAGAATCTACGTATTCTACCTGAATCAAATCACCATCGTAAAGATTAGGGTCTTCGCCAACACTGATGCTTCCCATTTTACCATCTTCATACTCCACAACATCTTCACGAACAGGATATTGTTCTGTAGTAAACCCAACCAATCCTAAAAGGTGCTCTATCAATGCTAGCTCTTGCGGTTTAATTTTTCTTGTATCTTGACTCATTATTTTTGTTCTCTCAATCGTTTATCGTTTCAGAATGCTTTTATTTTAACTATAAATGGTATCCGTTAGCTCAAAGCTACAAAGATAAAACATTGTCTTTGTAGGAAAACATCTAAATTGCAATGGATTCGTTTTTATAGTTTCTGCCAAATCTACTTTTAAACATTCAACAACAGATGGTAAAAAAATTAATTGCCTTAGGTTCATTGCTTGCTTTGCATTGGAGCAGTCAGGCACAACAAAAATCTAATTACAGTCAATACGACCTTTTTAACCCGCTTTTCAATTACACTCTGTCTACTCCTACTCGCAGTGGCACAGGGTCGCCAGGGGCTACTTATTGGCAAAACCAAGCAGATTATAAAATCAATGTTGCACTCGATGACCAAAAAAATATCTTAGATGGCGACGTAGAAATTACCTATAAAAATGCCTCGCCAGATAAGCTTAATTTTCTTTGGTTACAACTTGACCAAAACCAATTTAATAACAAATCTCGTGGTTCGGCAACTACGCCCATTTCAGGCGGGCGCTTTGGCAATGTCAATTTCAATGGTGGCTATACCATCAAATCTGTGACAATCGATGGAAAGCCTGCGGAGTTTGTGGTAGAAGATACTCGTATGCAAATTCGTTTGGCGAATCCAATAGCTGAGAAAATCGGCTCAGCCAAAATTAAAATTGTATATTCTTTCCAGATTCCTAAATACGGCTCAGACCGCGTGGGAATGCACGAAGCACAACAAGGAACCGTTTATGAAATTGCTCAGTGGTATCCTCGTATGTGCGTATATGACGATGTTGAAGGCTGGAACGTTCTTCCTTATCTAGGCGCAGGCGAATTTTACCTAGAATATGGCAATTTTGAATATGCTATCACCGCTCCTGCATCACATATCATTGTAGGTTCGGGCGAACTTACCAATCCATCAGAATGCTGGACAAGTGAACAACTCAAAAGACTGGCTCAAGCTAGCAATAGCGATAAAACTGTCATGATTAGAAGTGCCGCAGAAGTTGTGGAAGCTAATTCAAGACCAAAAACTGAAGGTAAAATCACATGGAAGTTTAAATGCAGTACAGCCCGCGACGTAGCCTTTGCTTCTTCGAAAGCATTTGTGATTGATGCTGCTAGAATTAATTTACCAAGTGGTAAAAAATCGCTCGCAATGTCTGCTTATCCAGCAGAATCTGGAGGTGATAAAGGCTGGGGACGCTCAACAGAATACGTAAAATCATGCTTGGAGTTCTATTCAAAATGGTTGTATGAATACACCTATCCTGTGGCTACCAATGTGGCAGGTTCAATCAGCGGTATGGAGTATCCTGGAATTGTTTTTTGTGGAAGCACAAGTACTACACAAGGCCTCTGGGGCGTGACCGACCATGAATTTGGACATAACTGGTTCCCAATGATTGTAGGCTCAAACGAACGTAAATTCGCATGGATGGACGAAGGCTTTAATACCTTCATCAATTTTTACTCGACCGACGATTTTAACAATGGCGAATACAAAGGTTATAAAATGGATATGCACCAAATGGCTAAACAGTTATTCCGTGAAAGTGCAGAACCTATCATGAATATTCCTGATGTATTGCAGTCAAGCAACTTGGGCTATGAGGCATATTACAAACCCGCTATTGGCTTGAAAATTTTGAGAGAACAAGTTTTAGGAAAAGATAGATTTGACTATGCGTTCAAAGAATATATCAAACGTTGGGCTTTTAAACACCCTACTCCTTATGACTTTTTCAAAACAATGGAAGATGCCTCTGGCGAAGATTTAAGCTGGTTTTGGAGAGGTTGGTTCTATGAAACTTGGAAATTAGACCAAGCCGTAAAAGATGTTCAGTATATTGAACAAGATCCTAAAAACGGTGCTGTTATCACTATTGAAAATCTTGAAAAGCTAGCAATGCCTGTCGAGGTCGAATTAGAAATGGTTGGCGGTACTAAAGAACGTATCAAACTTCCTGTTGAAATCTGGCAAAGAGGTAACTCTTGGACATTTAAAACCTCAACAACTTTGCCTTTTAAATCAGTGAGCATCGACCCAGACCATGTTCTTCCTGATTTCAACTCAAAAAATAATGTTTGGAAACCTTTGAACATAAAGGCTCAGAAACCAAATTAAGCAATAGCTAATCATGCTATATATTTTTAAAATATGAGTCATCCTGAATTTTTAGGATTGGGATTATTCTCCATAATTTTCATCAAAAAGCGGTCGAAAAATATTTTTCGACCGCTTTTTTGATGCTATTATACTAGATTTTATTCAGCTCAAGACGCAATCATTGCGTCTCTACTACTAGAATACAAATTGTAACATAATCACTCATCCGCTCAATCACTAAATTAGGGATGACTCATGGTTTTATTTGTGCCCTTACCTCATTTTTAAAGCATTTGTACAAAAAGTATTGCTATTTTCTCTAACTTCAACGATTCAGAATCTAATAATTTACCTCCCTTTTCAAATGAACAATCTAGATTGGCTAGCAATAGCTCAAAAACTCCAGTCAATTGCCCAAGCAGGTATTTTTTATGCAGCAGACAAACCTTATGACCTTGAGCGTTATCAAGAAATTTCTGATTTAAGCGTAAAAATCCTAGAGAAACTAACGGATGAACCTGTTGAAAAAATCATTAACCTATTTGCAAGCGAACGAGATGGTTATCAAACTCCTAAAGTGGATATTCGTGCTGTGGTATTCAATGAAGAGGGTAAGATTTTGATGGCTAAAGAAACAGTGGACGGTAAATGGTCTTTGCCTGGTGGCTGGGGCGACGTAGGATATACTCCATTTGAAGTAGCTGAAAAAGAAGCTTGGGAAGAAACTGGACTTAAAGTAAAAGCTGTGAAATTATTAGGCGTTTTTGATAAAAGAAATCATGCTCATCCTCCGCAAGCTTGGTATGTTTACAAGTTATTTATTTTATGCGAAATCATCGGTGGAGAACTAAATGCACATACACAAGAAACATCAGCAGTAGAGTTTTTTGATAGGAACAACATCCCTCCTCTTTCGGTAGACCGCGTTGTAGAAAGTCAAATTGCTAAAATGTTTGAGTACTACGACTACCCAGAACTACCTATTTATTGCGATTAGTGCATATCATTCCTAATTGAGTGAATGAGTGCTTATTCTTTAAATCTACATTTTAACAGTAGAGATAGAGACGCAATGCTTGCGTCTTAAGCCGAATCATAGCTAGCATGATAGTATCAAAAAAGCGGTCGAAAAAATATTTTCCGACCGCTTTTTTGATGAAAACTTGGAGAATAATCCTAGTTCCAATATTCAGGATAACGAATCTTTATATTTACGCTGTTATTTAGTACTAATAACAGGCACTTCTACCTGCACTAATGAACTAACTGTTGCACCTTTCGTAATAGCTGGCTCCCAATTAGGCATTTTGTTTAATGCGTCCAACACTAGTCCTGTTGTATTTATATCAGAAGCTTTCATAAGTTTGAAACGCTCAGTACGTCCATCTTTACGAACTACAAACTGTACAACAACCTTATCTTGTTTTTCAGCATCTGATAGCTTTTTAGAGGTTTTAAGTGTCTTATCTAAGTATTTCAAGAAAGACTCTGCTCCCCCTGGAAATACAGCGATTTGATCAGGTTTTGTAAAAACTGAATCGCTGTAGGCTTCTTCTTCCAACAAAGAAAGCACACGCATTCCTCTAGAATTATATTGTTTTTTCTCTTCCTCAGTTAAGGTCACCTCTGGAACAGCCTCTTTCACGACATACTCATATAACCCTCCTTCTGCTTTAGAGCTACTTGCACCGCTAACGGCAACAGACTTAGGCTCTTCTACTTTCGGTGCTGTTTTTGGTAAAACAATTGTTTCTTTAACCTTTGCTTTTTTATCCATAATTGAACGCAAAGCATCCTCATCATCCTCATCGTTTTCGTCATCGTATGAGACATCCGTAATGATGTAATCACGATTAGAGGAGCTAAGCTTCAAATCTGGGGTTTCGGATTTTACCGATTCGACTAAAGCAAACGATGATAACAATGAAGAAACTGACAATAAAACAGATACATCGCTTACACTCATGTAAGGATTGGCAGGTAACACAAAAGCTTGATTGGCGGGTAGCTTTAATGTAAACTTACTACTGTTTTTCTTTGAGGATTGAGCAAATGTATTGGCGGTATAAATGCTTAAAATACTTAGGACTAAGAGATACTTTCTTTTCATTTTTTTAAATAAATAGTCTTAACGTGTGGGTAATACATCTATACGTACAAATTTTATGCCATTCGACCATGAGGTTTATGAAATAAAAAAGGTGAAGCAAGCTTCACCCTTAAATCGTACTCAAATCTTTACTTAACTCATTATCAAGGATATTGTAATTTTATCACTGTATCCTTTTTAAAATATCGTTGTATGGTAACATCTAAGCTTCCTTCTTTTTTGATTAAGGTATTTTTAGGACTAACTTTATCCCAAAAGTCACCTTTCTCTTCAAACAAATCTATTACCTTTTTTTCCTTGGTGCTATCATTAACTACTTCGGTTATTTCGATTAAATAATGGATTCGTGCCGAATCAATTACGTTGGCCCATTTTTTGGTAATTTTACCATTCCAAGCCATCTGTTTAATATCGCCAGCTCCTGTAACAGGTCTATTTTTGCCACTGCTTGTTAAATAATCAATCCCATAAACCACCAGCACAACTAGAAAAATCAAAGGTGTGATTTTGCCATTTAGAGGATTTTTCTCTTGACCAGCCGAACTATTGCCTGATCCGCCCATCAAATCTCCAAAGAAAGGCATTTTTAACTTTTGACGAGGTGGACGACGGCGTTGAGGAGTTTGTTCCATGATATTCAATAACTTACCTATTCAAAAAGGCGTTTTAAATGATTTCTAAAATATGACAAATCGTTTTATTATGCAATATTAATTATAACGAAATTGTTTTTAAAAGGTTCTAATGAACTAAATTTGTAAGTAATTAATTTTCTGTAGGAATACCAATAGGAATTTACAGGCTTTGTGTTTGAAAAAATACCCTATTTTAAAACCTCATTTAATAATCTCTAAAGATTAACGAATACGAACAAAATGATAAATTATTTAACCAAGGCTGTTACAAAATTCTTTGGTACTAAGTCAGAGCGTGACATCAAAGAATTAATGCCAATTGTAGAAAACGTCAAAGTTGAATTCGCCAAACTTTCTAATTTGACGGACAATCAACTTCGTCAAAAAACAGTTGACCTTAAAGCTCTTATTCAAGAGCGCTTAGCCAGATATGATGCTGAAATTTCTGATTTCAAGTTAGAAATTGAAGGTAATCCTGAAATGTCGGTTGATGTTAAAGAAAATATCTTTAATCAAATCGATAAGTTGGAAGTTGATCGTAACAAATCGTTAGAAGTAGTTTTGATGGAAATTCTTCCTCAAGCATTTGCGATTGTAAAAGAAACGGCTAGAAGATATACGGAAAACAAAAAACTTGAGGTTACTGCAACTCCTTATGATATTGAGATGGCTAGCCGAAAGAAAAACGTTGAGATTGTTGGAGACACCGCCATTTGGCATAACAAATGGATGGCCGCTGGTAACGAAATCGAGTGGAATATGATTCACTACGATGTACAGTTGATCGGTGGTATTGTATTGCACCAAGGTAAAATTGCCGAAATGGCAACTGGGGAAGGTAAAACGTTGGTTTCTACGCTACCTTCATTCTTGAATGCTTTGGCTGGACGTGGCGTACACCTTGTAACCGTTAACGACTACCTTGCTAAACGTGACTCTGAGTGGAATGCGCCATTGTTTGAATTCCACCAAATTACGGTTGACTGTATTGACAAGCACGAACCAAATACAGATGCTCGTCGTAAAGCATATTTGGCAGATATTACGTATGGTACAAACAACGAGTTTGGTTTTGACTATCTACGTGACAACATGGCTCGTAGCCCAGAAGAACAAGTTCAACGCAAGCACCACTATGCCATGGTCGATGAGGTTGACTCCGTTTTGATTGATGATGCTCGTACTCCATTGATTATCAGTGGACCAATGGCTCGTGGAGATGAACAAGATTTCGAAATTTTCAATCCATTAGTAGCTCGTTTGGTTGATCAACAAAAACGTATCGTTCAGGAGTTATTGGTAGAATCGAAAAAATTAATTGCAGCAGGAAAGAAAAAAGAAGGTGGTTTGTCATTATTCCGTGCTTTCCGTGGTTTGCCAAAGAGCCGTCCGTTGATTAAATTCTTGGGAGAGGTTGGTGTGAAGCAAATCATGCAAGAAACAGAATCTATCTACCTTGCTGAAAACCAGAAGTTAATGCCTGAAGCAGATGCTCCATTGATGTTTACTATCGAAGAGAAAAATAATCAGGTAGAACTTACGGAAAAAGGTCTTGAATTCATGGCAAGATTGATTGACGATGCAAACTTCTTCGTTATTCCTGATTTGTCTGTTGATTTGAATACCATAGAGAAAGATGCAGAATTGAACGAGCATGACCGCTTGGTTAAAAAAGAGGCTTTGATTCGTGATTACTCAGCAAAAACTCAACGTATCCATACAGTAAACCAATTGCTCAAAGCTTATACTTTATTCGAAAAAGATGCTGAATATATCATCGATGAAGGTAAAGTGAAAATTGTAGATGAGCAAACAGGTCGTATCATGGACGGTCGTCGTTACTCTGATGGTTTGCACCAAGCAATCGAAGCAAAAGAAAATGTTAATATCGAAGATGCTACACAGACTTACGCTACGATTACTTTACAAAACTACTTCCGTATGTATCACAAACTTTGTGGTATGACGGGTACTGCCGAAACAGAAGCAGGTGAGTTTTGGACAATCTATAAATTGGATGTTGTAACAATTCCTACGAACAGAAAGATCTCTCGTAATGACCACGAAGATAAAGTTTACAAAACTGTTCGTGAAAAATACAATGCAGTAGCTCAAGAAATTCAAGAAATGGTAGAAGCTGGTCGCCCTGTACTAGTTGGTACTACTTCTGTCGAAAACTCTGAGTTATTGAGCCGTATGCTTACGATTCGTAAGATTCAGCATAACGTCCTCAACGCCAAACACCATGCTCGTGAAGCCGAAATCGTTGCTGAAGCAGGTCAAGCAAGCAAAGTGACTATTGCAACAAACATGGCTGGTCGTGGTACAGACATTAAGTTATCGCCTGAAGCTAAGACTTCTGGTGGTTTGGCTATTATTGGTACAGAACGCCATGAATCTCGTCGTGTCGACCGTCAGTTGAGAGGTCGTGCGGGTCGTCAAGGTGACGTAGGTTCATCTCAATTCTTCTTATCGTTGGACGATGACTTGATGCGTAAATTTGGTTCAGACCGTATTGCTAAAGTGATGGACCGAATGGGTATGGAAGAAGGTGAGGTAATCCAACACTCTATGATTACTTCGTCAGTAGAACGTGCTCAGAAAAAAGTAGAAGAAAATAACTTTGGTATTCGTAAGCGTTTGTTGGAATACGATGACGTAATGAACTACCAACGTAATGCTATCTATAAACGTCGTCAGAATGCTTTGTTTGGAGAACGTTTGTCATTGGATATTGCCAACACAACGTTTGACGTTTGTTCAGATATTATCCAAAACAATATTTCTTACGATGAAGTAGAGCTTCGTGTTATTGATATTTTGGGAATGGAGCCTCCATTCGATCGTGAGGAGTTTGCCAAGTTGAATACTCAACAGCGTACAAATCGCTTGTACGATGCAGCAGAGAAACACTATAACGCCAAAAATAAAGCGCTAGCAGAAAAAGTTATTGACTTTGCTCAAGAAGCTTTATCTCAAGGCTATCAAGGTATTCAAGTACCTATCACAAATGGCGTATTGGTAACAGGTGTCTTTGCTGATGCCAACGAAACGCTTGCTACAAATGGTAAAAAGGTTATCTCTGAAATGGAGAAATTCATTGCATTAAGCCTTATTGACCAAGAGTGGAAAGAGCACCTTCGTGATATGGATGACTTGAAACAATCAGTACAAAATGCAGTATTTGAACAAAAAGATCCATTATTGATTTACAAATTCGAAGCTGTTAAATTGTTCGAACGTTTCTTGAGTCGTATCAACGTAGACACTGTTAGCTTCTTAATGAAGGCCGACATGCCTGATTTTCAGCAAGCAGTAGAACAACCTGTGGTACAACAAGCACCAGCTCCACAACCAAAGCTACAAACACAAAAAGATGAGGCTATTTCATCATTAGTAGGTGGTTTGGCTGGTACTTTAGATTCAGGTCTTGATTATATTGATCCAAGCGCAGGTCAGCATGTTGAGAAAGTTGCTCCAAGACAAGCCATCAAAATTGCTGATCGCAATCAAAGAGTAACCGTTCAATATCAAGATGGTTCAATTAAGGAAAATGTAAAATACAAAACTGTTGAGCAAGATGTAGAGAAAGGCATAGCAGTTGTGATTGCATAACAAAAACAAAAAACGCCCGCAAAACGGGCGTTTTTTTGTAAATTAACCATTTTTATATTAAAATCTATATCAAAGAATCCCTTCAACAGGATTTTGAAATCGTAAATATTTTACAAAGGTATATTTTTTTCTACACGATTCAATCATATTATAGATTTTCGCACTTTATAACCGTTTAATCTATTTAATCCCCTAATTGAGCAATTTAAAAGTACTATTGCCCTTAGTATTAAATTATATTTAGTATTTTTGGATTCTATTAATACTTATAAGCATATATATCTTCCAATCAATTACGTTATCGATTGAAATACGTCGATAAGCGTACCTAATATACTTTTATACAACCACGTCACTTTTTAAACCTTCGTTAATAATAGTGAGTCAATTATTACTATTGGATACATTCAGCTCTGATGCAGGAGATTTAACTGTATTTGAAAAAATTCTTCCTGGACACATAAGACGCGTGTTTTATATTCAGGGAAAGGAAGACTCTGTCCGTGGGGGACATCGTCACAAAGAAACTTGGCAAGCCTTAGTATGTATATCTGGAAGTTGTCGTGTTCTCAATGACAACGGCCTTAAACAAGAAGAATTCTTACTAGATTCGCCTCAAAAATGTTTAGTCTTAGCACCAGAGGATTGGCACGTAATGGACCAGTTTTCTAGTGACGCTATCCTATTGGTCTTGGCCAATAAATTTTATGATAAAGATGACTACATTTATGAACCTTACCCACAATCGACAATTACACTTTTATGATTATCCCTTTTTTGAGTCTACAAAGTACCAATAAGCCTTATCATGATGATTTAAAAAGGATTTTCTCGGAAAAGCTTGAAAAAGGTTGGTTTATCTTAGGTCAAGAGTTAGTTGAGTTTGAAAATCGTTTTGCCTCTTATTGTGAAACCAATTTCTGCCTAGGTGTAGCCAATGGTTTAGATGCTCTTACCATTATCCTCAAAGCCTGTAAATATCCTCCACAATCTGAAATCATTGTACCTGCTAATACTTACATTGCTACGATTTTGGCTGTAATCAATGCTGGTCTAAAGCCTGTATTAGTCGAACCATCCCAGGAGACCTATCTGATTGACCCCAATCAAATAGAACTAGCTATTACAACCAATACTAGGGCTATCATGCTTACGCATTTGTATGGAAAATGTTGTGAGATGACAGCTATTCAAGCTATTGCAGAAAAATATCAATTACACATCTTTGAAGATGCAGCGCAAGCTCATGGAGCTACCTATTTAGGCGTAAAAGCAGGCAATTTAGGTGATGCAGCAGGTTTTAGTTTTTATCCTTCCAAAAACCTTGGAGCATTGGGAGATGGTGGTGCGATTACTTGCAATAGTGAATCGCTTGCTCAAGCTTATCGACAACTTCGAAATTATGGTTCATCTCAAAAATATGTCTTTGATGAAGTTGGACTCAATAGTCGTTTAGATGAAATACAAGCTGCTTTTCTATCTCTTAAACTAGAACATTTGGATGGAGAAAATCTGTATCGTCAAAAAACTGCTCGCCATTATCTAGAACAAATTCAAAACCCTTCAATTGTCCTTCCTCCATCTAATTCAATCGATGAGGATGCATGGCATTTATTTGTGATTAGAACATCCAATAGGGACAAATTTCGTTCCTATTTAGCAGAGAATGGTATCGGAACCGACATACATTATCCCATTCCTCCACACAAACAAAAGGCACTTTCAGAATTTAATCATCTCAGTTTCCCGATTACAGAAAAGATTCATCAAGAAGTACTCAGTATTCCTTTAAACCCTACTTTGCAAGAATTAGAAATTGAGTACATTATCGAAAAAATCAATAATTTTAAAGGTTAGAGAGCATTCTCTTGAAATCTTTCCTAAAAAGTTATCATCCTTTCATTTAAGATATGCTATTATCAGTTGTAATTCCTGTCTATAAAGGAGCGCAATCTATTGGTTCGTTGGTAAGTAAATTACATGAAACCTTACAAAGCGTTTCATTCGAAGTTGTTCTTGTAAACGACGGAAGTCCTGATAATTCTGAGGAAGTTTGTGCTGCATTGGCGCTCCGTTATCCGAGAGTAAGCTTTATTTCTTTACGTAGAAATTTTGGGGAATTTAATGCGGTAATCTGTGGGCTTAACCATACGAAAGGGCATTTTGCTGTAATCATTGATGACGATTTCCAGAACCCTCCTAGTGAAATACTAAAACTTTTACAGAAAGCTCAATCTGATAATCTAGATGTGGTTTATAGTTATTACGAAGATAAAAAGCATCATTATTTTCGCAATATTGGCAGCTGGCTAGTCAATCAAATGACAACATACCTTTTCGGAAAACCTAAAGATTTGTACTTGTCTAGCTTTAAACTTATTAAAAAAGAAGTGGTAACCGAAATCTGTAAATACACAGGACCTTACCCTTATATCGATGCATTAATTTTTCGGGTAACCAAAAATGTTGGTCGTGTTTTGGTTGAGCATCATGCACGAACCGAAGGACAATCCAGTTATACCGTTCAAAAATTAGTCGCATTATTCCTATCCATTCTTTTTGGGTACTCACTTTTACCTGTTAGAATCATCCTGAGCACTGGACTTATCACTCTCGGGTTAAGTTTTATACTTCTTTTGATACAACTTCTTGGTTTTATTGATTGTAGTGCCACTTTTTATGCCATTTCTATTTTAGGAAGTATTCAGATTACTGGACTAGGAATTATTGGCGAATATGTTGCCAAAGGCTTTTTGACCCAAAATAATCATCCACAATTTGTCATAAAATCAAAACATATCAACCATGCTGAATAGTAGTCACGAAGAATACAAAATGATGTTTGAGGTGGAGGAAAAACTCTGGTGGTATCAAACGCTACATCAAAGGGTATTGGAAGGTATTGTCGAGAATTTTGGACAAAATAAGGAAATTCAGATATTAGATGTTGGTGCTGGTACAGGAGGATTATTAACCTTTCTCCAAAGACAAGGATATACGAATATTCAAGGTATAGATTATTCGGAATCGTCTCTAAGTTTTTGTCAACAGCGTGGCTTAAACGTTCAGAAAATGAATGCTGCCGAATTGGGTAATCATTTTCCCAATGAATCTTTTGATGTAATTGTTTGCAATGATGTCGTATATTGTCTTGACTCAGAGGCTATTAAAAGTACTTTAGCGGGGATTGCAAAATTACTTCGACCGAAAGGCGTTTTTTTAACAAATAACAATGCCTTTGATATGTTCTTCGGGACTCATGATATCGCTGTGGGAGGTAAACATCGTTTTACCAAATCTACGTATGCACAGTATTTGCCAGCCACTCTAACCATAGAGAAACATACCTATTGGCCATTTTTTTTATCTCCACTCATCTTGGCAGTACGTAAGTTACAACAACTACAACTTAAATTAAATTTGATTGATAAAACTCAAATTGTATCAGATGTGTCTCTTCCCAATGCAGGCATCAATCAATTGTTTTATCAGTGTTCAAGGATAGAAAGAAGGCTATTCGATTCAACTCCGTTTGGTAGCTCACTATTCTTGACTATCAAAAAGTAATTATTTTTTCAAAAGGTATTTATCAAAAAAGCCATCTTTTTTCAAACAATACTCTTTAATTGCCGTAGAGTCGCCATAAGCACTTTCCTGAAAAGAGAGCATTGAGGTATAATTATTTATAAAAGGTTTTGCAATCGTAGTTTGAGGCTTACTTGGAGATATTGCTAAACCGAAATTACGTATCGAATGTAGCCCTCCTAATAAAATGTATATGGCTAAAAAATAAACGGTCCATTTCTTTTTTTTCCAATAATACATAATCCAAATACTGATACAACAAGACATGATAGTAAACGCTGGTATCACACCACGAATGTTCAAATCATTGTAGAGTCCTACTCGATAAATACCAAATATCATAATTAAACACATACACCCATAGATTAATGGGCTCCACTCGAATGGCTCTGTTCGAATAAAACAATACCAAATACCTACATTTGCGAGCACATAGATGGCATAGTAAACTATCCATAATGAACTGCCCGCTTGCCAAATAAAGCCTGTATTTCCGCTATTCACTCCTTCGGTACTGATGAAGTAAATCATAAGAGGTAGGAAAGCTGTCACTAACCCTATCATTCCGAATAATTCAGGCAGCCTCTCTTGAAGGAAAAGTGTCTGGAAGTCTTTTAAAAAAAGAATTAATACAAAAGGAAATAAACCGATACTCGCTAAAGGACTCCAATACATGGTTGAAAGTAGCATTAATAAGAGCTCAGGTCGGTTAATTTTCTTGCTTAAAAACGCCTCTAAAATAAAACAAGCCCCCAATACAGCGGGTAAAGTATGTTGAGGAGCCCAAGCCCAGTTATCTTCAAATTTGGAAAGCACAAGATAAAAATCGTTGATAAGAATAAAATAGTGCGGAAATACCTCTCGATGCCATCCTATCAAATCAATCAAGGCATATATTATCCAAGCATTTGGAAATATTATGACTAATACGACCAATAAACCTCCGTTCTTTTTTACAAAAGTGCTTATCCACAATAACGCAAAAAATAAACCTAAAACACTCCATGCCAAAGCAAAATAGCGGGCACTCTCCAAAGAGAACCATTTTGCAAGCTGCGCTACGGGTAGATAATATCCTAGATAATAGCACATGTGTACTTTGTAGTGAGCATAATACAAAGGCCAATCATGCTGAATCAAATCATAATATTTGAAATTATTAGCAACAAAGTCAGACTCTTGTCTCTTAAACTCTCCTATCCCTAATAATACATTCACACCTATGGCTAAAGCCAATATCCCCACGATATGAGCCCAACCATAATACTGAGCAGACACTTCTCTAATATCATTTGTTACATCTTTTTTCACATACCAAAAGAAATAGGTAATCATCAAGATACTAGCACTTAGCCCAACACTAAGATTGACCCAAGTCAATAAAAACAAGATGGATGGAATAAGAAGATAGATAAGCGAAGCGTACTTTAAGGTTCGAATCAAGTTCATAAGCAGGTAAAGAAGGCAAAGAAAAGGGCCTCTTCGGCCCTTCCAATTTTATAATAATACAATTTCGTCGGCATTGGCTACCTCAAAATTTTGGGTTTTGAGATTCTGTGCAATCACTAAAGATGACTCTCTCGCTCTTGCAATAGCTATTACGTTTGTAGCTTGGTCTAAGATTTCAAAAACTTCTCCTCTTTCAAATTCTCCATCAACTTCAGTTATACCAACCGCTAGTAAACTTTTTCGTTTGTTTAGCGCTTCTACAGCGCCTGCATCTATTACGACATTACCAGAAATAATACTTCCACTGCCTAGCCATTTTTGGCGAGCCGTCAAGCTAGCTTCTTGAGGTGCAAACACCGTTCCTATCTTTTCAGCAACCGCCTCGATAATCCCATTTGGCTTGTTCATCCCAAAAATTACCACTTTGATTCCCATGCGGGTAGCCAAACGGGTATAATTCAGTTTTGAAACCATACCTCCCAATCCTAAAGCAGACTTATCAGTATCTACAAACCCTAAGACCTTCTCATCAATTTGTTCAACAAAACGAATAATCTGTTTTTGGTCATCTAGTAAGCCCCCCACAGATGTACAAAGCAACAAAGCTGAAGCACCAAAACCTGTGGCGATTAATGTAGCCAATTCGTCATTATCAGAAAACTTCAACTCCAAATTACTTACTACGTCATTTTCATTGGCAATCGGAATAATGCCGTTATCCCACAACTCTTGATAGGTCTCTTTCAGTTGTAAAAACTGATTACGATTGGCAAAATGTTGTCGCTCGCAAAGGCTTTGAGCAATGGCAATGTCATATTGAGAAAAATAATTGGTGTATTTGGCCAACAACAAAGGATTACCAATAGCTGCCGCAGCCTTGCGCTCGGTGATTGTTCCTTTATATTCTTTGATAAAGCCTTTTCCTGCTCCTACTGCACCTGAGGATACTAATACGATATGATAATCCTGATGAAGAATTGCTACTTGTCGAGCAATTTCTTGCAAAACAGCCTCGTTCAATTCTCCACTTTTATGCGTAATGGAGGCTGTTCCAAATTTGATAACTAAAACTGGTTTTGACATTTTATATAAATTCTATCATACTGGGGTTAACAGAACAATGCGTTCTCATAATAACTGTTGACAGTTATACCACAAAGATAGAGGAATGAAAAAACAAAAGAATCATAAGCCTTGATTTTCATATCTCTCAACTCATTATCCTTCTGTCTGATTTGGGTCAAAATAAATACTAGGAGTGTCAGGGACGAAACTTCTAGGCTGTTGGATTCCCTTTCGTAGCAACAATAAATAATCTGCTCTAGGAATTTCAATAGCGCCATATCTTTTCACATTATCGTTGATAAACTGTGTATCGAGCAACTCATATTGTTGCTTTCGCAGATTTTCAATTAAATAGTGAAAAGCCACTTTCGAAGAATTAGGTTCTAGATAAAACATAGATTCACCAAAATACACTCCTCCTATTGCTACACCATAAAGCCCGCCGACAAGTCTGTCACCTATATAAGCCTCCACAGAATGAGCCATGCCCATTCGATGCAAATCACAATATGCCTGTATGATTTCTTCCGAAATCCATGTTTCAGGCTCGCCATTACGTGGTAGGGCACAATGGCGCATCACCGCTTCAAAATCTCGATTGATATGAATCTCAAACAAATTCTTATTCAAAATTGGTCGTAAAGACTTTGCGGGTTTATAGGTGTCGATAGGAATAATGGCACGTGGGTCTGGCGAATACCAATACAAAGAGCCGTCGGTATCGGCCATTGGGAATATGCCATTCATGTATCCATACATCAAATCTTCCGCTGTTAATTCATCCATTTTTAATATTTATCAATTGGCAAATCAAAGTGTTTTTCAGTGACAGAATAGATTTTTTTTCTAAAATTCTCCAGTAATTTCACTCAAATGCCTCTAGTTTATTAGTGCCTCTCAAATCAATTTTAGGGAATTATTAGCATATTTCCAAACTCAAACCTTTTAAGCTATTAATGGGTAGCTATAAGTATAAATACTCCCAAAAAACATTCAATAAGTCCAATAAATGGTACTCAATAGAGATGTGTAGTATTAAATTTTCAAACTATTAAAAAAAAATCTTGCATCTTACATTTTGTTTTGGTAAACTTTGCACGATTTTTAGTTTTAATACTTACAAAAAAATAACAGGTCGTCCTAAATTTAGTAAAAAAACACTTGAGCTTTCAAGCGATTTTCACACAACCTTACAATACCATAGTGAAAAACCTTTTTTTACATATCATCGTTGAGCCTACTGCGTTACCACGCAGGCGACCATTCTTTTTTAGGGTTTGACCCTAACTCTTCCTTTGCTTGCCTATGTGGCAGGTTATCTCATTATCTAGTTTATTTTCTGTTTTTATCGAATTAACTCCTTGAACCGTAGCAGGTTAACGCTATCGCTATCATTCAATGAATCAATATAAAGTTCAGGTCGCATCCGCTGAACACTTACATCTGGCTGAGGCTATTTGCCTTGAAATGGAAGAATCCGCTAAAGCTCGCGGAACAGGAATCGCTAAGCGTTCTCCACAATATTTACGTGATAAAATCAACGAAGGAAAGGCTATCATCGCTATCGATGATAACGGCGCTTTTGTTGGCTTTTGCTATATCGAAACTTGGGAGCACGGTAAATTCGTAGCAAACTCAGGTTTGATTGTAAAGCCCGAATGGCGTAAATATGGTGTTGCTAAGGCTGTAAAAGCCAAAGCATTTGAGTTGTCTCGTAGCAAATATCCTGATGCCAAAATCATTGGTATTACTACCTCGTTGGCAGTAATGAAAATTAACTCAGAATTGGGTTATGAGCCTACCACCTTCAGCGAACTGCCTGTTGACGATGCCTTCTGGAAAGGTTGTCAGTCATGTGTCAACTATGATGTACTTTCTCGTACCGACCGTAAGCATTGCTTGTGTACAGGGATGATTTTTGACCCAGAATGGGAGAAAAAAGCTAAGCAACGTGAAGCTGAAACCCTTGTCACAAGTGAATCTGAGCCTGCACGTGGCAATTGGGATTTCTTGAAAGATGTAAAAGTACTTGAACGTTTACTTTCTATTAAAGAAAAAATGTTCTTGAAAATGGCAGAAAGAAGCAAAGAACGTAAGTTAAGAAGAGGTATTGCCTAATAAAAAGCCAAAATCAAGCATTAATTGAAGTGTATCTTGATCATATAAACAACCAGAAAGTAAGGTACTGTTAAGCCATTCTTTCGAAATAAAAAAATGAGTAAACCAAAAGTATTATTAGCATTTTCAGGAGGCCTTGATACCTCTTTTTGCGTGAAATATCTTTCAGAAGACCGTGGTTATGAAGTACATTCTGCCTTGGTAAACACAGGAGGTTTTTCGGCAGAAGAATTGAAAGACATTGAAGAAAAAGCCTACGGATTGGGCGTGGTATCACACGTAACATTAGATGTAGTTGAAAAATACTACAATGATTGTATTCGCTATATGGTATTTGGTAATGTATTGAAAAACAATACTTATCCATTATCAGTATCTGCCGAACGTGTTTTCCAAGCTACTGCCGTGGCAGAGTATGCTAACCAAATTGGTGCCAAAGCCATTGCTCACGGAAGTACAGGCGCAGGCAACGACCAAGTACGTTTTGACGTTGTATTCAGAATTTTATCTCCAGAGGTAGAAATCATCACTCCTATTCGTGACCTTAAACTGTCGCGCGAAGCCGAAATCGAATACCTTAAAGAAAAAGGTGTGGTAAGAGAATGGCATAAAGCGGCTTACTCAATCAATAAAGGATTGTGGGGAACATCAGTTGGAGGGAAAGAAACACTTACTTCAAATGGATATTTGCCAGAGGAAGCTTGGCCAACACAAGTAACCAAATCAGGTGAAGAAACTGTAAAATTACATTTCGAGAAAGGTGAATTAGTAGGTCTTAACGGTGAAACATTATCACCAGTTGAAGCCATAGTTAAGCTTAATGAAATTGCTGCTCCTTATGGTATTGGTCGTGATATTCACGTGGGAGATACAATCATTGGTATCAAAGGTCGTGTAGGTTTCGAAGCAGCAGCACCATTGTTGATTATCAAAGCTCATCACTTGCTTGAAAAACATACCTTAACGAAGCAACAACTTTACTGGAAACAAAATATTGCTGAAATGTATGGCACTATGCTACACGAAGGGCAATTCTTGGAGCCAGTAATGCGTAACTTCGAAACATTCTTGGCAGATACCCAAGATAACGTTTCGGGTGTTGTTGAAATTCATTTGGCACCATACCGTTACTTTGTAGTAGGTATCGAATCACAGTATGACTTAATGTCTTCTGTATTTGGTTCTTATGGTGAAATGAATAATGCTTGGACAGGTGATGATGTCCGAGGATTCTCTAAAATTGTGTCGAATCAAACAATGATTCACCGTAAAGTTACAGACTTAGCCCAACAGCAATAAGAATATTTGTTTTACTTCATGCGACAAATTTTCGTGTTTAGCTTGGGCTACACACGAAAATTTGTCGCATTTTTTTATCATATAAAAAACATGATTAAAGTAGGAATTATCGGTGGTGCAGGATATACAGGTGGAGAGTTACTCAGAATTTTAATCAATCACCCAGAAGTAGAAATTACCTTTGTGAACTCAAAGTCTCAAGCTGGAAAACCTGTTTATGCTACGCACACAGATTTGTTAGGCGATACCGAATTGGTATTTACGGACGAATTGCATACTAATATCGATGTAGCATTTCTTTGTTCAGGACACGGTGAGTCGAAAAAGTTTTTGGAAGCTAATCCTGCCTTTAAGGAAATTAGCATTATCGACCTAAGCACAGACTATCGTGACCAATCTGAAGGATTTGTTTATGGTTTGGCAGAATTACAAAGAGACAAAATTAAAGGTGCCAAGCATATTGCGAACCCTGGCTGCTTTGCGACTTCTATCGAATTGGCCTTGTTACCATTAGCTTCAGCAGGATTAATTCAAGATGCTATTCATATCTCAGCAGTAACTGGCTCTACAGGTGCAGGACAGTCGTTGTCGGCAACAAGCCATTTCTCTTGGCGTAACAACAATATTTCTATTTATAAGGCTTTCACCCATCAGCACTTGACTGAAATTGGCATGACGCTCAATGAACTTCAAGCTGATTTTGATCAGCCTATTAATTTTATTCCGTACCGTGGCAACTTTACTAGAGGTATCATGGCAAACGTTTATACAAAGTTTGAGGGTACTTTAGCTGAAGCGAAAGAATTGTATAAAAACTACTATGCCAATCATTCTTTCACCACAGTAAGCGATGCGGCAGTAGATGTAAAACAAGTAGTAAATACCAATAAATGTCTGATTCACTTAGAATTACACAATGGCAATTTATTAATTTCTAGTATCATCGACAATCTTACAAAAGGAGCATCAGGTCAGGCAGTACAAAATATGAACCTAATTTTTGGGTTACCTGAACGAACTGGTTTGGCGCTAAAAAGTGTTGGGTTCTAAGAATGTGCTTTGCTCTGACTTAGAAATTCTGGTGTAGGTTCTATTCAGACTGATTTATATCATCTTTCCAAGTCGAGTGAATGCTTAATTTTGAATTTGGAGGTTACTCATCAAAAATTTCAACGATTGAGTCATATTCTCTTTACCAACAATTTAAACAATCACTCTCTCAAAAATGAAAAAGCTAGTACTATTACTTGGGCTTATTTTACCAACACTGAGCATCGCTCAAGAAAAACAACCGTATAGTCGCAAAGGACAAGGATTTGTTTATTGGGGATACAACCGCTCCACTTATACCAAATCTGATATTACGTTTATTGGTCAAGGATACAACTTTACGTTACATGATGTAGTAGCAAAGGATGCTCCTTCTCCACTTGGGCGCGAATATTATGACCCAGCGCTTTTTTCTATTCCACAGTTCAATATTCGTGGGGGATATTTTTTTAGCGACCACTGGGCGGTATCTATCGGTTGGGACCACATGAAATATGTGATGGTCAACGACCAACAGAGTACTATTACAGGAACCATCTCGGCACAGGTATCTAACCCTGCTATTACCGTAAATCCTGCTTATGTGGGGACTTTTGACCATAAGCCAATTACAGTTAACTCAAAAGACTTTTTAACCTTTGAGCATACTGATGGCTTCAACTTTGCCAGCGTTGACCTAGACCGTTATGATAGACTTTGGAAGGCAAAAAATGGTGTACAAGGGCTTGATTGGATTGTAGGTGGTAGCGTAGGAGCATTTGTTCCCCGAAGTGATGTTCGCTTATTTACAGTAGGTAAAAACAATTATTGGAATGTTGCTGGTTATGGATTTGCCTTAAAAGCAGGTTTACAGTTTGATATTACCAAACACGTTTTCTTACGCAACGACATCAAAGGAGGTTTTTCTCGTCTAAACGACATCCGTACAACAGGTCGTGACGGCGATTATGCTAAACAAAGCATTTGGTATTTAGAAGATTATTTTGTTTTAGGCTTCACTATCGGCAAAATGAAGAAGTAAGAATGTAGACCTAGTCTATCCTCTTCTTTGCTTTTGGGAGCCATTTTCACTATCTCAAAACTCACAAAGAAATGAATCTATTCAATGTTTATCCCCTATATGATATTGAGCCTGTAAAAGCAAAAGGCAGTTATTTATGGGATAAAAATGGTCAAGAATATCTTGATTTGTACGGAGGTCATGCCGTGATTTCTATTGGTCACTCGCATCCGTACTATGTTGAGAAGCTTACAACTCAATTGAATAATATTGGTTTTTACTCTAATTCAGTAAAAATTCCTATTCAAGAAGAATTAGCAACTAAATTAGGTGAACTATCAGGTTACGAAGATTATGCCTTATTCTTGTGTAACTCAGGTGCTGAAGCTAATGAGAATGCTTTAAAAACGGCATCATTTTTCAATGGTCGTAAAAAAGTAGTAGCATTTACCAAGGCATTTCACGGACGTACCGCTGGAGCTGTGGCAGTAACCGACAATAAGGCAATTGTTGCACCAGTCAATTATTCTGAGCATGTGACTTTCTTGCCATTTAACGACATTGAAGCTTTAGAGCAAGGTGTAACAGATGAAACTTGTGCCGTTATCGTTGAAGGTATTCAAGGAGTTGGTGGTATTCAGGTAGCATCAGAAGCATTCTTGAAAGCCGCACGAGCAATTTGCGATAAAACTGGTGCCGCATTGATTCTTGATTCTGTTCAATGTGGTTATGGTCGTTCAGGTAAATTTTTCTCTCATCAGTATGCAGATGTTCATCCAGACTTAATCACTACAGCCAAAGGAATGGGCAATGGATTTCCCATCGGTGGTGTGTTGATTTCACCAAAGTTTCAAGCAAAATTTGGGATGTTGGGTACAACCTTCGGTGGCAACCATTTGGCTTGCGCAGCAGCAGTTGCAGTTTTGGACGTGATGAAGCAAGAAAACTTGATTGAAAATGCGTCAAAGATGGGTGGTTATTTAATGAGTAATCTCCAGCAAATTCAAGGGATCAAAGAGCTTAGAGGTAGAGGACTCATGATTGGTATTGAATTTGAGCAACCTGTAGATGAAATCAGGGATACGCTTTTATTTAAACACCACATATTCTGTGGCTATGCAGGAAAACACACTTTACGTTTATTACCAAGTTTAGCCTTGGGACAAACCGAGTGTGATAGATTTTTAGAAGCACTTCAAAGTGTTCTAAAATAGATATATGTAGATACTGGAAGTGAGTAGTGTAAAGCTACTTGCTTCCTGATTGAACAGGCTCTTCTTCGGAAATAATCTTATCGATAATATTCTTCCACATTTTCTCCTCTTTTTGTGATTTACTCACAAGTAATTCACGTTTCGAACTTTCTTCCCAAACGCGCTCGAGTCGTAGATACGTCAGATTATTAATTATATTTTCATTCCGCCAGAGTTTTATTTCTTGTTCTTCATCTTTGGAGGCTTGACCTTCAAAGTGTTTAACTAAAAGTATATATTTTACTCTCAACATGTGGTGCGGGATAGTCGAAGTCAGAAATAGCCAGAGAGAAAATTCCAACTTTTACAACTAACTATCTTAAGGAGTTTAATAAATAAGTTCTATAAAATAATGATACCTGCGCATAGATGGCGACTACACGATTCATTATAAAAGACTGAAAAACAGTTCGGAAGTAACAATATAAACTAAAATTAATTCATAATTATTTTATTATTCTTTAGTTAATCTGACATAAATCAGTATTAAACCTTAGATGTCTTATATTTAATCAATCTATTAAACAAAACTTTGACAATCAAACGATTAAGCTTTGTGTATTATTCAAGTAAAGCTAGGTATTTTTCTATTACTTCGGATAGGAAAATTGAACAAAAAAAAGAAAAACTCATCTATCTTATTTAAGATGCCATAAAGCTATTTTGATATTACAAAGTATTATGATTATTTTGCGGTTCTTTTGTGCAGAATATTGTATCTCGTAATTGGTGAAGAACAACTGTCCCTTTTTACTACCAACCTACGAGTCTCGTTTCACCCATTAAAGCATAACGTTTTAAAGTACTAAATATGGCATTAATTACCAAAATCAGAGAAAAATCGGGAATTGCAGCGGCAGCCATTGCCGTGAGTTTAATTCTATTCCTATTAGGGAGCGACATTTTCCAAGGCAAATCTCGCTTCTTCGGTGGGAGTAGCGACGAGGTGGGAGAAATCGCTGGAGAGTCTATCAAATTTCCAGATTTTCAGAAAAAAGTAGAAGAAGCATCTCAAGCTTATTCAGCTCAAACAGGTCGTGGACCAAGCGAGCAAGAATTAGCCATGATGCGTGAGCAAGTATGGAACCAATATCTTTTGGATTTCGCTTACGGTAAAGAATATGAAGCACTTGGACTTTCTGTTTCTCCAGAAGAACTAGTTGATATGGTTCAAGGTAACAATATTCACCCTTCAGTTAGACAACAGTTTACAAACCCACAAACTGGTCAGTTTGATAAAAACTATGTTATTCAGTTTTTGAAAAACTTGAAGTCTATGCCAGCGGCACAACAACAAGCATGGGCTAACTTTGAGAAATCATTGAGTCAAGACCGTTTGAGATCGAAGTATGAAAGCTTATTGAGATTATCGACATACACAACTAATATCGAAGCTCAAAAAGACTATCAAGCTCAAACTGCTAAAGCTGATGTTCAATATTTGTATGTTCCTTTTTATTCTATTGCTGACTCTACCATAAAAGTAACAGACAGCCAATTGGAAGAATACTTAGCAAAACACAAAGACTTGTTTAAGGGCGAAAACACTCGTTCTATCCAATATGTAACGTTCCCTGTGATTCCATCAAAGCAAGATACAGCTTCTTTCTACAACGACATCAAGCGTTTGGCGAAGGATTTAGCAGTTGCTAAAAATGACTCTGCATTTGCTATGATGAACTCAGATGTTAAGACTCCATATTTGGTTTCATTGGCAGAAGTTCCAGCAGCAGTAAAAACACAATTAGGTTCAATGATTGCAGGTGGTATCTACGGTCCATTCAAAGAAAACAATGTTTACTCTATCTACAAATATGGTGGTATCCAGAAAGATTCTTTGTTTACAGTACGTGCTAGTCATATCTTGATTCGTCCAGAAAACACAAGCGATTCGTCAAAAGCAGCAGCTCGTAAACGTGCAGAAGGTATCATGGCGCAAATCAAAGGTGGTGCAAACTTTGAAGCACTTGCTCGTTTGAATGGTATGGATGGAACTGCTCAACAAGGTGGTGACTTAGGTTTCTTCAAAAACAACGGTTCAATGGTAAAACCATTCGAAAAAGCTGTGTTTGGATTTAGTGGTGCAGGTTTGATTCCAGGTTTGATTGAAACTGACTTTGGTTTCCATATTGTAAAAGTAACTGAGCCAAAATCAAATACTCGTTACAAATTGGCCGCTATCAACCGTACTATCGCTCCTAGCCAAGCAACAATGGACGAAGTTTTACGTAAGGCTGATAACTTTGCTGCGGCAAATACAAGTGCTGAAGCATTTGATGCTGCTGTGAAGAAAGATAAAAATATCTTGATGCTTCGTGCTGAAAGAATGTTGGAAGGTTCTAGCAATGTAAATAACTTGACTAATGCTCGTGACATCGTTCGTTGGGCATTTAATGATGATACTAAAGTTGGAACGGTTTCGGATGTATTCCAAAATGACAACCAATATATCGTTGCTATTTTGACAAATAAAACGTCAAAAGACGAAGTAAAAGTTGCTGACTATCGTGACGAATTAACAGCACGTGTTAGAGCTGAATTGAAAGCAGAACAAATTATCAACAAATTGGGTGGTATTTCAGGAAGCTTGGAGCAAGTGGCACAAAAATATGGTGCAGGTGCTTTAGTTGAAACTGCTACTGATATTACTTTGGCACAAGGCGTATTGTCAAGTGCTGGTGCTGATCCAACTGCATTAGGTAAAGCATTCGGTTTGAAAGTTGGTCAAAAATCAAAGCCATTTAAAGGTGAACAAGGTGTATTTATCGTTCAAGCGGTTAAATCAACTCCTGCACCAGCAATCGCTGACTTGACTATGTATAAAAACTCTGCTCGTATGATGGCTGCTCAAAGAGCTTCTTTCTATATCAACGAGGCAATCAAAGAAAATGCTAAAGTTGTAGACAACAGAGCTAGATTCTATTAGGATTTTTTCTTTTGAAAATATTCTGAAAAGCACCTCTTTTGAGGTGCTTTTCTTGTTTTATTAGTAGCTTTGCAAGAAAATCGCCTTGGCATCGTTAAGGAAAATATGAAAAACAAAATCATTCAATTTGCACTCGCATTAGGCTTTATTATTGGCCTCAACATACTAGCTAACTATTATTTCTTTCGTCTCGACCTTACTGAAGAGGGACGATACACGATTGCCCCTGCCACAAGAAATTTATTAGAAAATCTTGAAGGAGATATCAATATCAAAGTGTATCTCACGGGCAATGATATTCCTGCGGGATTTAAACGTTTGGAAAGTGCTGTAAAAGAAACGCTTGATGAATTCAAAATTTATGGAGGTACACATATCAACTATCGTTTTATTGACTTAAATGCTGAAATAAAGGATACTAAATTGCGCAACCAAAAAATTATGGAACTTGCCCAAAAAGGTATTCCTCCAACCAACGTTGTCAACTCTGAAGACGGAAAACGCACTCAAACATTACTTTTGCCAGGTGCTATTATTACTTATCAAGATAAAGAAATAGCAACACTTTTGTTGAAAGGAAATAAAATGTCTTCTCCGCAAGAGATTCTTAATCAGTCTTATGAGGGAGTTGAATATCAATTAGCTTCTGCTATTAAAGCCTTGACTTTACAGGAAAAGAAAAAAATTGGCTTCTTTACTAACTACACATCCTTACCTGAGGTCAATCAATTGAGTATGATTGGTGCATTAAAAAAATTCTATGCCCTCTATCCTGTCGACTTACGCAATTCTCCAACGTTGGATGGACTTGATGCAATATGTATCTTGAAGCCAGACCAAGCTTTTAACGAAGAGGATAAATACAAGATTGACCAATTTATTATGAAAGGAGGCAAAGCTGTTTTCTTCGTAGACGCAGTAAAAGTAGATTCAGCATCTCGTGAAGGTAATTTGTCAACTATTAATAATCTTAATCTCGACGATTTACTTTTCAAGTATGGGGTTCGCCTAAATCACAATCTAATTAAAGATGCGCAGATGTGTGCGGCTATCCCGATGGATATTGGCAATTTTGGAGATAAATCAAATATTCAATTGGTCCCTTGGCAATACTTTCCATTGATTAATACTTTTGGAAAATCGCCTATTGTTAAAAATCTTGATGCCGTTTATACCAAGTATGTTGGTAGCCTAGATACAGTTCGTGCAGATGGTATCAACAAGACACCTCTACTTATGACTTCACAGTACACTCAGTTATTGAGTGCACCAGCAATTTTAACTTATAATTTTGCTAGTAAAGATTTGGATGCGACTCAATACAAAGGAGGTGTACAAACCGTTGGCATGTTGTTGGAAGGCAAATTTGAGTCATTGTACAAAAATCGTATTCTACCAAGTGACCCACGTGCCAGCACATTCAAAGCTAATAGTGCTACCACCAAAATTGTCGTATGCTCCGATGGAGATATTCCTGTAAATGATTTTGATCAAAAGAACAACGCTCCTCTTCCCTTAGGTTTTGATCGTTTTTCAGGAAATACCTTTGCCAATAGAGATTTTGTATTAAATACCTTCGACTATTTATTGGATGATAACGGTGTTATTTCGGCTCGAAATAAGGTAATTACACTTCGTCCGCTCGACAAGTCAGCTCTTCAAAATGAACGCCAGTATTGGCAAGTCGTTAACTTGGTTGTTCCAATGATCATCTTGATTTTGGTTGGGCTTCTCCTTAACTATTCACGTAAGAGAAAATTTGCCTAATCCAAGTTTATTTCAAGGCTTATTCGTACTTTTGTAGCATAACTAAACATGTCTTTTGAGCTTGTAAATACACATTCTTTTGAATGTTTTTTACCTAAAGACTCCAAATAAATCAATCAGCACTAATGAAATTCGTCGTATCTTCATCAGTTCTATTAAAGCAACTCTCTACGGTAAATGGCGTTATCACAAACAACCCAATTGTACCAATTTTAGAGAACTTTTTATTCCAACTCGAACACAGTCAGCTAACTGTAACAGCTTCAGATTTGCAAACAGTGATGATTACTACTCTAGAAGTAGAATCTCAAGATACTGGTGCAATCGCTGTTCCTGCACGCTTGTTACTCGATACCTTGAGAGGCTTACCAGACCAGCCAATCACTTTCAAAGTAGATACTGAGACTTTTGGAACTGAAATTATTACCGAAAACGGTCGTTATAAACTTTCTGGCGAAAACCCTATTGACTTCCCTAAGGTTCCGCAAGTAAGCAAAAGCTTATCTGTAGAAATTGGAGCGGATATATTAGGTTCGGCTATTGCCAATACCATTTTTGCTGTTTCTAGCGACGACTTGCGTCCAGCTATGACAGGGGTATATGTTCAATTAAATTCGCAATACACCAATTTTGTAGCAACAGACGGTCACCGTTTGATTCGTTACCGTCGTAGCGATATTCAGTCAGAGCAAGAGTCAAGCATGATTATTCCTCGCAAGGCCTTGAACTTATTGAAATCATCATTGCCTTCTGATGACACCGTGGTAACAGCTGACTTTAGTTCATCGAACGCATTTTTCAGCTTCAATAATATCAAAATGATTTGTCGTTTAATCGACGAGCGTTTCCCTGATTACGAAAATGCAATTCCTCAAAATAATCCAAATGTATTGACAATCAACCGTCAAGAATTGTTGGGTTCTTTGAAACGTATTTCTATTTACTCAAATAAAACTACACATCAAATTCGTTTGAAATTAGGTCATAATGACTTAGTGATTTCGGCTGAAGATTTGGATTACTCAAATGAAGCAAACGAAAAGTTGATGTGCGATTATGAAGGAGAACCAATGGAAATCGGTTTCAATGCAAAATTCTTAATCGAAATGTTGAACAACTTGAGTTCAAACATGATTTCTATTGAAATGTCAGCTCCTAATCGTGCAGGTCTTATTATCCCTGCCGAAACAAAGGAAAATGAAAATATCTTGATGTTAGTTATGCCAGTAATGTTGAATAGCTACGCATAGTTATTTAGTGAATTGTGATTGAGTGATTATTTTTAATTGAATCTCAATCACTTTACCTATTGCATAGTAGCATTATTCAATAATAAAGGACATATATTGACTGTCACTTAAAGGCGTTCGAAAACTAGTTTCGAACGCCTTTTTTGATACTATATTTCGAGTGATAACTCTTTAGAAGCAAGCATTGCGCCGCTCATATTAAAAACATTCACTCATTCATTCTCTCAATATTACACACCTAGCTAAACTGATATTGCTTAAATGGAATCTTGGTCATACGGGTACTTGTTAAACTAGCAACTGCATTGGCAATTGCTGGTGCTATAGGTCCCATAGGGGGCTCTCCTACCCCACGAGGTGTATCACCTGATGAAAGTATTGAAACTTCAATATCTGGAATATCTCGTATTTGAGCCATTTGATACTGCAAGTATTGGTTGGGCATCACTTTGCCATCTTCGATATTCAGTTCTTCAAACATGCTTGCGCTCAATCCCATCGAAATAGCTCCTTCACACTGGGCTTTTACCCCATCAGGATTGATTACTAAGCCTGGGTCTATAGCACAATACACTTTAAGGACTTTAATTGCTCCGTTTTCAATTTTAACTTCAGCAACTTGCGCCACAGGAGTATTCACATCCGTTGCACAGGCGACACCCATCGCATGACCTTCAGAAAGTACTTTTTGACCAAAGCCACTGATTTTTTGTACTTCTTTTAAAACACCAATGAGTCGTTTACCACGTTCATCTTGCTTGATATGTGCAATTCTGAAACTAATAGGATCTTGCTTTGCTTTTTTGGCTAATTCATCAATAAAAGATTCAATAGCAAAAGAATTTGCCATTAGCCCCAATCCACGCCACCAACTTGTAAAAAAGGGCAATTGGCAACGCCAATATTTTACACTGTTATTCTGAATATTTTCGTAGTGAAACAAACCTCCTCGCCAAGCACCAAAATCGGCACCCAAAACGGTAGGTGCAAAGCTTGGCACTAAACTCGAACCAAATGCCACATCTCCACTTGCAATTTGGTGTTCAATGGCTTCAATTTTACCATTATTCAGCTTAGCACTCAGTTTATGATGAGTTGGTGGTCGTAAATACCCATTCTGAAACTCTTGCTCTCTTTCGAACAATACATGAACTGACAAACCTATTTCTTGTGACAAAACTACAGCTTCATAAGCATGTGGAGTATAAAGCCTACGTCCAAAACCACCTCCCATAAAGGTTGGGTGAATATCGATATCTTCTGCTCGAATACCTGTAGCTTCTGCAATTTCATTTCTGGTATTTTTGACAGACTGAGTGCTCATTTTGACCACTACCTTTCCATCTTTGTAATACGCTGCTACACCGTTAGGCTCCATTTGGGCATGCGTGCCCAAAGGCGTATGAAACTCTAACTTTATATTATCTTCACCTTCCTCAAGACACGTCAAATCGCCATTTTCCTGTACTACAGTAAGGTCTCCTTTACCGATTTGGACAATCTCATTTACTTCTTTTTGTTGAAGCAAGGGCGTAGGACTAGTCCACTCTATCTGGAGTTTCTCTTTTGCCATCAATGCTTCATATCTACTTTTTGCCACCACAGCCACAAAGTCAGGTTGCTCGACCACTTTTATTACTCCTAAAGATTTTGAGGCTTCTTGAGCATTTACAATGCCTCTAACGGCGCCGAAATAGGGTGAGCGTACCACAACAGCGTATGCCATATCAGGAAAAGTGGCATCTATCCCAAAAATAGGCTCAGCTTTTACCTTTGCTTCCAAATCTACTCTTGGTAATGGTTTGCCTATTACCTGATACTTTTCAGGCTTTTTCAGTGTTGGCTCTGTAGCTGGCAAAGACCATTCTGAAGTTTGTGCAACAATTTGTGCATAAGACAACTTTTTACCTTGACCAATTACATGACCATTCTGAGCACTAAGACCAGAAAGTGGAATTTCTAATAAAGCAACTGCACGTTCTCGCAACATTTCACGCATCAAAGCGGCGAGCATCGACAATTGAGAAAAGGTACTCGAAATAGAATCACTCCCTCCTGTAGTATTGGGGTCTATAGGTCCATGTGAAGTTGCGCTATGCACTACCTTAATTTGGTTTACCGAAATCTCCAATTCTTCTGCTACAATCTGTGCCAAAGCCGAAAACACCCCCTGCCCCATCTCAATTTTAGGAGAATGGAATAAAACGGTATTATCTTTCTGTACTTCAAACCAATATTGTGGCTCGGTATCGGTACTGAATTGTACTAAAGCACCCTTATCTGCTTGTTCGACAAAAAAACCTCTAATTGCTTTTTTTCCTACCCAACCCAAACCTAAAGCTAGTCCTAGACCAGCTCCAGTTTTTATCAAAAAATTTCTTCTCGTTGCTTTCCACATGGTCTTTAGGCTTTTTGATTTAATTGAGCAGCTTTATGAATAGCCTTTCGCATTCGATAATATGTACCGCAACGACAGATGTTAGTGATATTATCGTCAATATCGGCATCTGTTGGATTAGGAATTCTTTGTAGTAAATCTGCCGTAGCCATCATAAATCCAGGTTGGCAATAGCCACATTGGGGCACACCTTCTTCTATCCATGCTTGTTGTACAGCGTGTAATTGCCCTTGTCCAAGCCCTTCGATCGTTACCACTTTTTTATTTTGAACTTGTGAAACTGGTATTGAGCACGAGCGAATAGCATTGCCATCAAGGTGAACGGTGCAAGCCCCACACAAGCCTTTTCCGCACCCAAACTTGGTTCCTTTTAGTTGCAGTGTATCTCGAAGTACCCAAAGCAATGGCATATCCTCTGGAACGTCCACGCTCTGGCTTTTACCATTTAAATCAAATTTCAGAAGCATCGTAAGTTTGTTGATTTTTAATAAAACAGAATAGCAAGTGACCAAATTTAAGTTCATTTTGACTAAGTTTATCGGTCAGTAATAAGTCTACAAGATAAACAATTTCAGTGCTCGGAAGTTTGGCAACCCCGTGTTTTGTACAAATTTTTGTCAAGAATATTCAAATAAGGTTCGTTTGTAGCTTTTTTTAGGTACTTGAGATAAAATTCTTGCATCAGAAACTAAAAAGGTCGATTTTCACGTTAAATTAACAAACGCTTTAAATTTCATTACGATGCTCAAATCAAGATTTTTCGCGATTGTACTTACTTTATTTACAATCCACTCTTTTGCCGAAAATAACCCTACTTCTAAATCAAAGTCTGAAGGAACTACTGGTATTCAATTTTTCAGCGGTACTTTTAAACAGGCTTTAGCTAAAGCAAAACAAGAAAAGAAATTAGTACTTGTTGACTGTTACACTACTTGGTGTGGTCCTTGTAAATATTTGAAAACAAAAGTTTTTACAGATAAAGCTCTTGGAGACTTTATGAATAGCAAATTTATCAGTGTAGCTGTTGACTATGAAAGTGCAGAAGGTGAAGCTGTTGCGCAAATGTATCCAGTAGAAGGTTATCCAACATTATTCTTCATGGATAGCAATGGAAAAGTAAAGAAAACATTACTTGGTGTGCCACAAGGAGGAGCTAAAGAAATCCTTCAGACAGCTCAAAAAGTAAAATAATATTATCCAATAACAATTGTCAAAAGTCAGCCTTCCCAAAAGCGCTGGCTTTTGTTTTTTAGGAACCATCTTTGGGTATTTATACAACAAAAAAGCGAATAGAGTATTCTATTCGCTTTTTTGTTGAGATTGAAGCTGTTTAAATGTTCACCTAGCAGGTGAATAAATCCACCTGCTAAGGGAAATTATTGGTCAAGAACAAGTCATATTGTTGACTTTAACTCAAGCATTCTTTCTTTTGCTTAAACAGCTTCGTTGAAAAGTTTCAAGTCTTAATTGACCAATCTACCTTATTTTCGACTTATTTCTCATCTTCATCTTCCAACAAACCTTCTTTTTTAGCTTGCACTTTGTAATCATGCAACTGTACAGGTTTTGCTTTTTGAGTCTTCATATTCAAGAATTCTACTAACAATGAGAAGGCAATTGCAAAATATAAATATCCTTTCGGTACTGTACCAATTTCCGAAGCAAAGATTGACACGTGAGAGCCATGAGCACTTTCTGCAATCAACATAAAGCCAATCATAATCAAAAAGGCTAACCCTAGCATTTGAATTGATGGGTGGTCATTAACAAATTTGCCTACAGGACCAGAGAAGCCCATCATAATCAAAATTGACAATACAACCGATAAAATCATTACTGGTAAGTTATGCGTCAAACCTATGGCTGTCAAAATCGAGTCGATAGAGAACACGATATTAATCAGGGCGATTTGTAAAACTACGGCTGTCAACTTATCAGCAGCACTTCCTTTTGGACGATCTACGTGGTCTTCGTTAGGGTCTCCTTCTAATTTGTGGTGAATCTCAGAAGTAGCTTTGTAAAGCAAAAACAAACCACCTACAAATAAAATCAAACTTTGTCCAGAAATACCTGCTTTAAACCAACCCCAATCGATGTGAACAAAAGGTTCTTGTAAAGAAATGATAATCGACAAACCAAATAGCAATACTACACGGAAAATCATGGCTAATAACAAACCGATATTACGAGCTTTGGGCTGATCTTTTACCGCTAATTTGTTTGCAGCAATCGAAATAAAGATAATGTTGTCGATACCGAGTACAATTTCAAGAAATGTAAGTGTAATTAAACTGATGATAGCATCTGGACTTAATAGTTGTTGTATCATTTTTAAAAAGTTGGTTTAAGAAATTATTATTTAAAATTCTCCTCGAACAAAACAAGGAGTGATTGTCTGTTCTTGTTGTTACAAATCTATTAGGTTTTGTGAATTAAAAAAATCTTCTTTTCTATAGAAGGAAAGTTTTGCTTACAAGCCATTATTTTTATCGGTTTATTGGTAAAATTTGTTTATTAAATGGTTTCAGACGTTTTTTTGAAAATATTTTATTTTTCGTTCTACCTTTTAGAGGTAAAAGAAGAGGATTAAATACAATTTTTCTCTAAAAATTACGAATTTCAGAAAAGTCGAGTAGTTTTTTTGAAAAAAATGTAAAATTTTTTCATCATTTAACTCTCTGATAACAAAAACGTTACTAAAAACTTTTAAAAAAATGTGATTTTTTTTCGCAAAAGGACTTGCATAATACATTTCAACAGCGTAATTTTGCACCACGTTAAACGCAACAACAACGACACAAAGTAAAATGGTTTCATAGCTCAGCTGGTTCAGAGCACCTGCCTTACAAGCAGGGGGTCCTAGGTTCGAATCCTAGTGGGACCACCACTTTATTTTCATTTTAGGTTTCATAGCTCAGCTGGTTCAGAGCACCTGCCTTACAAGCAGGGGGTCCTAGGTTCGAATCCTAGTGGGACCACAAAAAAGCCCTCTTACGAAAGTTTGAGGGCTTTTTTATTGTTGTACAAATCAAAGAGCAAAGACCTTTTACCTTTGCTCCTAGTGATTTCATTCATTTCTCACTTACTTTGATTCACCTTTCAAGTTCCAAATTTTTAATTTTCTTACGTAAGATTTACCACTTTCCGTAAAAATCGAAAGTACTTTCCCTTTTTCGGATGGAAAAATTAAATCCGTTATTGTAGTTAGCCCATCATTAGCAAATACTTCGACAGACATTCTATCTACTAAAATTTGCAATTTTAACACTCCATCTTTCAATTCATAATTGGCCTGTTCAACACTCGGAAATTGAGGATGATGTTTTACCGAAGATTTAAGTCTATCCAAAACCAAGCTCTTCTTTTTAACATCATAATATACTTTTGTTTCAAGCTTGTTCTTTTTATTATCCAAAGAGTCTACTTCTTGTGCAATTTTAAAACCTACTTTACTAGCAGATTTTACTTCTATTTCAGCCTCAATCAAATAAGCATTATCCGCAAATAAGGTTCCTCCACTCAATTCTATTGAATTTTTAATCTTGAAATTTTCTTTTTCGAAAGAATACTGCTTCTCCAAAAACTTCGAAGAAATCACAGGTGCTTGAACCAGTCTCAATCCACCTGAGGTATTTCTCAAAGACAACTTTCTAGGAATCGTCATTTGTCCTCGCCAAGGGAAGGTGGGGTTATCACCTGTATAATTTAGGTTAGTCATCCATGCTACCAAAGTTGCTTGTTCTTTGGGTAATCCGTTGTAGGGAATACCTGCATACACATCTTTCCCGTAGTCAACATGCATAGCCTGTTGGGGAGCATTGAGGTTGGTGAAAGTCTTCCCATCAAAATCTCCTACAAAATATTGCATTCCTGTGTATCCTTCCGTCGAACCATTTGAAGATAGCATAAGAACCCATTTAGAGGTATTTGAGCCTTCTACGGGCAATTCTATAAGCGAAGGACATTCCCAAGGCTTACGTGTATCCCCTTGATTAGTAAATTCGCTTAATAATGACCAATCTTTAAGATTTTTCGAACCATAAAATAACACTTTGTATTCGAGTGGTAAAACCACCGTCATAACCCATTGTGAAGAACCAGCATGCCAAAATACATTGGGGTCGCGAAAGTCCTTCTTCCCTAAATCAACTACTGGATTCTTGGCATATTTAGTAAAAGACATTCCACCATCATTGGAGTATGCGATGTACTGTGATTGTTTCTTTCCATCAATATGAGCTGTATAAATCGCTACTAGACTACCTTCAGGAGAAGTTGCAAATCCAGAGGTGTTGCGCTCATCATGTACAAGACTACCCGAAAATATCATGGTTGTATCTTCTGGAATAGCCACAGGATGTTCGGTCCAATGCAACAAATCAGAGCTTGTGGCATGCCCCCAACTCATGTGTCCCCATTGGTTTCCAAAAGGATTGTGCTGGAAATAAAGATGATATTGCCCTTTATAAAATAGTAATCCATTAGGGTCATTCATCCAATTTTTTTGAGGGGTAAAATGGATAACTGGTCGTAGATGATTGGTTTCTTGTTCTTTTTTTTGGCCAAAGCTTACCAGCGGTAAACTGCCAATAGAACACAGCAATACATTTTTCAGAACGTTTTTCATAGATAAACTCGGGTGGGATAAATTGTAGATATTATAGAAAATTGTAAAATAACAAATTAGACAAGAGGTATTCTTATCTGTCTAATTGCTTTAAAACAAAGGTAAAATAGGTAATTATTTACTTACTATTGGGTAGAGACTTTTGTAATTATTTTTATGATTTCCATTTTCAATATATTCTATTGAAATATGTTAGCTTAGTCTATATAAAAATTTTCCCCAAGCCAGACAAAAATGTCAACGCTTGGGGAAAATTTTATTTAAGTTATACCTCTAGTGCCGACTCTATTTGCATATTTGTTCCGTTCCAAACAGCATAATGATAGCTCGTTTCGGCAGAATCATAACACCATTCACCAAGGTTGATATATTTGGCACCCGTTTCGCCAACCGCTAAATCAAGCAGTAAGTGGCGATGTCCAAAAATATAGTAGTCAAAATGTTGGGTTTGTTCCACTTCAAGCGCATGATTTAGCAACCACTCGTCTTTTCCTTTAAAAACCAACTCTCTATTGATACGTTCGGGGTCCTTGCGACTACCCGACCACCAGTGAGCTAAAGAGATACCTATATGAGGGTGTAACCAACTAAATGCCCATTGACAAACCTTATTTTCGAATACACGTTTCAATACCTTATATCCATTGTCACCAGGACCTAAACCATCGCCATGAGCGATATAAAGCTTCATAGGATTTGTTTGTCCAGAAGCTTGAATACTATATTGCTGTGGGTCGCGGTATACCCTAATCCCCATTTCTTTCGTAAAATAATCAAATATCCAAATATCATGATTACCTGTGAAAAGGATTAGTTCGATACCTTTATCTGACAATTCAGCTAATTTCCCCTGCAAACGAATGAATCCTTTGGGAATAGCATTTTTGTATTCAAACCAAAAGTCAAAAATATCTCCCACTAAAAAAATAACTTGTGCATTAGCACTGATTTGATCAAGCCAGCGAACTATTTTTTTCTCACGAGCAAGGCTTTCTTCTGGTGTGGGGTAACCAAGGTGAAAATCTGAAGCGAAATATATTTTTTTATTAGATTGAAGTTGAATAGAAATCATGCCTACAAATATCAAATACGAAGTTTTGTTTATGCGAAGATAAAGAAAGTAATTGTAACAAAAGATGATTTAAGTGGAAAGCCATTAAATAGAAAAAGCCCTTCACCGATGGCGAAGGGCTTTTTCTAAAACATATCTTAAGCAAGCGTGTCTTCTGTATCAGTAGAATCAACACTTGTTGTTTCTGAAGCTGAAGGTTGCTCTTGCTCAGCTTCTTGTTCTTTCTGACGCTCTAAAGCTTTTTCTTTTTCCTCCTCACCTTTAATAAACTCTTGGTAAGTTGTCAATTGTTCGAAAGGACGAGGACCTACTAATCTTTCAAGGTCACTTTGGAAAAGAACTTCTTTTTTCAATAATTCTTGTGCCAAAATTTCTAACTTCTCACGCTTATCGCTCAACAAGTCAACCGTACGTTGGTAAGCTGTCTGAATAATCTGGCGAACTTCTACGTCAATTTCACGAGCAGTTGTTTCAGAGTAAGGCTTATTGAAATTATATTCTGAACCTTTTGAATCGTAGTAAGAGATATTACCTAATTTGTCGTTCATACCATAGATAGTCACCATGCTATATGCCAACTTGGTAATACGCTCAAGGTCATTCTGTGCACCTGTTGAGATTTTTCCGAAGATAATATCCTCAGCAGCACGACCACCCAAAGTAACGCACATTTCGTCGATTAACTGCTCGGTACGATACAAGAATTGCTCTTTTGGCAAATATTGTGCATAACCTAATGCAGCAATACCACGAGGTACAATAGTTACTTTTACTAATGGATTGGCATGTTCCAAGAACCAGCCCGCAATCGCGTGACCAGCTTCATGATAAGCAACGATTTTCTTTTCTTCAGGAGAAATCAATTTATTCTTTTTCTCCAAACCACCAATCACACGGTCCATTGCTTCTTGAAAATCCTTCATATCTACCGCGGTCTTGTTACGACGAGCAGCGATAAGAGCAGCCTCATTACAAACGTTAGCGATTTCGGCACCAGCAAAACCAGGGGTTTGTGCTGAAAGCTCTTTAGGATCTACATCAGCAGCTAATTTCAAAGGCTTTAAGTGTACTTTGAAGATAGCCTCACGACCTACGATGTCTGGCTTATCAACCGAAATCTGACGGTCAAAACGACCTGGACGTAACAAAGCTGAATCTAGTACATCTGGACGGTTTGTTGCCGCCATGATGATAATACCTGAGTCAGTTGCAAAACCATCCATTTCAACCAACAAAGAGTTCAAGGTATTTTCACGCTCGTCATTAGCTCCTGGCATTGCACCACGTCCACGAGAGCGACCTACAGCATCAATTTCATCAATAAAGATGATACAAGGTGCTTTTTCTTTTGCTTGCTTAAACAAGTCACGTACACGAGCTGCACCTACACCCACAAACATTTCGACAAAGTCAGAACCCGAAAGTGAGAAGAATGGAACGCCTGCTTCGCCAGCTACTGCTTTTGCAAGTAAGGTTTTACCTGTTCCTGGAGGGCCTACGAGCAATGCACCTTTAGGAATTTTACCTCCTAGGTCAGTGAATTTCTTAGGATTTTTCAAGAACTCTACAATTTCCTGAATTTCTTCTTTTGCTTCGTCCAAACCTGCCACATCGTTGAAAGTGATTTTCACTTTAGCCTCACCATCAAAAAGCGTTGCACGTGAACGACCGATATTAAAGATTTGTCCACCAGGGCCACCTGCTCCACCCATACGGAAGAACATAAAGTAAATTCCGACAAACATCAAGATTAGTAATCCTGGTCCCATCAAGAATTCAAAGATTCCTGTTCTTTCTTCAGAAGTAGCGTGGATACGTTGCTCGCGAGGAATATCTTTTTGTAAATCGTTGAGCTCAGTTTCGAATGAGAAAGCGGAGTTGATAGGTAATTCAAAATGAGGACCTGAATTTTGACTCATTACTCCATTTCCTTGTTGGTCACCTAATTCAGATTTATATTTTGGTAAAGCCTCTTTTTTAAGCGTAATCTCTGCGATGTCTTTATTTTTGATAATGGTCAATTTTGCAATTTCTTTATGCAATACCATTTGTTCAAATTGTAGCGGCTCGATGGTTTTTAACACACGTGTTTTACTTAGGAAGTAAATACTCACCAAAGCAATAATTAAAGCTACTACTAACCAACCCTGAAATCCGCCGCTTGGAACGTTGGGACGACGAGAATTTTTTGGGAAGTCTGATTGTCTGTTATCTCCGCTATTATTTTCTGCCATTGTTTTTTTAATTACACTTTAAATTCATAATTCTGGTTTAGGATAATGACCCAAAAGATGTAGCCCTGATTTTACAAGGTTAGGCAATAGTCATAATCCTGAAATTTTACCACTCTACACATATCAACGTCTAGTTGAAGCAGATTGTTTCTTAAGCTGATGAATCGTGAGAAGTGGTAAAATACATTTATGAGAGGTTACAACTGCTGATTAAGCGGCTTCGTCGTCGATATAGGTAAACTGAGCGTCTCCCCAAAGTTCTTCAAGTTTATAAAACTCTCTTTTGTCTTTCTTGAATACGTGAACAATTACATCGTAATAATCCAATAAAATCCATTCACGATTTGACTTTCCTTCGATACTTTTAGGGTTTGTACGAGTAGCTTCCCATACTTCTTTATCAACTGAATCGGCTATAGCATCAATTTGAGTATCTGACGTACCTGCACACACTACAAAAAAATCAGCAAAGGCATTTTTTACTCCTCTCAAATCCATCACTACGATGTCTAATGCTTTCTTTTCTTGCATTCCTTTTACTACTAAATTGCAAAGTTCTTCTGAACTTGTTTCTTTTTCTGCTGTGATATCTACCATGCTAAATTCTTTATGTGTTATTCTCTTGTGGAGTAGGGCTAGTATATTTGCACAAATAATTCTGAAATATGGCTATGGATGCCCTTTTTTTCTTGTATTTAGAAACCTAAAATTACGAAATAACCTTGTACAAAATTCAACCCAATACTTTATTTACTGGCAAAATTATTAAATATCTGCCAACTTGTCATTCTACTAACGACATTGCGGCTGAAATGATTCAATCGCAAGAGGTTTTTGAAGGAACGATTATTATTACAGACCACCAAACTACGGGGCGTGGACAACGAGGAAATTCGTGGGAAGCTGCAATAGGCCAGAATCTTACTTTGTCATTGATACTCAAGCCTACATTTCTTCGTGCTTCAGATCAATTTCAGCTCAATGTAGCGGTGTCTTTGGGTGTTCATGAATTTTTGAGTCAATATCTGCCAGAGGGTTTAACGATAAAATGGTCAAATGATATTTATCATTATGACAAAAAATTAGGTGGTATCTTAATCGAAAATACGCTCCAAGGATACAATATTGGGTACTCTGTTGTTGGAATCGGACTTAATATTAACCAAACTCAATTTGGCGTTGCAACGGCTTCATCTTTGAGCTTGGCGGCAAAGGCTGCACAAAGCTATGATTTAAATACTTTGCTTGCTCAATTAGCTGAAAAAATTGAAAAATATTATCTGCAAATAAAACAGGGGTATTATGAATCTCTCAAAATACAATACCTCAGAGTAATGTACAGATACCAAGAATGGCATTACTTCAGAAAAAATGGCGAACTTTTTTTAGGGCAAATTATCGGAATTGACCAAACGGGTAAATTGGCGATTGAAACTGAGGACGAAGAGTTGTTGTATTTTGACTTCAAAGAAGTTCAATTTGTCATTAACCCTTAGCTAATGTCGTGGTATAAACGAAGCAAAACTCTGGAAAAAGATATATCCTAACAACATCGTTAGAAAACACATCAAAAGAACTCTTACGATAGCCTGCCTATTCATGACATCGGGGTTAGATATTGGTTTGTATTACGCCACAACTCTCACCAAAAAATTCAAACAAATATAATCAAAATTCAATTTTATTCTTAAATTGTCTTCAAAATTTCTAAAGAAACTGTAAAACAGGTTTTGTTAAGAGGTGCCCATAGTCACCTCAAATAATGCCTATTTAGCCTCAATTGCTATTTTGATATGAAAAGACAATTTAAGTCAATGGTTGAAAATTTTTGCCATTGGGAAACTCATACGCCAGACAGCATATTTCTAAAACAGCCACATGGCACCGAATTTAGAGATTTTAGCTATCAGGAAGCTGGGCAACAAATTCGGAAAATGGCACAATGGCTTCTTTCTCAGAACTTGCCTCCACGTAGTAATATTGGGATTTTGTCCAAAAACTGCGCCCATTGGATTATGACCGATTTGGCCATTAGTATGGCTGGGCATGTGTCTGTTCCATTTTATCCTACTCTTACCGACGAGCAACTTCGGCAGGTACTGGTTCATTCAGATTGTCAGGTTTTATTTGTTGGAAAGTTAGACGCTTGGGAATCTATGAAAGGTGGTATTCCCACGAGTATTCGTTGTGTGTCCTATCCTAGTTATTACGAAGGAGCTCCAAGTGAATTCGAAAATTGGGAATCCATCACAAAAATAACCCATCCTTTGGCTTCCTTCGCTTTAGCTAGTTATGAAGAGGTAAGTTCTATTGTCTATACTTCGGGGACAACAGGCGTACCAAAGGGTGTTATGCTCACACATCGAGGATTAATTTCGGCATTAGAACATACAAGGGAAGTGGGGCTATTAGACACCTCAAACGCTCGCTTTTTTTCGTATTTGCCACTTTGTCATATCGCAGAGCGAACTCTAGTGGAATCTGCGGGAATAGCCTCTGGGGGTACGATCTATTTTGCAGAGAGTTTGGACACTTTTGCATCTAATCTTCAGACAGCCAATCCTACCCATTTCTTGGCAGTACCTCGCATTTGGACAAAGTTTCAGTTGGGTATTTTATCAAAATTACCACAAAGTAAACTCGACCTTTTACTCAAAATACCTATTGTAAAAAGTATTATCCGAAATAAAGTGAAGAAGGGATTAGGTCTTGCAAAAGCAGAATTAATTTTGACTGGTGCAGCCCCAATGCCAAGTAGCTTGCTGGAATGGTTTCATAAGCTTAATATTCAAATCCGAGAAGCTTACGGCATGACTGAGAATATGGGCGTAGCAACAATTATGCCTCCAAAATATAAAAAGGGAACCGTTGGCAAACCTCATAATGGTGTTACTATCAAAATAGACCCGAATACTCAAGAGCTACTAATGAAGGCCCCATGGAACACTGTAGGTTATTACAAAGAACCCATTATGACTCAGGAGTTATTTAAAGATGGGTGGCTGGCTACAGGAGATATGGCTTCTATTGATGAAGAAGGCTATATTTCTATCATTGGTAGAGTAAAAGATATGTTCAAATCTGCCAAAGGCGAATATATTGTACCTACACCCATAGAGGGAATGTTGGCGGTAAATCCAATTATCGAACAGGTGTGTGTTGTAGGAACAGGTTTACCTCAGCCCATCGCATTGGTAGTTTTATCTGAGATTGGAAAAAATACAGAAGAGACACAACTACGTGAAGTTTTTCGGGAAATGATCAAAAGAGTTAATCCACATTTCAAAAACTATGAACATTTACGAAAAATAGTCGTTGTGAAAGAGGCGTGGTCAGTCGAAAACAATATGCTTACTCCTACCCTTAAAATCAAGCGAAATGTCATTGAAAAGTATTATCATGGGCAATTAGAGAAGTGGTTTGAAAGCCCAGAAGAAATAGTTTTTGAGAAGTAACATTTACCATAATATGTTGGCTTTCAGTGTTGAGAAGAATATATTTTTAATACTTTCTCAAAACTGAAAGCCAACACTTAATCACCAGCAATTAGTGCCCTGCACTCATACTTACCACTTGTCCTTCTTCCATTTTTTTGGATTTAATCAACATTGTGGCAGCCGCTGCTATTAGTAAAAATATCCCTGCAAAAGTTACAGCTTTACCAGAATCATTATCTAAGAAATGTTCAAGCACATAGCCAAAGGTTAAATTTTGGATAATCATCGGAATTACAATCATCATATTAATAATTCCCATATATACACCATAACGCTCCTTCGGAATTTCGGATACAACCATCAAATAAGGTATTCCCATCATACTTGCCCAAGCTATACCAAAACCTGTCATAGGAGCAAATAGCATATACTTATTCTCAATATGTGGAAAAATCAATAGACCCATACCTGCCATAATCAAACATAATATATGAACGAGCTTTGGACTACTCTTTTTGGCTAACCAAACTAAGCCAAAAGCTGACATAAACGTGGCAACATTATACCAGCCATTTACTAAACCTGTCCAACCTACGGCCTCTTGATACAAGTCTGGGTTTTCTTTAGGTGTTGTTTTCCAAACCGATAAGGCAATACTTTTAGAAGCATTTTGCCAATAACAAAATAAAGCATACCATTGAAACAAATACACCAAAGCCAATTGCCACATCACTTTCGGCATATCTTTGATAGCCGACAAAATCTCAATGATAGGCTCTAACAACCCTCCTTTATTCGCTCGTATTTTAGCTAATTCTTCCTCACTTGGCGGTATCTCTTCCGTTTTCGACATTGACCACAACACCGAACCTATCGAACATAATGAACCTAAAAAGAATGAACCAAATACCCAATATGGAATTTGTCCATAAGAACCTGTGATATTTTTTTGGAAAACGAATAAGGAGACGTTAGCTAATGTAATTCCTAGCCCTGTAAAGAAACTCTGAGTCAAGAAGCCTGTGGCTTGTTGTTCCTCGGGTAAAACATCTGCAATAAATGCACGATAAGGCTCCATGGCAGTGTTATTGCCTGCATCCAAAACCCACAATAGACCTGCTGCCATCCACAACGAACTACTAAAAGGATAGATAAAGAGCGTCAAACTACAAAGGAGCGCTCCTATAAAAAAGAAAGGCTTGCGACGTCCCCAACGAGGGTGCCAAGTCTTATCACTCAAAGCCCCAATAAGCGGTTGTATCAATAACCCTGTAACTGGACCAGCCAAATTCAATAGTGGTATTTCGTCGGGACTTGCCCCCAAAAAGTCATAGATAGGATTTACGGCACTTTGTTGGAGCCCAAAACTATATTGTATGCCAAAAAATCCCACATTCATATTAATGATTTGTGAGAAGGTAAGTGAAGATTTTAAGGATTTCATAAAAATGGCTAATTTGTGGAAATAGAAAACAATAATAAGAATAAATTAGCTTTATTTAAGAAACTTTTTCAATTATTTAAGTTTACCAAACCTAAGCCCCGAATTTGCTCGACAGCTTATTTCTCAAAGTATGTTTTTAGTAACTCTATTTTGTCATCTCCTTCATTTTTCACAACCTGTCGAAAGTGATTCATCCCTGATTGTTCGTCATATTTCTATTCAAGGAAATCAACGTACAAAGGCATATATCATTCAGCGAGAGCTAGACTTTCATGAAGGTGATACCATCAACACCCGCGATTTAGCAAAAAGAGTTGAATTAAATAGAAGAAAGGTCTTTAATACGAGCTTATTTAATTTTGTTGAAATTAAACATAACAAAGATAGCCTATCCAATAGTCTGGATATTTTGATTAAAGTACAAGAGCAATGGTATATACTTGGATACCCCAATATTCAAATTGCTGACCGAAACTACAATGAATGGTGGAATCGTGGTGGAAGACTAGACAGATTAATATTTGGGGCTAACATTACTCATGCCAATTTTAGAGGTCGTGCCGAAAAATTGATTCTGAATGCAGAGGTAGGATTTACGCAAAAACTAGAGCTTTTTTACAGAATACCCTATATCGACAAAGCACAAAAAACAGGTTTAGGGCTAGGTATTTCCTATTCTACCAATAAAAATGTAGCCTTTGGTACTTTGCACGATACCCTGAGTTATATCAAGTCAGATAATAGTCTGCGACAGAGAATTTATGCTTTTGCTCAACTCAAAAAGCGCTATCATTTCTACGATAATCACACCCTTGAACTTCGATACAATCAAAACTGGATAGCTGATACAATTCGAAAAGCTAACCCTAATTACTTTTTGGAGGGAGTTAATACCCAACGCTATGTTCAATTAAGCTATTATTTCAATTACGATTTCCGTGACAATGTAGTTTTTCCTTTACGAGGTTATCGGTTTGAGGTATATCTCAACAAACTAGGGCTATTACCATCAGATAATCTCAATCAACTAGATCTTACCCTTACCGCCAATAGATATTGGGCCTTAGCCAATAATCTCTTTTTGAATATTGGAGCTGAAGGAAAAATATCCTTTCCGAATAAGCAACCTTTCTTTAATACGAGGGGCTTGGGTTATGGTACAGACTTGGTACGAGGTTATGAACTCTATGTGATTGATGGACAAAAATATGTTTGGGCACGAATGAATCTAAGAACCAAACTTTTGGATAAGACCTTAACGATTAGATGGATTAAGTCGTCTCAATTTAATAGAATTCCTATTCAAATCTATCCAAATTATTTTGTTGATTGGGGATATGTACAAAACGAATATGCGTATAAGAACCTTAGTGCATTAGCAAACAAACCATTATATTCTACAGGATTGGGAGTAGATGCAGTAACGTATTACAATCTAGTTGTAAAATTGCATTGGGCTATCAATAGAGAAGGAAAATCTGGGATTATTTTCAATATTACTAGAGAATTCTAATGAAGGGGCTGTGGAAAAATCGTATTAAGAAGTATCTACTTATTGTTTGACAAATAAGTTCTTCATTTTTACAGGCTCTATTTTAAACACTTGGGAAGACGCAAGCATTACGTCTCTACAATCAGACATGATTCCCTCAATATTCTTGACCCATATAAAAGACAAAAGGAGACGTTAAGAACATCTCCCTGTGCAAATTAATAGTTCTACACCTATTATCTTAAATATTTTTTAGCTGGATTAGCTATTTTAAAAACATGGGGCGACAAGGGTCGCCCTTGTTTCCTAAATACCTAACCACTAATATTTTTTACTATGATTAGTTTTCAAAGTATTGACGTCTTTTTTCTAAGAAATCTTTTTTCTTACGGCGTGATACACTGATTTTTGCTCCACCTTTCAACTCCACATACATATCTTCTTTCACATCGTACTGAACAATGTAGTTCAGGTTAACCGCAAATGACTTGTGAACTCTCACAAACATTTCGGCATCTAATTTACTCAAAAAATCTTTCATTGTACGAGAAACTAGTAAGTTTTTTCCATTACTGAAGTAAAACTTGGTATAATTGCTCGTTGCTTCGAGATGAGTGATGTCTTTCCAAGCCACAGAGATGCTTTTTTTGCAGCAAACAGGCAAAGAAATAAAACCTTCTTTGATATTTTCACGTTTTACAACGTCAGAAATTTTTGGTAGACGAAGTGTCTCCAATGAGTAGGCATTGTATTCTGTTGATGGTACAGATACAGCAATAGAGGGCAAGTTAGAAATTCTTGATGTTACCATGATAGTTAATAAGTTACGTTCGGAAAATATATATATTTAAAGGGCTAAGTCATGGTTAGGTAAATTGGTATCACAAAATTCCTGATTTTTATGGTACCTGTCAATCACATCATGATGTGATACCTATCCCCCAATACCCCTAGCAATCACTAAATCCATCTATTTTCTCTTCGTAAAATACTACTTTCAGTATTTTGAACTATCTATGGTTTTCTACTCTTACACAATTCTTTCATGAATTGCCTTTGCCACTGCCTCTGTTTGCGAATGAACATGAAGTTTGTCATATATCTTTTTGATATGCGAACGTACAGTGTCCATAGTTATACCACATTTATCAGCAATCATTTTATAGCTATTCCCTTTTACCAGCAAATTAAGAATTTCGGTTTCGCGTTCTGTAAGCTTATACGATACATTATCTGCCACACGTGGTTGTTGTTGGGGCAACATTTGTAGTACTTTTCGGGCAATACTGGAAGTCATTGGTGCTCCACCATGGTGCGCATCAATGATTGCTTCAAGCAATTTGGTAGGCGGAGTGCGCTTGAGCATATATCCTACTGCTCCCGAGCAGATAGCTTCAAAGATGTTTTCGTTATCATCAAATACCGTGAACATCAATACGTTAACCTGTGGGGCTATTCTCTTTATTGTCTTCAGACCATTAATACCATTGGCAACGGGCATATCTATATCCATCAATACCACGTCGGGTTTGTATAGGTTTACTTGTGACTCTACGTTTTCGCAGTTCACAAAAGCTCCGACTAATTCAAAACCCATAGAACCTCTCAAGAGTACCGAAAGGCTCTCTCGAAGGTCTGGATTATCTTCATACACAACTATTTTGATGGGTGATGTATCCATGTTTAATTTTCCTTTATTGATTAATTCCAAGCAGTAATAGATGTTTTTGCTTTCAAAGGTGAATAAAACCCGTGATAAGCGTCATAAATATACAAAGAAAAGCTAGAGATAGCCTTCAATCAGAGGATAAAATGAGTTAACGCCACATCATCATGTGATATGTGTATATTTGCCATGAGCACAAAAGCTCATAAGCTATTTTTTTTCTGTTATTAATACGATTAATAACGGATTCATTCGGCAAGACGCTCATTTGTGGAGTATTAATAGAAACCTAACAAACGACTCAGAAAGTTTTCTTACCTTTGTCACAATACTTTTACTGCATATTTGTTAACCATACATAGTGTTACTCAATCATTCATTTATTGTGAAAAAACAAATACTTCTCTTCTGTTCTATTTTTCTTTTAGGTGGATTACAAGCTTGCCAAGAAAAGAAAAGTAACGACCAAATTCAAGTCAATAGTCTCGATGCCACTACTAACAATCAAGGCTCAGATTTGAACAACTACTCTCCTATTTTTCAGTCAATTCTAAAATCAGATGCTGGAATGGCGAGAGGTGTATCGTTAGGTGATACATTCGACGGTATCAAAGAAAGTACGCTTCCTTCTGAAACTCAACCAGACAATGGTCGTAGCTACACAGAGTATTTTGACAATACTGACCTTAATTTTGCCGACATTTTATATAGTAAGGATAAAACCAATAAAGTAAGCGAAATTGCGATTGATGTTTATATAGAAAAACAACCAACAGTTGACAGCCTTTTTCAAGAATTCAAATCGTACTTTAATAAAAAATACGGTGCTGGAACAGACAAAACAAAAACTACCTCTTGGGAAATTGCTGATGGAAAGCAATTGCTAGTGCTTCAAAATGTAAGCACTCAAAAAGACCCAGGTTTTAAAATTGTTTTTGCTAACAAATCTGACAAAGAAGTTCAATAAGGTAATTCCCATAACAAAAAGGAGTCATTCCAAATTTAGTGATTTGTGATTGAGTGAATGAGTGATTCTTTTAAGAAGAAATTCACCGGTAGAGACACAATAGTTTGTAGCTAAAGATGTATTCCTCTGAAATATAATATCAAAAAAGCGGTCGAAAATTGTTTTTCGACCGCTTTTTTGATATTCAGTTGGAGCATAACTCAAATACCCAAATTGATGATGTCTCCAATCTGTTATTTGAGAAAATGATTTTTGAATCACTAAACTTTATATACCCAACCTCTTGAATCTTCTTTCACACCTAAACGAATTGAGTTAATTTCTTCATAAACTCTTTTCGAGAAAGCATCTGCTGGACGCTCAGGTAATTCGTAGTCTTGTCCTTCAAAACCAATCGTTGAAATTGGAGCAATAACAGCCGCTGTACCAGCACCAAATGCTTCTTGTACTTTACCTGCTTTAATTCCTTCTACTAATTCAGCTACTGAAAGTTGGCGTTCTTCTACCTCCATACCCCAATCACGAGCGATTTGTAATACAGATTTGCGAGTCACACCATCCAAAATAGTATCGCCTGTTGGAGCTGTTACCAATTTGTTATCAACTACGAACAATAAGTTCATTGTTCCTGCTTCTTCTACATATTGGTGTGTAGCTGCATCTGTCCAAATAATTTGGTCATAGCCTTCTTGTGCTGCCAACTGCGTTGGGTATAATGAACCACCGTAGTTACCTGCATTTTTTGAGAAACCAACACCACCATGAGCAGCACGGATATATTGAGTTTCAACTTTCACACGCAAAGGCTTGCTGTAGTAAGCTCCTACTGGACAGTTGAAAATCATAAATTTATACGTTTTTGAAGGCGTAACACCTACGTATTCGTCAGTCGAGAACATAAAAGGACGAATATACATAGAACATCCAGGCTTAGCAGGAATCCATGCAGAATCGAGCTTTAACAATGCCGAAAGACCTTCCATGAAGATATCTTCAGGAATTTCTGGCATACACATACGAACAGCAGACTTGTTCAAACGAGCCCAGTTGTCATGTGGTCTAAATACGAGGATTTCACCTTCAGCATTTTTGTAGGCTTTCATACCTTCAAAAATTGCTTGACCATAATGTAGCGACATCATCGCTGGCGTATAAGAAATAGGACCATAAGGTACAATTTGAGGCGTTTGCCAAGCACCATCTTTGTAATCAACCACCAACATGTGGTCAGCAAACGAGCGTCCAAAAACTAGGTTGTCGAAATCAACCGCATCAATTCTCGATTTCTCAATCTGATGAATTTCGATTTGCACTGTATCTGTCATATTAATATTGCGTTATGCTATTTTCTCAACTAAACTCTGGCTTTCCAAGCCACTTCTGCCACACCGAGTTGTTTGGCCATAAAACGGCAAAGTATAAATAAATAATCGGATAGCCTATTCAAATAACGGATAACCAAGTAATCGGTATCGTTTTCTTCTGCTAATCGTACCACTTGGCGTTCGGCTCTTCGACATACGGTTCTGGCTACATGCCCAAACGATACATGCTGATGCCCACCTGGCAAAATAAAGAATCGCATAGGTTCTAAGTCTTCATTCATGACATCCATCGCTTTTTCCAAAGCTTCGATATCACTCTCGTGCAAATCAGGAATTTGTTTCTTTGTTTGCTCTGGTTCTGAAGCCAATATCGAACCAATGGTAAATAATCTATCTTGGATTTCTTTTAAAAGGGCTTTTTTATCTGTATTTACTTCAAAATCGCCCAATAATCCAATGTAAGCATTCAGTTCATCAACAGTTCCGTAAGCTTCAATTCGTAATTCTGCTTTCGAAATTCTTGTACCTCCTACTAACGAAGTTGTCCCTCGGTCACCACTTTTTGTATAAATTTTCATGAAGAACTTAACCGTCAAAGTTTTACAACTAACCTAATTTTTTACCTTTCGAAGCTAATTCATAGCCAATCAATTAGCCCAAATGCTTAACAATACAAAGCTATGTTTTTTTTGAGGATTTTTGCTTATAAAATTGCAAAAAATAATTGTTATAACAACAAAATTTTATTTGGCATAAATCCTTCAAACTCTAGTCAATATCCATTCGACACCAAACATCCTAATGCGATTAGTCAAGAACTGAAAAAAGTCAATCGAGAATTGTTTTCACAAAATTAGAAAACCTAAGCTTTCTGAAGTAATTTTGCAGTCTGAAAAATGGGGATTTAGTCGCTCAGTCTCATGTCATTGGTTCATAAAACGTAAATCTGACTAAATCACAACCCTACCAAAGATAAGAGACAGTCTGAAAAAATGAGTGTAGAATTATTTATCTCAAGAACGTGGCGTTATGCCTCTATGTTAGCATTTGCGCTAATATTGTTGTTTACCTATCGTGGTCTACCAGATTATACAGCAGTTCACTTTGGGCCAAATGGTAGAGGTGATGGCTTCTTACCTAAAGACCAAATTTTCTATCTCTTCTTAGCCATTTCTCTGGTTGTCAACATTTTGCCTATCTCCTTGGCAAAAATGATCAATAAATTACCAGATACATCTTTCTCGTGGATTCCTAATAAAAAATGGCAAGCCAATCGTAAAGACTTAAATGCTGCCATAGGCAACTGGTTGAACTTTCTTCCTGCTTTTATTAATACTTTTTTGATTTTAGTACTTCGTGCTATTTTAACACTCAACGACGACCGCAGCTTTAATACAAGTTATTCTTACTTGCTAGTAGTGGGCGTGGTACTGACATTGGCTTGGTTATTTTATTTGCCTATCAAATTGTTATATACCAGTCCAACTGTAGTAGAAGTAGAGGATTAATTTGACCAAAATTGCTCTAATTCCGAAACTAAAAGTATCGGTACAAATACTTAATTAACAATACCATGAACGAGCATTCTATAACAGATATTAAGTTATCTGATTATACTTATGAGCTTCCTGATGAAAGAATTGCCAAATTTCCCTTGACCGAAAGAGACCAGTCCAAGTTGCAGGTATATCATCAAGGTGAAATTACACATACTCAGTTTTATCAAATCACAGACTATCTTCCACAGGGTAGTCTGTTGGTTTTTAATAATACCAAAGTAATTCCAGCAAGAATTCATTTTCAAAAACCGACAGGAGCTACTATTCAAATTTTCTTATTACACCCCATTGCTCCAACAGCGGTCATCAATTTGGCTATGGAGGTAAGCGAAAGCTGCATTTGGGAATGTATGATTGGCAACAAAAAGCGCTTTAAGAAAAATGATATTCTTCAACGTACTTTACAAGTCAATGGTCATGAGGTTGTTGTATCAGCCAAACTAGCCGATGAAGAGCAAAATCATGTAGAGCTTTCTTGGCAAAATTTGAGTAATGATACTCCTATTCTATTCGTAGATTTGATTCAATCATTAGGTGAAATCCCTTTGCCTCCTTACTTGAATCGCGAAACAGAATCTTCTGATTATGAAACTTACCAGACTGTTTATAGTGAGAAAAAAGGAGCTGTAGCGGCACCAACCGCAGGATTACATTTTACAGAAAAAGTTTTACAAAAACTTCAGGAAACTGGTTTCAAACAAGATTTTTTGACCTTACACGTTGGCGCTGGAACCTTCCAACCTATCAAGGTTGAAAATATTGTAGAACACCGCATGCACAACGAGCAGATTGTTTTTTCCAGAAATAATCTTCAGACGCTAGTGCAACACGAAGGTCCTATTATTCCAGTGGGTACCACGTCTATGCGTGCGCTTGAAAGTTTGTATTGGTTTGGAGTAAAATTAGGAAAAGATGATTCTGAATTTTTCATTGAAAAACTCTATCCATATCAGCATACAGAGACTCTTCCTAGTCGACAAGAATCATTTGCGACTATTCTAAATTTCATGGAAAGCAATGATATTGAAGAGCTTACAGGAGAAACCGAGATTTTTATTTTCCCTGGTTATCATTTCAAGGTTTGTAGAGGAATTGTTACCAATTATCACCAACCTGAAAGTACTTTGGTATTACTTATCGCCGCCCTTATTGGCGAAGATTGGCGTAAAGTATATCAAGAAGCTATGGAGAAAGACTATCGCTTTTTAAGTTACGGCGACTCATCGCTGTTGTTGCCATAATAGTAAGTTGTGAATAATAGCATCTTATACTAACTCCTTACCAGTCGGCTATCAGCTTTTAAGTCAAAACGAAAAAGCATTTTTCATTTGCCCAAAGCTGATAGCCGAAATCCCAAAGCCCTCTTAATACTGATACCACTCTCCCCAATCATTCCGCAGTTTTTGACGGATTTTTTCTTCTGCTGAATTTTGTTGTGGTTCAAATAATTTAGTTTTTTCTATCTCTTTCGGAAAAAATTCTTGCTCGGCAAAGTTCCCTTTATAATCGTGAGCATACTTATAACCTTTGCCATAATCTAAAGATTTCATCAGTTTTGTTGGTGCATTTCGCAAATGCAGTGGTACAGGGAGATTTCCCGTTTGTCTAACCAGCTCTTGTGCCTCGCCGATTGCCAAATAAGCAGAGTTACTTTTGGGAGATGTCGCCAAATAAATAACAGCCTCCGATAAGATAATCCGAGATTCAGGCATACCAACCACCCGAATCGCCTGAAAACAAGTATTAGCCATCAAAAGAGCATTAGGATTTGCCAAACCAATATCCTCAGCAGCCAAGATAACCAAGCGTCTGGCAATAAACTCTATATCTTCGCCCCCTTCCAGCATACGAGCCAACCAATACACAGCCGCATTAGGATCTGAACCCCGAATAGACTTAATAAATGCAGAGATAATGTCATAATGTTGCTCGCCATCTTTATCGTACATCGCAATATTTTGCTGCAACTTATCCACTACCATTTCATTGGTAATCTTCAATGATTCTCCAGCCTGCTGGAAATTTGTTACCAATTCAAGGATATTGTATAACTTTCGTCCATCACCTCCCGAAAACTGAAGAATAGCATCGTATTCAACAATTTCTATATCTCTATTTTTCAGAAAACTATCTTTTAGTAAAGCTTGATTCAACATCAATATCAAATCATCTTTTTCCAAAGGTTTCAGTACATATACCTGACAACGAGACAATAATGCCGAAATTACCTCAAAAGATGGGTTTTCAGTAGTAGCACCAATCAGCGTCACCACTCCTTGCTCCACAGCACCCAATAGAGAATCCTGTTGTGATTTTGAAAAACGGTGAATCTCATCAATAAACAGTATGGGTGAAGGCGTATCAAAAAACTTTTGTTTTTTGGCAGAATCGATGGTTTCGCGAATGTCCTTTACCCCCGCACTAATCGCAGAAAGTGTATGAAAAGGGCGCTTAAGGGTTTTGGCAATGATACTCGCCAAAGTAGTTTTACCAACCCCAGGAGGTCCCCATAAAATAAAGGAAGGAATCCGCCCAGCCTCAACAGCTCTGCGCAAAACAGCTTTTTCTCCAACCAAATGGTCTTGACCCACATAATCATCAAGCGTCTGCGGACGCATCCTTTCGGCTAATGGTTGCATGATTTCTATCTTTTTTATTCAAATAAAACATTCTCAGCTTCAAAATAAATCCAAAACAAATTGTTTATCAAAAAAAATAGCCTAATTTTGTAACCATTGTATAAGGTTAAACAAGGTGGTTATGGATGATTTTTTAACACTAAATGAGGCGGCTGAAATAATAGGCAAAAGTAAAGAAACTTTGAGAAGATGGGATAGAGAAGGTAAACTTCAAGCCGTACGCGAACCAATGAGTAACTATCGTGTGTATTCTCGAGAGCAATTAAATATTTTTAATGATTTTATCAAATCAAAAGAGGATAAAGAAATTTCAAACTATGAAAAACCATTATATCCTTATTCAGTAGTAGAGCTTTTTGCGGGTGCAGGAGGGTTAGCCATTGGTCTCGAACAGGCTGGTATAGAGTGTACAGCTTTGAATGAAATTGATAAATGGGCTTGTGAAACACTAAGACGTAACAGACCACACTGGAATGTATTAGAAGGAGATATAAAAAGCTTTAATTTCTCAGAATACCATAATCAAGTCGACCTGGTAACTGGAGGATTTCCTTGTCAAGCTTTCAGTTATGCAGGAAAGAAGCTTGGGCTAGATGATGCTAGGGGTACGTTATTTTACGAATTTGCCAGAGCTGTGCAAGAAATCAACCCATTGATTTGTGTCGGTGAAAATGTGCGTGGTTTACTAAGTCATGAGAATGGAAAAACACTTCAAGGCATGATTTCAATTTTGAATGAAATTGGCTATAATGTAGTACCTATTCAAGTATTAAAAGCTGTTAATTATAAGGTACCTCAAAAACGTGAACGACTTATCTTAGTTGGAATCAGAAAAGATATAGATATTCCATTTGAGTATCCTAAACCTTATAAAAAGATATATAACCTTGCTGATGCTTTAAAAAAGGGTGAGCTTTTTGACACTGACGTACCTGAGTCTGATGGAGCCAAATATCCCAAATCAAAGAAAATTGTATTAGATCTAGTGCCTCCCAAAGGATACTGGCGTGATTTACCTTTGGATGTTCAGAAAAGTTATATGGGTAAAAGCTTTTATTTAGGGGGTGGTAAAACTGGAATGGCTCGTAGAATTGGATGGGACGAACCTAGTCTTACACTAACTTGTTCTCCTGCACAAAAGCAAACGGAACGTTGTCATCCAGAAGAAACTCGACCATTCACCGTACGTGAATATGCAAGAATTCAAACATTCCCAGATGACTGGAAGTTTGCTGGTTCTACCTCTCAACAATATAAACAAATTGGTAATGCAGTACCTGTTAATCTTGGCAGAGAGGTAGGTTATTCAATTGTAAAATTTTTAAATCAGTATTACAGTTTATCAAAACCCAGATAATACTGGTAGTTTTCATACGTAATTTCATTAAGGATGGTTCTACCAGATTTTTGAGACCCATCCTTAATTTCGATTAGTGCAGAGTTTTGCTTTTTCTCAGACTCTCCAGCACTAATACTTTTCAGATAATCCTCTATCACTTTTGGTAAGACACTATATAATTGAAATAGTGCATTATCAACTCCAGTAAGTAGTTTATAAAATTGGTCTCCCGATATTTTATAGACTCTACTATGGCTATATTCTTTACCATTAATAATACTAGTCCATTTTTCGCAAAAACTTTGTGTAGCTAATATTTGTACCCAATAGCACTTTGCTTGTTTATGATCATCTGCATATCGTTTTAACTTCTGAAATAGACTTTCAGCAGCACTACTATTCATCGTATTATGCTTATTTTTAATATCAGCAAATAACGTGTTGTCAATAGCCTTAATATCAAATCCACTCAAATTTCCTTTTTCGTAACCAGCTATTCCTCCAAGTATTTCTTCATGAAAAGTTCCGATTGAATTATTGATTGATTTATCTATTTGACGTAAAATCTCAGCCTGAATCAATGCTTCCTCATCCATATTATTGAATTTTACATCAAAAACCATTTTAAAAGCATCAATTTTATTACTATAGAATTTCTTTTTATTAATATCATTTTTTGCCTTTTGATAGGATTTATAAAGATTAGCAACACAATTCAATAAGTGCTCGTCGCTAATAAATGATAAATAGGTATTTGCCATAGATGTTATTTTTAAATTTTGGATCAAAAATAAAATTTAAAAATAACAAAGCCTTCTATTTTCAGAAAAACTCCTGAGAATAGAAGGCTTATTGTTTAAAAGATTTTAGTCTTCTGCCTTTTCACGACCGTCGGCCATTCGAACGATTTTTGGACTAAACTGCGCTATTACATGTACTAAATCCGTTTGGGCATCCATGACCTTCCGAATATCCTTATATGCTTGAGGAGCTTCATCCAAATCGGCACCAATGAGTTGCACTTGTGCTTTTTTTAATTCTGATTGCAAATCATCCTTTGTCAACATACCAAGTGCTTTGGTTCTTGACATTTTACGACCTGCACCATGCGAAGCAGAATTTAATCCGTCTGGTATCCCTTTACCACGAATCACATAGCCGGGCTGAGTCATCGAGGCAGGAATAATCCCTAAATCTAGGCTACCAGCAGGCGTAGCTCCTTTTCGATGCACAATCACAGGGGTTCCATCAGCAAGGCGTTCTTCCCATGCAAAATTATGGTGGTTCTCGATTCGCTTCAGTGGGTTTTGATTGAGAGCAGCAGCAATTTTATTGTGAATCTCATGATGATTGGCTGAGGCATAATCACCTGCTAAATTCATGGATAACCAATATTCTTGCCCTTCATCACTATTCATATCTAGCCAAGCCAAATGTTTAGCTTCTTTAGGAAGCCTAGTTTTTTCCATAGCTATCTTTGAATAATGATTGGCAATAGCCCCCCCAAAGCCTCTTGAGCCCGAATGTGATAACAAAGTAAGGTATTTTCCTACGGGTAAATCCATCAGCTCATCCTGTGCTAAGACTTCCAATACCCCCCATTCAACAAAATGATTTCCCGTTCCTGAAGTTCCTAATTGTCGATATGCTTTATCTTTTAAGTCTCGAATCAATTTTGTCGCAGTCCATTCCGAGCGGTCAAAAAGTGTATCATCATATTTCTGCTTCGACTCTGATCCCATCCCAAAGAAACTATGGTATTCAAGCATTTTTTTCAACAATTTATCTTCTCGTTGAATCATCGACACAGGTAAATCAAATACGCTCATACACATACGGCAGGCAATATCGACCCCAACAGCATACGGTATAACAGTATCTGCTTTAGTGGCTAAAACCCCACCAATAGGCAATCCATATCCTTGATGTGCATCGGGCATCAATGCCCCTGCTAATGAAATAGGCAACCTCATGGCTGTTTGCATTTGGTCCAAGGCGCCTTGCTCAATGTAATTTCCTCCGTAAATTCGGTAGGATAATGCTTCTTCTCTTAAGTCAAAGTAGTTTTCTGCCTGACGACCAGTCTTAGGTAATTCATATTTAGGTTTGTTTTTCTCTGCCTCCAACAAAGATTGTCCATACTCTGATAAAACAAGTTCCTGACCTAATTCTTTCAAATGCTTGGTGTAAAGTGCCAAATTGGTGAGTTTGTTTTTGGAAAAACTAAACTTCTTTGGCGAATCTATCATTTGAGCAAACAACAACAATATATGTGACTTGGGATAAACACCATTACTTAACAAACCATTGGCTACCCTTAAAAATTTTGGATAGGCTTCTTCATGATGTACACCCAATTGTTGTAAATCTTCTTGGGTAATGATTTCTGTTTCCATTTTTTTAGAATTTGTGCAATTGTTTTAAAAGATGTAGAACTATTTTAAAAGGGATTGAAGAGGTAACAGACAAAAAGCGACATTAATAATTTGCTCTACCACTGAGCTACTGTACAAGACAGGTAGGAGTCGAACCTACGACACAATTAGCCGAAGTAGCGCTTTTTTACGACACTCTTCAATATCTTAATAAACCAAAGGCAATGAGCAAAAAGCGATGATAAAAGGAGTCGATTACATTCGAAGTATCGCTCTTTTACGGCACTCTGGTAGTTTTTTGTAAAAGCAATAGACAGGTCGAGAACGGGGCATTGCATTGCTGGAGTCGAACCAGATGACCTCATTGTATTACTCAATCACGCCATTCCTCCCCTATATTGGCTGCGAAGTATCTCAACCTTACGGCATTTTACAAAATCTTCAATATGATAGCCTGATGTTTTGAACTTAACACATCAGTATTTATAATTCTATTGATTGAATAAAGTCCACAATACTCTGTCCATTTTCTAAGGCATCGAGTACTTCAAAAACTTTATCCGACCAGCCCGCCAACAAATACACATCTCCTGATTCTACTCTCAAGGGACTTTGACCATAACCCGCCAAATCAAAGAGATATAATTTTGCTTTGGGATATTTACTCTTATACTTTTGCCAAGTCGTTTGAATGCTATTTATATTCCTATTTTGGCTATTCCATAACTGTGTATCTGTAAAAATCATGACTTTGTCAGCTTGATACTCACGTTTTAGCAAATCCTCAATTACCAAGTGTGCATTCGTCGAATATCCTACTTCGCCTTCACGTCTATGAAATGCTTCCACATTTGATAATATATTTTTGTTGGGTACAGGTATAACCTTCCAAGTATCTCCAAACATTCCTGTAATTACATTTTTGCAACGACTTTGTAAAATCATAGCTAATAACAAACCTATATCGAAATACATAAGGCTGCTTTTGGCAGATAACTTTTGCTGCATCGAACCAGAGACATCACAGGCCAAAACAACTTTAGTATCAGCACCAAACCCCTTCATATTTTGAGCACTTACCAGCATTGCTTTTTCTAACGTATCAAAAACGCCAGAAACCCGACCATCAGTTAAATTACTCAATTCTCGATAAGCAGACCAATATCTAAATGGCAATTGCTTAGCACTCTTGATGGCGCTTTCATCAGCTAAATACGTTAAAACAATCTCTAAACACTCATCTGAAATATTACTTTCCAGCATATTTCTCAGATTTCTTAGCAAAGCCATATAGCCTACTTTCTTGCTCAGAATTAGCTCTTCCCACTTGTTTTTGAAGGCTTTATTTTTTGCATTTTTACTTTCAAAATGAAGCTGTCCAAGCGCAGAAAGTTCAGTTTCCCATGTATATGGTGTTGATAAAGTATCTTGGGTGATTTTATCAAAAACTGCTTGTTGTGCTAAATCCTTAGGTTTCGGATGAACCAAGAACAAGGCATCTCTTAACTTTACCTCCGTATTTTGATTATACTTTGCAAACTGATATTCATCAAATTGATTAAAAGCCTTTGCTAAACCTTTTTGAATTTGCTTCGAAAGTCTATTCAATCGCTTTGTACCTGTTCTTTGATTAGTTTGCTGATAATAGGCTAATATTTCTGTGATCTCATCTGGTCGCATAACTACTTGCTCAATAGCTTTTCCGACCCATGCTCCTGCCTCAGCTTTTTTCGCTAACTCTACCGAAAGCACAATTGGCACAGAGCGCAAGTTCATCGAACGACGCGCATATACGGCTAATTTAGCGCAATATTCTGGCGATACTTTTTCAATCAATTGTTGTAGGCGTATTAATCGGTCTTCAGCTTTTTCGTAGAAACTGTCATGAAGCAGGCTCGAAACCGTAGCACTATATAATTCCATTTCTGGACTCAATTGATACGAAGGTACTCCTTCATAATTTTTGAGAATAGTATTAGTCTTCTTTAAGAAATTGAATTTCATGACATTAGGTTGTTTTAAATTTCTAATACAAAATTGCATGGTGTCTACGCAGTCTTTTTGCGTAGTTCAATTTATTTTTACTTTTTTGTAAAAAATATCTCAAAAATCTATAAACAGATCGAATCTAGTATGCCTACTAATAGAAATGCCCTTATCCGTTACAAAACAATCGATGCTTGTTTACAAAATCGTCAGCGGAAATGGACCTTGGAAGATTTAATAGAAAAAGTATCAGATGCGCTCTATGAATACGAAGGAATTGATAAAGGAATCAGCTTGCGTACCATTCAAGCAGATATTCAAGTTATGCGTAGTGATAAATTAGGTTATGAAGCCCCAATCATCGTTGTTGATAAAAAGTTTTATACCTATGCTGATCCTAACTTTAGTATCACAAAATCACCTATTACACAAACAGACCTTATTCAAATGAATGAAGCGCTGTCGTTATTGAAGCAATTCAAAGGTTTTTCTCATTTTGAACAATTGAGTGAAGTGGTCAATAAGCTGGAAGAACATGTTTATAGTGCTCAAGAAAAACGAAGTTCAATTATTGATTTTGAAAAAAATGAGAACCTGAAGGGACTTTCGTATTTAGACGATCTTTATCATGCAATTTTAGCTAAAAAAGCTCTTGTTATAACTTACAAGTCATTCAAAGCACGACAGGAGGGTGTTTTTATATTTCACGGATGGTGGTTAAAAGAATTTAAAAACCGTTGGTTTCTGGTAGGTAAAAGAAGAGCAAATGAAAGTATTTTACATCTTGCACTAGATAGAATCCAAAGCCTTCACATCTCCGAAGACATTACTTATCTACCAAATGATACCATTGTTCAAGAAGAATACTATAAAAATACCATTGGAGTGACTGTAAATAATCTTCGTCCACAACAAATAGTATTAAAGTTTACTCCTTTGCATGCTCCTTATGTAATTACCAAACCTTTACATCACTCACAAAAGGTTATTGAGGAAAATGAGAGAGGACTCACCATTGAATTAGCTTTACAAATCAATTTTGAGTTAGAAAAAGAAATTTTAGGTTTCGGTGATGGAGTTGAAGTTTTAGCTCCTCTAAAGCTAAGAAAGGTCATTCAAGGTAGACTAAGCCGTGCTTTAAATTATTATTAATTCGAAAAAGCAACATGATTTTCAGCTTTACTCCATCTTGTCGGGTCATTAAAATATCTATTGAGTCTTGTAAAACGAAAAAGCCACTCTTTTGGAGTGGCTTATCTACTTTGTAATATTTTGGAGCTTTTTTACTTTCCCGCATTTGATTGCAGTATCATCAACGGTACTGGGCTTAACTGCTCT
>NZ_JAAALB010000069.1 GCF_009905545.1 Cellulophaga sp. BC115SP | reverse complement strand
TTTATCGATTGAGAACTGCCATCCATAACATGCTATGGTGCTACTTCGCAATGCAAAATTCGGGATGACTCATGTTTTTTTGTTTATTGATTTAGACTTATTTTAGTCTACTTTTTCTAACTCAGTTTTTCTTGTTTCATCAGTAAAAAAACGACCAACAATCTTTATTTTCTTACATTTCTCCATTTGAATTTTCCAATTAGCTGCTCCTTCGTATCTATTTCTATTCTCAACAGTTTTTAGATTCCTATAATGATATTGCAGGATAGTATGTTGTAGTTTTTAGAGAGGAAGTTATTTTCCTTAATAAGTCTTAACTTCCATCCATATCTATTTTAATGACCAATTCCCCCAAATGTATCGTGAAAACTTTTTACTTTTGATTTTACTTTAAATTTGTTGATTTATGAATGAGTTTCATGAATTTATAGAGAAAACAACTGTTAATTTTTGAAGCAAAATTTTAATATCATGAGAGGTATTCAAGGAACATCCAATAAAACTTATAGACAATTAATGGGAAATGGTTTGCGTTATGAAATTCCAAAATTTCAGCGTGACTATACTTGGGATACTGAACAATGGGATGATTTATGGCAGGACCTCAAGGCTCTTATGTCTAATGAGGACGAGGAGCATTATATGGGCTATCTGGTTCTTCAAACTTCAAATAACAAAGAGTTTCAGATAATTGATGGACAACAAAGGCTAACTACAATGAGCATTTTAATTCTGTCTACGCTCAAATGCCTAAACGATTTGGTTGATTCAAACATTGACCCAGAAAGTAACCAGTTGAGAAAAAACAATTTACTCAATAGCTATATCGGCTATATAGACCCTGTTACACTAATATCTAACAATAAACTTAAGCTAAATCGTAATAGTAATGACTACTACAAACAGCATTTAGTACTCTTAAAAGATTTACCTCTTCGCAATACCAATACCTCAGAAAAACACATGAGAGAATGTTTTAATTGGTATTATGATAGAATCAAAAAAGAGTACAAAACAGGAGAAGAGCTAGCTGGTTTTGTTGACAATATTGTAGATAAGCTTTTTTTTACGGTTATTGAAGTTACCGACCAGCTTAACGCCTTTAAAGTATTTGAAACCTTAAATGCTAGAGGTGTTCAATTATCATCTTCGGATTTATTAAAAAACCACTTATTTTCAGTGGTTGATGAAACACAACCGCATATTTCAGAAATTGAAGAATTAGAAAATATCTGGAGTAAAATAGTTGGCAAATTGGGCGAGCAAAAATTTGAAGATTACTTAAGATATTATTGGAACAGCATAAGCAAATCTGTTGGTAAGAAAAATCTGTTTAAAACTATTAAAAGTAGTATTAAAACCAAACAAGAAGTCTTTGGTTTGATTAGAAATCTAAACGATACTGCTGATATATTTCTTGCTATTCAAAATCCAGAAGATGACCTATGGAGAGACAAACCTGAAATTCAAAAAGCGCTCAGAGAGCTTAAACTTTTTCAAATTCGTCAAACATACTCCCTTTTCATGTCAGGGTATAGAAATCTTACAAGTGAAGGGTTTAGTAAATTAACCAAAACTTGCTCTATTATCTCATTAAGATACAACATAATAGGTGGATTAAACCCAAATGCTCAAGAAGATGTATATAATGCGGTAGCCTTACGAATTGAATCACAAAAAAAATTCTCAGCTTCTGATTTTCAATCGATTTACGTTCAAGATAATAGTTTTGAAAATGATTTCTCAACTAAAGAATTTAAAAACACCACCAGAAATCATAAGATAGTCAAATACCTTTTGGCAAAGATTGAAATATATGAGTATAATAGCGAAATTGATGTTGATAGTGATTTATTTACGATTGAGCATATTTTACCAGAAAATGCCGATGAAGAATGGGGAGAGTTTTCTTTTGATGAAATTAATCGTTCAAGATTTAGGATAGGAAATTTAACCCTACTTGAAAAAAAATTAAATAGAGAAGCCGCTCAAAAATCCTTTGCAGAAAAATGTAAATTATTTGAAAAATCACAATCTAAACTTACCAATTCAATTCCTACAAAGTTTAGTACATGGGACGAAGCAAAAATAGCTTCTAGACAAAGGCAACTAGCAAAACATGCGAAGGCTATCTGGAAAATTCAGGAATTAAGCAACTAGAATATGACCTAAATAGTAAAGGAGTTGAATAGAAAATATCAACTCCTTTCAATAATTTATCTTACCAATCAGTCTTCAAGACCGCTCCATTACTCGCATTAGTTACTAAAGCTCGATATTGATTCAACCATCTTGATGTTAAGGGCTTCTTGATTGGTACAAATGCTGCTCTCCTCTCCGCAATTTCCTCGTCGGATAAATTTACCGAAAGAATATACTGGTCCACATCGATATGTATTTCATCTCCATTTTTTAACAAACCTATCATTCCTCCTTCAGCTGCTTCTGGTGATACATGCCCAATGGAGGCTCCTCTGGTTGCTCCGCTGAAACGGCCATCAGTGATTAATGCTACTGAAGCTCCTAGCCCCATACCCATCAATAAACTCGTAGGACTCAACATCTCTTGCATTCCAGGTCCACCCTTAGGTCCTTCATAGCGAATTACAACTACATCACCTGCCTTTACTTCACCTGCCAAGATTCCTGCAATTGCCTCTGCCTGACCGTCATAACAAACGGCTTTTCCTGTAAATACACGACTACCAGTTAGTCCCGCCGATTTGATAACCGCCCCTTGTTCAGCCAAATTACCATACAAAATAGCCAACCCTCCTACTTGACTGTAAGGGTTATTGATTCTTCGAATGACATTGGTATCCTTGATTTCGGCATCGACGATTTTTTCAAATAATGTTTCTCCACCAATTGTGAGGTTATCCAACAAAACATCGTCCCCTCGTTTGGTCATTTCTTTCATCACGGCATTTACGCCCCCAGCACGGTTGATGTCTTCCATGTGTATGGTACTCAAACTAGGTGAGATTTTTGCAATGTGTGAAACCCTCTGAGAAATTATGTTGATATCCTTCAACTGAAAATCTACACCAGCTTCGTTGGCAATGGCAAGCATGTGTAATACCGTATTGGTACTTCCCCCCATAGCCATATCAACTGCGAAGGCATTTTTTACAGCGTTAAGATTCAAAATATTTTTAAGTTTGAATTTTTCCCACAATGCATCCTCCTTCGCAATTGTACAAATCCTCCTAGCGGCTTGACGATAAAGCTCTTCACGCTCTTTGGTTTGTGCCAGAATTGTTCCATTGCCGGGCAATGCAATACCCATGGCTTCCATGAGAGTATTCATTGAATTTGCGGTAAACATTCCCGAACAGCTCCCTCCGCTCGGACAAGCATTGCATTCTATATCCTTCAATTCCTCTGCACTAATAGTCCCAGCCTCATGCCTTCCTACAGCCTCGAATGCTGTAGCTAGGTCGATTGGAGAACCATCTTTTTTGTATCCTTTTACCATAGGACCGCCACTGACAAAAATGGTAGGAACATCCACTCTCAATGCTCCCATAATCATTCCTGGGACAATTTTATCACAATTCGGAATCGCAATCATAGCATCCAATTTATGGGCATTCATTACGCTTTCGATAGAATTGGCAATTAATTCACGACTTGGTAGCGAATACAACATACCATCGTGCCCCATGGCAATACCGTCATCAATTCCGATGGTATTAAATTCAAATGGAACACAACCATTGGCACGTATTTCTTCTTTAATAATTTCAGAAACTTTATTAAGGAAAAAATGCCCTGGAATAATTTCAATAAAAGAGTTGGCTACACCAATAAAAGGCTTGTCAAAATCTGCGTCTTTGAGTCCAGTGGCACGCAATAGGGCTCTGTGTGGCGTACGTTGGTACCCACGTTTTACTTCATCACTTCTCATATTTAGTTATTTTTTCTGTTTGAAAATGCGAGATTTTAGTCGACTCAAAGTTTCAGGAGAAATATTAAGATAAGACGCCAGATTCGCATTTGAGAGTCTTTGGATTAGTTCTGGATTATTTTCGAGCAAAGAAGTATATCGCTCTGTAGCATTTTGCGTGAGTATACTACTTAGTCGTCCTGTGATTACAGTTAGTCCATATTCTAAGATGTAAATATAAATTTTGTCCCATGCGGGAATACTTTCTCTTAATTGAAGAAAATCATGATGTGAAATAGATAGTACCTCTGAATCTTCAACGGCTTCGATAAATTCCGTAGAAGGTTCACGAGCAATAAAACTCACGAGAGAAGTCAGAAAGGTATGTTCAAAAGCCATGAAACGGGTTACAATCCCAAACTCTTCGGTATTGTAATATAATCTCAGACAGCCTTTTTGAATAAAAAATAGTTGGTCAGCCACCTCTCCTTGTTCCAGAAGATGCTCATGTTTGTTAACTTTTACCCATTTAAAGCACTTCAAGATAGAAGCAAGCTCCTCTTCGGTAAGTGCCGTTTTCCTCTGAATTAACCTAGCAAGCTCCGTTTTCATCATCTTTATTCTATTATGGATTCAAAATAAAAAGAAATAAAATGGAAAAGCATTGACTTGGGTCAAAATCGATTGTGACATCAAAAATATGACTCATTTTGAATTTAGTGAGTGGTGATTTAGTGCATGAGTGATTATGCCTCTAGCAGAATAAAGTTACATTGATACGCTTTATGCAGTAAGCTGTAGGCATTAGGCAAAAAAGTTTCTATTACTTTATGAGAAATACTATTTAACTTTTAACCTACCTCATAAAGCTTAATTCGGGTAAAATTATTTTTATTTTACTCACTAACTTATTTAAAAATAATCACTCATCACTCTCAATCACTAAATTTCAAATATCTAGAGATTTTATCGGGGAATTATTTCGACCACCAGTCGTTCAGGTTCGACTTTAGCATTGGCAAATTGTGTTTTCCAAATCGGATTTTTTCCAATACCCTCCACAGTCGTATTACTTCTGATGGTATCGCCTGTTTCAAAGATATAATAAGCCAAATTTTGCAACACCTTAGCTATATCACTTGGGTCATAATCGGTGAATCTACATTCAAAATCAGTTAGTCCAAAAGCATGTAGTCCTAGCGTATCCATCAATAGTTCTTTTTCACTACCGTTGGCTACACTGAACAACCTCACGTTTAGAGCCGCATGCAAAAAATCGTTCTGAGCAATATCACAAGTGTTTAAAAAATCGCCTGGATCAAGGAGTTTATCGCTATTTCTAAAATACACTACTTGTGGATTAGTTGCCTTTACCACAGCAGATACAAACTTTTGAAAATACGCTAATCGAGCCACTGGAGGCAAAGACCGTGACATCAGATCGGTCAGGTTGATTTCATATTTACAAGCTGCCATGATTTTTTCTGCATTATCCCAATGCCATGACTGACGAAAAGCAGTAGTAAATCTATCCAATTGTAGCTGTTGATCCATCGTGATTATAGCACCTTGTGCTGGAACAGCACCTTCTTGTAAAGGCACTAAATAGTCTGGAAAAAAGAAGACCAAAGGTGAATCTGACAAATCATCATCGACCGTTTCTACGTTTGTAAATCTGGCTTTTAACTCAGATAAAATAGTCGCTTTATCCAATAATGGTTCGTTTTCAAAAAACAAACAAACCGTTTGCATTTCTGGGTTGTTTGGTGGAAATTCCTGCGTTGACCCTGAAGAAGAATTCTGTGATTTCTTTTTAAAAATATCGAATAATCCCATAAGTTATGAGTACAGATTTTAGAGTGACGGGGTAAATGTTAGATATGAATGAAATATTTTCAATATTAATTTATTTTGCTTAAAAATCTGTCCAGCTTATATAAATAATACGTTATCAGGTACTCATGAAACACTACAAATAAATGATGGTTTGATAACTTGATATTTGATTTTGACTCATTACTTCATATTACAACCCGAAACATTGGAAGTCATTAGCTTTCAATTCTATGCTTTCTCCACAACTTCCTCATTTTGACTACAAACCTCCTCATTTTGGCTACGCCGAACTTCAAAGTAAAACAGAACTTTGTATCGTTAAGATTTAAAACAAAATAGTCATGAAAAATACAAAAGTTTGGTTTATTACAGGTGCTTCAAGAGGTTTTGGTCGTGTTTGGACAGAAGCTGCCTTACAGCGTGGAGACAAAGTAGTTGCTACTGCTCGATCGTTATCAAGTATCGCAGATTTGAGTGAAAAATTCGGGGATAATGTACTGCCACTAGCCTTGGATGTTACCAAAATTGACCAAGTCAAATCGGCCATTGATACAGCCTTTGCACATTTTGGTGAAATAGATATTATTTTCAACAACGCAGGTTATTCTCTCGTAGGAACCATCGAAGAAGGAAAGGCTGATGAAATTCGTGCACTGTACGAAACCAATGTTTTGGGACCTGTAGCTGTAATTCAAGCGGCTTTGCCGTATTTACGCAAACAAGGATACGGACATATTGTGGGTACGTCTAGCAATTTAGGACATATCACCCTACCTGTCATTGGATACTATTGTTCATCCAAATGGGCATTTGAATCGATTCATGAGAGTTTAGCATTGGAAGTGAAACAATTCGGCATTAAGGTGACTATTGTAGAACCTGGTGCTTATGCCACTGAATTTGGAAGTCCTGAATCTCTGAAGTTTTCAGCTGGCATGGAGGAATATACCGAATTCAAATCTCAATTTGTTGATTCATTAAGACAACTTGATAGAGGAAACCCATTGGCAACATCTGAGGCAATATTCCAAGTTGTTGATTCAGAAAACCCTCCTCTTCGCTTTTTATTAGGGAAATACAATCTTCCTCATTTACGTGAAACTTATGCAGAAAGATTAGCAGAATGGGAGAAATGGGAAGCGGTATCAAGTGCAGCTCAAGACTTTTAACTCATTAAAGAGTTGGGATGAATACATCGTAAAAAGTGCATTCATCCCAATTCTATTTTTCTATTCTTGAATCTATCTTACTATTCCTTTGTTAATTCAAGGCTTGTGGTTTTATAACAGTAAAAATTTTAAGTATGAAAAAAGAAGAAATTCCCTTTTACAAATTCGATTCTCTATCCGAAGCGCATCGAACCTTTGGTTTACCGCTACCCAAGCACCCTCTTATCAGTATTGTAAACGGTATCGACGAAAAGATTTTTCTGGAATTAGGTCCACATTTACATGCCTTGAGTTTTTATAAAATATCTTTTAGACCCTACTTCGGTGGTAAGTTAAAATATGGACAAACCTATTTTGATTTTGACGAAGGTGGTTTACTGTTTGCTGCACCAAATCAAATTATCGGTAAAAGCGAGGAGGAATTAAATGCTATCCCACAAGGCACTTGCGCTAATCAACAAATCATTCTTTTGATTCACCCCGATTTTTTATGGAATTTTCCGCTTGCCAAGAAAATTAAACAATATAGTTTCTTCTCCTATTCTTCGAGAGAAGCGCTTCACTTGTCTGATGAGGAAAAAGAAGTAATCTTATCCATTTTCAGAATGATTGAATCTGAGTTAAACAATAGAATCGATGAGTTTAGCCAAGAAGTGGTCATTTCACAACTTGAGTTATTATTAAACTACGCCAATCGTTTTTACAAAAGACAGTTTATAACCCGAAAACCTGTTTGTCATGATATGCTTCAACAATTGGAAGAGTTGTTGGATACCTATTTCAACCAACAAGCTTCTTTAAATCAAGGCATTCCAACGGTAAAATTCTTGGCAGACCAACTCAATATTTCATCGAGTTATCTGAGTGATATGCTCCGTTCGATGACAGGACAAAACGCTCAGCAGTTAATTCACCAAAAACTTATTGAGAAAGCCAAAGAAAAACTTTCTCTTACGAATTTAACAATTTCTGAAATTGCCTATGAGTTAGGTTTTGAACATCCTCAATCGTTCAGCAAGCTTTTCAAAAACAAAACACAGGAGAGTCCCATGGAGTTTAGAGAAAAATTCAAACTCTCTTTTTCACAAAATTAAGCTTGGGTTTATTTAATGATTTTGTGGATAAAAAATCAAAATTTCCAATTAGATTCTCAGTATAAAAGATATGGAGACACTTTTCGTTGCCACTCGGTGATTTGAGTAAAGTCTTTAATCTGCGAAAGGAAATCCACCCAAGTCAGTTCAAAAAGTCTTTCTGATTGATAAATTCCTGTTAATAAATCTAAGTGGCGCAAACCTGTAGGATTCGCACGAGTTGGATAAGGTTTCCACGAAAAATAAGCAGGATATTGAGCTTTGATGAGTTTTATAAGGCACAGCCCTAACAAGGTTGATGGATAATATTGGGCTTTTTTTACCCTAATTTTAAGCCCATAACATACTTCATTCATAAACTTGCCTTCAGATGGTACAAATTGGCAGTTTTCAAACACTACATCTTCGGTCAATCCTTGGAGTTTTGATAAGTCAAATCCTTGTAGCCAAGGTGCACCAATTTGTGCGAATGGCGCATCGGTACCACGTCCATCGCTTAGATTTGTTGCTTCGAGATAAGCAGTGATGGGATACGCCAACATACATTCCCATGAAACAATTGCAGGCGAAGTTGGCTGAAATGGCATTCCATAATCTCTCAAAATAAGGTTTCTATTCCAACCCTTACATGAGACAACTTGTAAGTCAACCTGAAGATTTTTTTCTGCATTAAAGAACATGGCTAACTCACCCAAGGTACAACCATGTCGCACAGGAATATTCCATCGTCCAATGAAAGAGGAACAATTCTTTTCCTCCAACATAGGTCCTTCTATGCTTCCTGATAGAGGATTAGGCCTATCCAAAATCACTAATTTCTTTTGATGAGCTGCACATGCTTCCAATACATGAGTTAGTGTCCAGAGATAGGTATAATATCTCAACCCAATATCTGGAATATCAAAAAAAACGGTATCTATATCCATTAAATCTGTTGAGTCGGGGGCTAATTTCTCTCCGTATAAACTTACAATTGGTAAAGCGGTAAGGCTGTCTACGCCATTTGGAATAAACGCGCCATCTGGACCTTTGGCAGATAAACCATGTTCGGGTGAAAAGAGCTTTTGAATTGAAAAACCTGCCTCTAACAAAGCTAAGCGAGATTGTTGCCCCATGGTTGTATATGCAGCGTCGTTGGTTACCAAACCAATACGACTATATTGTGCTGGGCTCGAATGTTGAATAAGTTGGTCTATGCCAAAAGATAAGTGAATGTTCATTGATGAGTTTTAGTATAAATTCGGGTTATAATAGTGGTTTCATAAAGCGTTCGCTTCTATCAAACAGGTCACATTGGGGTGTAACCATAAAAATGAGGCTGGTAGATGAGTGCTTATTTCTCCCTTCAAAAATGCCTTGGTAATCTCTTTTTTGTGCACTCCATTAATTAACAAGATGATTTTTTTAGCTTGTAAAATTTCTCCCATACCCAAAGTTAAACCTTTAGTTGGTTTAATGGACAACTCTCCAATCATGGTATGTTGCTTGGTTTGCTCCTCTAACTCTGCTACATGACAGGCTGGACTTAAAAAATCGTTGGGTTCATTAAAACCAAGGTGCCCATTGAGACCAATTCCTAAAATCATTAAATCGATAGGTCCTTCTTGCTTCAAGCGTAATTGCATACGTAAACACGCCTCCTCAGGGCTGGAGGTCTGAGAATCATATATAAAAAAACGTTCAATGGGAATTTGTAATGGTTCGACCAAATACTTCTGTAAAAAAGCATAGCAACTTCCCTCCTGTGTTTTGTCCAAACCATACCATTCATCTAACATAAGCAGACGAAGCTCTGTTGGTTTTTCCAAAAGCTTTTGTGCTAATAATTGATATGTTTTGAGTGGAGTATTTCCAGTAGCAGGACAGAGTAAAGTTTGAGGATTTTCTTCAATTTGATGAAGTATGAGGTCACATGCGCGTTCGCTCATGGCTAGGTAATCCGAAAAATATTCAATGTGCATTTTGGCGCTTTTAAGGTGTTATTGGAGATAGGTTGTATCTCCAATAATTTATAATTTTAGTTCGTTCCAGCCTTTTCTATATTCTCTCTTAATAAATTGATTAGCTGCTTCAAAGTTGGTAATACGCATATTAGCTCCATCCCATTTATAGTTTATATATCTTCCAGGAAAGGTAAAAGTCTCCATATCGCCATAAACAGGGTCGCTTCTTTTTACTTTCTGACGAATATTAAAACTTCTCAAAATCAAATTACCCATCAAAACAGTCTCTGTCAAAGGTCCTGCATATCCCTCGAAGGGCGAGCTTAATTCGTTTTTCCCATAACCTGCAATACATGCATCTATCCATTGCCAATAATGACCATCCATGTCGCCCACCACACGTGGATATTTTTTTGGCACATGTACTTCTTCATTTCTTGAAAGTGGTAATAAAATTGGACTTCTACCTCCCCATCCGCAAGCAGCTTTGCCTTTGGTTCCTACAAAAAGAGTTGCTCCCTCAAAATCATTGAGTTTGGTAAAATCGCCCATGACATCATTCATGTTTTCCTTACTATCTAGCTCAATAGGTCTTTCGGGGGTGATTCCTCCATCCATCCAATAAAGCTCTAATTTCTTTCCATTTTTTTGTTCATAGGTAAACTTCAACGAACTCGAAACAGGTCCACTTTCTGGATAAATTCCTTCTTTAAAAATTCCATTATAAACTGTACTTGCACTACCAGATACCTCTGTTGGATAGCCTAATTCAAGTAATTTGAAGGGAGGGCCAATAATATGACAACCCATATCTCCCAGCGCGCCAGTTCCAAAATCCCACCAACCGCGCCAATTAAATGGTACTAAATTATCAATGTAGTTCACATTTTTAGCCGTTCCGAGCCATAAATCCCAACGCAACTCTTTGGGAATTTTGGATGCTTTTTTAGGCCAAGCAATACCCTGAGGCCAGACGGGACGGTCGGTCCAGCAATACACTTTTTCAATATCTCCTAAAATTCCAGCTTCTATCCATTCACGCAAAGTTTGCAATCCTTCACTTGATGCCCCTTGATCGCCCATCTGAGCAACAATTTTATATTTTTTGGAAGCCTCAGTCAAAACTCTAACCTCGTGAATATCATGAGCCAGTGGTTTCTGTAAATACAAATGCTTACCCAATTGCATCGCGCCCAATCCTACGATAGCATGGTTATGATCAGGGATTGCCACGGTAACGGCATCAAAGCTCTTATGCTCTTTCTCAAACATTTCTCGCCAATCGTGAAAAAAATGCGCTTTAGGAAAACGTTTTCTCATCGGATTAGCCATACGGTCATCGACATCACATAAATGCGAAATCACCACATTTTTTTTGGGCGTTTTGATATGTGCATCTATATCCGCCGCACCTTCGCCTCCACAGCCGATAGCAGCCAAATGCAATTTATCACTTGGTGCAACATGCCCAAGCCCCGAAATCACAGTACTAGGAACAATCGTTAATCCAAACAATGCAGAGGAAGTCTGTCTGACAAAATTTCTTCGATTAGTGAGTTTTTTCTCTGTAGTAGTATCCATAGAAAATAGCCTTAAAGGTTTTACTTACTTGCTCTGCTTTTCAAATTACCAATTTCACGGTCTTCTTTGGTGACAGGTCTTACAGCTACTTTTCTAAAGTAGACAATATCTTCTTTTCCATGATTTTGTAATCCGAAATACCCCGAATCAGGTCTTGCTCCATGAAAAGGCTCAAAATCAAATTTCCGTTTTGGCACAGGGTCTCCATCTTTAAAATCAGTAACCTTCACATCATTGACCATTACTACTGTTCGTGAACCATCTAGGTAAATATCCATAGAGTTCCATTCGGGACCAGGTTTTCCAGGTTTTGCCAGAGGTTTCGAAAATGAATATAAGGTGCCCGTATAATGGTATTCATCTTCACCAGAAAGTTCTGGTTTGTTATCGATTTGTACCTCATTTCCATAAAACACAGGCATCATTTCTTCCAAAGGTTCGATAGGAATACGAATAAAAACCCCTGAATTGCTATTTTCCTTTTGCATTTTCCATTCAATATGAAACACACAATTACCATATTTTTCACCTTCCCGATATAGCAAACCCATGCCTCCTTCGCCATGAAGCATACCATCTTCTACAACCATCGCACCGGGTCCTACATGTTTCCAACCGCTTAAATCTTTGCCATTGAAAAGCTCTTTCCAAGCTACTTTCGTTGATTCGTTCGAGCTTTCTTTGGGAGATTGGCATTGATAGAAACTTGTACTTACAGCCAATAAGGCCACTATAATGGAAGAGTTTTTCATATTAAATAGATAGTTTGAATTACGTATTTATGCAGAATTGTGAGATGTCAAGCACATTAGAGGACTTGTCTTGCGAGACTTCAATGATGCGGGAATAAATGTTGAACTTTTTTTCTAAAAAACAAAACTTTACCATGTTCTGCTCTGGACAGAACCTGATAGAGGAAAAGAAGGAAAAAGGAAAATTTAGCGAGTAGAAATAGGATAGGATACTTTTACACGACCTTTTTTGATAGATTTAAGCTTAAAGTAAAGATACTTCTTGGTCAACAATCCCATGTGATTTATGAGCAAAATCCCATTGGTATGATCCAATTCATGTAGAATCATTCTCGCTGTAAGGCCAGAAAATTCTTGTATGCGATGTTCTAATTGTTCGTTGTAGTAACTGATTTTGATTTGCCACGGTCTACTAACTCCTTTGATTAAGCTTGGCAAGCTGAGGCAGCCCTCCTCTGCTTTCCACATTTTTGAAGACACCTCCAAGAGTTGAGGATTAATAAATATCCCTTGGATTCCTTTGTCCTCAGCATCAAAATATCTTTTCCGAAAACCTTTCCCAATAGCTTGAAAGGCATTTTGGCTATCTATGACAAATACCTTGTAGGGCAAACCTATTTGTGGGGCTGACAAACCGCAACCCTGAGCATTTCGCATGGTATCCCACAAATTATTGACTAAGTTCTGAAGTTGAGGGCTTTCTAATTGAATATCTGTACAAGGCTGTTCTAGTATGTGTTGACCATATACAAATATTGGTTGAATCATGAGCAGTAGGTTTGAGATAGTAAATTAATGAAGTTGAATAACTGACAAATTACCAAACAACATGCTCATTTTCAATTAATTTCCTCAAAAAACCAACAAAAAAAGGAGAATTGAGTAGTAATGCTCAATGCTCCTTTTAGGATTTAAGTTAAAGTAAAAAGGCCTGTTAGTTTACCAGAATTTTCGTATTCCAAATGGCTTTTGCGGTTTGGACTCTAGTGAAGTATATGCCAGCAGGAAGATTTTGCAATGAAACTTCCAGTAATTCCTGATTTTTAAATTCAACAGACTTGATAATTCTACCTTGAGTATCGATAAAATCTACCCCACCCGAAGTAGAATACGGCAACCTAATCCATACAAAATCGTGACATGGATTGGGATAAACCAAAGACTCAACGGCTAGCGGTTCATTCCCCAAGATTAAAGAAGTTGTAAAAGTCTTTGTAGCAATGGCTGATTCTGTATTTGCGCCAAAAGCTTGCAGTTTGTAAGTATAGTTAGCTTTTTGAATAAAGGTAGAATCTACTAATTTATTGGTAGATAAAGTAGTCTTCATACTTGTACTTTGTCCCTCAATATTTCTTGTAAATTGATACGTACTTGCTCCTTGTACACTATTCCAACTAATTAACAACGTTTTATTGGTAAGATTTTCTTCGACTGCTAAAGTTGGAGTAGTTAAAACATTGGGGGTTAACACAGTTAAGGAGTCGTATTTAGATTCTGTAAAATTTCCTTTGGCTTTGATTCGGTAGGTATAACTGGCATTAGCAGCAAGTGATTGTTCGTTATAACTATTCTTAGCATTATCAAGATTGTTTAAAATTTGATAAGTTTGCCCTGCTTGTTTCCTTTCAAGTTGATAACTTGTAGCACCATTAACTGACGTCCATCCTATTTCAAGGGTTGCTATTCCAGAGCCGTAGGTATAAATGGCATTTTGTTTTAAAACTGGTGTTACAAGCTCATTTACTACTTTTATGGAAGTAGTTACTAATGGAGACTCTGTTCCTGTACCAAAAGCTTTTAATCTATAAGTGTAACTCAATCCATACGCCACTTTTGTATCAGCATAAGAAAACGTTGTTGAGTTAAATGTTCCTATTCCTGAAAAAGTTGTTCCATTGATACTTCTTTCTAAAAGATATGAATTTGCACCCTTTACAGCACCCCAAACAACTTTTACTTCACCAATAGCAACTTGAGAAGCACTTATTACAGGTGAATCTAATAGAGCTGTGGTTGTGACAGTTGTTCCATTATATGAAGAAGTTTGAGTGGTATTTATGGCTTTGATTCTATAGGTATATAAAGTACTAGGGAGCAAACCTTGATGTACCCAAGATGTTACTGATGAATCAAGAGTAGCAATTACGGAGTAAATACCTTTATCTTGCACTTCTAAAACATAGTTAACAGCCTTATCTACTTTACTCCAAGATAAATTAACCCTGTCAAAGTATAATGCAGTTGCAGTAAGATTAGGAGGCAACAATGGTGCCGTATTTTCACTTTCAATGGCAACATCATAAAATGAGCACGCATGTAAATCATTTTTAGACCTCATACTTGGACCCATATATTTAGTAAAATCAAAAGTATAATAACGTCCAGGTAAATAAGCTATTTTATTATACGAGATTGGAGCATTAAAATTAAATATTACTTTATTTCCTGAATAGTCAATTCTTGTGATAGTTGCGGTACGAGACTCATCGTTGTCAAAATAGATATAATCTTTAATCCCTAAGGTAACGATATTCCCTGTATATGGGCTCTTTAAAACTGTATCAGGAACAGCTACCATTTCGGTACCTTCAGGAAATTCAAGAGCAACAGCATCGTGTTTTGATGAGGTAAAGTATGCTCTTTTTACGTTAGGAGAATGATTATTAATATCATCAGTTACCCCATAATATTGGGCTCCGAATAGTTTATAAAGACGAGCTGCAATCTGAAAATACCCTTTATTAGTGTGGTGAACACCATCTAAAGTTTCATATCCATTTAAAGCTAAAACCTCTATTTTACTAGATAATAAAGGGGTTTGTCGTTGAAAATTTCTAATACTAGCAGCATTTATAGTAGGGATTGGATAAACATTACTTTGTGCAACAATATAATGTTCAATAGCAGGAAAATCTATCTGCCAAGATTTGAACAATTTCTTAAAATCGTCTGGATAAGTCGTTGAGTTATCGAATATATCGTTTTCTCCTTGAATCCAGATATATCCCTTTATTTTATCTATAGCCCTTGATTTTTGTATTCGATATAGAAGAGAACCATAAATAGTACCTAGGTTTGTTGGATAGCTTTCATCTTTAAAGTGCTGAGAGATTCCTGTACCTGGGACAGAACCATTAATAATACACGTTGGAATACCTGTATTCTCAAAAATATATTTTTGAAATGAGAGTGCTAAAGCCCCCACTTGAGGGCTTGGGTTTACCCACAGTGTATCAGAGACCTGACCTAAATGCTTCCCAAACGTTCTGATGTATTTGTTATCATAAAAAAAAGGTTCATTTCCAATATTGAATGCATAGGCATTTGATTGGCCATTTAATACATAGATATCTCCAGCAACAAGATGTTGACGAGATGCCATAAATAAAGAGTCTTTGCCATTCGCATTCATTGCATAAATTGAAATTTCATATTCAGCAGGTTCTGCCTTTATATTGACATTAGGTACAGAAAAGTTTCCTAATGTACTTGAAGTATAATTGATATAGCCTCTTGAATAACCATAGTTTTTTCCCTCTCTTGTGAGAATTACTGACAAATATGTCCATCCTGGCACTTCAATAATTCCTTTGATTGGAATATTGGCAATGTTATTATTATTTCTTGGAAAAAGTTGGGAGTCTTGGGGTAAATCATTAAAGATTACCGAATAAACTCGTTGAGCTTGAAGCTTTTCAGTCAGCCCAATCGCGAAAAGCAAAAAAAATGTTAACGCAAAAACTTTGTTAAAATTACTCATAACCTATTAATGTTTGGTTCATAATAAAAGCCCTATAAATGCTCACTCAGTGAATATCTACAGGGCTTTTTATCGTAAAATTTCAATATATATTAAACATGAAATATCTCATATTTCTTGTCTAGATTACTAGGCTGATTAAAATATTTTTCTTCAACAAGTACTAAAAACCACAAAATAACTACTGTAGGTAATGAATATTTATCCCAAGATAATTGAGCCTTACCTAATAATATTCCATTAATAATAAATACCCAAGTAGAAATATTTAAGCCTCCTGATAAAAAGCGAATTAGAGCTAGAAACATTAATAATCCAAATATAATCTGCTTTATTAATTCTGTAACACCTATTTTGACTAAACCCATATCTAAGTATCCTAAAAATTTCCAAGTGAAATACGGATTATATGTTTGTACAGCTGGCGTAAAACAAACCAAAAACCCTACAACTAACAAGCACAAAACAGATACAACGCGGTTGCTTCTAACAAAGTGTAATAATACATTTATTTTACGCATCAACAATATTTCTGGTATAACAAAATAAAAAGCGACAACAGCTGAGGAATATAAAACAAAACCTCCCTTATATGTTAAAGTACTATCATAATGTTGTCTCTTCATTTCATCAGCAGGCGCAAATCCTCCCCATAAAAGAAACCATGGAATAATACTTAGAAATGCCAGTATATAAACCATAAGGTACTTTTTTGATAGAAGTCCTTTTAATGATTTTTTCAAAGAGTATCCCTGAGAAAGAAAGATTCCCACAACTTCGTTTGCTAATATCGCAATAGGAAAAGCTATCATATACTGCCTACAGCAGATGGCTAGTACCATTAAAAAACCACTTAGAAAGTGCCGTCCTTGCAAGTATGAAATAGTTCCACCCAATAAAAATAATATTGCAAACATATCTGTGTAGTAATAAACGGTACAGAGATAATAATTAGGGAATAGCCACACACCTAAAACGCATATCCATAACTTGTTAGACTCTTTTGGGCTTTCCCAAATAAATAATGCTATTATTGCAAAACTTAATAGAAAAGTTAATATTCTTAAATTTTGAATAGTGTCTCCCCATAAATTTATCCACCAGCCCCCAATCATAAATGGCAAAGGTGTATTCAATTCAGGATAGTGTTCTAAATAGCTAATTGGAGGTATAATATAGTTACTAAATTTTTTGGTAGTTTCGAAAAAGTGAAATTCATCCTGATATAATGTAACATTAAGTTTGTCCTTAAAAACAAACATAATCAAATATATAAAGATGAAAAAAACGATAAATTTAAAGCGTTGACTGCTTGCTAGTGCTTTCACTGTTAGAGAAATTTTATAAACTAAAAACTTTATCAATCAACACCTTAAAATTAGACACAATCTCAATCGATATGAGTAAGTTGTTTGTCGAAAACTCTAGGTATTAACTATTTATTAAAATGTAGAAAAAATTAGTCCATTAAACCATATTTTACAATACAGTAGAGTGCTCTAAACCCATCTTTCCAGTTGATTTTCTTACCTTCTTCGTAAGTTCTTCCATAATACGAAACGCCTACTTCGTAAATTCTTATTCCTTTAATTTTCGAAATTTTCGCTGTTACTTCAGGTTCAAATCCAAATCTATTTTCTTTGAGGGCTAAAGACTGAATAAGATCTGTTCTAAATAGCTTGTAACAAGTTTCCATATCTGTTAGGTTTAGATTAGAAAACATGTTTGATAAAAATGTCAAAAGCTTATTCCCAATGGTATGCCAAAAAAATAAAATTCTATGTGCATTACCACCCATAAATCTAGATCCATACACAATATCAGCGTGACCATCGGTGATAGGTTTTATCAGAATATTAAACTCCTGAGGATCGTATTCTAAGTCAGCATCTTGTACGATTAAGTATTGTCCAGTTGCATTTTTAATACCTGTATGAAGCGCTGCTCCTTTACCTTTATTTACTTCGTGTTTGAAGTATTTTATATCAACGGAAGGGTTCTCTTTTATAAAAGAATCTACTTCTTTTTCGGTGTTGTCTTTTGAGCAATCATTTACAACAAGAAGCTCCATTTGAATATTTTCAATAAGTTCTACCGTGGAAAGCTTGGTTAGGACACTTTTAATCGTCTTCTCTTCGTTATAGGCAGGAATTACAACTGATAATTTCTGAAAAAGATACATTTGACTGTTTAGTTTAACTTTTTTTCTTTTATCTCTCTATGTTCTAAGAGATGATTTAACTATTTAAATTATAAGTAGAAATTTTAAGCAGAAATATCTACTACAACACTCTGCTTTTATATGAAACAACTATGTTAGTAATTTTTTAAATTTGTAACAATAAAGGTTCCAGAGATAATTCGGGAATAGATTATAAACTATTATTAAAACTCTAAAGGTGCTAAAATAAAGTTTAATGTAGCATAAATATGAGATATTTAGTTTTAGTTTATTATAAATAATAATCTATTTCAAAACAGTTAGTACTATTGCTTAGGAGAATTTCAACTAAATTACCTATTCTATTTAGAAGCAAATATATAGCAATTTCTTACCATGACAAAATATTATTAACCAACACGGCCTTAGATTAAAGCAAATACTAGTTCTAATTTTCTATATTTCCCCAATCCATTTCCTCTAAAAAAATAAAAAGGTGTCCGTTATTCCGAACACCTTCTTTAATAATGAATTTTTAATAGTTTACTACAATTTTCTCAGCACAATCTTTGAAAAATCAATTGGATAGCCTTCATATTGTAATAAAATTTTGCCTTCACTTGCCTCTGTTAATGTTCCTTCATTTACCAACTTTCCGTTTAACTCTTGTTTCACATTACCATCTATTACGGTAATAACAGCCGTATTCCATTCACCTACAGGTTTTTCGGCATCAGAAAATCTAGACGAAGTGACGCTTTTACCTGGTTCTGTTTGTTTGCCTTTTACCAGTAAAGTTACCTCTTGTAGCAATACAAAATCACCAGTGCCTCCGTCTTTTACCTGATATTGAATTCCTTTAGGCCAAAGAGTATCTTTTGTTGCTGTAGGTACTAAATACATAATTCCACTGTTTCTTTTGCTACTTTTACGAGTAACTGTAGAATCAGTATTCCATCGAAAAACTACCGTAAGCTGGAAATTTTTAAACGATTTTTCTGTCATTACATACCCTAGTTTGTCTCCGTACAAACGAATCATATTATTTTCTACCTTAAATACGTCCGATGCGTTTGAATGCTTGCCTATTTTGGGTTCGTAAGCGTACCAGCCTTTTAGATTTTTACCATTAAAAAGCTTACTTTGGGCATGTAAAATCCTACTCGATGTCAAGAACAAAAGGAAGATAAAAGTGCATTTCAACTTAGTACTCATGAAAAGATAAGTTTAGTGTTTGATTGATTTGATTACTGTAGCAGTAAAAGACAATACATTCTACTTTTTACCTATCAAAAAAATAGTGTTAGCCACAGTTTGAGCTGACTAACACTACCAGAATGATTCATTTTATTTTTTCTTAAGATATTTCTCGATGTTAATATGGTTAACTCCAAGTTTTTCTACCTTCTCAATTCCTTTGATTATTAAGGTGTCTCCTTTGACTTCATAATCAAATTCAAATTCGCCTCCTTCCCACTCTCGTACATTGAAATAGTCTAAATATTCTTTGTATTTATTACCATCTATTTTGACTCTGCCTCCTCCTGCGCTATAATCTGCGGTGGAATCTTTACCATGATTGAGGTCATGTCGCAAAAAAGAAAAGTGTGTAGGAGTAATTATTTTAATCATTTCTTGCCCCTTCGTATAATCTGTAAAAGTAGTGTCTTTACCTTTGATGGTTGTTCCAGAAATTAATTGCCAAGTACCAACAATTGGAGATGCTTCCTGCGATTGGGATGTGCAAGCGAGGGCAAGGAATCCCATTGAGATTCCGTATAGAAGTTTTTTCATGTTAAATTATTTAGATTTTTATAGAAATTGGTTTTTCGAAGTTATGAAAAAAACTAATCTGATAAAATCACTACCGTTTATACAATTGAAAAAATAAGATATACGCTGTAAAATAAAAGCATATATCTTTGAATAAAATTGCTTCTTCTATCTTAAAATCAACCATTTATACCTATCATGAAAAGAAACGTTACTCTCAAGCTACTAATCATGGGCTTACTCGCATTCTCATCCGTAATAATTTCGTATCTCTATGGATATTATTACGCCAAACAACGATTTTTAAAGACCGAAGTCAATCGGTTAAAATAAGAAAACATGAGTCATCCCGAATTTAGCGATTTAGTGATTTAGCGAATGAGTGATTAATTTAAAATTTGTATTTCATCAG
>NZ_JAAALB010000068.1 GCF_009905545.1 Cellulophaga sp. BC115SP | reverse complement strand
TAATACTTACCTAAAGTTAAAAAATATCACACTTTTTAAACTTTTAATCCGTACTATTTTTGGGGAAGCTTACAACACCACTGGTTCAAGTCTATGACTCGAACTAGGACAGCCAACTTTTAAAATTGTCAAATATGTTTTCCAACATTGATTTTTTCTGAATAGGAAATTCATAATTACTAGGTTTTTCCTTGCTTAATTTCATGGTCTCTGTATCAAAATAGGGACTATCTGAATGCCATTTAGCATCAATTTTCACTTTTATAAGCAACCTTTTTATCTCATCTGGCAAAGTATCAATGTATAAGATATTTTCTGGAAAGGCGAGTAAATAATAAATTGAGTCAAAAGGCTCTACCATTTCAAGGCGATCATACACAGGAATTCCTCTTCTCGAAACTTGTTCAAATGTCTTATTACCCTCGTGGAAGAGTCTACTTGTAAATGTATTTTCAATACTATTTGTAGTTGGTGGTAGCTGATTGAGATAGTTAGCAATAGCGGGCAAATCCTCATAATGTTCTAAAATGAGTTTAGGGATTTCTCCGCCAGAAGAAAAAAATTGAGCAACTTCACCATCTTTAAAAACAATGAACCAGTCAATATCAAAAGCTTCTGGATATAGCATGATGTCTTCTTTGAGAATCATAATTCAAATTGTTAAAATGAAACTCCTATTATTTTTTTCCGTTAGTTTATGTCTTTGCTTTTATCCTTTTTTTATCAAGTTTTCAAAAAGAATAAAGATAAAAACTCTACACGATTTATTCCTCCAGCAAAGTTTGAAACTTTGGAAAAAGTGAGTCCAAGTCTGAAGACTTGAACTAGCTCGATACTTGAACTAGTTCGATGTAACAAAAAATGGCGCAAGCTTTCGCTTGCGCCATCTAGAAATTTGGGATGCAGAGAGCTGAAATTGAATTATTGCCCATGAAGTATTCGCTCTCTTTATACTTTAGGTTTTGCCATAATTCAGAATTAATGCTTAATAAGATTTGATAATTTCGAGTATAAAATATCGGTTATTAAAAATTACCTTCAAAATTTACAACTCATAATTCAGCACTAATACTTAATAGCCAGGGTTTTGTTGTAATACAGCATCTTTGTTTAACTGAATCTCGGTAAGAGGGATAGGTAATAACAAATGCTTGTCTGCGATACCTTGAACTGGGTTTACTGCACTACTAGCATTCAAACGTTTTACGCGGTCAACTAGTTTTTTGGTACGCATCAACGTCATACGACGATTTTCTTCTCCGATTAATTCACGTGCTCTTTCGTCCAAGATAAAATCTAAAGTCATATCACTTGCCGAAACTTGTCCTTGTGCTGGATAGTTCGGGAATGCTCTTGCACGCAATACGTTGATGGTATTGGCTGCATCTTGCAACTTACCTTGTTGTACCTGAGCTTCAGCCAATAATAAGTATGTTTCGCCCAAGCGCATCAATACAAAGTCTTTAATCATGGCAAAACCAAAGGTGTCATTCGGGTCAAACTGATACCATTTTGTGGTATGAGGTGCCAAGTTGAACAAGGTATCTGTCCCTGCATAAGGTACTTGTTTACCATACGTTGCCGTTTGTGCTGGATCGTTATATACATAGCGACGACGAATGTTATTTGATGAGTTACGGATATCGCCATCTTTGTACAAGTTGTAAATAACCCAGTTACTCAATCTCAAACGACCCAAAGCACGACCACCTGTAGAATCGGACAAAGACATACCTCTTACGTTGTGATACGCTGCGCCCCAAACACGTCTTTGCTGTGCACTACCTGTGTTACCTCCTACTACGCTACTTGGGTTTTCTTGCTCTAATACCCAAAGTGCTTCTGTATTTCCTTGGCTACGACGTTGGTTACCGTACACAAACATATCTGAGTAATAATCGCCTTTCAAACTAGTTTTGATACCATATCTGTTTTTCACTAATTTGAATTTACCACTGTCGATAATTGCTTTCAACTGTGTTTCTGCTAACTCAGGTTTACCCATTCTCAAATACACTTCACCCAACAATTGCATAGCCATAAACTTATTAGCACGACCGTACAACTTACCTTTTGTATTGCTTTTAACCTCTTCAATATCAGGTAAATTTGTTGCTGCAAATGTCAAATCTGCTACGATTTGGTTGTTTACCTCATCAATAGAAGCACGCGTAAAATCTGTTTTAGGAGCAGTTAAAGCTTGTGTCAACAAAGGCACACCTCCAAAACAAGTCGCTAAGTTATTATAAGCATACGCTCTGAAAAACTTCGCTTCAGCACTCATTTTATTTTTACCAACTGAAGTAATATTCTTCAAATTTGGTGAATCCAATGAGTTAATAATGATATTTGATAAGTTAATCAAGATATAGTTTCTATCCCAAGTACGAGCTGCTGCACCGTCGGTAGGTGTCAACAAGTTGTAGTTATAATATGGGATTTCGATACCTTCTTGGTTAGCTGTAGCATTGGCAACGTCGGTTCCAACTTGCCAAACGCTTACCCATCCCTGACGGTCAGACCAAGTAAAAATGGTACTTGTGTGGTTATACAAACCTACCAAAGAAGCCTCTACACCGAGCGAGTCATTGAGTGTTGCTGGAGTATATGATGAAAAAGGCTTTTCTGCTAAAAAGGAATCTTTACAAGCTGCCGTACCAATTGCTAGCGCCAATAAAGCTATATTTTTTAGTTTTTTCATGGAAATCAAATTTTAATTAGGATTTAGACAAAGAGCATAAATGTTCCATTTTGTCTTCAAAAAGCTACAGGCAAACTTTACGTTTATTTCAAACTAACATTCAAGCCCAATACTAATTGACGAGTTAATGGGTAGTTGTTTGTCCAGTCGCCCGAACCTCTTTGCGATTGCGAAGATTCTGGGTCCCAACCAATCCAGTTGGTAAATGTGTAAAGGTTACGTCCACTTGCATATACCGTCAAGCCACCCAAACCTAGTTTATCCAAAATTGTTGGCGTAAATACATAACTCAAGGTTACGTCTTTGATTCTGGTAAAGCTCGCGTCAGATGCATATCCATATCCTCTTGGGTTTTTGTATGCCAATGAAGGACGTGTTTGACTCATGTTTTCAGCAGTCCAATAACCTACGTCGATTGGGGTATTTCTCTTACCTGTTTCATCGGCATACGTCAAGTCGTTGTTGTTACGAGTAATGCCTTGAACTGTTTGGATAAATACATTCAAGTGGAAGTTTTTGTAATGGAATGTATTTGTCAAACCTCCTGTCCATTTTGGAGCAGTTTGTCCTAAAATGATACGGTCTTCAGCAGTGATTTTTCCATCGCCATTCACATCAGTAAACTTCAAATCACCTGCAACCGCACCTGGGTCTTGCTTAGAAGCATCTTCGCCTTTTTGCCAAACACCAGCCAATTTGTAGTCATAGATTACACTAATAGGCTGACCAATAAACCAACGGTTTCCTAAGTCATCTTTTTTGTCACCATACAAGTCAACAATTTTGTTTTGGTTAGACGCAAATACTACCGTTGTTTCCCATTTGAAGTCTCCTTTTGTTACATTACGAGTATTCAAAGTCAATTCGATACCTGTGTTTGACGTTTCGCCAAGGTTGTCAAATACGTTGTAATACCCTGTTACAATTGGTAAACTTCTTTGCAATAAAATACCTGTAGTATTGTTTTTGTACAATTCCAAACTACCATTGATTCTGTTGTTTAAGAAACCAAAGTCAACACCGATGTTACGGCTCAAGGTAGTTTCCCACTGAAGGTTACCATTACCAAGGTTACCAGCTACAGCACCAATTGTACTCAAACCATTAAATGGCTCACGAACGATGTTGTTAGTAGTAATTGTACGATATACCGAAATAGCTTCGTTTCCTGATTTACCTACCGACAAACGCAATTTTAGGTTATTAATAGTACGGTTGTTTTTCATGAAGTTTTCATTCATAATATTCCAACCTAGAGCTACAGATGGGAACAAACCGTATTTTGAAGTATTAGCACCAAATACTGATGAACCATCACGACGAGCAGTTACCGTAAACAAATAACGACTGTCGTAAGAGTAGTTTACACGCAACATTTGAGAATTCAAACCATAACGATCTGCGTAAGAAGAACTTGATTGAGTTGCACCTGCACCGATTGAGTTAAATCCTAATTCATCATTCACAAAACCTGTCGCTCTTGCTGATGCTTCGTTATATTCTCTTTGTTGAGCAGAATAAAGCGCTGTCAAATCCAAATGGTGTTTATCCCAGTCTTTTGTATAAGAAAGGATATTTTCCAAGGTAAAACTGTTAGTTTGCGAATAGAAGGAGTTCGCTGTTCCTAACAAATCATTTGCTTGACGACCCGTATATGAACCTGTATGTTTAGGAATAAAAGAATAACCTAAGTTCATACGATATTTCAACCCTTTCAATTTTCCACCAAACTTAATTTCGCCATACGCATTACCGTTCAAGTTGGTATTTCCATCTACACGGCTAGTCGTCAAACCCAACATTGGGTTAGTGTACAACTGCTCTGGGAACATTGGATAAATCGTGTAGGTACCATCAGTGTTGTAAATCTGACCGTAGGGACTCATCGCAGAAGCATTCAATAAGTTGGTGCGACCGCCATCATAATTGTTATTATTGATAAACAAAGAAGTACCTACTGTCAAGAAATCCGTTACGTTAATATCTAAGTTTGAACGGAAACTGATTCTTTGATACTGGTATCCTTTAATTACCCCTTTTTGATTCAAGTAATCACCACCGATAAAGTATTTGATATTTGGTGTACCACCCGAAATACTCAAGTTGTGGTTTTGCATGATACCTGTTTGGCTTGCCAATCCTAACCAATCTGTTTCGATACCTTTGTTATAGTTCGTCAACTCATTGTAGTTTGGCACAGGGCTCGTTTGAGTTTGACCAGTTTGGATTAAGTAATCCTTGTATTTCTGCAAATACTCAGCACCATTACGAGGACGAAGCACGTGAGAGAAATCTTCGATACCTGTGTAGTTACTATAACGGATAGATGGCTTACCAGTTTTACCACGTTTGGTAGTAATCAAAATAACACCATTGGCACCGTTTGTACCATAAATTGCTACAGCCGAAGCGTCCTTCAAAATCTCCATCGACTCGATGTCATTCGGGTTGATGTCGTTTAATGAACCACCCGTTTTGCTCAATGGAATACCATCAACCACTACAAAAGGACCCGAACTTGCGTTAATAGAGTTTTGACCACGAACAATCGTTGAAGGTTCAGAACCAGGAACAGAAGAAGATTGAGAAACGTTTACCCCAGCTACCGAGCCTTGAACAGCCTGCATTACGTTGGTAACGGGCAATTGAGATAATCTGTTTTTAGGAACTGACGCAACCGAACCTGTAATGTCCGAACGCTTTTGAGTACCGTATCCTACCACTACAACCTCATCTAATGATTTGGTATCAGCTTTCAACTGGATATTCACTACCGAACGACCACCAACTGTAGTTTCTTGTGTAGTAAATCCTACATACGTCACCACAATAACAGCCTCTTTTGAGTCATCAATTTTGAGGGTAAAATTACCTTTCGAATCTGTATTAGTACCAATACTCGTACCTTTTACAGCCACACTTGCCCCTGGTAAGCCTTCGCCTTTTTCATCGGTAATCTGACCAGTAATTGTTTTTTCTTTTAGCGTATAAGCGCCGAGAGTAGACTTGGCATTAGTAGAATTTGCTACAAGGTTATTAGCCTGTAGATTTTCCATACTAAGCACTAGACTACATAATAGTAACCATTTGATTTTCATAGGCTCCTAGCGTTTGATTGGGATTTTATTGAATTAGAAGAATTTGAGGAAATACTTGCTATCTATCTAAGAATGGGTAAATCCTACATTTGAATAATACAAAACTAAGGGGTAGCAGTGGGTCAGACGGGGGCTTTTTTCGTCAAAAACGGGGGATAAAATCACAGAAACTTAATTTGTGTTATTTTTACACAATTTTGTCAGAAAATCAGTTTTTTTAATTAAAACTACAGTAGTCCTTCTGCCTCTTTTCCTTATAAAGTAGATGAAGTGTTAAGACTATTTGAAGGATTCTATAACTGTTTATTTCGGATATCGGATGTTGGATTTTGGAAGTGTAAGCTTTTCATTTCTAAAAAATAGGGGTATTTAACCTTTTTTCCGAAATCAAAAATCCCCAATCTGAAATAGTTGGACTCCTTCCTATATTTCTAATGGTATGTAGACGATTGAATGTTAATAGTATGAAAGTAGTAAAATTATTCCTTGTGCTTTGGCTGATGGCTTTAGCACACAAAGAGTCGTACGCTCAAACAAACTCAAACAAATTTCAGTTTGAGCACCTCACTGTAAATGAGGGCTTGCCACATAGCGATGCCATGTGCGTGGTAGAAGACAATCTGGGGTTTATTTGGATTGGTACCAACGACGGAATTGCCCGTTATGATGGCTTCGAATTGAAGAAATATAAGCTTCCAGTAAATCCCTTAAATGGACTCACCTCTAATCGAATTCATGTTTTTCATAAACAAAACAATGGTACTTTATGGTATGGCTCCGAACGTGCTGGACTCGGTTATTATGATGTCAACAAAGATAAGTTTGTCAATATTGCTGAAAACATTAGCTCCTCCGCTGATAAATCAACGATACAGTTGCTTCGTAAAGCGAGTATTTTGTCTATTGCTACCGACCAATCTAATCATCTTTACGCCTGCTCGCGCGATGGCGTATTTGTGCTAACGCTAAATGAAGCTCATGTTTTAGAAAAAATAAGTCGTATCGCCATTCTAGGAAATCAACTACAATATATGGCCAATGAGGTGGTAGTCGATACCAAACAACAAGTTTGGATTGGAACGGTCAACCAAGGGCTTTTTTTCCTATCATCTGCTCAACAAACATCAGCGCAAAAAGCACCTTTCCCAAGCGAAACAGTTCGTGCCTTACAGTTTGACACGAAAGGTAATTTGTGGCTTGGCGCAGATACTAACCTATACTTTATCAGTCCTGCTGAACAAAGAGAGTTTAAAAATTTCACTTTGCATAAAGCCCCTATCTCCATTGAAGATATGGAATGTATTCGCATTGATTCGTTTCATCGCTTGTGGGTGGGCACCAACTTTGGTCTTTATTGTTGGGAAGACATTAGTGAGCCTGCTCGTGTACTTGAAAGTAAGCCTCAAGTATTTTTACCCAAAGATGACAACCCTAATAGTATCAATTCTGGGCGAGTTCATCAGGTTTATGAAGACTCAAATCACATTTTATGGTTGGCAGCCTCAGCAGGTGGGTTAAATAAGGTAGATTTGAAAAGAAAGCCTTTTGAAAACCTTCAGCGCCATTTTTTTCAAAGTCCTACCCTACCGAACAATTATGTCAATGCAGTATTGAAAGACCCAAAACATAACTGGCTTTGGATAGGTACCCGAAATGGTTTTTCAAAATATGACTTTGAAACCAAATCTTACACCAATTTTGCTAATCGAGAACTAAAAGGCGACGCCACAGGTACGGACGTATCTACACTTTTTATGGATACCAACGGTACACTTTGGGTGGGTACCCGCTACAATGGCTTATATCTTTTGCAAAATGGAGTTTTGAGAAAAATTGCTTTATCTATTCCTTCTACCAGTATTGAAAGTATCATCGAAACATCTGGAGGTTTTATTTGGGTAGCAACATTCGAAAATGGAATTCTAAAAATGGATAAATCGGGAAAAATCCTTGATATCTATTCGACCACCAATAAAAACCTTGAAGCTCGGCAATTCACACATTTGTTGTATGACAAAACCAAGGAACAAATCTGGGCAAGTACTCGCGATATGGGTGTTTTGTTATTACAAATTCAAACCACTGAACTGAAGCTATTACAAAAATTTAGTTTTGAAGCCACTAACCCAAATTCATTAAGTGTGAATTTTGCTTGGCAGAAAGTTCAAGACCCTTCGGGGGCTATCTGGGTAGGTACGATTGGCGGTGGGTTAAACAAAATCGAAAGCCTAAAAAATGGTAAATACCTGGTCAGACGCATCAATATTCCAGAATCAAATGTTGAAGGTATTTTGCAAGATAAACAAGGAAATATCTGGATTGGAGGCTCTGGGTTGGGAAGATATAGTCCAAAATCAGGACAATGGATACATTATGACGTAGCCGATGGTATTCAGAGTAATTCATTCAAAGTCGGTGCAGCCTATCAAGATGCAGCAGGGATACTCTATTTGGGCGGAATCAAGGGTGTTACTTATTTTAATCCTGAAAAAATCCAACCAAGCCTACAAGCGCCAACCGTTCGGTTTACCAATCTCAAAATCTTTAACCAAACGGTACAAATTGGAGAAGAAATCAACAATCGGGTGGTGCTTCCTGCGCCATTTAATCAACTCGAAGAGCTTGAAATTCATGCCAATGAAAATGACTTTTCAATAGAGTTTGTCGGTCTAAACTTTGCCAATCCTGCCAAAACTAGTTATGCATACAAGCTTCAAGGCTATAATCCTCATTGGGTATATGTAGGCTCTAATGCTCGTGTAGCCAATTTTGCTAATTTACCTTCGGGCTATTATAAACTCTGTGTAAAAGCGCATAACGGTGAAGGACAATGGTCTAAAATTGAAACGGTTACCATTCATATTTTACCTCCTTGGTATCAGACTTGGTGGGCGTATATCCTATATCTAGGATTGATTATCGCAGGGTTGTATTTGTATCGTAAAATTACCTTGCGCCATCAAAAACTACAAAATGAGCTTTCTTTAGAAACCTACAAAACTGAAAAAGAAAAGGAATTAACAGACTTAAAACTTCGTTTTTTCACCAATGTTTCGCATGAATTACGGACACCTCTAACCTTAATTTTGGGTCCGTTGGAGGAAATGATTACTACGCCAAGTCCATTTAGAAGTAAACTGCTACTAGTGCATCAGCAAAGCAAAAAATTGTATGATTTAGTAAATCAACTACTAGAATTTAGGAAAGTAGAGTCAGGGCATATCTCTGTTGCTGCCAGTAAAGACAACATTATTCCAATATTGAGTGAAATCTTATTGATTTTTCAGTTAAAATCGGAAGAGCAACAAATTGATTATACCATTGATTTGCCACAAGAGGAAGTTGAGCTGTTTTTTGATTCTTCAAAAATTGAAATCATTCTTACGAATTTACTTTCTAACGCTTTTAAATATACTGCATCAGGCGGAAAAATTCAGGTGATAGTAAAAACAGTCGGGAATTCGAGAGAAGAAGCCCTTTTTGAAAATAAACTATTGTCAGACAATTATCTGGAAATATCCATTCAGGATAATGGCGTTGGTATGGAAGCCTCGGCACTTTCACAGATATTTGACCCTTATTTTCAGGCATCACATACCGAAACCATGAAATTAGTCGGAACTGGTATTGGATTATCCTTGGTAAAACAATTCATAGAAGCGCATCATGGTGAAATTTTAGTACAAAGTGAAATCGGAAACGGGACAACTTTTACCATAAAACTCCCGTGTGGTTCTGCTCATTTGAAGCCTGAAGAAATCACGCAAAATGCGCCTAAAGAGCTTACTTGGTTGCAAAATCCTCCGCAACCTATCCAAAGTATCGATATAAACCATGATGCTAGTCATGCTCAAAAAGTCTTGATTGTAGAAGACCATCCTGAAGTACGTCAATACATTCAAAAGCTTTTTGACTCTCATTATCAGACCTTTACTGCCGTGGATGGTCAGGATGGCTTAGAAAAAGCCAGTCAGTTAATGCCAGACCTTATCATTAGTGATGTTATGATGCCAAATATCGATGGTTTGGAACTTTGTCGGAAACTGAAACAAAATCCTAAAACTTCCCATATCCCTGTGGTGCTACTGACGGCTCGCTCGGCGGCGGCACATCAAATTGAAGGCTTGGAAAATGGTGCGGATGAATATTTGTCAAAACCCTTTCATCCTCAGTTATTGCAAACCAAAGTACAAAATCTGCTACACAATCGCCTGTTGATACGAGATTACTATCAACGACAAATATTGCTACAGCCAAGTGCTGTAGCAATTCCTGATGATACAAAAACCTTCCTAGAAAAAGCCATGAAAATCGTGGAAGAAAACTTGAGTAATCAAGATTTCAATGTCCAAGAGTTGGTGAAAGCGATGGCTATGAGTCAATCAGGTTTTTATCGCCAAATAAAATCCATTACGGGTCAGTCTGTGGTAGAGTTTATTCGGGATATTCGTTTAAAACGTGCTGCTCAACTTCTAGCCAGCACCGATTTGCGGGTACAAGAGGTAGCTACCATCGTGGGGATTGAAGATGCCAAATATTTTAGAAAAATGTTTCAACAAGTATATCAATATGCGCCATCTGAATACGCTAAAATTCATAAGAATGCGAAGTAGAATTTAGATATGAGTGGACATTTTATGTGTGAGAGGCTGTGTGCATAATGCCCTAAGCTTAAAGTTTTATAATTTTTCTATGGAAATAATGTAAACATTTAGCTTAATGTCAACTGCTTACAGCCTATAGCCTATTTATTAAATTTTTTAAAAAATAGCACCTTATCGAAATCCATAATATGTCCTATTTCGTAGGTATATTATTGGACGATTCCAATAACAACCCATAAAACTTTATAAATGAAAGTATTAATTGCTGAGGATGAACCACTTCTTCGAAAACTATTAATCGACAAATTTTCTAGAAACGATTGTACTGTTATTAGTGCCGAAAATGGTTTAGACGCCATCGAAAGTTTCGACAACGTACAACCTGATGTTGTTATCACTGATTTGAATATGCCGTACGCAGGAGGGCAAGAATTGATTCTTCATATCCGAGAATTTAAGCTTTCTGACACTTCTATTTTGGTATTATCAGGTACTAGTAATGAGCATACCATCAATGACGTTTTTAGATTAGGCGCCAATGATTTTGTAGAAAAACCATTCAGAATGAATGAGTTACTACTTAGAGCACAAAGACTCATTCATCTTAACTAATGAGTCATAACATTTCAAATTAAAACCGTCCTTACATATTACTGCATTAAAAAAGAACCCAAGCCCAAACCGATAGGCTTGGGTTTCGCTTTTTAGTAAAATTTCATTCTGTTACATATACGTTAAAGTTCACAATTTGAAGATTTCTTGAACAATGATTCTATTTAGCTTGTGAATTTACTTACCTGTAACGAAAATGATTAAACAGCTTCTATATTTGTAGCCATTTAAGTATAAATACAGAGCAAAATTAATCCAATTATTGTAAATCAAAATTCTATCTAAATACTTATACCAGTACCCAAATTCATTCCCCTTCAACCAATTTTTTATGAAAAAAATTACGCTATTTATTCTATTCTTGTTGACAATAGGCAGTTATTCTGTTTCTGCAAAAATCACTAAATTTGAAATCCTTAAGGAAGAATCCTATCAAAATGGCCGTGTATTTGGCAATATAGGCGCCTTTGTGAGAATTACAGGATTAGCTTATGGTGAAGTAAATCCTTTTGAGGCTCACAACAAAATCATCCAAGATATTAGGCTTGCGCCACGCAACAGTCATGGTATGGTTGAATATGTCACCGAGTTTGTGATGCTGAAACCTCTAGATATGAGTAAATCCAATGGCTTGCTTTTTTACAATGTTCCGAACCGAGGCAATGCTTATGGACCCGACACTACACTCATGAAACGTGGCTATGTGTTTCTTTGGGGAGGCTGGCAAGGTGATTTGTATGGCGATAGTAAGATTAAAATTAAAGTACCAGTAGCAACACAAAATGGCAAAACCATTATGGGGAAACTCCATACCGAGTTTATCGTAAACGAGCTTACGCCAACTGTTCCTTTGAGTGGTACAACTTTCACTGGACAATTCCATACCCCTTATGAAACAGCTAGTTTGGATACCAAAACCGCTCGCTTGACCCGAAAATTTAACCCATTAGATGAGCCAATAGAGATTCCATCGACACAATGGTCGTTTAGTGATTGTACCAAAGGCGACTGTGTACCTAGTACAACTAAGCTTTCACTAAAGGGCGGTTTTGACCCGAATTATATTTATGAGTTCCAATACACCGCCCAAAATCCTTTAGTATTAGGTTTAGGCTTGGCTGCAACTAGAGATATAGTAGATTTTTGTCGTTATGATAAAAGTCCACAAAACCAGTTGGCAGGATACATCAAAAAGTCTGTTGCGATAGGTGTGTCACAATGTGGTAATTTTTTGAGAACATTCCTTCATCTAGGATTTAATGCCAGCGAAAAAAATCAAATTATTTTTGATGGACTCAACGTACATGTTGCTACACGCAAAACTTCGGTAAACATCCGTTTTGGGCGCCCAGGAGGTGCAGGATTACAGCATGAAGAAATCCTATTTGCTGGCAACGAAGCTCCTTTTACATGGAATATCACCACCGACCCGCTTTCAGGCACAACGGGAGGCATTCTTGAAAATTGCGCGAAACAAGGATTTTTGCCCAAAATTATGCACACCGTAAGTTCAACGGAATATTGGCAAATGCGTATGTCACTCAGGACAACAGATGTTTATGGTAAAACAGACTCAGAAATTCCTAAAAATGTCAGAATTTATCATTTTGCCAGCACACAGCACGGACCAGCACCAAACGAGAACATCAACAAGATTACTGGTCAATCCAACAACACTAACTCTTTTAATGATTCATGGCGTGCCTTACACGTGGCACTAGAACAGTGGGTGATGGAAGATAAAAATCCGCCTGCGAGCCAATATCCTAAGGTGGCAGACAAAACGCTTGCCAAAAGTACAGAAATAGGTTGGCAAACACTTCCCAATATTCCATTCAAAGGATTGGTTGATGGCTACACGGTTAGGGATTTTGGCAAGGGGTTTCAAGCAAAATGGATGACAGGCATTGTCCATGAACCAGCCAAACTCATCAAAGACAAAGTTTATACAGTTCTGGTACCCACAGTCGATCAAGATAATAACGAAATTGGAGGATTACATACCCTAACAAGACGAGTTCCGCTAGGCACTTATACAGGTTGGTCGCTCAGAATCAAAGGCTATGGCGAAGGAAATTTAGCACCATTAGACGGATATTTTCTGCCATTTGCCAAAACCAAAGCAGAAAGATTAGTAAAAAATGACCCCCGTTTATCACTAGAAGAAAGATATGGCAACTCCGAACACTATGTTTCATTAGTCAAAAAAGCAGCCGAAGAAATGGTAAAAGAAGGACTCATGCTCCCAGAGGATGCAGAGCGAGAAATCAAAAAAGCAGAAAAGAATAGTTTGTTTGAGTAAAAAACAAGCAAATAAATCAAATTTAATAGTTTCTCCGACCCAGTGTTACTAGATTGGAGAAACTATTAAAATGTTTGAATGATTTGGAATTCTTCGACATTACAGGCTCCTGATAGAAATATCCCATTAGAAGTGGTCCAAACATGTCCTTCCACACTGTTCGTCTCTTGATTTATCTTAGTACCAATAAATATTTGATACTGAATTCTATAAATTCTACAAAGGATTGTCACTAAGTAAGCTTGATGTCTACAAACATATTCCCAATAAATTAATTTAGAGACTTTTCTCACAGCCCATTGTATGTCAAAAAGTAATAAATTATCAGAGGCAGTGAAAATATCAGGTTTTGATGAAATAAAATGAGACTTTTTCTTAAAATATTTCATAAGAAGAAATACATAGAAGGATAACAATAACGCCCCACCAATTAGGATAATTCGTCTTGTAGAATACCTATTTAATAGGTCTAAATAATTTGAACTCATAACGTGACTTTACGGTCTATTACCTTCCTTTTTGTATGCTAATTGCTAGCCAATACATTGTTATTTTTAAGTGTTTCAACAGCATTTAGTACACTAGACTTGCAATCATCATAAGATATCGAATATTCAGTTTGAATCTGCGCTATGATTTCCTCTATACTTTTGTTATCAATCAATCCAAGGAAAACTTTGTACATAGTTTCATTTAAAGAATAGTATTCATTCTTTTCAACATCAAACAATACACCCTTATCTTCAAGAGGCGAGTACATAATTTTTTCTGTATTCACTTTATATGTTTCCATTTTAAAACAGGTTTTTGCTATTACTATAAATGTTCTTTTTACCCACTGATTAAATTAAATCTTCTTTAATATTTCTTTTGAAATTTGCTCTGCAAACGAATCAAATGTTGGAATATCTTTGGGTCTAGTAGCTCTATACAATTGCACCTTATCTATCAAAGAAGTGAGTTGCCGAAATACCAGAGATTGCTTCCTCATACCTTCAACCCAGTTTTTTCGGTAAATATTTAAGTACAAAAGCTGCATTCCTAATAAAGGATTCACAGGCTGAATGGTAATGTTATCACCTTCTATATCAAGGAATATAACTGCACTTACTTCAAAGGCTTCAGAACTAAAGTCTTCAGTAAAATTAAATCCAAATTTATCTTCATGAATTAGTAATTTGAATTTCCCCACTTCTTCAAAATGCATTTGGTTTACGATAGAACTCTGCCATAGTCGGGTGACAGGATATGAAGCCAAAGCATAGCATTTTTGATTTCTTATGGTAAGAATTGCAGTATCATCAGTAAAAATTCTGTAGCCTAATTCTCTAAGTTTGGTAGCAATGGTACTTTTCCCTGTTTTGGAAGGCGCTGCAAATAGTGCAACTCTACGCTCATCAATAAATACCCCAGAAACGTGAAATGGTAAAATATTTCTTTGAAATAACACAGCTGCCAGACAATTAGAATAAAAATAAGTTAGAATTTCATCCATATTATCCGAGTTTGGCTCTATTATTACCTTATTACCATTTAGTGTATAGTACTTAGCAACACCTTTTATCTCCAAATAGTATTCATTGGGGTTGTACTTAGCACTTAAATGAGAGAAATCATTTTGCACCTCCATAGGAGCGTTAAACACTTTGGGCATTTCCCCTATTTCCACACTCAAATATTGTTCTTCAAAAACTCCTTCTAATGAGATTAGGTGTGATAACTTAACTGTTGACTTAATAGGAATTTTATAGGCTTGATAATAGTAAATCATGGTTATATCAAAACAGCAAGTCGATAGATATATTTGACAAAAGATAAGTTAAACTATAGTGTTAGGTAAAATAATTTAACTTATCTTGAACGGATGATATAAGATTATTCAGTTAATGTTGAAATTCAACATTAACTGAATAAAAAATTAAGATGCAGATTCACCTGCTAAATCTCCACCATCACCTCCAGCTAATTCGATAGAAAAGGATTCCATCATTGGTTCAATCCACTCTTTTTTATGAACATTGAGTTCTGTTGCATCCTGCATTTGTTTTGTGTTTTCCATCATAATTTTGTTTAACTATTTAAAATAAAAGTTGGTTTAGCTAACCCCTCTTGAGGATAACAGTCTTTCGTCTATTAGAAATTATTTCTTTCAATCAATAGACCGGTCATTATTGCCTTTAAAAAGTTATTGGGTCGATTATTTACTGGCTGTCCTATTTTCTGGGTCTTTAGTTGATTCCAATAATTCACTAATGATTTAGTATCAAACAAGTATTGAAAGTATTCGTTTCGAATCAAATGATACAGTGTATCATCCACTTCATGTGAAGAAGCTAACAATCGAGCAACAATATCACTAGATTGCTTTCCTTTTTTTTGCTCCATCAATGTAGCAGGAGACATTAACCCATTCATCATTTTTCTCATGATATTTCTTCCTACACCATTTTTATCAAAAAAGAACTCATTAGGAATCGAAAAACAGTATTCTATTACTCGCTTATCTGCTGTTGGATCTCTCAACTCTACACCAAAATGAGATTTAACATTTGCTCCATTAAAACATCTTACATGCCTATTAAGCTTTAATAAATGACTCATTCTTGAATTAAGTGACTCACCAGAATAACATGCGTCATCATAAAACTTTAAATTTTTCTTTTCTTCCAATTTATACTTTTTCCGAATGGTGGAAGAAACAAACCCTTGGTCTAATCTATATTCAATTAGCTTTATAGGATCTGTTAACATGTCCTTTACACTTCGAGATACTGGCTTTAATAATTTTTTAATGAATCGTGTTGGGCTCCTTAAAAAATAAGGATGTGTAAAACTCATCTCATTTATTTCACCTTGATTTGACAAGCCGATATTACCATGCTCTCCAGTGAGTAATACTGTTCCTCCTTTAGTCTTAGTTGCATGATACAAATCAACCATCCAATACGCATTTGACGCCCCATGAATCAATTGTTCATTTACTTTCAAGTACTCTTTTATTCCTTGGATTGGAGTGATCCCTACTGAATTTAGCAAGACAGGCTGAATATTTGGGTAAAAGTTAGCCGTGTCATAAATTCTGTCAGTTTCATCAAAAAAAGTAAATTGAGTTTCTGGCTCAAGCAACTCACGATACAGAGGCACATGGCTAAAAGTTGTCAAACTCTTACCCTGATCGCCTAGTACTTTCGCTGCCAGACTTGCTACAGCGCCAGAATCTAACCCTCCGCTGAGCATAGAGGTAACCAACCCATTAGCTGGGATTCTACTCTTCACAGCTTTTAAAAAAAGCTCAAAAAGCTCTTCTGTATAATCCTCTGCTTTGGAGTATTTACGTACAGTGGTCTCCTCTGGATTCCAGTATCGATTAATTTTAACAGTGTCGTTTTTAAAAATTAGCTCCGTACCTCCTTCTAGCGGATACACTCCTTCAAAATCTGTATGGGGCTGATCAATCAGTTCTCTACTAAGCGTTAATTTACAGATTAGCGCCTTTTCATTTAACACAGGATGAAACCTATCTAGAAGGATGTTTATTACATTTGAAAAATGAATCTGTTGCCCGATAAATGTATAATAGATAGCAGTGTAGCCAAGTTGGTCACGAGCAATCCACAGTTCTCTCACATGATAGTCGAATACTATGAGGTACCAATCACCACATAACATATTTACTACCTGCTTTCCCCATTTCAAAAAAGCATGAGCTACAATGGAGTTATCTTGAGTTTGGGATTCCAATTTCAACGCCGCGATTAAGTCATCCCTATTATCCAAGCGAGCCTTTGCAAAAAACGCGTATCTGTTATTAGCAATCAATTCAAATTCAGGTAATTCAACTTTACTAGGCGAGACTACCCCGTAGATATTTTTTTCCATCTAATACTTAGTGTAAAATCTCTTATAGAAACTTCTTTCGTGAAATCATTTCGGCTATTCAGGACTTGGAAAAAGCCCCTCCACACAAATCATGAAATTGATCGTTAGATAAGGTGGCATAAATTCCAGTGGTTCTCCTTTAGCATAATCTGTATTTGTATTGATTCAAATAAGGTTTATAAAAATAATAGTGATAGGATTTTCTTAATTGTGTTTCCCCATTACCATTGAAAATAGAGTTTACAATATCACTTACTTTTATGTTTTCACTTTCAACTACTGGATTCAAGTTCATAATGTAAGGAGGCATACCTTCATACTGATAAGGCACTCCTATTGCTGAATCTTTAAGATTTACTATAACCTGATAATCGAGCAATGTGTTTTTGGCTATCTCTCTAAGTCTAGGAACTGTTGTTGTTGTATAAAACTCATCACTTTTAACTTCTTCATCATTATCAAATGCAACCATAGATGGTGAAAGAAGTTTCAATCTCCTCGAAATAGTCCCCTTACTAAAGATATACCCCATATCATATCCCTGAATACTCTTAAAATTATTACTTAGATATGGTATCGGAACTCCAGTTTGAGCATCTATAATTAGTAAAGTTTCATCCTCACCCTTTACTATATACGCAACTACAAGTTCATTCTGAATATCAATCTTTTCAATACTGATGGATGACACATTGTCGCTCATTTCATGAATGAGCTCAAATACTTTCTGAAAGTCAATCTGTAAATCTTCAAGATTAAATGATTGAATGTATTTATTCTCACCCTCGATGGAAACATATCTAACTGTAGGTATTTCGTCTTCTATACAAAACTGCTCCTTTTTGGACACCTCATTCTCATAGATTATTGAAAGAAAGCTAAACTCACACAAACTCTCTTCTGTAAAATGAGTTAGTTCAATACGATAAACTTTTTTGACTATCTCCAAGAAGGGCACATTGGAATGAAGTATTTCGCGAAATTTTAGAGTATTCATACATTTAACTAGGTTTATCACAAAACGGTGGAATAATGAAAGAACTGAATATTTTACAAAAAATTTATTAGATGATATGAAAGAATACGCATCATTTAGAAATGTAAGTTACTTCCCAACACTAAAACCAATGACGCTTTTATCAACAAAGAAAAGACTATGTAGGGTTTATAACCTTGCATAAAACTAACACTAAATCGATTCAGCAAGATTTCAGAACTACTAAAGGTTAAGTTTGTGAGCTTTGAGTTGAATAGAGATTTGATGTAACCATATTTTCATGTGAACTATTGTTAAAATTGCTTGGGTTGAACATTATTAAAGATTTATGAACAAACTTAATTTAATAAATTTTGTAAAATTGAGAAAACCTCATGAGTGGTAAGATTAAGCTCATAGATGGTGAATTTTAATTCATGAATGTAATTTCGAGCAAACACAACAAATAGATGTAAATAGATAAGGCATTTTTTTCATTTATAAATGTATAAATTAGGGGATTAATTTTATACAAATGCCATTTTTATCAAAATCATTAAACAGTAACCTTATCCCATTTCCGAAGATTTACGTATGTATGTGGATATATTTTCAAAACACGTCAGCCTATGATATCCCCCGAACTAGAACTATTATTTGAATCTATAAAAGTGGTTTTGTTATCGCATGAAGATGGAAGACTGCGACAACTTACTTCTGTTGAAAAACTTGATTGGAATAGAGTTGCAAATCTTGCTAAATTTCACAGAGTCCGACCTATCCTATATAGTGCACTTCAAAAAGTAGGAATTAAAAATAATTACACCAACGAACAGAAGAAATTCTTGGGATTATTGACCAAAAAAAATCTCCTTTATCAAATTGAGTTTCAATTTATAATTTCGTTGCTAAATAAGAATCAAATAAGCGTATTGCCTTACAAAGGACTACTATTTCAGCAAAAATTATTTACGAATACACTTCTTCGTGAAAGTAGAGATATGGATCTATTGGTACTTCCCAAAGATGTTCCAATGGTTATTGAATTACTTTGTCAGAATGGCTGGAAAATGATGTATTCAGAAGATGGGAATTTTGACAAAAATACAGTAGATGACCTGGTGAATAATCTTGTATTGAAAGAGTTAAACCTATTTAAAGAATCTCCACAAGGAATTACATTATCTATTGATTTACATTGGGCATTACAGGAATCTTATCATGTTTATAATCTAACGGCAGAAGATTGTTTTTCAAATAGTAGCTTAGAGCCTTTCAATAATAAATCAATTATGCTTCCTTCAACTCCTATGATTTATCAAATGATGTTAAATCATCATGGAGGAAGGGAGGCTTGGACTAAACTAAAATATATCTGTGATTTAATTTTATTCAAACAAATTTATCCTACCATTACCAAAAATGAGTATGATGAATGGGCTTCCATCTATAAAATGTTTAAAATAAATAAGATAGGGCATGATTTAGCCGAACACATTATCCAGAATAGACTTTCTACTATTGAAAATGACTACCCACAATACCTAGATTTTTGGGAAAAAGCCTCTATCAACGATAAATCCAATCCTGAAATTTTTAGGAGAATTGCATTCTTAGGATTAATCAGAAAATCCCAGGATACTGTTGAATCAAGACTAAAATTTATAGAAAGGCTACTAATTCATTACTCAAGACCGAATCGCGCAGAAGAAAAAAGGCTATTTTACTTCCATGAAAAATATACCTACCTAAATGTCCTAGGAAAACTTCTTAGTGTGGTATTCAACACTTCAAGGAAAATACTGAAAAATAATGGTATTCTGGGATAAAAAAGAAACTTCTTGATGTCAATTATAAAAATAGCCATCAAGAAGTTTTAAGAAACAAAATTACTAGGAAATATCGTTGGAATAGCCGTTCTATCCAAAATCCCATCCCCTATTACTCTTTCTTAACTTCTACTTTCTCCTTCACATCTTTCAAATACAAATCCTTTAATTGGTCATAAAATGAATGTGATGAAACGAAATTGGCGATAATATTTGCCAAGAACCCGCCAATTAACAAGAAGAAAATTATTGAATGGCGATCTGTCATTTCAAAAATAATGATTGCGCTTGTAAAAGGCGCACGTGTAACTCCTGTCAAGAATGCTGTCATTCCAATCAGAATTAGTAAGTTGGCGTTACCTCCTGTTAGATGTAAAAGCTGCGAGACATACGCACCTACAGTAGCTCCCGTGCTTAGGGATGGTGCAAAAACGCCACCGGCACCTCCAAATCCAAACGAGGTCATAAGCCCGACAATTCTTACGAGGGGCAGATACCATTCCACAGACTTATAGTTGGTAAATAATACTCGCTCCATGATTTCTTTACCAGAGCCCATTGCTTCAAAACCCAAAAAGTATATTGTTGTTGCTACCCATAATCCACATAAAATAATGACGAGTACTTTCCTAGGATTTGATGTTATCTTACCAAAAAACTGCATAAATTTCAAAAGTAAAACGCACATTTTGCTTCCTAAATAACCTCCTATCACCCCTACTAACACGATGCCTATGATTACTTTCAATCCTTCGAAACCTGTTTTGGGTGTACCCAAATATAAATATGAGCCTCCTAGCCCTTGAGCTGTTAAACCAGCGGTAATGACTGCAATAAAAAGAGGTGTTTTATAATATTTGATATGAAATTTTGAGAGTTCTTCTATCGCAAAAATCACGCCGCCTAAGGGAGTATTAAATGCCGAGGCAAGTCCTGAAGCAGCACCTGCAATCAACATATTTTTTTCGGAAATATTAATCCACCATTTTGGTAAAGCTCTTTTTATTTCTAGAAAAATTGAACTCCCAATTTGAATAGTTGGACCTTCCCTACCCACTATGCCTCCTCCAAGTACTTTTATGGCGCTAGAAAATATCTTTACCAAAATCACCTTCAATCCTACAAAAGAACGGATAAAAGACTTTTCTTCTGGCTTTTCTAATTCTAAAGCTGCCATTACTTGAGGAATTCCACTGCCTTTGGTGTACGGTGCAAACCGCTGTGCTACCCACCAAGACAACACAAATGAAAGCGGAGTAATCACAAAAACACTTAGCGGAGAATATTCAAATACCAAAATAGACCAATGTTCAGCCAAACTAAAAATACGGCTATACAAAAAAGCCACCGTACCTGTAATAAGTGCTCCTACAAGGTATGGAATGACTTGAAATGTTTGTTTTCTGAGCGATTGATTAGTTGATAAGGTCCGAAGATAAAGTTCTTCAAAATAATTCCAAAAGATCCTTCCAAAAGGATGATTTTTGAGCTTTACAATATTTCGTTTCCTTGAAAAATTCAATTTCTTAGCAGGTTAAATTTATTCTCGTTTTGATTGGTTAGATACAAAAGTAGATTATTGGTTTGTCGCAATTTATTAGAATTTCATTAGTAATCAGATAATACAAAAATAAAGTGCTTTAATTATCCTCATTTCAAATTATGAAATCAAGAGAATTAAAGCACTGTATCGATATAAAAAAATTACAAGTCCTATCTTTTCCAAACACCGTTGGCATCTGGCTGTATTACTTCCACTTTAAACACTGCACTTATGTTTAATTTACCATAAAGATGTGGAAAAACGCCATGGTCACCAGCAGATTCAAACTTTAATTCAGCTTCTAATAAGTCTTGGTTGATATGTAGTAAAATCAAACGAGGCACTCCTATAAAAAAGCGATTTAATGTACCTTCTACTTGCTCAGGCGTGGAAAAATGAATAAAGATTTCTTGTGCTAAAGTTTCGGATTCGTAATGGGATAATCCTTCAAATTTAGCCCACCATTCAGGCGAAACAATATGATGAAGTAGCATAACTTGTTGTTTTAAGATTGGGTACAAAGTTAAAGCGAATAGGCGGATTTCTAAGTAACGAATTATGAGTGACGAATTAAAACTGTCTATTTCGGATATCGGATGTTGGATTTCGGAACTGTAATCTACTTTTTAAGTTATATTTTGCAAAAGTTTAGGTATTTTACTTTATTTCCTAAATCAGAAATCCCAAATTAGGATTGTACGAAGGTTTATATTTTGTTCAAAAGAGTTCCCATTCATAGTTTTTTGAGGTGTAGCGGCAACCCTTGCGGTTGCCATTTGGAGTGTGGTAACTGCAAGAGTTACCACTACACCAATTCTATTTCAATGATAAAACTCAACCTTCGTACAATACTAATCTCAAATCTGCAATTATTGGAAATCCTTCCTACAGTCCTAATGATGAATTTTAATTTAAAGCTTTAATTCTCCATACCTTACACTTTCAACGGATTAGTTATTATTTTGAAAGAATACTTAAGTTAGTGGGCAAAAAATATATTCATGATATTGAAGCTGTTTAAACTTTTCAAAAAACATATTTTATTGATTAATTCTTAGTCTTACTTTTTGTCTTAATACAAAAAG
>NZ_JAAALB010000067.1 GCF_009905545.1 Cellulophaga sp. BC115SP | reverse complement strand
TGTTTTGATACTGTTTTGCGAAATTCATGTTGAATAGAGATAATATGAGAACCTAAAACGAAACAAAGAGCACTAAGCCTTACTCAGCATAGTTTACTTCAACATCTACTGAAATAGATTCAAGTAGCGGCAAAATAATATGCTTGTTCAAAGTGATGTGCTCGTTGACATGATAGATGAAGGAATCACCCCCTTCATGTTTGGCTTCAATCTCACGGGTAGTGGTTTCACCTTTTCGAGAAGTGGTATTCACCTCTAGTTTTTTGCTCATTTGAGCGAGCTGGTTCAATTCAGACTTTACCTTCACACGAATACTCTCAATCGTTGGCGGATACACGTAATCAAAATCCTGTACGTGGTCTAAAAGAATACCCTCTTCAGGTGTTGCCGTGATTTCGGTGTCGTTATCGACCGCTTTGAAAGTCCCATCGGTTACGTAGCGACCACTCAAAATATTGCCTAGGCGAAGACCAGGCATGAGGCAGACTTTGACATCTTTGTCACCGTTTTTGAGGTTGTACTTCACACTCTTAGATGGCGGTGTACTTTCCTGACTAGGGTTTAAATCAATAATGTTTGACATGATAAATAGGTTTTGTTGCTAGGTTGATTTTTCCTTGTTTGCAGCTACAAAGTTACGATGGCTTTTTAGGGCGTTGGAGGTAATATGGTGGTAGTAAGGACTATTCGTGCCTACTACCACACAAGTCAAGTCTAAAACAAGCCTAAGAACTTCTTGCGTTTAGGCATTTTACCCAAGGACTCCCATTCGATATTGGACTTTTTGGCAATCAGCTTCAATGCTCTCATGTCTTTTTTGTGAATGGAGGTCAACACCATTTTCTGATACGTGAGCGCCTGAGCTTCCTTGAACTTGGTTTCGGCATCCGTTCCTAAGCGTCCCATGCCTCTAATTTCCTGCAAGGTGGTGGAACTGATTTTGTAAAGCTTTCTTAGCGCTTCTGACTCGGTTTCTATCTTCTTTTCAAGCTCATGAATACTTGCTTTGGTTTTACCGATTCTTTCATCCAGCAAAGCAATTGGAGCAGGTTTAAAGCCTTCAATGGATTGGTTTTTAAGAATCTTTCCATCTATTTCCTCTAATGAAACGGTATTTGGCTTTGCATTTGTGACTAGAAACAAAAGCTTACCTCTTTTCACTAATTGCCCTTCTTCAAAAGGACTTTTGAGGTGTATCTCTTTGGCTTTTACTTTTTGTACGGGCTTTATTACCACAGCTTCTTTGGTATCATCGACCAAAAGTACACCTTCATATTGGTTTCCGTTAACGCTTTTAACCTTTAAGGTTTTATCTAACTCCTGGTCCTTTACAATATCTCCTTCATCAAGCGTTCCTTTAAAAAGCTTCTTTACAGAAGAAGGTTTGCTTTTGGGTTCAGGTTTTGGAGCAGCCTTTTTTTGCTTTGAATTAGCAAAGGCTTTTCCTTTCTCCTTATTGTCTTTGGAGATACCTAAAAGGGATTTTGCTTTTGATATTTTCTTTACCTCTTTGGGACTGGGCTTTTCGGGTTCACTCTTTGGAATGGAGTAAACGCCAATTTTGGATAACTCTTTGGGTTTGGCTTGAGCATCAAGCGCTTTATTGATTTGTTCCAATATTACATCAATAGATTCGTCAATTTCAGGGTCAAGCCCATAGACCCCTACGGCATCTGTTGTAAGTCCTTCTACGATTTCGACGAGTTTCTTGTTAGAGTTTTCTAAAAGCTCTGAGCGCTTTGAAGCGTAATTGCTAACGGTTATTTTCATGGTTGATTAGGTTTAGTTTAAGTTTAATGCTTGTGCCTTGAGTTTGAGTAATTGAAGCTTGATTTTAATCAAGCGTATGGACTTTTGTTTGTCAGCTGCATCGTTGGCATTCTGTTGTTGCATCTGAGCATTTACAGAATCTTGAATCATTTTAAAGTCAGTAGCACTTAGGTTAACTGACGCTCCAAATCGCTCGGTCAGAATCCTACAAACCGCCTCAAGGTTTGAATCATCTACAATACCCACCATCGTACTTGATACCGAATTGAAGTTACCTCCATCTACGTATTTGAGTAGTTCTGTATCCGTGTAAACATCGCCTCCTTTACTTTTGGATAGTGCAGTAATCATTCTAAACTTGCCATTTTGTCTAAAAAAGGTAGTACCTATACTGGTTGATACCTGCCCTTTGCTTCGAATGATGGGTACTGCTACTGTTAGTGGAGCAATAACATTGGCAGTATTACTTTTCCAATTTGATTCTCTCATATAAGAGCTGGGAAGTAATAGTCCTTTCTTGACACTGCCATCTTGCATCGTAAAATCAATCAAACGTCCTTTAGCAAACTTATCGTTGGTATAGGCTTGTAGAATATTTCCTGTGACAATTAAAGCAGAAACACGGTCTTTGGATTGTGAGGTAATCGCTCGTTGCCATTGTTCTAATACATTATCATTGGACAAAAACTTTGATTGACTCATGATTCCTGAGAGCTTGCCAAAATCGTTTCCTGTGATACCAAAGGTTTGCTTTTTGACCCCATTGGAGACGGCTATATCAATTTCAAAAGTATTCAATTGTATTTGACCATCTTCGTAAGGCTTGATACCCAAACAAACCCCTGTGACGTAGCTATTGTCGGATTGTGGTACATACAAAAGCCTTCCTAGTTTGAAAAAGTCAAGTAGTTCTGCATAGGCTCGTTTGTTTCCTTCCTTGCCAGAACTATGATAGGCTATGGCTTCTTCTCGCTCTTCGATGAGTTCTTGAAGCTTGGTTTGTAGCTTTTGCTGTTGTTCCTCAGTCTTATTTTTGAGTGCCTCAAACCATGAAATTGTCATTTCTTTGTCTTTCTCATAGTCGGTTTGTGCTCTGGTGATTCTAGATTGGGTTTGTTGCTCAAGCAGGTTAAGTACCAATTCCTTGGTATCGTTTCTTTGTACCTTTTCACGCTTTTTAAGTTCTTCTTGTAAGGTTGTGACCGTGTAGGGCTTTCGTAGGTTGTTGATTTCATATAATCCCACGTATGTAGGTCCCGAAAAAGGTGAATCCGTGAAGCTTTTCCCTAGTACTGCGATATTGGGTTCTTCGATACTAGCTGCCTTTAAGTCCATCGTTTCGACTTCAAGGTCATACTCATCCAAGGCAATCTTTAGCTCCACGAAGGCTTGATACTTTTTGACCATATCCGCATAGAACTTTTCTTGTTCCTTGGTATTGAGTAAGGCAACTCGACCAGACACACTTTTGGCTAAATTTTCAATATACTTTTCAGACTTGGCATTCGTCTGCTCTTCCTCTTCACCCTTTTGAGCATCATAAAAATAGCGTTGAAGGTCTAAACGAGTGTAATAACTCTTTTCCAAATCCTCATTTTTATCATCCTCAATCAAGGTTTTCATGACGATGTCTCCATACTTATTCAAAAAGTCCTCAGACTGAATCAGGTCTTTTGAAGTCTTTTGGGATGAAGTGGTATTGGCATCCAATGATTTAAGCTTTGATTTGAGCATCATCACTAAGCGCTTTTCAGCAGGAATGTCAGAACTGAGATAGTCATAAATCGGAGGCAAAATTTGACCCGTTCGGTTGATACGACCACGCTTTTGAATCTCGGTGTTAATGTCAAGCTCTGGTTGCCAAACAATCATCACTCGTTGTTTTACCTCATTGGCAGGTACTTTCTTGGTAGGAATGGCATGAGCTGATTTTCCTGTTGAACCACTTTGATTAATCATCAAGCAGTCAATTTGATTGTCCTGAAACTTCTGAAAAGTATCAGCCGCATTTTCTTTACGCCTAGTCTGCACTCGACCTGTCGTGACCGCTGCACTCATTCTCCCTAGTCCTTTGGGTAAGTATTCATAGATAACCTCCAAGTTGCGACCAGTCACCTCACCAACTTTGTACCCCTCAGCTTCAATGCGTTGTTTGACATAATCAATCGGTGAGATCATCACACCAGTTTGAATCGTCTTGATTCTACTCAAGATGTAGTTGTATTCAAAAACGGCATTGCTTCCTAAGGTATCCAATTCGATTTTCTCAAAATGCCTTTTACCCCAACCATCATTGATTTGGATTCTCAGTACACCTTCCAAACCTCTGGTTAATACTTGTGAGAAGTCGGTATTTACTTTGCCCGTTGAATCAATGTCGAGTTCCTTAACAAAAGCTTCCATTGTGTTAGCAAAGGCAATCACAGGCTTTTTGCCCTCTTTGAGTCGTTGAATGGCTCTATCCGCTACCGCATCAGCTTTGATTGCCAAAAGCATTTGTGAGACGATTTGGAAGACTTTAGAAAAGTATGGGGCATTGCGTACCCCTAAATCAGCCGTTCCACTCGCCAAAGCCACTTCACCTTGTTCGTCACGCAAAGTTTGATTCATGTTTTCTACCGTGCCTTTGACATAGTTTCGCTGGAAAGCTACAATCATTTGCATGATGTCAGTGATGTTATCACAAATCTTTCGGTGCAAGGTGGAATAATCCTTCATGCCAAAAGTGGTAGCGGTTTTATCCAGTACAATCCAGTTGACAATCGCACCCGTGTTTGCCATGCCTCTTTCGTGTCGAATGAGTTGTCCTTCACTTACCAAGTTCGCTGAGATGATTTCTTGCAAAGCTACACCACCCATTTCGACAGCATTAGCCATTTGCTCAGAGGACATATTAGCTTCACTGAGGTCTGTTTTTAGACCATACAAAGCCATATTTTCACTACGTTTGGCAAAAGTGGCAGAGAGAAAGATTGTCCCTTTGGATTCACGGACAATATCTCGCATGATGATACCCGTCGAGGAACTTCCCCCTGAAGCATTATGCGATTCATCCAAAATCAAGATATTGCCTTTTGCTTGTTCATATAGGAATTTAGCCTTTTTACCCTTGATAACGTTCTTTTTACCACCATTCCAGATAACTTTATTACCTGTAGCTACTTGTGAGTAGGTCGCTAAAATAAAATCATATTCATCGGGTAAAACACCTGAGTCAATGACGCCATCTTGTTCTAATTTTTCAGGAGCTTTGTAAATGATATTCCCTAAATCATCCTTGATATGCGAATCGGCATCCCTCGTATTGACGATAAAGGGTCTGATATGTTTACCCTTTGACAAGTCATAGTCAGTCGTGTTTCGTTTGTATTTAAACACGCTTTTGGTAGGATTCTGCTCTTTAAAAGCTTCGTAGTTTTCAGGATTATTGTCGTAGCTGCTTTTCTCTTCATCACTTAATTCCTCCCACGAATCATACTTGATTTTCTGTTCGACTTGACCAATGGCTATTTCTAGTTTTTGGGAACCATCTTCCATACCAACCCCCATAAGGTCACGGTAAAGGTCAGTAAACAAAGAGGGCTTTTCTGTGATAACAATGGGCTTCCTTCCTTTGTGGTAGGCATAACGAATCATGGCCGCATTGATACGTCCTTTTCCAATTCCTGTTTGGTGGGCGATAATGATTCCTTTTCCTTTTTCGACTTGATAGATAGCCAATGCTACTGAATCTACCTGCTCGGCTGCCAGTGCGTTCGAAAGCTCATCGAGTGATTTGTAGCGTAGGTGCATCTTGACGTATTCATCAACCGTCATTTCGTCGCCATACTCGTTTCGCAGGTATTCTTTGAGTTTAGAAAGGGCAATTTGTCCCTCAAAAAACATAGAATCAGGTGTTTCAACGGAAAGAGACTTCATTTTGGAAGCGGGACGATACATTTCGCCTAGTCCTTCCATCTTCTTCTTTTTGGGCTTGAATAGTTTAATCATGGTAGAGGTGTTTATTTTGATAGCAAAATGAGCGTCTGCAGCTGGAAAAAGACCAGGAGAAAAGCGGATTTTGCTATCAAATTATTAAGAGCTTTCGCCTGAGCAGGGTATCGACACACAACAGTGTGTAGTTTTTTGCTATCAAATGGCTAATGCCAGTGCTTTAAGCTTGAGTAATTGTAATTTGATTTTGAGTAGTTCATGGGGCTTCTTTTCGGCTTTCTGATAGGTAGTCATAAACCTTTCATAAAGCGCTTCGAAAGTATCAACCACCGTTTGATTGACTTCTTCTGCCATTGGAGCAAAACCCGAAGGTTCTTTTTTAACACCATCTACTAAGACCACACGCACATCAAATTGTGTTCCTTGGCGAGCGTAAAGTTCTCCATCGATACTTATCACATCGACCACATTGTAGTAATGATGTAAGTAGTTAAAAAAGAAACGGTCGCCCACAGCATGATTCCCACGATTTCGACCAGCAATCAATCCCTGAGCATTGTAATGAGTATGCCCACCAAGAATAAAAGCTGCTTTACCTGCTGGCTTCATGGTTTCGAGTGCATACAATGCCATCAAATGGTCAAGTTTATGCACTCTGATAGGACCTACATTTACTCGTTGTGGAAGCAAACCAAAGGGAGGATTGGAGATAACGGCATCAAAGCTACGTTGATACTCAGGCATCTTTAAGGAAGCATCCTTCTTCGTTACTAACTTAAAGCCTTGTGTCAAGAGATTCTTATACCGTAGCTCAGAGATTTCATTAACGATAAACTGTCTAGGTTCTGCGGCAATGGTCAAAAGTCCGTTTCCTGCACTTGGCTCAAAACCTTGTTTGCTTGGGTCATCAATCCCGCACCAAATCCCCATCAAAAAGGCAATGGGTGCTGGAGTAGAGTATTGCTGGAGCATAACACTTTCAGAGGTGCGGTGATTGAGCCGAACTTGATTTTTGTACAAATTAACAATGCTCAAGTATCGCTCTAAAATGCTGGTATTGGCATGAGCATATTCCCTTGCCGTGCGAACAATGGCTAATTCGGTAAGTTCTTTAACCTCTGATTGGTTGGTGATACCAAATTGGCTAGCTAGTTTTTGGGAAGTAACTTTATTGTCCTTCTGACCTTCTTTGAGTCTTTCCTCAATGGCTTGTACATATTGAAGCGAATTGTCAATAAACAGTTTGCCTATACTCTGGATACCTTCCTTAACTTCAAAATCGGTAAAGATACCAGCTGCCTCTGAATTGAAAACAGGATTGCATGGGTCAAGGATAAGAGGTTTATCCAGCAAAACAACCAGATAAATATGAGATGTACTCTGTGATGTATACGTGGCGAGACGCACCTTAAATGGAATCCCTAAATTTAGTAGTGTTCCACCTAACAAAATCACAAAGTCCTCACAGTCTATTCCTGTATATCGATCAGCCCATGAGGCGTTAGGCAAACGAATGATTTCCGCTGAGTCTGGATAACCATCGTATTTGTAAAGGAATTCTTTTCGGCAAAAGTCATAAAGAGCTTTGATAGAATCTTGATGCGATTGGGACTTGAATCTTTTGGCAAAAGCTTTAGTTTGTACTTTGGCTTGGTAAATGTATTGACCAGCAATTAAGCTGGCAAGCTGTTGTACATTGGGGTTTTCATGGATGATACGGTCGTGTTTGGTGGGATTTTCGAACAAAGATGAAGTTTTCAAATGTGTATAAATTAGTGGACTCTAAATACCGATTTATAGATATAGTCTATAGCAGGATAAGGCAGTTTTGTGCGTAAAGCAGGATTTTCTGGGTCAAAGCCCAAGGATTTTAGGTTGTCTTTATGAGCATCCACCTTCAAACACGAAAGAAGATACTTCACATCAGCTCTAAGGTTTTTGCCTTGTCCTGTGGTAATATTTAGCTCTTTGCAAATATCGGTTAGTGTTGAAGGTGGATAGATTTTCATCTTATCTTGATTTTAAGATTGGTGTGAATCCAATGGGTAATTCTTTAACTTCTTTTCTAGTAATCCCTCTACCTAATTGTAGTTCTGGATTGAGGGATAATTGTTGCTTGTCGCAAAAGGCTTGCATCATGTCTTGCATTTGTGGTGCTTGCATAGTTTGAGTTTGGTAGGTTCGTGAATAGCGGTCTTTTCTCTGGATTAGGTTTCTTACTATTGCTCCTAGACAAAAGACCACCAAAAGAATGAGTAATAGGTTTAGTGTAAACATGGTTTAAAGAGGTTGTAAAAAGTCTTTGATTTCTTGCTCTGAGAAATACTGTTCCAGTTCTGGAGTTTCGTTTCTCTTGAGCATAGTGTGAAAGTCTGGTAGTTCTCTAAAATAGTCGATTGGTGGTAAAACGTCCCTTCTTGCTTGGATAGCCAGACAGTATTGAAACTTCAAAAAGGTGGTTTGCATCATTACCATATTTCTAAAGCTACGTACCTCTGTCTCTAGCAGAAGCTTTTGTTGCTTGACTTTTTTGCGGTGGGTCTGAAACCCGACAAAGAAAATTACGCATAAGAATACTAGGTCTAAGGTGTCACGAAGGGTCATCATTTTCTAAGGTTTTCCAGTTGAGAATTGCGAACTGCGAGTCAATATCTAGGCTATCATAAATCTTCTTGTCGTGGTTGATAATTTGCACAAGCTCCGTTACTTCATTATTGTAAAGTGCCTTAAATGGCTTGTCAAAGTGTTTTTGAAGTAATTCATACAAAATCACAGAATCAATCTTGATGGTGTCTTCAAACTGTTGTCGTAGCTTGGTAGATTCGTCATTAGCTTGCTGGAAACCGATAGTAGACTCAGGTTCGTCCAATTCAAAATGCTCAGTTATCAGCTCATTTAATTCTGATTTATCTAGCTTTACAGGCAGTATAGTGGTATTCTGGCTTTCGGTGGGTTCTTCAACCTCTTTGACGTTGAGTGCTGTGTCCTTTTCAGTCCTTCTTCTCATCAACAAGCTCATTCCCAATATTACCATGCCGACGATGGCGCAAATGAGCAAAAACAACTTGGCTATTAATCCATAGTTGGCATTCTCTGATTCATCTTCAAAATCTAACATAGGTGCTATTTGGGGTTAAATTCTAATTTTTGTTGTGCAAAAGGAAAGTACTTTTTCCCGTCAATCCATTCCATTTGTTCAGTATTTCTGACACCTACACGGTATTCCTCTTTGTCAAAGTATCTGGTTGTCCACTTCTTGTTTTCAGGAAGCTCTGTGTTTTGGACTGCAATGTCATACATCAAATAGGCAATCTCTTTTCTGGGTTGAACCTTCGTGGGTAGGTCATTGAAATCATCACTTGTTTCCTTTAAAACGAGCATATTCATCATTTTCAATAGGTCAGGGGAAACCTCCGTACCTCCGAAATAGTGGAATTGAAGTAGTAGCTCTAGTCCGTTATTTTTCGGTGTTTTCAAAAGCTGCTTTTGTGCTTTTGTCATCGCTCCTGAGCCAAAGAATGAGCCTGCATCGTCATAGATGACCACCGCATTTTTGACATAGTTGCTACAGTAGTACGAAAACTTGTCATAGTCATCCGATTGAAGCTTGACCACTGCATTTTTGGGCATCGGTCGCTCCAAATCTTCGAAGGTTACTTTCTTAGTGATTTCCTTGTAGCTGGAGTTATTCGAATGGTCAAAGACAATGATTCTTTTAGGGTTATTTTTGAAGGCTCCGACTCGAAAATCGAGTGAGAGTTGTAAGGCTTCGTAGGTCTTTCCCGTGTTTCGTGTACCAAAGAAGCCCCAAACGTTTCCTTTGGGATTCATATCTAGGTGATTTTTGCTTTGATTTTCTTGAATACTTTTACGGTAAAATTGGAGAGTGCCTGAGGATTATGAGCAATGATATTCGAACCCATGAGTACCACCAAATCGTAAATCATGGCAGATTTACTTGGGAGCCTATATCTGCCTTCACGTGCCTTTTTCTTCAAGTCTTCCAGAATCACCAACTTGACGAACTTTCGGATAGATTCGGTATCTTCTAATCCTTCATCTTGTTGGATTTTCTTCTTTTGCTCCACTCGTTTCTGAGCTGCCTTGACTTCGTCGCTTAATGGGATGATATTCGCTTCAAAATCTTCGACCAGCTTTTCATCGCCATTTTCGGTTGACATCTCTGCCACGATATTTCGTAGCACGCCCGTACCCGTTTTTACGTAGGAGAAAATCAGCTCGGTCTCTAGTTCTGCATTCCCTTCTAAAATCACTTGGTCGATGTTGGGCACATATTGAGGTGTGACGACCTGTTGGGCAACAACTTGAGGTTTGAAAGGATTATCAAATAACCCTTCCAATTGTTTGGGTGCTGGTGGCTCTTCCACTCGTTCGGGTGGTGAACTCATCCCCGTGAGGATGGAATTGCCTATTTCAGCACCCTCTGTGATTAATTTTAGTTTTTCTGAAAAAATCATGGTGCTACTTTTTTACGTATTGAACTCCCTTTGCTAGACCTTTACCTGCGTATTTTAAACCAAGGTTGACAAAGAAGGACGCTACTTTCTTTTTACCTGCCTTTAGTTGAGCTTTAACTTTTCCCATCAAGGTTTTTCGTTCTTCCCATTCGATGATGAGTTTTTCGAAAACAGGACGAAAAGCGGGTTCAAAATCAATCGCTCCATCGGCTCGAAAGCATCCCATTGCGGTCATGTATTTTCCAATCATATCAAGTTTGAGTTCGTTGTTGATAACGGCAGCATCATAAGTTTTTTTCTTGGAAAGTAAAGCCAGAGCCTCTTCCGAAAATGCTTGAAACTCTTCAAGTGTCATTTCCCCGTGACTATGATAGCTTACAATTTGTCCGTTGAGGTCTAGGGTGAGTGTAGCGAGTATTTGTTTCATGGTTGAGTGATTTCTTCAAAGCCCTTGATATAGTGGTTTTTCCATACTCCAGCGCCAACACGAACAAAAGCCTTCTTTTCAGAGAATCGAACTGCCTCTGAAATCAAGTTATTCAGACCAGCATCGTTGGCGAGTTTAAAAGTTTTAAACTTATCCAACATAGTGTTTTCGTTGTTTTCATCACGCAAACGGGTGTTTTCAAGCTGAAGGGCTTTGTTTTCGTTTTGTAGCTGAATGAAAACAGGATTGTTTTCAATGTTTTCAGGCTCAATGCTGATGTTTTCATGATTCTTGAAAACATTGTTTTCGTTCAGCAATCGTTTGTTTTCATCCAGTAAAGCAATGTTTTCACTTTGAAGCTGAATGAAAACAGGATTGTTTTCAATGTTTTCAAACTCGGTGCTGATGTTTTCATGATTCTTGAAAACATTGTTTTCGTCTAGCAGTCGTTTGTTTTCATCCTGTAAAGCAATGTTTTCACTTTGAAGCAGAATGAAAACAGGGTTGTTTTCAATGTTTTCAGGCTCAGTGCTGATGTTTTCATGATTCTTGAAAACATTGTTTTCGTTTAGCAGACGTTTGTTTTCATTCTGCAATGCAATGTTTTCACTTTGAAGCTGAATGAAAACAGCGTTGTTTTCAATGTTTTCAAACTCGGTGCTGATGTTTTCATGATTTCTGAAAACATTGTTTTCGTCCAATAATCGTTTGTTTTCAAACTTCAATTGAATGATTTCATCCTTTAGAGGATTGATGTTTTCATCCAATAAGGTTTGGAACTGCGCTCTGATTTCAACTTCTCGTTCAGGTGTGAGTAGGCGTTCATCGTTTTCGTTTAAGCCAAACGTTAGACCGTTGAAAACATAATGAGCCAAGGCAGATTGAAGAATGTTTTCATGGGTTTTTAGCTCTGGATTTTCTTCGAGTAGGGTATCAAGTTCACGAAGCTGTTCAGTTGTGAGGTGTATGAAAACAGCGTTTTCATGCTTAGGGGTATTGCCAGCAAAAGTGTTTTCAAGAATCTCATTAAGGAAATCACTAACGTTTTGAGAGCTTCTTAACCAGTCAGCAATTTCAGGTCTTACTCTTGCTCCAATCTGGACGGTACGTGCAATGTTTTCAGCCATGTTTTCAATGTTTTCATGAATCAAGACCGATGTTTTCGTTTGTTTTCATCGGTGTTTTCATCATGAAATTAGTAGGCTATTGACGAAAACATGATGTTTTCATGCGAGCACAGTTGATTTTGTCCGCATATATCCGTTTTTATCTCTTTTTTGCACAAGTGATTTTTAGTAAATTTGTATGAAAACCTAAAACGAAAACATTGGATTTATTATGGGAGCTTCTACAATAGTTAATTCTGCAAGCATCGCTCAATTGATGGGCTGGACAAAGGAATATTCGGCAAAGAAAATCAGACAGGTAAAAAAGGCAACAGGTTGTGCATACGTCACATTCGCAGACTGTGCCAAGGCTTGGAACGTGTCAATGTCGTAAAACAAAGCTCTCTTCTAAATACTACTAATATGCAAACGCCCACCAATTGTGAATTGGTGGGCGTCTTAATTTATATCTTGATTATCAATAACTCATCAAATCGAGTCGTGTATTTTTGAGATAATCTTTCATTCTTAAGTTTCCAAGTCCTATCAAAACCTTGGGCTGCAAGTCTCAACTTATTTTTACCATTTGAATGATTAATAGAGTCTAAAACCGCCATTAGCTTTTTGGTCTTACTGTCAGGATGTGCAAATAGAGCTAACTGGTATTGGTCTTCTGGTATAATTCCAGACACGATAATTCCAGCTTTTTTATATTTGTATCCCTCTTTATAAATCTTTGAAAAGCCTAGCAAAGCATTCTTTATGATTACTCTCGAATCACTATCTGCCACAGGAAGTGTAATTGTGACAGAGTTAAAGTATTGCTTTTCATTTTTTGCGAAAGGATTTGTGGTAACAAATACTTGTACATAATTGGCTACACTTTTTTGCTTTCGAAGCTTAAATGCACAGGCTGCCGCAAAATTAGATACAGCCTCTGAGAGAGGATTATACTGTGTGAGCATAGTCCCAAAGCTTCGGGATGTACAAATATTCTTCTTTGGCTCATTGATTAATTCCATACTCAAGCATGAAATCCCTCTAAGTTCGTACAAGAGTCGTTGTCCTACGATTGTCATCTTAGCCCTTACCCAATGCTCATTTGCTTGTATAAAATCAAATGCTGTGTGTATATGATGTGCCTCTAGTAATTTCGCATAGCGCCTGCCAATGCCCCAAACATCTTCGATGGATGTAGCTTTCAACGCTTGTTCTATTTTCTCTGGGGTATCCAAAATCCACACACCCATTTCTTTATGATGTTTTTTGGCATACCGATTTGCAATTTTAGCGAGAGTCTTTGTTGAGGCGACACCCACACAGGTAGGAATCCCCGTACACTGTTTGATCTTAGTACGAATTTGAGAAGCATAGCTTGGTAAATCGGTTATTCCCCTTAGATTGATGAATGATTCATCAATTGAGTAAACCTCAATTTCGTTTGAAAATTGAGATAATATTTGAACGACTCTGTTTGATATATCTCCATACAAAACGTAATTACTACTAAAGACCTGAAGTTTTCCACTTTGAACCAAACTTTTTATCTCGAATACAGGTATTCCCATCTTGATGCCCATTTCTTTAGCCTCATCTGAGCGTGCAATCACACAACCATCGTTGTTACTTAACACGACGACAGGTTTATTTCGTAGTTCAGGAGCAAATAACCGTTCGCATGAAACGTAAAAGTTATTACAGTCAACAAGTGCTATCATCGTGTTCGGTGAATAACATAGGTTACAATACCCCAAATTTCAAAATCATCACTCGTATTGACCTGAATAGTTCTATACTTATTATTTTCAGGAACTAAGGAGTATTTATTTCCTTCAATTACTAATCGTTTTACTAAAAAATCACCATTTAATATTGCAACAATGATCGAATTAGATTTTGCGTAAATTGACCTGTCTACAACCAGAATATCTCCTGATAATATATTGGCATCTCGCATAGAATCACCCAGTACTCGCACACAAAAAGTACTGGAGGGGTTTTCAACCAATAATGAGTTAAAATCTAATTCCAGTTCAACATAATCAGCTGCTGGAGATGGAAACCCTGCACTTATTACAGAGTTAAAAAAAGGAACACTTAAGGATTTGGCGTTTTCATTACAAATCGTAAAAATCTGGATTTTCTTTGGCAGTAAGGGATGCTTCATTTTTATGGCTACATTTTTAAGTCAATAACAATAAAAATACAAATAAAGTTAAATAATGTAGCTAAAAATAAAAAATAGAATATGTTTTTTACAAAATTGATACGATAATTATTCATTCTCTTAAAGCCCAGTTGTACTTAAATTTTACAAACTGTTCCAAATCCTTGAGTGAGTAAATATCTTAAAATATGGCTCTTTTCTAAATACTATGGATAAATAAAACGCCCACCAATTCAGAAATGGCGGGCGTAATTGTTTTACTAAAGATACGTAAATTAAAAAGTTAATAACCTAACACAAACCATTGTCTAATCTTCAAAATATATTTTCAATTGAGAAGAGGACTTAATCTCATTCAGTTTATGAATGCTAATAGGTTTATGGATAAAATCTATTACGCATGGATATACTTTAGCTCTGAGTCGGTCACTCTCATCAATAGAGGATGATACGATAATTACGTATATTTTACAGGATAAGTTTTTATTTGTGATGTAATCTAAAACACCCCATCCATCCAACTCAGGCATATTTAAGTCCAAAAAGATAATATGAATATCCTCCGACTGGCTATTTGCTGATATGTATTCCACAATGCCTTTTCCATTCAAAAATTGATTAGGTGATGGGGTGATTTCAGCTTTCTTCAATAGCAATTTATGAAGAAGTTGAATAGCATTATCATCATCAACTATTGAAAAATGTAACTTAGTAGAAATAGTGTTAAAATTTGGAGTGGTATTTCGCTCCAAATCTTGAATTATATACGTTTTTTGAGTAATGTCCTTGATTATTTGATCTATCTCAAAAGCAGAAGTTACAATGTGCTCAAGACACTCGTTTAGTTCTGTTGTATTTTCAAAACCGCTTTGAACCAACATGGCCAATCCCATAAGTCGAGAAAGCGGTGCTCTTACTACATGAGATTGTATCCAAGCAATTTCTTTTAACGATTTATTTTGAATTTCGACAGCCTTAAAATATTTATTCCGTTCTGTTATATTGTGTGCAATCTCAAATATTAGGTTTTGTCCATTGACATTTAACATACAACAATATACCTCCATGTCAAATATTTGACCATTAGCTGTTCGATGTTGTACCTCAAATTTTTGGCGACCTAATCTACTCAATATTTCGAATTTACGTGTAACATCATCCTGTGAAATATTTACATCTAGGATGTTGAGCTTTAGGAAGTCGTCTTTCGACCACCCATAGAACTGAACGCAGGCATCATTAGCGTCAATGAATTGTCCGTTATCTGGGTTAATCAAATACATTATCGAAGCACTTTCTTCAAAGATACTTCTAAATCGATTTTCACTCTCCAATAACGCTCTCTCCGTATTTTTTCGCTCAGTGATATCTACAATTATGGCGATAAAGAGTGAACTACCATCGATTTCGATATATTGCAAATGAACTTCTACATCGTATTTAGTTCTATTTTTTCTTAAGTGTATTGTTTCAAAGATAAGTTTATCTTTCTGATGTTTTTTCAAGGGCTCTACCAAATTAAGAAACTGCTCATAACTTATTAACGGTTTTAAGTCAATTGGAGTAAGATTTCTTAGCTCTTCTAATGTATAGCCAATGTTAGATTGGGCTGCTTGATTGACATCAACAAACTTTAATGTATTAGCATCAAAAATGAAAATTTCATTTAACAAGTTTTCAAAAATATAGCTAAACTTAGAGATCTCATTTTGAGCAAATTTTTCCTTTGTAATGTTTTTACTAAATACAGCAACACCTACAACTTCTCCATTAACTATAATTGGATTCATGGAGATTTCTAAGTAGAAGGTTCTATCAATAGTGGGAACCGTGTCCTTGAAGTGTAATACCTTGTTTTGTAAAACTTGGTCATACCTATCTTGCCATAGATTTCTAAAGTTTTCTGGCAAGCAATCCAATATTTTAGTTCCTTTTTCTAATGGAAATCCAAATGAATGAAGGAAATCTCTACGAACAATTTCGTTGGCATAAACTATTTCGTAGTTTTTATTTAATGACCAAATACTTTCAGAGGAGCTATCAAGTATTGCTTTCAAATTCGCCTCACTATCTTTAAGAGCCTGTTCTGTTAACTTTAAATGTGTTATCTCAGTACTTTTGCCACCGATACCAATTATTTGATTTTCTGCATTTGTGAAAGGAAATTTAACCGTCAAATAAATCTTCTGCGAACCACCTTCAGTGATTATATCCTCAAATTTGATTGTTCTTCCAAGCTCGATAACTTGATTGTCCGTTTTCGAAAAAGATTCAGCTAGCTCTTGAGGAAAAATATCAAAATCAGTACATCCTAATACTCTTTCTTTACTTTTCCCTGTAAACACTTCCCAATGGCGATTGACATTTAAGTATTTACCATCCAAATCCTTGACGTAGATGACAGACCCGCTGTTTTCAATCAAACTTTCCAATAATAGTCGTCCCTCTTTTATTGTATTTAGATCAATTTGCCTTCTTGTAATATTCTTTAACATTTCACCTATCAAGGTAAGTATTTGATAATCGAAATCTTTAGTTCGATAGGTATTTTTAGAAGATGCAAGTCCCACAAAACCAATACAGGACTGTTCTGCATAGATTGGAACCGTAAAGATATTTAGGTTATGGTAATCGGTTAAATATGATTCACCAATCTGGTGCTTCTGAAAATAGGGTTCTATTTCGCTTATAGTTCCATATTCCCCAATATTGTAATTACCAGAAGCGCCTGCTTTGCTCCAGTTATATTGCTTTTGATAGGTGCCATTTTTAGTATCATAAAAAATAACAAATAGGTATTCAGCCATCATAAAATCTCCGACTTTAGCTAATGACTCATTAATCCTCTCTTCAACAGTATCCAATGAAATATTGATAAATGTTAAGAAGATATGCATTAACATCTCTTGGAGTTTATTTGAATAGTTCAGTTTATCTATCATTAACTTTATCTCAGTGACATCACGACGGATACCTTCTATAGCGATGAGATTTCCTTCACTATCTCTAATGGGAACATTTCTTTGCTCAACCCAAATAATTCGTCCATCTTTTCTTTTCCAGCGAACAGTCACTGGAGTTTTTAAATTGATCTTTCCATCAATCAATGATTGAATAATGGGTTTATCTTCTTCGTGGACAATTTTTAGACCGAGTTCAGGATCATCGTAGTGCTCTTTGGGAGTGTAGCCTGTGATTGCAGTTACTGATGGGCTTATATAAGAAAATTTTCTTTCTGGTAAAAGGTCATATCTAAATATGACATCTTGTAGATTTTCCGTAAGTCTTCGGTATTTATACTCACTCTCGCTAAGCGTATCAATAAATTCTTTTCGCTCAGAAATATCGGTCAAGGTAGCAAATATCCGATAATCATCCCTGTCATGGGTTAAATATTCAATTTGTGTAGATATACTTATCCATGTAATTTCTAAACTTTCTTTATCTTGTAATCCAACTACTTTACCTCGAATTTCTTGTTTTTTAATGACTGCTTGTATTATTGGCAGTTCGTTAAAATCAAGTAATTGAAACATTTCATCTACTATATTAACATTCGAGATAAGCTCAGCCCAATTTTTTATACCTTCTTTTTCTAATCCAAAAAACCTAAATGCACTTTGATTAGCTTTCAGGATCTCAGCATTTTTATTGAGATAGACCACTCCATCTGTCATACTATCAAAGATATTGTGATACTCTTGTTCACTGGTTCGGAGTTGATACTCAATTTGATGTCTACTTTTGACATTTTGAATTAAATCTTTCGTCAAGCGCAGTAATGCAATCTCATCTGTCTCATATACCCTTTTCTCATCGGATAGCATACAAAGAAAACCTACGAGTTCTTTATCTTTTTTAATAGGAAGGATAAGGACATTCTCGATTTCTAAAAGCTGAAGACTCTTTAAAAGTTCTATATTGAAATTAAACGTTTGGATATCCTCAATAAACAATAAATCCTCTTCCAATGCCTTCGGAACAAGATGCTCAATTTCAGAAACTTTAAAAGTATCAAGAATTGAAAGATTTGTATGTTTTTCAAGGACTTCGGATGATGTCCAGACATTGACTTCTTTGAAATGTAATAGAGTTGCGTCTATTTCATAAAGTAATACCTGCAGACATCCGACATATTTTCCAATTTCCTCCAAAATCAAATCGACTCTATCATTACTTGAAAAAGGATAATTCATGAATTTATTAGATAACTCAATTATCGTAGTCTGAAAAAGCTCATTTCGTTTTTGTTTCTCTGCAAATTCTAATTGAATTGTAACATCTTTTGCAAGGCCAACGTGTCTGTAAACATTTCCTGCTTGGTCATGCAACGGAAACTTTCGCAAGTTGAACCAACGGACATGCTCTTGAATTATGACTCTAAAAGTGTGATTGAATGGAATAAATGTCGATTTCAGGTAATTCTCTTGAGCTGCCTTTAACGATTTAATATCATCTGGGTGGATATATTTTGAAATATGCAAAAGCTTACTTTCATACTCATTGATATCTTCAAAAATATCTTTGAATTTTTTATTAGAATAGAGCAATTGATCATCGTTTTCATCTCTTATCCAAAGAATATCATTGACATTCTCCGAAATTTCTCTAAAATTTTGAAGGCTTTCTAAAAATGAATTTTGAATTTTTACCCTCTCCGTAACATCTATAAATGTGATAATACAAGTATTCATCGCAAGCATGAAGCTTACTTCACAAATCTTAGTGTCTTTATTTTTACAAGTTATTTTACATTCAAAAGGTTGTACGATATGTTCTTTGTTGAGTATTGGATAAATATTTTCAGACCAATTTAAATAAGCAAAATTGCGCTCCTGCTCTAATGGAAAGGCACAATTCAACCAATCTGTGATATTTGAAATATCATCAGAATTATACCCGAAATAATGGTTGAATTGATCGTTATAGAAAAGAGTATTATCCTCAAGATTGGATACTAGCATTGCGACAGGTGCTTTCTGAAAGAGCTGTTTGCAATTAGAAAATGTAAGCTTATTGGAAAATTGTAACCTCTCATTTTGCTGCGAGAGTATTCCTAAATCTTTCACAAATAAAGCGTAGTTCTGTTCAAATTTATGTAGGTATATTTCATGAATTCTTCCAGTGGGAATATACACTAATTCAGGGATATGAATGTACGATTTAGAATCTATCTCAGAGTATATATCATCTAAGCTAATTTCACTGTAATCTCCTATTAATTCATGAAGGTTGTTGTAATCGCTTTTACTTTCCCAAGCGTTTATTTTGGTAAGACACGACCTATCTATAAAGAATAAATTGTGATTAAGCTCTACATACTCATAATTTAAAATTCTTAATTGCTGTTCATAAAAATGGTTATTCATAACAAAATGGCGGTTTTATTATATCTATGTTTGTTTTCAGTTCAAAATTATAATAAATATAAAATAAATATAATTACAAACAGGTAAAAAATTACTGATTATTATCATGGAGTATATATCTCTAAGAGGTTCGAAGACTATCATTTCAGTCAAATAACTTCATTAGAAGTGAAAAGGAAGATGATTGATGTATTGAGCTATATTTCCAAAATGGAGAATCCTCCTTAATCATGAATTAGTCGGAGAGATGCAGTTTCTTTATCGTTCCTTCAAACAAACGCCCCACAATCACTCAGATTGTGGGGCGTTTGCTAATTTATAACCTTAAGTTTTGGATAAAAAGGAAAGTAAGCATCTGTGCTTAAAACTGGCATATCTTCATTGATTGACTGTGCGATGATAAGTAAGTCAAATGGGTCTCCATGAGGTTTTGAACTACTTGCCTTCGGAAATACCTTTGGCACGTTCAGGATTTCATTGATATGCTCATTTTTGACTGGCAATACTTGTACCCTTTTTAGTAACTCTTTGATGGCATCTTTGTAGGGTATGTTGAAAGGGTTGTTCCCTTTTCTAACCTTAAGGGCAATCTCATGCAAGCTGGCATTACTAATGTATAATTGACTGCTAGGGTAGGTTAATATTTTTTGTTGCTCTTTGGATAATTCTACGGTCTCATTATTAATCCAAAAAATCAATATGTTACTATCGAGTAGGTATGTCATGCTAAGATTTTTTGATAACCACTTGGGTTCTATTTTTCTCAACAAACCTTTTACGCTCTTCTGGAGTCATTAGTTCGTGAGGCTCTAAAATACCTTTATATCTAATTTTAGGGCTTCTAGGAGCAGGTGTTTGAATCGTTTTAGTTGCCATGTCGGTAGTCGTTTTAGTTAAACAAATATAGCTAGAAAATTACAAAGTAGTTGTCTAACTTGTACATAAATTCAAACAACTCTTCACGGCTATCAGATGAATTTTTGGGTATCCAATTCGTTAATCCTCTATCTAATTTATCTCTGATAGTTTGTACTTCGTTAGTAGTATAGAGTCCCAAAATGCTAAAAAGTGCCTGAGCTTGATAATATTGAAGCTTAATCTTTTTGATGCCAGCTTTTGACAATTTTAGGTTTTCAGCAGATACTTGAAATATCGAATCAAAAAGTGTCGCCACAATGGTTTCGGGAGCAATCGTGTACGATTTGTGTATTTTAAAGTGGGACGTGATCATAACATTTTGTCTGAATGTGACTTGTCTGAGAAGTTGATACTCAAAAAGGTCTATTTCGATGGTAATTAGGTTTATCATGAGTCCAATTGGTTAGCAACTTCTATAAATTGACAGAATCCCTTGATGGCTTGCTTGAGCCTTTTATTCTCAGTCTGTAACTCTTCTATTTCTTTGTTAGACTTGTGTCTGTGAGCGTTGTAGGTCTGCCTAAGCCCTTGTAATTCTTCTGTTTTCTCTTTGTAGTCTCGTAAGATAAACTCAAAGACAGATTGACCAGTTTTAATGTTTTCTTTCTGCATAACTTGGTTCATGATTTCGACCAAGTCTGCATTTTCATCGTCGTCTAACCCACGAAGGGTCATTGTTGAGAATTGTTTCATTTGGAGAGGATTAAAAAAATGATGACTAAAAATGCGGTAAATACGTTTGCGACTGTTTCTGCCAGCAGTTCTACTTCTAGGTGTTCCTTGATTCTTTTCATTGTTAGAGAAGCTTGTGAGCTTTGTTTTTGCAGTTGGCTTTGTGCGTAAGTTGGATGTTGTAGTTAATCACTACCAGAATGTATTCGCAACTATCAACTTCTACCAGAGATATTCCATGTTGTATCTGTTGATAAGGTAGAATGTGTCTGTATCTCACTGGTGGTGGTTCTTTCTGAGAAAAAGCAGCTATCGCCAGTAGTATAAGAATGCCGATAAGCTTAGTCTTTTGAGATTGAAATTTCATTTTGCTATCAATTTAGAGTGGGCTTTTGCCTGAGCAAGGCGAGCTGCCTTGAATTTTGCTATCAAAATTTGTTCAAAAGTGAGCTGCAGTAATTCCCTGGTCTTTCATTTTGCTATCAAATTTGTGAGTCGCACATTAGGAACCTTTTTAAAGTCTTGTCATATTGGGCAATCATTCTGCCATTGTAACCTACTTCGTAGATATAAGCATTGTCTATTGGGTCCTTAAAGCCACTAACAAGCTTACAAGCTGCTTTGAGACGTTCAGAACTATTTCTACCAAAGATGATTAAATCAGATGATCCTTTGGTTGGAAGCCACACTCCGTTGGGTAGGATGTACTTTAATTTCCATTTCACTACTGGTGCTGATGTTGATTGCATGGTCTTAGAAAGTTAGTTGTTTTTAGAAAGTAGTTGAATTTTTGTACATATTCGCTATTGGTTTTTACACTCAATTTGCGATTGTAATATTGGGCTAATTGGGTAATATCCTTTATTTTATTTCCTTGACCACGTGGTACAACACCTGTCATTGGATATTGCATCATAGTCAATTTGGCACGCTCAAGCTCTTTTTCAAATTCTATCTCTTTGAGTGACTTTTCGGCTTTTTTAGCCCATTGTAACACTACCAAGAATCCTTGTTTTTGGTGTGTTCCGTAGTCTTTCGAGAAGTATTTTGTTGGGTGATATGCCTCTCTGTCCTTGCGAGCGTCAAAAGCTTGCTTTTTATCTGCCCAATACTGGAGGGTCATACTATAAATCTGCCAGAATTCGAAGGTATTCTCTCTTGGGTTATCATTTTTAAAGCCATTAAACACGTCTCTGTGAATCACTTTCTTGATTTCTGACTCAATTGGGGTGTAGTTGCGTTGTGGATAGAACACATCTTTCACATATTTCCAGAAATTGTTTACAATCGTAGCCTTTTCAAGGTCAGTTAAGCCTTTAGGTTCTGGTTTTGGTGCATTTTGGAAACGAATCTTGTTTAGAGTGCCTTTGCGGTATGCCTCAAAACGTTCGTCTGAACTGATGAAAGAATTTTCGGCGCCCCCCGTGTTTTTTTCTTGGCAGTTTTCTTGGTCATTTACGAGGTTTTGGGCTATTTCTTGTTTTTCTTGGCCATTTTCTTGGTGTCTTTCTTGGGATAGATTTTCCACATCTTCCGCTATATATGAATTATTTAAATTTTCTATTTGGTTACTTAAGTGTGGCAAAGTTTGCACCTCAGAGAGAGAAAAGACTTTCAAAATGGTAGTTGGTTTTTCTGACCAACTTTGGATTTTTGGCTTGAATTGGTCGATTCCAAGCAATAACCAGAGGTTTAGAGCTATCTTATAGCCATTAACTCTGCCTTCTTCAAACTCCTCTACAGTAATGACCCCAAAGGTGCTTAGACGTGCCAAATGGTCTTGTACAGCTCTGCGGCTGCAACCACAGAGGTTTGCCAAATCCCAACGAGTAACTTGTAATAAGGGCACACGGTCAGAATCAGCCCACAAAGGACTATTCATACAGTTCCAAAATTGCTTAAGGTACAAGTGTGCTATAGATTTCAATTTTGATAGATGTGGCTCACGCAACATGGTACTTTTGGTAACGAACTGTACATCGTTATGCTCTTTCACAAAAGCATGATACCTTTCGATTACCTGTCCAAATTGGTGACTAAACGTTTTTTCAATTCTCATGGTTGATTTTGGTATGTAGTGACAAAACTTCGCTTGTCAAGGCTTAGAATCATCACTACGCTATTTCCCGTTGCTTCTGCCAGAGAGTCGAACTCTGAGGGAATCTCTAAAGAAAACCCCTTCCAAAACAGCTTTTATACTGATAACTTAGTAGATTATACGTCGGTAAACAATCCCCATTCGAATAGAATGGGGTTGTCCCAACTCTCTTTCTAAATTAACTAACACTCAGTTGGAGGAACTAAAACGTATCCACCGTTTGATTCTTGATAATGATACTCTTTTCGTGGATCGAGACGGATAGAACGACCATCCTTTAGTAAGAAAATTTGAAGGGTTGTGCCCATCATGATTCTTTTGGCTATCTGATTTGAGAGGTCAACACACTTTTCTCTTCGCTCATCCTTAACCTCTTTTATGATTTGTTCCAATTCAATCTGTCTAGTTGCCCTTGGTCGCTCTGGACTGACCATCGGTTGAACCACTACATTAGGAACTCTTGGTCTATTTCTCCCTTTGAGCCAATCTTGCAAGACAAAATAAGGATGCTCGTACTGCCTATGATTAGCGACAATTTCCACCATGATGTCATACAAATCCATGACATTGATTTTACAAGTGTCCAGCTTATAGTTTTCGTGGAAAACTCTTGAATTCAGCCCAATCTCAATGAGCTTCTTCCTGAAGAGTTCTTGGTCACGAAAGCACATAGCATCATAGACTTTGTTGAGGATATTCGGACGTTTCATAGGTTTAAGGAATCTTGTCAGTGGCTCTTTCGTAGAGCCACA
>NZ_JAAALB010000066.1 GCF_009905545.1 Cellulophaga sp. BC115SP | reverse complement strand
GGAATGATTAGTGTTTTCTATAATTAAAAGTAAAACAGAATTATATAATTTGTTAGTTTTTTCTATTTGTTTGTCTTTAAGGGTGAATAAATCTGGAAGGAGAATAGTTTTAAATTCATCGAGGTAGGTATAAAATTCTGCTTCATTATTTATTTTTTGCAAATTCTTGAAAATCAGCTCAAATCGTACTTTGTTTTTCAATTCACTTTTTGCTTCTAAAAAATATTTATTCGCTTCTCTTGAATCAATACTAAAACTTATTTTAGAAACATAATAGGCATGTTTGACATTATCATTGTGTTTACTTGAAATATCCTTTTCTTCAATTAAATTGCAATATCTATCAAATAAATAATTAATATCATTTGTATTCTGTGCATATTTTATTGCATGGCAAAATATTTTTGATAGCTGTTTACCTTTAAATGTCCCTTTTTCAAGAAGAAATTCAAATAAATTTCTAACAATATTGAAATTTTTAATCTTGTCTGAATAGTTTACAAATGTTGTAATGTTGGGAATTATTTTATGATGATACATCTTTTCATAGAAAAATATTAAATCTTGCAGACTTTCTGTTTTTTTTATAAAAATATTCATTATTTCTGTATCAAGTTTTATATCTTGTGAAACCATCTCTTCATAAATTCTATAAATGTCATCTTTATCATTTATTAAACTCAGAGTAGATTTAAAGTAGTTTAAATCTAGTTTATATCCATTGTTTCTTATCAGAAATAAAATACTATTTAATACGTCATTAGGTATTTTAACTTTTATCAATTCTAAAAATTCTGTAAAAGGGGCATTCTTAAGAATTAATTTACGGTAATTTGCCTTTATTGATGCTTTTTCATCTAATAAGAAATCTACAATCCAATACTCTTCTAGTGTCAAAAGTGTTAGTAACGAATACGGGTCTTTATTTTTTTTATATTTTTTAGAACAATCTAAGATAATCTTATTTAGTACTTTTTCTTCATTCTCCATCGAACTAGTCTTACACTCTGCAGCCAATAAAATATCTTGATCTGCTAAATCTAGGATAAAATCTTCCCTCTCGTCTTGTGTATCAAACAAGCCTGAATATAATCTTATAACTTCTGCCCAACTGGGGTCTTTTTGGTGTTTTTGAATTAAGTTTTTACCCATTTATTTTTCTGACTTGGTGTATAAACTCGGCTGCGTAATATTCTTGATATAATTCATGAGTAAAGCTATATTGGTTATCTTCAGTAACTAAAATGTTTAAATCCAGAGCCTTGCGTAAAAAGTCCAAAATGTTAATCATCAATCCTAATCCTCTTTTACGTTCCTCTAAAATCGGGAAAATGTATTCGTCTCTGTCCAAACCCGAATTTGAGCCTGTTAAATCTCGTGTTTGGTAGCCCAAATAACAGAGTAATAAGTGAAATGTGTCTTTATCAAAATCAATGATTTGCTTTTGTTCTCTATCATACAAACTAAACATAAACGCTCTAATAATTTTACCTTTTTCTTTGGGAATTTTACCTTCTTTTTCCACAACGGCAATAAGCATTAAGAGCATTAGAGGGGTTTGCACAATCTTTCTTAATCTGTCATTAGCATTAATTTCAGTCACAATATAGTCTTTTACTTTTTTGCCATTTTTTTCTAGAAATTCGTTGATTTGCTTATTTTCCATTTTTTGCAAGACAAAAACTGGAATATTTCTATTTTGTAATAAATCATCGAATTCCCGATTGTAGCCTTGAGGTCTGCTTGTTATGATGTAAAAGTTATTGGGATAATCCGAAATTAAATTTTTTATTTGTGTGAAGATTTTTACTTTGATATTTTTTTCAATTTCATTCAAACCATCTAGGCATATAGAAAAAGCACCTTTTTTTAGCAATTCTAAGGTAAAGTCGTGATCTTTATCTATGCGATCAATGATTCTTTTCTCTAGATGATCTTTATCTGTAAGATTTTTTAGTTCAAAATATATTGGAATAGGTGAGTTTTTATTTTGTAATGCACTTTGTGCATCATTGAAATGTAAATACTGTAATGTGGTACTTTTCCCCATTCCCACTTCTCCCAAAATTACCATTTGCTTTTCACTAATTAGATTACGTAATTCTCCAATTTTACCCTCTCTTGCAATTTTTATCTCTTCAAAATCTTCATCATCTTCACTATTATCATCTGTATCTTCAAAAACTTCTTTGGCATAGAGTTCAACTTCAGCAAATTCTTCTTTACCTTCTATATGTACAAAACGGCTTTGCCAAACTTTAAAAAGTTGCTTTTGTTTTTGTAAATAGTCGGTTAAGTCATTTGGTTCAACTGCTAATTTTAAGGATCTGAAATGTTTATAAGTAGCGAAAAGAAACATTACAAGTACACTTCGAAGTTCACCATACAATTTAGCATTATTCCAATCAGTACAGTGATGGCTTTCTAAGTTTCGTAACTGATAGGCTTTTATTAAATGTTCCGCAAAATGAGTTTTCTGATTGGAACTCAATGACGTCCAATTAAAATTAACATTGTTGGAGTTTAGATCTAAAATGGAAATAATACTTCCTAATCCGTCTCTGCTTTTGGACACTCGCTGATAGGCTTGGTTATCAATGATGTACAGAATCTTTCTAAAATAAGGTTCAATTTTAGCTACATCAGGAAAATAAGCATTTTTATCTAACCTTGATAAATTTTCTAAAAATATTTTTTGTAGTGCGTTTGGGATTCGGGTCATTACCCCAGCTAAATCTGTTTCATTGATAGGGTGTAACAAGACTTTTACAAATAAATCCAAAACTTCATTTACGTTAATATTTGGTTCTGTTTGTAAAATATCTTTTGTTTCTGCCAAAATTTCTGTTTTAATATTTGTCCAGTTGATCTGCATTTAGTCTTTTTTGTCTTCAATGGATACTCATTAACGTTTATATACTTGCAATATAATCAAATTTTGTTGCGTATAAACAACCAATACAGCATAGAACCAAAGGTTTAGATTTTCAATATCATTGGGAAAACATACTAAAGCCCTAAAAACAAAAAGCAGGCGAAAACCTGCTTTTTCAATATCCTCTATTTTGCTAAAAGCCCACCGCCGAAAGCCCACTGCTACTTCCTCGGCATCTGCTTGATATTGTAGGTGAGCGTTACCATAAAATATCTTGGCAAAAGATTTCCTCTGTTGTAAGTTAGTGTATTTTGTGAGGCAATCAGACGAACGATATTGCCATTTTGATTTAGAATATCATACGCACTCAATTTGATGGTGGCTCTTTGATCTTTCATGAAATTGTAATTAATCGCCGCATTCCATCGTACTGTGGTTTTGTTAGTGCCTGTCAAGTTGCTATTATACAGATATATCAGGTTGTTTTCAAGAATAAGATTCTTGGTCCAGCGAATGACTAAACCTGTGCTAAAATTATGCAAATTGGCTTGGAGATTAGTAAAGTTCGGACTTGTGTATCGTGTAAAGTTAAAATCTGGAGAGTAAGAGTTATTCCATTCGATTTTATCCTTGATATTGATATTCAACCCAAACCAGTTCGATAGTTGATTAGTGGTTTGCCAGCTAGTATCAGCATTAAAAATCATTTTACTTCTATTGATACTGTAATATCCGCCTGCCGAAAGTGTCAATTTATTCTTTTCTCCAATCTTAAAATCTTTGTTGATATTGAGATTCACGCTGAGGTTTCGGGTGCCATCGGCATTGGTAGGAGAGGAGGTTTGAATACCTTGTTTATCTATCGCAATATTCTGAATAATATCGTTGTCTCTTTGCTGGAAGGACGAATACCACCAAATGTTCAAGTTTTTGGTTTGGTTATTATAATTGTAGCTTAAAGACCAATCAGATGTTGCTGTTGGTTGTAAATGCGGATTCCCTTTCGCTATATAATAGGGGTTTGAATTGTCAAAAACGGGTAATAAGTACGAATAAGAGGGCAAACTATAGTTTTTGTTATAAGTCAAGGTAAGGTTATTGAAACTGATATTTAAGTTAGGATTCAACTTCTGAATATTTCTTTGGATCGAGCTAGTTTCCGCTGAAGTATTTAAATGAGACGTCAAAAACGTTTCGTCAATTCCTGCTACAATAGTCAGTTTTTTGTACTGAAATGCTAACTTTTGTGCCAAAAATACCTCATGTTGTTGGCGCTCAAAAGAACCACTAAGAATAGGATTTAAGATACTAAACGAATCACCAAGTGGATTGGCGTACAGCATCTGAGTGGTATTTTTGATTTGAGTAAAACTATATCTATTCGTAAATCGAAGCGTGAATAGTTTATGAATTGGTTCATAAAAACTTACTGATAAACTACCAAATGCTTGTGGTAAACGAACTTGTCGCAACTGATTTTGGAGACTATCATATCTACTGGGATATAGGTAGTTTAGAACAGAACTTGTCATATAATCGCTGGAATTATTGCCAATGTTAAGACTTTGGACAATCGACATCAACCGTTTGCTGTTCGTCTTTCCTGTTCTGAGTAGGTAAAAAGTATGATTGTAATTATAGTTATTAATATCATTTGACTGATTGATATTCCCTGTGCTTAGCGCACCTAAATAATTATTTTCACTAGAAATCAGCACATTAGGGGCTTCTCTGACCAAACCTGCTGTGTATCCTGCATTGAAATTGAGGGTTGTCACCGAATCGGTTTTTATCTTAAAACCACCTCCGACACTATGTCCGTAATTCTTGGTAAGTACATTGGTTACTCTGTGATTGGTTATAATAGTATCTCCGTTATATAACTCTGCCAAGCGGTCTGTGTTGAGTCTATTTTGGACTTCGCCAAAATAATATTGTAAATAAAATGACTTCTTGACGTTAGGAGCATGATTCAGGTTAAAACCGCCTCCATTACTGGTAGCAATACCAAAATTGGTATTTCCGCCAAAATTTACGCCATTAATGTCGACCATGCTGCCATTCATGCCGTTATTGATGCGAGTAGAGTTGGAGCTTCTGTTGGCATTACTTCTGCGCAATCCGCCATTATTCATTAATTCACTATAACTAAAACCTGGTCGATTAAGGTTATTGCTGTATCCCAAAACGCTGACTTGTAGAGTGTCTCTGAAAATGTTCATAATTCCCCCTAGTTCATATACATCCTGTGTACCACCGCCTGCATAGACTTTTCCAAAGGCACTTTTCTTATAACCTTTTTTCAGGGTGATATTAATTACCTTTCCGACATTACTGGTATTGTTATCACCGTTTAACAAGGCTTGTTCTTTATCATCGACTGCTTGGATTTTATCAATGGCGTTGGCAGGAAGGTTACGAGTCGCCATTTTGGGATCATCACCAAAGAAGGATTTTCCATCCACCAAAATTTTGTTGACAGCTTTGCCATTCATGGTGATATTTCCATCAGCATCGATACGAACCCCTGGCAGTTTTTTTAATAAATCTTCTACCAAGGCATTGGGTAAAGTTTTAAAGGAATTGGCATTAAACTCAATTGTATCGTTTTTGACTGTGATAGGAGGACGCTCGGCTGTTACAATTACCTCATCAAGACTTTTGCTGGTCATTTGCATCTTGATTACATCGAATCGTTGCGATGGGTTCTGAGAGGTCAATGTAAAACTTTGTCGGTAGGCCTCATTTCCTACATAGGTTGCCAAAAGTCGCAGCGGAACATTGACTGGTAGGTTGGTAAACTTAAATTCGCCTGATTCATTACTTATACGATAGGAAACGATAGAGGTATCTTTAGCCAAAAATACGGTTAAAGTCGCCATTGCGAGTGGCTTTTGGTCTGAGCCAACTATTTTACCTTGAATAGAACCAGTTTGAGCAAAAGTTGCCACAGAGCCTAAAATTGCTAGAAGTAGAGGTAAGAGTTTTTTCATAAAATAGATAAATGCTTGATGAAAAGATTTGATGCAATGACACCCAAAAAGGTTACATGTTGCATGTAAGAGCGATTTTATGAGGGAAATGTTACGACAATATAAATTTTTGTGGTAGGCTATTTCTAAAAAAATTACTATAAAATTGAAGTGGGTTAGGTTCTTTTGAGAAGGGTAAACTAAATAGCCATTCTATGAATAGAAGAAGTATTCGTAGCTTTCATGCAAAATAAATCTATATTTCTGGCTTATTCTTCAAAACTGGCTTTTCAAACAAATAGTTTTCTATTGTGTTATTGAAAATAGGGGATAAAACTTCTACTTTCACCCAATGGATTCTAAATGAACTTTTAAAATATTGGATAATGTGAAAAACTTTTATATCTTTTCAGGTATAACCATAATTCAAGCTAAATTTGCTTTAACAGTCAGTAGATCCTTATTTTATAAACCAAATCCAAGTCCGCCAAGTACATTTTTGAGCCTGAAATAGTAGTTAAGCTTATTTAACGGTTCGGAAAGTTGTTTTATTCCTCTTACCTTTATTTAGATTTGGAATAATCGGCCTTAACATTGATGTTATGACAATAATTTTAAATTTGGTTGCTATCGCAATCACTTTAGGGAGTCTAACAAAGGCTTTCACTCGACCTTACTCTATATCAAAAACTATTTGGGGAGCTGTAACACTATTGTGGGCTTGGTTTCTCATCATGAAAGTTTGTATCACTACTCGACTTATTCAAGATTATCCCATCAGCGGTCTTTTGTTGGTAGCTCGTCCCTTCTACATTGCGGGTCCATATCTTTTGTATTTGTTTATTGTCACGCAAAGAACCTACACATTTACGGTTAAAAATGTTTTGTTGCAGATACTTCCATTTTTTGTCGTTGTTATCGATTTGATTCCATTTTATACCATGCCGTTTGAGCAAAAAATTGAACTCATTCGACATATTGAGGCGAAGGATTTGTTTACTAAAACCTTTGGTTGGATACCTTTTGTATGGATTCCCTATGCACAAAGTATTCTAGGATTTATCTACCTAGGTTTAGTTTGGAAATTTGTGGTAAAAACACAAAATGCTTTTACCAATGAAAAATTGTTGCCTCAATGGGATGTCTTTTTTGTAGTGGGCTTTTTATTGCTGTATATTTCAAATGGATATATGTATTTGCTTACCAATGAGTTACTAAAAGAGGTAGATCAAAATCCTTTTATGGATAAGGTTTCATTAATTCATTCCTTGATGACCTTTGTGCTGTTTGCTTCGTATTTCGTTATAAAAGATAGCTCTTTGAGAGCGACAGTAACGTCTTCAGCAGAAAAATATCCTCTTGAAGAGCTCGAAGAATTAGCGAAGATAAGTACCACCAAGGTGGATAAAGAACCTGATATTATTAATCTTCAAGATTTTGAACTGATTAAAATTGCGTTAGAAAAAAGTAAATCTTATCACAATCATAAATTTACGATTTCAGAATTAGCAATGGAAGTCGGGATTCAACCTTATGCTATCTCGAATGCCATTAATACTGTAGCCAAAATGAACTATAACGATTTTATCAATAGCTACAGAATCAAGGCATTTACTGAAAAAGTTGTCTCTAAAGAATATCAGAATTATACCATAGAAGCCATTGCCAATGAATGTGGTTTTAAAAGTAAAAGTACCTTTTTTACAGCCTTTAAAAAGCAAACAGGTCTAACCCCCAATCAATATCTTAAAAAACATGATATGGAGTTGGAAGAGTAGTAGCTAAGTAATCAAATATAAACTAATAACGCTGAATTTAGGTTTGTTGCTTTAGTGCAATTTTCTGATTATCATTGTATTAATTGAAAGTTTGATTGAATATTTATTTGTCTTATTTCCTGAATAATGACATCATTCTACACTAATGTGAATGTTGTTGAATATCTCCATTGAAAAGCCTATTGAGACTTTTACCAAAATTCCTTATCTTTATTAACCTCTTTTCTCGTTAATATTTATACTAAAATTAGTCCACCATATACTGAAACTTTACTATGAAAATCAAATCTCTTCTACTCATCGTGACTTGCTCGTCACTATCATTGTTTTCAGCTTGTAAAAAAGATATTGAAGACCCGCTCAATGGAAGCTCAAACGTGGAAGTTTGTGGCATAAAAGACCCTGTTAATAATCTAAAATGGCTTTCTGACAAAATGAAAGTGTACACTTTTGGAGATAATGCAGATAAGCTTAATGGTGTTGTCTTGTTTGAATACAAGGGTGAAAATGTCATAGAAATACAATGTTCTATTTGCTCATCTAACAATATTCATCAATACAAATGCGATGGGACTTTGTATGATTTTTCTAATTCCAATAACTTTCAAGATTATGTGAAAAACCGAAAGAAAATAGATGTTTTGTATGGAACTGAAATATGGAAATATTCAAACTGATTTCTGACAAGTATATTGCTTGATTTTTGTAATATTTCATTTGAATTGGATTAGATCCGGCGTTCGATTGTGAAGTACTTTCGAGAAGTTTTTGAAAAGTTGAATAAAACGTGTTCGACTTCACTACCTTTGTAATCATTTTGATACAATAGCAATCTCCCGAATGAAAAATCGCAGTATACTAATTCTTATTCTTGGTTTATTATCAGCCATTGGTCCCTTTTCAATAGATACTTATCTTTCTGGTTTCCCAACCATTGCCAAGGATTTAGGTGTTACCGTCGATGAGGTAGCTTATTCTTTGTCTAGTTTCTTTATCGGTATATCGGTAGGACAGTTAATTTATGGTCCTCTGCTGGACAGATTTGGGCGTAAAAAGCCTTTGATGATTGGCTTATCTATTTATTTGGTAGCCTCACTTGCTTGTGCTACTGCCAATTCTGTAGAGGTGCTGATTGCAGCCCGATTTTTACAGGCATTGGGCGCTTGCGTAGGTATGGTAGCCCCTCGTGCGATTGTACGAGATGTATTCCCTGTAGAAGAAACAGCAAAAATATTCTCCCTATTAATGTTGATTTTGGGTGTATCGCCCATTATTGCGCCTAGTGTAGGAAGTTATATGATTACCTTAATGGGTTGGCATAGTGTGTTTTATATGCAATTTGGCTTGGGTGTAATCTTGTTTTTAGCCTGTTATTTTGCTTTACCTGAAAGTAAAAAACCTGATGAGTCAATTTCATTAAAACCTAAAGCCATCATTTTGTCATTCATTGACATCCTGAAAGTACCGCAGTTTTATACCTACGCATTTGCAGGTGCCTTGATTTCGGCTGGCGTGTATGCTTATCTTTCGGGCTCTCCTTTTGTATTTATGAAACTTTTTGGGGTTTCAGAAAAGGAATATGGCTGGATATTTGGCTTTTTGGCTGGAGGCTTGATTGCGAGTAGTCAAGTGAATAATCTTTTACTGAAAAAATACAGTAGCAGTCAGGTAGTACGTGTTTCTTTACGTGTCCAAACGCTGGTTGGGGTGATATTATGTCTGGTAAGTATTTTGGGCTGGCTTAATTTATACAGTGCCTTGGCTTTAGTGTTTCTATTTTTATGTTGTCAGGGCATTAGTTATCCCAATTCTTCGGCTTTGTCTTTATATCCATTTACCAAATCTATCGGTGGGGCATCGGCATTGCTAGGTGCTTTACAAATGTGTTTTGGGTCGTTGGCTGCCGCTGCGGTGAGTATGCTTAGCAATGGCACTAGTGTTCCGATGACGGCTGTGATGGCTGGTTGTGCCGTATTGGGACTAATTGTTTTTGCTACAGGTGTTTCTAAATTGAAACATGGATAGATTCAAAGTTAAGGTGTTTAAGTGTGACTGTAGAATTGTGAATTATGCAGATTGGGGATTTCCGAAATCAGAAATCCCCAATCTGCAATAGTTTGAATTCCTTAGCAAAGTGCTTACTCACAATTTATCACTCAAAACTCTTTCCTAGCTACTCAGTTTCTGGAGTTGTTGCTGAAACATTCGCTCGTATTTTTCGGCCTCAGGTGCTTTGGCATTTTTGAGGCTTTCAACAATAATTTGCATTTGGAAGAGTGCAAATTGGATATCTTGCTCGTTGCTTGCACGGCGATTTTTTCCATAAAAATCCAATAATTGATTATTGCGATTCATCATCGTATTGGCGATTTCCATAGCGGAGGCATGGTCACCAATAGTCAAATACAAGCTTACAAAACCCGCTGAGACATGGTCGTACGGAATAGATTGGTCGGGCATGATACGTTTGCAATAATCTAAGGTATCTTTTGCTTTTTGGTATTTACCCTCATGAGCAAACTGGCTCGCCAAACGTTGAAAGGATAATCTCCCCATGGTGGTTGGTAACTGATAAAACTCAGAATGATGATACACTTGAGGGTTGTCAAGATTTTTCCAAACCATTTTTTTCATCAAATTGCGCTCCAATACGGCTGTATTCACAATTCCTTCGGTAGCACCTTCTATTTTTACTGGCATCAATCGATAGGCATACCCTTCCAATTGCATAAACTCTTTCATATTGAGGTAACTCACTTTGCTAAGCGAGGACGCAAAATAAATCGGACGTTTCCAGCCATTGGCAGCGTTTTGGGCAATGATGTCAAGCTGTACCAATTGCGGTTTCAGAATGCCTGATGTACCAATTGACCAATTCATTTGGTTTGTTAGCAAAGGTTCTACGTCTTTAGGTACAAAACCAGCTTTTTTGATTTCATCTATATTTACTGGAATCGTCAGGTTTTCACTTGGTAAAATATTAATCGAAGTGCCGTCTTGCAATGGTACCTTGATAGCTTGATTATCATCTTTTACTAGTTTGAGATATTCAATCAGATTGATACCACTTTTTACATTTGGATTTTCATAAAAAAGAATTTGATCGTTGATACCTTCTCGTAACAAATCTTCCGAAATAGAAACAGGCAAGGCTTCTGACTCGTAGGTTTTTCGTTTCATTTGCTCAATATACCAATCCGTTCCTAATAGCGAGAGATTACAAACTCGCACATCTGTACGGAAGCCTTCTACCTCTTGCACATACCAAAGTGGGAAGGTATCATTGTCGCCAGCGGTGAATAAAATGGCATTTTTTTCACAAGAGTTTAACAAATTTTTGGCAAAATCTACCTGCTGATAACGATTGCTACGGTCATGGTCATCGTAATTTTGTTGAATCAAAATCACAGGAATAACCAACGATGCTAAACTGGCTAATCCACCCGAAAGTAATGGTTTACGAAGAAACTTGTTCGCCCATTCCGTTAATTGTATAACGCCTAATCCAATCCAAATACAGAAAAAGTAGAACGAACCTACATAAATGTAATCTCGTTCGCGAGGCTCTGTAGGCGGGGCATTCAAGAAAATAACTAAACCTATTCCTGTTAATAAAAACATTAGAACGGTGGTCAAAAAGTCTTTCTCATTTCTTTTCATCAAAAAGAAAAAACCAATCAAGCCCAAAATTAAAGGTAAACCAAAGTAATTGTTGTGTGATTTACTACGAGCGGAAAGAGCTGAATAGGGGCTTTTACTGATAAATGACATACCAGCATCTTGGACATCGCTATCACGACCAATAAAGTTCCATAACAGATAGCGCATATACATGTGCCCCATTTGATGCGAAAATAAATAGCGAAGATTGTCACCAAAAGTAGGTTTTTGTCCAGGCGCTAAACCAAGCATCTCAGCGTATTGCTTCGGATACTGTTCCATTGGACTAAAATATACCCTTGGGAAAAGCATTTCTTGCTCTTTGGGAAAAATCAATTTTTGTCGGTAATCATAAATCTCGTATTTGCCATTTGACATTTTGTATTGAGGCTTGCCACGCTCTACATTTTCAACCTCTGCCGTGTAAATAGGACCATATAACAACGAACGCTCGCCGTATTGCTCACGTTTGAGGTATTTTACAAAATTGAGAATGTTACTTGGGTTATTTTCGTTGAGAGGGGTATTGTAATTGGAACGGACCAACGCCAAAGTATAAGATAAATAACCAATAAGTACAAAGCATAAAGCCAGCAAACTCACGTTTAAATGTACTTTGTTTTTAATAATCGAATAGCGAATAGCACCAATCAACGCTCCTAAGAAAAGAATCAAAAATAAACTTACGCCAACACCATAAGGCATGCCTAATCCATTGGTAAATAATAATTCAAACTGGAATGCTATAGATGGTATACCAGGAATAATTAAGGAATTGATAATGCCTAAAATCACCAAACCAACCAATAACGCCAGAAAACCTCCTTTGTAACTTGGCTTATGATTTTTCTTGAAATAATAAATTAATGCTAAAGCTGGGACAGTCACCAAATTAAGTAAGTGAACCCCAATTGACAAGCCCACTAAGTAGGCAATGAATATCAACCATCTATTCGCAGAGGCTTCATCTTCAATAAGCTCCCATTTGAAGGCTGCCCAAACCACAATCGCAGTAAAAAATGAGGACATAGCGTAAACCTCAGCCTCGACTGCCGAAAACCAAAATGAATCAGAAAAAGCATACGCCAAGGCACCAATAAAGCCTGCACTCAGGAGAGTGAAAGCCTCACTTTGTGTTAAGTCTGAAAAAGGTTTTTGATAGGCTTTGCGACCAATTAAAACAATTGTCCAGTGCATAAACAACACGGTCAGGGCACTCGTCAGTACCGATAGCATATTAATCCAATAAGCCACTTTGGTGACATCAGCCCCTGCAAATAGGGAGAAAAATCTGCCAAGCAAAAGAAACAAAGGTGCTCCTGGTGGGTGCGGTACTTGTAATTTGTAAGCACAAGCGATAAACTCTCCACAGTCCCAAAATGAAGCTGTAGGTTCTACCGTCACTGCATATACGATAAAGGCAATAACAAACACTGCCCAACCGATTCCATTGTTGAGTTGTCGAAATGATGTCATAGTATGTTGGATTTTTAAGAAGAGCAATAGGTACTTAGCTTGCGTGCCAGTGCCTCACAGTACTTTCTTGTAGGTGAAAATGTTTTGATGTTGAAAAATAGAAATTAGAGGATTCTTGTCGTAGCTAGCATGCAAAAGCAATCCATGACACAAAGGAAAATACATTTTTGTTATGTCCTGAAAATCAGGTTTGTATTTAACACTATTTAACTTAAAATCATTTTAACATTTGACAGAAAGCCCAGCGTTTTTTAGGATTTATTGAAGTATAATAGCTCAAAAGCATCAAAAAGATTGTACTAAATCAATATTGTTTTTGACGTCTCTAATGAATTTCTGAAATCCGATAGATATGTCCAGTTTTGTTGAATTATCTACCGAACTTTGAGGTTAGAAAAGTATTACGATCTATCCAAGAAAACTTAATTAATTGTTGACAGACAGCTCTTCACACTTGTTGTCAATCATTTTTGAAATCATGAAAAAACATTTTTTTCCACTCTTCCTAGGGGGACTCGGCATCGGTACTACCGAATTTGTGGTAATGGGGATTTTGCCAGATATTGCCAAAAATCTAGGAGTTAGTATCACTGACGCCGCTCACATTATTTCTTCTTATGCGGCAGGCGTAGTTGTTGGTGCACCTTTATTGGTGTTGTTGGGAAGTAAGTATCCACCCAAAAAGATGCTATTGTTCTTAATGGTAATTTTTACCATTTTCAACTCATTATCCGCTTTGGCTCCTGATGCGACTACTTTGTTGTTCTTTAGATTTTTAGCAGGTCTACCTCATGGTGCATTTTTTGGTATTGGAGCAGTAGTAGCAAGTCGCTTGGCTGATGAAGGCAAACAAGCACAAGCTATCTCTACGATGTTTGCAGGTTTGACAATTGCCAATTTGTTGTTGGTGCCTATTGGTACATGGATTGGTCACGAGTATTTGTGGAGATATACCTTTGCTTTAGTAACCATCATAGGATTAACCACCTTGTTATTCATCAATCTTTGGTTACCAGCCTTACCATCGGATCAAAACGAAGGAGAAAGTACGATGTCACAGCTAGAACTTTTTAAGCGTGTAGATGCTTGGTTGGTTATCGTGATTACGTCAATTGGAACAGGAGGTTTGTTCACTTGGATTAGTTATATAGCGCCATTGATGACTGAGGTATCTCATTTCTCAGCAAATAGCGTTTCGTGGATTATGGTTTTGGCAGGCTTTGGTATGGTTGTAGGAAATATCATTGGTGGAAAGTTAGCGGATAAATTGCCAGCCGTTCAAGCTTGTTTGTGGTTGTTGGTTGCGATGGCGGTGACATTATTAGGCATTCATTTCTTCTCAGAAAATAAAATCATCTCTTTAATATTGACATTTATTGCAGGCGCATTATCTATTTCATTGGCAGCACCAATCCAAATTTTGATGATTAGTACCTCAAAAGGTGCCGAAATGCTGGGCTCTGCGGCCACGCAGGCGAGTTTCAATATCGGCAACTCATTGGGTGCTTTCTTAGGTGGTTTGCCTATAACTTATGGTTTTGGTTACAATACACCCGTTTTGGTAGGCATGGCAATGGCATTAGTAGGCGTATTTTTCTCTTTTGTGTTAAAAAGAAGATTGTCTTATGCTGAATAAGTAGAAAAGACTCAAAGTGGCAAAAGAAAAGTATCTGTAGAGACGCAATGATTGCGTCTCAAGCAGCGTCATATATAGCATGGCACTATCAAACATTAGTCATCCCGAATTTTAAGATTAGGGTTATTCTCCAAATTTTCATCAAAAAAGCGGTCGAAAATTATTTTTCGACCGCTTTTTTGATGCTATTATACTAGATTTTATTCAGCTCAAGACGCAATGATTGCGTCTTGAGCTGATGGAATACATATTTTTACATAATCACTCATTCGCTAAATCGCTAAAATTCGGAATAATTTATATTTTCATCTGAAGGTTCCTTCATATAATTCCGAAATCAGAAATCCCAAATCTGATATAGATTTCAGCCTAAATTCCTTTCGTTTTTTTATTTTTTTCTTTCCGAATCATTAAAAAGCATAATTTTGAAGTGAAAAATGAAAACAAATCGATTGAAGAGGCTCTTGGCATCTTTGATTATTAAAATGAATACCATGTCGGAAATAAAATTAGATAGCATTCCAGAAGCAATTGAAGCTATTCGTAGAGGCGAAATTATTATTGTAGCTGATGACGAAGACCGTGAGAATGAAGGAGATATGATTTGTGCATCGGAGGCCATTACGCCAGAATTAGCCAACTTTATGATTAAGGAAGGTCGTGGTTTGATGTGTGTGACTTTGACAGAAGATAGATGTGCCGAATTGGGCTTGAATATGATGGTGGGAAATAATACCTCCTCTCACGAAACGCCTTTTACAGTATCAGTAGATTTGCTGGGGCATGGTTGTACAACAGGTATTTCGGCACCAGACCGCGCCAAAACCATTCAGGCATTGGTCGACGAAAATACAAGGCCAGAAGAATTGGGTCGCCCGGGACATATTTTTCCCTTGAAAGCTAAAACAGAAGGTGTTTTACGTCGTACTGGACATACTGAAGCAGCGATGGATTTTGCCAAACTAGCAGGATTCAAACCTTCGGGCGTGCTTATTGAAGTTTTAAATGAAGACGGTACGATGGCTCGTTTGCCAGATTTGAGAAAAATTGCTGACAAGTTTAATCTTAAACTGGTTACAATCAAAGACTTGGTGGAATATCGTCTGCAAACCGAATCGCTCATCAAAAGAGAAATTGGCGTAGATATGCCAACAGATTGGGGACATTTTGATTTGATTGCTTTTCGTCAAAAAGATACAGGTGATACACATTTGGCCTTAGTGAAAGGAACTTGGAAAAAGGATGAGCCTGTACTCGTGCGTGTTCACAAGTCAAATGTAGTTGGTGATATTTTCGGTTCAACACTTTGTGATAGTGGTCAACAATTGAAAAATGCTATGCAAGCCGTTGAAAATGAGGGGAAAGGTGTGATTTTGTATATGTTCCAAGATGGCAAAAGTGCCAACTTAATGAGCGATTTGAAAAAATACAAGCTTCAAGAAATGGGTGTTAATCAAAGTACTGAAATTACGCCAAACGATGAGAGAGACTATGGTATTGGGGCGCAAATTTTAAGAGATTTAGGTATCTCCAAAATCAAATTGTTGACAAATAATCCTAAAAAACGTGCAGCATTATTCGGTTACGGTCTCGAAATCGTAGAAACTGTGACCTTGGGATAAAGGTTTTTAATCTACATTTCAGCTTAAGACGCAATGATTGCATCTTAAGCTGAGTAAAATCTAGTAAGTTTTCATCAAAAAAGCGGTCGAAAAACAATTTTCGACCGCTTTTTTGATTCAGTTTCAAAACTGTTAAAAAACTAATTCAAGATAAAGTCTTGAACTGGTCTTGAAAAAATATTTCGTATTCTTTACTTTTTATGTAAATTCAATTCGAAAAACCTTTGTTTTATTTATTATTGACTTTTGTTTTGTTTCGAATATGCTTTAAAATAACTGATTTGTAGGTTTTTCTATATTTACTCGCAAATTAGTACAAAAAATATTTTCGTTTTGTTTCTTTTATTTATTTTTGTTTTCTATTTTTGTTTCAAGATGAATAAAAGAGCAAACGGAAGCTTAAAATTATCTAGACATTATGCTCCCAAATCAACGTAGAGAAAAGATTTTAGAATTATTAAAGGAAGATGGTTCCGCTAAAGTGGCTGACTTGGCTCGCTTGTTTAAAGTAACAGAGGTTACCATTCGTCAGGATTTAGAAAAGCTGGAAGCTGAAGATTTGATTATAAAGGAACACGGTGGTGCTTACCTCAAAAATGTTGAAGATCAAGTAAAAAGTTTTTCACTGATTCATCAAGATAACTTAGATAAGAAAGAAAAAATCGCAGAAAAGTGCCTTGAATACATCGAATCAGGAGATACCATCATTCTGGATTCGGGAAGTACAACAACCGAGATTGCCAAGAAAATTAAACACTCAGGAATACGAAACCTAACCATTATCACTAATGCTTTGAATATAGCCATGATGCTCGGTGCTGAGCCGAGTATCGAGGTGATTATGACAGGAGGGGAGTTTAAACCACCCACCTTGTCATTGACAGGACAAAAAGCTGCTGATTTTTTTAAAGGCTTAAATGTGCAAAAATTATTCCTAGCCACGGCTGGAATTTCCCTAAAATCAGGACTGACTTACCCAAGTATTAGTGATTTAGTCGTGAAAAAAGCCATGATTGATGCCGCCGAGATAACTTATTTGGTAGCAGACAGCACCAAAATTGGCAAAAGTGCTTTGGCAAGCTTAGGCGCATTGAGTTTGATAGATTATATCATCACCGACGACGCCATTGAAGACAAACACAAAGAGGTTTTCAGAGATAATGAAATAGAGGTAATAATTGCCTAAGGGAAAAAGAAGGAGATTTAACAGGCTTCTTTTACAAAAAAATTAGATTAAATAATATCAGGTATTTGCATTAAAATCATTTTTTAATGCCTGATATTCTTTTGCCTAATTTTTTCTAAAGTGCTGATATTTAAAGTTTTACTTTTGGGTTCAGCGTCAGGATTTCTAATTTAGGAAATGATGTAAAATACCATTATTACTTTTAAAAAGAGGCTTATACTTCCGAAATCCAACATCCGATATCCGAAATAGATAATAATTCATAACTCATAATTCAGCACTAATACCTATATCTGACTTTATTCAAATTTAACTTGAAATAGGATAGCGATTTATCCCTAAAAAACAATTGAAATGACACTTGGCGTTATTATTGGAAACAGAGATTTTTTCCCAGACAGTTTAGTCGAAAAAGCAAGAACTGAAATTATTGAGGTATTCAATAGCCTTAAAATTAAGCCTATTTTGTTGGATACTACAGATACAAAATTAGGCGGCGTAGAGACTTTCAGAGAAGCTCAAAAATGTGCAGATTTGTTCAAAGCCCATCGTGATGAGATTGCAGGGATTTTGGTATTATTGCCCAACTTTGGTGACGAAAAAGGCGTAGCAGATACCCTCAAATTAGCCAATCTCAACGTGCCAGTATTGATTCAGGCATACCCTGATGATTTGAGCAAAATGAACGTGGTCAATCGCCGCGACTCATGGTGTGGTAAGATTTCGGTTTGTAATAACCTTTATCAATACGGCATTAAATATACCTTGACGAGTCAGCATGTTTCTGCTCCTGCTGATCCAAATTTCCAAAGAGATTTACTCGATTTTGTGTCGGTATGTCGAGTGGTAAAAGGCTTAAAAAGTGTTCGTATTGGTGCTATTGGCGCTCGTCCAGGGGCATTTAATACAGTTCGTTATTCCGAAAAAATCCTTCAAAGAAACGGTATTACGGTAACTACTTTTGACTTGTCTGAAATTTTGGGACGTGCCAATAAATTAACAGGCAATGACGACAAAGTAAAACAGCATTTGGAATCTATCAACGCTTATGCGTCTAAAGGTAGAACGCCAAACGAAGCCATGATTCAGATTGCCAAATTGGACGTGGTTTTGAAAGAAATCATGGAAGAAAATGTGCTAGATGCTACCGCAATTCAGTGTTGGACTTCTTTACAACAAAACTACGGTTGCAACGTATGTACTAGCATGAGTATCATGTCTGAAAATATGTTGCCTTCAGCCTGTGAAGTAGATGTTACAGGTACACTTTCAATGTATGCGATGCAATTGGCATCGGGCTCGCCAAGTGCATTGGTTGACTGGAATAATAATTATGCCAATGACGAAGATAAATGTGTGTTGTTCCACTGTGGTAACTGGGCAAAATCCTTCTTGCCAGATATTCAAATTAGTAATGCCCCAATTTTAGGAACTTCGGTAGGCGTCGAAAACACGTATGGTGCTTTGGATGGGCGTACTCCTGCTATGCCATTGACCTATGGAAGAATTAGCACCGATGACCCTAAAGGTATTATCAAAGCTTATATCGGCGAAGGGGAGTTGACCAATGACCCATTAGAAACATTTGGTAACCGTGCAGTAGCTCAAATTCCTGATTTACAAGGACTCATGAAATATATTTGCCGTAATGGATTTGAACACCACGTAGTAATGAATGCTTCTAAAACAGCTTCAATTTTGGAAGAGGCTTTAGGAAATTACATGGATTGGGAAATCTATAAGCATTAGCAATAAGTGCTTTAGGCGATGAGCTTTAAAGCAATGTGTTCTGAAAACCTTTTCAAGATCAAGTTATGAGTAAGCTGAGTTTGATTTGTTCTTTTTTCTTCCTCGCGCAAACGGTTATTGCACAAAAACCTGTGCCCGTAAAACCACGTATCCTTGTCAGTACGGATATTGGAGGAACTGATCCAGATGATAATCAGTCAATGATTCACTTACTCATGTACAACGAATTGTTTGAAATAGAAGGCTTAGTTTCGTCACCGTCTTATGGAGACGGAACCAAGCAAGAGATACTTCGCACAATAGACCTTTACGAAAAAGACCTTCCAAAACTCAGAACACATAAACCCGAATTGTCATCACCTGATTACTTACGTTCGGTAGTAAAACAAGGACGACACGGCGCTGCCCCGTTCAAGGGATATGCTACCGCAACAGAAGGTTCGAACTGGATTATTAAATGCGCCCAGAAAAAAAGTGATAGACCTTTATGGGTTTTGGTTTGGGGAGGATTGGAAGACTTAGCACAAGCATTACATGATAAACCAGAGATTCAACACAAAATAAAAGTATTTTTTATTGGTGGACCTAATAAGAAATGGAGTGCCAATAGCTATGCTTACATTGCTAAAAACTTTCCGAATCTTTGGTTTATTGAATCAAATGCGTCTTACTACGGCTTTTTCTCAGATAATGTTCCTGATAGTTTGAGTAATAAAAATTACTATAAAAACTACATCAAGGAAGCAGGCTTTTTGGGTAAAGAGTATAAAGAGAACCGCTACAAGGGTGTTCTTAAAATGGGCGACACTCCTTCATTGTTATACATGATGGATGGTAATCCCAGCAATCCCATGAGAGAAAACTGGGGCGGTAGTTATGTGAAATTTAAGCGCAGTCCAAGAGTACTATTTAACGGTAATACATCAATTAGGGATACGGTAACCGTATTTTCTATTGTTGAATTTATGTTTAAAGGACCTGTTGTAAATATTTCGCCCGACTCTGCCTGCCTGACAATGACGGTAAAGTCTGAAATTGGAGAACAGAAATGGGATGGTTTTTATCTTGGAAACGGAAACTATGTGGTAAGGTACTGTCCAAAACGTACTGAAACTTTAACCTACAAGGTAACATCGAGTATTAGTGGATTTAACGAGCAAAACGGCACATTCGTAGTAGATAATATTTGGCTAGGAAAACCTCATAATACTGACTATCAGTTAGGGACAAATTGGTACACAGATAGGTCAAACCCCGAACTGTATGATGATATTTGGCAGGGAGGAAAAACCGTACTCAAATGGCGAAATGATGTACTACTAGATTGGGCAAAACGTTGGAATTGGCTTAGGTAAGTATTAGTGCTGAATTATGAGTTGTGAATTGTGAATGTAAAATTTTAATTATCAATTCTTTACATTATAAATTGATTAAATCTTATTCTGCACGATTACTTAAGTTAGTGGCAAAATAAAATTTAATTTTGAGATTTCGGCTTTCGGCGGTGGGCTTTGGGAAAAATGCATGTATGTGGTCGTTAAAAACATTTTAACACTCTTTGCCTGTTGCCTGTTCCCTAAAACACATAAATTAAATTTAACTATAAGGCTATCGGGAAAAGTATTCTAATAACTGATATTCTATCAGCTAATAAATTTTTAAGACTTCCAAGATTAAACGATATTCATTTCAAGAAGCTCAAACACTATGAACATCAAAGAATTAGAAGAGAAATCCAAAGCATATCGCAAAAAGATTCTCAAGTATATCTACAATGCGAAGGCAGGACATACAGGAGGTAGCCTCTCGATTATTGACATTTTGAATGTGCTTTATAATAAGGTATTGAATGTTTCTCCTGAAAATTTTAATTCATCCGAAAAAGACATTTATATCCAAAGCAAAGGGCATTGTGTAGAAGCTTTATACGTGGTCTTGGCCGACAAAGGCTTTTTTCCTGAAGATGATTTATTGACGCTTTGTCAGTATCAATCGCCCTATATTGGTCACCCAACCAAGAAAATTAAGGGAATGGAGCAAAATACGGGTGGTCTCGGACATGGTTTGTCTATTTGCTGTGGGAGTGCTTTGGCTGCCAAAAAAGATCAATCAGATGTGAAAGTTTACACCGTATTGGGCGATGGCGAAATGGCAGAAGGCTCCAACTGGGAGGCATTTATGTTTGCAGCGCATTATAAGCTCGATAACCTTTGCGCTATTTTGGATTATAACAAACTCCAAATTACCGCACCCAATGCTGATGTAATGGGCTTGGAGCCACTCGATAAAAAACTAGAAGCTTTTGGCTGGGCGGTTCGACACGTTGATGGCAATGACGTAGAAGCCTTGGTGAATACCTTTGATGCACTTCCCTTTGAGGCAGGAAAGCCTTCATTTATTATTGCTCATACGACCAAAGGAAAGGGCGTGAGTTATATGGAAAATGTCTTGAAATGGCATCATGGCGTACCAACTGCTGAGCAATACGAGTTAGCTTTGGCTGAGATTGATGGCTAGATGACGTATAGTAGAATGAGTTAATGAGGTAGTTTTAACTATTGCAGATATGGGATTTCTGATTTCGGAATAAAGTGCTTAGACATTTATTGTTTTAAGATATGAACCCTTCTGAAATCCGAAATAACTAATTACTTCAGCATTCAAAATATCAAACACATAATAAGTGAATTTATGGGTCAAGAAATAACTAATATTCCGAAAGGAGTAGGGCTTGCCAATTTGGAGGTCTTCGCTTCAACCTTGGAATCGCTCGCCCAAGCAGATAAAACCGTTTTTGCGGTAACCAGTGACTCAAGAGGCTCAGGTAAATTAGTGGCATTTGGACAAAAACTTCCAGAGCAAATTGTAGAAGTGGGTATTGCTGAGCAAAATTTAGTTGGCGTAGCCACAGGTTTGGCGAGTATGCGTAAGAAAGTTTTTGCGGTTTCACCAGCTTGTTTTTTGACGGCTAGAGCCTTGGAGCAAATCAAAAATGACGTTTGCTATTCAGATAATCCAGTCAAACTTATCGGTATTTCAGCAGGTGTAAGTTATGGTGCATTGGGTAGTACACACCATAGTTTACACGACTACGCAGTTTTGAGAGCCATCAATAATATTACAATTATCGCACCAGCGGATAACTTCGAAACGGCAGAGGCTATTCGCCAAGCCGCTGCTATGGATTCGCCTGTTTATCTTCGTTTTGGGAAAAAGAATATGCCCGAAAAAATCGAAGAGGTTGATCATGCGACCAGCTTCGAAGTGGGCAAAGGGCGTGTAGTAAAAGAGGGATCAGATTTGACATTTATCGCAACAGGTGAGGCCGTTTGGCCGTGTCTAAAAGCCGCTCAAAAGTTGGCTGAAGAGCATCAAATTTCGGCTACAGTGGTAAGTATGCATACCATTAAACCCTTGGATCAAAGACTGATTTTGCAATTAGCTTCACAAAATACGCCAATTATTACCGTTGAGGAACATTCTGTGTATGGTGGACTTGGTGAGGCTGTAGGTTCGGTGCTTTTACAAAACGGTTGCCATAACAAATTCAAAATCGTAGGCTTACCAGATGAGCATACCGTTTCGGGTTCTCAAGGTGAGATTTTTGAACATTATGGAATTTCAGAAAAAGGATTGACACAATCAGCTTTAAACATTTTAGGCTAATATGAAAAAATACATCCTCATAACGGCATCGCTGATTTTAGGAGTTTTTCTGGTAAGTGCTTGTTCAAAAAGCCAGTCGAATGAAAAGAAGAAAGTAGCGGTAGTGATTTCTACGCTCAATAATCCTTGGTTTGTAATCTTAGCTGAATCGGCTGCCGAAAATGCTAGAAAACTAGGTTATGAAGCCAAGATATTTGATTCTCAGAATAGTCCTGCCGTAGAGTCAGACAATTTTGAAAACCTTATTTCTTCTGAGTTCGATGCGATTCTTTTCAACCCAACTGATGCAGATGGGTCGGTTTCCAACGTGCTTCGTGCCAAGGCTGCTGGTATTCCAGTGTTTTGTATGGACCGTGAAATCAATAACGATGATGCTGCTACCAGTCAAATTTTGTCAGATAATTATTCGGGTTGTGTCGAGGTGGGCATTGAGTTTGTAAAAGCCTTGAAAGAAAAAGGTACGTATGTCGAGATACTTGGTTTGGTGGGAGACAACAATACTTGGGCACGCTCAAAGGGTTTTCATTCGGTTGTTGACAAATTTTCTAATCTCAAAATGGTAGCTCAACAAAGTGGTGATTTTGACCGTAATAAAGCGATGGAGGTTTTGGAAACTATCATGCAAGCACATCCCAACATCGACGCAGTTTTTTGTGGCAATGATGCTATGGCACTAGGCGCTTATCAGGCATTACAAGCTGCTGGCAAAGCCAATGTAAAAGTATTTGGTTTTGATGGTGCTTCGGAAGTCATCGAAAAAATTAAGGAAGGTAAAATCGTCGCAACAGGAATGCAGTATCCAAAAATTATGGCAAAAACTGCTGCCCAATATGCCGACGAGTATATCAAGGGCAAGCGAGACTTTCCACAAAGAGTACCTGTGGAAGTTGAACTAGTGAATAGTGCCAATGCGAAAAATTACAAGTAGTAACTGGGTAAGTTATTAGTTAATAGTATATCAGTTATTGGATTATGCTCATAATCAAAAAGATAATTCAAATGTGTGATACAGATATATTATTAGTTTAATCTTTTCTGTCTGATTACTGGACAAAATTGAATTTACTAGTTCAAGACTTAGTCTTGGACTCATTTTTTTAACAGTTTTAAACTGTTTTTAAAAATTCAGTGAAAAAGTCTATATACCTGAATCTCAC
>NZ_JAAALB010000065.1 GCF_009905545.1 Cellulophaga sp. BC115SP | reverse complement strand
ATTATAAAATTCTATTATTTCTCATTTAGCTTTCATCAAAAAATATTTTTTTTTGAATTCATAGAAACTTTTCTGCCTAATTCCTATGACTTATTATTGAAAATGCTTAATAAAATTTTATATTAATACTAGACTTTATCACGGTTTATTTATTGTAGGATAAGAGCGTAATCTGCATTAATTTTCTAAGGATATATAAATGCCTTCAATTTCGCTAATTTACGGTTTTTACTTATTAAAATAGACTGAGTTGTCTGCAAACATTATCATTAATTAAACCTACTTGTTACAAACTGTGATAAAGTCTAGTATATAAAACTAGTTTTACTCATAATACTTATAGGTTATTAGGTATTGTTTAAATAATAGGTTTTAGAAAGTTTAACTATTTTAATGGTTTTACACGAAGATATGACGAGATACTAACACACTAAAAGAAATCATAAGCAGTTAAAATCGAAAATAACCTCAAAAGGATAATAAATATTAGTAATATAGAAGTAAACTCTTTGAGCATTATCATTCCAACTTTTAAAATATTTAAATTTTAACTTAATTGCATATCATTACCTTTCTAAACAAAATTTAAAATTTCAATCATTATATATCCGTAGGATATTCTATTGACCAACTTACATTTCTTCTAATAGTTCTCAACGGATTTCCTACAGAAATGCTATTATTTTCAACATCTTTTGTCACAACGGAACCCATTCCTATAATCGCTCCATCAAAAACCGTTACCCCTTTTAGTATAGTGACTCCACTACCAATCCAAACATCATTTCCTATAGAAATTGGCCTTTCAGGATTAACCCAAACACGATTTTTGTCATAAATTGAATGGGTATCACTAGCCCATATTTCTATTTTATCCGACAATAAGCATCTATTTCCTATTGTAACAGAGTTACCTACACCAACATTAATTATTCGAACTCCACCAAAAGTTGTAAACTCTCCAATTTCAACCTTACAATTACTCCCTCTAATTATAATATTAGAAGATCTCAACTTCACATTGGTACTTATAGAAATAACGTTATTCTTCCCATGAACAACAATATTGCTATCTCTTAGTTCGCATCCTTTGAAAATCAAACGATTTCCTAAACCATATATTGATACTCTGGACTTGTATACTAAACTAGTATTAAAATTACATTCATTATTCAAAGGGATTTTAACCCAAGATAAAAAGAAATTACTTTTTTCGGTTTTCAACGAAAAATTAAAAACCTTAATCAGCAGCGAATTAATTAAAGATATCATACCTATAATATATTATCACCAATAACATGCACCTTCTACAAAATTTGCAGTAATAGGTTTTTCAATATCCATTGGGCGTACCCAATATTCATTTATTAAGCTTGTATAACTACCCTCTGGTATTCCCCACTCCTTAACCCCATAATTGGGATCCTCCCATCTTTTCCCTTTGATACCAAAAAGTAGCTGTAATGCCCCTCCAAGATGAATAGCTTTTTTGCCTATCCGTTTCACATATGCAGCTAGAGGAAATCCATATGCACCCGCACCGATCAAGCATATATCAAAATCAGATTCATCAATTTGTTTTTTCATACTATCCAAAGCCTCAAACCAATCAATATAGGAAGAGCTTTCTTGTCCTAAAGTCTGAACTGCTTTTATAACACTTAATGATCCGAATTCTGGTAAAACATCACTATTTTGAAAGAGTAGATGTCTTTTGGAATATTGAGCTTTGATGGATTGATCGAATGGATGAATAACCAATATTTTTTTCCCTTTAAGTATCTTTGTCCACGGATTTTGTGACCAAAATGGCTCAAGCAATCTAAGATGGACATACTCTGCATTCACATAATTTTCGAAATATTTCTCCTCACTTAGCCAGCTCCCCAAAATATCTAATTGCCCCATATCCTCTACCATCATTTCACAAAATCTTTCAACATGATCAACATTTGCAGGAAAAAAGCCACTCCATTTATTCATTTGATAAATCAAGTTATTATTCCACCACCACTGTAAACTTTGACCTCTAACATAATTTAACAAGTTTCTTTCTGCTTTTCTAACTCCTAAATAATTAACAGTGGTAGATAGCTCTGTACTTCCAAACCGGCCAACCATGCAAGGCTCGCTACTAGACAACAACTGGGTAATAAGATCGGAAACACTATCTGCATCAAGCAGGCAATCTGGTTTTCCAACTGGAGCCCCCCAAAGTTTTGAATAGACTCTACGAAATGATTTTAGAATGAAAATAGATAATTGATTCATAGGGTTACAAAAATATTTCATTTGATCTAACTATACCATCCTCCTCAACTAAAAGCCAATTATTATTTTCTGGATAACCATGCCAAAATGATTTAGGACTAATTTTTAACCCATTTGAGATTAAAGCGGGCTTATAAGAAAAAGAACTCTTACTTGTAATTAAGATATTGGCTTTCACTAAATGTAAAAATGTATTTATTGGATCCATTTCTAAACAGAACTCCACATTTGCAAACCGATTAAACTCTTTCAATTCATCGATGGAACCTTGAGAAAAAATAAAAATCCTAATTGGTTTTTCACTCTTTATTTTGGGGATTAGAGAACTAAGAACATTTACAAAATAATCATTTTCTTGCCAACGCATTGTCAAATTATCATTTTTTTTAACTTTCTTTTGTACAATATCACCCCGACGAATATGAACAGCAATATTAATATCCGTTTTCTTGAAAATCAGAGAATCATTATCACGTGCTTTTGCATTAAAAAATTTAAATTTAAGTGCTTGACTAACATTAAATTGATTATATAAAAACTGATCATACTCACATACAAAAATGATTTTTTCGCCTTTGTAAGAGGCTATTATTCTGCTTATTATATTTACCTCATTAATGTTGTTTTCATCAAATAAAGGAAGTAAAACCGTTTTATATCCTTGTTTCAGAAGAGGACTTATTCGTATCTCAGATTCTCCAAGCCCAAGAAAAAACTCCCATTCCTCCGAGGCAAAAGGTATATGAACGAACTCTAGATTAAAATAACTGCACCACCAATAGCCAGCTATCCAATTAGCTAATTGGTGTCCAATACCTGCCCCAGGATTAGGTCTTGCTGTAAAATAAAGCTTAGAAGCTTTTGTGTCTATTCGATTAGATTTTCTAAATTTAGAGTTCCAATAGGATCTGTATATATAATGATACATGCCAGTTGTTCTACTCATTTGAATTATATAGTTCCACAACTTCCTATTTATTTTATCAAAAATTACTTTTACAGTACTCATTTTAATTTTAGCATTAACTTGATAATATCTATTACCTCTCTAATTTCTACAGGAACACGTTTAATTTTAGATAAAAGCCTTTCTGATGTTGTCATTCTTCTTGGGTAAAAGAAACCTCTCATCTCATAATCAATTATAATCTGATGTTTCTCGAAAAGAGGTACAACTTCCAAAAGCCACTTTCCACCTACTACTCCAGTAAATAAATATGGAATTATCTCGTAATTTCCAAGCTTCACCCAGTTCCTATCCACTGAATAAATACCATGATTTAAAATACCTGCTCGCTTTGACCCCCACCATTCAAAATTCCAACCTGACTCAAAATCTCTAATGTATTGAAGCAATACATCTCTTCTCCATAGTGCAGCCTGACAGGATATTCTATCTTGATGGTATTTAGGAACTAATTGTAAATTTTCGAAAGGGGATGAATAAAGGCCTGGAGAGCCTTGGTCGGTAAGATGGATACAGTCTATTTCATTATTACTTGTTATTAAATCTACATATTTTTCAATTATGTCATTTTTAACATAATCTTTTAAAAAGTAATCTTCTTGCAAATATAATACGACATCACTTTCTATATTTTCCAAAGCCCATCTTAAGCACTGTCCCCATTTAGCATGAGAATTATTAAGTTCTGGTCTACTTGAAGCTACTTTAAGTGAAGTAATATCCAAATTATCAAAGGCAAACTCTTTCTTCTCTGTATTTAAATATATTTTACCTTTACAATCTGGCCAGTACTTTTGAAAAAGCGTAAAAAAAGGGTTCCAACAATCTTCGAACTTATCACAAGTATTTATTAGAATTGAGTAGTTTATCATTGTATAGTTTTAGTTTTTGTTGTATTCCCAAAATTATTCGACTTACATTATTTATTATTAGAAACTCCAATTTGGCTAAGAAATAAACTCTTAATTTATCAAAAAACATAAAGATAACAAAAGCTATAATAACCTCAAGAATGATATACCAAATAGTAATCTCCGAACCTTTTAAAGATCCTAAATTAACAGTCCATTTGTCAATTGAAAGTCTAGCACCATCCAATAAATATACAGCTACAACTGAGGAAGAAAAATAATTTATTATTCTACTGTGGTAAGATTTCCGATTAGAAAATATCAAAAATAATATCAAAGCATTAACTAAAATAAAAGGACTACAATCCATAGAATAAATTACAATATTTTTTTTCAGAAAATAAGATGCAACATTATTGAGAACATTCATTGTAACAATATTTCCTGTAAATATTAATATCAATCGTTTAATATTTTTTACTTCAATTGAATATTTTTGAATATATCGACCTACAATGTATAAAAACAAGAAATAGGATAGACATTTGCCTCCACCATATAGTACCGTATAGTAAGGGTTATTAAATATTGTAGGTATGAATGAAAAGAGTACAGTTAGTACTATTAACAAATTTCTGAAAGTTTTTCTATCAAGACAACTACAGAAAATATCTATGTATTCAGAAATTAAAAATACAATTAAATAACACGTAATAAACCAGTTTTTATAAAGTGGAACGATAAATAAATTTTCTAAAATAAGTTTATATGATAGTGGATGATTATAAAAAAAGGAGTTAGTTAGATAAACTATTAAACTGTAGAAGGATGTTAAATATACCAAATATAGAAAACGATCTAATTTAAATTTAATTCCAAAATAGCCAGAAATCAGGATGAAGCAAGTTACCCCAACATTACCAAAACTAGATATAACCCTTGTAACTATTGCATTAATTGAAAATATATCTTCGCTTTTAGAAAGAGCTGCTGTATGTAACATTAAAATTAGAAATATACTAATTATCCTTAGTATTTCCAAATTTGAGTCTCGTATCTTCATATTTATGAGCTATTATTTAGTTTCACCAACTCTAGGATACCCTTTAAAACGCCAAAAAATTTTTGATAGGTATATATATATTTTCGATAAGTAAGAAAAATAACTTAAAGGGTAAAGATATTTTTCAAACATTGGAATATCATTTAAATAATCTTTAGATAGATTTTGGAGAAAATAATCTATTGAATCAAAATCATTAACATTTAAATAAGAAAGAATTCTTTGCCTAAAATCATATTTCTTAAAAATTTGGTAATCATGATGTATCCATGTTTTCCCCTGCGAAAAACTATCAACTAAATTGTAGTAATTAACTACATGTCTTTTCAAGGCTTTACGATGAGCCATATCCATTCCAGTTATCTGTCCTTTAACATTTACATTTCGAACAGACAATGGTAATCCTATATAAACAACCTTATCAATCATAGCTAGTCTATTAAAACAAGCCCAATCCTCACAACACGCCATACCTGGTGGAAAAATATCCCCATTAGAATCAACTAAAAATATTTTCTTTTTGGATACAACCGTTGCACTAGTATGTGACATTGTGTGTGGGTTTTCCCAATAATTAACCTCTGTTACCTTTTCTCTATATCTTTCAACAGTATCATCTTTCTCAAGATTACTCTCCAAATCTTTGTGAATGCTTGACGTCCCCCACATTGAGGCTTCAGGAAATTTAGTGATCGCATTAATAATTGCAGTTAAAAATTGTGGTTTCCACTCATCATCTGCATCCAAAAATGCAATATAATTGTAAGAGCTCTCCTTAACTCCTCGATTTCTAGCTACACTAACACCTTGGTTTTCCTGTTGTATTATTTTAAATCTATTATCGCTAATCAATGATTTTATTATGTCAATACCATTGTCGGTTGAACCATCATCAACAATAATGACTTCAAAATCTTTGTAATCTTGTGATATTATCGACATAATTGTTCTTTGCACTGTATGTGCCTTATTATATAGAGGTATTACAATAGAAATCATAATTAGTAATTTAAAAGTTTTTTAGTAAATGAAATTACTAGTAATCGTTCATTTTTTGTACAGCCCATTAAGAATGAAAGTGAAACAAACAAAATACTTGAGAACATAAAAAAATATAATACTCCAAGTAATGAACTTATTACAAACAATTTACTGTATAAAAGTAAAAAAAGAATCTTCAATACTAATACAGGATAAATACGAGCAGAAACAACATTGGTATACTCTCTCCAACCAAATGCACAATAACGTCTTGCATAATGCATCGCAAACAGATATACAACAATATTACCTAATAGTATTGAAACTAAAAACATCGAGTATGCAGGGAAACCGTGAGTAAACAATAATATTATAACAGGAAGTTGTATCAAGTTCGAAATTGTACTTGCTTTAGAAAATTCTTTAATTCTTCCATTCGCTGAAATAGCAGTAACAACCAAATTGAATTGAAATTCAATAAATGTTTTAATTAGCTGAAAACGAACAAACAGAATACTCCAAGAAGGAACATTCTTAAGCCACAATTGTAATATAATAGGTGTTTGAAAAAAAACTGGTACTGCGAGCAATATGAACAATAAAGTTGCAAATTTAGAACCTATTAATGTAGAATCTCTTAATAACTTAACATTATTAGCACCTGCACTCTTTCCTAAAACAGGATTTAGAGCCCTTAACATATTCGAAGATAAAACTTGTAACTGACCACTTGTTTGATTTGCTATTCCTTGAGCAGCATTTAAAGTTGAACCAAAAAAGTGATTCAAAACTATATTCTGACCATATGCTGAAGTGATAGATGAAAAAGTACTTGCAAAATTCCAACCTGCAAATTTTAGCATTTCGATAACTATTTCCTTTTCCTTAATATAACCAAAATTCACTTTACATTCATCATACTTTAATCTACAGTAAATGCGCATTAATGAAATGTTAAATAATGGTATCGCAGACATTAGAATTCCATAGAGTATCAATCTATCACCATTAAAATGGCTAATAAAAAGTGCAGTCAATAACTTAAGTATAGATTCTAATACTCCTACAAAGGAATAAAAAAGCATATTTTCATGTGAGTTAAGAAGTGCTTCATAAGGAACTGTCATTACAGTTAGACTCGAACTAATTATTAAACAACCATATACAATTTGAGCTGCATATATACGTTCCGGTAACACATTTAATATTCCATTAAAAAAAAAAAATCCCGCAATAAATAATAATAAGCCTATCAAAATCCCCAATATGGTATGAAGGGTAAAACTAATAGTAAATATCTTTCTTTTTTTCTCAAGATCTCCTTTTCCTTCACTGTAAGACATAAATCTTTGAGTAGCACTTGCTAATGAAGCATTTAAAAAACCTAGCATGGCAATAGCACCACCAACAATATTGAAAACGCCAAAATCAGAGTTGCCTAGCGCATTTAAAATTAATCTGGTCGAATAAAGAGATATAAACATTGTTATACCCATTTTAGCGTACAGAAAACCTGTGTTTTTTATAATTCGATGAGTTGCCAATTTTTAAATTATTTTACTAATAACTAGTATGAAATATATTTATTAGACGTTAAACCATCTAATGCAGTAATCAATCTAGAATTGACAAATTTTCATAACAGAGATGCAATTCAAAAACATAAGTGTTTTCAGTTGAATTAATCAGAGATGAAATATTAATGTCTAATTTCAAAAAGACCTGTATAAGAAGGCACACAACTTTATATAATAATTCGTAATTACTAAAATGTTAATATTTTTAATCTTAAATATTAACTACTACTACACGAATCTTAACTTATGTCTTTAAAAGTAAAATAAATATAGTAGTAGTTAAATGTAAGATTTTGTTAACAAATCAAACAAATATTTTGAAATTATAGCATATTTAAAATTTCACTTTACATCAGCGAACGAAATCAACAACTAGTTTTTTCATAAATAACAAAATATCCGACTTATCGACTTAGCTATCCTATCCCACCAAATGCTCCCACTGAGTCTTGTTATCCTTCTTGAAGATAGATAAATCAGAAGCAATCATTTCTTTTACTAAAGCTTCTAGATCATATTCTGGCTCCCAGCCTAATTGTGTTTTAGATTTTGTAGGATCACCAATCAATAATTCTACCTCCGTCGGTCTAAAATAAGCCGGATCTACTGATACTACCTCTTTTCCAACTTCTAATTGATATTCTGGATTATTGCAAGCTTTTACAAACGCTTTTTCGTCTACACCCTCACCTTTAAATTCTAGCTCAATTCCAGCTTCTGCAAATGCCATTTTTACAAAATCTCTTACCCTAGTAGTAATGCCAGTCGCAATCACATAATCTTCAGCAATTTCTTGTTGTAGAATAAGCCACATAGCTTTCACATAATCCTTAGCATGTCCCCAATCTCTTTGTGCATCCAGGTTTCCTAGATAAAGCTTATCTTGGAGACCCAAAGCAATCGCTGCAACAGCTCTAGTAATTTTGCGAGTCACGAAGGTTTCGCCACGTAATGGACTTTCGTGGTTAAACAAGATACCGTTACATGCATACATATTGTAAGCTTCACGGTAGTTTACTGTAATCCAATAACCATACAATTTTGCAACTGCATAGGGTGAGCGTGGGTAAAATGGCGTCGTTTCTTTTTGAGGAACCTCCTGCACCAAACCATATAATTCTGAGGTCGAAGCCTGATAAATTTTAGTTTTCTTCTCTAATCCCAATATTCTAACCGCTTCTAATATACGTAAAGTACCTATCGCATCCGCATTGGCTGTATATTCTGGCGTATCAAAACTCACTTTTACATGGCTCATAGCAGCCAAATTATAGATTTCGTCTGGTTGCGTTTCTTGCACTATGCGGATGATATTGGTACTATCCGTCATATCACCATAATGTAACTTAAAACGAACATTTTCACCATGTGGATCCTGATACAGATGATCTATACGGTCGGTATTAATCAAAGAAGAACGGCGTTTGATTCCATGAACCATATAGCCTTTTTCTAATAATAATTCTGCTAAATATGCACCATCTTGTCCATTTACACCAGTGATAAGAGCTGTCTTCATAATCTTTGTAATTAAATAATTTGAATATTTATATTTTGGTTAAAAAATCTTGATATGCAAGAGATACCCCTTCTTGTAAGCTAGTTCTATGCTTCCAACCGAGGGCATGTAGTTTGGAAACATCCATCAGCTTTCTTGGGGTACCATCAGGTTTTGTCGTATCAAATGCTAAATCGCCCTCAAAACCGATTATTTCTTTCACAAGTATGGCCAAATCTTTAATTGTTAGGTCCTCTCCAGTCCCAATATTTACGAGTTCTTTCTCGCTATAATTTTCCATTAAGAAACAACAAGCTTCAGCCAAATCATCTGCGTACAAGAACTCACGCATAGGCGAACCAGTTCCCCAGATATTTACAGAAGCTAAGCCTTGTTCTTTAGCTTCATGAAACTTACGAATCAGGGCTGGTAAAACATGAGAGTTTTGAGGGTGATAATTATCACCAATACCATATAAATTGGTTGGCATCACGCTAATAAAATCACACCCATACTGATCACGGTAAGCTTCACAGAGTTTAATCCCTGCAATCTTAGCAATAGCATAAGGCTCATTGGTTTGCTCTAATAGTCCTGTTAACAAATATTCTTCTTTTAAAGGTTGAGGAGCTAATTTTGGATAAATACACGAACTTCCCAAAAACATCAATTTGGTTACTTGATGTTGGTAAGCTGCATGAATAATATTAGCCTCAATCATCAGGTTTTCATAAATAAAATCGGCACGGTAGGTATTATTGGCTACAATTCCTCCTACTTTAGCCGCCGCCAAAAAAACATAATCAGGTTTTTCTGTAGCAAAAAAATGATTTACCTCAGACTGTATCCGTAAATCTAATTCAGATGATGTACGAGTAAGTATATTCGTATATCCTCGAGCTTCTAGATATCTTTTGATAGCCCCTCCCACCATACCACGGTGACCAGCAATATATATTTTACTTTGTAAATCCATATCCATTTTTAGCTTTTTTCTTCTGAATAATACCCTGTATAGCCATAACCTCCATATTTGCCATAGCCATAACCATATTCATAACTATTTTGATAATCGACTCCATTAAAAATAACATTCAATGACTTCATGGCTTTCATTTCCTTTAATTCATTTAATATTTTGAGGTTTGATTTGGGAGTATAACCATAACGAACCACATAAAATGCTGCATCTGCATATTTACCCATGATTACAGCATCCGTTACTAATCCTACTGGAGGCATATCTAAAATTACATAATCATAAACTGCTTGTAATTCTTCAATCATTTTATGCATCTGTTCATTTGAAATTAATTCCGCAGGATTGGGAGGTATAGGACCACAAGGTAATATATCAAGATTCTCATGCAAGGATGATTTCTTAATTAGTTTTGTTAAGTTATCCTGTCCAATTAAATAATTAGATATACCTTCAGAAACATGGATATCTAAATAACTTGCAATTCTAGGTTTACGTAAATCTAGCTCTAATAACACTACTTTCTTCCCCAATAGTGCTAGACTGTGTGATAAATTCAAGCTAATAAAACTCTTTCCTTCTCCCCCAATTGATGATGTCAATAATATAGTAGTCGCTTTATGAGCCTTATGTCCTGCAGCCACATACTGTAAATTCGTTCTTAATATTCTAAATTGCTCTGCCAAAAAACTATTCCCTTTTAGATTGACAATATTAGTTTGCAAGTCTTTTGGTTTTTTGGAAATTTCACCAAAAATCGGTAGTCCAGTTTTGCTCTGAATTAATTTTGATGATTCAATTTTATCATTTAATAAGTCTTTTAGGTATAAAATTACAGCTGGTATTGCCAAACCAATAATGATGGCAATTAAATAAAAATTCATTTTTTTCGGCTTAACAGGTCCCAATGAGCTGTAAGGTTCATCAATGACTCTACTATCAGTCACAGTTGAAGCATAAGAAATAGCTGTTTCTTCTTTCTTTTGCAAAAGCATTAAATAAAGACTTTCTTTAATTCCTTGTTGTCGTTTGATATTTACAAACTCTCTTTCTTTGCGAGGAATAGTTCTAATAGCACCCTCAATTTGGTTATTAAAGCCTTTTAATGAATTTCGAGTAACAACTAAACCTTGTTTTTGATTCTGTAAATATTCTCGTATTCCTTGCTTAGTATTCTTTATTTGAGCACTAACCGTGGCGTACAATGGATTATCCTCTTGTACAGATCGTGCATATTTATCTTTTTGGAGTTCTAGTTCATTTAATTTAGTTAACAAACTTACCAAAATTGGATCAGTAACCATTAAAGTAGCAGGGGCAACACCTGATTGACTACTCTTCAAATAATTCTCAACACCATCTAATACTTTTAGTTGAATATCTACTTCATTCAATTTAGAATCGTTATCCTTTACTTTTTCTAGAAACAAATTAGCTTCTGAACTTAAATCTGTAATACCTTGACTGCTTTTATAGGACTCCACATCATGTTCCACATCTCCCAACTCTTGTGTAATCAATTTTAAGCGTTCATCAATAAAGTGTAACGTATTAGTTGCCTCGTGGTTTTTATCCTTAAGAGTATTAAATGCATATGCATCCAATAGCTTTCCAAGTATTGCCTTGCCTTTATTCACGTTCGCCTCTTCTAAACTAATCCCCAAAACAGTACTTTTTAAATTAACTTGTGCAACCTCAATTGAATTTTGATACCTTTGAATAGTGTTACTTTTCGGCGAATAAACTAGTTTAATTCGCTTAAATGGATACTTCTTTGATAAAGAATCTATGAAAAAAACCCTAAAGTTTACTCCATTTACCTTAACTAATTCACTAAACTTAAAATTTCCTATCTTTGATTCAGTTGTTGAAAGTTCAAACTCTTTATAGTTTTTAACATCAATTATAAAAGTACCTGACTCAGAATTTAAGCTGTTGAAATGCGCCCAAATCGGAGAATTACCGAAAAGCTCACTATCCCTTAACAGTTTATTAGGACTAAAATAGCTAACACAAAGGTTTAGGTCATCTACAACTTTTTCTATAATAGCTCTGGATTTAAGAACTTCTACCTCATTCTCAACTAGTTTATTTCCTGAGAACATCTCTAATTCTTTCAGCGCATCATTTCCTGACATTCCTTTTTTTTCATCTTTAATTAAAATACTAGCACTTATTTTGTATAATGGAGTAGTATATCTCAAATAAAGGTAGGTAGATACACCAAGTACCAAAACTGATATTATAAACCAATACCAATTTTTTAGGTATTTGAATACAATTAGTTTTAACTCAATTAGGTCATCACCTTGTTCCTGATTATTTAACGAATCAAAATTTGTCATTAGCTTGCAATTATTTGAATAAAAAGTTCATTAGTAACAAGAAAGTGGATGCTACACCCGTTACAATTGGGATTAACTGTATAGTTCTATCTGAAGAGGTAATCTTACCCTGTGTTGCCTCTATATAAACAATATCATTGTTTTGGATATAATAGTAGGGACTCATCAAAAAGTCTCTTTTACGTAGGTCTATTCTAGCCATCTCTTTTTGACCATTGGCGGCTTGACGAACCACCATCACGTTATCCCTTCTACCATAAATTGTCATGTCTCCAGCAATGGCCAATACGTCAGGAATTGTTGTAGTATTATCATTTAAATTATATATTCCAGGTCTAGCAACTTCACCTAAGACCGTAAATTTATGATTTACGATTCTTACTGTAACTATAGGATCTTTCAAATACTGAGTAAGTTTACTCTTAATTGTTTCACCAGCTTTTGCCAGAGTAAGATTAGCAACATTAACTGCTCCGATAAGAGGCATTACCACAGTTCCCAAAGAATCAACCGCATAAGACAAAGGTTGGGTTCTGCTTGCGCCTCCTCCTGAAAGACTTGGAAAGTTTGAAGTAATAACAGGAGTAATGTTTGCTTGATTTAATAAAATGCTAGATTCTTCATTTAGACTTCCTACATTAATTGCAAGCAAATCAAATGGTTGTATTTTTTGAATGTAGGGTGCAGTACCTTGTATTTTTTCTAATCTTAAAGAATCATTGCCATCTTCACGTTGTAAATACGTAATAGATTTGGTATTCACACAAGAACTTAGCATTCCGATAACTACTAACATCACTAGTGAAATAGATAGCAGAGAGTTTTTTTGTTTCATTTTGTATTGCTTAAAATCCATAATTTAGACCAATATTAATAGTATTCAAATTTTTTGTATTATACAATTCTTTGAATTCAAAATATTTTTGAGTTACTGAGTAGTAGGACAATTTTACAAATAAATCATGGATAATTTCATAATTGAGTTCCATGGAAAAATCACCTCTTTCTTGAATAAAGCGACCATCTAGCAAATGTAAGCCTAGAGCACTTCTTTGTTGTTCTGGTGTACCCTTGTCCCCCTTCCTTACATAGCTGTAGGTAGTTTTAAAGTGAAGACCTCTTTTTATTCGCCAAAGAAACTCTAAATAAAGTTGATCAGCATTGCTTCCTATCCAATGTCCCAAGGCATATCGATCATTCATATAAGTTTGTGCATCAACATAACTTTCATAAACAAATGGTCTTATTCTCGTATATTCAATCACAAAAGATGTATTCTTAATTGGAAAATCAGCTACACTTATACCAGCAGTGTAAGCAGTGTGATTTTTGGTACTATCAGAGGAAAAAACATCTTTCATACGCATTTCGTCAATAAAAAACGTAAAGTACAAATGTGTTTTGGGAACGACATTTCTAGCACTTATTTGTGTAAATATTTGCGTGTTAGCTATGGAGTTATTCTTTAATCCACCATTATAATGATCTAGTGCGGTAAAAAATGCCAATGGTAAGAAATACGTAGGTTGTAACTTGTCATTGTAAATCACTGACTCTCCAATACTGTAAGCTATTTTTTTTGATGGCTTTAGTGTCAATATATGTGTTGCTAAATACTTATTTCTATAGCTATATTGTAAATACTGACTTCCTGGAATTGATGTTGAATAAAAACTAGTAGAATCTACTACATCAGAATTCAGCCAAGCATGTACAAATGAAAAGGATGCCCAACGAGTAGGCTTAATATCTAATCTGATATGAGGATAAGTGGGTGCTTTCTCAGACAAAATCAACTTTCCTCCCGATCCATATCCAAAAGACAATGGGGCTTTACTAAAAGAAAAACTACCCCATTTCCATGATCCGGTAATCTGGGTATTCATATAGTTGTAGGTAAAATCTTTTGTATAGCCAGGAATATATTTTTGAAATTGAAAACCCTGGTTCGGATTAAGTACCGTCTGTGGGTTTTCACTCATTCCTCCATAAGTCCCTCCTCTATAATCAAAGCTAAATCCCACATGTTTACCTATATAACCATATATCCAAGCACCATAAGATGATTTAGATTTAAAATTATTTCCATTTGCTTCATAGCCTATAATCGGTTGAGCATTTACAGAAAAGTTATCATCTTGATAAGCCAACCACCTAAATCGATCACCTATTTTTGAACTAAAAACACTCTTATACTCTCCTTCAAAACCTGATTTGGGATCTTTGCGCCACCATAATGTATATTCTTTTAAGTAAAAAGCTAATTCTTCTCTTTCTAAGGGAGTTAAGACTGTGATGTTTTTGGATAACTCATCAAGTTTTTGATAGATATAATCTTTTGATAACGGCAAGACCACATCATCCAACTCAATCACCCCTTTCTGAGCTAAACGACTTAAATATGGGTAAACGGTGTGGTAGGTAGGCTCATAAACCACTTGTGCAAGGGTATTCCATGTGAGGATTAAGCAAAACAAAATGCCTAGAGCTTTTTTGTACCACTGCATACGATTAATAGAGCTTTTTTATGTTAATGAATTTATGGATAGATTATATGTCTAATATTATATTACCCAAACGAACGTTTGTTAAGAAATTATCAAGTATTCGAAAGTAACTTTATAATACTTTTTGAGATTCAGGATTAAATATTGTTTTGAATAAATTTAATTTTGCAATTTGTGGAAAGGAGATATAATTTACCCTCAAAGATACCTTGCTTTTAGGGATTTATTAATTAATCTTAGTTCAAGAAGCCAATCACTTCGATTTTTCAGGTTGTATTGTGATTAAATATTATGCAATATTCTTGAAATAATTCAAAAAACCTAATTTTGCCTTGTTAACAATATTCTATTGAATAGCTGAGTATATTCAAAATAAAACACCATCAAATCAATAGATTACTAATGCTTTATTTTGTTTTTCTTGAATCAAATTTAAGAATACACTTTTAATTTTCAACTACACCTCCTACGCATATTTATTAAACGGCAACACATTACCTACAAAAGTCTAAATAGTATTGGTAAAGTACAAAAAGCAAATATTTTATGCTTATTTTCTTATACTATGCTATTACGCATTGACATTATCAACTAAAACAATTTTAATACCCAAGTTATTTGCAAGTACTTAAAATCGAAAAACATAAATGATTTATGGTCGTCCAACTCTTTGGCTTACTAAAAACTCTTTACTATTTATCAAACGAAAGTACACATAAAAAGTCATACCTTTGTTAGGTTATTGAGCAAATAACAGGATAAGTGATTCAACGGTAATGTAAAGAAATAGCCCGATTATCTGCTTTGTAAATGTTTGTTATTATTTTTGAACTCATTTTGGTCGTATAAACTCTTGCTTTACTTGAAGACTTTATCTTATATATATATGTTGCCTCGTACAAACAATATTTTCTGCCAGTGTATTCTGCTATTATTATTACTACCTAATATCTCTTGGACGCAGAATAAGTTTTTTGTACCACATAATACCCTCACTTTTGGTATTGGTACTAGTAGTTATTATGGCGATTTGTCAAGTTATAGCCGTCCTGTTCAATCAACCCTAGACGAAATTCGTTGGAATGTGGGTGGTTATTATACCCATTATTTTACCAGTCGTTGGGGAGCACGCGTAGGGCTTAGATATGTGCGTATCGCAGGTAATGATTTTAATATGCAGGGTGTTGATGGAAAACTAGATCGTTTTGCTCGCAATCTACATTTCAGAAATGACTTAAAGGAACTAAGTACTGTAGGAATTTATAATCTCAATCCAAGTCCACGCTACTACAACAAACGTCAAATTTTTAGTACTTATTTATTAGGAGGCCTTGCTGTTTTTTTACACGATCCAATGGCAAAGACGCCTACAGATGAGTGGGTCAAATTACGTCCCCTCAATACCGAAGGACAGGGATTACCAGGCTATGACAGTCCTTACAAGGCATGGTCCGCTGCTGGAGTAGCTGGGGCAGGAGTGCGCTTCAGACTCAATGAGCAGTGGGATCTGGGATTGGAAGGTTTATTACAATATACTTTTACTGATTATTTAGATGACATTAAAGGTAGCTACGCAAATCCTAATGATTTGGCAGTTTATGGAAGTTTGAGTGTCACCATGGCTAATCGTTCGAGAGAAGTAGTAGATGCCTATACAGGAAAAAATCGTACAGCAGGTGTCCGAGAGTATGTTCTAGACAAACAGCCTAATTTTGACCCTGCCCAAGATCCTTTCACCTCAGCTGCGATGCAAAGTTATGGTCGTACAGAACAATTAAGAGGAAGTTCTCAACTCAAAGACAGCTATATGACACTAAGTATTCATTTGATTTATCATCTTCCTAATGCTGTTAGATGTCCGAGGTATTGATTTAGTGATTTAGTGATTTAGTGATTTAGTGATTTAGTGATTTAGTGATTTAGTGATTTAGTGATTTAGTGGATAGTTTTGATTCTCATAGTAAGTTCCTGAATTCATTTCTTTTTACGGTTTTTTAGTTCTGATTATACAGAAGAAGAATTCATGGTGAAGCTGTTTAAACTTTAGTATAATTTCTTGCGTAAGCAATGAATTTATACTGTTTGAGCGAAGCGAGGTGGTACGCCACTCCGATTATAAATTCTTGATTTTTTTGCGGCCGCCGCTGCGGTTACTTTTTGTATCAAGGCGGGAACGCCTAGTTAAAAAGTAAGGCGAAGAATAAATCAATAAAACTGTTTTTTGAAAAGTTTAAACAGCTTCGGTGTCTTCTTCTGTATAATCAGAATAAAATCATATAAATTATCATCTATTTACTCTATTTTCAAATAGAAATCCTTCCTTTCTTTTTGTGCAGGATAGCACGATTTCCAATCTTTTTCTGTGATTCGACCTGTAATCCAACGATTATTAATTTTTACACGCCATTGACAATTGATTGGCTCTACACCGTAAGGTCTACAGGCAAAAATAGCAACTCTTCCTTCATTTGTATAGCCTATACGTAAAGGTAAGATATTTGGAGAGTCTTTAAAATCTATGCCTTTGTGCTTTTGCCACGTTTGTCCATTATTATAAGAAACTTCTGTATTCCATAGGGTAAAGTTAAGTATCGGTTTTAAGTCTAACAATGAGATATTTGAATTAGCAACTTTTATTTTGGCTCCCAAATAAGTCAAAGCGCCAATAGTTCCATTGTAGGCGTCTTGATTGAGACCATCTTTGGGTCTATCCCAAATGTTCCAATAATCTGCCCCAGAAAAAAATATCATCATTCCTTGCATGAATGCTAAATGACGAGGCAGAAAAGCGCCGAATCCTTGAGGATCGTAGCCTATATAATCATTAAATAGATAGCCTCCAGAGGTATTGGGAAATGGTGGATTTCTGTCTGCAATCACTTTGGCTTGAGAGCAATATTTTCTTTGATCTAGATGTGCCCGATAAGCGCCCGTCTCTACTAAATGAATTACCTTCGCCAGATTGTGTCCTGTGTTTGCTTGTGAACCAAAATGATTTAAGGTTCTTAATACTCTTCCTGACTTATCCTTCAAAACAAGGTTTTGATCGTAACCATCTTCTGCATGAAAAGAAATTTCTTCGGTTTCTACAATTCTTTTATTATCAGATACACGCCATCCTTTTATTAAACCTACATCACCAGCTTCAGTCCAAATTGGATTTTGTCGAATTCCTGAGTATTCAGATCTATCAATGGGATAACGCTCTTGCTGAAAGTTACCAAAACCAGGAAACGTATTGGAATACATCGCCAAAACATATCCCGTAATGGCATCTCCCATTCCTTTTAAAAAGGCCATGTATTTGTTTTTCGATTTATTATCTGGCCCGTTCGAAATATTCATTTCTGTGTCCATCGTTTGGAACATCACTTGAGCTTTGCCTCCTACAGCATCTCCCCTACCAAATGACCCATGATAATCTAGTCCAGCCTCGTATAGCTTTTGTTCAGACGCATTGAGAAAATATTGCTCACCTTCAGCAGAATTTCCTTTAGGTGGATACGCAAAAAAGCCACGTCGAGTGGGCTCTATCGTTGAAGTAAAATCCTCATACGAAATTTCTTTTCCTGTTGCATCTTTACAGGGTGCTTCATACTGAATATTGGGGTACCGCTCTTGACAAGGACGATATTCTGGATGAACCAAGCTCACATATATTCCTCTTGTACGATGGTCGATTCCTTTTTTCTGAAAAACATCAATGGGCTTATCGAAAACTACAGCAAAAGCTGGGGTAGACATCCCTCCCATTAATGAGTCTGGTGATAAGGTGATTTGTGTTGCAGGAAACTTTTCAGGAGAATAAGTGTCTGTTTGCGTCTCGACAGGAACATTTTCGAAGAAATTAGGATAACTATCATACACTAGCAGCGATTGCTGTGAAAGGCTTCTTTTATCATTGATGGGACGAAATTGAAAAGGTATTTCGCTTTTTCCACTACAATTTACGCCACTAAGTCTGGCAACATAATTTCCTTCGGGTAATGCACCCAAATAGGCTCCAACCGCCGAAGTTGTTGGTTTTACCTCGCCAGTCAAAAGTACTTTTCCCTCTTTCAGTACTTCCCATTTGACTTGATACGCTTCGCAGGCACCAAAGTAAATATTAACAAAATTAGAGTTAGAAACTTGTTGCACTTTTAGCACTTTAAAAAAAGGCTTTCCGTCACAAGAACAGGGTTGAATAGGTTCGTTTTGCTCAAGCTTACTTTCACGATTAGCACATGCCAAAGTAGCCAAAGCAATTAGGAAGATAAATTGTTTCATTGAGGAAGAATTAGGCACTTATGAGTGCTGAATTGTGAATGCTGAGTTTTGAGTATAATTTTATGATTAGTAATCAGTAATGTACGAAGGATTCCAAACTATTGCTGATTTGGGATTTCTGATTTCGGAAATAAAGTAAAAGACTTTTATTTTAAAAAAAATATAGCAATTTACACTTCCGAAATCTAACATCCGATATCCAAAATCTGAAATTATTGAAAATCCTTCGACCCCTTACGTCCGTACAACAATCTACTTTTTCAACTCCAAAGATACTTCAAAATTCATATATGAGTTTTTGCTGGCGCCAATTGGTCAGTGAAATTCTGACCAAGGATGCAGATTATGAGCACAATCCAATAACTGATATTCTATTAACTAATAATGTCTTCCTACTTGTAAAAGATACTATTTACCTCTTCGATAGGTAATCTCAAATCGTAGAGTAAAGCCTTGATTTTTTCGTTGCGGGCATACTCGTGATATTGTTCTATTTCAAAACCAAACAGTTGTTTGAATCGTAGAAAAAACAAAACAGGTGATAGTTTTGATTGAGCAATAATAGGTCTCAACTGATGTGGAGACATCGTTATGGTATTTCGTAAAAGCCCTTCTGCTCTGAGCAAACAATACATTTGCCAAAGATTAATCGCTTTCTGTTTCATTTTACGACTTCTCGCTGCATTAGCAAACAAATCGTCTAACATTTTTAAAGGCGATTGATAGGCATTGGGATAAAATACATCTATATGCGAAAGCTTAGCTTTTTCGTGAAAAGCAATTCTTTGTGGCCAATAATAGAAAAACGGCATTCTTGCTTGCACGATATTGCCAAATGGCCATTGATTTATCCAATGATCTAAAGAGTGAATATTTCGGATAGTCACCACCTTAAATTGTACAAAGGCATTTTGAGGTATCATGATGGAGAGATTCGTAAACGAACTCAAAAAAAGGACACCCTCTTTTCCTTCTGAATCAAGGGTAATATCGTGAAGACAATGGTGATTCATCCGAAGTTTCATCGGCGCAAGCGACTGAAAAAATATCATCGTAAATGCCCGATGGTTTACTCGATTGGGGTGGGTCAATACGACCGAATCTGAAGTGAAAAATTTCCCTTCCCACGATTCATATTGTGTATTTTGCTGCCCATAAGTAACCTGCCCAAACATGGTATTTGTTTGGAAGGGGAAAATATTTTCTCCAACCTTACCTTGACTTTTGTGCCTTAGCAAATGGAGTAATTCAGACAAATCTGTTAGAAATGGTACATCAAACCTAGTGATCATAGCTATTGAAATGTACTCGTTCCGAGTTTTTATAAAGAAGGACTACTTAGTGTTAGTGCTGATTTATGAGTGGCGAATTGTGAATGTAAATTTTGAATTATCAATATTTTACTTCGTTTCGCTTTTGGTAATCAACTATTGGCATTTGGCAAAAATGATTTCGCTATTGCTCTAGGAGTACATTTTAAAATTTTAGCCTACTGCATAAAGCTGAATACTATTTTCATGTGGTTAGTCATGAGCTGTTCATTTTGAACCTTCCACGTATTACTTAACGGTCATAGCATAAGAATAATTATTTTCTTCCTATCACTTTTGCTAAAATAAGCCCCCAATCAGAAATCAGAGGCTTTATCATCGGACTTGAAGGACGCTCCGCTCGCATGGTTCATTCCTTCCTATACTTATTGTACTTATATCTTGATGTACTTATCTTAAAATAAATTCTTGATAAGTTATTTTTGACAATCTAACTGCAAGATTCCATATCATTTCAATAAATCTTAGGACATTGAATCCCTGGAATGAAAATATACCGCAGTTTAATTGTAAATGTTGCATACGAATCATTCCCGTCGACTGTACCTCTTGGCGAATTAATGCTTGGATTTTGACTAATTGCAATACCTGTTGGATCGTTGACAAAGGTGTTCAATTTAGCTAACCTATCTCCTCCTGTAGAGGCAGCAATAGGTTCGGTTGTCCGTTGAGACATAGCAATACCGATACTTTTTGTAGGCTCGGTAAAACGACTATATACTACAAGTGGTTGCGCATAAAAGCCACTCACATCATCTATATAATCAAAGAACAACATTCTATAGTTGAGTTCTGCGATTAAATCTAAGTTTTTCGTAAGCTTTGTTTTTAAGCCTATACTAATGGGTATATTAATTCCCCAATTTTTATATTCTTTTATATCAGGATAATTAGGGCTTCCTTGTCCTTCTGTTGTCAGAGGCCTTAAATCGACCCATTCATTGCCCATCGATGTAGGTAATTTTGCCTGTGGGTTATGTAAAAAAGCTCCCACTCCTATACCAATAAATGGTTCGAAAGTAGCACGTTTTTGAGGTGTACTGGCAATGTTAAAGGGTGTCCACCTTCCTTGTAGCGTAACTTCTTTTACGTTATTTCTAAAATGTAAATTTCTTAGAAAATCTGATAGATTATTGGAGTAGTAATCATCAGCTCCTAGGGCAACCCATGAAAGGTTTATGCTAGCTTCTAATTGGCGCGTGATTTGTCGGCTTACTCCAACGGTAGCAGTCCAGCGTAAAGCATTTGCCGTAGAATTGACAAATTGATTCATAGGTGCCAAATCACCATAATAACTCGAAACGCCACCTCCAAACTCCACAGAGGTATATTTTCTGAAGGGTGGTCTATACTGCGTAAAGCTGGTATAGCTTAATAACAATAGCAAGATTAGGCTAATTGATTGCCTCATAGGTAGTAATTGAATCATGAATGAGTAATATAATATAGAGAATTACAAAGGTAAACGAATCTCCTACACAGATTAGTTTTCACTATTTCTGGTTTACTATGGTTTCGATGCGTTGAGATACAGTAAATGTTTTCGATAATTCTTACTTAAGTTATATTTACTCCTTTACCTACTTTAGACCTTGTTTAATTTTCAGATTTTGACATAAGAAAATTCTATTCTTAGTACTCGTGTAAAATATTGATCGTGAAAATCACACTTATCATTCAGTACTAATACTGTATATATCTTTAATTCTCTCGAATTGAAATTTCTAATTTGGGGCTTATTTCTTCTTGGCAAAATTCGCTTGAAAATCATTCCAAGAAACAGTTTTATAAGCATTGTCTCCAAAATAATGAAGTACCATCTCTATGTTTGGAGCCTCATAATACCCTTGGAGAAAGTTAAGCATTTTGAGCTGTTCATCTACAAATACTAATGTTGGAAATTTAATAGTTCCTTTTAGTAAATGTGTTGCCATCGGGTTCATTTTGTCTTTTGACTCGTAAGTATGACCTGCAAAGGTAACAGGGCTAGCATCAAAAGCATCTAATAAAACGGGGTAATAATTCTGGTTAATGTAAGTTGCAATGGCTGGAATTTTCAAAACTTTCTCTTCAAAATCATGACAGTAATGACAATCCTTTGAATATACTTTCCACAAAATCTTTTTAGGACTTTTGGTATAAAGTTTATCCATTTGTTCTACGATCAACCATTTTACTTGTGTTTTTTGTTGTGAAAAACCTTTGGTATTAATGACTAAAAGAAGAATCAATAAGAGATATGAGTTGATGCCTTTCATGTACAAGTTGGTATTGTTTGATAGCCTATCAGATTGTGTAGTTCTGAACCAGAATAAGCATTTTTGCAGAAGTTTTGATTTGTTAACTTTAAGTAAGGTATATTTTCAAAACTGAGCACTATTTGACTAGCTTCATCACTGTCATTGGCATACAAATTACTGGGGCACATTCGGCTACACATACTACATAAGGTAACGGAATAGGTTCGCACAAGTCACTTGTTGTTACGAGTTTAATATTACTACCTACTAACAAATTGGGCTTTGTTCCAATCCCACACGCTACATATACATTATATACATCGTTTGTTAAACCAGAGAATGTTGTTGAAGATTGAATAGATTGAATCACTCCTCTCCCATTGGTTAATACATATTGAGGATTTACTCCTGCTGAAATTGGTACTGTAATACTATTGGTAGTGGTATTACAATCACAAATTGACATATCTACCGCAGTACTTTTCCAACAGTGATCAACATTGTTCAAATTCAAACCTACCTCTACGACCGGGGCATTTGCTTGTGAATTGTCCCATGTAATAGCCACAGCTTTGTAACTTCCAACTGCTACATTATCAATGGTGGTGGCATTTAATGCCGATTTGTACTTAATAATATTTCCTCCATCAACCAGCACAATATAAGTTACAATATTTGTTCCTTGGCTCTGTCCTGTCAAGTTCAATGTGATTGTTCCTGGCTTAAAATTACAGCCTAAATTTTGTCCAAGTGAGACAGCACTTGTTACAGCCACAAATAAGATTATTTGTAAAGCTCTTAGTGTGACAAAATATTTCTGTATTAGATTTTTCATAAGATTATTTTTAGCAAATTTTCTAGCCAACTCAAAGTAAAGAAAAAAGGGGAAGTCTAAGCTTCCCCTTAGACTTTGTTTAGAATCCAAGCACCCCTGGATTAATATCTGTTGGACAGTTCACTGTTGTGGTTGTCTCATTAGAGGTTTTTGGGGTTCCTCCATTTGAGCTTACCACTGCTGTGTTCTTGAACACACCACTGAAGTTAGCCTTCACATTGATGCTCAAGCCTACACTTTGTCCTGCTGGAATCTGCGTTGAGCCATTGTTGGTACAAGTCACCACCTGACCTACTGCATTACAAGTAAAGCCACCTGTACTTGGTCCACTCACAAATTGTAAACCAATCGGTAAGTTATCTGTTACTGTTATTGTACCAGTCGTAGCTCCCGTTCCGCCATTGGCAATATTGAAACTATAAGCAAAGTTCGTGCCTACTGTAGCTACCACTGGAGCACTCTTCGTGATTGTTAAGTTTGCCTGCGGTAAAGCATTGATGGTCGTAGGTACTTCGTTCGATGGTTTTGGTGTCGTTACTGGATCTCCACCACCTGTTACATAAGCCGTGTTCTTCACTGGTAAGCCCGAAGCTGGTGCTGTCGTTGGATTTACCGTCAAGACTATCGTGCTACTACCATTCGCTGCTATCGAAGTTGTTGTTGTACAAGTCACCGCTTGACCCACTGCACTACAAGTCCAACCTGATCCACTGAAGGTCACATAACTCAACTCACTTGGTAAGTTATCCGTTACTGTTATCGTACCTGTACTTGCTGCTAATCCTGTGTTGTTTACCGTCAAAGTATAGTTGAAATTCGTACCTACCGTCGCTACACTTGGTCCAGTTTTCACTACCACTAAGTTTGGTGTTGGTGGGTTCGAAATCACTGTCGTTACACTATTGGATGTTTCAGTACTAATGTCTCCACCGCCTACTACACTACCTACGTTGGTATAAGTTCCTGCTTGCGTTGGTTTCACCGTCAAACTCATCGAGCTACTGCCACTCACTGCTATCACTCCACTATTTGTACAAGTCACCAATTGTCCTGAAGCACTACAGCTCCAACCATTGCCACCACCACTCACAAACTGTAAACCATTCGGTAGGTTATCTGTCACGGTAATTACTCCTGCAGTCGATGCCGTTCCTGAGTTATTCACTACCAAGGTATAATCATAGTTCGTATTAACAATACCTGTTACTGGACCTGACTTGCTAATCAACAAGTTTGGTTTAGGTGCTGGGGTAATATCTGTCGTTACTGGGTTCGATGGTTTTGGTGTCGTACTTGGATCTCCACCTCCGATCACACTTGCCGTATTCACCACTGATGATCCACTCGCTGCATCCAATGCCTTCACTGTTAAGGTTAAGACATTACTACCATTCACCGC
>NZ_JAAALB010000064.1 GCF_009905545.1 Cellulophaga sp. BC115SP | reverse complement strand
GCCCAGTAGATTATAGAATGAAAAAACAGAACACCCTTCTTGGGCTTCGTTCCGCTACGCTACACTCAGCCCAAGAATGGTTAAAAACATAATCAAAACAACCAGATTATGTATATTTTTAAACTGTACTAAAAATGGGAAGCCGACATTTTTAGTTTGTTTAGTTTTGCAGCTACAAATCTAGAAAAATCAAGCCTTTTTTGATACTTAATAAACCTTGATAAGGTCTAATTATTAAACAACTGTTTAGATCGGTTTTTAGTGAAAAAAGTTTTAGTAATGTGGACGAAATCCGTCGAATAATAAGTCTGGTAGCTAAAGAATTCAAGTTAATGCTAATTCTTCATTTTAAATACAAAAAGCAATTAATGATGTATTACATGGGAAAACGTAACAAGAAATATAATAAGGAATGATTAAACACTTTTACATATATCACTGAATTTTTCCTCTTGTTCATTGTAAAAGCAGTTATTAGTTAAAGAATTAGTTGAAATCGCAATTCTAACGTTGACTGGCTTATCTTCAGGTGAAATTTCGAAAATATATGCCAATAATCCCATTTCTTCTTGAGATGATGCCTCATCACTGATAAAAAGATCTGTGTTTGAAAAAATCTCTTTGGTTTTTGAATCTGTTGGAATAATCGTTTGTAAAGTATTAGATTGTTCATACCATCGATGATTTTCTTTTGGATATGGTAGAAAGTTTATACACTTCCCACAAATATTGGTACACAATACTTCATAATCTGATGTAATTGATCTAATATCTTCTATAGTTTCAGAATGTGGGTGTCTATACCTACCGTGGCAACCTGATGATATCCCAAGTACACTTTTAAAATTTTTAGCGAGTATTGAATTCCAGATATATTGACTTGTAGAGTTTTTAGATCCATGATGACTTACTTTGATAAATGATGCTTCTAAGGAACCAAATTGCTTATAAAAATCGAATCTCTCATCTGTATATCGTTGCAGGCAATTCTCCCAAACCTGTTTATGTGTATCTCCGCCAAAGATTAATGTCTTTGTTTTATATTTTATACACAAAATATGGGACATTGAGTTTTTATCCGTTCTATTAGACTTCTTTCCTAGTACAATTCTGTCAAATATATCTATATTGACATTCTTATAATACTCATCTAAATCTGAAGAAAGAGGACCAATGTTGAAAGCTTTTATATCAGTAGAGGATGATGGACGACGTAGGCTTTTAATATCAACTAAGTAATCTCCAGAACCCGTTTCCTCACAAAAGTATCGAGTAGATTTAAACCCCTTAGTTTTCCATTTCTGAAATGCTTTAAAGAACAAATTAAGATTTTTATTGTAGGATTTGAATTGATTTGCCCTTTTCATTTTATCTTCATTAGATAAATGAGACATAAAATATTCTTTTATCTTCTTTTCGAGAAAAAGCTCCATTTGAGATTTATCACGAGCCGCCCCGAACCAGAATTCCTGAATGAATACACCATTCTCGTCAAACCATTCAATTGTCTCAAGTACGCCTTTGATATGATCTTTATCAGTATGAGAAATACAGAAAAAACTAATATTAATTTCGCGAAATGCTTCCTCAGTAACCGAGGCTTTAAGTTTTTTAAAGTAGGTTAAAGCAGGAGGTTCTGCAAAACCGTTTATTTCTTCATCATAGTGAAAATCAATAATGCCGTAGTCAAGACTAGGAAACTTTATTAAAATATGATCTCCTTGACCAACATTAAATAAAAATACCTCTACATTTTCAGTCGGTTTATGTATATCATCAATTGTGATTTCTTTTATAGAATTCTCATCCATTAGTTTGTCAGTAAAATTTGATAACCACTTGAGTTTGGGCTAGCACCATTAAATAGGATATATTCAAAATAGGAATCCTGTTCAAGTAAATAGCTTTTCATTAATTCTAAATCTAGTTTTTTTATTAGCTTTTTTTCTGGAGCACTTATACTTTTCAGAGACGCAATTGCATAATTTTCTTTAAGTTCAATTACATGACCTTCATAAATATCCAATATATTAATCATGTCATTTTGATGAAAAGTATTTCTAATTTTTATTTTTTGTTCTGTAGAAATCACCGAATCACCTATAGAAATTAATTTTTTAAATAGTTTCTTTTGAAATTCCTCTTGAGCTATCATACTTAGTTTCTTCAGTACCTTAATAACATGAGAGGTTTGGTTCTCCCCTGAAAGGTACTTATCTACCAAAGAATTGGCTATAAATAGTTCAAATAACAATTTATATCTAGGGACTTTTTCTAATCGTTCTAATGCTATTTCAAAATTGGAGGTAGACATGTCAAAATTTACATTCGTATCATAAATTTTGATTAGATTATAGTTTTTTGAATCAAATTCAAGAATAAAGGTATCCATATTTGGAGATTTAAGATTCTTAAATTTATCTTCATTAATACATACTTGCCAAAGAGCATTACCTGCCTTCCAAATATCCTCTCCACGATTTCCAATAGAGAGAGCTTGCGTAAAATAATATAGTTGTTGCGCCGATGTTAAATCAGGATATTGAAGGGTTAACGGAATTATATCTTTTGTAATAATTATATTTGCTTCAAGATCATCATCATTATCTGATAAAGAATTATTTTTGATACTTTCTATAATGAAATCCTTTATTACATCTGTCGAGCTTTCTCCATCAATGGCTAATATTTTAATGTCTTTTCGATTTTTTGAAAAAGTCAATTTTTCTTTTAAAGCGGGACTGTTGGCACTATAAACTCCAATTTTTATATTAGGGTTTCTAGAGTAAAGATGTTCTGCAAATTGAACTCCATTATTTATTGTAACGCCATCAAGATTAATCCCAAAGGAGTCTGTAAACCATTCATTTAACCTTAAATCAATAATTGCTACAAGGAGCTTCTCAGGTTCAATCATTATTTGGCACTCTTCTTGATTATTAGGAGCAATAAATGTCACATTTTTAATTTCTTGAAGTTCACTTAATAGTATAAGGGTTCTAAAGTCATCAGAGTCGTCTATTAATAAGCAGTTGTTCATTTTAATTTTCGTTTTTAGGTTGCTTTAGTGGAAGTATAATTGTAAACGTGGTTTTACCTTTCTGTGAATTGTAAGTTAATTCACCTCCATGACGCTGGACTGTATAATTCGCCATTGGAAGACCTAATCCTGATCCGTTTGGCTTGTCTGTTATCCAAGGATTTAATATAAATGGATAGATATCTTGATTAATGCCTGGACCATTGTCCGAAATTTCAATTTTGACACTATCATTTTTATAAAGTTTTGTCGATATTTCAATGGTACCTCTTTTTCTAAATGCCTGACATGCATTATTAATAATATTATAAATAGCATCGGTTAAAAGCCCCTTATCACAATCAATTGTAATAGTGTTTGTTGTATAATTATCTTTTATAGTTAAATGTCTACTGTGAATATCTTGAGACAAGGTTTCTATCGTTTGAGTTATAATCTTGGATAAGTCAGATGTGTCAATAACAAGATCCTTTCTATGTAAAAAGTAGGACTTCATTCTACTGAGTTTTTCATCTAACTTTAATATAATTGGTAATAATTTAAAGACTTTCTCCTGAATATCTATATCCTTATACATCGCTTTATTTGAGTGCTGTGTCATTTCATAAAGCTTCTTGAACAGCGTTTTCACAATTATTAAGTCTTTATAAGCATCATGTAAAGTACCTTGAGCAATGCTTTCTTCGATTACAGATGATGATAACTGTAGATTTTTTACCAAATAATCCATATTTCTTTTCATTACATAACCATTAGCGATTGATCCAGATGCAAATGATGCAAATGTTTCAATTAATTCTCTCAGTTCACTATTTTTTTCAAATGAAACCTTATGTCTAAAATTGATGAACATAACACCAACAGGTTTATCAATATAACCTATTTGATTAGAAAGTCTAATTGCAGCCATAGATTGAATCGACTCCCTTTCCCAAAAATTTGGGATATCCTGTTTTGATAGGTTTGCATAGTTTAAATAATTTTCATATTTACTAAAGAATTGGCTTTTATCAGTTAGTATTTTTTCAGCAATTTCAACATGTAATTCATTTTGATTAAATGAACTCAAAGTAATTGGACTATTGAAGTCGTCTATGTTTGATTTTGTACAATCTTTAAAATAGACATCAACTCCATTATAACTCTTAAATAAAAGGACTGGATCTGCATTCAATAATTTCAAAGCTTGATCGGTAATTGTTTGTAGAGTTTCTTCTAAATTAGTTTTTGTGAAAGAGTCTGAAATTGTTTTAAATGAATTGATTAAATTATAAATCTGAAAATTAATCTGCGATTTAATAGCAACTAGATCTAAGTAATTTAAGTCATTTATATTGGGGTCAATATTACTTTTAAAGAAAATAGAAATATTACCGAGAACGTGGTTGTCTATAATAATTGCTTTGTTGAGTATCGTTACTATTTTTTCTTTTTTTATGAAGCTTAAAATTTCTGGGGTATTTGTGTAAAAAGAAGATTCAGAATTTATGTTTATAATTGAATTAATAAGGCTTTTTATTTCTGTTTCGTTAATGATGATTTTTTGAAATGAAGAATAGTGTCTCTCAAAAAAAATAGAGCCAAATTTTTGCGCAAGTAAACCACTCTCTTCATTCTTCCAGAAAGTAACAAATGATGTTTCAAAATACTCTTGTAAGCTATGCACTAATGGTTGAATACTGGCATTTAAATTTGAAAAGGCATTGTTAGGAATTACTAATTTAGCTGTGGCATTGTGATATCTTTTTTCATCAAATGTGTTAACCATTTCGTTTATGAGCATATCGATACAAAAATTATTTACTTCATTGAAAAAAGTTTTTTCTTCCGAATAAATTATCCAATATGCTTTGATAGAATTATTAATTACTTTTTCTATTACATTTAAACTTTGTGCTTTTGTTAGTTTTTCAAATCGATTTTGAGATTTTAAATTTCCTTTTTCACTTTTTACTTCTGGAATAAAATTTTTAATGACCTCACCTAACTCTTTTTTGATAAAACTTAGGTTTTCTGAAAAGTAAAATTTAATATTTCCATCTTCAATACTCCTGTTATTATAGTATAATCCTAAAATAACTCCATCTACTTTAGTCAAATCACGAAGACCTTCAATGATATTGTCTAGATATAAATGGTGATTATCTTTTGAGTCTTTATCGATTCTTTCTAGAAATTGTTTAATGCTCGACTCTATCTCTAATTTATATAACCTTTGATACGTTTCAGAACAGTTATCAATATAAAGTTGTAATTCTCCTTCGGATTCAAATCTTCCACTAACATATCCTTTTTTCTCGCTCACGTGAATACCAGCCTCTAAAATTGCAACAACTCGTGGTTGAAAGGATTCATCAGTGGATATTGAAAAAATAGATTTTCTTTCATTTACATCAAAAATAGGTATAAACACACGATCTATATCCATATGCTTATATCTCATAAAAGTAAGACTGTTAAGTTCTGAATTTGGCGAACGTAAATCTACTTTTATAACCTCTTCACTAGGTTCTTTGACCAAAACTCTATTCCCATAAACATATTTTCTACGTCTTTCATGAAATACTCTTGCAATAATATCGTGATTATTGAAGTCTATTCCATCTAATGGCATCCACTCGTCAGGTTTAAGTATTTTGTCATTTATACAGTATGACTTACGATAAATAATTTTTCTATTTAGATAATCAACTTGAGAGAAAATCGCATATTGAAAATTAAAAATACCGCTTTGTGTAAGGTGTTTGACAATAAGCTCTGCATGCTCTAAGGTATCTTTAGCATTTGAAACTTTATTAATCAACTTTGATAATTTTTTAATATTTTCTTGACTTTTGACTAATGAGATATTCTTATCTTTAACCTTATTCGCAATATTCTGAACTTCCTGCAAGGAATAAAAGGAAAGTCCCAATAAGATAGATACTTTGCTTAGTAAGGACACTGTAAATCCTATCATCGATAATGGCTTTAGATCAAGTGAGTTTATATCATAGAGCACAACAACCAATTGTAATAGAGTCCAAATAATAAATCCTGCTGCAAGTAGGATTGTAGAGAATATCGAATATTTTACTTTTCTCTCATTCCAGAAAGGGGTTAGTATGTAATAGGATACGTATGAATAAATTATAAAACTATGAAGATGAGGTAGAGAAGAATATTTGGGATTAGAATTAAATATGGTTAGAGAAATAAGCCCGATAGAAAATAGTATAATAACCAAATTTCTTTTTCTCTTTTCAATACTCTTTATTGAACTATAATAGAAAAATGTTGCTGTAATAATATCTGCAATTGAAGCCATTTTCTCTCCAAAAGATTTGTCCGTCAACAGTTCAACTTGCTCGAGCATACTTAGATTCAGTAGGACGTAGATAAAATTAAATAAAAATGCAAGAATAATGAAGTTTTTAAACTGAAACCCAAAATATCCTGCTTCAAATTCGTCACCTCTTTCCTGTTGATATAATTTTCGTTTAGGTTGAAATATGCATATTATTATAATTAGTAGTATAGTAATCAATTGCATTGACTCTATAGAAAGGAGTATTTTCGCTTCTACCATAATATTATTATTTTCTATTTTCTTGAAAAAACAATACTAAATATATAATGACAAACTACCGTTGAAATCCAATAGCAGACTACTAACTATAACATTGTAGCACAGTTATACTTTTAGAAAATACGTCATCAAATTTACATGTGTGATACAAAACCTATTGGTGTGAATTTAATACTATTGGACGACTTGACTCAATTGTGTACTCAATTGGTAAATTTTTAGGGGAATAACCAGTTGTTTTCATTTTCTTCAAAACAGATTCGTGAATTAGAGAACCTGAAGGAATAAAACGTTGTGGCCACAGTCGAAAATCTGCCCTCCAGTTGATTATGGAAGACTTGTCAAATCTAAATCTGGGGAGGAAGTCCAATAGTTTATTAAAAAACGTCAAGGAATTGTGAATAGGCGTATTTATATTAATCCTTTTATCTTCTGGATTGTACTTGTCGTCATATAATACCTTGTAAATCTTTTCGTTATTAAGCTTTATATTTTGTGTTTGAAGCTCTCCAATCATCCACTCCAATGTAACCTTTGACAATCCTTCTTCATCATATCCACCCCCAATATCAGAATGAACACCTGCGAAAAATACCTCTTTTAATCCATCTCTTTTTCTCGCATTTACTGATGAATAATCAAAATGTTTTCTGCGTTCATCAATTGATATCGCATGACGAACCTGTTTTACTATATTGAGTTGTCTAGAGTAAGGATAGCTTTTATAAAACTTTAATAAATTTCCCATTGAAACAACCGTATCCCATACACCCACAAATTCAATTTCAATGGTTTGTGCAAAAATCGATTTAAACTTGTTTGCAACTTCAAATTTTTCATCCCCCTTTGAGTAAATATCAAGAATATATTTTATATGATTACGATTTCCACTGTATAACAACCCAAACATTTCAATCATGCCACATAGCATCCGTACACTATACGCACCTCTACTGAATCCAAATAGATAAATGTTATCACCTCTCTGGTAAATGTTCATTAAAAATTCATAGGCATCAAGGACATTTTCATGTAATGATTTACCTTCGGCTTTATCAGTAAGTATATCTAGTTTTTTTCGCCATGACCATGACTGGGAAGAGATATTACCCACTCCTGGACTATAATAAGCAACTTGATCTTTATTGATTTCTAAACAGGCATATAGATGAATGACATTGGTATCTGTCTCCAGTGAAAGTCTATTTCCAGTTCCATCACAGCAAATAATAATATTTTTCGACATTTACTTATTTTTTTAGACGTTATGTTTAAATTTATAAAAAAAAAACTAATTGTACAATATTGGAGTACAATTGATTCATACAGTGTATTATTAGCTGTGTAAATAACCTATCTATGATTTTTAGATAATGAAGTCATCATTTAATACAAATTATTGCCACAAAATCAAATACACTAATGCCTAATTATTAAACTATGAATAAGCCTACCATCCTAATTGCTTTCGCTGAATATCTCAGCGCAGAATTTATCTCTACTTTAAGTCAGGAATTAAACTTCATTGTAGTCAGCATAATCACAGAGGGTACTACTCTTATTGAGATAGTAGAGTCTCAAAGACCTGATTATTTATTACTTGACACTTCTTTAAATAAAGTTCCGACTATCGGAATACTCAAAAGGTTTGAAAGACTTAAAATCGAAACGAAAATTATTTTTTACTCAACCTCTCCTGATCCTATTTTTCTTGACTTTTTAAATCTATCAAGTTCATGTGGATTAATAATGAAAGGGTGCTCCATTCATGAACTTAAAATGTGCTTAAAAAGCATTTTAGCAGGGAAAAAAGTAATTTATACAGTATCCGATTCTGAGAGGTCAAATGGAAAAACTCAAAAAAAATCTAATTTTGATTACACTAAACTTACAGAAAGAGAGCTTGAAATCTACGAGATGTTGTCAAATGGCAAAACTGAAAAGGAAATGTCACTTGAATTAAAAATTAGCCCAAATACTGTAAAGGTTCACAAAGGAAATATTTACAGAAAACTTAACTTAAAGGGAAAAACGAAGACAATTAAGCAAGTATATTAAAAAAGAGCTATAACGTATGTATTAATACGTTATAGCTCTTTTTTTCAAGTTTGTATTATAGTTAATAGTACTTTTTTTAGCCATTAAGGCTATTTACATGAAACATAATACTCACTAAGTTTGTAACAGATAAATACATCTAATACCGTGCCAAAGTAGTGAAGTATGTTTTGTAAAATAGGATATATCTATTTCTCCATTATTCTCATATCACTTTTGTTTCTAAACGAAGCAAAAGCCTCTCATATTGTCGGAGGGCATATTGAGATTCAATTGTTAGATAAAGCCAAATCATTATATACAATCAAAATGAAGCTTTATTTTAATGAGTTGAATGAGGATAGCTCCACTCCCAATAATTATGAAGAAGGTGTGATATGTCAAAAGAGGGGAAATATATCTGTGAAGGATATTTTGTTTACAAAGGTTAGTGAAACGCCCTTTATGTATAGTAACGAGTTCTGTGCGACGAAAAATAAGATGAAAATCATAGAGGTACAGTATGAGTCTGTACAAGAGTTGAATCCTACTATCTATAAAGACCCGGATGGCTATTATGTAGCTCACAATAGATGTTGTAGAAATTCGAATGTTTCAAATATTGTTAATTCATCGAATAGTGGTTTCGCTTTCTATACAGAATTTCCACCATTATTGAGAAACGGAAAAAACTTCTATAATTCTTCTCCCTCATTTAGCGCAATTATGGGAGAATATGTCTGTATGAATGATCCATTTAGATATAATTTTGGTGCTGTTGATGAAGATGGTGATTCCTTAGTGTATGCCTTGTCAACGCCTCTAAAAGGAATGGCAGATTACAGAAATTTAACAATCAACATACACGGACCATATCCTGAAGTACAATGGCAATCTGGCTATAATTATCTAAATCCGATTCCTGGTAGTCCGAAACTAGAAGTAGACTCGAAAAAAGGAGTACTGACTATTACTCCTAGCCAGCTTGGGTTATTTGTATTTGCTATTGAGTGTATTGAGTATCGCAAAATAGGAAAAATCTTTGTTCGACTTGGAGTAACAAAGAGGGATTTTCAGCTAATGGTAATTGACTGTCCACCACCTAATAATATTCCGAATCCTACATTAGCTGTAAGCGGACAAATAGGAAATACCCCACAGATTTGTTTTGGAGAAAATGTAACTATCGAAACTGCATACAACAATAATTGGATATATCAGTGGGAAATGGATGGTGATAATATTCCAGGCGAAAACAATAATACTTTAATTGCCTCAAAAGCAGGAATATATAATGTGCTTGTGTCATTAAAAAACTCATGTGCAAAGTCAAGAGCTTCTGCCCAAATAACATTAAAACCAATATCTGAGAAAACAAAAATACAGTTAGATAAACCCGAAATTTGTGAGGATGATCAATCTGTACTAACAACCACATATCAAGGAACAGAGTATCAATTTACGTGGTATAAAAACCTGAAAGTTTTATCGAATACTAATACTGTACAATCAAGTTTAAGTACAAATGAACAAGGTAAATATTTTGTTGTAATAAAAGCTAATAACAAACCACAACAATGTCCAATTGTTTCAGATACGGTTGAAGTGATTGTGTCCCCAAGTCCTAATTCTCAACTTTCAACTACTGGGGATAAATCTGAGTTTTGTGCAGGAGACCTATTTGAACTCAATGTTCCTACTCAATCGAATACAAGTGTAATTTGGTATAAAGACGGAGCTGCTCTTTCAGATAACGCTTTTAAGTTAAAAGTAAGCGATGGCGGTAACTATTTTGCAAAACTTTCAGATGGAAATTGTTCTACGGAAACGATTAAAATGGATGTGAAGAAGCTAAGTGTTTTAGATATTAAGGTTGATTCTATTCCTCCAATTTGTGATGGTAGTATTACAAGAATCATACTCAAAGGGACACCACAAGGAGGGTTCTTTTTGGGAGATGGAATAGTAGATCCAATTAATGGTGTGTTTGATGTTGCAAACGTTTTGGAGGGTAAGCATCAGATTACATACAAAATTAGAGGTGATCTATGGTGTCAAAGTGGAGAAAAGGTAACAAGTATAAATATCGGAAAACCAACTTCATTTACACTTTCACCTAGTAAATATGAAGTTTTTGAAGGAAGTAAAATACAAGTTTCAGGGCCATTGATTGATAAAGCGAGATATGAATGGCTACCTGTATTAAATATCAGTGACTCAAAGTCAAGAACTCCAACAATTATTGCTAGAGATAATCAAAAATATACTCTCTCGCTGACTAATGACATGGGTTGCATTTCAAAATCAGAAATAGAAATTGATGTTAAAAAATCGCTATTAATTCCAACAGCTTTTTCTCCAAATGGTGATGGATATAATGATACGTGGGAAATAAAGGGAATTGATTCGTATGACGATGCGCAAATTCAGATTTATGATCGATGGGGAAATATGATTTATGAGTCAGAAGGAATATACAAGCCATTTGAAGGAAGGGTCAATGGTAGTGTTTTATCATCTGGAGTTTACGCTTATAAAATATGGATACCTAGACTTATGAGAAATTTTGAAGGACCTTTACTAATTGCACAATAATTTTTATGAAAATGAAAAGCCTAAGTACATTCAGAATAGTACTCCTACTCTTGATTATTCTAACATCATGGGATATATCTGCACAGGAAGAAGCAATTCAAAAAATAGAGAAGCAAATTTCTCTAAAAAAGCTAGCTCAAGGAAAGAAGAGCCTAAATCAATTAAATGTCGATAAGATTTCGTCCAGATACTATTCACGCTTATTTCGTATTTACAACCTTCTTGAGGATTCAGCTCGAAAGGCACAATTGGTACAAAAGATTCCACAAACATTCTTCAAACAGGTAGACTCGGTATCAATTATTATTAAAGAACTTTATCAAGAAAAGGATTATGCTCAAGGAATAAAGCTAACGGATAAAGGACTTACTCTCACTCCAAACCACCTTCTGTTGCTTAAACTAAAGGTTGAAGGACTATGTTCTCAATCTCCTATAGATACGCTTATTTATAGGTATCGAAATTCTTCAATAACAGGTAATGCCGATAATATAGAAAATCAATACATACTCTTTGAGCTCGAAATAAAGAAGAAAGAGTTAGAAAAGAAATTAAGCTTTGATGATTTACGCAAGACTGCTGCTTATTTCTATGATAAAGGCACACGACTCAAAAGCATCTCGGATAGCATGAATATCCACGAATACAAGTCTTCTGGACTTAAAATAGAAAAAGAAGCATTTGAAATATTAGCCATCAGCCTAGATTTCTATGAAAGAGGATTAGCGCTCAAAAAGGATGAGTTCATTGAATCGTTTGTATCGACCTTGAAGAACGAAATACATAAACATAAATAACCTATTTATATGAAATATATTTTTACACTACTATTTCTTTTAACCTTCGCTTGTAGCTTTGCCCAAATCAGTGGCAACATCTACAATGATTTCAATGCAAATTCAAAGAAGGATGCGAATGAAAGTGGTATGGCCAATATCAAAGTAGTTGCCTTAGATAGAAATAATGCAACGATAAAAGAAACTTTGACAACCACTGATGGGAATTTTACACTCGATATTGCTACTGGATATAAAGTAAAGGTTGAGATTAGAAATATACCTGAGGGAATGGTGAGCTCATTGTACACGCCTTTCAATAATCCTATCGTAGGTTGGGTAGTTAGTCCCAAACAAGAGTACAATATTGGGCTATATCTTCCCAGTGCATTTGATAATGGAAATACAAGAGTTTTAACCACCACTTATACCATAGGCAACGGCTCTGACATTTACTCTGATACCTCCAGTGTAGTGACCATGTTTAGTCTAAAGAAACCTTCAACAAGGTTTAAGATTGCATCAAAGACTCAGGTTGGTTCTACTTGGGGGTTAGCTTATGACAAGAATAAAGAACAGCTTTACATATCAGCTTTTGCCAAACGTCATGTGGCTTATGGGAAGTTGGGTCCTTCAGGAATCTATCGGTTCAGTTTCATTACAGGCGAACTAACACCACTTTTGTCAGCTAATTTGCAAAAGCTCATCAATACTGGAGAGGATAAACATACAGGCTTAGGAGGAATATTTCAGAATGGAAATCCTTACAATAACATTGACTCCCTATTTTTTGATTATGTCGGAAAATCAAGTTTTGGAGGAATAGATGTTTCCGAAGACGGGAATAAATTATACCTAATGAACCTATTGAGCCGACAGCTTATTGAAATAAACAATGTTGGTACACAATCTATTTCAACTGAAGATATAGTCCAAACCAGCATACCAAATTTAACAAATGATACAGGAGAACTACGTCCATTTGCCGTAAAAGTAAGAGGTGCGAAAGTATATATAGGAATGGTGAATGATGCTTCAAAATCTCAGAAAGTAGAAGATTTAAAGGCCATCATCTTAGAATATGATCCCAGTACAAAACAATTTAAAGAGATATTCTCAACCAAATTGGACTACAAAAAAGGACTTCCAGAAGTTGCGTATATATCAAAGCGTGGGTGGTACCCATGGACAGATAATTTTGATAAAGGCTTGGTAACAGAGAATAACGGATTATGGGCTATTTATCCACAACCCATCGTATCAGACATCGAGTTTGATTCGGATGGTTCTATGATATTAGGCTTGATGGATAGATATGGACATCAAGGAGCATCATTGGCAAGAAAGAATAAACCCGGCGAAAATTCGGTACTTGAGTCAGCAGGAGATATATTAAGGGTAGCCTTTACTAGCGGAAAATATGTGTTAGAGGATAATGGAAAAGCTGGAAAACTTGCTACGTTAGGGGCTAACAACAATCAAGGGCCTGGCGGTGGAGAATTTTATTATGAAGATTTTTTTGCTCCAGAAAAAGGACGTATTATCTCAGAAGAAGCTGCAGCCGGAGGACTTGCCTTGTCAACCTTCACTGGTGAGTTAATTGCTACGCATAGAGAGCCTACGCTTTATGAATTCGGTTACACTTCACATGGATTAAGGTTTTATAATAACACTCAAGGTTCTTATATCAAAGGAATTATTCTTCCTACTCAAGGTTTTCAGAAAGCAACTGGTGCAGGAGATGTAGAGTTGATGACAGATATTCCTCCTTCTGAAATTGGTAATTTGGTATGGATAGACTGTAACGAAAATGGTATACAAGACCCTGATGAAGAGCCTTTAAAAGGAGTAAAACTGGAGCTTTATGAAAATGAAAGAAAAGTTGCAGAAACCACATCTGATGCCTTGGGAAGATATTGGTTTAATGATAATAATGTCTCAGGAGGGTTGAATATAGGAGTTCAGTATAAAATGCGGATTGCACTCACTCAAGGGGGATATACCAATTTGAAAGTAAGCCCTAAAAACTCAATTAAAGGCAGTGAGGAGATTGATAACGATGCTATCACGAATGGAAACAATGCAGAAGTTTCGTTTACCCTAAAAGCCTATGGATTTAATAATCATAGTTTTGATTTTGGGTTTAAGTGTTTGGAAGTTCCTAAAGCAAAGTTCACCTTAAATTGTAGTGGCACAGACGAAAACAAAAAAATCAGTGTACAAATCGCTGATTATAATGCCAATGAGAAGTATGATATAGCAAAAGGTAATACTTACACACAAACATTAAGATATGATAATGCCCCATTATTGTCGAGCCTAAAATCTAATACACTTTACGAGGGGCAAATAAACTCTTTAGTTAATAACAGTTTTACTGTTAGAATCTTTAATGTGTTGTGTTATAACGATTTTGTGATAAATACGTCAGAATATGCTTCTTGTTATACAAAACCTCTTGGTGTTGAAGGTGAACTACTGAAAAATCTACTAGTTTATCCAAACCCAACCTCTCAAAGCTCTATTGTAGAATATACTGATGTTTCGAGTGGAGTACCTAAACTTCAAATTTCAGATAGTTATGGAAGTCAAGTTTTTGAAATTCAGATGACACGAGAAGGAGATAAATATGTAGCAAGAGTAGACCTTTCAACTCATGCTGCAGGGGTATATTTTGTGCAATTGCGAATTGCCGATAATCAAAAACTAACCTACAAACTTGTTAAACTATAGCCTAAGAAATACTAAGATTATGAAAAATAAGATATTATTGTTGTTTACATTTCTGATTACTTATTCAGGAATTGGACAAACGCATACGTCTGCTTACTCTCCTAAAATCATTCCTCCCTCACCTCATGCAGCATCGTTAGGGAAGTTTGGTAATGTACCTGTAAGTTACTACACAGGTGTCCCTCAAATTAGTGTACCTATCTATACTTTGGCATCAAGAAAAATTTCTGTTCCAATTGGTATAAGTTATCACGCCTCAGGTATCAAAGTATCAGAAGAGGCTAGCCGAGTTGGTTTAGGTTGGGCTCTAAATGCAGGAGGAACTGTTTCAAGAACTGTTGTAGGGGAAGACGATTTCTCTGGGAAATACTTTAGTACAACCAAAAATATCCCTATGGGACCCACCTTTGTACCCAAAAATACAGTACAGTTGTACAGATCAGATACTGATAGTACAGAATTTATCAATACAACGAATCAAACATCAAGTTTCGTTAATTTAGAAACAGATGAAGGAAGACAAGTTGACTATCAGCCTGACTTGTATACATTTAACTTCGGAGGTGTCAGTGGTAGATTTAGTATTTCTAGAGACAAAGTAGTTATTCTTGGTAAACATGAGAAGATCAAGGTTGAGATGAAAGGTAATCTCAATCAAGGAAGTAGTGGACAGGGAGTTTATTGGGAAATTACTACCAATGATGGAATATTATACAGATTCAAACAAGTTGAACTAGTTACAAATACTTCAGATGGTGTTGCTAGAGCATCCTCATGGCATTTATCAGAAATTATTTCTCCAGACGGGGATAAAGTAAAATTTGAATATACTACCAGATTAAATCTGTCATCTGTTGCATATTCATCTCTTTCAGAAACAAAAGGTCCTGTTGCTCTTTCGTCGTCTTCAGCCTATTCATGCACACCTTCCACAGCTTTTGCACCATCATTTGCACCAGGAAATAGTTATAATATTGTCTATTTGTCAGCCATTAAGACAATAAATGAAACTGTAACTTTTGAATACCAAGACAGAGAAGATTTAATTAATGAATTAAAATTATCAAAGATTAACGTCAAAGATTTATCAAATACATTAGTCTATACTTTTAACTTTCAATACGATTATTTTATAGGAAACTTGCTTCCTAGTGGCTTTGGTGTACTACAGAATACCTCTGAAACGAAAAGGCTAAAACTTCTCTCGCTACAGAAATGTTCTGGAGATGGGACAACCTGTATGCCTAAACATGAATTTATTTACAATGAAGGCAGTAATTATTTTAACTTACCTGCAAAATCTTCTTTTGCAATAGACCATTGGGGATATTATAATGGCCGAAATAATACCACCTTAGTTCCAGATTATATTAATTACCCTAGTAAAGATGTATTTATGTATTATTATGGAGTTATGGCCGGAAATCAAAGGAATACCTCTCCAGAATATACTAGAGCATTTGTACTCAATAAAATTAAATATCCTACTGGTGGAGTAACTAAATTTGATTATGAAACATCAGATTATGATGTAGGAAAGTCCATAAAAAATGATTTATCAGTTGATGGGAAAATAATTCCTATTGAAGCTAAGACCAAACAATATTTATACGGTTCTGCTGTATCTACCTCTGGATTACGGAAAGATACCTTGGATTTATCTAATATTTTCAATACTCCAGATGGCAACAGCGAGTTAAGCATCAACGTTTTTGCAAGATTTGCAGATATGAGTGGTGCTTGTAATCGGTCAATCCCGACGTCATCTGGCTTAGCATACTTTAAAATAATAGATTTAAAGACGAATACGGTATTAGATCAAGTTGATTTATTTGCTAGTTGTACTGGAACTGCAGCAGAAGGTTGTCCAGTTAGATATTGTAATTCTGCCGGAGGACAGCTACAAGGTATTCAATATACAAAATCAGTTTATGGGAAACCTGGTAACTATGAAGTTCAAATGTATTCTGGTAGTGGCTCAACATTAGCAGATATGCAAGTCACATTTCGCTGGAATGGCTTTAAGGACGTTTCAAATAATGCTATAGATTATGCTGGAAACCTTAGAATTCGCTCAATTACTGATAGCTCGGGTACAAATACAAGCGTTAGAAGATATGAGTATGGAGGAATAGAAACTATAAATGGCAAATCTCGATATGTTTCTTGGGGAAGAAGAATGAGTACTCCAAAATATTCATACTATGGGCAAAAGGCACAAATTAAAAATACTATTGTAGGTGATGTACAATATATTTGCTATACATTATATAGAAGTTCAAATTCATCACTACCACTGTCTACATCAGCAAGTGGTAGCATTGTTGGCTATGATAAAGTAGTTGAGTATTATGAAAGTGATAAAGCTGGAGAAACCTCAGGAAAATCTGAATATAACTTTATCAATGAATCCGATTATCAATACTATTACGGATACGATAGACCTCCATTATATTCAAATTATTCAAATCCTGATAATGGAAACTTAACTTCTAAATTTGATTACATAAAGGTTGATAATTCTTACATTCTTTCAAATTATACTCTAAATGAGTATAAAGGAGTATCTTATCCAGCATTATTATGGGGTGCTGAGTCTAGAAATGTCGAAGTTATTTGGGGGTCTAATCCTTCAACTAAACGATGGCTTTTTTTCTTCTACCGTGCTATGCCAACAACCTATAATTATTTGAAAAAGTCAGTAAACCGAGCCTATGATTTAACAAATTTGCAATTAGATAATAGCAAGAGAAGCTATTCTGATATCATTACTGAGTATTTTTATGAGAATAGTAGTCATCTTCAGTTGACAAGAAAACAAACCTATACAAGTAGTTATGTTAAAGATTCTACTTCTCAAACACTTAGGACACTCTATAAATATCCGCTTGATCTAGCTACATCTGGTAATGTGTACCAGCAAATGGCTGATAATTTTGTTCATAATCCTGTAGTTAGAGAGGAAAATTATCTTGAGAAAACAAGTGAGGTGTTTACGTTACTTAACAAAACCGATATTCAATTTAAAAAATGGGCTGATGTAAGAAATTTAGGAATTAATGCTCAAGTAGATACATTATCATTCAAAGCATTTTTTGCACCAGAAAAAGTATTAAATCAGCAAGGTCCAACAGGAACTGTAACTACTTCATTAGAGTTCTTAAATTACGATACCTATGGTAATTTATTATCATATAAGGAAAAAAATGGACTCACAAACACCTTTACTTATTTCCCTATTGGTAGTGGTAAAGCATTTTTACCTCAAACTTATACCAATGCTCTAAGTCAAACAATAACGTATGAGTATGAGCCAATAATTGGGCTAAAATCGATTACGGATCCTAATAGTTTTGTGACTACGTATGAATATGATAAGCTGGGAAGATTATTACGTACCAAAGATCAGGTTGGAGATATAAATTCCTATACTTACAACTATGGAAGTTTACCTTCTTCCTATACTGCCATTGGAGCAGCGACAGGATTAAACTCTACGATTCAAGAATGTAAATTATGTTGTACTGCTGATGCGAGTGCTACGAGCAATAGCCCTATTCAAAACTGTTCGAGTGGACAAATTGAATTGAAGTCGGGTACCACTATTTCTGGCGATGATGTTAGTTTCCAATGGAAAGGACCTGGTGGTTTTGCCTCTACCTTATCTAATCCTAAAATTACGACTAACTTACCTAATTATACTGGCGTATTCACAGTGACTGTCACAAAACAAAACTCTACTTGTTTAGCAACAGCTACCTCTACAGTTAGTGTGATTGTGAATTGCCCTTGTCCATTTACCATTGATGTAAATAGTACGCCTACAACAACACTCACTTGTCAACAAACGATTGCATTGGTTGGCAACTGTGTCGGTTGCTCAACGGGCGACCTTATAGCTGGCCAAGAAACTTATGTAACTAACGGTAAATTCGACAATGGAGATAATGATTTTCAGTCTGATGTTGCCTCAAGGTTTATTACATTAAATGCACAAGATATTAATGGCTCTTTTAATAGTTTTCAAGATCATTCGGGTACTGGGAATAGGAATATGTTGATGATTGGACATTCTGAATCCACCAGTGAAAAAGTATGGTATAAGACTATTACTGTTACGCCTAACACCAGATATATTTTATCTGCATGGATTGCTTCTGCCTATCAAAATAATCAAACTGCCCTTAATTGGGAAATAGACGGGATATTGCAGTCCACAGGTATATCTCTAGCAGGTAAAAACGGCGGTGATTGGCAAAATCTTAAAAATATTTGGATATCAGGAGAGCAGCAAACATCTGTAACTATTGCTATTCGAAAACAGAATACCTTTGGGCATAACTGGTTTTTATTGGATGATATTTCTTTCACAGAAGTACCACCAATGGCAAGATTTGAATGGACTGGACCTGACAGCTACATGGCTATTGGTAAAAACTCATTTGTGCGTAATGTTGGACTTAAAAATAGTGGGCAATACCAGCTTAAAGTAACAGATAAAGGATGCACAAGAGTTGCCACAGTGAATCAAAATGTCAATTGTACTGCTTGTGTGGATCCAGAACCATTAGAATTAATCGCTACATCCAATTCTCCTGTATCTTGTGGTGGAATAATTTCATTAAACGCTTCTTCCAAAAGAGGTGTAACCTATACTTGGTATAAAATTAATGATGATGGTAGCTTAACTGATTTTCCAACAGCTGAGAAAAACAAAGCTACCCCAACAATTACAGCTCCATCTATAAATGGGGTAAATAGATATACTTATACTGTCTATGGCTTTAAAGCAGGTTGTACTGCTTCTTACACAGTACCTGTTGAAGTGAGATGTTATCCTGATGGGTTTATTGATCTTGCTTTAAACTTAAGAACAGAAGGAGGATTTAACAACGTGACTGCTGGACAAGAATTTACAATCTGTGCAGATGTAACTAATCAAGATCAAAACCAATACAGAAATGCTGCAAGTGTTAGAGTAAAGGCAGAAATACCGAGTTGCTTACAATTGACAGGTTCATATTATGGTTTTGATACTGGAAATACTATTTCAGGACATTTTTATGAAGATATTTGGAATGGGCCTGCTGCCAATGAAGTATCAAATATATCTACTGATGCAAGAAGAGGAGTTAATGTTTGGCGTTATTGGGGAGTCGGTGTCGGAGCTAATGAGACCCGAAGTATGTGTTTTGGGGTAAGGGCTTTAAGTGCTGGGCCTATTGTCATAAAAGCACAAGTCGTGGAAGCTACAGACCCTAATGGACAATATCTCAATGATAGTGATTCTGAACCTAACAATGGATATGATAATGGTGAGGATGATAGATCTATTTTGGTCCTTAACTCTTCAGCAGGTAGTATAAATACGTCTCTACAAATAATTAGTAAATCTTATAGTGCAAGTAGTTCAGACTTTGATGTAATATCAAGTGGATTAAATTGGACCGCAACTAAAAGCGATAGCTGGATAAGTTTGAATAAAACTTCAGGAGGCAATGGTACGAATGCAGTCACTGTCTCTGTGGCCGAAAATCAAAGCGCATTCTCTCGATATGGGTCTATTACTATTGATGCTGGGTGTGGAAATACAAAGGTTATAAAAGTCAAACAAGCAGGTAGAGATGACTGTCCAACTGTCCAACTAAGCTCAAATAACCCATTTTGTGGAGCAACATTGCAATTAAATGCGAATGTTGTACCAGCAGCCAATAAGGAACTTGTTTCAAATGGTACTTTTGAAAAAGGTAATGTGGATTTTGATCCTGAGTATATGCATTACTATGATTTCCAAGCAGGAACAAGAGCTTATATTATTTCTGCAAATCCTCAATCTGATGGTTTTTGGTTTGCACGTGGCGAGTGTCCTGGTACGAATACTAATCCACAATGCTCAGTTGTAAATAGAGTTCGAGTCCTGTTTAGAGGTGACGGTTGGTATGATCATATATTAGGTGCTAAAATACAAGGGTCAAATAATAGAAGTACTTGGGAGGATCTCTATACCATTCAATCAACTTCTACAACTTGGCAAGACTTTACATTTGCCAATACCCAAAAGTATATGTATGTGCGATTTGTCTCAGGTTCAAATGGCAATGGTGAAATCCGTGAAATAGAGTTTTATAATAATACAACAAAATTATCAGGACAATTATTTGGCTCTGTGGGTATTCAAGGAACAGATGCTCTTGCCAATGCAGTTGATGGTGATCCAAATACGATTTGGAAGAGTACTACGACTTCTCAAGAATCATTCATTGGTCTTGAATTAACAGGATGTTCATTATCAGGAAATTTGGCAACGAGTCAAAGTGGTTATGGAAAACAAATGGTAGTTTCTGCCTCATGGATTGCCAATGCGCCATTTTGGTCTCAAACTATTATGGTTGAACCTAATCAAGACTATGTCCTCTCAGTTAAAGGGGTTCAATTAGGTAATTACGATACAGTTCCTATAAAGCTACAATTTGATATTAATGGTAGACCTACAGAAGTGATGGCTAATCTTCCTTTAAATGGCTGTGAGTGGAAAAAGATTTCTGGTATTTGGAATTCTGGACCAAATTTCGGCCCAGTTAAATTAACATTACGATTTGTTAATTCGAATGCGAATGATAAACACTTTGCGATTGATGATATTTCTGTAAAAGTGAGTACCAGTGGTAGTGTATCTGCTGCTCCTATCTCCTATACATGGGTCGCACCAAATCCGACAGCACAGAATGTACTACAAACTGCTAATATTCCAAATCCAACAATAGCGAATGTTAGTGCTGCTCATAATGGTATTTACAAATTAACAGCAACACAAAACAGTTGTGCAGTAACTGAATCGATTGAGGTAGACGTGGCTTGTTCTTCACAGACTTGTCCTGCACCAAACATCTCATCCCCTAATAGATTGTTGTGTGCCAATATGGGACAAACTACCACATTGACGGCAACGGGCTGTCCTGCTGGTAGTACTGTAGAATGGTCAACTGGACAAACTGGTACAACCATTACTACTCCTGTGTTGACGACTGTAACAGATTATTTCGCACAGTGTCGTACCAGTTGTGGTTTAAGTACTAGATCAAACAAAGTAACAATTGTTGTGATGGGGCTGAGTGAGCCTCCTGTTATCAATGCTCCTTCAACAATCGAGGTAGCTCCGGGACAAGCTGGCTTAACTTTAACAGCATCTGGATGCTCATCAGGTTACATTCGCTGGATGAATGGTACTGTTGGAAATACCATACAGCTTCCATCTTTGGGATATAATGTGGGAACGACTCTGGAGGTATCTGCTAAATGTGTGAATGATTGTGGAGAGAGCACATTATCTAACAAAGTCAACATTAGTGTTGTGTGTAACGCTAAAATACCTGTCAATCCAAATATAGTATCCTCAACTTCATGTGAAGGTAATGGTGTAAAATCTGTTACACTCTCGACAAGTTGTGAGGCTGGTAAACCTGTCTGGTCATGGGGAATGGGTAGAGAGGAAAATAATACCATTACGACAGCGATTTCTGAGAATATTACTTTCAATGTTTACTGTAAGGTTTCAGACAATTGTATAAGTGATGTTGTGTCAATATATGTACCTTATGAAGGTAAACCGAGTAGCCCTATAATTTCATCAAATACTCCATATCTCGAAAGTAACAGTACTATTGTTATTGATTTGGGTAGTTCTGTTACACTGAATTCAAAGGGATGTGCAGAAGATGCCGAAACTCGGTGGAATGTAGTAGGTTTCTCTGCATTTAACAACCTAAATAGTCGTCAAATTACAGTAAAGCCAACTACCATAGGTGATATTATTATTACCTCTTATTGCAAAAAAGGTAATTGTGTCAGCGATTTATCAACTACCTACAAAATTCAAGTAAAATCTAACTGTAATCTTCCAAATACTTTAGCTGTAAATACAAGTGATACAGTGTCGGTAAATCAAGGGGCTAGTTTGAATATTACTGCTTCGGGTTGTACCGGTGGTACGCTGTCTTGGTATTACGATGGTAAAGAAATTACTAATAGTAATAGTGGTAGCTCAATACTAAATGTAAATACAAATGTGCCTAGTGGATATTATCAGTACTCAGCAGTATGCTATTTACAATCCTGTAAATTTCAAAAATCTATTTACGTAAAAATTAATACAACTCAACCGTGTGGGATAACCGCTTTTATCACTGAAGTTAGTAATTACTGTGGTGATGCTAAGCTTTCAGCCTCAAGTAATACAGCTGGAGCAAGCTATAAGTGGTATTACCACCTAACAGAACTCTCTAATAAAAACCCATTGACAAATGGAACTTACAATGAATATACAGCATCTCAGGATGGTTTTTATACAGTAGAAATTAGCAAAAATGGTTGTACTGCTCGTAGCACTAAACAAGTTATTTTAATTGCGACAATCAGTGCTCCTGTAGTTACAACAACTTCATATCCTATTTCTTTAGGAGGAACTGTTACTTTGCCATCTCTCACTTGTTCAGCAAATACTGTATTACAATGGTATAATAATGAAACCAATGAGAAGGTCCCAAATACGGTATCGCCATCTTCAAATACTGGCTATTATGCCCAGTGTATACATTCAATAGGTGGCTGTAAGAGTCCTAAAAGTTCTGTAGTGAATGTTGTCGTAAATTGTTCTACTCCACAGCCCAAGGTAAGTTATAATACACCTTCTACTAAGGTATGTCAAGGGCAATCTGTAACCTTATTAGCTTCTGAGTGTAGTGGAACTGTAAAATGGTACACTGATGATGCAGGAGGTGCTTCTGTGAGTACGGGATCTTCTTATACTACCAGTGCTAGCGTTGTGTGGACAACCTGTACTGGTTCAAATTCTTGTGAGAGTGCTAAGAAAAAGACAGAGATTTCTTATTATCAAAATCTTACTATTTCGTCTGATTGCGATTTTTCAAAGCTAACAGCATCAGTGACAGATGATGCTACAGGATTGTCGTATGAGTGGCGCAAGAATAGCCAGATTATAGAGGGTGTTACTAATTCCCAATTATCAATAAATAGTACTGGAACTTACACTGTTTCGGCTAAAAAGGGGGGCATACCATGTATCGCCAGTTCCAACTATATTGTAACCGAAGTAAATGGGAAATATCCTTCTAAGCGTCCAGTCTTAAGTGCTAGCTATGCTTTTACTGATGCATGCCAAACGTCTGCTACTATAAGTATCAATGCACAACCTAATAATATCTATTCAGCAACTAGTACCAATTTTGATATATCTGGTACCCCAGCATTTTTTAATTCATCAAGTACAAATTTCACGGCACAAATCACAGTTGGAGCAACTCAAACAAAGACTTACTCAGTGAATGCCTACTCTGTGGATGGTGCTTGTAGTGCCTATGTAAATTTAACAATTGATTTCAAACCTCCATTGAATCGCCCTGCTTTAAAAGCTTCGGCTAATTGTGTATCTACTGCAAACCCTAAGGTGTTGTTAGAAGCAAGTAATTGCCCTTCTGGTAGTGAATATGAATGGTATAGCTCTGGTAGTGCAATTACAGGTAATTTGACGAAACAAGAAGTAAGCCCAAATACTGAAACCACCTACAAGGTTCGATGTAAGCAAAATGGTTGTTATAGTGATTATTCAAACGCTGCTGTTGTTAATTTGTGTTCAAATATTAGTGATGGTTGTGAGGCAGTAGAAATGTTCTCTCAATATGGCACTGATCCTAATATGACCTATGTGGCCACGCTGGAAAGAGGGATAGCGGCATCAGATACAATCCATAGAATTTCATTCAGGTTTGAAAGCTATTGTATTCCGGATCGTTTAGAATTTTTAGATCAAAATGACACCGTTGTATTCACTGTAGGCTGTAATGGTAGTGGTTGTACAACATCCAATGGATATTCTCCTTGTCAAGTCTCAGGTGGTGTTACAACTGGATATATAACCGCAGGTTTAAAGGTTGCCAAGATTAGAGTAACACGATCTTGTGGTCCCTCTACTTGTACAGAATCAGGATCCAGTTGGAATTTAGTTATTAAACGCTGCCCTAAGTAGCCCAAACCTTAAAGCATCTAATGAAGCGCTATCTACTTATCTATATGGCACTAATGGCTTATGGAGCCATTGGTCAAACCTCTTCTCGTAACTTTGTGCGCCAAACGGTGCACAAAGTTGCAGGTGGAGCCAACCTTTCGAATCCCAACCAAGCTCAAAGTACCATTACTTATTTTGATGGATTGGGACAAAGTACCCAAACTGTGGATGTCCATGCTGGTGGTGCAGGTCAAGATTTGGTACAACTCACCGAGTACGACGACCAAGGTCGTGCCGTAAAACAGTATTTGCCTCTCCCTGTTAATGGTGGTAAGGGGGACTATAATACGGGTGTTGCCACTGCTACTGCTACCTACTATGGCGCTGGCAATAGAGCCTATAGTCAAACGGTGTACGAACCCATGCCTTCGAGTCGAGTATTGAAGGTAGCAGGACCAGGCGATGAGAGCCTTTGGTCATTGAATAGCTCACCTTGGAACCGAGCTGATGGTACTACCAGAAATATCTATACTTTTAATACCGCTAATACCATTCATGAAATTCGTGTAAGCCAGAGTAGTTTTGATGCCACGACTCAAAGTTTAGCCAAAGGTATTACCAGAGCAGGCTATTATGGCAAAAACCAATTGACTGTAACCGAGACGATTCAAGAGGGAAACAAAAGTGAGACTCTCAACAAAAACCGAGTGCGTGAGTACAAGGATAAGTATGGTCGTGTGGTATTGAAAAGTGTCATCAATAGTGATAATGAGGTAGCCAATACCTATTATGTCTATGACGACTATGGACAGTTACGAGCGGTACTACCTCCCGAACTGAGTGCTGTGATTACAGGCTTGACTGAGGACAATTTGACAGAAGCAGCCTTTTTGTATTGCTACGATGACCAAGGTCGTTTGGTTTACAAAAAAGTACCCGGTGCAGGCTATGTCAAGATGGATTATGATGCCAACGACCGATTGATTTATTTACAAGATGCTAATCAGCGAGCAAAAAATCAATATATCAGTATTGAATACGATGGCCTCAACCGAGAGACCCGTCGAATGTTGGTGACCAATGGTACTTCCAAGGATCTTAGCATCAATTACTATGATACTTATGATACCTCATGGTTCACAGGCATTACTACCAAAAATACTTATAGTCAGATTTCAGCCAGTAGTAAAACAGGTTTATTGACAG
>NZ_JAAALB010000063.1 GCF_009905545.1 Cellulophaga sp. BC115SP | reverse complement strand
GTGCCTACTACACTTTGACGGGTTCCTGATGTTGTTTCACAAGTTGTTGTATTGTCTTTACAACCTACATAATAAGTTGTCGTTGCTGTCAAACTTGGACTGTAGCTTGTACCTGTTGTCAACACACTTGTCGAACTCTGACTTGCGTACCATTGTACTGTTTGTCCTGTTGAGCAAGTTGCTGTCAAAGTCACTACGCCAGCTTCACATCTTGAAGCGCCTACTACATTATTAGCACTTGGTGCACTTGGAATTGGGTTAACTGTTCCTATTACGCCTTGACGTGTTCCTGTTGTTGTTTCACAATTCGTTGTATTGTCTTTACATGCTACATAATAGGTTATCGTTGCCGTGATGCTTGGTGCGTAGCTTGTTCCTGTTGTTAATACACTTGTCGAACTCTGACTTGCATACCACTGTACTGTTTGACCTGTTGAACATGTTGCTGTCAAATTCACTACACCGCTTCCACATACTGCGCCATTCGTTACATTACTTGAACTTGGGGCACTTGGGATTGGGTTAACTGTTCCTACTACTGCTTGACGTGAGTTCGTTGCTGTTTCGCAAGTCGTAGTATTATCTTTACACCCTACATAATAAGTCGTCGTTGCTGCTATACTTGGTGCATAACTTGTGCCTGTTGTCAAGACTGTTGTTGAAGTCTGGCTTGCATACCATTGTACTGTTTGTCCTGTCGAACAGGTTGCACTTAAGTTTACTACACCGCTTCCGCATACTGCGCCATTTGTAACATTACTTGAGCTTGGTGCTGTAGGCAAAGCATTGATCGTACCAGTTACAGCTGTTCTATTAGCTGTTGGTGTTTCGCAACTTGTCGTTGTATTTTTACAACCTACATAATAAGTGGTACTAGCGGTTAAACTTGGACTGTAAGAAGCACCTGTTGTCAACACGGTCGTTGATGATTGCGACGAATACCATTGTGCAGTTTCTCCACTACCGCAAGTTGCTCCAAGTGTTACTGTTCCTGCTCCACAACGAGTGGCTGGAGTTGTAGTTGGTGACGATGGTGTTGAATTTATTGTAATAGCAATAGAGGCGTTACTAGAACAACCTGTATTACCTGTTACAGTTAAAGTATATGTTCCAGTAGTACTTGCAGTAATATTCTGAGTAGTTGCACTAAAACTATTTGGTCCTGTCCATGAATATGTTACTACAGGTGCATCAACTGTCATTGAGATATCATCTATCGCAAAATCATTACCTCCTGTATTAGTATTCTCATTTCTAATCTCAAAATATGCTGTTGTACTACTTCCTGAATTCCAAGTAGTAGTTAATTGTTGCCACGCACAAGTTGTTGCTGACAAGGTTGTTGAAGTACCTACTTTTACTCCATTTACATAAAATGCTAAAGTTGAAGGAGTAGTCGAGGAAATCGAGGTGGCATAAGTGCTTAATCTATAAGTAGTATTTGGATTCACCGAAATTCTTTGTCCCCATACTGTAAGGTTTGCGGTTGTTCCTCCATCAGCTACAAAAACTTTTCCTGTTCCTGAAGCTGTTCTATCTTTACAAGCTGAGGCCCAAGAGAAGTATGTATTAGCGTCTGTTGTAACACCATATACACCATACCCATAATTTTGCTCCCCATATTATGTTACAAATCCAATATCCCCTGCAGAAAAATCTCCATTGTACACAAGATTTGGATTAGCGACACTACCTGCACCATTGATTGTAATTGGGGTTCCACAATTAGAAGTATTACCTCCTACTGCTGTCGCACTCACACCCGAAACTGCTCCACTCACAGTTAAGTTGACTGGAGTTTTCATACTTTCACAGTTGTTGAGTGTACATGTTGCAAATAAATTCAACGATGTGCTTCTTGAAGCTGGTGTATAAGTAGCCCCAGTAGCTATTGGAGTAGTATCTGTAGAACCACTATACCATTTCACAGTTCCCCCTGTACATCCTGTAGCTGTAAGTGTTGCAGTACCTGTTCCACAGATAGATGCACTACTAACAACAGGTACAGAAGTACAAGTTTCTTCAGTCATACAGATATCATCAAATGCAACACCATCCCCTTCATTGTCACGCGGGGTGATATATAATTCAAGATATGTTGCACCTGCTGGCGCTACAATTTCTACACAGTACTGTTGCCAATTGAGCGTTTCCCATTGTCCATCTGTATCGGCAGGTATTGATTGATAGATATCTCCTGTAGATAATATACCTTTGTCCCCTCCTTCTGCATTTCTAAATTTGTATTCAAAATACACATCGGCATTACCTTGTACTCCTGATGGATTAAAGGCTGCCATATATGCACATATTTTATATTTTTTTCCTGGAGTTACTGGGAAAAATTTTTGATTTGCGCTTGGTGCAAAAAGAACACACTGATTATAACGTCCGTAGATAAAACGGTCGCCAGAGTTTGCATTTCCTGTTACACTTGCATCGATATAATATGCACCATTTTGGTTAGCATAATCATTTACGTCTGTACCAATAGCCCAATCAGCAGGAGAAGCTCCTCTATAAGCATCCGTATTGGTAGCAGTACGTGTAATATATGAGGCAGGAGATGACTGAAAATATACTGGAAACTTCTTCCCGTTATTAGTGACATTATCATCAGTCTCAAAACTTGAGTTAGTGACAATGTTATTGGTACAAGCCACAGTCGCACAGTTGTTTTTCAAAACAACTAATACGGCATTTGATTCAGCCACATAATCGTTACAGTTGGTACGACGAGCTGTTCTGATATAACAAGTTGTCTGTGTAATTGCCCCAGGCGTATAAGTTGCAGACGTTGCACCCGAGATAGCAGTATATTTTGATGAGCCTGCTACGTTTGTAGGGCAAGCTCCATTTTCTAATGATGTAGCTTTGTACCATTGATACTGAATCGTTTGTCCAGTATCACCACCTGATGGTGCAGTTACGCTAGTAAGAGCTGCTGGTGTACTACTTACATTTTTACATAATACTTGGTTTGAACCAATGGTACCTCCACTTGTTAAGTTGTTACAAGTATTATTTACGGTCAAACACAAGTTATCTAACTTTAACCAGTCACCACTTGCATAACCCTCTACTCTCAAATAAGAAGTACCAGTAGGTGCCGTTTTTGTCAATACATACTCTTTCAAAATTGTCTGCCCTGCTGGAACAACATCTACATCCCAATCAACTGATGCCTCCGCATAATCTAAGAGAGTACCTGCACTATTATAAAAAGCTAATCTATATCTATGATTATATGCAGGTTCATGTGTACCACCATAAGCTGACAAAGTATATGAAGTACCTGCCGTAATATTATCTACTTTCTGCCACATCATAGCAGAAGAGCTATTGGCATACAAATAGGCATTATTGGCATCACAAACCTCAAAACCTGAACCTGTCGTTAAAGAACCGGCCGAGTTCCATTCCCAATATGCAGTTTTATAACTGGTATTATATCCCGAACGAAATTCTGGCACTTCAAATCCTGGGTTTTTCAATAAACCTCCTGGACAATCACAAGTTACTGAGCTAAAGCTACTACAGTTTACCGTAGTATTGAATGTCTGATAGTGCACTTCCCCTTGTGCATGTGTATAGTTCATACATACTACCTGACCTTCAATATTACCTGAACCTGCTTTGTTGACGTGTGCATTTGGCGCAAACACAGTCCCTACAATTGTACTGCCGCCATTCAAATAAATGGTAGTACTTCCTGCCGAGCTATTCACAAAGTTGAACAAAATATATTGACCTGCTGCGTTTGGTACACCTGGGAAATTTGGAATAGTCCAGTTGAACGCTGTCGCTGTACCAATATCTACTGTAATTACAACAGGGTTTGTAGCAGAAGGTACTATATTAAATTTTATCTCGTTGAACAATGCCAATTGGCTGGCTGTCATTTTGAAGAAATTGGTACGGCCTGACGTCAAGTTAAAAGTATAAGACGTGGCAGTAGTCGATACTGTTGTATTCGAAGAACAACCTTTATAGGTAGTTGAGTAACTACGCATATTGGCAATGGCTGTATTAAAGTCGAATACATCGGCATTAATAGATGCTTGCGTTTGAGCTACTGACAAATTGATACGAGGGTTGGCATCTTGTGAAGTAGCACTAGTGGCTGTGAGACGAGTAGGGTTTGTAGACCAATATTTAGTGGTTGAAAAATCTTTAATTTTCACAAAGCCTCCATTTAAGATATTGACACCACTACCAGCTGAGTAGCTCACATTACCTTCAACGATCAAAGCCGTATTGTTGGCATCACCAGAAGCTTTGAAACTACCAGTGGTACTCATCGACAATGAATAGGCACCATTAAGTGTAAGGTTTCCGAAAGTAGCCAAACCACCATTGGCATCGCCATTGGTGAGGGTAGCATTACCATAAGAAAAGATGTTAAATCCTTGAACTGGGCTTAGAGGATTTTGCTGGGCTTGAGATTTTTTTACACCTCCTAAAAAAAAGATAAAGGGCACAAACAACATAACCCTCAAAAATCCATTGGCATGGTTTTTGAGGAAAAGGCGTGCTCTTCTAAAAGTGTTCAACTCAGGCGTACATAACTTACTTAAGCCGTACTTTGATGAAGTACGTAATGAAGCAGTAAAGTTTTTCATGGGGAAACTTTATTAATTTAACTCGGCGGATTCTAGGAAAAATTATATCTCTGGATTAGTACAAACTAAATCCATACAACTGTTTCGAGAAGACAGTATAGTCTTTCTTGGCGGGGACAAACATCTGTAGGCGGTGTCAAAACAAATACATCCTAAATCATTTTATGGCGTTTAAAATGATAGCATGATTTCCTACAGAATGCGTTCGAAAACAGCAATGATTTACAAAGCAAAAACGTGAGACGACCAATAGCGGAAAGGGTCGAATGTGATAAGCCTAGATTACTGAGGTTGATTAACGAAAATAAATGTTACGGGAAAAGTTTGCGGTTCTTTCCTATAGAAATGGCGTTACTCTTTAAAACTTAGGCTTTTGCGTAATAATAAGTGATATTGCGGTTCACTTAAGGTAATCTATAATAATTCTGAAGCATTAGCGGGTGCCTGACAGAAGTGTATTCAAATATTTCTCTCAAAATTGTTTCTCAAAAACACGTTGCGAAGGTATTTTTTCCAGAGACTTTCTTGTAAATTACATTTTTTAAAACAAATTAATTTTGGGCGGGTTTTGTAATAAAAATGCAATTTTGTCTAAGTGAAGACAAGAAATATTTACTATAAATGGAGCCAAAATCATGCCAAAGTACAATATTATACCTGCAGGTAGTTTTTTTCACTTTCTTAGAAAAATTATTAAACGGTATCTATATCAGCCATTTATAAAGCTCTCGTTTGTAGGTATTTGACATAACCAAACGTATAACCCTTACACTAATGCTATACAATGTACCTCAACGCTTAATTTGCATTATGATAGTGTTTCTCCTCTCATTATTATTATTCTCCCATACACTTACAAACCCTATGGACAAAATACCTTCAAAAAAAATACTAGCCCTTGGCGATTCTTATACTATCGGAGAAAGTGTCCTTGAGTCGGAACGCTGGTCGGCACAATTAATTGAACTTATCAAGAACGAGATACCTGTTTCCAATCATGATATTGTAGCACAAACAGGTTGGACAACTTTTGAGTTGCAGGATGCCATTAAGTCCCGCAAACTTGACAAGCATTATGATTTGGTTTCGCTACTTATTGGTGTCAATAATCAGTATAGAGGTCTTTCGAAAGAAGATTTCAGAAAGGATTTTCAGCAATTATTACAAACAGCTGCCAACTTTACTTCAGGTAATTTTCGACATGTTATGGTACTTTCCATTCCAGATTGGGGCGTGAGTCCTTTTGCGTCAAATCGAGATAGGGCGCAAATTGCTAAAGAAATAGATACCTTTAATTTAGTGATCAAAGATGAATGTCTAAAGCATCATGTACCCTTTGTTGATATTACTCCTATCTCAAGAGCATACCCCAATGACGTATCGATGATTGCTGAAGATGGTTTGCATTTTTCTGGAAAAATGTACGCACTTTGGGCAAAAGCTGCCAAGGAAGAAGCTTTGAGGATTCTTAAAAAGTAAATCTGGAAAGAAGTTATTAGTTAATCGTATATCAGTTACTAGATTGCCTTAATTATCAGATGAGTACCATCAATATATTGTTAATTTAATCTATCCTAATACTTAAGTAAACAAGCACGGTAAGTGCGATAGACGTATAACCATACTGGATTCTGTCGCACCTATTGCACTCTTCCAAGGGTACCTACAACCTACTTGAAATGGTTCATTAACCTTATTGTTTTTCCTAATTAAAGAAAGTTCTACCACTTACTTATTTCCCATTAATTCCTGAAAGTATTCTGCCGAGGCAATCAATGTTAGGGCTATACCCGCTACCATTCCTGAAAGAATCAAATTCCAATCATGTTTTTTGATCTTAAATACCTCAAGCATTAAAAAACTAATAAGCAAAGTAAACATCACAATGAGCAACTGCCCCAACTCCAAACCTACATTGAATGCCAATAAAGGATTAAGCAAACTTTCTTCTTTTCCTAACAAGCTTCGTAGGTAATTGGAGAAACCCATTCCGTGTATGAGACCAAAAGCCATTGCCATTGGATAGCGAAGAGATGAGCTTTTTTCTTTCTGAAATCTGGTATTATCTACAGACTTATGAAAGAAGTTTAACACACAGGTAAGAAATATGGTAATAGGAATCAGAAATTCGATTACTTCTGTACGATAGGTAATAATTTGTAAAGTAGCCAATGCCAATGTTACAGAATGCCCAAGTGTAAAGGCCGTCACCAATACTGCTAGTTTTTTCCAATCGCTAGGACGATATACAGCACAAAGTGCAATAACAAACAAAATATGGTCATAGCCATTTACATCTGTGATGTGTTGAAAACCTAGTTGAAGATACAATTGAAAATCTGACATGGGCAGGTAACAGCAATTTAAAGGTTTGTCTCTGAAGTACGATTTTACAAATTTAACTTAAAACCAGACACAAAACACTTATATACACTGTACTAATCAAAGAAGTTTTTGTTATATTTAGTTAAAGATTTTTTACGTTAAAATGCAAAATAAGATTGAATTACTAAGCTATAGGTGGTGAGTCGTAGTCATTAGGCAAAAAATGCTTCTATTATTTATTACATGGAAAATACTTTTTAACTTAAAGCCTACGGTCTATTGTGGAAAAGTTACCCACTTACTTAGTTTTAAAGAGACTTCTTAAAATACCTTTCTTTTCCTAATCAACTATGAAACCAGATTATATCATCATTGGTGCAGGTTCGGCTGGATGTGTATTGGCACATCGACTATCTAATATTCCCAATAACCAAGTTGTGTTGGTCGAAGCAGGTGGAAAAGATACAAAACCAGAAATACATATTCCCGCAGGATATGGCAAATTACACCACTCCAACGTAAACTGGAACTTTGTTACAACTCCTCAGCGGAGTCTCAATCATCGACAACTTTACCAGCCAAGAGGCAAAACCTTAGGAGGATCTAGCTCTGTCAACTGCATGGCGTATATTAGGGGCAACAAAGAAGATTATAATGATTGGGAAAAATGGGGTAATAAAGGATGGGGGTATCAAGATATGCTTCCATATTTTACTAAATCAGAAAACAATCAGCAATTTCAAAACGAATATCATGGAAAAGGAGGCTTGCTCAATGTAAGCCACAATATCAATGTAACACCATTGGCAGAAGCTTTTATAGAAGCTTGTGTTGAAGTGGGCATTCCTGCCAATCCAGATTTTAATGGTGCTCAACAGGAAGGTGCGGGTAAGTTTCAGTTTACCATCAAAAATGCCCGTCGTCATTCTACAGCAGCGGCTTTTTTGGTACCTGTGCTGTCACGTCCCAACCTTTCGGTATTGACCAAAACACAAGTTGCTCGAGTGCTTATCGAAAATGACAAAGCAATAGGCATTGAGATTATCAAAAGAAATACTACAGAAAAAATTTATGCTAAAAAAGAAGTAATTCTGGCAGCAGGAGCATTTCAAAGTCCTCAATTGTTGTTACTTTCGGGCATAGGTGATGCTTCATATCTCAAAGATTTTCAAATAGATTGTAAGGTGAATTTGTCGGGTGTTGGGCAAAATTTATCCGATCACCTATTTATCAATATCAACACTTTGTGTAATCAACGTATTACCTACAATAATGCCGAGCGATTTCCATGGGTACTGTCTAATCTTTATCAATATATTTTTCAGAAAAAAGGTCCATTGAGTTCAAGTCCCCTCGAAGCTTGTGCTTTTACCCATACCCAAGCTGGTCTTGACCGCCCCGATATACAATTTCATTTTGCGCCTGTACTTGCGCCTAATTTACATCTGGTAAAAACATTACCCAAGGAAGAAGGATTTACCGTTTTGCCAACCTTACTCAAACCCAAAAGTAGAGGATATGTAGGCTTACATGATAATCGTCCGAGTTCCGCCCCACTTATTGACCCTTGTTATTTATCAGACACCAAGGGCGAGGATATGGCAACGCTATTGAGAGCCGTTTACCAAGCAAAAGATGTTTTATTATCTGATGCTTTTGCTCCTTTTCGTCAGCAAGATACCCTATTCCTTCCTGATAAATATGAAAGTGATATAGACTGGGAAACTTATATTCGGGCTACTTGTGAAACCGTTTATCATCCTTGTGGTACTTGCAAAATGGGTATCGACGCACAGGCTGTAGTCAATCCTGACTCGCTAGAAGTATATGGCATTAAAGGTTTGAGAGTGGTTGATGCCTCTATTATTCCAGAAGTTATTGCAGGAAATACCAATGCTCCTGTTATTGCGGTAGCCGAAAAAGCATCAGACATAATATTGGGATAACATTCTCATAATCAAGACATAAACTAATAAATATCGAACTAACAAAAATCATATTTATAGCTGACTAACAGAGGCTTACAGGCAGAGATTTGATTCTACTTTTGTCATAAATCAAATCTCATACAAACCATGAACAACATTCTTATTGCTACCGATTTTTCAGACAACTCTCACAAAGCATTACAATATGCTATTTTGATTGCTAAAGCGACCCAATCAGCTATTTATTTGGTACATACTTATCTTCCTCGTTATATCGAGCCAGGGATTTATGCTGACGCTGATACCATGCAAAAAGCTTTGGACGACCAACGTGATTCGCTTTATAGCAAAATGGTACCTTTAGCTTCCATCGTTGAAGATGCAGGGGTAAAGTGTCATGTTGTTTTAGAAATGAACGACGTTATTTCTGGCGTTTTCGATACTGTCGAGAAATATAACATTGACCTAATCGTGATGGGAAGAACAGGCTCTGGTGGCTTCTTAAGCAAACTGATTGGTAGCAACGCTGCCCATATCACGGCCAAAGCACATATACCCGTTTTGACAGTTCCTAATCAAGTAGAAGGTGTAACCATAAATAAGATATTGTATGCGACTCAACTCGAATTTGACGAAAACCATATCTTAGCGCAAGTATTTGAATTGTCGCATCAACTAGGCGCAAACGTTGCGCTTACCAAAGTCAACGCTCCTTTCGAACCAGATATTCAATCAGACAAGCAATTTATAGAGCATATCAAAACAGCTTTTGTGAAAGAAGCTTTTAGCATCGATACCACCATTTCAAATAGTGTTACCGAAGGTATTCTTACCACTGCTGCCGAGAGAGGTATTAATCTCATCGTTCTGGCAGCGCATCACCGTAATTTCCTTACTCAATTAATAGACCCTAGCAAATCCAAACAAGTGATTATCCGTTCGGATATTCCTGTATTGACCTACCAGCTTTAACTACTAACACAAAATCAAGCATATTTACATTTTACAGCAAGTAAGCAATGGTCATGCCCTATTCATTCGAGTAGGGCATGACCATTTAAAAACTTTTCCTTTATTTCAAAAAAATAACAATTCCTTTTTGAAGCCTCCACCAAGAACGTAGAAATAGTTAATTACTTTTGTAGAAGTAAATTAATTTATATTGCCAATTTTTAACATCAACACTATGCGCAAATTTCTACCTTCTTTGGTGCTATTGCTAGCACTCTTATCTCATCATTGCCTATTTTCTCAAAGCTTTTCGGAAGATTTTAATTTTTCAGGCCTGTTAACTGCCAACGGTTGGACTGCCCATAGTGGAAGTGGCACCAACCCTATTTCAACGACAACAGGATTAGTATTTGCAGGATTAAACAATACTGGAAATGCGGCGGTTTTGACAACTTCTGGCGAAGATGTTTCTAAATTATTAACCACGCCATTCAGCACAGGTAGTGTCTATGTATCTTGTCTTGTGAATGTTACTGCAGCCAAAACAGCAGGTGATTATTTTATCCACTTAATTCAAGGAACAACTAGTTCAGGAGGTTTTAACCCTCGTATCTATATTCGTTCTTCTGCGGATGGTATCCAGTTTGGCATATCCAAAGGTTCTGCTTCAGGAACAACATTGGCTTATACCACCAAAAGCTATGCTTTAAACACTACTTATTTGTTAGTGTTCCGTTATACTTTCAACAGTACAGCCACCAACGACGATACATCAGAGCTATTCATTGCAGATGCTCTCACAAGTAGCTCAGAACCTGCAAAAACAGATTGGTTAGCCTCACTTGATACGCAAAATGATGCTGCAAGTTTAGGGATGATTGCTTTGCGTCAAGGAACTGCTGCCAATGCACCCAATGTCATCGTTGACCGTTTGAGAGCAGGCGATACTTGGGCAAGCGTAGCATCATTAAGTTCGTTACCTACATTATCAGCTGTGGGAACGACCCTATCAAATACCAATTTGGGAACAGCCTCAGCAGCATCCAAAATTACCGTTACAGCATCTGATTTGTTAGCAGACATTGCAGTAAGCTTTAAAACTGCAACAGATAATTTTGAAATGAGTTTTGATGATGGTAAAACTTGGGGAACTACAGGAACTATCAATCAAAAAGGTGGTGTATTTTTAGTAAGAAGCTCTACAAAAGCCATTCTTGGCAATAACGAAGCTAATATCTTACTTTCTAGTGGTTCGATTAGTACCTCTATTACGGTAAAAGGAACGGTATTCCCTGCTGGGACAGGCTTATGTGGTGTTACAACCAGTATCAAAAAAGTCCGCGACAGTATTCCAGTACAAAATACCTATACAGGCGGAAGCGCCAGTATTGCGGGTAGAGTTACCAGTAAATTTGGAAGTAACAAGTTTTATTTACAGGATAATACAGGCGGTATTGCCATATTTTCAGCAAGTGGAGCAACTCTATTTGCTGATATTGCTGTAGGTGACTCTGTGCAAATTGTTGGTTCGGTAGCTCGCTTTAGTGGAGAAGCAGAAATTCTCAACCCTACATGTATCAATAAAGTCGTTGGGGCAAAATCTACTCCTGCTTCGGCAGTTTTTGATGCTAGCAAAAAAGGAACAACCACGCTTTCAACATTCTTGGAAGCGAATGAAGGCAAAGTAGTAAAGTTAGTCGGTATGAACTTTACGGTAAATACAGGAAATTTTACCAGTGCTACCAATTATAAAGTTATTGCCTGTAACGAAATGGGAGAAACCGAAGTACGTGTTGATGCCACTGCAACAGGTGTTATTGGTACAGCTGTTCCAAACGTTACACAAGATATTACAGGAGCTATCGGTCATTATATCAATACCAGTGGTACAGTTGATATTTTACAAGTATTTCCTTATGCCGCTAATGATATTACCAAAAGTGCAACAACATGTACGATTACCGTTCCAACGCCTGCATCCTATTGCGGAACATTGGCAGGTGCGACAATTAGCGCAGATTCTACCTTGGATATTACCACTTGGAACGTAGAATGGTTAGGAAATACTACCACTTCTCCGAGTGCCTTGGGTCCCATCAAAGATACCCTTCAAATGAATAATGTGATTACGGTCATCAATAAATTGAAGTCGGATGTTTTCTGTCTTGAAGAGGTTTGTAACCATACCTACTTTGCTAGTTTGCTAGCGCAAAGTTTACCAAACTATGGTATCAAATGTCAAACTGATTATTACTCTCATTACTTTGACTCTCCTGAAAAGGCAAGTGATCCAACAACCTATGCTCAGAAGATTTGTTTTGTGTACAAAAAGGATATTATCACCCCTGTGGATGCTGAAACTAAGTCTTTATTAGTCGGAAAATACACCTACCCTCCTGCCAACAACTGGGCATCTGGTAGATTACCATATATGTTTGTGGCCGATGCAAAAATCAACGGAAAAACAAAACGAATCAACTTTGTGGGAATTCATGCCAAATCAGGCTCGGCCGTTTCTGATTATACTAGAAGAAAACAAGATGCTATTGATTTGAAAGCCGAACTAGATAGTAAATATGCCAGCAATACTGTCATAGTTTTGGGTGATTATAATGACGATTTGGATACATCCATTGCATTAGGAAACGCTTCTTCTTACAAAGAGTTTGTTGCGGATGTGGCAAATTACAAAACCATCTCAAAGTCTTTGAGTGACTGTAAAGTATCTAGTACAGCTAGTTATTCTGACATTATTGACCATATTATGGTAAGTAACGAAATCGGTATTTTAACAGAAGGTGCTGCCAATCCAGCGGTATCTACTTCGGGTATTTATTATGTCAACAATACGCTTAATGTTTCAAGACCAATCGATTTTGTGGCAGACTATACTAACTCTACTTCTGACCATTATCCTGTAAATGCCCGTTTCTATTTTGGGTTCTTACCTGTTAAGGTATTAGGTTTTGAAAAAGAAGAGCAAGCATTTTACAAAGTTTATCCAAACCCTGTACAAGACAACTTGACGATTGATTTGTTGAATGCTGGAGAAACTAGCGAAATTACTATCGCAGATATGATGGGAAGAGTAGTTTGGACAAAAGCTACTAATGCAAGCGTGGTAACAGTTCCTACATCAGATTTTACAAAAGGTTTATACATTATTCGTATCAATCGTGGAAAAGCTACTAGTTCTTTCAAGATTGAAAAATTGTAAAAATTAGCTTAAACATAGGTAATCACAAATTTAGTGATTGAGCAAATGCATCTAAAGATTTGTTACTCTGAATTAGGGTTGTACGAAGGATTTTCTTTTGTGCAGAAGAGTTCTGATCATTAGCATTTTTTGATGTAGCGGCAACTCTTGCAGTTGCCGCATTCAAAATGCCAACTGCAAGAGTTGCCACTACATCCGTACATTACTAATTCTAATTTTAATATAAACATGAGTTATCCCGAATTTTTAGGATTGGGATTATTCTCCAAGTTTTTATCAAAAAAGCGGTCGGAAAATATTTTCCGACCGCTTTTTTGATGCTATTAGACTAGATATGACGCAATCATTGCTTCTCTACGAATAAGAATAAAATTTTAAAAAATCACTCAACCACTAAATCACCAATCACTCAATTAGGAATGACTCATGTTTAAAATAACATCTTTTTAGACGCAAGCATTGCGTCTCTACTTAAAATCCAGAAACTCCTCAATACACGCATATACATATTCTAAATCTTCTTGTTGTATGCAATACGGTGTTAGTAAGTAAATGATATTGCCAAGTGGACGCATCAGAATGCCTTTTTCTAAAAAGAAATTATACGCCATATCTCGAATATTACTAAAGTACGACGTGCCTTCACCTGTGTGTATCTCAATGGCCAAAATCGTTCCTCGCACACGCACTGAATCTACTGCACTTGCTTTCTCTGCTTTTAGTTTTTGGGCAAATTTCACATGACTTTGATGTAGAGTTTCTATCTGCGCTTGTGTTTCGGGTAAAAGTAATAAATCCAAACTAGCCAGTGCCGCCGTACAAGCCAAAGGATTGGCCGTAAAACTGTGACTATGGAACAGCGTTTTTCGTCGGTCTTCTGATAAAAACGCTTCAAATATTTCTTGGGTACAGGTCGTCACACCCAAGGCCATGGCACCACCTGTCAAGCCTTTTGACATACAGTAAATATCTGGTTTGGTTTGGATATAGTCTGTTGCAAACATTTTTCCTGTACGTCCAAAACCTGTCATTATTTCATCTACAATGGTAATCACCCCTTTGGCTTTAGCCAAAGCAACGAGTTCTTCCAACACCTCTGGCTCATACATCACCATTCCTCCTGCGCCCTGAATTAATGGCTCGAAGATAAAAGCGGCTATTTCATCAGCATTTTCGAGGTATTTTTTCATCTGAGCAATAGCCTCATGCTCTTGTCCTGCTACAGGTACTGGCAAATAGCAGGTTTCATACAAGAAAGGCTCAAATGGGGTATTAAAAGCACTTTTGGCTCCTACTGCCATTGTACCAAAGGTATCTCCATGATAACCATTACTCAAGGCGATGATTTTGTTTCGCTTTTCAAACCCTCGATTATGGAAATATTGAATAGCCATCTTCAGGGCGACTTCTACCGAAGTTGAACCGTTATCCGAATAAAATACTTTCGCCTGATGACTTGGTAAAATACCCAATAACCTTTCGGCTAAACTTACGGCGGGTTCATGCGTAAAGCCTGCAAAAATAACCTGCTCAAGTTTCAAAAACTGTTCCGCAACTTTTTGGGCAATATACGGATGAGAGTGTCCGTGTAAATTAACCCACCACGACGAAATAGCATCGATGTACCGCTTGCCATTTTCATCAAATAAATACACCCCTTCTGCACGAACAATCGGAATCGAAAACGGTGCGGTGTGATGTTGTGTAAAAGGATGCCAAACGACTTTGGCATCTCTTTCGCTCAAATTGGTTATCACTGGTTTTTCTATATTTTCAACAGGAAATTCCAAGTGCTCATCAATCGAATAATCTTTTTCCATAAAAGTTTCAGACACATCCTACTGCCAATTACCAACCAACGAATCGGCTAGTTTACGAACAGCAGGCTTGTCAATTTCTGCCTGAGTCGGGATACGACCTAGACATTTAAGTTTTGTATAATTCAATATAAAATGCTCAGTCGATGCATTCGAAATACCATTGAAGATGATTCCTTCAACAGGAATATTTCGACTTCTGAGAGCTTCGATAGAAAGTAACGTATGGTTGATACTTCCCAAGTAATTTTTGGACACTAATATCACAGGAAGGTTCAATTGCTGAACCATATCTATCACCAAGTCATTGTCATTGAGCGGAACCATCAAGCCTCCTGCTAGTTCCACAATCAAATTACGTTCGGTAACTGGCAACTGTATTTTCGAAAGCTCAATCGTTATGCCATCCAAGGCAGCAGCAGCATGTGGTGACAGAGGTTCATTTAGGCGATAAGCCTCAGGGAAAAACGTATTATTTGAGACAGACACAAGACTTTTCACGGTATCTGTATCCGAAAAATCGAGACCTCCCGACTGTATCGGTTTCCAATAATCTGCCTGAAGTGCTTCTACTAAAACACTAGAAATAAAAGTTTTACCGATTTCGGTACCAATACCAGCGACAATAAATTGCTTTTTCATCATGAAATTTTAAAAATTAAAGGTGCGGGGGCATTTGTTTTACTAATTCGTCTATTTGTTCGAAAGTGTTATATTGATGTAAGCAAATTCTCAGACGTTCTTTACCCTTTGGAACGGTTGGCGAAAGAATAGCTCTTACATCAAGACCAGCATTTTGTAGTTGTTGCGCTACTTGGCGACAAGCTTCATTTCCTGGAATCACCACACATTGAATAGCCGAGCGACTCTCAATAATAGGAAAACTACTCGATGCTGTCACTTGTTCTCGAAAATATCGTATTAATTTATGAAGATATGAATTGCTAAAGTTTGTTGATTGCAAATAATCATAAGCGCTTTTCACTCCTGCATGGCTATGTAAAGGCGCTGCTGTAGTGTAAATAAATGAACGAGCAAAGTTGATCAGAAAAGCTCTTAAAGAAGCACTTCCCAGCACAATGGCACCATGACAACCGAGGGCTTTTCCAAAGGTAATCACTCTGGCAAAAACACGATTTTCTAGTCCATAATAAGAAACAAGCCCCTCTCCTTTTTCTCCAAAAACCCCAGTAGCATGTGCTTCATCTACAATTAATCCTGCGCCATATTCATCACAAATAGCGACTAACGCTACTAAAGGCGCCTCATCACCATCCATAGAATATACCGATTCGACTGCCACAAAAATGCGCCCTGTTGCTTGACTTTTACAATGTTCAAGCTTTTTTCGAAGGTCAGCGAGGTCGTTATGAGCAAATTTGAGACGGGTAGCATAACTCAAACGTGCGCCATCTATCATACTGGCGTGAATATATTCATCAGTAATCAAAAAATCTCCCTTTTGAGGTACACTTGCCAATAAGCCCACGTTGGCATCATAACCCGAATTAAAGATGAGTCCAGCCTCTGCCCCATGAAAATCAGCAATAGAGTTTTCGAGATTTTCAGTATAAGCATAGTTTCCTGCCAATAATCTCGAGCCTGTTGCGCCAACCCATTGCGCACCCGCATGTTCAAGAATTTCTAATTCTTGTTTGATTCCTTCTACCAAAATACCACTTTTGGCAAAGCCTAAATAATCATTTGAACAAAAATCCACCATATTTTCGGTGGTTTTTAAAACTCTATATAAAGCTAAATCTTTTCTTTTTTGAAGAGATTCTGCCAAAAAACTTTCAATTTGATGCACGTTTTTACTAGCTCAACAGCCTATTTTGAGGTTTATTGGGCACAAAGATAACACCTAGGGATGCTTCACTGAGTGATTATCTAAGAAATAATAGAAATGCTCCTCATCCTTTCTGAAGCCTAATTTTTCATAGAGAGCTTGTGCCTTGGTATTTTCGATTCCTGTTTTCAAGGTAAGCCAAGCAGCACCCGTCTCCTGAGTATATTTCCATGCAGCATCTATCAATAAGGATGCTACGCCACCTTTCCGAAAGTCTGGCATCACAAACATATCATTTAACAACCAAACCGCTTCGAGCTTCAGTGTTGAGAACACTGGATACAGTTGTGTAAATCCAGCTAATGCCCCAGATGACTCCTCCAATACCATAAAAATAGTTGAGTCTTGCTGAGCAAGTCTTTCAGACAAAAATCTTCTAATTTTCTGATAATCATTTGTTTGCCCAAAATGGCTTAGATAAGCCTCAAACGCTGGAATCAACAATTCAAGATGCGATTCATTTGCTTTAGTTATTTGCATACGTCAGTAATTAGTAGAGTTTTTAAAATGTTTTTTACATAAAAACTAAATAAAGTCTGGAAGGTTCCTTAACTAGTTTTCTTTTTGCTTATTCCTAATACGAATATTTTTTTGAGTTTAATTACGTTATTCTTCTTTAGTGATATAAAAATCTTTATTCGTAACAAAGTTGTAATTATTTTGGCTTTGTGTATTGCGTATTAAACAAAAACCTTGTAACTTTGTACTCAATAGGTGTAGAACTATTTACTAGGCTTGCTCAGGTGGTTTCCGCCTGAGCAACTTTTTTTATAGGCTCTCACAACAAAAAAGGAGGTCTTACCCAAAAATTCGGTAAGACCTCCTTTTTTTATTAACCATTGGCATTCGGCAATCAGCTTTCGGAAGTATGTTTGCTCTTTACCGAAAGCTAGCTGCCGTAAGCCGATAGCTCATTACTATTTTTTCGCTCCTTGTACTGCACCCGCTGCTTGTTTTTGTTGTTGCATTGGGTTTGGCATAGACTGACGCTGTCCTTTAAATACTTGGAAACGAGTTGGTTGTTCTGGTTCACGAGGGAAAGCGTTATTGCTTGTATCAATATCAGCAATCTCATAGAATGGGTCAAGTACCCATTTTGCTACTTTTTTATCGGTAGGGATTACTTTTTTCACCTCTTTGTCGTTCAAACGCCATACTTCCGCAGGAATACGAACTACCTCATCTGTACCATCTTCATAAACCATTTTGATGATAATAGGCATTGGCAAACCTCCAACGTTTTTCACATTGATTACATAGAAGTTTTTGTTGCTATTAGTCAATTGTTTTTCTTCGTCTGAAAGACCCGCAGTTGCCTGCTCAAAACGTTTTTTATCTGCTTCAGAAGTTGCGTAACGGTCATAACTGTTATAGAAATCACGCATATCTGGATTTGCTTCTACTACGGTTTGAGTAATATCTTTTTTGTTACGGATATTGCTCATCGTTTGGCGTTTTGCTTCTGCATCAGCTTTTGCTTTCGCATTTTTCTGCTCAGGAGATTGGTTGTCGATACCAAACCATTCTACCGTTTCTAATGATTGGTCTGAAGGCTCAACACCGTAGAACCAACCACGCCAGAAAAAGTCCAAATCAACACCAGAAGCATCCTCCATTGTACGGAAGAAATCCTGTGGAGTTGGATGTTTGAAAGCCCAACGACGTGAGTATTCTTTGAAAGCAGCGTCGAATAATTCGCGTCCCATGATAGTTTCACGTAAAATAGTCAAACCAGCCGCTGGCTTAGTGTAAGCATTTGGACCGAATCCCATAATGTTATCCGAGCTACTCATGATTGGTACTTGCTGTGTTTTGTCAGTACGCATATAAGTAACAATACCTTGTGGTTCGCCACTTGAAGTATCAAAGTCTCTATCCCATTCTTTTTCAGCCAATTGTTCGCAGAAAGTATTCAAACCTTCGTCCATCCATGACCACTGACGCTCATCAGAGTTTACAATCATTGGGAAGAAGTTATGACCTACTTCGTGGATTACTACACCAATCAAAAAGTTTTTAGTACCTTCAGAATAAGTTCCATCTGCCTCTGGACGAGCACCGTTGAAACAAATCATCGGGTATTCCATACCGCCTACTGGACCGTGAATTGACTGAGCTGTTGGATATGGGTAAGAGATCGTTCTTTTTGAATAAGAACGTAGCGTATGTGCCACCAACATAGTAGAATATTGACCCCAAAGTGGGTTAGCTTCTTTTGGATACGCAGACATAGCCCATACTTTTTTGCCTTCAACATCTACTTGCATAGCATCCCATACAAATTTACGAGAACCTGCAAAAGCAAAATCACGCACGTTATCAGCCTTGAAAACCCAAGTTTTCTTGCCTGATGGCTTGCTTTTCTCAGCCGCTTCTGCTTCTGATTGTGTTACAATAAGCACAGGACGATTAGCGCCTTTAGCTTTTTCCAAACGTTTTTGTTGCTCTGCTGACAATACCTGAGCTGCATTTTGCAATTCACCAGTACCCATTACTACAAAGTCGTTTGGCATAGTCAAAGCTACTTTGTAATCACCAAATGGAACGGTAAACTCACCTTGACCCAAGAATTGCTTGTGTTGCCAACCGTTTACGTCGTCATACACGCACATACGAGGAAACCACTGAGCAATTTCGTAGATATAGTTGCCATCTTTGGCAAAATATTCATATCCACTACGAGCACGAGTAGCCACAGCATCTGTAATATTGAAATCCCACTCTACTTGGAAGCTGAGCGTTTGACCTGGCTTCAAAGGTGTTGGTAAATCAACACGCATCATAGTTTCGTTGATAGTAAACTTCAATGGTGCACCTTTGATGTCTTTTACTGCGCTGATATTGTAACCGTATTCTTTGTTGTTCAACACTCCAGCACTTGCACTCAAGCGTGCAAAACTAGTACCCTTGTCGTTCAAAGAAGAAGTTTGGGTAGTTTGAGCAATACCGCCTTTTTTGAAGTTGTTTTGGTCTAATTGCAACCACAAATAACGAAGGTCATCTGGAGAAAAGTTTTTGTAGGTAATTACCTCACTACCTGTAATACGCTGCTTTTGGTCATCCAATTCAGCTTTGATGTCATAGTCGGCACGGTTTTGCCAGTAATCTTTGCCCGGAGCACCCGAAGCTGTACGGTAGGTATTAGGAGTTGGCAGGGTATTGCCAAGCTGCTCAAAACGGCTGTTTCCGTTATATGGATTTTGTGCAAATAGCGTTGCACATTGTCCTATGAGAAGCGCAAAAAGGCTTAGCTTTTTCATATAGGATTTGTTGGTGAAATAAAGTTTCTACGAAAATACAGAATTTTTGGCATAAGCCACTTCTATCTCCAAATCGCTGTGTACAAGCCTTTCATGCTTTGTGGATAAACGGTCGTATAAGTATTTAAGTGGTTGTCCATAAGCTTTCAGCTTCCGACTTTGGGGAAAATCGGATAGCTGAAAGTTCAAGTCCAAAGGGCGTAACTGCCTATTCCTTTATACTTTCCCCTACTTTTTTAAACCAAACAAAAAACTTGTTAAGCGGAAGGGACGTATCAAATAGTGATAAATAAGCCACGATATGCCAAAGGTTCCTGCAGCTATGAGGATATATTTTATCCAAAGATTAAGAGATACATCAGCCAAATAAAAACCTAAAGCCACCGTAATAGTTTGATGTAAAATATAAAATGGATATACCGCTTGATTACTGTATTGGAGCGCCTGATTAGTAAAATTTAAGTAATGCTTAGCATAACCTCCTATGGCTAGAATTGTGCTCCAAAGGCTCACCATAGTCAGTAATCCATTCACAATAGTCATCCAAATGGTATCTTCGGGAATACTCCCAAAAAGCGTATCATACGAAAATCGGAAGGCTACGATAAATAAGCTAAGCACAGCATAACTTCTTCTGTGTTTTTCCATGGTATTCCATGCAATAGGTGTTTTACCTATCAAATATCCCAAGACAAATAGCATTATCGAAACCGTGAAGTTGTACCAATCTGATACTAAATTTTGGAAAACTGGCCAATCGGCATGCAAAAACCAATAGGCCGAAGCCAATACCACCGCCCACAGTAATAGACCTAAAGGCTGGCTTACTATTTTCTGAAAAAACTGCCAAAATCCTTCACTATTTCTATTTTTTAGTAATACAAATAAAGGCGTAGCTATTACCGAAAACACCCACAAATAGGCAATAAACCATAAATGATGCCATGAGGTATTGCCATCGGGGTAGGCTTGAAATTCAAAAATTTTGGGATAAAAAGCCCAATAAGAACCTTCAAATTGGTGACGTTGGAGTCGCTCAAAATACACCTGCGGGGGCACTATCACCAAAACACCAAAGAGTAATGGTATGAGTAATCGCTTGGAGCGTTCAGCGATAAAAGCGCCAGCTGTTTTCGATTTCATGGCAAAACTTACACCAACGCCCGATATAAAAAACAATAGGGGCAATCGCCAAAGATGTAGCCACTCCATCGGGATTTCGAGGACTTCAGTCAGTTCGTTGTTTTTGACATGCCATCCCCAATACACAAAAAACATTCCTGTGTGAAAGAAGATTAAAATGCCAAAGGCTAAAACACGAATCCAGTCGATATAATACTGACGAGTTTGGGAAGAAGAAGTACTAAGAGGTTGTTGTTTTTCAAGAGTTTTCATACAAAGCTTTTTTTGATTTGATGGTCAAAACTAGCTTTGTCATACGCTCCTAAGCGATTGTTTTGATAAGGAAGAGGTTCGATTTTATAAAATCGAACATTTGAACAAAGGCTACTTTTCTTCTTTTCTGTATTGAGAAGGGGTTTGTCCCACGATTTTTTTAAAGGCTGTATTAAAGGCTGATTTGGAGTTATAACCAACCATCTCGGCTATTTCTTCGATTTTAATATGCTGGTTTTCTGAAGAAACAAGCAACCTTTGCGCTTCAGCGATACGCCATTGAGCAGCATAATCAAAAAAACTTTGCCCCAAACTTTCATTTAAAATTTGAGAAAGATGATGTGGTGAAACACCCAATTTTTTTGCCAAAAAAGGCAAAGAAAAATCCTCTCTCAAAAATAGCTTTTCTTTGCGCATCAGTACTTCCAGACGCTCTAAAGTTTGGTCTTGTATTTCTTCGGTCAGCGTTGATTTCTCGTATTTTTTTATCGGTTTTACCTCCTCTCCTAGCTTAAAGAAATCTGACTGTCGAATTACCGAAAAACTGATGGCATAAATGATGAAAGTAATATGTGCCGATAAAATATGATCTCCCAAATCACTAGGAAAGGTTCTTTTGACAATTAAAAACAAGAGCACAATAGATGCAAAACTTAACCATTGTGTCCGACACCAACTAAGCGAGCTATTTTCTTTTGAAAAAATAGATAACCCTACTTTTTGAAATTGCTTTTTTAGTTCAATAAAACCTACAACTACATAAATGACCATTTGCACAAACATAAAATCATTCACATGGTCCCGAATTTTACAGAACCAACCCCACTCTACTACTTCGATTTTGATAAAAGGTAAGTCGGGGTGATAGGCATCCAAGTAGGAGTTATATTTGAAGGTATCAGGCAACGGGTAAATGTATATACTCATACACACCAGATAAAACACAAATGGGACAAAATGTAATAATTGCTTCCAAGAAAAGCGTTCTGAAATAAATGTTCGCAGATAGAGATAGGTCAATGGAGCTAGTACAAAATTGAGCGGCTCGGCAAAGTCTACCCAGGCTAATATTTTGAACATATAATTGGTGTATGACAACAGTACTTCGACGGTACAAGTTGACAGGGCAAATAGAAATAAGCCTAAATATCGATGAGCAATTTTGTTTCCTTTGGGTGTAAACAGAAAGAATATTGCTAAAAAATAGCCCTGTACCACTCCCATAAGGATAATGATAGCAAATAGGTCAATATGAAAAGGATAATTAACAGGCATTGGTTTAGTTTTATCAAAAGCAAAAATACGCTTTTTTCAATTACAAAGAGATTGCACACTTTTACTCAAAATAGACTTTTATATACTCAAAAATGGTTTTTGCAAAACCATATCCCATTTTCCCAAAAGCAACCATACATTTGTTTAAGTATCTCGTAACTCTCGTTCCTAACATTCGTTGGGGATTTAATTTCCGAACTTATCAAAAGTAGCTTGAAACTGATGCTTTTTGTGCATTAGTATAGTAGAGTTAGTTTATTTCGAAAAAAAGGTTTCGTTCGAGACCTTTTTTTGTTTTTATCTTGAAAAAAGGTTTTGCTTATTTGTGGAAAACTCCAGATCAGTATAAGCTTCGACAGAACTTATTTCAGTAATGCGACATTTTTTGACATTTCTATACATTCTGATTTTCAGCATTTTGAGTAGCTGCGTAGTTGCTCAAAATGCCGTTTATAGGGTTATCAACAATCTCAATGGATTACCCAGCAATACCGTTTATAGTATTCTTCAGGATAAAAAGGGTTTTTTGTGGGTGGCCCATGACAAAGGCCTTAGCCGATACGATGGAAAAAGCTTTGTCCATTATGAAAGTATTGCCAAACAAGGTCGCTCGCTTTTCAACTTGATGGAGTACCAGGATCGTATTTATTGCCAAGATTTTGCAGGAAATTTTTACTATACTCAGCACGACAAACTCGTTCAAGAATCGACACTTTCGTGGAAAGGTGGCTTTGTACCTGCTACCATTTTAAACAATAGACTATTACTTAGTTGCTTTACGGATACCCTAAGAACACTCGATTTAGCAAGCAAAAAAATCAGTAAAATACCTATTCCAAGCTCATTTACTTGGGGCATCAACGTCAAAGACCATAAGTTATTAGCTTTATGTGAAAACGGTATTTATCGTACCGATGGCTATCGAGGACAATTTCAAAAACTCCCTACTTATCAGTCCTTCTTTTTGATTCCGACGGACAATGAGCTATTTGGCATTACCAAAACTAAATATCCATACGTTAGAAAACTTCTGCACGGAGGTACGCCTATTTCGGTACTCAAACCCGATTTATTCGTGCAGGATGTCATCAAGCTCAAAGATGAAATTTGGGTGTCTACCTCCAGCGGAGCCTATTGCTTTGATCTTAACTTTAATCCCAAATACAACGGCTTTTGTTTTTTTGAAGGAACCAGTATCAGTAGAATTCTTATTGACCGCGAAGGAAATTATTGGTTTGCCACTTTATCAAAAGGGCTCTTGTTTGTTCCAAATATTCATACCCGATTGTATCAATATCAAAACATTGGTATGACTGCCTTAGCTCCTTTTCAGGAAGGAAACGGTGTCTTTATTGGTACTGAAAAACAGAATATTCTCTCTTTTAGTCCAGAACAGGGTTTTCGTCCTTATTTCATGAAAAAATCATCTAATCATGAAATTATTTCTATTTATGAAGATACCGAAAACCATGACATGTTCTTTTCGAGTAACCGACTAGTGCATCTCAACGCCCAACGGCAGCAAGTACAAAGCATAGAGTTGGCATCTAAAAGCGTTGTAAAAATCAAATCCAATCTTTATGCGATGGCTTATTCGGGTGGAGTTGCATTATTAACCAAATCAAAAAAGCCTGTTTCTATTCCATCATGGCTATTGCCTGAAATAGCGTATACCAAGTCTGTGAGTGTAGATACCATTTTTCATTTAGATCACCCCTCTGTTAAATCCAGAACGAGATGGATTGAATTTGGACAAAAAGACAGTACACTTTACATCTCGACTGTAGGTGGATTGGTGTATATTTCGCCCAAAGGAACAGGGTTTATTACTTATCATGGCAATCCAATTTACGGTTCTCAAATCATTAACAAAGGTGACTACACGTATATTTCTACCTTTAGCGAAGGGATATATATTCTCAAAAATCAACAAGTAATACAACACATTAGTACAAAAGATGGACTAGCAAGTAATACCATTTATCGTTTTCAGATAGATCAGCAAAAGTTATGGCTTGTAGAGGAAGGAATGCTTCAATCATTTGATTTAAAAACAAAAAAAATTACTAGCTACAGTAGTACCGATGGACTTCCCAAAGCAGAAATTAAAGACCTTGTCGTAGGTTCTCAAAATGTATTTTTAGCTACCCCAGAAGGTCTTGTAGTATTTGATAAAAAAAGAGATGTTTTCAATAAAACTTCTCCATTAATGGCTTTGACTGGATTTACAGTAAATGACCAAAAGCGTGAATACTATTCGGGTATAAAGCTCGAATCTGACCAAAATAGTATTGAAATCTTTTTTTCAATACTGAGTTTCAAAAGCGAAGACGAACTACATATTAGTTACAAAATCAACAATGGGACTTGGCTCAATTTACCTTCACAATCAAGGGTTTTGAGTTTTCCGTCCTTATCGCCTGGAGCTTATCAACTTACCCTCAGAGTCACAAATGAAGATGGTATTGCGGTTAAAAAACCTCTAGTGATAGATTTTGTTATCGATGCTCCCTTTTATTTGCAATGGTGGTTTGTGGGATTAATTTTAGCCATAATAATTCTCGGAGTTTATTGGTATTTCCGCTGGAGAATCAACGACATTAATCAAAAAAATCAGCTCATTGCTGATAAGTTAAAACTTGAGCAGGAAGTAAAACAAAGTATGTTGGCGAGTATAAAGAGTCAAATGAATCCGCATTTTTTGTTCAATGCGCTCAATACAATTCAGGCGTATATCTACACCAACGACAAAGAAAATGCTTCGGTGTATTTGGGTAAATTTAGTGAACTAACCCGTCGGATTTTGGAGATGAGTAATAAAGAGTGTGTTCCACTCAGCGAAGAAATAAAATCACTGAGTCTTTATTTAGAGCTCGAAAAAATTCGATTTGAGGATTTACTCCACTATACCTTCGAGGTAGACCCTGCCCTTCAACCCGATTTTGTGTATATTCCATCTATGCTGATTCAGCCATACGTGGAAAATGCGATAAAACATGGACTTTTGCACAAGAAAGACGACCGTCAGCTATGGATAAAGTTTATCAAGGAACGAGACTGCCTAATGGTCATTATTGATGATAACGGGATAGGTCGAAAACGGTCTGCTCAACTCAAACGCTTAAAAGAAAAAAACGCTCATAATGGCTTTGCTATATCAGCCAATCAAAAGCGACTAGACATTTTGAACCAAGGTGCCAAACACCAAATCATGATGGAAATTATTGATAAACAAAATACACAAGGCGAGCCTCTTGGCACCTTAGTTAATATCAGAATACCTTTTCAGAAAACACCCTCGGCAAATTTGGTCAATTAATATTCCTATTTCCTCAAACCTGCGTTTATTCGAAAATGTAAGTTTTTATTTTTACATAAAATAGGCAATAGGCAATAGGCAATAGGCAATAGGCAATAGGCAATAGGCAATAGGCAATAGGCAATAGGCAATAGGCAATAGGCAATAGGCAATAGGC
>NZ_JAAALB010000062.1 GCF_009905545.1 Cellulophaga sp. BC115SP | reverse complement strand
ATACAGCTATTGAGAATAGAATATTCAGCTTTTTAAGATGGATAAAAATGCAAATGTCTCATTATCAAAAAAATATGCCTACTTAAAAAAGCTGGGTATAGTAGCCTATTGCCTATAGCCAATAAAAATTAATTTCATTTTACCCACTTATTTAAGTATTAATGCAAAATAAAATTGCCTTACTACGCTTTATGCTGTAAGCCGTAGGCATTAGGCAAAAAAGCCTCAATTATTTCATGCGAAATATTATTTAACTTTTATCCTACCGCATAAAGCCTAGAGCTTAAGGCGGGTAAAATTATTTTAACTTCTCATTTTCATGATGGCGTGTAGCATCTCTTTGTGTTTTCTTCGCAAGGTTTTTGTCTAACGCCGCTGTCAAATCCACACCAGTTTGGTTAGCCAAACAAATCAATACAAATAATACATCAGCCATTTCGTCGCCGAGGTCTTTGTTTTTATCAGACTCTTTTTCAGACTGTTCACCATAACGACGGGCAATAATACGCGCCACTTCGCCAACCTCTTCAGTAAGCATGGCCATATTGGTCAATTCATTAAAATATCTAACGCCGATGGTTTTAATCCATTGGTCTACGGTTTCTTGAGCTTCTTTGATGGTCATTTTGATAAGGTTTTTACTATCTAAACTCCAACGTTTATTGTTTGTTTTTAGAATCAATTACAATCGTCACTGGACCATCGTTGATGAGTGCGACTTTCATATCTGCTCCGAATTCGCCAGTTTGTATAATTTTACCTAATTCTTTTTCCAATTGAACAATCATGCTTTTGTACAAAGGAATAGCCATATCAGGTTTTGCAGCTTCGATAAAACTTGGTCTATTTCCCTTTTTTGTAGAAGCGTGTAACGTAAACTGACTAATCAATAAAATATCTCCCTCAATAGCCTTCAGATCAAGGTTCATTTTACCCTCCTCGTCAGAAAAAATACGCATACCGACGATTTTTTTTGATAGCCATTCTACATCTTCTTGGGTATCGGTATGAGTAATACCTAGTAAAATCATAAAGCCAGCGTTGATAGAACCTTTTACTTGGTTATCAATCGTTACGGATGCCTCGGATACTCGTTGTATAACTGCAATCATGAATTTTTAGAAAAAGGAATTTAATTAATATGCCTTAGGCAATAAGCCGTAGGCGCTAGGCAAGCACAAAGCTTCTATAATTATATGAGAAATGCTTTTATACTTTTAGCTTACGGCTTTCAACCGTGGGCTTTTGACAAAAGTATGTCTGCGGTTGTGTATTTTTTTTAACTATTTGCCTAATGCCTGATAACTTATATGAGCATATAAACAATCAGGAAATACACACCGTAACCCAATAAGTCATTGGTCGTAGTAATAAATGGACCAGAGGCTACGGCAGGGTTAATATCAAACTGATTAAGTACTAAAGGTGTAATTGTCCCCATAAAAGAAGCAAGCATCACAATCGAGAAAATCGAAAGTGACATAACCAATGAAATGGTATTTTCATGCTCTAATACCAATGTTCCCAAGAATGCAAATGTCGCAGCAATGAGTCCATTGAGGAGTGATACCAATAAAACTTTTTTCAAACGCTCAGTCAGCGAAGTATCAATACCTGATTTGTCGGCCAAACTTTGTACAATCAAAGCCGACGACTGAATTCCAACATTACCGCCCGTTGAACCAATCAACGGAATAAAGGCAGCTAAGGCAGGAGTTCTGGCTACTTCGCCATCAAAAACACCAATGATTTTGGCGGCTAAAAAACTTCCTGTCATACCAATCAATAACCAAGGTAGTCTCGAACGCACCAACTTCCATACCGAGTCATCTTCTTCTACGTCCTCAGAAATACCCGCCATGGCTTGTACATCTTCATGCGCTTGTTCGGTGATAAAATCCACGACGTCGTCAATCGTAATACGACCTAGCAAGCGCCCTTGAATATTGACTACAGGCACAGCATCCAAATCGTATTTTTGCATAATATCTGCTACTTCTTCGCCCGTAGCAGTAGTTTTTACAGAAACAATATCATCAGTAAAAATATCAGCAATCTTAGAGCCTCGTTTTGCTAAAATGATTTTTTTGAGCGAAGCCCTTCCCAAAAGTGTTCCTTCATCATCTACGACATACACCGAATACACATTTTCGACATCCTCTGCCTGACGGCGAATTTCTTCTACACACTCAGTTACACTTTGCTTTACATTGATTTTCACTAATTCTTTTTGCATCAAACCACCTGCACAATCTTCATCATAATGTAATAAGTCAATAATAAAGCGAGCTTGCTCACGGTCGCTAACCAAAGCAATAACCTCTTCACGAACATTCACAGGCTGTTCGTTGAGTATGTCTACCGCATCATCTGAGTCGAGCAGGTCAACATATTCTGCGATTTGTTGTGATGTAAAGTTTTTGAGGAATTTTTTACGATCGTCTGGGTCGAGATTAACGATAATTTCGGCAGCCAGTTTGGTATCGAGTAGCGTAACCAGATAATGAGCTTCTTCTCCTTCAAGCTCATACAAAATATTCGTAATATCAGCAGGGAATAGCTCTTCCATTTCGGTACGAATAAACTCGTTGTTATGTTCCGAAATGGCTGCCTGTATCTTCTCTAGGTATTCTTTCGTTAGCTCAAAAGGCAGATGTTGATTTGTTAATTCCATTGCTGAATTTATAAAAGTTTAAATAAAGGGATAAAGAGAACAGGCACCAAGAGACCAAGTGGAGGTTTGGGCTATGTTTGGGCATTCGGCAGAATGTTGCTCGACAGTTTAGCCTAGCTCATAACGCTTAATGCATAGCAGATTAGGGCTGTACGAAAGATATTAGTTTACCCGCAATAGGCATTAGGCTATATGCCATAAGCTAAAAGTATTTCTAATAAAATAATGAATAACATTTTGCCTATCGCCTAAGGCTTATGTCCTAAAGCGTATCAATGCAATTTTGTTCTGTAGACAAAACTAATTTGTCGTACAGGATTAATAGCGGAAATTCCGAAATCAGAAATCTCAAATCCACAATTCTACATTAAACTCGAAGGGTTATTTTCATCCTTACCCTGAAACTCTCTTCCATAATAAGTGCTCAACAATAGGAAAAGAGAGAATAAGATAGGCCCAAATATGAGCCCTGTAAACCCCCAAAGTTGTACCCCTACGATTACCCCAAAAAGCGTAATCAAAGGGTGAGTGTCGCCTAATTTGTTTTGTAACCAAATTCTAAAAATATTATCTACTGAACCAATCACAAAAAAGCCATAGAGTAGCATAATTAAGCCTCTAACGTTGTCATGGTTGGCAAACAATAAAATAGAAACAGGAATATATGCCAATGCCGAACCCAAAATAGGAATCATAGAAACAATACAAGTCACTAGAAACCATAAAATGGCATTGGGAACGCCCAAAATTAAATAAATTAACAAACCTGTAACCCCTTGAACTATCCCAATCACAGGAATACCGATGGCATTAGAAAATACCAGTTTGTTGACTTCGCCCAAGAGCTGTTCGGAGTTTTCTTGATTGAGCGGAAAAATCTTGATAAGTGTTTTATCTAGTAATTCTCTTTCACGCAACATGAAATACAAAATCAAATAGCTCAAGAAAATGCCCGTTATACCATTAACAGCTCCATTGATGAGTTTTGAAGCACTTTGTGTGAGCCATGAAAAAACCTTGTCAAGCGACTTTTCATCTAATAAGTTTACCTGATATTTGATTTCAATTTGCTCTACAAAGCCTTTTACCGCTTTAAAAAACGAACTGTATTGATCCAAAGCAAGTGTATGACTATGGAATAAAACTTGACCAACAAAATACATCGGAAGCAAAAACATCAAAAAAGAACCAAGCATCACAATAACAATGGCGATGATTCTGGACATTTTCCATTTTGCCTCCATTTTTTTTACCCAACCTCCTAATAAAATATAAAGCGTGTATGCTCCCAACAGCGCAGGAATAAAGCTGTCGAGGTGCACAAACAATAAGCCTCCGAGTAATAAGATACTCAAGATGAGGGCTATTTGTCTTAATAGGGTGTTGGATAAAACGTCAAATTTCATAATTATTCTTGCTCTTCTTTTCCTGATTCTTCCGTTTCAGGACTTTCAATAACTTTGGTGCCAATCATATTTGTAAGCTCCACAAACTCCGCTACGCCCAATTGTTCTGCACGTTTGTTCAGTAAAGGGTGGTCAGCTATTTGCATCGCACGCAAGGCGTTACGCAAAGTTTTACGGCGCTGATTGAAGCCCATTTTTACCACGGCAAAAAACTTTCTCTCATCACAGCCCAAGTCTGTAACTCCGTTGCGACGCAAACGAATTACACCTGAGTTTACTTTTGGCGGTGGATCAAAAGCCCCTGGTCCCAAAGAGAAACTGTATTCGATGTCGTAAAAAGCCTGAAGCAATACGCTCAAAATACCATAGTCTTTATTCCCAGGTTTTGACGCAATACGTACTGCTACTTCTTTTTGGAGCATTCCTACAATTTCAGGAATCATATCTTTATTTTCTAAAACCTTAAAAAAGATTTGAGAAGAGATATTGTATGGGAAATTCCCCACGATTCCAAAAATTTCATTGCCCATCAGTTCGTTCAAATTCAAACGCAAAAAGTCAGCAGAATGAATTCTTGGAGTCAATTCAGGATAATGCACCTTAAGATACTCTACAGATTCTCTGTCAAGTTCGACAACAGATGTTTCGTATTCTTTATGTGTTAGTAAATATTGTGTTAAAACTCCCATGCCCGGGCCAATCTCAAGGACTTTTTTGTATCCTCCGTGGCAAGACATCAGCTCTACGATACGTTGAGCTGCCGATAGGTCACGCAAGAAATGCTGACCTAGGTTCTTTTTTGCTTTTACCTTGTCCAAATTATGCTAGTATCTTTTGGCGATGTAGTAGGCCTAAGCACACCACATGACGCAACTGTAAATTTATTCCATAAAATTACGCCGAATTTTGTACTTTTAAGGTATAATGATGCCGAGAAAATCAATAGAATGATTTATCTAATTACAATCTCCTAATCTCTAGTCCGATTAATTATGCGTTGGTCTCACAAAACAAAAGAAGAATTAATTTTAGAAATTCGTCACCTCAAGAAAGAACTTCATGTCTTAGAGAGTAACGAAAAAGCACATTCAGTGGCTGGGAATACGGTTTTTGATTTACGTAAAACCGTTGATAGTATGAACCTCTTCGGGATGATTTTGGAAGAGGACGGTACAATTGTTTTTTGTAATAGCTATGCTACTAAATTATTAGGTTATACATCTGAAGAATTAGTTGGGGAAAACTTCTTTGAATTTTTGGTTCCAGAAGGCGAGCGCAATGCGCGTATTTTGGCTTTTGGCACTGCCATGGAAAATGGGGGAGTATTTGACCAAAAAGAAAGAACGATGCTTGCCAAAAATGGGCAAATGCGTCATGTGGAGCTCAACTCTGTGATTTTTAATGATTTTGACGAAGTAAAATATCTGACAATCATTGGCGAGGATATTACTGAGCGCAAAAAGGTGGCAGAAGCGCTTTCTCGCTCCAATTCGCAGTTGCAGGATTTAGTAAACAATACGTCCGATTTAATTCAAATCATCAGTATTTCGGGTCGTTTCTTGTATGTCAATAAGTCTTGGCAAGAAAAAATGGGCTATGAGTCTGATGAGCTGGCAAGTCTCAATCTTCGTGATGTGTTGCACCCTGATTTTGCGGAGGAAACACTCAAGAAGTTTGAACGAATTAAAAATGGGGAAAAAATTGCCGATTTTGAAACAGTCTTCCGCCGTAAAGATGGTCGTCGTTTGTATTTGTCAGGTTCGGTAAACTGTCGTTTTGAAGGTGATAAAGCCACTGCGTTTCGTTGTATTTTCCACAACTCAACTGCCAAAGTTCGTGCCGAGCGTGCATCCAAACTTTATGCAAGTATTGCCCAAGCTGCTATCAATTCGACCAATTTAGATGATTTGTATTCCAATATTCATAAAGAATTAGGTGAAGTAATTGACGTAAAAAACTTCTTTATTGCTCAATACGACCCTCAGCAAAGCTATTTGTATTTCCCGTATTACGTCGATGAGTATTTTGACAATCGTGTACATTTTACCAAACGTAAACTGGGCAACGGTCTGACAGAATATGCGATTGCTGCCAATCGTCCTTTGATGCTGTATGACGAGCAAATCGAGGAACTGGGGCGTTCAAAACAGATTTACCTGTACGGAACAGTGCCGAAGGTCATGCTTTGCGTACCGCTCAAAATTGGTGACAGAACCACAGGTATTATCGGGGTGAAATCGTATGAGCGTCAAAATAAATATGAGCAACGAGATTTGGAATTGCTCGACTTTATTTCAGGGCAGGTGGCGCTGGCCATTGCTCGTAAACAAGCAGAAGATGCCTTAGCTCGCGAAACGGCTCGTTTGAATGCCATTTTTGAAGGTAGTTCGCACTTAATGTGGTCGGTCAATCGCAAAATGCTGCTGACTTCTTTTAATCAAGAATACTCTCGTTTGTTAGAGAACCGAATTAAAGTACGTCCGCAGTTGACTTTAAGTACCGAAAAGTTAGGCTTTCAAATGGTCACGAAAGAAGACCGTAAGGTGCTTGAAGAAAGATATAAAGAAGCTTTTAGAGGCGAAAAACAACATTTCGAAATTCAGCTCGAAACCGTCGAAGGGGAAGAGAAGTGGGTAGAAATTTACCTGAATCCGATTTTGCTTAAAAACGGGATGATTGAAGAAGTATCAGGTATTGGACGTGATATTACCGACCTCAAAAAGTATCAAGAAGACATCGTAAAAGCCAAAGACGAAGCCGAACGTTCGTTGAAAGTTAAAGAGCGTTTCTTGGCGAATATGAGCCACGAAATACGTACGCCGATGAACGGTGTCATCGGTATGATTGACTTGCTCAATGATACCTCGCTTGACGAAGAGCAAAAAGATTATGTATTGACCATCAAAAAATCATCTGAAACGCTATTACATATCCTCAATGATATTTTGGATTTGGCGAAAATCGAGGCTGGTAAAATGGTCTTGCATGAAGCGCCTATCGTTTTCAAGGATGTATTTGATAGATTATTGGCGCTATTTTCACAAATCGCTGCTAATAAAGGTAACCGAATTCACTGCAATTTTGGGTCAAATATTCCAGAATATGTCATTGCTGATGAAACTCGTTTACTACAAATTTTATCAAACCTTACCTCAAATGCCTTGAAGTTTACTGAAAATGGTACGGTAGATATCAATGTGAGTTTACTTGAAAAACGAGGTAAATTCAATAGAATAAAAGTTGAGGTAAAAGACTCAGGAATTGGTATTACCCAAGAAAATCTTAAAATGCTTTTCAATGCGTTTCAGCAGGTAGACAATTCTACCAAAAAATCATTTGGTGGAACAGGCTTGGGCTTAGCTATTTCAAAAGAGCTTTGTCGCTTAATGAAAGGGGATATTGGCGTTATGTCTGATTGGGGACATGGTAGTACTTTTTGGTTTATTATCGAAATTAAGCAGACTGATATTAGTCCTGTTTCGGTGAAAAAGAAAGAAGAGCAATTCCAAGTAGTAAATCACTTTAAAGAATATCATCCTCACTTGTTGTTGGTCGACGATAATGCCACAAACCGTAAAGTAGCCAGTGAAATTTTACGAAAATCAGGCTGTGAAGTCATTACAGCTGATAGCGGTACACGAGCGATTCAGTTGGTAGAAGCCTCGCATCTTGACCGTGCGTATGACATGATTTTTATGGATATTCAAATGCCTGAAATGGATGGTGTCGAAACCACTCAGCATTTGAGAGCGCTTTCTATGGATATTCCACCAATTATTGCCATGACGGCCTATGCCATGAAAGAAGACCGTGATCGTTTCTTGGCAGCAGGTATGAATGATTATGTGGCAAAACCCATCAGAGCAGAAATTTTGGTCAGAAAAGTGCAAGAATGGATTGACCGAAATGCCAGTAAGCGCCCACAACAGCCTAAGGTAATAGAAATAAAGCCTGAGCCTGTAGTGGAGGTAAAAGTTGAAGTGCCAGCAAAGGTAGAAGTCCCGGCTGTAGAGCAACCAAAAGCAGAAGAAGCAACAGTATCGCTCATTTCGGATTTTCATGTATCTGATATTTTCCCAGTGATAGATACCGACATTATAAAACAACTATCAGATAGTGTGGGTGGAGATATGGAATTTGTTGCTTCGATTTTAGAAGGATTTGAGGCTGAAGCTGAAGAGCAGATTCAAAATGCGATAGAAGGATATTATGAAAATAACTGTAAAAAAGTGCAAGGCGAACTTCATACCCTCAAAGGTAATTCTGGAACACTCGGTGCTTCACGCTTGCATGAAATAACAAGGCATATTGAAGTCAAAGCGAAAGTTTGTGATTTTCAATATTTTGAGTCTGAAATGAAAATTTTACAAACCGAATTTGAGCATTTCAAAGAAGCTTATAAAAAGCTAAACTAGTAATCATCAAAACTGCACAAGAACTTAAAGACTTGTGCAGTTTTTTTATTTGAAGCATTGATTATCAAAAGAAGAGTGATTATTCACCCCATAAAACCCTAAATTCATCCCAAACCTTATCTTACCTATGCCTTTGAGGGGCTGGCTGGCGTTATATTTAGAGATAAATCAATTTATCGACTATTCACGTTTATCTCTTGTATAATTATGTATCTATATTATTCCAATATCTCTTTTCTTCCAGCATTTTCTAACAATATTCAATTTACTCCGAATGTTGAGCTAGTCATTTTACCATCCAACGAGCATTTATTGGCATACATCATTTAATTGTATAACAGTCTTTGGGCAACGCCTAATTTAGACATACATAACGGGTTTTGTATTCTTCTGAAATTCAACCAATTTTTCGAAGTATCAGACGTTATACTATCGCCAACTATCTATTTTGTCCTATAGGAAATAAAGTAGTGTTTTTGTGCCAAATCGGAGACTTAACTCTTTGACCTTGAGTGACTCCTAATGACAATAATACCCTTAACGGATAGCATCTTTTCAATCAAACAAAATAAACTTGGTTCACTTTGTAATAGGTGAAATTTTACAATTCAAACAGTCAAAATTTATGGGAAATCAAAGAATCACTGCGTCTGATTTATTCTTGGGAGGTTTAGCACTACTATTGGTAAGTGTGAGCTTTTATCAAACTTGGCAAGGATTAGAGCAGATTTTTGGTCATGCGGCTATTGTTATTTCGCTTGCATTGTCCCTGTTGTTACTTTACCTATGTTGGTTGCTTCGTGAAGCCAAACTTACGGGTCGCCCAACAGGCAAATTAATGGCAGTGTATTCGTTTATTGCACTATTTTGCTTTATGGCAAACTTCAATGCCTTGTACACACGTTTCATGCGCACGGATATTTACACTGCCGAACTGCGCGATATTAACGCTCGTTTCGACAAGCTGGAAGCGGATGTGAATGCCAAATTCAACTATAAATATGATAAAGCGACTGCTCAGAATGTAGAAACTAAGAAAAAGCAATTGATGGAGCAGATTCAGGACAAAGGAAATCCTGGAATGGGAAATCGTGCTCGTATGTTGATAAAGGATTTGGAAAAATTATTGGGTCAAAAAGTTGATATTCTTCGTCCTGTAGGTAATGACTACGCCGATTTGGCCGACCGTATGGGTCGACAAATAGATGGTATCGTTTCTGACCTTTCGCCAGAGGAAGCTAAGTTAAAAACAGATTTGAGTGCAGCTACTAAGAAATGGAGCGATAAGATTCAGGAGATATTACTGTTACCTAAAAAGGACAAAGACGAACAAGCACAAGGCGTTATTGACCAATCTTTGGCAGAATACAACAAGCTTGGCCAAAAAGCCACGAATATTTTAGGCGAAGAAAAATTCAAATTTGAGCCTAAAGAATCAAATACGCAAGATATTGGCAAAATCGGTTATGCTTTCGACCACGCGGTTCAAAACTTTGGCGTATATCAATTAGTCGTGTTGTTAGGTTGTATTCTTCTCGATTTTATCATCCCTATTATTTTGCTATTGGTTACTAAACCAGGCGATAATAATAACAATGGCGGAAGTGTATTTACCCACAAAAGAAGTGGAAATGTATTGATTCCGAATAACTAAAATTGCATTCGTCTGCTTTAGGCAATAAGCCGTAGGCATTAGGCAGAAAACCTTCTATTGATTCATGAGAAATACTTTTTGCCGAATGCTCATAGCCGAAAGCCTAATGCCTATTGCAAATGATATTAACTTAATTTTTCTCCATGAATAACGATAAAAAAATATTAACTCCCATCAGTACCAAATCGCCTATGGATAACGACAGCGATTTTGTACCTATGGCACAAACTACGTCTCCTTCGATACAGATGCAGGATAGTAATTTTGTGTTTTTCTTTGGTACTGCCGAAAGTGGGAAGTCGGTGATTTTGTCTTCGATGTTGTACTATTTAAGTTCGCAAGCTGGTGTTTTACGTCCCAAACTTGATACGCCCAATAGCAAAGAAGCAGAGGTTTTACTATTTGATTTTTTAGATAATATTCGAAAAGGGGTTTTACCCAACCGTACCACTCGTGACCGTGTGACACGCATTGATTTAATTTTTGAGCCTAATAATAAATCAAAAAAAGTGCCACCTATTAAGCTGACGTTTTTGGAAACTTCTGGTGAAAATCACTACGAAATTCGTCGTGGAGGCAATTATCATAGTAGTATCGATGAATATTTGAATGCCAATATTCCTCTTAATTTTATTTTGGTTACTGATTATGACACGGCACACAATGATGATGCTTTGATGATGAGTTTTTTGAACGAACTCGAAAGAAAAGGAAAAAGTCTGAAATCAGTCAATGCTATTCTAGTAGTATCCAAATGGGATAAGTCGGGCTCGATGGGTGTGTCGAGTGTCGAACAGCTCGATAATTTTATTCGTGAACGTATGCCTATGACTAGCCAACGTATGGATACTTATGGCTTAAATAAATCTTTTTACACAATCGGACATATCGAGAAGAACTCGATAGGAGAGGAGCGACTAACCAAGTTGAACCTCCAAACTGCAAAAGTATTGTCCGAATGGTTGTATCGTAGCATTGTGGGTGTCGATATCAACTATGAAGGTACATTCTGGGAAAGATTTTTTGGCAAATAAACCGCTTGACTATGTCTACTTCGATTGATTTATTGGCTTTTGGTACTTTTGGAATTCCTAACGGATTTAAGCAAACCTTTTTTTTAAATAACCCGAATTCTCGCTATTTGAAGTCATTTGACCTCAATACCAATGCGATTACGATTTATCCTAAGGCAAATTTGTATTCGATAAGAAAAGAAGTTGCCAACGGTGCCAAAGCTTTATCTTATACTCAATATTCGTTTGCACGCGAACAGCATTCCGATAGAGGAGGTACTTTTATTGGGTCGAGTATTACTTTTTTCAACACCAATTGCGAAGAGCCTTTGGTGATTTCATGTCTCGACGAGTTTCATGCTGATATTATCGCCGAAAAGCGTAATATTATCAACAATGTGCTTCAAGTGAAGCATTCAGACGAATTGATTGTTCGTGAGCCCAAAGACCTCAACAAGCTTGACCTGAATTTCAAGGCTTTAGACGCCACTTTATTTCAAAAAACAAGAAATAGTTTTTTGGTAGTTTATTGTGATTTGACGTCTGAATTAAATCTGTTTTTACAAAAAAGTGCCTATTTACTAAGCGATTTTGATACTATTTATTTCACTGACTCGGTTGATATTGCCAATTATGTGATTGAAAAAGGTCTATATACTTTCATCAATTCTGAGCAATTTTTAGCAGAAATAGAAAAAAGAAAAGCAGCGAAGGAAATAGAACGTTTTGAACAACAGAAAAGTAAAAACACTTCTTTTCAGAAAAATAAAAGTACTTTACCTGAAAAGAATACTCCTGAAGAAACCGCTCCAAGAAATTGGGATATGTCTATTTTTCAGAAAAAAGTAAATCAAAATAAGCTCATCGCCGAACACAATGACTTAGTCAAAAAGTATAATGAGTTGAAAGCACAACTCAAACAATTATCCAGCAGTAAGCCCAAAACTGATAATCCCTTCGAATCACCCGATATCAGTTATCCTGAGGAGGAGGATTCTTCCATACTAAGCTCATATCAATTTTGGAGAGGCTTGTCCATCATTTTATTGCTTACCTGTGGATATGCGGGCTACCGAGAATATGAGCGATATAATATTGTAGCTACGACTCCAACTGTAGCGGTATCACCAGCACCACCTACGCCTATTCCAGTAGTACCTCCGAAGGTCGAAATTCCACCGTTGAATCCTTTGCCAAAATCAGTTTTGAAAGAAAAAGATATAGCCTATACTTTCAAAAATAGTACGATTCAGAATCAAACGGCAGATAGCGTGGTGAATTTGATTTTTGCCAAAAATAAAACAGATATTACTAGCATATACGGGACTCAAAAGCCGGCCTACAAAGCCGAGCTGATAAAAAGAAACCCTGAATGCTTTAAAGATGACAAAGTGATTTGTACTTCTTTAAAGAATATTCCTTCAGCTAAATAGAGCAGATTACGGGTGAATAAATTCTCCCGCTAATTGAAAGTATTAAGAGCAACTAGTCCAAGTCTTCAGACTTGGACTTTCTTTTTTATTGAGTTTTCAAACTTATAAACCTTCCATCATTATACATTTCCTTGATTCCTGTCTTGTATTCTCCAAATCCATATAAAAAAATCGGACTCAAATCGTATATTTGAAGAATTAGGAGAAACGTGCTCGTACGAGTGTACACCCAATGCCGTCTCCTCTATCCAACAAAAACTATAAAAAATAACAATGCGTACTACTACAAAAATTCAATTGATGGTTATGATGTTCCTGATGTTTTTTACATGGGGAGCATGGTATGGTCAAATGGGTAAATACCTAATCGTTGGGCTTGGTGCTAGCGGTGACCAGACAGGGAATGCCTATGCCACTTTTTCAATTGCCTCTATTATTGCCCCATTTTTTGTGGGAATGATTTCTGACCGTTATTTCTCGGCACAGAAAGTAATGGGTGTACTTAATATCATTGGCGCAGCGATACTTTATTTCTTGATTCAGACGAAAGATCCAGATGCATTTTTCTGGTATATTTTGGCCTATACCCTGTCTTTTGCACCAAATTTGGCACTATCGAGTTCGATTGCCATGAACCAAATGCAAAATCCAGAAAAAGAATTCCCATCGATTCGTGTATTGGGTACGATTGCTTGGATTGTCGTAACCAATATTGTAGGGTATTATGCCATTGGTGACAAGGTTACTATTTTCCAAATCTCAATGTTTACATCTTTGGCTTTAGGTATTTTTGCTTTCTTTTTACCAGATACTCCTCCAAAAGCAACAACTAAGGCTACTTCATTAGGCGAAATTTTAGGTACAGAGGCATTCGTTTTGTTTAAAGACCGTTCGTATGCCATTTTCTTTATCGCATCGGTATTAGTTTGTATTCCATTGTCATTCTATTACGCTCATGCTAACCTTTCGTTGACAGAATCGCACATGAGTAGCGTGGAAAACAAAATGTCGTTAGGACAGGTATCGGAGGTATTTTTCATGTTGTTGATTCCATTTGCATTGTCAAAATTTGGTATCAAAAAGATGCTTATTGTTGGATTAGTAGCATGGATTATTCGTTTTATATGCTTTGGTTACGGTGATGGTATTAGCTCAGAATGGATTTTATATTTAGCGATTGTACTACATGGCGTATGTTATGACTTCTTCTTTGTGACTGGTCAAATCTATACAGATAATAAAGCTGGTGACAAAATCAAGAACTCCGCACAGGGCTTAATTACCTTAGCAACTTACGGTATTGGTATGGGTATTGGTTCAAAAATCTCAGGTATTGTGTTGGATAAATTTTCTACAACGGATGCTTCGGGTGTAGTTACGCATGATTGGACATCGGTTTGGATGGTGCCAGCGGGTATTGCCGCGGTTGTATTAGTGCTATTTATTGTATTCTTCAGTGAAAACAAAACTAAAGCAGCATAAGACTTAGTAAGATATAGCCGAAAGCCCTCAGAATCAATGCATTCTGAGGGCTTTTATTTTGATATTAATCAGCAAAAGTACCAATGCTTATCATGTTGATTTTCAGATTTTTGGGTAAAATTTGTTAAGGAAAAAGGAAATAAGAAAGAATAAAGATTGAGGCGAATTTCTTAGTCCAATAAAGGAAACCAAACCGTAACAAAACAAAACACAATACAGCTATGAAAAAGATTCTTGTGCCAACCGACCTTAGTGAAATTTCATTAAAAGCATTGGATGTAGCAGCCGATTTGGCTAGACATAACGGTGCTGAGATTACTTTATTGCAAGTCAAAATATTTCCTTCAGCAAGCTTAGGAACGTATTATTCGATGGGTGTGGCGGTTCCTTTTGACACAGCCTGGAAAGGTGTTTTAGACGATGCTAAAAAAGAGCTTGATACTGTTATTACCAATCCAAAGTTTTTGGGCTTGAATATCAAAGCAGTTGTAGAAGAAAGCGTAGAGAACTTTGAATCCACGTTACTGAAACACAAGGCAGATTTGATTGTGATGGGGTCTACAGGTGCTACTGGTATCAAAGAAATGTTTGGTGGCTCACATGCTGAATCTGTCGTGCGTCATGCCAATTGTCCTGTATTGGTCATTAAGGGAAATCAGCAGGAATATCGCATTCAAAAAGTGTTAGTTGCAACCGACATGGAAAATACCGACTTTATAAAGAAAGCTTTCAAGTGGTTGAATATGCCAGAAATAGAGTACCATTTTGTGTACGTTGATAATGCCATGCGACAAATCAATTATGAAGCACTCAAAGAGGATATGAAGAAGGTGGCAACAAAACTCAAATTAAAAAATTACCATTTTGATATTTGGGATGGGGCCAATATTGAAGAAGGAATTTTGGATAGTGCTCATCAAATCAAAGCCGATTTAATTCTCATGTACACACATGGACGCACAGGTTTGACTCATTGGTTTAAAGGAAGTATCGCCGAAGATGTCGTTAATCACTCTGATATACCAGTCATGACACTGTCATAATCAGCTTAATAACCCTCAGAATATTAAGTATACCAGCGCTACTATTAACTTTCTATACCTTTTTTGCAAGTAATCCGTCCTTTAGAATCTATATTCCGAAGGACGGATTTTTACTAATTCATTAATTAGCAAATGATAAAGTGAAGTTTTGTCTAATTTTATCAATGTATTCTAGTATTTTTAAAAACTCTTAGAATTGTATAAAAATATATGTAAGTACATATATCCTTTTTTTGTTAAGCAATTCTAGCTTGATAATATTTTTTTTTATATTTGTGTTCGCCAATGTATCAAAAACACAAGTAACTTTTCCCTAAGACTAATTGGGTAAATAGTTCAAATGGGAGATTTATCGAGAGATGAAGAGATAACAATATGTAACTGATTATTTTTTACCACTAATAATAATACAGTCACCCTTTAATTCCGAAATCTTATATACTTATCTTAAAACTTTTTTAATGAAAACACACAACGCACTATGAAACGAGTTGAAGATAGAATCAGGGTACTAATCGCTGAGAGGGGGATGACTCTTCTTCAATTAGCTATTCAATCTAATATTACAGAGGCAACGCTTCATGCCATTCTTAACCGAAATGATGCAAAATACTCTCAACTAATACGTATGGCACGTACATTAAACGTGACTGTAGCTTATTTGATGGGAGAATCTGAAATCCAAAATATTTCTGACGTACAAGAAACACAAGCAGGATATGTGGTGTTGAAAACTGAAGAGGTTTTGGATATGCAACGTAAGATTATAGAATTGCAAGCGAAGTTATTAGCTAAGTTGACCGAAAGCGAGGTTTAATCCGAGCAATACTTCTTAGCGATAAGAGGAACGTTAGGTTAGGTTTGTACGGTAAATTGCTAATTGAAAGACGTATATCCTTGTAAGTCAGCCAATCATATAAAAAGCCAAACAATATACATTGTTTGGCTTTTTGTGGTTTTAGACAAAATAGCAAATTGGGTGTTAGTTACAAAAACTGAAAATGCTATTAGTTTTAAGTATTAAAAAAGATTCAATTAATAATATATCTTTGAAAGTATCCTATTGATTGTCAGTGCCTTCAGATAACAAATATACCATTAACTGGTAACCTCTTATTACCAATAAATCGGACCCGAACCAAGATACTTTTCTGCAATTGGCAAATAGTATTCTTTCATTTCGTTAAGGTCATAGATTTTTGGACATTTAGTATATAAGTCGTACTGGTTGAAATCTTTAATCCATTCTTTGTACTGCTCGTCTTTTTCATTTAATAGTTTTGTATAACTACCTCCTGTATGCCAAGGATAAAACGAGTGGTAACGTACCATTACCATACCTTCTTCAGGGATGGCATTATCTTTATGGTTTTTCAAAACCTGATATAAATACTCATCGTGTCCCCATGCTAAATGCAAGTTGTCAAGACCGCAACCTTCTTCATATACACCAAGTTCGGTATTGTATCTTTCGTCGTGCATATCAGGATTCAATTCGTTGAACTCAGGATAAACACAAGAATCAGGGAAGCGACAACCAACCACAAAAACATCACCTACCAAGCCCCATTGTTCTGCTTGTGAAGTACCATCTTCGTCTGAGCCCCAAAGGTACATAGCTTTGCCAAGGTCATGAATCAAGCCTACCAATTGCATCCAGTCTGGACGACCTTCAGCACGCATACCTTCAGCCGATTGTAGTAAATGTTGTACGTTAGGTAAATTCAAATCTGGGTCACTTACATCAATCAAGGCATTCAACTTTTCCATAGCTTCCCACAAGTGCATAGGCTTGTCGAAAGTAAGGTATTTCTTCTTCATTGCCTGTACATAATCGTAAGTTTGTCTGGTGCGCATTTTGCGATAGTGCTCTTTTACGGCAGCAGTAATGTCGCCTTGGTCGTAGTTACGAAACTCAGATTTTTCTTTCACTAATACATCTTCCATGGTATGATATTTTTCTTGTTTATTTACCTGTTTTTCATCGAAAAGGAATATTTTATACTAAGCTACTGAAGATTTTCTGAAAAAACATGAAATATTTTGTGAAATCGATTTCAAAATAAAGTACAAATAAAAAGCCTCAAACCATATATGATTTGAGGCTTTTCTTAGAAAAATACCATAAAAATGGACTACACGTTGATTTCACCAACCATGTTTTCAGGTTTTACCCACTGGTCAAATTCTTCAGCAGTAAGGTATCCTAAAGCAATAGCTGTTTCCTTCAATGTTGAACCGTTTTTGTGAGCTGTTTGAGCAATCTCAGCAGCTTTGTAATAACCAATCTTTGTGTTCAAAGCAGTTACTAACATCAACGAGTTATTTACGTGTTTTTTGATATTTTCGTGTAATGGCTCGATACCCACAGCACACTTGTCGTTGAAGGCAACACAAACATCACCAATCAAACGAGCTGAGTGCAAGAAGTTATAAATCATTACTGGTTTGAATACGTTCAACTCAAAATGACCCATCGAACCACCGATATTGATAGCTACATCGTTACCCATTACCTGAGCTGCTACCATTGTCATAGCTTCGCATTGTGTGGGGTTTACTTTTCCTGGCATAATTGACGAACCTGGCTCGTTGTCTGGAATATAGATTTCGCCAATACCCGAACGAGGACCTGAAGACAACATACGAATATCGTTACCGATTTTCATCAAGCTAGCTGCTACAGTTTTCAAGGCGCCGTGTGCTTCAACGATAGCATCGTGAGCTGCCAAAGCTTCAAATTTATTTTCAGCAGTAACAAATGGCAAACCTGTTAGGTCAGCAATGTGTTTAGCTACGTTTACATCATAACCTTTTGGGGTATTGATACCTGTACCAACGGCAGTACCACCCAAAGCCAACTCTGATAAGTGAGCCAAAGTGTTGTTGATGGCACGCAGACCATGATCTAACTGAGATACATAGCCAGAAAACTCCTGTCCTAAAGTCAATGGAGTTGCGTCCATGAAGTGAGTACGACCAATTTTTACAACATCTTTGAAAGCCTTAGCTTTAGCATCTAGTGTATCGCGAAGTGTTTTGATACCTGGAATGGTTACTTCCAACAAGATTTTGTAAGCTGCAATGTGCATTGCAGTTGGGAAAGTATCATTTGAAGATTGTGACTTGTTTACGTCGTCGTTTGGATGAACAAATTTTTGTTCGTCAAGCAATGAACCTCCATTTACTACGTGAGCACGGTAAGCGATTACCTCGTTGCAGTTCATGTTTGATTGAGTGCCCGAACCTGTTTGCCAAACCACTAATGGGAATTGGTCATCTAATTTACCTTCAAGAATCTCATCACATACTTGAGCGATAAGGTTTCTTTTCTCTTCAGGCAATACACCAGCGTCGAAGTTAGCAAACGCTGCTGCTTTTTTAAGGTATGCAAAAGCCTTGATGATTTCCTTCGGCATCTTGTTGATGTCCTGAGCAATCGGGAAATTCATGATTGAACGTTGGGTCTGAGCTCCCCAGTAAACGTTGGCAGGCACTTGCACCTTACCCATCGTGTCTTTTTCTATTCTATATTCCATTGTCAAATTGAGAATTGGTAATTGGTTTCGCTAAACTTGCGTTATAGGAAGAATAAATCACGCAAAGGTACACTACAAATGAGTTGAATGAGAATGATTTTTATTTTTTTGTGGTAAAAATCGATAGGTGCGACGAGAGGGGTCTTTTTCGGGATGTTTTACAAAAAAACTACTTATCAAATGTTTTTACTTAGTAGAAAATCCCTATATTTGAGTAAACAAAAATCCCAGGTAACCATATATTTACCTGGGATTATAACTCTTGTTTAATTAAAAACAAGAGAGTGGTGTTCCACTTTTTTCACCTTAACTAAATTAGTTCTTCTGGTCTCGTTTTTGTTCGAGATCCAATATCTTTGAGCGTTGTTGGTTGATTTGTTGCTGCAAATCAGCCACTTTAGCTTTGTTTTCTTCTATTGATTTCTTGTCAGCATCTATTTGTTCTTGCGTTTTGGCAATGCTTCGCAATGAACGCTCAATGCGTTTTTCAAGTTTTGTGTTTGCGATTAGGAGTTTGTTGAGACTTTTCTGGCTTTTATCTAAAGACTTACTATCTTCTTGCAAAAGGCCCGAAAGGTAATTGTACTGGTAGCGTGATAAGAAGTTTTCTAAATTGCTTGAAAGCTTCAAAACTTCCTCTGGAGTATAGGTTTGACTCGAGGCTTTTTCACTTACTGAGTTTGTGTACAAATATACATTAAATATTCCTTTCTCCACTCTACTTTCTTCAACATATAATATACTATTTACAGTCGCAGTAGTAATATCACTAAAAACAACGTCGTCGGCGATAACTTTATTGCTTCTGCGCCTAGTTTTTGCATGATAACTGTTTTCTAAATAATCAGACCATGCTTTTAATAGGCTTTTCTTAGCACCTTTGGTACTTGAGCTTAGTACTGGTTTGCCCTCGTACATACTCTCACTAACTTTTTGACTATAACCCCAATTACTTTGAGTTAATCCTACAAATAGGACACAGGCAAGGAACATTCGTTTAATATTCATAAGCTTAAATTTTATATTTTTTAAGTAAAGAATAGTAAACGCTTAGTTCATAGGCAATTGTATTATATTGTATAAAGTGTAATCGTTAAAAAAACTACTCTAATTTTTAGGTATTAGAGTAAAATCTATTTTACACTACAAACTTACAAGCCAAGTATCAGCAAATCATTAGTAAAAGATTAGAAATTTATTAGAATTGTATAGCACTGTACCTTTAAGGCTATTCTAATACCTATGTAAGGTGTATGTAATGTAAAATCGACATTTTGAGAAAACAGTTTTATATCACTTAAAATGAATGATTTATGAAAAATGTAAGTGTAGTAATACCTGCTTGGAACGAAGAGGCTACCATTTCGGAAGTAATCAGAAAAGCCTTCAATTCTCGCCTCACCAAAGAGGTCCTGGTTATAGACGATAATTCGACTGATAATACCGTATCGGTAGCGTTGCTTTCGGGTGCTTGCGTAATAGGAAGTACTGAGCAAGGCAAGGGAATATCGATGCAAGAAGGAGTAAAGTTTGCCACGGGAGACTATTTAGTTTTTCTGGATGCCGATATTCCGACTTATCCTGAAGACATTGTGGATTTGATGGCAAATCCTTTGATAGAAGGAAATGTTGATTTTGTAAAATCATGTTTTGATAGGCAAGCTGGTCGTGTAACCGAGTTGTTGGCAAAGCCATTATTGGATATTTATTTTCCTGAGTTAAATCAATTTTCACAACCATTGAGCGGAATTGTATCAGGTAAAAGAAGCTTTTTGGAAAATATCATTTTTGAAAATGATTATGGAGTAGATATTGGCTTGCTCATAGATATGTATCATGCCAGTGCCAGAATTGCTGAGGTAAATATTGGTTATGTCGAAAACAAAATGAAGCCATTGCAATCATTAGGAAATATGGCAAAAGAGGTAACTCGTGCTATAATGAACCGTGCCGAAGCTGATATGACTTATCATTCTGTTCCACATCAGTCGGTAATCAGTGGGCTTCGAGCAGAGCTGAATCCTGCACTCAAACACAAGGTGGTGGTATTTGATATGGATCGCACAATTTTATCAGATAGTTTTATTCAAACTGCGGCACGTCATTTTGGTTTTGAAAAAGCCCTTCGGAAAATTGCCCTTGAGTATGTCAATCCTGTAATTAGAACCAAAGAGATTGCTAAATTAATGAAAGGACATACGATTGCTGAAATTATCGAAGTATTGGACATGATTCCAATAACGCCAGATTTTGAGCAAACAGTTCAGGCGTTGAAGCAAAAAGGTTGTGTGATTGGGATTGTGAGCGATAGTTATAGTTTGGTAACGAACCACCTGATGCACCGATTTCAATTGGATTTTACGATGGCAAATGACCTTGAGTTTTGGCGAGGGAATACGACTGGTGAAGTTAAAATTCCTTCTGCTTTTTTTAGACATCACGAAGCAAAATGCAAACATGATTATTGTAAAAGTCATGTGATTACTCATATTTCAGCTGCCTTGGGATTGACACTCGATGATATAATGGTGATTGGAGATGGTGAAAACGATATGTGTATGGTACAAAAAGCAGGCTTAGGGTTTTCATTTTGTGCCAGTCATCCTGCGTTAGAATTAGTGGCCGATGTGGTACTCCGAGAAAGAAGTTTTGAGCCAATGCTAGCGTATGTAGAGTAGGCTCAAAACTATTGTAGATTTGGGATTTCTGATTTCGGAAGTGGAATATAACTTAAAAAGGTAGGTTGCACTTTCGAAATATAACATCCTACATTGGTATTGTACGAAGGATTTTATGTTGTTCAAAAGCGTTCTTATCCTTAGCATTTTTGCGGTAGTGGTAACCCTTGCGATTGCCATGTTGAGTTGGGCAACCGCAAGGGTTGCCGCTACCACAACTTTATTTTAACAACAAAACTTTAACCTTAGTGTAGTACTAATATCGGATGCTGGATTTCGGAAGTGTAGGCTTCTATATTTTGTGAAAAATAAAGGTATTTCATTTCCGAAATCAGAAATCCCAAATCTGAAATTGCTTGAAATCCTTCGTACAGTACTCTCATAAACAAGAAATGCTCCCCAGTTGGGGAGCACTCTATATTTAGTGGAAGGTAACAAATCGTTTTTAGTGGTGAGTTTTGAGTGCGGAGTACAGATGTTGGATAACCGTATTTTTCCATATTTCCGACATCAGCAATTCCCAATCGTAAAATTTCCTCTATTCCTCATGCACTGCCATTTCCTGTGGCGTTTTCATAATCATCGTTCTGGTCGGAAATGGTATCTCGATAGATTCATCTCTAAATTTTTTATGAATATCTTTCATAAACTCATGTTTGATGAGAAACTGATCGCTGAAAGTTTTAGCTCTCATAATAACAGTCATTTTAATAGAGGACTCTTCAAAAGAATTAAATCTTACTATTGGTGTAAAATTTTCGACTGCCCCTTCCAAGCGACTCATCGTTGCTTGTGCAACTTCTATAGCAACCTTTTCTACGTACTCCAAATCGCAATCGTATGAAATACCAATGCTGACGGTTGCAGGGGTTTCGGTATCAGGGAAATAATAGTTTTTGAGCGCATTGGTCGAAATCTTCGAATTGGGAACAATCACAATATGATTGGCCATAGTTCTAATCGTAGTATTTCGCCAAGTAATATCTTCAATATAGCCTTCTTCACCTGTTGAAAGCTGTACATAATCTTGCGGACGAATCTTCTTTGATACTAATAACTGCAAACCTGCAAAAAGGTTTGACAAGGTGTCTTGTAGTGCTAATGCTACAGCCAAGCCGCTGACTCCCAGTGCTGTAAGTGCTGGTGCAACTGAAACCCCAACGCTTTGTAAAATCATTACTAATGCACCAATATAGATGGCTACTCGAATGATATTAGTAATAATAGAGGACGTTGGTACAGACCCATTTACTTGCGGCATTTTTTGATTCGCCAAGCTTGTGAAAAAATTAGCACAGGCTTTGGCAATACTAAAAATGAGAAAAATATGAGCAATTCTTCCCGCATAGATTTGATAATGACCAAGTTCTTTATTGTAATATTCAACGCCCATTTCTAAGAAAATTGCTGCTAGTAAGGGCACTATATTGTTGTGGATGCTTACCAATAAAATATCATTGAAACTAGCTTCAGAGTGCATCGTATCGAAGTTGCCATAAGCGGACTTTACACGTCCTCGCCAAATGGTTTGGACTGTTTTGGCAATACCTACACCAGCACAAATCCAGCCTAAAAGAAATACTATTATAATCCAGTTTGATTGTATCATCATGTTAAAAATTGTTCGCTTGAGTAGAAAAGCGATAGATTGAAAAATAAGAAATTAGGCTCAAGCATTTACCTGAGATAAAATATATACGATAAAATAGTGGAAAAGTCTTTTATAAGTAGGAGTGCTGAGTTTTGATTGTCAAAATTGCTTTTTAGCAATTGATTCGTTTTAGTTTGATACGATGTAAACTTTAAAGAATACACTCAAGTAGTATCGTTTGTGTTTGCACAATACGTAGGAAAATCTTTTCTGAAAATACCATGTACTACTTAGCTAAGTATTTATGCAGAATTGCGAGTTATGAATTTAAAAGATTAATTATCAGTAAATTAAGCTAATTTGAAATCTTGTTGTATGATTACTTAACGCTTCTTTACGTTTGATAGTACAAAGAGAATACACTAGACTTAAAGTCCAATTAATAAAAAATTAGAATCGAATTAGATTATCAAAATTCAAGAATAACTTTGAGATTTCATTAAACAGAAAGCCCCAAATCACATTATAAGAAAGTCTTCAAACAATTGCAGACTTAGGATTGCTGATTTCGGAAATAGGTAAAATTCGTTCATTTATGGTGAAATAGGTAATAGGGCAAAATAAGATTGCATTATTGCCTAGTTCGCGACTTGGTCTCGGACTAGCTTTTGCTTCAGTTTATAAACTGTATAAAACAATAAGTCCAAGACTAAGTCTTGAACTAGTAAAAATAGGATTCAAAAAGAGACTTTTATTGCTGCAATCCCATATCCGCCATCGTTGTTTCACTATTCACTAAATCCAATGTTTGCGCTTGAAAAACCAAAGTACTGCGGTGGACGAAAGCATCATTAGAATCAATGCCAAATAGAACCCATAAGGATGCAAGATGGTTGGCATCACTTGGTAATTCATCCCGAAAATCCCAGCGATGAGCGTAGGAGGGAGGAAAACGATGGTTACAACCGTAAAGATTTTAATAATCTGGTTTTGTTCGAGGTTAATCAAACCTGTAAACGTATCCTGAAGATACTCCAAACGCTCAAAATTAAATGTAGTGTACTCGGTCAATGAACTAATATCTTTCAAGACAATTCTTAATCTTTCACGATAGCTTTCTGGGAATAATCTACTTCGTTGAATACTCGACAATACTCGCTGTTTATCGATGATACTTTCACGAAGCATCATAGAATTTTCTTGTAAGGTGTTGATTTTGAGGAGTATTTCTTGTTTTGGTTTTTTTTCGTTAGAAAGAGACTTACTGATATTGGTAATCTCGCGTGACATATTTTCTAACAAATCGGCGTCCGCTTCGATGCGAGTTTCGAGCAACAACAAGAAAATATCAATACCTGTCTCAAAAGGTTCTACATATACACGCATCTTTTTTACGGTATCAGCAAAGGTTTTTGAATCGCCCTGACGATAGGTAAAAAGCGTGGTATTTTTTATCAAAAACGAAACAGGATAACTATGATAGCCATGCTGGTCAATTTTAGAAAAATTAGAGTTGGCTACCATCATATCGCCCTGTTCAAAAAAACGGGCACTACTTTCAATCTCTACGATTTCTTGCGGGGTCTGAAAACTAACTTGGCATTTGCTTTCTATCCATTCTTCCTCTTCGGGACTCGGCGATTGCAAGTCCACCCAAATCACATTCGGAATTTGTGAGAGCATTCTCACATCATTTTCCTTTCTGATTTGTTTTTTCTCCTTATAAAAGATTCTTACCATGTCAGTAGTTGTTTTGGCGTTGGAGTAGTATCCAAGACTTGTTCAACACTCGTCGCCTTTGGGCAACCGAGATATAGTTTATGATTTAGGTTAGCTACTAATGAGCTTTTGAAAATATAAAACATCCTACATTAATACAAGCAATATACGGGTTTTTGGAGGGTACTGTAGGGTATTAACTCAGAAAAATCCTATCTTTTCAAAAGTTTACAAAATAGGCATGCTGGTTAAGTTGCTGGTTATTAGTGTATTGTGTTATTTGTCGTTGCGCTCAATTTATATAAGCCATTTACTCAACTTTTGGACTATTCTCTTTTTGAAGAGAATTTAGTAAATTTCTTTTTCATGGGTAAAAAACAATTTGTCGAAACCTTAAAGTGATAAGAAGTTCTAACTTTTTATTCTTATCTGTACGATAAGGCTTGTTATTCGTTACCTAAACCAAACTAAATTAACCCAAGTACTCGTCGTACGCTCATCCTCAAACTATGTCTGCAAAGAACAAACTAAATCTGTTTGATACCACTATGCTTGTGGTAAGTCTCATTATTGGAATGGGAATTTTTCGTAATCCTGTTGAAGTTGCCAAATCAGCACAAAGTCCCTCCATTTTTTTCTTGGCTTGGATATTAGGAGGTGTGGTGAGTTTTTTCGGTGGACTTACTTATGCTGAAATTGGGTCGAGATATGCGGTAAAGGGCGGTTTTTATAAAATATTTTCGTACTGCTATCACCCAGCTTTTGCTTTTATGGTTAACTGGATGTTAGTGATTTCAAACGCAGGAGCTACTTCTATTGTGGCTATAGTGGGCGCTGAGTATATCAATCCTATCATTATGCCAGCCTCGCTTCAGAATCCGATGGGGATAAAAATCACTTCGATTTCAACGATCGTTATTTTGTATATCATCAATTTTGTTGGTATTAGACTTTCGGCACAAACCCAAAATCTCTTGTCGATGATCAAAATGGTACTTATGGCTTTGTTGATTCTGACCATTTTTGCAGGACATCCTGCTCCTGTGAGCCATACCAATTTTGCTATTACTCAAGAATCATGGCAGTTTACAGACTACCTCAAGGCTTTGGCTGTAAGTTTTATTCCTATCTTTTTTACGTACGGAGGTTACCAACAAACCATCAATTTTGGTACTGATATCGAAAATCCTGTACGCAATACGCCCAAAGGTATTTTTATTGGTTGTAGCTTGGTTATGTTTTTGTATTTAGCCATCAATTTTGCGTATTACAAGGTATTAGGCATTGAAGGTATTGCCCAGTCAAAATCACTGACTGCTGATTTGGCAAAGGTTTTCTTTGGAGAAATAGGCTTCAAATTTACTTCGGTATTACTTTTTATTTCGGTGCTAACTTTTGTCAACTCTGCTATGCTGACTAATCCAAGGGTGTATTTTGCGATGGCAGAAGATGGGGTTTTACCACAAGTTTTCAAAAAGCAAAACGATAAATCACAAGTACAAGAATTTGCTTTGACGGTCTTTGCTTCGTTTTTGGTACTCTTTTTATTCTTTGCAGATTCCTTTAAAGAGTTATTAAACTATGTGATGTTTTGTGACTCTGTAGGTATGATTACCTCGGCCGCAACGATTTTTTTACTCAGAAAAAAAAGCAAGGAAATATTAGGCGAAACATATACAATTGGTTTTGGGAAAGTCCTTTTTCCTGTCATTTTTATTGTAATATATGCCATAGTGGCCATCAGTTCATTAGTCGAAAATAAGGAGAATTTACCAACAGCCATTGGCTTATTTTTGGGTGGCTTACCGCTGTATTATATTCTGAAAAAAGCGATGGATAATTTGAAGATATAAGAAAAAGGGAAAAAGGGAAAAAGGGAAAAAGGGAAAAAGGGAAAAAGGGAAAAAGGGAAAAAGGGAAAAAGGGAAAA
>NZ_JAAALB010000061.1 GCF_009905545.1 Cellulophaga sp. BC115SP | reverse complement strand
AGTAACCGCAGCGGCGGCCGCAAAAAAATCAAGAATTTATAAACTCGCTTCGCTCAAACAGTATAAATTCATTGCTTTCGCGAGCAAGTTTATGAAAGTTTAAACAACTTCATCGTTTGCTAAGAGACCAGCAATGGCTTAAATATATTCTTTATATTGATAAATCATTAGCAGTTGCTACTCCAGAATTAGTAAGAATGCTAGAAAGAATCACAAAACAAGGTGTTACAATAGTTGCATATTCATTGGAAGAATTAAGGAGTATATTAAAATGAAAAATGGGAAGACTTGCACATTTACTTAAAAACTGGGAAAATCATTCTCCAGAGAAAGTATTGATAGATACTGTGAAAATTTGTTTTCGTAACGGTATCAAATTTGAGTACCAAAATTGGAATAGTTATTTTTCAAATGGGTCACTTAAAAACACCGAGATTAGATTAGAGGAAGATTCTAAAAATGATGAGAAGCAAGGTTTTTTGTTATCAATTCAAGGCGTAGACATCGAACTCATTGAGCTTGGGCAAGATAAAGCATTTGATTATCTAATTCCAAATAAAAACTTATGTAGTTTAGCATATATTGAACCAGTCTGGCAAGAAAATTTAGAATTGATTTTTTTATTTATTTACGAGTATCTTAACATTAATCGAGACGATTATTTTTGGTTTGAAGGTGAAGATATACTTTCATGGGAATCCATACAGAATTTTGAAAAGGATGGTTTTGAGAGTTTTTTAAAGGTTGTTGGAATCCCCGACTGTTCATAGTGTTCCACAAAATACTACAGAAGATAGGTGAAATTAGCTTGTGCCTGACAATAGAACCCACAGCACCCGAAAAAATACAGATGATGAAGTTATAATTTTTTTTAATCCCAAATTATGAAGTTTGTATATATTTTAAATCGTAAAAACAACTTAGTGGAATTTTGTAAAATTAATTCTGAGAGGTATGATGTTTTAATTAGTTTAACTTCATTTACACTGAAAGAAGGATTGTTACCTGTTGAGTTTGATATTTATAAAATTGAAAATTTAATAAATACTTTGTTACATGAAAGGAGTTTAAAACCGCTAGATATTCCAGATTATGAAGGTCGGTTTTCAGAGGATGAAATTTTTGAATTTAGAATATTCAAAGAAATTAATTTAAAACTTTGTAATACAGGATTCGATAATAAAATTATTTTTTTAATAAACATTTATGAAAGTATTCTAAAAGATGAATCTCCATATTTTCTAATGTTTACCAAGTATTTGGGCGCTGTTGGTAGAAGAAATGGGTAATACTCATGATACGACTTATCAAATGCTGTTGATTATTACAAAAAAGTGAATTTTTCAATTAGCGAGTTGCTGTCGCTCGTATTGTTGGTCAAAAGACCAACAAGGGCTGAAGAAAAAGTATTGGGTTGTCACCAATCAAAAGTATGGAGAAGGCTACCAACATTATTGAAGCCATGACTTTGTTGGAAACGATAAAGACTTAAGCATATCTTCGATCGCTACTTTCTCATATTTTATTATTCACTAGACCAATAATGGTTAAAAAGTCAAGATGACATCATAATAATGATGTTAAAGCTCAAAAAAGCGTAATCAAAAATATAGAAAAAATATATGGACTTTAAGGGAAAAATGATTGTTACAGTTATTTTTTTGCAATTATCTTGTGAAGCGCCCAAAACTAATAATGTGGTAGTACATTATAAAAAAATAACAGCTAATAGAGACCTTCCGCAGGGAGTAACTATTAATGGATTAAAGCAAGGATTATGGATAGATTACGATACATTAGGACATTTCAGATCATCGGTGAGTTTTCTAAATGGAGTAGAAAATGGTGAGTTTAGAATATTTGGCGAATTTGGTAAATTAGTTCTAAAAGTAGATATTCAAGAGGGAAAATTCAATGGACGTTTTGAATATTATAATGAGAATGGAAAGATTTATGTAACTGGCAATTATAAAAATAACAAAAAAATAGGTGATTGGTTATACTACGATGATAATGGAGTATTGACTGAACAAGAAAAATGGAATAATGGAAAGATGTTAAGTAAAAAAGTATTCAAAAAATGTCCCCCGTTGGGTTCAAGTATCCAATAATTCTGGTTCAAGTCTGCGATTTGGATATTACCGTATTAATTTTTAAACATGACCTATTTATCTGAATTCCCCTTGTGGTTTCTCAATCATCCAAAGAATGTTGGATGTACCGAGGACGAAATAAAAGAGATGGAGTCTTTTTATGGCTTTAATTTTTCTGCCATTGTTGGTCTTTTGACCAACAATGAGTGCGTAAGCAATCACCAAGTTCGATAATAAAATATAGATTTATTATGCAGATGATCACAACCAAAAGAAGGTCTATTCTTTCATTCTAGTAATTGCTGGCACTCGTATTGTTGGTCTTTTGACGAGTAATGACAAAAGGTTTTATTTACACCTGACCATTATACTTTGGGTCAAAATCTACCATCCATTCTATACCGTATTTATCTCGAAACATACCGAAATACGAACCCCATGGACTATCTGCTATTGGCATTTCGATATTTCCTCCTGCTGAAAGTCCATTAAACAAATAATCTGCCTCTTCTTTACTTTCAGCACTTATTGAGATTTTACTTCGATTCTCTTGCTCATTGACTTTTCCTAGTACGTTTGGCACATCGCTCCCCATTAATACATTGGTCTTGCCGATTGGTAAAGCTATATGCATTACTTTATTGGCTTCTTCCTCTGGAAAAGGTTGTTCGGGGTTTTCTAAATCTTTGAATCTTGCAATCATAGCGAATTCGCCGCCGAATACAGATTTGTAAAAATTGAATGCCTCCTCAGCATTGCCGTTATAATGTAGATAAGGATTAATGAGTGCCATAGTATAAGAGTTTAGTTGTTAACATGTTTGGTTGAGAAATGCCCAACTTACACTAAGTTAAAAAGAACTTTTGCTTTTCACTATGATTGAAATGAATATTTGAAACCAATAAAATAAAAACAGGCAAAGCAATCATCATCAATTGCTTTGCCTATTTTTAAAAGTTAACCCAATGACTACAAGCCATATAAGCCACCTGCAACGGTTATTTTCTCTCCAGTAATCCACCCAGCATCATCTGAGGCTAAAAATACTGCCACTTTGGCAATATCTTCTGGTTGCCCGATTCGTCCTAGTGGTGTTTTAGAAATCATGGCTTTTTCGGCATCACTTCCTGTGATACCTGCGGTGATTGTTCCTTCTGTTTGGACTCCGCCAGGAAGTAATGAATTAATACGGATATTCCGTCCGCTAAACTCTTTAGATAAGGAAATAGTGATGGCGTCTAAGGCTGCTTTTGTGGCAGAATAAACCGACATCATAGCAGGAGGCGTGGTACTTGCACCCGAACTGATATTGATAATTACACCGCCTTTTTCATCAAATTGCTTAACAGCCTCCTTGATGGTTAACAATGAACCTAATACGTTGGTATTGAATTGCTGGTGAAAAGAATCTTCCGAAAATGTCTCGATTGGAGAGAACTGATATATCCCTGCATTATTGACCAAAATATCTACTTGTCCAAACGCATTTTTTGTTTCCTCAAAAAGCTGACTTACCTCTGTTGCTTTAGATACATCGGCTTTAATGGCGATAGCGGTGCCTCCATTTTCGGTAATACTGGTCACTACTTTTTCCGCTCCTTCTTTACTTGATGCATAATTTACGACTACCTTGGCGCCCTCTGCGGCAAAATATTTTGCGATGGAGGCTCCAATACCTTTTGAAGCTCCTGTTACTATTGCCACCTTGTTTGATAACTTGCTCATGAATGTTTTCTTTAAAGTTTGAGTGGCAAAGGTATATGTTGTTAGTTTATTTTAGTAACTTGGTGTCAAAAAGTAACAGTATCATTGAGGTAATACAGTAACACTTTAGTAACAAGGAAAAATATGAAATGTGAAGAATATCAAGGGGATGAACACAAAAAAGCAATGCTGGCTGTCCAAGATTCTATGGATGTGCTGAGCGGGAAATGGAAAATTAATATTATATCTTCGATTTGCTATTACAACAAAAGACGATTTTCAGACATTTTGAATGATGTCAATGGTATCTCCAACAAAATGTTGAGTAAGGAATTGAAAGAGCTGGAAACTAACAAAATTATTAAACGCACTGTGTTGGAAACCCAGCCTATTACCGTACAATACGAACTTACTGAGCACGGAAAAACCTTGCAGACCATTATCAGAAACCTGACTGATTGGGGAAGACGACATCGTCGTGAAATAATCGGAAAATAGCTAGTTAAACATTGGAAGCAATAACAAATGTTTATAAATGAAAAGCCAAACTCTGAGCAAAAGAGTTTGGCTAAATAGTTTTTTGATAGATATCCTTATTGTTCCATGACATATTCTAAAATATCGGCAGGTTGACAGTCCAATGCTTTGCAAATAGCTTCTAAAGTACTAAAACGAATTGCTTTGGCCTTACCTGTTTTTAAGATAGAAAGATTAGATAAGGTCAAATCAACTCTTTCTGAGAGCTCATTAAGCGACATTTTACGTTTGGCCATCATAACATCTAAATTTACAATAATCGGCATATTTTAAACTGTTAAATCGTTTTCATTTTGGATTTCAACTCCTTTTTTAAATATAGTGGCAATCACTGAAATAACCGCTGCCATCAGGATAAACGCCTGACTATCTGCCCAAAATGGATTTAGATTATCGACAAGATAACCGTGATGCTGTAAATTTTTGGCAGATTGCTGGGCTATATAACTACCGATACCTATGATCAATGTATAGTAGCTAATTTGTGTGATTTGTGCAGAAGTAAAATCGTTGAAAGGCTTTGATAAGTTCAGCTTACTCATGAGTTTGATAACGACATAGAATAAATAAGCTTTTAGAAAAGCGATGACCAAAATAAAACTGTACATACTACCAAATGCCCATTTACTTCGTCGATACATGTCGCTTAAATCTAATTTTTGATATAGATTTTGGACAAACTCAGGTTTGTAAATGCTGAAAATAAAGTTGGTTACCAACCCACCTGCTTCGATACATAAGCCTACAAAGATAATCCATGCGACCACATGTAAACTTTTAAATACAAAGTTGTTTTTGCTTGACATAATTTTAAGAAGTTTAAGTTATGTCATAAAAGTAATAAATATTTATTGATAAACAATAAATATTTATTTTTAATCAAAGATTTATTTGGTGTTTTATTACGGTTTATCAATAAATTGATACTTCTATCGATATATTATACCTTCACAGGTAGCAAGAATTTCCAAATCGATAAATAAGCTAACATGTGTGTAAATAGTTGTCTAAAGTAGGGTACCAATGTAAAAACTGGACACAGAAAATTATGAGGTAAATGCTTAATATAATATGAAGGAAGACAATCAAATAGGTTTCTATTAACCCTAATTGAAATATTATTCTGTGGAGAGTTTGAGCTTTTGCATTTGATTATTTGCGTATTTATAATTATCATCATCGAAACATACAAATACTATTTTTTCAAAATAAGGTTGCTCCGTCACAAATTTATACACGGTTTCAAATGCAATTTGCGCCGCCAATTCCTTTGGAAATTTATAGATACCAGTACTAATATTGGGAAACGCAACTGATTTACAATGATGGTCTTTTGCCAATAGTAAAGCCTTGGTATAGCAAGAGGCAAGTTTTTCAGCTTCATGCTTATTACCGCCATTCCAAACTGGTCCTACGGTATGAATTACGTATTTGGCAGGAAGTTTCCCTGCTGTGGTAATAACAGCTTCTCCAACTTTACAACCGCCTTGTTTTGCGATGATTTTACGACAATCCTCTAAAATCGCCGAACCTCCTGCACGATGAATAGCGCCATCAACGCCACCGCCACCTAATAGGGAAGTGTTGGCTGCGTTGACGATTGCGTCAACTGACATTTTAGTAATATCAGCTTTAACTATTTCGATTTTAGTAGACATTGAAGTCATTGTCGTGAGTTATCTATTTCTATTATACTAAGAAATAAATTTTCATGTTATTTTATTAAACTAGCCCAATTCAAGATTTCTGGGTAAAGCTCCTTCACTTTCTTACGATTGTCCAGAACGCTGTAGGGTGCGATAGACTTCAACATTGTTTGCATTCTGTCACACTTAAGGCACTCAAATAAGTCTGTTTCAAGAATGATTGCTACCAAATTGTCGCCCCTTTGGAGTTTTCAAAAAGGAAAGTGTGGTAGTTATTTTAGTTATTTTAGTTATTCAATTTTATTTTTGCCCGCTATTGGCTCTAAGCAATATGCTGTAAGCTGAAAATTCAAAAGTGCTTCTAATGAAATCATGAATACATTTTTGCCTAAGCCTACAGCTTATAACCTAAAGCCTATTAGTTCAATTTTTGAGTATAAAGTATTGATATTTAAATTTACAACTCATAATTCAGCACTAATACCTAATCACCGACAATGTCACTCCAATAATATCCTGATAAACAGCTTTGTCGGCTCCTGACTTAGCAGCAACTCTAAGCCCTGAAATCGTATTAAATAGAAAACGAGCTAAGGCTTTTGCATCACTCTGCTGGTTGATTTCTCCCAAATCTTGACCTTTTTTGACAAGAAGATAAAAAGCTTCTTCTATATCCTGCATATTGTCTTTCACAATTTTCTGAATTTCAGGATCATGAGGTGCAAGTTCAATCGTACTATTTGTCATAAAACAGCCTTTATTACAAACGGTATTTACACTTTCGTTGGTCAACATTTCGAAAAGCTGTTCAATAGTTTGCAAGGGATGCGACGATTGCTTTGCCATGTTAATTAATGCACCCGCAGATTGCTTGCGATATTGCTCTAAGGCTGAAATATACAATTTATGTTTGTCTCCAAAAGTATCATATATACTCGAACGACTCAAACCTAATGTATTGACTACATCTTGCATAGATGCCCCATTATAGCCTTTAAACCAGAATAAATCTATTGCTTTATCCAAGATTTCTATTTCGTCAAATTCCTTTGTCCTCGCCATAATATGTATTGATTTAGTGTAGCAAAATAGCTTTGCTGAAAGATTTTCAACAAAGCTATTTAAACGGAACGTTTATTCCAAATTTGGATAAAAAAATTAGTTTAATACAGGGTTTACAGTCAAGCCTCCATCTATGACTAGTTCAGTTCCTGTGATAAATGAAGCATCTGAAGAAGCTAAGAATACGACAGCTTTACCAATTTCGTTGGCTTGTGCAAATCTATTCAACAAGATTTTCTTGCCAAGTATTTCGCCAAATCCAGCTACTTCTTCGTGACCTAAACCTAATTTACCATAAAGGGGAGTTTCTACTGGACCAGGAGAGACTGCATTTACACGAATTTTTCTTGGGGCTAATTCTGTAGCAAATACTCTGTTGAAGGCCAAAATCGTGGCTTTGCTACCAGCATACACACTAGAATTTGGCATACCAACATGGGCATTGATAGAGGTATTGAAAATAATCGAGGCACCGTCATTTAAGATAGGTAAGAATTTTTGGAGTGTGAAGAATACGCCTTTGACATTGACATCCATAATGCTATCATAGTGCTCTTCTGTAGCAAATTCTAAAGGTGCGAATGAGGCAACGCCAGCATTTAAGAAAATGATGTCGACTTTGCCATAAGTAGTTTTTACTTCCTCTACCAATCTATCAATAGAGGTTAAGTCACCTTGATCTGCCACGATGGCTTTGGCTTGTAATTCTGAAGCAGCCGTTTCTAGAGAGGTCTTGTTTCTTCCTGTTATAATAACTGTTGCGCCTTCTGCACTTAATTCTTGAGCTGCTGCGTATCCGATACCGCTGTTACCGCCTGTAACGATTGCGATTTTATTTGATAATTTGTTCATTTTATTCGTTGTTTTAGATTTTAAAACCCCTTATCGGAATGTTTGTTCCGTAAAGGTAATGTATTAGGAACGATTGTTCCAAATAAAATCGAAAAAAAAATGGAAAATATTTTTCAGCAACACATGAAGAGGAAAATGAAGACTGTATGCCGAATGAGAGATTATTACATTTCTTTCGAAAACAAAGGCATAACAATAGTCTCTTTTGATGAAAGGAAAGGTTTTTTGAAAGGAGCTATATCTTCACTGGATGATTGTTCAATGATGGTTCCGCCAGCATAATACCATTTGATGGTGGTTTCAAAAAGTAATTGTTTACGACTAAATAATTTTTGCCAGTTTGGATTTTTGTTGAATTGCAAATAGGCAAAGCTCTGGCTTAGCAGTATTTCAAATGATTTTTTGTATTCTTCAGGACAGTTTTCACTATAAATGATTTGTTCAGTATTTGCCAAAGAATCTAATCTGACTACCACGACCCAAGAGGTTTCGAGAACACGGTAATTGTTTTTGTTCATCAAATCATAGAGCGTTCTTCCAACCCATTGCTCCGAAGACTCAACCTGTTCCACTGCGGAATGTAATTGAAATACGAGCTGATTTTTCTCCGAATTAGGGAAGGAAAGCTGTGCTTGTTGTTGCCATTTTTCTAAAGAAGTTTGAGTAATCGAACCTTGAGCACATCCCCAAAATGAAGGAAGAAATAGTATGAGAAAAAGTTTAAAAGAATGAGACATTGACCAAGTTTTTAAAGACAATTCAAGATTAGTAATGTGCTAATGATGATAGAAACCTTCGAAAGCGTACCCTGCTTTTTAAAATTATATTTTGTAAAAAAAGGATAATTCCATATTACCGAAATCAGAAATCTCCAAATTTTAGAAATCTTTTGTACAGTGCTAAATCCAGCAAAGTGCTGTCCATCACAGGACGGTATCTTCACAAAGGTATCCTACATTTGCGTGATCATAACCATCTCTATCATGAATACCTTTATTTACAGAAACCTATTTTTTCTATTTTTAGGAATCAGTCTTAATTCATTTGGGCAAGTAAAACGAAATTCTACGACCGAACAAACGGTCTTATCCAACGGCAAAGTAAGCTTTACTTTTCAGCATAAAAATGCTGATGTAAGTGCTGTTTCGTATGCAAAGCATGACAATGTTTTAGGGAAAAATGGTCGTTTTTACCTGCTCGGGCCAGGTTTTTCGATGGCTCCTAGTGAGTTTAGAGTAGTCAGGGAAAACTCTGATTTAGTCGAAATTGCTTTCAAACACGTTGCCAGTAATCATTTCACTTACGATTTACATTATATCCTCACCAAAGAGACTTCAGGGATTTATTGTTATTTGGTACAATCTCACGCAAAAGGCGATTCTATAGCCGATTATGGACAAACTCGTTTTGGTATTCGTGCAGATGATCAATTGTTTGATTATCATTTAGTTAGAGATGATATTCAAGGTAAAATGCCTCCTATGAGTGTGCTGACACAAGAAATCCAAGATTGGACTTACCGCTTACCCGATAGCTCAGTTTACACAAAATACGATTTTAGCGACTATATCGATGGACGTTATGTGCATGGTATGGCTGGACAAAAGTCTGGTCTGGGAATGTTTATTATTCAGGCCTCACATGAATATCTCAATGGTGGTCCTACTAAGCAATATAATACCGTCCATAGTACGCCATTTTTGATGAATATGTTCAATTGTGGACATTATTTACTGGATAAAAGAAAAGGCGATAATCTAGTCAAAGACAACTGGACGAAGCTCAATGGTCCCTTCTTGATTTATTTTAATGAGGGTAAAAATATCAAAACTGTTTGGGCTGACGCCAAAAGAAAGGCCGAAGAAGAAAAAGTAAAATGGCCTTATTCATGGATGAGCCATAAAGAATATCCATTAGCACGTGGAGCTATAAAGGGGAGTATCCAGATTAACGGAAAAGTTCAGCCCAATACCAGAATCATTTTGGCAAATCCCAATTTTGATTGGCAGGCTCAATCTCAAGGGTATATTTTTGATACTCGAAGCCAAAAAGATGGATCATTTTTGATCAATAACGTTCGTGCTGGAAAGTACACTTTGTATGTAGTTGCTGAAAATGTGATGGAGGAATTCCGACTTGATAACATTCAAATAGAGGAGATCAAAACGCTTGATTTAGGGAAAGTCAGTTTTCAACCAAGTAATAGCGCCACGACTTTGTGGCAAATTGGAACAGCAGACCGCACAACCAAAGGATTTGGTTTTAGCGAACGTAATCGCAACTACCAGACTTTTACCCAAACCCCTGAAACCCTTGATTTTTATATTGGGAAAAGTAAAACCAAGGATTGGTACTATGCCCAAACAAAAAATGGTTCATGGAATATTCATTTTGATTTACCTGATTCACTTAGCAATACCAAAGGCGAATACGTGTTAACAGTTGGAGTGGCGGGCGCTAGTAGAAATGCTAGTCCAGAAGTGTTGCTTAATGGTAATTTGATTGGAAAAAGAGCATTTGGAAACGATGCAAGTATTTATCGTTCAGCGATTTTGAGTGGTTATTACCAACAATGGGAAATACATTTTTCAGCAGAATACCTAAAGCAAAAAGGTAATACGCTTTCTTTTGTGATGAAAAACCTCAAACATGGCGCAGGAATCATGTACGATGCTATTCAGTTGGGAATTGCTCCAAAACAAAAACTGGTTTTCCAAGATGATTTTTCCAGAAAAGAATTAGGCGAAAATTGGGTTACTGAATGGGATAAAGCCAAAGGTTCTTCGTACGGTATAAAAGACGAAAAATTATGGGTGGATACCCAAGGCGGTATATCGGTTTGGCTGAATCAGAAACTCCCACAAAACGTAAGAATTGAATGTACTAGAAATGTGGTTGTGGAGGGTAAACCCAACGACAGACTTTCAGATTTGAATTTCTTCTGGAGTTGCCAAGACCCTAAGTTCGAGCGTAAATCTGATGGTAATTTTGCGACGTATGATTCATTGGCTTTGTATTATGTTGGTATTGGAGGAAACTACAATTCAACTACCAGATTACGAAAATACGATGGGAGAGGAGAGCGAGTTTTGTGGCAGGAAAAAAATGATAAAGCACATTTATTGACGGAAAACTCCGTTTATAAAATTGTCTTGGAGGTAAAGCAAGGACAAGTATCGGTTTGGGTAAATGGAGAACTGTATTTTACTCAAAAAGACCCTAATCCACTAGGAGGAGGCTATTTCGCTATTCGCTCGACCAAATCACGCCAATGGATAGATGATATAAAAATCTATGAGTTGTTGGAGTGATAGCTGGGCTGTTGATATAAAATAGTTTTAAGGATTGGAATCCTCAGAAATAGCCAGCACTAGCATGTGAAAATATATGATAGAAAGTTTTTTGTGGTTGACAAAAAATGTAATTTTACATAAAATGTCAACCAATCGATTAACGCCATGAAAGAAATTGTATCTTCAAAAATCAAACAAGCTAGAATTCTTCAAGCTATGTCTTTACAAGATTTAGCTGATAGGATTGGTGTGTCGAAGCAAATGATTTCAAAATATGAAAAAGGAGATTCAATTCCTTCAAGTAAAATGCTTATTAAGCTGGCAAAAGCACTTGAAGTGAAGATGGATTATTTTTTCTTGCCATCAAGTGTTGAGTTAGGTGAGATTAATTTTCGAAAAAAGAATTCCTTTTCAATAAAGAAAATAAATTCCTTGAAGGAAAAAATTAAGATTGAACTATCTAATTATCTCGAAATTGAAAACATACTTCAAATCAATAATTCCTTTGAAAATCCTATAAAAAGGAGAAAGGTTAGTGCCACTAATGACATTGAAGAAATTGTATCAAATTTAAGAATCGAATGGGAAATTGGATTTGATCCCATACATAATATTATACAATTGCTGGAGGATAAGGAAATCAAAATTATAGAAATCAATGAACCTGAAAATAATTTTGATGGTCTAGCAACCATAATTAATGGAAAATATCCTGTTGTAGTGCTAAACAAGACCTTTAGTGTTGAAAGAAAGCGTTTTACCCTGTTACATGAATTAGGACATTTATTATTAGAATTACCTGAGTGTGATGTAAAATTTGAAGAAAATATATGTAATAGATTTGCGGCGGAGTTTTTATTTCCCCAAAATCTAGTGATAAAAGAGTTTGGCAATAAAAGAGAGTCTATATCTTTTAGAGAGCTAGTGGAGGTGCAGAAAAAGTATGGAATTAGCATTCGAGCAATTATTTACAGATTAAAAGATGCAAATATTTTTAGTGAAAATAGACTTACTGAATTCTATAAAAAACTCAATTTTAATCCTGCCTTGAAAAAAGAAATTGATCAAGAAAGGTTTCAATCTTCAGAGGTTTCTCACCGCTATGAACAGCTTGTGTATCGAGCATTATCACAAGAATTAATTTCCATAAACAAAGCCGCATCTTTACTAAATGTGAATGTAAATGAAGTATTAGAAAGTTCGATAATGTAGTAAATAGACCTAGATGAGAATAGTAATAAATGATGCAAACATTTTAATAGATTTGATTCATCTCGAATTGATTCACCTTCTATTTGAACTTAAACACTTAGAGTTAAAAACCACAGATTTTGTGTTTGAGGAATTGGAGGAACACCAAAGAGCGATTCTACAGATTTTTATTGATCAAGGGACTTTAGAGATAATTGAATCTGATGAAATGGATTTAGAGCGTATATATAACCTTTTGATTCAAACGAGTGGTTTAAGCTTTGAAGACTGTTCTGTGTGGTATTTTGCTAAAATTAACGATGGTATTCTTTTGACGGGAGATGGTAAGTTAAGAAGGCAATCTACGCAAGATGGAGTAGAGGTAAGAGGCGTTCTATTTGTTTTTGACGTGCTATTAAAGACAGGTTTAATGAATTTTAGTTATGCCATTCTAAAATTGAATCAATTGTATCAAATCAATACTAGGTTACCTATCAAAGCTAAAAACGAACGAATTGAATTTTGGAGCCGTGAAGAACATATAGTTTACTAATTTCAACAAAATAATACTTGTAAAGGTCTCTAATTCATATTTAGTTGAATAGCAGTTAGAGAAATAACTCGTGCTGGCTTCCAAGCCAGCACGAGCGTAGGATTACCATTTAAAATGTAAAAACGATACGCCTTGTCTTGGCAATTTCATCTTGATTTGCGTCTCTCCATTTTTGGGTGTTATCCATTCGGGAGAAGTAAGTAATTGCAATTGTCCTGCTTTTTCGAGTATCGCAATTTGTTCTGCGGTGGGTTGTTTGGGCGAGCCCATCGTTTTCCAGACTTCGTAAGCATTACTATTTTCTTTGTCGATACGATAGTGCAATAAAGCCACTTTTCCAGCAGGTAATCCTTTTACAGATATTTCTACTGTTGCGTCTGGGGCAGACACATTATCGTCATGATAATTCCAGACCATTACTCCCGCAGAGTTTGTGCTTTTTGAAGCTAAAGCATTAATATCAGCAGCCTCTCTCACACTTTGGTCTCTAACTTTTTTGAAATCATACGCTAAATTCTGCTTCACTTCCACACGATTTCCTTCCATCATTCCAAACATACGGAATACATTTAGTACAGGCTTATCGACACCATTCGTAGCTAAATCTCTGAATCCACGAAACCATGCTTGATCTTCAAATTCAAATGACCATGAAACTGCTCCCAACAAATTTACACCTCTAGCTTCTGCTAATTCGTATTTTCTAGCGAAAGACGCCGCCGTGTAACTTGAGTACATAGTTCCGTTACGGTAAGCATTTTGGGGATGTAAATCCTCTGAACAAGCTGCACAGCCTTCAGGGTCTGATTCTCCAATGATAATCGGCAATTTCTTCAGCGTTGGATAGGACGCTACAATCTCAAATCCTTTGTCAATATCACGGAGTTGCGTTCCCATATTCATTTGAACATGTCCGTTCACAATTTTAGGTGCACCCTTGGCATGATACGTAATGAAATCAATAGGCGAACCTGTTTTACCTGTAACATAGTTTTTACCTTTGGTGACATGGTCTAAAAATGTTTTCAAAAATGTAGCTGACTTATCCCAGTCTGGTCCAGTTACTTCTGGTCCACCGACTTTGGCGGTTGGTAAAGCACGCTTTACCGCATCTGCCGAGTAATCATACAATTTGATATACTCCTCCGTCGTGCCTTTCCAATAACCGATGTTTGGTTCGTTCCAAAGTTCCCAATACCAGCTTTCTACCTCTTTTTGACCATATTTCGCCACCGAATGTTTTACCCATTGATAAACCAATTCAGCCCATTTGTTATAATCTTTGGGTGGATACGCCCATCCTGTATAAATATCATTATAATTATCTCCTGGTTTCCAGTAGTGACGATACGGGGTCGGATGGCTCGAAAGCGCTTCTGGCATAAAGCCAATTTGAGCGATAGGTTTCATGCCACGTTCGATATAAGTATCAAAAATTTTATCAACGATAGTCCAGTCATAAATAGGATTTCCATTGGCATCTTCTGTATAAGCGTTGGTAGAACCCCACTTCAAAGCGGCCGTTCCGTCGCCAGTCACCAATAAGCTGTGTGCCCTTACATAAACGGGTACTTTACTTAATTGCGAGATTTCCGTCAGCAATTTTTTGCCGTCTTTCATATAGGTATAGTTCGGTTCGTCGTAACCAAACCAAGCCCATATTGGCTTCATGGGAGCTTTTGTCTTGGACAAATCAACCTGAATTGATACAGGAGTTTGTTCCTGAGCAAATACTGGAACTGTCATCGCCATAAATTGGACTGCTAACAACAGTAAAAATGATGTTTTTTTCAAGTGCATTTTATTGATTTAGAAATGTGAGTATTTTCATGATGTGGCTGTGTAGAATTCTAGATAATTCGGCTTTTGTGAGCTATAAAAAGTAGTAAAAAAGAGGGATTTAGGCTATACAAAAATATCTAAATAGTGTACTTCATCAGATATGGGCATAATACCGTGCTTTTGTAAACAGTTGAAATAGAGGCTGTCACCTGTTTTTAGGTGATAATCTATTTCACCGACAGTCATCTTCATTTCTCCACTAATGATATAAATGAATTCTTCACCTTCGTGTTGCAAAAGGTGTGGTTTTACTTCTCCTTTTCGAGCCACAAATAACATCGGTTGCATTTTTTTCTGATGATATTCTTGTCCAAAAGGATAAAAGAAATATCCTTTTTCGGTTTGTCTGAGGTTATCTTCCGCTTTTTGTTTGGTCGTCAGAATGGCATTTAAAAAGGCTTCGGTTTCCAATAAACTGGAAATAGTCGTCCCCAAAGTATGGGCAATTTTAATCAGTGCCGCCACCGAAGGAACCGTTTTGTTATTCTCGATTTTCGAAATCATACTTTTCGATAATTCACTGCCATCTGCTACCTCTTGTAGAGTTCTTTTTTGATTCGTCCTTAATATCCTAATGCGGTCTCCGATATTCATTGTATTTGTTTCTTCTGACGACATAAATTTCTACTCTGTTTACTATTTGTACTATATTGTTTATTTGTATTCAACTTAGTTGAATACAAATAAACAATATAAACCATTAATAATGCAAGTTATTGTAGTATTATTTTACGTTTTCTGTCTGGATGTTGGTTTAAATAGCATTCCTACGACTCAAAGTGAAGAAGAGAGTGTCGCTTGTAATAGCTATATAATAATCTATGTTTCCATAATCATTTTGGTGCTGAGGTAGGCAATGGGGACAAGCGTAACGACTATTTAGGTAGTTTAAAGAGTATAAAAAAACCTGCGTTGTTGGAAGGTTTTTAAATTTTATTACTTTGAATAAAGGTAGAGATTTTCTGTGATTCTAATAATATAAATATTTTCTCGGACTCAATTATTTCCATTAATGTAGTAGTTGTATTAACATCCCCTTTAATAAGTTCCTCTATCTGCTTTAGTTTTTTATTAGAGCTTTTCAAATAATTTATGAATGTGTATTCAAACGAAGACCCATACTCTTCTGAGCTTAATTCATGTACTTCTATCATTGAATTGATAAACCTATCGATGTCGTATAATGATTTATTTGATTTTTGCCATTCTCTATAACAAATCTCAAATTTTTGACTAAAATGAGGTCCTAAATTTTCATAATTCTCTCTGAAAGCTAATGCTATTTTTTCTTTACAACTCAAGATATAATCTTTAGAGCTTGTTAGGCTTGATTGTATTTGTTCTAACTTACCTGTAATCTCGTGAAGTGTATCGAATAGAACTAAAATTGAAGTAGATCTTTCAGTGTATTGCTCAGATAAATCTATATTTTCAATGTATGCTAAAAAGTACTCCTCTTCATTTAGTGAGTTTATAATTTTATTTAACCTATCAAAATTTGAAGGGGCATTCCTTTCAGAAATAATATGGTCATAAAATAAATAATCATCATTTAATAATGAAATACTAGTTATAATTGGAGTGGTTGAAAGGTCTATTTCTAAGACTGTACGTCTTAATACACCAAGAAAATATGATAATTTATCCTTTTGGAACTGTAATTTTTCCTTCCTAACCCTTTCTTTTTCATCGTAGATTGTATAAACCACTCCAAGTAAAGCAATACCAGAAAAGACAGTATTTAATAACCCAAACATATCTCCAAATGTACCACGCTCCGCAATAAGGTCTATTTTGTTATCTTCATTGGGTATTGAGTAATGGCGATTATGAATTATCAGAAAGTCTATTATCGTTGGATAATACCAAATAATGACGAGAAATAGATTGAGCAGGATGATAATCTGGAGATAGATTTTTTTCATTTTTCGAGTTTATAATATCATCTGTAGTAGAGATACATTATTGAACTGTAAAGTTTTATTAAATAATTCTTCGAACTTAAAGGTTCTCAGTGAGATCTAAAAAATCTACAAGTTCTTTGTGCAAAGAAGTTATTTGTGATTCCCAAGCACTTTTTTTCCAAAAATAGCTATCTAATAAATCAATCAGTGACGTTAATCGAAAATTAGGTGATTGCCAATCAACTTTCTCTTCCAGAAGTGACAAAGTTTCAGTGCTAAATAGATCGCAATTATTAAGAAAGCTAAATTTATTTTCAGAGCGTTTATCTACTAATAAAATCTCAACTTTTAAATTATGAATTTCCGACTGAATTTGTTTTAACTCCTTTCTTGTTATAGTTATTAAGTTCATTAAATCCTTAAAATTTGAATGCAAGAGTTCAATTTTATAGTATATTTCAATTATTTTATCAGCTTTGGGATGGTTTGTACTATGATACGCTTTAAATATTTCATCTCTTGATGTACTGAGTAGAGCTCTAAAATAATAATCAGTTGACGCATCAAGTTTTGCATCAATATATGTCTCCCTCATACTAAACTTGCTTGTTATAATCTTATTTAGCCTAGCTCTTAGCGGAATGACACTTTCAATATTTAATGAATTAAGGTTAGATTTGAAATATTTTATCAACAAAAAGCTTATCTCATTCTTTTCCTTTTTTAAAATATCCTTATCAATTTTAAATAGACCAATTTGTACTAATACTGCAATAACAGCTCCAAGTGAAGCTAGACCAGATACAAAAGTATTTAAAGGTCCATACATATCTCCGAATGTTCCTCGACCAAATCCTTCAGCTTCATGGGACAAATCAGATGTAGGGTTGTGATAGTTGAACACATGTTTCAAATAGATAGGATACCAATAAAAAATCAAAAACCAAATAATCCCAATTATGAAGATTGTCGCCAATACTTCACTCCAATATTTTTTTATGTAATTTACAAATCTCATTCGCTTAAGCATTAAAACGGTATACTGAAATTTCTCCGACAAGGATAATCTTTAGTTCCCAGTTTTCTTACCTTGACCACATCTTTTCCAAAGATATTTTGCAAGTCGTGTAGAGTAGCCTCTAAGGTCTGAATATTGCAGAACTCGGCAAGGTGCCAGTCTAGGTGTCGTTAAAGTGGAAGTAAAAACGGTTATCCTTCAGAATTTTCCTGTTATATTACGCATTTAATCCTGAAATTCAATAATCTTCCTGCTATCTCTGTTCAGGGCGGAAAAATTGCTTTGAAACTATGAACAATCCGAACCAACAGGCATTACACCCTCACAGATATACGCTCATACGTTTGATGGTGTGAGCAGTCAAATGAAGTAGTAAATCTGATTTGTCTATTTTGCTCGTTTCGGTGTGGATGCGCTTGATAGATGCTAATTCATCTGAATTGGTGAGTACTTGCTAGGACGCCAGCACTAGCACTTGCGTAATACTTTTGATTTTTCAATTTCCAAATATGAAATAATTGAACTGTAAAATTGTCTTTTCCCACTAAATTATTTAATATTTCCTTCTAAATTTGCATGGCTATCCCACAGAACCCAACAGTTCTGTCATTTTTTTTACTTTTATTTGTGTCAAAATGACACATTTGTTCCCAAGGTATTAACAAAACTTATGAAAAAAACTCTTATCACTGCGCTGACTTTATTGGCGAGTGTAACCTTTGCTCAACATAAAGCTGATTTTCATCAATGGGCCGCAACACCTCCAATGGGCTGGAATAGTTGGGATTGTTTTGGTCCGACAGTAACCGAGTCGGAGGTAAAAGCCAATACGGATTATATGTCCAAAAATCTCAAGCAGTTTGGTTGGGAGTATGTCGTGGTGGATATTCGCTGGTATGTATCCAATGACAAAGCGCATGGCTATAACCAGACTGACCCTCAATATAATATCGATGAGTATGGTCGTTTGTTACCTGCCGAAAATCGTTTTCCGTCTGCCAAAGGAGGAAAAGGTTTTAAGCCACTAGCCGATTATATTCATAGCAAAGGACTGAAGTTTGGTATTCATATTATGCGTGGTGTACCAATTGTGGCGGTCGAAAGAGGCTTGCCTATCAAAGGTACAAAAGTGACTGCTAAGGATATTTATTCTCCAGCAGACCAATGTAGTTGGTTGCGTGATATGTACACGATTGTGCCCGATAAAGTTGGTTCTCAAGAATATTATAACTCTATTTTTGAGTTGTACGCTTCTTGGGGACTCGATTTTGTAAAGGTCGATGACCTTTCTTCTCCGATTTATTTCGAAAAAGAGGTCGAGATGATTCGTAAGGCAATTGACAGAACTGGTCGTAAAATTTTGCTAAGTACTTCACCAGGCGAAACTCCTATTGACCACGCTGACCATGTGCAAAAAAATGCCAATATGTGGCGCACTGTTGGCGATTTTTGGGATAGCTGGGAGCAACTCAAAGAGCATTTTGAAGTGTTTGAGCGCTGGAATAAATGGAGAGCCTTTGGGGCGTATCCTGACGGAGATATGTTGCCAATGGGTCGTATTGGTATCCGTGCAGAAAGAGGTAATCCTCGTATGAGCAACTTCACCAAGGACGAACAATATACTCTGATGACGCTTTGGAGTATCTTCAAATCGCCCTTAATGTTTGGTGGAAACTTCCCTGACAATGATGCGTTTACAAATGCTTTAATTACCAATACTAGTGTGTTGGAGGTCTTGAAAAAAAGTACCAATAACAGACCTTTATTTACGAAAGAGGAAAGCGCTGCTTGGGTAGCCGATGCTCCTCAAAAAGGAGAGAAGTTCTTGGCGGTATTTAACAAAGCCGACCAGAAAATGGCAGTAGAAGAAAAGGCTGTATGGAAAAGTGGACTTATTTCAAGAGATACGCCAAATCAAAGCCAAGCTTTGGATATTCCTTTGAAAGGGGCGAAGAAGCTCTATTTGGTTACTACAAACGGAGGTGATAATACGGATTGGGATCATGGCGATTGGGCAAATCCAGTTTTGTACAATGATAAAAACTCTCTATCGCTTACAGAATTAACATGGAAAAAAGCCACTGCTGGTTGGGGTAAAGTTCGAGTAAATCAAGGTGTGTCGGGTAGTGATTTGGTGGTTAATAAAAACAAGGAAAAAGGGATAGGAACTCATGCCAACTCGGTCATTGAGTTTGATATTCCTGAAGGATATACGCATTTCAAAGCCTTGGTAGGGGTGGACAATGCCGCTGCCATGCAAAATGTGGGAGCTACTATGCAGTTTATGGTATTTACCGAGGACCCTGCTGGTCCAGTCGTTCCCGAAAAATCAGCGATTTCAATTGATTTGAAAGCGCTTGGATTTACTGGAAAATGCCAAATCGTTGATTTATGGTCTGGAAAAAAAGTGGGTGTTTTTACAGGTACTTTTTCTCCAGAAATTAACCGCCACGGAGCAGGGATGTACAAAATTATTCCTGTCAAATAATCTTGATTTTAACCTTTAACCGAATATCAATTTTATGAAAAAACTACTTTTTCTCTTGTGCTTTTTTACGATAAAACTCTCAGCACAAACTATTAAGCAAGATTCTGTGTATCTTTTTTCTTATTGTTCCTTAAAAAATGATGGAAAAATTGGCTTACAACTTGCGTGGAGCACTGACAAAAATACATGGAACGCCATTGGAAGCGATTTTGGTGTATTGGGTTCTGATTATGGTACTTGGGGTGCTCAAAAAAGAATGTTAAGCCCATTTTTATGGCTCGGTGCGGACGGACTTTGGCATTGTGTTTTTTCGGTAAATGAAAAGGATAATGCCTTGGCACATGCGAGTTCGGTCGACCTAATCGCTTGGGGGCGTCAGAGTTATCCAGTGTTTACAGGAAGTGAAAACTGTTTATTGCCAGAGTTTACTTACGATACCAAAACGAAGCAATATCTTATTTCTTGGTTAAGTAAAAAAGGAGACATGACAGATGTTTTTACCACAATAACCAAAGATTTTAGAAGCTATGGAAAAGAACAAAAAGCGTCTTTGTCGGCTCGTTTAAATCTTAGAACCGAAGTTAAATTAGGGGAAAAAACCGAGACAGGTTTGGTGTATAAAGTTTCTTCAGCAGTTGTCAATAAGCTCTTGAAGCATTTGGATACTGAAAAAGAAAGACAAAAGTTGTATCGTGAAAACTTATATGAGGATACTGTAAAGCTAGCGAATTTAAAGCCATTATCGGCGCAAGTAAATGTTGATTTTCAGAAAAGAAAACCGATTAGTTCAACCTTGATGGGTATCTTTTTTGAGGATTTGAATTATGCAGCCGATGGTGGTCTCTATGCCGAATTAATTCAGAATAGAGATTTTGAATATAAACTTTCCGAAAAAGGAGGTAAAGATAAAACTTGGACGGCGACAAAAGCTTGGCATACAACGGGTCAAGCCAAACTGACTATAGACTCTATACGTCCAATTCATTATAACAATGCTCACTTTGCCGTATTGACTACCACACAAAAAGGCGATGCTCTAGTTTCCGAAGGTTATGAAGGTATTGCATTGAAGGCTGGAGAAGGTTATTATTTCTCTTTATTTGCCAAAAATATCACTGGAAAAAACAGCAAACTTTCGATTCAGTTGAAGGATGCCTTGGGCAAAGTTTTCGCTGAAGGTGCTGTGAATGTGAAAGGAAATGTTTGGCAGAAGTATGAAATTAGTTTATTGGTTAAGGAGTCAACCGCTAATGCTGAGTTATCGATTGTTCCAGAAACCGCTGGGCAATATGCCTTAGATATGATTTCGCTTTTTCCGAAAAATACCTTCAAAGGTCGTCGCAATGGACTTAGAGCGGATATTGCACAGGCACTTGCCGACCTTCATCCACGTTTTGTAAGATTCCCTGGAGGCTGTGTGGCGCACGGGAATGGTTTGGATAATATTTACAAATGGAAAAATACGATTGGAAAGTTAGAAGAGCGCAAACCAATGTTTAACCTTTGGGGCTACCACCAAAGTATGGGTATTGGTTATGGCGAATATTTTCAATTTTGTGAAGATATAGGAGCCCAACCTTTACCAGTGATTGCGGCAGGCGTTTGTTGCCAAAACTCAAGTGTGGGTGGCGCTGGACAACAAGGTGGTATCCCGATGGAACAAATGGATAGCTATATCCAAGATATTTTAGACTTAATTGAATGGGCAAATGGCGACTTGACTACCAAATGGGGTAAAGTGCGTGCCATGAATGGTCATATCAAGCCATTTAACTTGAAATACATTGGCATTGGAAACGAAGATTTGATAACAGATTTGTTTGAAGAACGCTTCAGAATGATTTTTAAAGCTATCAAAGCAAAATATCCAGAGATTGTTGTAATAGGCACCGTTGGACCGTGGTCGGAGGGAACTGATTATGTAGAAGGCTGGAAATTAGCGAATGAAATCAATATTCCGATGGTCGATGAGCATTATTATCAATCGCCAGGCTGGTTTATCAATAACCAAGATTATTACGACAACTATGACCGTAGTAAATCTAAAGTTTACTTGGGCGAATACGCAGCACATATCGGTGGAAGAGCCAATAATTTGCATACTTCCTTGGTTGAGGCACTACATTTGAACAGTCTTGAGCGTAATGGCGATGTGGTAAGTATGTCGTCGTATGCACCGTTATTGGCAAAAGAAGGACATACTCAATGGAAACCTGACTTGATTTTCTTCAATAATACCGAAGTAAAAACTACGGTAGATTATGAAGTTCAAAAGCTATATGGCGTTCACGCTGGAGAAAGCTATATTGCGAGCCAGTTGGAGTTGTCAGACAATGATTCATATCTTAAAAAACGAATTTCTGTTTCGGTTGTTGAAGACAGCAAAACCAGAGATTTGATTATCAAATTGGTGAATGTATTGCCAACTTCGGTTGATACTAAATTGAATTTGAAGGAATTCGATTATCTCCCAGAAGCGCTTAAAATTACCCTTGCAGGCAATTTAAAAGATACCAAAGTAACGCCTGTGGAAAGTAAACAGTCGGTTGCTCCAAGTTTTTCAACCAATCTTCCTGCACATTCGTTGACAGTAATTCGTTTGAAGAGAAAGTAACCTTTTGTAACTAAGCGGTTTCAATTTTTTTAAAATCAATACAATGCAACGCCTTTCGTCTAAGATACTATATCGTGACGGAAGGCGTTTTTATGTCATTTACTCAATTGTCTCAAAATAAAATAGGTGTTACGAATCCCCGAATTGGGAATTTAATTATTTTGCCAAAAATCAACATTCACATACTATGAAAAAATCGACGATAATCTACTGCTTAATATTGACGGGCTTATTTGTACGTTGTTCCAATTTTAAAGATAAAACAGAAGTAAATAAAGAGGATTCTCTGAAAGCTGCTAAACTGGCTCCTAAACCCGTTTATGATGGTATTTATCGTGTAGAAGGCGACTCAGTAGTAATACCTAGTTTTGAAATTGAAGTTGAGTTGAGTCCAAAGGCTGAGGCTAAAATCGAAAAGGATAAGGAAAGCATAATCGTGTCTGCCTCTTTTTCAGGGATTCCGATTGACCCAAATTCTCCCAATATGCAAGAGTGGGCAGAAGGTGGCATTGCTGGTAAAGAAATCGAATTGATGGGGCAGCGAGTGGCTAGATTTGAAAATATTAAGGTGAAAAAAAGTACCTTAGATTCTGTCACGGGTAAAGACTTAGAATTGCTCATCAATGTCTACACAGGTCGTAGAACAAACCCCGATAACTTATTAGACTGTGGCATACTTTCTGAAAAAATGGCAAAGGTTCAAAATAAGAAATTTGTTCTGAAGGCTAAATTGATTTACGGAGAATAGGTGAGAAATAATTGAGTGAATTGAGATTGAGTGACTATTTTCATCTGTAGAGCTCCAATGTCTTACTTGTTTGTGTTTATTGGAAAAAGGCATCAAAATATTAGTATTAGCTATTAATTAAAAAATGCGTTCAAGAAAGCCATTTCGAACGCATTTTTTATGCTGTAATTTAGAATGATACATCATGAAACGCAAAGTAAAGTGCTTCTAAGTATAAAATATAGATTAAAAATAATCACTTAATTAGGGACAACACATTTTCAAACTTTACCTCCTCGTCGAACTCTGTCTAGTCATCAACTCTGTTTCCAGAATCACCTCATTGATTTTAGGGATACCATTATTTTTACGAATATCGTCAAAATAAACACGGGCTGCTCTGATACCTAATTCCTTACTTTTTTGATCAACAGAAGATAGGGAAGGATTCATAATAGCAGTGAAGGTTTCGTTGGCAAAACCAAAAATGCCCAAATCTTGGGGCACTCGGATACCCAGTGATTCTGCTTTTTGTAAGACAGCTACTGATTGATGGTCTGACACAGTAAAAATTGCATCGGGTCTATTTGTATCCTTTAAAAGCTGGTCTATCACTTCGGTAACAACACTCAAATCAAAAACATCATCAAACAATAGGGGGGCTTGTGCCGAAAAATCTGAATCTTCCCAAGCTTGCAGAAAACCATCACGTCGTTGTTTGAAAGTAGTTAGGTGGGTAGGACCACCCAAAAAAGCAATGCGTTTATATCCTTGACCAAAAAGACTTTGCATGACATCATACGCTGCTTTTTTGTTGTCATTTAGAACTTTACAGCTATTTAGTTGGTCGAGATAACGATCAATTTGAATTAAAGGAATGTTATGCTGCGCGATGTTTTCCAAATGTTCGGTTGTGGTAGTTTCAGCCGCCACTGAGAGAATAATACAGTCTACATTTTGCCGAACCAAGGTGTCTATAGCCATACTTTCACGTTGGAAAGATTCATGCGTTTGACAAATTATAAGACTGTGATTATGTTCGAAACAGATTTCTTCAATTCCTGCAATAATTTCAGAGAAAAAACTCTGATTAATATGCGGTACAATTACACCAAGGGTTTTGGACGAACCTTGACGCAAATTGGCGGCGTGCGAATTAAGCTTAAAATTCAATTCTTTGGCTTTTTTCTTTACCGCAGCCACTACTTCTGGATTGATAGAAGGGTGTTCATTTAGGGCTCTCGACACATAAGATGCCGAAATTCCCATGGCTCTTGCCAAATCATATATGGTGATTCTTCTCTGACTCATTTTCTAAAATAACAGGGTTTAGTACTGTTACATGGCTAATTACGAAGTAAAGTTACGTTTTATTCATATCTACCGAATACTTTTTGCTAAACAAACAAAAAGATAATAAAATATATGAATAATAATATTTCAAAATATTTGCTTTATCCTAATAACCTTTTTAACTTTGTTCATTATAATTTTTAATCAAGGCTGTCATCGACATGCCTTTTATTTTACCTCTAAAAGTGTCAAATTGACACATTGTAAAAAAAGACCGATTTATGTTAAAAAAAATTGTTACCTCTTTTTTCCTATTTATAAACCTTTGGGCGACTGCACAAACAGAAAAAGCACAGAATCCAATTATTTTTGCAGATGTGCCCGACATGTCGATGATACGGGTAGGTGATACCTATTACATGAGTAGCACTACCATGCACATGGTACCAAATGTACCCATTATGAAATCCAAAGATTTAGTGAATTGGCAGTTGGTGAGTTATCCTATTGATACACTTGCCACTATTGATGAGCTGAATTTAACGAATGGGAAAAGTACCTACGGACGTGGTTCTTGGGCAAGTAGTCTAAGATTTCACCGAGGTACCTACTATGTAACCACGTTTGCTCAAACGACCAATAAAACTTACGTTTTTACTACAAAAAATATAGAAAAAGGACCTTGGAAAGTCCATTCTTTTTCACCATCCTATCATGATCATACCTTATTCTTTGACGATGACAAGGTGTATTTAATTTATGGTGGAGGAAAATTAAATATAATTGAACTTAAGAGTGATGTTTCTGGGGTGAAAGAAGGGGCTACTCCTCAGGTGCTAATCGAAAATGCAAGTGCACCTGCTGGAACCCTTGGCTTACCTTCTGAGGGGTCTCAGCTATTCAAAGTAAATGGGAAATACTATTTGTTTAATATTGCTTGGCCGAAAGGTGGTATGCGCACCGTTGTAGTTCACCGTGCGGATAAAATTACAGGACCATGGGAAGGCAAAGTGGCATTTCAAGACAAAGGCGTTGCGCAAGGAGGCTTGATTGATACTCCAGATGGAAAATGGTTCTCTTATTTGTTTAGAGATTACGGTGCCGTCGGTCGCATTCCTTATTGGGTACCTGTAACTTGGGAAAATGGCTGGCCAGTATTGGGCGAGAATGGTAAAGTTCCTGCCACACTCGATTTGCCAGCAAGCAAAGGTTTAATTCCACATTTGGTAAACTCTGATGAGTTTACGCGTAAAAAAGGAGAACCTTCGTTGCCGCTAGTTTGGCAATGGAACCATAATCCTGAACACAAACTTTGGAGCCTTACCGAACGAAAAGGTTTTTTACGTCTCAAAACTGCTCGTATAGATACGTCGTATTTATTGGCAAGAAATACATTAACACAGAGAACTTTTGGTCCAACTTGTTCGGGTAGCGTTTTACTTGACGTTTCAAATATGAAAGAGGGCGACTTTGCTGGATTAAGTTTATTACAAAAGATTTTTGGACAAGTAGGGGTGAAAGTTAAGAATGGCAAAAAATCAATCATAATGGTAAGTGCCAATACGGGAAAGCCTGTTGAAATCGAAAATGTAGCTATTACTCAAAACCAAGTTTATCTAAAAGCTTCCTGTGATTTTACAGATCTGAAAGATATTGCGGTATTTTACTACAGTCTCGATGGAAAAAATTGGATTAAGATAGGAGAACCTCTTAAGATGAAATATACCCTGCCGCATTTTATGGGTTATCGATTTGGCCTATTTAATTATGCCACCAAAGAAATAGGAGGTTCTGCCGATTTTGACTATTTCAGAATTAGTAAAGACCTATAAAGATATGAGTGAAATAAGAGTTTGAGGCGAGCAATTGTTTTGATTTCGGATATCTGATGTTGGATTTCGGAAGTGTAAGCTTCTATATTTTGCAAGAAATGAAGGTATATTTCTTTATTTCTAAATCAAAAATCCAAAATCAGAAATCAGAAATAGTTAGAAATTGTCCTTGCCTAAAATAGGTTGCCCTGAGTTTTAGCCAAGTTAAAGTAATCAAAATAGTAAAATAGTTTGATTTGG